>NZ_SPQZ01000002.1 GCF_004570845.1 Orlajensenia leifsoniae | reverse complement strand
CCTGCCCGTACTGTTCTCCTCGACCGGGCAACCGTTGAACCTCGGACGCGACGAACGCCTCTTCACCCGGGCACAACGCCTCGCGATCAGCATCCGCGACGGCGGCTGCATGGAACCCGACTGCGACCGACCACCCTCCTGGACCGAGATCCACCACATCCGGCACTGGAAACGCGACCACGGGAACACGAACGTCGCCGACGGCATCCTGCTATGCCGCAGAGGTCACCTCCGCGTGCACAACGAGGGCTGGGAGATCACCCGCGACCACCACGACCAGTACTGGCTCATCCCACCACCCCAGATCGACCCGGATCAAACACCGCGCCTGATGAAGCCGAAGACCCGGGAGCAGATCACCCACCCCGTCACCCTCCCGCACGAACTCGAACCCGCCGCCACCGCCACGGGGTAGAACTCCGTTCGCGCTTCGACCGCGGACTCCGTCCGGGCCTCAGCGACCGGATTCATGTGCTTCGACCGCGGACTGCGTCCGCACCTCAGCGAGCGGAGCGTGCGCATCCCTCAGCGCGCGGCCAGTCATCTCCCCGCTCGCTGAGAGCCGAGCGATGCGACCGCCCGAAGCGCACTCACCGCGTCCACACCTGAACGCCCCTCCGAACCGGCGCTCAGATGTCCAGGGTGTCGCCGGGCTCCAGCGCGTGGAACTCCCCACCGCCCTGCTCGACGGACCAGGTCAGACGCGCGTTCGACATGTCCTTTCCGGCACGTGAGAGCACCATCTCATGCGTCGGGAACACATGCTTCGGCGCCACGGCCAGGACGTAGTCCATGACATCGCTCACCTTCATCCACGGCGCACCGGCCGGGGCCGCGAGGGTGTCGACGGCCACGCCCTCCGGAATGGTGAACGAGTCGCCTGCGTAGTAGAGGGTGTCGTTGACGAGCACACCGACGTTGTCGATCACGGGGATCGATGAGTGGATGACGGCGTGCTTCTCACCGAAGAAGCGCAGCGTGAAGGCTCCGACCTCCACAGTGTCACCGGCGGCCACGAGCTCGACCGCGAAGTCGCTCGCGGCAGCGACGACGCCGGCCGGACCGAAGATCCGCACATCGGGGTTCGCGTCGACGATGCGCTTCAACTGCTCGGGAGTCCAGTGGTCGGGGTGCTCGTGCGTGATGACGATGGCCACGGTTCCGGCCGACTCGGTGATGGCGGTCGTGAACGAACCCGGGTCGATGTAGAGCCGGTCGCCGTTCTGCTCGAGGACGAGGGCGGCGTGTTCCAGCTTTGTCAGTCTCATGATCCGAGCCAACACCTCGGGAGGCCTCCGTGCAACACGCACCGCCGGTGAGTCGGCTCCGGACCCCGCAGCACCCCATAATCGCCGTATGAGTGCTGCCTCGGCGTTGCGGATCACCGTGGCCATCAACCCCAACGCGTCGTTCGGCCACAACCGCGAGGTCGGTCCCCGCGTGGTCGAGGCGCTGATCGAGGCCGGCCACGACATCGCGATGCTGCGCGAGCCAAACTTCGAGCTCCTGCGTCGTGAGGCGGCGCACGCGGTCGAGGCTGGGACGGATGCTCTCGTCGTCGTCGGCGGCGATGGCATGGTCTCGCTCGGCACCAATCTGGTCGCCGGCACCGCCATCCCACTCGGCATCGTCGCCGCAGGCACCGGCAACGACATGGCCCGCGGTCTCGGGCTCCCCGTGGGCGACACGGACGCAGCCATCCGCACCCTCCTCGGTTCCCTTCACCGTGAGCCCCGGGTGATCGACGCCGCACGCGTACGACACGGCGCTCTCACCACCTGGTACGCCGGCGTGCTGTCGGCAGGCTTCGACGCAGTGGTCAACGAACGCGCGAACACGATGACCAGACCCCGCGGTTCGAGCCGCTACATCCTGGCGCTGCTGCGTGAGCTCCTCACCCTGAAGCCCGTGAGCTACACCCTCACCATCGACGGTGTCGTGCGCGAGGTCGAGGGCATGCTGGTGTCCATCGCCAACAATGTCTCCCTCGGCGGCGGAATGAGAGTGGCCCCGGATGCTCTCCTCGACGACGGCCTGCTCGACGTCTTCATCGTCAAGAAGCTCTCCCGTCTGGAGTTCATCCGCGTCTTCCCCAAGGTCTTCTCGGGTACGCACACCACGCACCCCGCCGTGGAGATCGTGCGCGCGACGTCGGTCCGAATCGAGACGGACACGGCGATCGTCGCCTACGCGGACGGAGAGCGTGTCGGCCCGATGCCCGTCGACATCGCGGTGGTCCCAGGAGCCCTCCACATGCTCGTCTGAGTGCGCCCGTCTCGATTTGGAATGACGCAAACGGTGTGGCATACTTTTCAAGTTGCAAAAACGGCCCCATCGTTTAGCGGCCTAGGACACCGCCCTCTCACGGCGGCAGCACCGGTTCAAATCCGGTTGGGGTCACCATCACGAAAGAACCCCCGGCTCAGCCGGGGGTTTTCGTGTTTAAGGCGCAGGTCGCGCCGCGCATATTCCGCATCCGGGATGGTGAAGTCTCGCCATCGCGACGTATTCGCCACGACACATATAGGCCCCGCGGTGACGTGTCCGCGAGGCCCAGACGTCACGTTCAGATCAGTCGCGCGAGCCGAGCAGCGCGTCGTACTGGTCATCCGATTCGCGGATGCCGGGTGCCGAGTCGCGCGCCCGAGACGGAAGCACCGGCGGCAGGGGCACGACGACTCCGTCGTGGGTCTCGCCGGGCGAGACGTGGTGATACGACATGCGGTCGATCCAGGCCAGTGCCAGCGCCGACAGGATGAAGACCACGTGGATGATGACCTGCCACATGACGCCCGTCGGCGTGTAGTTCTCGCCCTCGCCCAGGTCGTTGCCCGAGCCGGTCTCGGTCATGTCGCCGACCTCGATGAAGGTCTTCAGCAGGTGGATCGAGGAAATTCCGATGATGGCCATCGCGAGCTTGACCTTCAGCACGTTCGCGTTCACGTGCGAGAGCCACTCGGGCTGGTCGGGGTGGTCATCGACCTTGATCTTCGAGACGAAGGTCTCGTAGCCACCGATGATCACCATGATGAGCAGGTTCGCGATCATGACGACGTCGATGAGGCCGAGGACGGCCAGCATGATGTTCGCCTCGGTGATCTCGGCCGTGTGCAGGAACACGTCCTCGGCGAGGTGCCAGAGCTCGATCATGAACACGACCACGTAGATGGCCTGCGCCACGATGAGTCCGAGATAGAGCGGGGCCTGCAGCCAGCGGCTGAAGAAGATGAGATAGCCGATGCCGTTCGTCCAGGTGGACGTCGGGTAGGGGCGGGTGTTGCGGGGCTGCGGGGGCATGGCGTTCACGTCTTGTCTCCTGAAAGGTCCTCGTTCCCGCCATGCTATCGAGGCTGGTCCTGCGCAATCGCCGTGAACGGGAGCGCCTCAGCAGTCGGTTAGGCTGAACGGGCGAAGGGGAGTATCCCACCTCGTCGGATCCGTCATCACGGGTGGCAATGAAGCCGCCCCGGACCCGATGGCATCGAATACGATGCGGGAGAGACTTTCAGCGGTTCGTCCTCCCCTCTTTCTGCGAAAGGCCCCCCATGGAGTCTGCCCTTCCCGTCTGGTTCGAGATCACCTCGCTCGTCGTGATCACGATCATCCTCGTCGCCGACCTGCTGCTGGTGATCAAGCGGCCCCACGTGCCGTCGTTCAAGGAAGCGACGCTGTGGGTCGTGTTCTACGTGGCTCTGGCCTTGATCTTCGCCGGCCTGATGTTCGTGATCGGCGACGCCCAGCACGGAAGCGAGTTCCTCGCGGGTTGGCTGACGGAGTACAGCCTCTCGATCGACAACCTGTTCGTCTTCGTCGTGATCATGGCGCGCTTCGCGGTCCCACGGAAGATCCAGCAGGAGGTGCTGATGGTGGGCATCATCATCGCCCTCGTGCTGCGCCTCATCTTCATCCTCCTGGGCGCTGCCCTCATCGAGAACTTCAGCTGGATCTTCTACATCTTCGGCGCCTTCCTGCTGTACACGGCGTTCAACCAGGCGTTCGGCAACCACGAGGACGACGGCGAGGAGAGCGGCCTCATCAAGATGCTGCGGAAGCGGGTCTCCATCGCGCCCGACTTCCACGGGATCAAGCTGCGCACCGTCGTCGACGGCAGGAAGATGTTCACCCCGGTGCTCATCGTGTTCATCGCCATCGGTACGACCGACCTCATCTTCGCCCTGGACTCCATCCCGGCGATCTTCGGAATCACGCAGTCGCCGTTCATCGTGTTCACCGCGAACGTCTTCGCGCTGATGGGTCTCCGCCAGCTCTACTTCCTGCTGGGCGGACTGCTCGAGCGCCTCGAGTACCTCAAGTACGGCATCGCCTTCATCCTGTTCTTCATCGGTGTGAAGCTGGTCTTCCACGCCCTGCACACGAATGAGCTGCCCTTCATCAACGGTGGCGAGCACATCGACTGGGTTCCGGAGATCGACACCTGGACATCGCTGATCGTGATCATCGCCTCGATGGCCGTGGCCACCGTCGCGAGCCTGGTGAAGGCGCGCGTCGATGCGAAGAAGCGCGGGCACAAGCTGATGGACGAAGTGCCGCATTTCACCGAGGAGTAACGCTCGGTTCCACCGGTGTACTCTGATGGTGTGCAGTGCCCTCAGCTTCTTCTCGGGTGCCGCGACGAGACCTCGTTCTGACAGGCCTTCCTCGTCGCGGCGTTTCCCGTTGGCTGAATACCGATCATGGAAAGTGCATCAGCAATGAACGCGAACACCTCTGACACCCTGCCTCCGCGCACTCTGGCAGAGAAGGTCTGGGATGCCCACCTCGTCTCGAAGGGCGAGAACGGCGAGCCGGACCTCATCTACATCGACCTGCACCTCGTGCACGAGGTCACCAGCCCGCAGGCCTTCGACGGACTGCGGATGGCCGGTCGTCCCGTGCGCCGCCCTGATCTCACCATCGCGACCGAGGACCACAACACCCCGACCATCGGCATCGACAAGCCGATCGCCGACCTCACCAGCCGCACGCAGATCGAGACCCTGCGCCGCAACTGCGCCGAGTTCGGCGTCCGCCTGCACTCGCTCGGCGACATCGAGCAGGGCATCGTGCACGTCGTCGGACCGCAGCTCGGTCTCACGCAGCCCGGCATCACCGTCGTCTGCGGAGATTCGCACACCTCGACCCACGGCGCCTTCGGAGCGATGGCGTTCGGCATCGGCACCAGCGAGGTCGAGCACGTGCTCGCGACCCAGACGCTGCCGCTGAAGCCGTTCAAGACGATGGCGATCACCGTGGAGGGCACCCTCCGCCCCGGCGTGACCGCGAAGGACATCATCCTGGCGGTCATCGCCAAGATCGGCACCGGTGGTGGCCAGGGCTACGTGCTCGAGTACCGCGGAAGCGCCATCCGTGCCCTCTCGATGGATGGCCGCATGACGATCTGCAACATGTCGATCGAGGCCGGCGCCCGCGCCGGCATGGTCGCACCGGACCACACCACCTTCGACTACGTCAAGGGCCGCGCCCACGCACCGGAGGGCCAGGACTGGGACGACGCCGTCGCGTACTGGCGCACCCTCGCCACCGACGATGGCGCCACCTTCGACGCCGAGGTCTTCATCGACGCCGACGCGCTCGAGCCGTTCGTCACCTGGGGCACGAACCCGGGTCAGGGCGTCTCCCTGAGCGACACGGTCCCGAACCCCGTCGAGATCGAGGATCCCCACGAGCGTGCAGCCGCCGAGCGCGCGCTCGAGTACATGGACCTCGCCGCGGGCACCCCGCTCAAGGACATCGCCGTCGACGCCGTGTTCATGGGCTCCTGCACGAACAGCCGCATCGAGGACCTGAGAGCCTTCGCATCCGTCATCCAGGGCAAGAAGAAGGCCGACGGCGTGCGCGTCATGGTCGTGCCCGGGTCGGCGCGCGTGCGCATCGAGGCCGAGGCCGAGGGCCTCGACAAGATCATCACCGACTTCGGAGCGGAGTGGCGCTTCGCCGGCTGCTCGATGTGCCTCGGCATGAACCCCGATCAGCTGGCACCGGGGGAGCGCTGCGCGTCCACCTCCAACCGCAACTTCGAGGGACGCCAGGGCAAGGGCGGCCGAACCCACCTCGTCTCGCCGCTGGTGGCTGCCGCCACCGCGATCCGCGGCACCCTGTCGAGTCCGTGGGATCTGCAGATCGAGGGGGAGGCACGCTGATGCAGAAGTTCGAGAAGGTCACCGGCATCGCCGTTCCGTTCCGTCGCTCCAACGTCGACACCGACCAGATCATCCCCGCCGTCTACCTGAAGCGGGTCACGAAGACAGGCTTCGAGGATGCCCTGTTCGCCGGCTGGCGCCAGGACCCGGAGTTCGTGCTGAATCGCCCGGAGTACCAGGGTGCCCGCATTCTGATCACCGGACCCGATTTCGGCACCGGCTCGTCGCGTGAGCACGCGGTCTGGGCCCTGCGCGACTTCGGTTTTGACGTCGTGCTGAGCCCCCGATTCGGCGACATCTTCCGCGGGAACTCGGGCAAGCAGGGCCTGCTCGCGGGTGAGGTGGCCGAGCCCGACGTCGAGGCACTCTGGGCGATCATCGAGGCGCAGCCGGGAATAGAGCTGACCGTCGATCTGGTTGAGCGAAAGGTCACGGCCGGGTCGCTCAGCGTCCCGTTCGAGATTGACGATTACACTAGGTGGCGGCTCATCGAGGGGCTGGATGACATCGGACTGACCCTGCGAGATGCGGATCGGATCGATCGATTCGAACAGACCCGCGAGAGCTGGCGACCGCGAACACTGCCGGTCAAGCAGTCATAGAGCTGGAGAAGCATTACTTGAACACACTCGGCGAAGATGCACGCAACCACGGCACTGCCGTTGGGCTCAGCGTCGACCAGATCACGATCAACGGTGGAAAGCCGCTGCGTGGTCGGATCGAACTGAAGGGGGCGAAGAACCTCGTCACCAAGGCGATGGTCGCGGCAGTCCTCGGGGAGACCCCCAGCGTCCTGAAGGACGTTCCGAATATCAGCGACGTGCGCATCGTGCGCGGCCTGCTCGAGGTGCACGGCGTCCGCGTCGTCGAAGGCCTCGAAGAGGGCGAGCTGATCTTCGATCCCTCCAACGTCGAGAGCGCGCACTTCGCCGACATCGACGCCCACGCCGGTTCGAGTCGCATTCCGATCCTCTTCTGCGGCCCGCTCCTGCACCGTCTCGGCGAGGCCTTCATCCCCGACCTCGGCGGCTGCCGCATCGGCGACCGCCCCATCGACTTCCACCTCGAGGTGCTGCGCAAGTTCGGCGCCATCGTGGAGAAGCTTCCGAGCGGCATCCGGATGTCGGCCCCCAACGGCCTCAAGGGCGCCAAGGTCGAGCTGCCGTACCCGAGCGTCGGAGCCACGGAGCAGGTGCTGCTGACCGCGGTGCGTGCCGAGGGCATCACCGAGCTCAAGGGCGCCGCCATCGAGCCCGAGATCATGGATCTCATCAATATCCTGCAGAAGATGGGCGCGATCATCACGGTCGACACCGACCGCGTCATCCGCATCGAGGGTGTCGAGCGTCTCGACGGCTACACGCACCGCGCCCTGTTCGACCGCAACGAGGCCGCCAGCTGGGCCTCCGCCGCACTGGCGACGGACGGCGACATCTTCGTCGGCGGGGCCCGCCAGTCCGAGATGCTCACGTTCCTCAACGTCTTCCGCAAGGTCGGCGGGCAGTTCGAGATCCACGATGACGGCATCCGTTTCTGGCATCCCGGAACCCCGCTCAACCCCGTCTTCATCGAGACGGACGTGCACCCCGGCTTCATGACGGACTGGCAGCAGCCCCTCGTCGTCGCGCTCACCCAGGCGCACGGCGTGTCGATCGTGCACGAGACGGTCTACGAGCAGCGCTTCGGCTTCGTCGACGCCCTCGTCGAGATGGGCGCCGAGATCCAGGTGCACAAGGACTGCCTTGGCGGTCAGGCGTGCCGTTTCGGTCAGCGCAACTTCCAGCACTCGGCGATCATCTCGGGTCCGCGCAAGCTGCACGGCGCCGACATCGAGGTTCCCGACCTGCGCGGCGGCTTCAGCCACCTCATCGCGGCACTCTCCGCCGAGGGTCCCTCGACGGTCTCCAACGTGGGCATCATCGCCCGCGGCTACGAGAACTTCATCGGAAAGCTGCAGCAGCTCGGAGCCGACTTCGTTCTCGAAGGATAATAGGGGGATGCCCAGCACCACCTCGCCGACGAGACGCGCGCCCCGGGAGTCCCGCAAGCCCGGGATCTTCTGGCTGCTGGCGGCCATCGCGCTCCCTCCGATGAACCTCTCGATCAAGTTCACGTTCCACAACGCCGAGAAGCTCCCCGCCGAGGGAGCCCTCGTGCTCTCGCCGAACCACTACAGCGAGATCGACCCTCTCGTGATCGGCGTGGCCGTGTTCAAGCAGGGGCGTCAGCCGCGCTTCCTCGCGAAGGCCTCGCTGTTCTCGGTGCCCGGCATCGGCGCCCTGCTGCGCTGGTCGGGGCAGATCCCGGTGGAGCGGGCCGGCGGCAACGGCCACCAGGCCCTGCGCGCCGCCGAGGACCTCGTGGAGAAGGGACGCCTCGTCGTCGTCTACCCCGAGGGCTCGCTGACGCGAGACCCCGACCTGTGGCCGATGCGCGGCAAGACCGGCGCCGTGCGCATCGCCCTCGAGCAGGACATCCCCGTCATCCCGGTGGCCCACTGGGGCACCCAGGCGCTGATGCCGCGCTACGGCAAGAAGCTCGTGCTGTTCCGCCGCAAGCCCATCCACGTGTCATTCGGAGACCCGGTCGACCTCGATGACTTCCGGGGTCGGCCTCTCGAGCCGGCGCTGCTGGCCGAGGCGACGAACCGGGTCATGGATGCCGTCACGGTGCTGCTCGCCGAGCTCCGCGGCGAGCCCGTCCCCGCCGAGCGCTGGGACCCGGCCACGCATAAGCAGACCGAGACCGGCCGCTTCGATGGCTAAGCCGCCGAAGCCCTCCACCGTCAAGCGGGGCACCAGAGTCGCGGTCCTCGGAGCCGGCAGTTGGGGCACCACCTTCGCCAAGATCCTCGCCGACGGCGGCGCCGACGTCATGATCTGGGCGCGACGCCCCGAGCTGGCGCGCGAGATCCAGGAGGCCAAGCGCAACAGCGACTACCTCCCCGGCATCAACCTGCCCGTCTCGCTCCGCGCGACCTCACGCCTCGACCTCGCCCTCGCGGGTGCCGAGCAGGTCTTCCTGGCTGTTCCCAGCCAGTCCCTGCGCGAGACCCTCGCAGCGGCCCGCCCGCACCTCGGTGCGAACGCGATCGTCGTGTCGCTCATGAAGGGCGTCGAGAAGGGCACCGACCTCCGCATGAGCGAGGTCATCGGCGAGGCCCTGCCGATCCCGGCGGAGCAGATCGCCGTGGTCTCCGGACCCAATCTCGCCCTCGAGATCGCCAAGGAGCAACCGACGGCAGCCGTCGTCTCCTCCACCAGCCTCGAGACCGCCCAGGCCGTCGCCAAGCTGGCGAGCACGGGGTACTTCCGCACGTTCGTCAACACCGACGTCATCGGCACCGAGTTCGGCGGGGTGCTCAAGAACCTCATCGCCGTGGCGATCGGCATCGTCGACGGCGTCGGTTACGGCGAGAACACCAAGGCGTCGATCATCACCCGCGGTCTCGTCGAGATGACGGACTTCGCCGTCGCGCACGGCGCCCAGGTGGAGACGCTCTCCGGCCTCGCCGGACTCGGCGACCTCATCGCCACCTGCCAGTCGCCGCTCTCGCGCAACAACACGGCGGGGCGCCTTCTCGGGCAGGGGCTCTCGATGGCCGACGTCACGAAGCAGATGAAGCAGACCACCGAGGGATTCGCATCCGTCGGCCCGGTTCTGGAACTGGCCAAGGCGAAGGGCGTCGACATGCCCATCGTCGAGCAGGTGCGACAGGTGCTGGCGGGTACTCTCAAGCCTGCCGACATCGCACCCCACCTCACGACAGACTCGGACGAGCCCCAGGGCGAAAGGAATCTCGATGACGCACAAGCTCAGGGTGGTGCTGCTGTTTGGCGGTCGGTCAAGCGAGCATTCCATCAGCTGCGCAACGGCGGGGGGAGTTCTCTCGGCGATCGACCGTGAGAAGTACGACGTCATCCCCGTCGGCATCACCCGCGACGGAGCCTTCGTGCTCGAGTCCGATGATGCCCACCGCTTCGCCCTCGACCCGCAGGCACTGCCCGAGGTCGTCGACAACGGCACACGCATCACGTGGCCCGAGAGTGCTGCCACCCGCGAACTGCGGGTGACGGATGCCGCCGGCGAACGCTCGCTCGGCGACGTCGACCTGGTCTTCCCCATCCTCCACGGCCCCTTCGGCGAGGACGGCACACTGCAGGGCATGCTCGAACTCGTCGGCCTGCCCTACGTGGGATCCGGCGTGCTCGCGAGCGCGCTCGGCATGGACAAGCACTTCACCAAGCTGGTCCTGCAGCACGCGGGCATCGAGGTGGCCCCGTGGCGCACCATCACGGCCCAGGAGTGGGACCGTGACCCCGCCGCCGTGCGCGCGTCCGTCGCCGGCCTCGGCCTGCCCGTGTTCGTCAAGCCCGCCCGGGCGGGCTCCAGCGTGGGCGTGAGCAAGGTGTCTGAGCCCGACGAGTTCGACGCGGCCTTCGCGACCGCCTTCGCCGAAGACGACAAGGTGCTCGTCGAGACCGGCGTCGTCGGCCGCGAGCTCGAGATCGCCATCCTCGGAGGCGCCCACGGCGAGAGCCCGCGTTCCTCCGTCGCCGGTGAGGTCATCATGTCGGGGCGGGAGTTCTACGACTTCGAGGCGAAGTACCTCGACGCCCCCGGCGTGCAGCTCACCTGCCCGGCGGACCTGCGCGACGAGCAGCTCGCCGAGATGAGCGAGATCGCCATCGCGGCGTTCGAGGCCATCGGCGCCGAAGGGCTGTCCCGGGTCGACTTCTTCCTCACCGACGCTGGCTTCGTGATCAACGAGATCAACACGATGCCCGGCTTCACGCCCATCTCGATGTTCCCGACCTGCTGGTTGAACTCGGGGCTCAGCTACCCCGAGCTGATCGACGAGCTCATCCGCGTCGCCGTGGCGCGCGGGGTCAGGGTCGGCTGACACCGTCGCGACGGTGCGCGCCGGATGTTCTCAGCCGGCCGGCGTCGCAGTGCTGGTCGGTTCCGGCACATCGGTGACGTCGGTGCACTGCGCCGTCGGCTCGATGACGGAGACCGCCGAGGCGAGGTCGGCCAGGGTCGTCGCTCCGCTCACTCTGTCGTAGTCGAGGATGACCTCCACCGCCGGAGTTCGACCGAACGTCGTGAAGCGATAGGTCGGGGCGTCGGAGTCGTCCTGGATCCAGTCGACGCCGTTCACGCTCACGCACTCGTCCGTCGTCGGGCCCGGCGTGGGAACGCCGCAGCGCAGCAGCACGGAGGCCGGGTCGCCCCATGCGCCAGTGCCCTGGGCGCCCGTCTCCCGCGCTGCCTGGTCTGCGACGGTGGGAGGAAGGCGCACGACGACGTCTGCGCAGGCCGTGTCCTTCGCATCGGCCGCGGGCTCGAGCGAGACGGCGGATGCGCAGCCCGTGAGGGCGACCGCGGCGAGGACGAGGGTGCAGGGGAGCGCCGCGGAACGCAGCGCAGAACGGAGTGACATCGCTTTCAGGCTACCGTGTGAGGAATGACTGAGGCTTCGAGCACGACCGTCGGCGAGCTGAGTGAGCTGGCCGTGCTCGCCCGGATCTTCCCGCGGCTTCCGGACGCTGACGCGGCCATCGTCGGACCCGGTGACGATGCCGCCGTGATCTCGGCTCCGGATGCGCGCTTCGTCGTCACGACCGACATGATGGTGCACGGACCCGACTTCAGGCTGGCCTGGTCGACGCCGTTCGATCTGGGCTGGAAGGCCGCAGCCACCAACCTCTCGGATGTGGCTGCGATGGGAGCGGTGCCGACAGCCCTGGTCGTGGCCCTCGCGGTGCCTCCGTCGCTGGACGTCTCCGTCGTCGAGGGCTTCGCCGACGGTCTGCGGGCGGCCTGTGGGGCTCTGTCGCCCGGCTGCGGTGTCGTGGGCGGCGACCTCTCGGCATCCGACACCCTCACCGTCGCCGTCACGGCGTTCGGCGACCTGCAGGGCCGCGCCCCGGTGTTGCGATCGGGAGCCCGCCCCGGCGACGTCGTGGCTCTCGCCGGACAGCTCGGCCTCGCCGCCGAGGGGCTCGGCCTGCTGTTCCGTGCCGGGGTCGACGCACAGGGGCGGCCCGACGCTGAACTCGCGGCAGAGCTCCGCCTGCGGCATCCGTCGGCCATCGACGCCCAGCTCGCCCCGACTCCGCCGATCGGTGCCGGCCCCGTCGCCGCGATCGGCGGTGCGACCGCCATGCTCGACGTCTCGGACGGCCTGTCCCTCGATGCGGCGCGCATCGCCCGGTCGAGTGGGGTCGGCATCGACTTCGACTCGGCGACGCTCGGCGACGACATCGAGCGCGCCCTGGGCGGCGGCGAGGACCATGGCCTGCTGGCGACCTTCCCGCATGATTCGGTCGTTCCGGCTCCCTTCCGCGTCATCGGGAGGGTGACCGAGGGCTCGGGCACGGTGAGCGTCGACGGCACGCCTCACGACGCCGTCGGCTGGGATCCCTACAGCGGGTGGGACGGCGCCGCGGGCTAGGTCGGCGCTAGGTCGCCGCTCGGTCGGCGCCAGCCGGTGCTATTCGGCGGTCCTGTGGGTCGCCGTCGCCGCAGTGGCCCACCACAGGGTGGTGTCGCCGTACTTCTTCTCGCGGTCGAGCTCGAGGCCGTGGGGGAGCGTCGGCCGGCCGGAGCGGGTGCTGCGCTCGATCAAGACCGTCGCCCCCGGGGAGAGATGGTGTACGAGAAGGGCCACGGCGCGGTCGAGCTCGTCGCCGGGAAGATCGTAGGGCGGGTCGAGGAAGACGAGGTCGAAGTCACCGACGACGCCCTCGAGATAGTGCTGCACCGACTGAGCGGCGACGCTGACGCGGGGCTTCCCGCCGGTCGGGGCCGTGCGCAGCACGGACTCGGTGTTCTTGCGGCAGATCGCCGCGGCCGCGGCATTCCGTTCGACGAGCACCACGGATGCCGCACCCCTGCTGGCGGCCTCGAGACCGAGCGACCCCGTGCCCGCGTACAGGTCGAGCACGTGAGCCCCGCGGATCTCGTCGCGGGCGTCGAGCGCCGAGAAGATGGCCTCCCGCACCCTGTCGCTGGTGGGGCGGGTACCGCTCCGGGGCACGGCGAGGGTGAGGGAACCGGCGAAGCCGGAGACGATGCGCGTCATAACGAAGTGAGCCTACCCGCGCACGGACATGGGTGTGATGATGGACGGGTGGGGGACACGACGAATCAGCTCCAGACCATCGACCAGTCCATCCTGGACACGCTGTGGGATTTCTCGGATCCAGCGGCCTCAGCGGAGCGCTTCCAGGCGGCCGCCGACGACCTCGCCTACAGCGAGGAGGCCCGCGAGGAGATCGCGACTCAGCTGGCGCGAGCCCTCGGGCTGATGGAGCAGTACGACGACGCCGAGGCCGTGCTCGACTCGATCGTGCCGTCATCGCCCATCGTCGAGGCGCGCATAGCGCTGGAGCGCGGCAGGCTGCGGCTGGCGCAGAGCGAGCCCGTCGTGGCTGTCCCGTTGTTCACGAAGGCCGCCCGGCGTGCGGCATCCGGTCGTGTGACGTTCCTCACCCTGGATGCCCTGCACATGCTCGCCATCGCCGACGCGGGGCACGAGGAGGAATGGGCCGAGGTCGGCTTCGCCGTGCTCGAGCGCGCGGGCCAGCCGCGCACCCGCCGCTGGGGCGTCGCGCTGCACAACAACCTGGGCTGGTACCTGCACGACGGCGGCCGAGCCGCCGAGGCCCTGCCGCACTTCGAACGCGCCCTCGAGTACGCCCGCGAGGTGGGAACGGCCGACCAGCGCTTCATCGGGCGATGGGCTGTCGCACGATGCCTGCGCACCCTCGGTCGTACCGACGAGGCTCTCGTGCAGCAGCGCTCCCTCGCCGAGAAGCGGCCGGACGACCCGTACGTGGCCGCCGAGATCCGTGCCCTGACGGAGGATCGCTCTACGATCGAGGAATGACCTCGACCGACGCCTCGTCAGGTTCCGTCGGCGCGCCGACGAGTCCGCTCGACGCACCGTTGGCGACGGTGCTGGCGCCGCGCACGGCCACGCCGCTGGCGAAGGCCTTCGGCATCCGCACCGTCGGAGACCTGCTCAGCCACTATCCGCGCCGCTACGCGCGCCGCGGCGAACTGACGGCGCTCGATCGTCTGCCCCTCGATGAGAACGTGACCATCGTCGCCGAGGTGCGCGAGGTGCGCGGGCGCTCGATGAAGAACCGTCGGGGGAACATCCTCGAGGTGTCCATCTCCGATGGCGCCGGCATCCTGACCCTCACCTTCTTCAACCAGGGCTGGCGTGAGAAGGAACTGCGGCCGGGCGTGCGGGGAGTCTTCGCGGGCAAGGTCACCGCCTACCGCAGCGCCCTGCAGTTGGCGCACCCCGACTACGAGTTGTTCGACGACGACTCGGTGGCGCTCAGCGGCGTGAACGACCCCGATGCCGGCAAGCGCTGGTCGGAGATGCCGATCCCGATCTACCCGGCGACGGGAAGCCTGTCGAGCTGGAACATCGCGAAGGCCATCGCGACCACTCTCGACGGCCTGCGCGGTGTGGGGGATGCCGTTCCCGCGGCCGTGCGAGAGGAGCAGGGGCTGCTCGCCCACGCCAGGGCGCTCGAGCTCGTGCACCGGCCTCAGACCGACTCCGACTGGAGGCGGGCACGCGACAGCCTGCGCTTCGCCGAGGCGTTCGTGCTGCAGGCCGCGCTGCTGCAGGAGCGCGCCATTCACCGGGCCTCGGCCACGACGGCCCGGGTGCCGCGCGCCGGAGGCTACCTCGAGCGCTTCGACGGCATCCTGCCGTTCACCCTCACGGCCGACCAGGAGGAGGTGGGAGACGAGATCGCCGGCGACCTCGCAGCGACGGCTCCCATGAACCGCCTCGTGCAGGGCGAGGTCGGCTCCGGCAAGACCCTCGTCGCCCTCCGCGCCATGCTGGCCGTTGCGGAGTCGGGTGGGCAATCGGCCCTGCTCGCCCCCACGGAGGTGCTCGCGGCGCAGCATCTGCGCTCCATCGCTCGCACCCTCGGCCCTGATCTGTCGGCAGAGCTCATGCCCACCCTCATCACCGGGCAGCTCTCCGCCGCTGAGCGTCGCAAGGCGCTGCTCCGGGCCGTCTCGGGCCAATCGCGCATCGTCGTCGGCACCCACGCCCTGCTCGGCGAGACCGTGTCGTTCTACGACCTCGGGCTCGTGGTCATCGACGAGCAGCACCGCTTCGGCGTCGACCAGCGCGAGGCGCTGCGACTCAAGGGAGCCACGCCTCCGCACGTGCTCGTCCTCACGGCCACGCCGATCCCGCGCACCGTGGCCATGACGGTGTTCGGCGACCTCGACGTGAGCGTCATCCGCGAACTCCCGGCCGGCCGATCGGGCATCGAGTCTTTCGTCGTGCCCCTGGCCGAGAAACCGGGGTGGTGGAATCGGGTCTGGACGCGCACGGCCGAGGAGCTGGCCCTCGGCAGGCAGGCCTTCGTGGTCTGCCCGGCGATCGACGCCAAGCAGCCCGAGGAGGGCGAGGATCTCGGCGGCGTGCTCGACGAGGCCGAGGCCGAGAGCAAGGCGCCGTTGGCGTCGGTGACCGCCACTCTCGAGTCCCTCCGCAGCCACCCCGATCTCGCCGGCCGCCGGATCGAGGCTCTGCACGGTCGCATGTCGAGTGACGAGAAGGATGCCGTCATGCAGGCGTTCGCGGCCGGCACCATCGACGTTCTCGTGGCCACGACGGTCATCGAGGTCGGCGTCGACGTGCCGAACGCCTCGACCATGGTGGTGCTCGACGCCGAGAGGTTCGGGGTCTCGCAGTTGCACCAGCTGCGCGGTCGCGTCGGCCGCGGCTCGGTTCCCGGGCTCTGCCTCCTCGTGACGAACGCCGCCGAGGAGTCGCTCGGCCGCCAACGCGTCGATGCCGTCGCCGCTACTCTCGACGGTTTCGAACTCGCCCAGGCCGACCTGGAGCTCCGCCGCGAAGGCGACGTGCTCGGTGGACTGCAGTCGGGAGGGCGCTCGTCGCTCCGACTGCTGCGCGTCGCCCAGGACGGCGACATCATCGCCGACGCGCGTCGAGCCGTGCAGGAGATCCTCGACGTCGACCCGGCGTTCGCCGACCACCCCGACCTGCGCGAGGCCGTCGCCCGCCGACTCGACGAGTCCGAGCGCGAATACCTCAACAAGGCGTGACGACCCCTGTTCGGGGATTCACACCCGCTCTCCAGCAGAGGAGTGATGCCGAAAGGCTAGGGTGAAACCCATGCGCAGGATCGCCGTCGTTCCCGGTTCGTTCGACCCAGCCACGTTGGGTCACCTCGACGTGATCGAGCGTGCCGCGGGCCTGTTCGACGAGCTGCACGTGCTCGTCGTGCACAATCCCGACAAGAACGCCCTGCTCCCCATCGCCCAGCGGGTCAGCCTGATCGAACGGGCCATCGCCGAGTCCGGTGCCGGCGGCAACATCGTCGTCGCATCGTGGAGTGTCGGCCTGCTCGTCGACTACTGCACCGAGGTCGGGGCATCCGTGCTGGTGAAGGGAATCCGCTCCCAGGTCGATGTGGCCTATGAGACCCCGATGGCGATCGTCAATCGCAATCTCGCCGGCGTGGAGACCATCTTCATGCTCCCCGATCCTGCACACGCCCACGTGTCCAGTTCCCTCGTCCGACAGGTCGCGGCTCTCGGGGGCGACGTGGCCCCCTACGTGCCTCGGGCCGTCGCCGATTTCCTCCAGGGGTCACTCCGATGAACAGCTCAGCCACCCGAATCCCCACCGACTCCTCGGTGGCCACAGCCGACGACACCGTCGCGATGCCCCTCGACGAGGTGCTGCGGCACGCCAACGCGATCATCGCGAACGTCGAGAGCGTCATCGCGGGCAAGCACGCCGCCGTGCGCACGGCGCTCACCGTTCTGCTTGCCGAAGGCCACCTGCTCATCGAGGACGTGCCGGGCGTCGGCAAGACGATGCTGGCGAAGGCGCTGGCGAAGTCCGTCGACAGTACGGTCAGCCGCATCCAGTTCACGCCCGACCTGCTGCCCAGCGATGTCACCGGCGTTTCGATGTACAACCAGGCCGAGCGACGCTTCGAGTTCAAGCCCGGCGCCGTGTTCGCGAACATCGTCATCGGAGACGAGATCAACCGCGCCTCTCCCAAGACGCAGTCGGCACTGCTCGAGTGCATGGAGGAGCGCCAGGTCACCGTAGACGGAACCACCTACCTGCTCTCGACGCCGTTCACCGTCGTCGCCACGCAGAACCCGATCGAGATGGAGGGCACGTACGCCCTTCCCGAGGCCCAGCGCGACAGGTTCATGGCCCGCATCTCGATGGGTTACCCCGACACCGAGAACGAAGTGGAGATGCTCAACACCCGCGACGTCACGAGCCCCCTCGAGCAGATCGGGGCCGTCGTCGACCTCGAGCAGCTTCGGGCGATGATGTCGTCGGCCCGGGGAGTGTTCGCCGCTCCCGGCGTCAAGGAGTACGCCGTGGCCCTCGTGCGCGCGACCCGCGATGACCGCGACCTGCGCCTCGGAGGCAGCCCACGCGCCACACTGCAGCTCATCCGCGCCGCCAAGGCGCATGCCGCCCTCCAGGGCCGCGACTTCGTGCTGCCCGACGACATCGACGAGCTCGCCGTCGCCGTTCTCGGACACAGGCTCGTCCCGACCAGTCGTGCCCTCGGACATCACCACCAGGACAGCTCGGCGCTCATCGAGGAGATCGTGCTCCGCATAGTCTCCGAGACCGCGGTGCCCCTCGGAAACCAGAAGCGGTCCTGATCCGCACGATGGCCGACGACGTCCGTTCCCAGAAGCTGTGGTGGCCACGCCCGACCGTGCGCGGCTGGGCCTTCCTTGCGGCGGGCATCGCGATGTTCCTGTACGGGCTCTTCCTCGAGCGCCGTGACGCGCTCTTCGTCGCCTGCTTCCTGATCGCCATCCCGCTGGTCGCCATGGGCTACGTGCTCGTGCGACGGATGCGGGTGCACGTGACCCGCTCCTTCTCCCCGGTGATCGTGCCTGCCGGGTCGGAGGCCGTCGTCTCGCTGGTCGTCCAGAACCTCTCGGTGCGCCCGAGCTACGGCGCGCGCTGGCGCGACCAGGCTGAATCCGGCATCTCGGTGCCGGCGAGCGCCCTCATGCCGAGCCTCGGGCGCCACGGGCGGGTCGACGAGGGCGACACCGCTCGCCTGGAGTACACCCTGACCCCACGCCGCCGCGGAGTGTTCGGCATCGGGCCGCTCATCCTCGACCGGGCCGATCCATTCGGGCTCGCGTCGGGCGAGCAGACGGCCGGGGTTCCGCACGACCTCGTCGTGACACCGCGCGTGAGCCCGCTGCCGGGCAACGCGCTGTCGCTCACCAACGGCGACGGCAGCATGCACGAACTGCTGCGTCATTCGAACCCGAACTCGGACGAGCTGATCGCCCGCGAGTACCGCCCCGGCGACCCGCTGCGCCGCATGAACTGGCCGGCCACGGCACGCCACGGCGAGCTCATGGTGCGTCAGGAGGAGCAGCGCAGCAACCCCGAGGCCCGGCTCATCATCGACACCACCCACTCGGTCGGCGTGCGCGGCGGCTCCACCATCACCCGACCCCGCCTCGACGGCGCCTTCGAGCTCTCGCTCGAGATGGCGGCATCCATCGGCATCCACCTGCTCGATGCGGGGTTCAGGCTCGACGTCATCGAGACCGGGGCGAGCCAGCTCTCGCCCGCCACGGACCGCGTGCGCGGTGGCCTGCGCGGGGACACCCCGACGCCGTACCGGCTTCCTGCCGGCGATCGCGACCTGCTCGAGGGCCTCGCGAACCTCGTGCTGCCTGCCAATGGGGGCGGCCACGACACCCGCGCCGATTCCCCGGGCAGCGCCATCCGGAACCCGGGCAACAGGTTGCCGACCTTCGCCGTCCTGATCGACGTCGACGTGAGGGAGGCGCAGGAGCTCGCGGCGCTCCGGCCCTACTCCGAGCCCGCCATCGCCTTCGTGGTCGACACCGTCGCCCCGGTGGTCGTCGAACAGCTCGAGGACGCCGGCTGGCGGTGCGTGCAGCTCCGCAATGCCCGCGGTATCGCCCAGGCCTGGGAACAGACCGGACGCGAGCGGAGGCCCGTCGATGAGCCGGTCTGAGACCACGCCCCGCTTCGCCGAACGTGGCCGCAACTACTGGCCTCTCACCGGCGCCCTCGTCGTGCTCCTCCTGGTCGCGTCGATGGCGCTCGGCCCGGTTCTGCGTGCATCGAGCTGGTGGTGGGTCATGGCCGCGGTCTCGACCATCACCCTCGTCTCAGCCGGCGCCTTCAGGCACCTGGGCTGGGCGCGGTCGGTCGTGCCGCTCGCCGCAGGCGGGGTGCTGCTGGTCACGCTCACCCTGTTCTTCGGCAACGGCTCGGGTCTGCTCTGGCTCGTACCGACGCCGGGGACCGTCGAGCAGTGGGGCGGACTGGCCGAGGCGGGCATGCTGTCCATCCAGCAACAGGCCGTTCCGGCCGTCGTCTATCCGGGCATCCTGTTCCTGCTCGCCGTCGGTGCCGGCCTGCTCGCGATCGCCCTCGACACCGTCGCGATCACGCTGCGGTTCCCCGCCATCGCCGGTGCCCTCATCCTCATCCCTGTCTCGGTTCCCGCCCTCATCACCAAGTCGGGAACCGACCTCGCGGCCCTCGTCCTCACGGCCTGCGCCTACCTGCTCCTGCTGCGCGTCGACGTGCGCATCCGTCGCCGTAGCGAGGCGGCCACCCGCGACCGCGGTCGCGCAGCTCCCCGCAGCAGCGGTCCGGAACGACGCGGCCCCGGGCCGGTCTGGGGCTCGCTGGGGGTCGGGTCCATCGCCATAGTCTCGGCGCTCGTGCTCTCGGCCGCCACCCCGGCCCTGTCGGATTCCTCGGTCATCTCCAACAAGCAGACCGGAGTGCTGTTCGGGTCGGGAGTGAGCCCGCTGATCGACCTCGGCCAGGACCTGCGCCGGCCCGAGGCGTCCCTGGCGATGCACTACGGCACGACGGCAGAGGACCAGCCCTACTTCAAGCTGCTCACCCTCGACTCGTTCTCGGAGGACCTCGAGTGGGTGGCCGGGCGAGGCGCGACCGACATCACGAACACGATGGACGAGTTCGGAGACCCGGAGGGGCTGACGAATGCCGTCGAGCGCGACGAGATCAGTACCACGGTGCAGATCGACACCGTCATCAGCTCGTGGCTTCCGGTGCCGTACCCGGCGACGAGCATCGATGGGCTCGACGGCGACTGGCAGTGGGACGACGGCGCCCTCACGGTGTCGAGCGACAAGTCGACGACGCAGGGGCAGAGCTACAAGGTCGCCGGCCTCGAGCTGAAGCCGACGGCCGAACAACTGCGGGCCAGCGGCACCGATTACCCCGAAGCCATCAGGCAGTACCTCGAGCTGCCGGAGAACGCTCCGGCCATCATCGGCGAGTTGGCGGCGGAGGAGACCGCGAACGTCGCGAACCCCTATGACGCCGCGATCGCGCTGCAGCGCTACTTCCGGAGCAGCGCCTACGCCTACTCGACCGAGGCCCCGGTCGACGAGGGATACGACGGCGGCAGCCTCGACGTCATCGCGCGCTTCCTCGACGTGAAGAAGGGCTATTGCATCCACTTCGCCTCTGCGATGGCCGTCATGGCGCGCACCCTCGGCATCCCGTCGCGCATCGCCCTCGGCTACCTTCCCGGTGACAGCACCCGCGACACCATGGAGGGCCTGCCGCGCTGGAACGTGACGACCCACGACCTGCACACCTGGCCCGAGCTCTACTTCCCCGGCGTGGGGTGGGTGCCCTTCGAGCCGACGACGGGTCGCGGGTCGATTCCCGACTACGCGCGTGGCGTCGGACAGGCCTCGACGGCCCCGCTCGCGCCGTCGACGAACGACCAGGCGAACCGTGATGCCGCTCTGCAGGACCGGGAGCAGAACTCGGGCGGGGTCGCCACGGCGGCGCAGGTGTCCCTGCTCTGGCTCCAGGTGTCGCTCGTCGTGCTGGGTGCGGTGCTGATCCTGCTGCTCCCGTTCCTCATCCGCACGGTGGGACGCCTGCAGCGCCGCCGACGAGTCGCATCCGGCCGGGCGTCACCGTCATTGCTCTGGCGCGAACTCGTCGACTCCGCCGTCGACCTGGGCCTCGGCGTGCCCGATACCGAGACCGCGCGGCATCTTGCCAGCCGGCTGTCAGCATCCGGTGGTCTGACGGATGCCGTTGCCGCCGCGCTCGAGCGCCTGCGCGACGCCGTCGAACACGAGCGGTACGCCCGGCCCGGCGCGGAGGCCCGGCACCGCAACGAGGCCCTCGTCGACGACCTCGATGTCGTGCTGGCGTCCTTGCGCTCCGGTGTCGACGTGCGAGCTCGTCTGCGGGCAGCGCTCCTGCCACGGTCGCTGCGTCCCGAGGCGTTCGGCCCCGGCCGCGGAAGAAGCGCCGCCGCCGCGTAGAATCGATCCTCGTGAGCAAGTTCGAGAAGACCCCGTACATGGTCAACGTCCGTGACCTCCTGCACCGCCCGGGCGAGATGCGCGAGCACGACCTGACCATCCCACTGACCGAGAACATGGGGGAGGGGCTGGTGGCGGTGCGCGCCGGTCAATCCGTCGATGTCGACGTGCGTCTGGAGTCGGTGCACGAGGGCGTTCTGGTCTCCGCCGACGTGTCCGCGACGGCCGATGGAGAGTGCGGCCGATGCCTCACAGACATCTCCCTGCCTGTCGAAGTCGAGTTTCAGGAGCTTTTCGCGTATTCTTCTGGAGAAGCTTTCGAGTATGAGGTTCAAGACGACCACGTGGATCTTGAATCACTCATCAGGGATGCGGTGGTGCTAGCACTTCCGTTCCAGCCGGTGTGTCGGCCTGATTGCCCCGGTCTCGATCCCGAGACAGGGCTGCGGATCGAAGAACACCCGGAACTCGGTGAACGAGTGCAGCATGACCCGCGATGGGCCGCGCTTGCAGGCCTGGGAGCTTCCTCAGACATCAGCGACAGCTCTCAGGAGCGCGCTGAACAGCAGAAAGAGAGTTGAATCATGGCTGTTCCCAAGCGGAAGAAGTCTCGCAGCAACACCCACTCGCGTCGTTCGCAGTGGAAGGCCGAGGTCCCCACGCTCGTCAAGACCGTCGAGAACGGCAAGGTCACCTACAGCCTTCCGCACCGCGCCAAGGTCGTCGAGGACTCCGCAGGCACCGCCCTGTTCCTCGAGTACAAGGGCCGCAAGGTCGCCGACGTCTGAATCGATCGTCAGGATCGCGGGCTGACGGCAACGTCGGCCCGCGCCTTTCGTTTCGGACTGCGGACATCGCACTCGTGAGTACCTCGGGCAACCCTCCAGAGGACCTGCTCGCTCAGCTCGGCATCGAACTCGATGCCGAGCTCTTCGAGCTTGCCCTGACGCATCGCTCGTATGCCTACGAGCACGGCGGCATCCCGACGAACGAGCGACTCGAATTCCTGGGCGACTCGATCCTCGGGCAGGCCGTCACGGTGATGCTCTACCGCGAGTACCCCACGCTCGAGGAGGGTGAACTCGCCAAGCGGCGAGCGAGTCTCGTGAGCAGCGCCGCCCTCGCCGAGATCGCGCGTCAGAACGACATCGGCAGCTACGTGCGGCTCGGTCGCGGGGAGACCCGGACCGGCGGGCGCGACAAGGCGTCGATCCTCGCCGACACGGTCGAGGCCATCATCGGCGCCGTGTATCTCGATCGCGGCGGCGACGCCGCGACGGCCTTCGTGCTGCGCATGATCGATCCACTGCTCACCGACCCCGATCGGTTCGGTGCGTCGATGGATCCGAAGACGAGCCTGCAGGAGAGCGCCGCCCGCCACGGCAAGTCGGCGCCCGCGTACTCCATCAGCGAGAGCGGCCCGGATCACTCCAAGGTCTTCGTCGCGACCGTCACCGTCGGCGACGTCACGGCGACCGGCGAGGGCACCAGCAAGAAGCACGCCGAGATGGCTGCGGCCCTCGAGGCCTGGGCGTTGCTCGACGGTGTCGCCGCGAAGTCGTCCACTTCGGCGAAGTAGCGCCCGGCGTGCCTGAACTCCCCGAGGTCGAGGTCGTCAGGGCCGGCCTCGAACCCGCTGTGACGGGCGCCGTCATCGCAGGCGTCGAGGTGTTCGAGCCCCGTTCCCTGAAGCGGCACGTCGTCACCAGAGGCCCCTTCGTCGACCTCGTCGAGGGACGACGGATGCTGGCCGCGGTGCGCCGCGGCAAGTTCCTGTGGCTTCCGCTCGACTCGGGCGACGCTCTCGTCACCCACCTCGGCATGAGCGGTCAGGTGCTGTTGCGCGCTCCGGGGTACGAGGAGGCCGGGCTCCTGCGGATCCGTCTGCACCTGGATCATCCGGACCACGGCGAGCTCTGGGTGAACTTCGTCGACCAGCGCATCTTCGGCTCGATGGCCGTCGACGCCATGGTTCCCACCGCCGACGGTGCCGTCGCAGGCTACGGGGGAGCGGCATCCGGAGACTGGGACCGATCCATCCCGAGCCAGGTCGCGCACATCGCGCGGGACCCGCTCGATCCGGCGTTCTCCGACATGGCGTTCCTTGCGGCGCTCGCCCGAACACGTACGGGCATCAAGCGCTCGCTGCTCAACCAGAACCTGGTGAGCGGCATCGGCAACATCTACGCCGACGAGGCCCTCTGGGCCGCGAAGGTGCACTACGACACCCCGTCGGCCGGCCTGTCACGGGTGAAGGCGCGACTGCTGCTGAGCGAGGTGCGGCACGTCCTGGAGAAGGCCCTGGCCGAGGGCGGCACGAGCTTCGACGCGCAGTACGTGAACGTGAACGGCGCGTCGGGTTACTTCTCGCACTCGCTGAACGCCTACGGTCAGCAGGGCAAGCCGTGCCCGCGCTGCGGAACAGCGATCGTGCGCGAGACCTTCATGAACCGCGGCTCGCACTTCTGCCCGCGGTGCCAGCGGAGGCCGCGCGGGGCGGGCTAGCCGGTTCTCATGGTCCATCGGCCGTCTGAGAGAGGGTGGCCGGGGATAGCAGTCGTGTTCGCGGGATTTCCTTGGTTCGGGCTTCCGCCTTTCGCCTGTGCGTCGAGACGCTACGCGTCTCGGCGCCAGGCGCCCTCATACCCGATCGGCACGAACCCCATCGCCTCGTTGACGTCGAGCATGGGCCGGTTCTCCTCGGCGTTGAAGGTGATGATCGACGGACGCCCCGGAAAGGCGACCTCGACGGCCCTCAGATTCGCCAGCTTCACGAGGGTCCCCAGCCGGTGCCCGCGGTGCTCGCGCAGCACGAGCGTGTCGTCCTGAGTGATCGCGCGTGCGCTGTCCGGCGAGACGAACGTGGTCGAGAACGCCACGAGGGCTCCGCTCACCCGGTGCACGGCAGCGGCGGTGACCGGAACGAGATCGGCGGAAGCCCGCGTCGCGTCCTCCGCGTCGATGCGCTCCACGGTCCAGACGTCCTCCGGCTCCTCGAGTCCGGCGGTCGGCGCGTCGGTGCTCATCCGGGTGTGCAGGTGCGCCATGTCGGCGCGGAACTGCGCCGGCGTCGAACCGATCCAGGTGACGGCGTCGTAGTCGGATGCCGCATGCGCGGCCGTGTCCGCCTCGAGACGACTGAGCGCTTCGGGGTCGGCCGGCAGCGCCAGTCGACTGCCGCGATTCAGCTGTTCGAGCCTGTAGCCGCGGGCGAGGAGGAAGCGCACCTCGGTGTTCTCCAGCGGCACCGAACCGAATCCCGTGGGCGCATCGAGGCGCGGGCCCGGCGCATCGGGTGAGGCCGCGTAGACGATGAACGTCGAGCGGCCGTCGTCGTGGGCGAGTTGCTCGATGGCGTCGGCGAGGACAGCGCCGATTCCGAGTCCGCGCGCCTCGGGACGCACGAGCACCTCCAACCAGGCGTGCTTCGACGCCGGGTCGGCGAGGGTGTCGACGACCGCTCGGCCGACGACGGCGTCGTCCATCCGGGCGATGAGGCCGTGCCGCGGCTCGAACTCGGTGTTGATCCACATCGGGAGCCGTTCCTCGGCACGGAGGGCCAGGTCGTCGGTGCCGTAGGCCGCGGCCTCGCAGACATTGCGCACGGCGTTGGCGGCCTCGAAGTCCGACCAGCCGGCGGCACCGGGTGCCTCGGGGATCACGAGCGGTTCGATGGTGAATCGCGTGGGCATGCGATGCCCTCCTTCCGCGCTGCGTTTCCGGGTCGAGAACGGGCAGCCGACCAGCCTAGCCACCTGCCGGGCTGAAGGCCATGTGTCCGGTACCGTTGTGGCAAGCATCCGCCCGGTGGAAAGAGGCACGCGTTGTACCTGAAGAGCCTGACCCTGAAGGGGTTCAAGTCCTTCGCGCAGCCGACCACCTTCGCCTTCGAACCCGGCGTCACCTGCGTGGTCGGCCCGAACGGCTCCGGCAAGTCGAACGTCGTCGACGCCCTCGCCTGGGTGATGGGCGAACAGGGCGCCAAGACCCTCCGCGGCGGCAAGATGGAGGACGTCATCTTCGCGGGCACCTCGACCCGCGGGCCGCTCGGCCGCGCCGAGGTCACACTCACCATCGACAACTCGGACGGCGCGCTGCCGATCGAGTACACCGAGGTCACGATCAGCCGCACGCTGTTCCGCAACGGATCGAGCGAGTACGCGATCAACGGACAGGGTTGCCGCCTGCTCGACGTGCAGGAGCTGCTGAGCGACTCCGGCCTCGGCCGGGAGATGCACGTGATCGTCGGTCAGGGCCAGCTCGACGCCGTGCTGCGCGCCAGCCCCGAGGAGCGCCGCGGCTTCATCGAGGAGGCCGCCGGAATCCTCAAGCACCGTCGCCGCAAAGAGAAGACCGTGCGCAAGCTCGAGGCGATGCAGACCAACCTCACCCGTCTGTCCGACCTCGCCGGCGAGATCCGGCGCCAGCTGAAGCCCCTCGGTCGCCAGGCCGAGATCGCCCGCGAGGCGCAGTCGATCGCGGCCATCGTGCGCGACGCCCGCGCCAGGCTGCTCGCCGACGAGGTGCTCACCCTGCGCACCGCGCTCGACGGCTACACCCGCAGCGAGCACGAACGGCACAGCGAACGCATCGTGCTGCAGGCGCAGCTCGACCAGAAGCAGTTGCGCATCCAGCGCATCGAGCAGGAGCAGGTCGGCGACGCGGTCGACGGCGCACGCCGCACCGCCTTCGGCCTGGAGTCGGTGCAGGAGCGGCTCCGTGGCCTGTACACCCTCGCCAACCAGCGCATCGCCCTGCTCGGAGGCGAGTCCGAGGCTCCGGATGCCGGTCCGTCGGTCAGCTCGCAGATGCTCGACGATGCCGCGGCCGAGATCGTGCGCCTGCAGGAGGTCGTGGTGCTCGCCGAGGCCGCGCTGCAACACGCCCAGCTCGCCACGGCTGCTGCCCGTCACTCGCTCGACGGCGTCGACGAGGAGATCGCCTCCCAGAGTGCTCTCGTGTCCCGGCACGATCTCGAGATCACCAAGCTCACCGGGCAGTCGGATGCCGCGGCCTCCCGCCTCGCCGCCGTGCGCGGCGAGGTGCTGCGCCAGGAGGACGCGCTCGAGGCCGCGCGCGAACGTCACAGCGCCGTCCGGGCCGAGTTCGCCCTGCTCGAGGCTGAGGCCGCGACGGCGGATGTCGGCGAGACCGACCTCGACGAGGCCTACGAACTCGCCCAGGGAGCGCTGTTCGAGGCCGAGGCCGAGATCGAGCGCATCCGCGACGAACTGCACGGCCACGAACGCGAACGCGACGCCCTCGCCGCCAAGACCGGCGCCCTGTCGTCGGCGCTCGACCAGAAGGACGGCTCGGCCGCCCTCGTCGCGGCCAGGCTCGCCGGCGTCCTCGGACTCGTCGCGGAGCATGTGCAGGTGCACCCCGGCTACGAGGCGGCCATCGCCGCAGCCCTCGGAACCCTCGCCGACGCCGTCCTGGCCGACGATCTCGACGCCGCCACGGTCGCCGTCGAGTACGCGATCGCCGAGGAGCTCGGCCGGGTGGAGGTCGTCGTTGCCCGACCAGATCGCGCCGTGACGGCCGCAGCCCCCGGCGACGGCTACGTCGCGGCATCCGGAGTCGTCAACGCCCCCGACGGCGTTCTCAGCCTGCTGGCCAACACCGTGATCGTCGACGACCTCTCCGCCGCTCGTGCGGCCTGGCGCAGCGGCCTCGCGGATGCCGCGACCCCCGTCACCGTCATCACCCGGGCTGGCGACGTTCTCACCACCTTCGTGCTGCGCGGCGGCAGCGGTGCCAAGCGTTCGCGTCTCGAGCTCGTCGCCGAGCGTGACGCCGCGGCGGAGCGCCTGAACGACGTGACCTCGATCATCGAGCGGTCGCGGTTCACGCTCGCGGAGCAGCGAGGCATCCTGCAGGTGTCGAAGGAGCAGTCGGCGTCGGCCCTTGCGGCCCTCCGCGAGTTCGACTCGCAGTTGGCAGCAGCGGCCGAGAAGCTGAACCGTGCGAGAGTGCAGTCCGAGGCGGCCGGCGCCGAGCAGGCCCGCCTCCACGCCGCACTGCAGCTCGCTGCGGAGCGTGTGGCGGAGGCCGAGAGCACCGCCACGGCAGCGCGATCGGCCCTGGACGCAGCCACCTCGAAGCCGCGTCCCATCCTCGACGTCTCGGCCCGCGACAGTCTGCTCGTCGAGCTCGAGTCGGCTCGCGAGCGCGAGGTCGAGGCGCGCCTGTCGCTCGAGACCGCGCGTGAGAGGGTGCGCGCCGAGCAGGCCAGGTCGGCTGCGCTGGTGCGCCAGCGCGAGTCGGAGCGCGCGGCCGCCGAGGAGGCAGCGCGACGTGCCGTCATCCGGCGTCGCCAGGTGGAATCCGCCACGGCCGTGACCGAGGCGCTGCCTGCCGTGCTCACGTCGGTCGACGCATCCGTCGCCCAGGCCAGGCTCGAACTCGCGACGGCCGAGGCCCAGCGCGCCAGCCAGAACGAGGAGCTCGTCGCGCTTCGCCGCGATGAGGCGGCCACCCGGGAACGGTTGAACGCCATCACCGAGAACGTGCACGGGCTCGAGCTGCAGATCTACGAGAAGAAGCTGCACCTGTCGAGCCTGCTGGAGCGGGCAGGATCCGAGCTGGGGCTCGTGGAAGACGTGCTGGTCGCCGAGTACGGCCCAGAGGAGCCGGTGCCTGCCGAGGTCGAGGGTGGAGAGCCGACGGTCTTCGATCGCGCCGAGCAGAAGAAGCGCCTCGAGAAGGCCGAGCGCACCTTCGCCCAGCTCGGTCGGGTGAACCCGCTCGCCCTCGAGGAGTTCGCCGCGTTGGAGCAGCGGCATAAGTTCCTCACGGAGCAGCTCACCGACCTCACGAACACCCGCAAGGATCTGATCACGATCATCGAGGAGATCGACGAGAAGATGCAGGTCATCTTCGCCGCGGCCTTCGACGACACCCAGGCGGCGTTCGGCGAGGTGTTCCCGATCCTGTTCCCGGGCGGAGTCGGCAGCATCACCCTCACGGACCCCGAGAACATGCTCACCACCGGCATCGAGGTGGCGGTGAAGCCGGCCGGCAAGAAGATCGAGCGTCTGTCGCTGCTGTCGGGCGGTGAGCGTTCGCTCGCCGCCGTCGCGCTGCTGATCGCGATCTTCAAGGCGCGGCCCAGCCCGTTCTACATCATGGACGAGGTCGAGGCCGCCCTCGACGACGCCAACCTCGGACGCCTGCTCACGATCTTCCAGGACCTGCGCGAGTCGAGCCAGTTGATCGTGATCACGCACCAGAAGCGCACGATGGAGATCGCGGATGCGCTCTACGGCGTCTCGATGCGCCAGGACGGCGTCTCGGCCGTCGTGGGTCAGCGGGTGGCTGAGGAGCGCGCGAGCGCCTAGCCCTGACCGATCCGGGCTACTCCGGCAGCGCCCGATTGCTGCGGATGAGGCCGCCCGGGTCGACGCGATCCTTCACGGCACGCAGCCGATCGAGCGCGCCCGCGTCGAAGGCATCGGCCAGCCCCGTGCCACTGCCGAGGAAGGTCGGCACCATGCCGGTCGTGGGGTGGGCGGCTGCGAATCGGCGGAGCGGTTCGAGGGCGGCATCCGCCCCGGCAGCCATCTCGGGGGTGAAGGCGAGCACTCCCGAACTGATCAGCGCCTGTGCATCTAGCGCACCGATCGCGGCGTCGTCGACATCGGGATCCGCCGCGATGGCGCCTCCGAGCGGTCGCACGCTCACACGGCTGAGCCCGCCCTCCACGCCCGCGAGGAACGCTCCGACGAACTCCGTGGCCGTGGCGCGATCGAACCCGTCGACGGCTCCGCCCCAGTCGACCGTCGGCATCGGGTCCGTCGGTTCGGCGGCCACCGCGGCAAGTCCGCCGATCGTGAACGAGGTGAGGCCGTCGAGCAGGGGAGTCCCGATGGACCGCAGCCTGTCCACGATCGGAGCGGCGGATGCAGCATCCCCGATGTGCACGAACGCCACCGAGGCTATGGTCTGGCCGCGGAGGGGTGGCGGGAGCTGGGGCATGTCGGGGAACCGGGCCAAGGAGATGTCGAGGCCGAGCGTCGGGTCGACTGCGGCCAGGTCGAAACCGGTGACGATGGCGTCGATGCCGACAGTGATCGGGAAGACGATGCTGCCTCCGAAGAGAGTGTCTGCGGGGTGGAGGGCGAACTCGATCGCAGTGATCACGCCGAACAGTCCACCCCCGCCGCGCAGGGCCCAGAACAGCTCCGGATCACTCGAAGCCGTGACCCGGCGCGCTTCGCCGCCGGCGTCGACCAGCTCGACGGCGGTCACCGACCGCGAGGCGAGCCCGTAGGCGCGGCTGAACATGGAGTGCCCACCGCCGATCGAGTAGCCGACGGTGTTGACCTCGGGATTGCTGCCGGCCAGCGCCACGAGTCCGGTGCCGTCGAGGGCCGTGAGCACGCGCCCCCAGTTCACCCCGGCGCCGACGCGTGCCGTGCGGGTCTCCTGGTCGAGGGTGATCTCGTCGAAGGCCGTCGGCCGGATCAGCACGACCCCCTCCAGCGAGCCGTTGGCCCCGTGTCCGTTGGGCTGCACGGTGACTCCGAGCCCGGATGCCGCGGCCGCAGCGAGCACGGCACGTACCTCGTCGACGTCGGCCGGCGTCACGACGGCGACAGGGCGTTGATCGACGGTGAGGTTCCAGGCCGAGCGGGCGGCGTCGTAGCCGGAGTCGGCCGGGAGGACGACGGCACCGGAGAGGGTGCGCTGCAGATCGGTGATGGCGGGCGGGGTCGACGATGACACAGGGCTACTCCAGACGACGATGGGGTGGAATCTGAGGATGCCTCGAACGATAGCGCCGCCGACCGACACGGGGAAGACCCCGCACGCCAGTACGCTGGACGCATGGCAGAACGCAGTTCCTGGTCGCTCTCCGGCGCCCTCCGCGGCATGTTCGCGAAGAAGACGATCGACGACGAGACCTGGGACGACCTCGAGGACGCCCTCATCACGGCCGACTTCGGTCCCGACCTCACCGAGGCGATCGTCGCCGACCTCCGCACGAAGGTCGCCCGCTACAACACCACCGACCCGAAGGACCTGCAGCGGATGCTCCGCGAGGGCATCGAGGAGAGGCTCGCGCGTTTCGACACCACGTTGAAGCTCAGCGACAGGCCGGCCGTCGTGCTCGTCGTCGGCGTCAACGGCGTCGGAAAGACGACCACGATCGGCAAGTTCGCCAAGTTCCTCGGCAACTACGGCCGCAGCGTGCTCGTCGGAGCTGCCGACACCTTCCGTGCCGCGGCCGTCGACCAGCTCGCGACCTGGGCGGAGCGGGCCGGTGCCTCGATCGTGCGTCCGCAGCAGCAGGGCCAGGATCCGGCATCCGTCGCCTTCCAGACCATCGAACGCGCCAAGCTCGAGGGATTCGAGATCGTGCTGATCGACACCGCGGGGCGGTTGCAGACGAAGGGCGGGCTCATGGACGAGCTCACCAAGATCCGTCGCGTCATCGAGAAGCAGGCTCCGATCGCCGAGGTGCTGCTCGTTCTCGACGCGACCACCGGCCAGAACGGGCTCGCGCAGGCCGAGGCCTTCGTCGAGCACGCGGGCGTCACCGGACTCGTGCTGACCAAGCTCGACGGCTCCGCCAAGGGCGGTTTCGTGCTCAGCGTGCAGGACAAGACCGGCATCCCGATCAAGCTCGTCGGCCAGGGCGAGGGCATCGGCGACCTCACCGGATTCACGCCGCACGTCTTCGCGCAGCAGCTCGTCGGCTGAGGCACGGCACGGCACGGACCCCCGCGCGGCCGGCCTTCCCACCGCACAACGAAAGGATCGCCTGATGTCGATCGAGCACGACTTCTTCGGACTCCTCGACGGCGACGACGGCGAGCTGCACTGGTCTGAGGGCGTCGACGCCGGCGACCAGTACGTCGACGTCGACCTGCGCGCCCCGAGCGAGCAGTCGGTGACGGATGAGGCCCTCGACGTGGCCGCCGCCATGGTGAACTCGCTGGAACAGCTCGATTCTCGCGCCAGGGAGGCCTTCGTCGCCGAGATCGGCCAGGAGGGCTCCAATGCGATGCTCTACCTGACCTCGCAGTTCTCCGAGCTCGATCCCGAGATCCTCGCGGAGTCGCTCGACTACGACTCGGGTGACCGCGACATCGACGTGCTGCGTTCGCTGAAGCTGCTGCGGGTTGGCTTCCACCCACACCACTCGGGCTCCGAGGAGCAGTTCGCCGTCTTCGAGTACGCCCTCGCTCCCGACGAGTCGGACAGCATCCTCAGCGCCTCGTTCGACATGCGGGGCGATGTGGTCTCGACCGACGTCGACGCCTGACCTGGAGAGCTGCGGCGCACCGGTAAACTGGTAGCACCATGGCTACATTCGGAACCCTCTCTGATCGGCTCGCCGATACCTTCAAGAACCTCCGCACGAAGGGCAAGCTCTCGGCGGCCGACGTCGACGGCACCGTGCGCGAGATCCGGCGCGCCCTGCTCGACGCCGACGTCGCGCTCGACGTCGTCAAGGAGTTCACGGGCAAGGTGCGCGAGCGGGCCCTCGGCGACGAGGTCAACAAGGCGCTGAACCCGGCCCAGCAGGTCGTGCAGATTGTCAACGAGGAGCTCGTGCAGATCCTCGGTGGCCAGCAGCGCCGCCTCGAGTTCGCGAAGAAGCCACCGACCGTCATCATGCTGGCCGGCCTCCAGGGTGCCGGTAAGACCACGCTCGCGGGCAAGCTCGCCAAGTGGCTCGTGAAGGACGGCCACACGCCGCTCCTGGTCGCGAGCGACCTGCAGCGCCCCAACGCCGTCACGCAGCTCCAGGTCGTCGGTGAGCAGGCCGGCGTTCCCGTCTTCGCCCCCGAACCCGGCAACGGCGTCGGCAACCCCGTCAAGGTCGCCAAGGACGGCGTGAAGTTCGCCGTCCAGAAGCAGTACGACACCGTCATCGTCGACACCGCTGGTCGTCTCGGCGTCGATGCCGAGCTCATGAAGCAGGCCGGCGACATCCGCAAGGCGATCGACCCCGACGAGGTGCTGTTCGTCATCGACGCGATGATCGGCCAGGACGCCGTCGCCACGGCGAAGGCGTTCCAGGACGGCGTCGACTTCACCGGCGTCGTGCTCTCGAAGCTCGACGGTGACGCGCGCGGTGGTGCTGCGCTCTCGGTCGCCTCCGTCACAGGACGACCCATCATCTTCGCGTCCACGGGTGAGGGCCTCGACGACTTCGAGCCGTTCCACCCCGACCGCATGGCGAGCCGAATCCTCGACCTCGGTGACATCCTCACGCTCATCGAGCAGGCGCAGGGCGCCTTCGACGAGGAGGAGGCCCGCAAGGTCGCCGAGAAGTTCGCGACAGACACCTTCACGCTCGACGACTTCCTCAGCCAGATGCAGCAGCTGCGCAACATGGGCTCCATCAAGAAGATGATGGGCATGCTGCCGGGTGCCGGCGCCATGAAGCAGCAGCTCGACAACTTCGACGAGAAGGAGATCGTGCGCACCGAGGCGATCATCCAGTCGATGACCAAGAAGGAGCGGGTCAACCCCAAGCTCCTCAACGGCTCGCGGCGTCTGCGCATCGCCAAGGGCTCCGGCATGACCGTGACCGACGTCAACCAGCTCGTCAGCCGCTTCGAGCAGGCGGCGAAGATGATGAAGACCGTGGCCAAGGGTGGCGTTCCGAACGTTCCCGGCATGGGTCCGATCCCCGGCGCCGGCTTCACGGGCGGCCGCGGCAAGCAGCAGCCCAAGAAGAAGGGCTCGAAGTCGGGCAACCCGGCCAAGCGGGCCGCAGAGAACGCTGCGCTCGCCTCGGGGACCAAGTCGGCGACGGATGCCGCGGCATCCGGAGGCTCGGGCTTCGGCCTCGGCGGCGGCAAGACGCCTGCCGCCGCTCCGACCGCCGAGGAGATGGCGGCGCTCACCAAGTTCCTGCGCTAGCCGTTCCGGCTGCGGATCTCCCGACGCCCCATCAGGCCGGAAGGCCTGGTGGGGCGTCGTCGTCCTCGCGCACGCGTACGGTGCGGTGGGTGTCGAGGGCGATCACGCCGCCGAGGATCGCCACGGCGAGCGAGATGGAACCCAGGGCATCCGTCGGCCAGTGATACCCGAGGTAGATGCGGCTGATGGACAGCACGGCGATCACCGCCGCCGCGACGACGAAGGCGATCTCGGTGGTCCGGCGGCTTTTCCGACGCGAGAACACCAGATAGGTGGTCAGCAGCACGAAGTCTGCCGCCCCGAGCACGTGGCCCGATGGGAACGAGAACGTGTGGTCGGGGCCGAACAGCATCTCCTCGACCGGCGGTCTAGGTCGCTCGACCAGCGGGGCGATGATCAGCGCGAGGATCACGCCGGTCAACATGCCCCCGGCGAGCAGCAGGGGGCGCCAGGCATGCTTCGCGAGGATGCCCCAGGTGACAGTGGTGATCAGGATGATGATGGGCATGGCGACGGGCCCGAAAGCGACGGCGAGCACGATCATCACCTGCGTCAGGACCGGCGAGCGCTCACCCTTGGCCCACTGGGCGAACGGTTCGTCGATCACGGAGACTCCGCCGCGCAGTTTCACGCTGAGCAGGATGATCGTGAACAGGGCCAGTCCCACGATCACCAGGAGCAGCGCCGTGCGCATCAGTGCGTGGCGGTCGCGAGCCTCGACGTAGCGGACCTCGACGATGAACCTCTCGTGCAGGTCGCGCAGGCGGTTCCGCTGCTTCTCGACCCGCGTGCTCACGGCTGTCCGCCGTCGGGCTCGCGCATGTCCTGTGTGCTCATCATGGTCCTTGCTGCCGGGTGCTGAATCCCACACTGTATCCGCCCGCGAGCGTTGCGCCAGCCCCCTTGCCGACCCGACGCGCCCCCTAGGCTGGTCTGATGACAGCAGCCACAGATGCCAGAGATCGTTCCGTCCGTATCGGTGTCCAGGTGCAGCCGCAGCACGCCCACTACGCGAAGATCCGCGACACCGTGTCGGAGCTCGAGGATCTCGGCGTCGACATCCTGTTCAACTGGGATCACTTCTACCCGCTGAGCGGTGCGGCCGACGGCGAGCACTACGAATCGTGGACCATGCTCGCCGCCTGGGCCGAGCAGACCAGCCGCGTCGAGATCGGCGCCCTCGTCAACTGCAACAGCTACCGCAACGCCGACCTGCAGGCCGACATGGCCCGCACCATCGACAACATCAGCGACGGTCGCTTCATCTTCGGCACGGGCGCCGGCTGGTTCGAGCGCGACTACGACGAGTACGGCTACGAGTTCGGCACCCCGGGCACCCGCATCAAGGCGCTCGGAGAGGCACTCCCTCGCATCGAGGAGCGCTGGACCAAGCTCAACCCGGCGCCGGTGCGCGACATCCCCATCCTGATCGGCGGCGGGGGAGAGAAGAAGACCCTCCGCATCGTCGCCCAGCACGCCGACGTCTGGCACAGCTTCTCCGACCCGGCGACCCTCGAGCACAAACTCGGCGTGCTCGACGAGCACTGCGTCGTGGTCGGTCGCGACCCGCACGAGATCGAGATCTCCATCGAGCTCCGGCGCCAGAGCGACGCCGACGTCGAGGCTCTCCACGGCCTCGGCGCCCGCCTCTTCACCCTCGGTATCAGTGGGCCCGACTACGACCTCGAGCCCGTGCGCCGGTGGCTCGCCTGGCGGGACCGCACGAACGCCTGATCCCCACGAGCGGCATCCGGTGCCGCCTCCCCATGAATCGAAAACCGAGCAACGTTCGCTTACAGACCTGTAAGTCTCTAGAGTGGACAGCACCCACGGCGTCGTGCGCCGTTCGACAAGAAAGTGACCTCCCATGACCACGGGCAACGCCGACTACCGCGACTCCGGCCTCGACTTCCCAGCCGACTTCCTGTTCGGCTCCGCGACGGCCTCGTACCAGATCGAGGGGGCCGCCACCGAAGACGGTCGTGGCCCGTCGATCTGGGACACCTTCAGCCACACCCCCGGCAAGGTCTGGAACGGCGACACCGGTGACGTGGCCGACGACCACTACCACCGCCTCGACGAGGACCTCGACCTCATGAAGAGCCTGGGCCTCGAGGCGTACAGGTTCTCGATCGCGTGGCCGCGCATCCAGCCGACCGGTCGGAGCGAGGCCAACGAGGCCGGCCTGGCGTTCTACGAGCGCCTCGTCGACGGCCTGATCAGCCGCGGCATCCGCCCCATCGCGACTCTCTACCACTGGGACCTGCCGCAGTCCCTCGAGGACGAGGGCGGCTGGACCAACCGAGCCACGGCGTACGCCTTCGCCGACTACGCCCGCATCGTGGGGGAGCGCCTCGGGGATCGCATCGAGGTGTGGACGACGCTCAATGAGCCGTGGTGCTCCGCCTACCTCGGCTACGGATCGGGGGCGCACGCTCCCGGGATCATGGACGGCGAGTCGTCGCTCGCCGCCGTCCACCACCTGAACCTCGCCCACGGCCTCGCGATCACCGCCCTGCAGGACGTCGTCACCAACGACCCCGGCTTCTCGATCACGCTCAACCTGCACGTCATCCGCCCCGTCGGGGAGACCGGCGCCGAGGCGGCCCGCCGCATCGACGGCCTCGCCAATCGCGTCTTCCTCGGCCCGCTCCTGCACGGCGAGTACCCCGCCGACGTCATCGAGGACACGAAGGACGTCACGGACTGGTCCTTCGTGCAGGAGGGCGACACGGCCATCATCAACCAGCCGATCTCGGTGCTGGGCGTCAACTACTACTCCACCGTCACAGTGCAGATGTGGGATGGCGTGAGCGAGCGGGTGAACGCCGACGGCCACAAGGACATGGGCGGCTCGCCCTGGCCCGGCTCGCGCGACGTCGAGTTCCTGGCGCAGGAGGGGCCGTACACCGAGATGGGCTGGAACATCGACCCGTCGGGTCTGGAGGAGCTGCTGGTGTCGCTGCACGACGAGTTCCCCGACCTGCCCCTCATGGTCACCGAGAACGGCGCGGCGTTCGACGACGTCGTCACCGAGGAGGCCGACGGCCCGGCCGTGCACGACATCGACCGCACCGACTACCTGCGTCGCCACTTCACCGCTGCCCACCGTGCCATGCAGCGCGGGGTCGACCTGCGCGGCTACCAGGTCTGGTCGCTCCTGGACAACTTCGAGTGGGGCTACGGCTACTCCAAGCGCTTCGGCATCGTGCGGGTCGACTTCGACACCCTCGAGCGCCTGCCGAAGGACTCGGCGAAGTGGTACTCGGAGCTCATCAGGACCCGCAGACTGCCCGAGACCCCGGGGGCGTACTGAGCAGCAGCAACCGGACACCGAGCCTCGCTACGATGAGCCGAATGACGACGAGCGACCCCGAGACCAGTGACCCCGAGACGAGCGATCCAGCCCTGAGCCTCTCCGTTCCGAAGGATGCCGCCTGGCAGCACCAGTACCCCTACAGCGAGAAGATGTCGCGCCGGGAGTACGAGAAGCAGAAGCGGCGCCTGCAGATCGAACTGTTGAAGCTTCAGGCCTGGGTCAAGGACACCGACCAGAAGATCGTGATCCTGTTCGAGGGTCGTGACGCCGCGGGGAAGGGCGGGTCGATCAAGCGCTTCACCGAGCACCTCAACCCCCGTGGTGCCCGAGTCGTCGCCCTTGCGGTGCCGACCGAGCGTGAGCGGCGGCAGTGGTACTTCCAGCGCTACGTCGAGCACCTGCCCACGGGCGGCGAGATCGTGCTGTTCGACCGCTCCTGGTACAACCGGGCCGGCGTCGAGCATGTGATGGGCTACTGCTCGCCGCAGGAGTACGCGGAGTTCATCCGCTCCACTCCCGAGTTCGAACGGATGCTGGTGCTGAGCGAGGTGAGCCTCATCAAGTTCTGGTTCTCCGTCGGCCGCGAGGAGCAGCGCGTGAGGTTCGCCTCGCGCAGCGACGACGCCGTCAAGCAGTGGAAGCTCTCGCCGACGGACCTCGCGAGCCTCGACAAGTGGGACGACTACTCGGAGGCGAAGGAGGCCATGTTCGCCGCGACGGATACACCGCACGCACCGTGGACCGTGGTCAAGTCCAACGACAAGAAGCGGGCCCGCATCGAGGCGATGCGCTGGGTCCTCTCGCGCTTCGACTACCCGGGCAAGGATGCGGACATCGTCGGAGTTCCCGACCCGCTCGTCATCGGCAGCCCGTCCGTCGTCTACGACGAGGGCGAGACCCCGATCGCGCCGCCCGAGGTGGCCTGAGGGACGTCCCTGTCGTCAACCGACCGGCAGTGGCCGGCCCGCGCGCATCTCGCGCACGAGGTGCTCGACGACCTTCGTCAGGTCGCCACCCGAGGCCTCGGCGACGGCCAGCTGGCGCTGGTAGCTACCGCCCGCATCCAGCACCTCGATCACCTGACCGAGTTCCTCGGTGCAGTCGAGCCGCTCGGCGATCGGCATCAGGGCCTCGACCAGCTCGCGCAGGTCGTCGGTGACCAGCCGCTCGCGGCCCGACGCGTCGAGGATGATCTCGGCGTCGAGGCCGTAGCGGGCCGCACGCCACTTGTTCTCGCGGGTGTACCAGGGCTGCAGCCACGCGAGGGTCTCGCCGTTGTCGAGCCGCTCGCTCATCCACTCCACGAGGCACTGGATGAGCGCCGCGAGGGCGCCGAGCTCCAGCGTCGTCGGCACGCCGTCGCAGGCGCGCGTCTCGAGGGTTCCCCACTTCGGAGAGGGGCGGATGTCGGTGCGCACCTCGCTGTCGTCGTCGATGACGCCGGTGACGACCATGTCGTCGACGAACCGCTCGTAGGCGGCCCAGTCCTCGAACTGCCACGGGAGGCCGGCGGTGGGCAGTTGCTGGAACATCAGCGCGCGGTTCGAGGCGTAGCCCGTGTCGACGCCGGCCCAGAACGGACTCGACGCCGAGAGCGCCTGCAGGTGCGGGATGTAGCTGAGCAGGGCACCGAGGATCGGGATGGCCTTGTCGCGCGACTCGATTCCGACGTGAACGTGCACGCCCCAGATCATCATGTTGCGACCCCAGTACTGCGTGCGGTCGATGAGGCGGTGGTAGCGCTCCTTGTCGGTGACCTGCTGGTCGTACCACTGGCTGAACGGATGCGACCCGGCGCACATGAGATCCGCACCGAACGGCTCGGCTGCAGTGCGCACCTCGTCGACGAGCTCGCCCATCTGCGCGACGGCCCCTCCGATGGTGTCGTGCACGCCCGAGACGATCTCGACGGTGTTGAGCAGCAACTCCGTGGTGATGTGCGGGTGGTGCTCCTCGTCGGCGGGACGCACGGCCTCGAGTACCTGGGGGGCCACGCCGGTGAGTTCACCGCTGCCCTTGTCGACGAGCGCGAGCTCCCACTCGATGCCGACGGTCGAGCGTTCCGATCGGGCGAAACTGATGTGCACGCGTCAGCCGTTCTCTCTTCGGGCCACCGGTGTGGCGAGCCGCCTGTCGGCCATCCTTTCAGTTCGTCGCCCGGACGGGGGCCGTGACACTTCGGCCGCCGCCGAACTGTGCGAGGCATACGCTCGAGACATGGTCACTGACACCGCCGATTCCGGAACGCGCGTCTCGGCGCTCACCCTCGTGGCGATCGCCGTGACGGTGCTGGCATGGGCATCCGCCTTCGTGGTGATCCGAGCCGTCGGAGCGCACTTCTCCCCGGGTGCCCTCACCCTGGGCCGACTGCTGGTCGGATCCATCGTGCTCGGCATCGTCCTGCTCGCCCGGCGCGGCTGGGTGCGCCCGTCAGTGCGTGACTGGCTGCTCCTCATCGGCTGCGGGATCTCCTGGTTCGCCGTGTACAACATCGCGCTCAACGCCGCGGAGCTCGAACTCGACGCCGGCACGACGGCGATGCTGGTGAACGTCGGCCCCATCCTCATCGCCGTGCTGGCCGGAACGGTGCTGCGCGAGGGGATCCCGCCCTGGCTCATCGGTGGTGCGGTGGTGTCCCTCGTCGGTGTGGTGCTCATCTCGATCGGCAGCCAGGGCGTCGCCGTCGGAAGCGGCTGGGGCATCGCGCTCTGCCTCCTCGCCGCCGTGAGCTACGCCATCGGCGTCATCCTGCAGAAGGTCGTGCTGCGACGCCTCCCGGCGCTCCAGGTCACCTGGATCGCGTGCACGGTGGGAGCCGTCGTGTGCCTGCCGTTCCTCGCGCAGCTCGTGGGGGAGACCGTCGCCGCACCCGCCACCTCAGTCTGGGGCGTGGTCTATCTCGGCGCGGTGCCCACGGCTCTCGCATTCACCACCTGGGCGTACGCCCTCAGCCGCATGCCGGCGGGCCGGCTCGGCGTGACGACCTACCTGGTGCCGCCGCTCACGATCGTGATCGCCTGGGCCTTCCTCGCCGAGGTGCCCGCGCCGCTCCAGGTGGTCGGCGGTGTCGTCTGCCTGGTCGGGGTGGCACTCTCACGGATGCCGTCCCGGCGGCGGTCGGTGCCGGCATGACGACCGCCGCGGTAGCCGCAGCCGATGTCGCCGCCGTCGCGTCGCTGCTCGGCGATCCCACCCGCGCGGCGTTCTGCCTCGCCCTGCTCGACGGCCGGGCATGGACGGCGGGGGAGCTGGCGCGCCTCGCAGGCGTGAGCCCGGCGACGGCGAGCGGGCATCTCGATCGACTCGTGCGTGGCGGACTGCTGGCGGAGGAACGGCAGGGGCGCCACCGCTACGTTCGTCTTGCGGGGCCGGATGCTGCTCACGTCGTCGAGGTGCTGGCCTCGAGCACGCGCCCCGCAGCGCCTCGGAACTCCTACGCGGCCGTACGGGCAGGGGCAGGTCTGGCCGCAGCGCGCACGTGCTACGACCACCTGGCCGGACGCCTCGGCGTCGGGGTGCTCGACGCCCTCGACCAGCGCGACTACGTCAGCCGCGCCGACGGCATCGCCATGACGGCGTCCGGAGCCGTCTGGCTGGCGTCGCTGGGGGTCGACGTCGACGGCATCCGTCGCGCCCATCGACCCGTCGTGCGTCTGTGCCTCGACTGGACCGAACGCCGGTCGCACCTGGCCGGGGGAGTCGGTGCCGCGCTGGCCGCGGTCTTCTTCGAGCGCGATTGGATCCGCCGGGCCGACGGACGTGCGATCACGGTGACGGATGCGGGTCGCACGGGCCTGCAACGTGAGCTCGGGCTGGCGATCGGCTGAGCATCCGGAGCCGATTACCCGTTACGGCCGGAATCTGCGAGAATGGTCAATCGAGTTCCTTTTCCGCCCGACCCTCTAATCAGGCCTCTGGAACTCCCCTTGAACCTTTGCCGAGTGTGCACCCCACGCTCACGGCTGTCAGTTCGCCCAACCTCATAGAACACACAGGAGAATTGTGGCTGTCAAGATTCGTCTCAAGCGCCTCGGAAAGATCCGCGCACCCTACTACCGCATCGTCGTCGCCGACTCGCGCACCAAGCGCGATGGTCGCGTGATCGAGGAGATCGGCAAGTACCACCCCACCGAGGAGCCCTCGTTCATCGAGGTCGACTCCGCGCGTGCGCAGTACTGGCTCAGCGTCGGCGCCCAGCCGACCGAGCAGGTCGCCGCGCTCCTCAAGCTCACCGGCGACTGGGGCACCTTCAAGGGTGACAAGAACGCCAAGAGCACCGTCAAGGTGAAGGAGCCCAAGGCTGCCTTCGTCGCCGACGAGAAGAAGAAGCCGGTCCTCAAGCCCAAGGCCGAGAAGCCGGCCGCCAAGGCCGAGGCTCCCGCCGACGAGGCCGTCGAGGCTGCAACGGACGAGCAGGCCTAGTCTTGCTCGCTCCCGCCGTCGAGCACCTGGTCAAGGGGATCGTCGATCACCCTGATGACGTCCAGGTGCTCACCAAGAACACCCCGCGTGGCGAGATCCTCGAGGTTCGTGTGAACCCCGAGGACCTCGGTCGCGTGATCGGTCGTGCCGGTCGTACCGCGAAGGCGGTGCGTACCCTCGTCACCGCCCTCGCGGACGGTCGGCGGGTTCGCGTCGACGTCGTCGACACCGACTCGGCGCGGTGAACGCCGACGCGCAGAAGCGCACGCAACTGAGAGTCGGTCGCCTGCTGAAGGCGCACGGACTCAAGGGCGCGATCAAGCTCGAGCTCTACACGGACGCCCCGGAACGACGCTTCGTTCCGGGCGCCGTGTTCAGCCTGCAGGTGCCGCCCGGAACGCCGTGGCACGGCAAGTCGATCGAGCTCATCGAACTCCGCTGGTACAACCAGCACCCCGTCGGGTTCTTCAAGGACGTGCCCGATCGCACCGCAGCAGAGGCTCTCGCCAAGGCCATCCTCTGGGTCGACCAGGATCCCACTGAACTGACTGGTGAGGAAGACGCCTGGTACGACCACCAGCTCGTCGGCCTCGACGTCGTGCGCGACGGCGTGAAGGTGGGCCTCGTCGCCCGCATCGACCACCTGCCTGCCCAGGACCTCATCATCGTCAAGACCACGACGGGCGAGGTCATGGTGCCCTTCGTCTCGGCCATCGTGCCGTCCGTCGATCTCACGACCGGTGTCGTCACGGTGACTCCTCCGCTCGGCCTCTTCGAGGAGATCCCCGACGACGACGCTCCCGATGCCGCCGCCGCTCCGGATGCCGTGGCCGACGCCGCCGAGTCCGAGGCCGCATCCGACACCGCGTCGCCCGACGCAGCCTCGCCCGACGCAGCTCCCTCCGAGAACTGATCCCTTCCGCGTGAGTCGCGCTCCCGCGGTCGTCCCGGCGTTCGACGCCGTGATCGTCGCGGGTGGGCGCGCCCATCGCCTTCACGGCGCGTCGAAGCCGGCGCTGCTCTGGAACGGGCGCAGCCTCCGTGACCGCAGCCTCGCCGCCGTCGGCTCGGCCCGCGCCATCGTGTGGGTGGGCGACGGCGACGCCGGGCTCGATCCCCGGGTGATCGTCACGCGCGAGCGGCCGCTCTACGGTGGCCCGGCAGCGGCTCTCGCCGCCGGACTCGCCGCGTTGCCGCATCCGCTCGCCCCGATGATCGTGGTGATCGCCGTCGACCTTCCCCGCATCGAGGAGGCCGTCGCGGCGCTGCTCAGCGCTGTCGCGGTCGCCGACGCCGACGTCGACGTCGACGACGGTGACGGCACAGCCCGGAGCCGCGACGGCGTGATCGGCGTCGATGCCGCCGGCTTCCGCCAACCCCTGCTCGCGGCCTACCGCTCCGAGGCGCTGGAGAGCGCCGTGCGCTCTCACGCCGATCCGATCGACGGATCGTCGCTGCGCCGCCTGATCCGCGACCTGCGGCTGCGGGAGATCGCGCTGCCCGACGGCGTCACGGCCGACATCGATACGCCCGAGGATGCCGCGTACCATGGCATCGCCCTGCCGCACGAGACCGAGGAGCACACGCCATGACGAACACCCCCGACGGCCTCGACGACTGGGTGCGCCGTGTCTCCGCCCGCCTCGACGCCGACGGTTCGTCCTTGGGCGACCTCGAGGTGGAGATCCCGGTGCTGCTCGACCTGGCTCGGGATGCCGCCCACGGCGTCGCCCGCCCGGCCGCGCCGGTGACGACCTTCCTGCTCGGTTATGCGGCGGGCCGGACCGGTGCCGACGCCGCCGAGGTGCGCCGACTGGCCACGCTGCTCGCCGAGCTCGCGGGCCCCGGCGAGACCGAGTGAGCTCCTCCTCGCCGAGCTGGCACGAGGCCCGCGCTCGCTCCGTATCCCTCGGGGCGGAGCGGATGCTGCCTTCGCTGCCTGCAGCCATCAGCGACGTCGTCGGCCTCACCTCGGCGGCCGACGCCCTCGCCGTCGTCTCGCTCCCGATCGCCGACATCAGCGCCATGGACGGGTGGGCTATCGCCGGAGACGGACCGTGGCGTGTCGGCGACCCGGTGCGGATGGGCGCGAACTCACCCGGCGACGCGCTCCGACCCGGCCACGCCCGACCCGTGACGACAGGGGCTGTCGTGCCGCCGGGCTCGCGCGCCGTCCTGCGCAGCGAGCACGGAGCCACCGTGCGCGACGCGGCCGGTGCCGAGGCGTTATCGCTGAACGATTCCGGTCGTGCCGCGGGCGACCCGCCCGCCGGCCGCCATATCCGTCGCGCAGGGGAGGAGATCGCTGCGGACGAACTGTTGTGGGCTGCCGGCACCGTCCTCACCCCGGCTCACGTGGCCTTCGGGGCCGTCTCGGGACTCGACACCCTCGAGGTGCGCCGACTCGCCCGCGCCAGGCTCGTCGTGACGGGCGACGAGGTGATCACCGCCGGCGTTCCTCGCCGAGGCGAGGTGCGCGACGCCTACACGCCCGTCTTCTCGAGCCTGCTGCCGATGCTGGGGCTGTCGCTGGACTCCGGTCACCATGCGACGGACTCCCATGCCGCCGTGTCCGATGCGCTGCAGCACTCCGACGAAGCCGATCTCGTCATCACGACCGGGGGCACCTCACGCGGCTCGGGCGACTGGGTGCGCCACGCCGTCGAGGACGCCGGGGGAGTCATCGTCGTCGACGGCGTCCGGATGCGGCCGGGTCATCCCGTGCTCCTGGCGCGCCTGGCCGATGGCCGACCGTTGCTCGCGCTCCCCGGCAACCCGCTCGCAGCGCTGGTGTGCCTGCTGAGCTTCGCGCCCGCGCTCGTCGCCGGCATGACCGGGGGAGCGCTGGCGCAGCTCGAGCCCCTGCTGGAGCTCGACGTGGAGCCGATCGAGCACGACACCCGCATCATCCCGTTCCACCGCGAGAACGGACGGGCGGTCGCTACCTCGTGGCGCGGCTCCGCGATGCTGAGGGGCCTGTCGGAGGCCGATGGCCTCGCCGTCGTCGCCCCGCAGGATGCACCGGCTCCGACAGTGATGCTCCCGCTGCCGTGGGCGCTGGCCGCGCGCCGCTGACGTCCCAGCGCCAGGTGGGCTCAGACCGCGGCCGACGTCGTGCCGCCTGTCGCCTCGAGGTGCACCAGCAGGTCGGCGATTCGACCCTTGCAGCCGCCGCATCCGGTGCCCGCACGGGTGTCCTTGCCGATGCAGGCCACGGTCGTATTGCCGCAGGCGGCCGAATCGGCGATGTGCGCGACGGTGACGCCGTTGCACCAGCACACGGTGGCACCCGGTGCGAAGACGTCGCTGTCGAGCGCCGGGGTGTAGTCGGGGCCGTCGAAGCGCAGCAGCACCGAGCGGTCGGCCGGAAGCTCCGCTCCCCGCTCGTAGAGCAGCGTGAGCTCGGCGGCGGTGCGGGGCATGCCCACGCAGACGAAGGCCGTCAGCACCCCGCTCCGGGTGATGAGCTTCGCGTAGCTGCCGTTCTCGGGATCGGCCCACTGCGCGACACGCTGCGGGCCTCGCGGGTCGTCGAGGTCGTCGGCGTACTGCGGATCCCACGGTTCGGCCGAGACGTCGCCGATGGCGACGACGTCGATGCCCTCGGCCTTGAGCATGACGAGGGCGTCACGTTCAGCCGGCGCGGCCGGGTCGGCGAGCAGGCCCGCAGCCTCGGCCCTCAGCTGCGCCGCCAACCAGGCGGCCTGACGCCAGCCCGAACCGATCAGTCCGGTCGGCGCGCCCGGCAGCACGGCGAGCTCCGCGGCTTCTGCCGTGCGCGGCACGACGTGCGCGCAGTCGCCGATCGCCGAGATGGCCGGGTCGCTCCAGCTGCGGAGGTCCGCGTCGACAACGATGCCGGCCGCCGTTTGGAGACCGGCGAGGGTGGCCAGTTCGGTGCGTGCTCCGACCCCGCAGGAGAGCACGAGCAGGTCGCCGCGGATCTGCTTTCCGTCGGCCGTGATGAGGGCGTCGAAGCTGCGGTCGCCGGTCTCGTGCTCGTGGAAGCTCACGGCCTCGGCCCGGCTGTGCTCGACGACGCTCACCCCGGCTCGACGCAGGGCCGCCTGCAGCACGCGCCCGCCACCCCTGTCGAGGTTGCGCGGCATCGGGATGTCGCCGTGGTGCACGACGCAGGCTTGGGCTCCCGCCTGCGTCGCCGCCAGAGCCAGCTCGAGTCCGAGCACGCCGGCGCCCAGCACCACGATGCGGCCACCGGCCCGCACCGTGCGCGCGATGCGCTCGGCGTCGGCGAGGTCGCGTAACACGGTGATGCCCGTCGGCAGGTCGTCGTCGCGGCCGACGAGTGCCGGCCCGTACTTCTCCAGGTGCGTCAGGTCGCGCTGTGGCTTCGCGACACCGTCGAGCGTCGGGATGTTCGCGCGGGCGCCGGTGGCCAGCACGAGCCTGTCATAGCCGACACGCTCACCGGTGTCGAGGACGACCTGGGCCGCCGCGGTGTCGATGGCGACGGCGGTCGTTCCCGTGAGCACCCTGACGCCGGATGCCGCAGCCCCGCCCCTGTCGGCGACGATGATGCTCTCCAGGTCGGTGTGACCGACGGCGAGCTCTGCCACGAGAACGCGATTGTAGGCATCCGTCGTCTCGGCGCCGATCACGGTCAGCTCGACCGAGCCGTCGCGGACGGACGGGAGCATCTCGTCGACGAAGCGCGACCCGACGGGACCGTAGCCGATCAGCACGACCCTCACAGAGCCACCTCGAGCGTGGCACGGGCGTCGACGGTCTCGAGCACGGGGCGCACGAGCACGGCGCTCTTCTTGAACTCCGGCATGCCGGAGATCGGGTCGACGGCATCGAGGGTGAGTACGTTCGCCGATTCGTCGGCCGGGAAGTGGAACGGCAGGAACACGGTGTCGGGGCGGATGTCGACGCTGAGTCGTGCCCGACAGCGCACGATTCCGCGCCCGTTCACCACCTCGACGACGGCGTCGTCGTCGATGCCGAGGCGGGCTGCCGTCGCCGGGTGCAGCTGCAGCCTGGCGTGCGGCTGGGCCGCGGCGAGCTCGGGCACCCGTCGGGTCTGCGCACCCGATTGGTAGTGCTCGAGCAGCCGGCCTGTGATGAGCGTCAGTCCGCCGTCGACGTTCAGCGGTTCGGCCGGAGGCGTGGGAGCGACGGCGACGATGCGTGCCAGGCCATCGGGATGGCCGAAGCTCTGGGCGAACAGGCGCGGTGTTCCGACCGACCCGCGCGGGTAGGGCCAGAAAGCGGCTTCTCCGGCGTCGAGCAGGGCGTAGTCGATGCCCGAGTAGTCGGCGATGCCGCCCTCCGAGGCCAGCCGCAGCTCCTCGAACACGGCTTCGGGGTCGGTGTGGAAGGTCGACGGGGCGTCGAGTCGATCGGCAAGTTCGTGCAGCACCCACAGTTCGTCGCGCACGCCGGGCGGGGCGGAGACGGCTCGGCGACGGCGCAGTACGCGACCCTCGAGCGAGGTGATGGTCCCCTCCTCCTCGGCCCACTGCGTGACGGGAAGCACGACGTCGGCGAGAGCCGCCGTCTCGGAGAGGAAGAAGTCGCAGACCACGAGGAAGTCGAGGGCGGCGAGGCCTGCCGCCACCCGGGCCGCGTTCGGTGCCGAGACGACCACGTTCGAGCCGTGCACGAGGAAGGCGCGGATGCCGTCGGGCTGCCCGAGCGACTGCAGCAGCTGCACCGCCGGCAGGCCGGGCCCGGGGATGATCGCCGGGTCGACGCCCCAGACGGCGGCGACATGGCGACGGGCCTCCGGGTCGGCGATCTTTCGGTAGCCCGGCAGTTGGTCGGCCTTCTGACCGTGCTCGCGGCCGCCCTGCCCGTTGCCCTGCCCGGTGAGGGTGCCGTAGCCGGAGTGCCGGGACCCCGGGAGCCCCAGCAGCAGGCTCAGGTTGATCGCGGCCGTGGCGGTGTCGGTTCCGTCGACGTGCTGCTCGACTCCGCGCCCGGTGAGGATGTACGTTCCCCGCCCCGAGGCGAGGCGACGGGCGACCTCCCGCAACTGCGGCACGGGAACCCCGGTCTCGGAGGCGACGCGCTCCGGCCACCAGACGCTCACCGACCGACGCAGCTCGGAGAACCCCGTGGTGCGCTCGGCCACGTAGGCCTCGTCCCACAGCCTCTCGGCGATGACGATGTGGATGAGGCCGAGCAGCAGCACCAGGTCGGATCCCGGCGTGGGTTGCACGTGCATGCCCTGGCCATCCTCGGTGAGGCGCACCGTGGCCGTGCGCCTCGGGTCGACGACGATCAGGCCGCCGGCGGCCTGCGCCCCGGTGAGGTGGCCGATGAAGGGCGGCATGGTCTCGGCGACGTTGGTGCCGAGCAGCAGCACGGTCTCGGCGGCGTCGAGGTGCTCGACGGGGAACGGCAGTCCGCGGTCGATGCCGAACGCGCGGGTGCCGGCCGCGGCCGCCGACGACATGCAGAAGCGGCCGTTGTAGTCGATGCGGCTGGTGCCGAGGGCGAGGCGGGCGAACTTGCCGAGGAGGTACGCCTTCTCGTTGGTGAGCCCGCCGCCGCCGAAGACGCCGACCGCATCCGCCCCGTGCAGCCGCCGCGTCTCGCGCAGCCGGTCGGCCACGAGGTCGAGTGCCTCGTCCCACCCGGCCTCCCGGAACGCGCCGTCGGCGCCGCGGATGAGCGGGGCCGTGATGCGGTCGGGGGAGCCGAGCAGGGTCGGAGACGTCCAGCCCTTCGTGCAGAGCCCGCCGCGGTTCGTCGGGAACGCGCGGCCTTCGACGACGGGAACGGCGGGAACGGCATCCGGAGCCGGAACCGTAGTCGGACCCAGAGCCGGAGCTGAAGCCGGCGTCAGCGTCATGGCGCACTGCAGGGCGCAGTACGGGCAGTGCGTCGGGGTGGCCGCGACGGGCAGTGCAGGCATGGAGTCCTCTGGCGTCAGATGCGGTGGGCGGCGAGCGCGGAACCGCGGCGCACGTAGACGGTGTACGTGACGGCGAGCAGCACGACGTAGGCGGCGACGAATCCGTAGAAGGCGTTGGCGTAGCCGCCGGAGGTCGCCTGCGACAGGTTGAGGATCTGCGGCACGAGGAAGCCGCCGTAGGCGCCGATCGCCGAGATCAGGCCCAGGGCCGCCGCAGCCTTGCGCTGCGTCGTGATGCTGGGACCGCCGTGCGCTGCGCCGGCCCGGGCCGCGAACACCGTCGGGATCATCCTGTAGGTGGCACCGTTTCCGACGCCGGTGGCGACGAACAGCAGCAGGAAGCAACCGAGGAAGATCCAGAAGTTGCCGAGGGGCAGCGTCCAGACCACGAGCAGGGCGCCGGCGGCCATGACGGCGAATGCGGTCATCGTGATGCGCGCGCCGCCGAACCTGTCGGCCAGGCGTCCGCCATAGGGCCGGGCGAGCGAGCCGACGAGCGCGCCGAGGAAGGCCAGCGAGATGGCCGCCCCGCCCACGGCGAAGGTCGAGAACTCGGGGAACTGGTCGGCGATGAGCTTCGGGAAGACGCTGGCGAAGCCGATGAACGATCCGAAGGTGCCGATGTAAAGCAACGCCAGCAGCCAGAGGTGCGGTTCGCGGAGGGCCGCGGCCGAACCCGCGAAGTCGGCCTTCGCCGACGACAGGTTGTCCATGTAGCGGTAGGCGCCGAACATCGCGAGCAGGATGAGGGGCACCCACACCCAGCCGGCGAGCGGCAGGTTGAGAGCGGCGCCTGCTCCGATCGTGATGACGATCGGAACGACGAACTGGGCGACGGATGCTCCCAGGTTGCCTCCGGCCGCGTTCAGGCCGAGCGCCCAGCCCTTCTCCCGTTGCGGGTAGAAGTAGGTGATGTTCGACATGGAACTGGCGAAGTTGCCTCCGCCGAATCCGGCGAGGGCCGCGACTCCGAGGAGGACGGCGAAGGGGGTGTCGGGATTGCCGACGACCGTCGCCAGGGCGATGGTCGGCAGCAGCAGGAGACCGGCCGAGATGATGGTCCAGGTGCGGCCGCCCACCTTCGCGACGACGAAGGAGTACGGGAAGCGCAGGGTGGCGCCGACGAGGCTCGGGATCGAGATGAGCCAGAAGATCTCCCCGGTGCTCAGGGTGAAGCCGGCGGCGGGAAGCGCGACGACGACGATGCTCCAGAGCTGCCAGACCACGAAGCCCAGGAACTCGGCGAAGATCGACCACTGCAGGTTGCGGCGCGCGATGGGGCGTCCCGGCCCCGTCCACTGCGCGTCGTCCTCGGGATTCCAGTTGTCGATCCACCGCCCCGGGCGATGGACGAGCTCCGACGACGCGTTGCCGGCGGCGGTACCGGAGTCGATCCCGGTGGGGCTTCCTGTGGGGGCGGTGCCTGTCACTGTGCTCGTCATGGTGATCTCCCGAAGTCTCAAGGCGACGAGGCTCCCCGGCCTCGTGTCTCGACGCTAACGAGCGCGTGTTTCCGCAGGCCGTGCCGGGTGTAAACCCTGCGATACCGGCTTCTCACCGCGCACGGATGCTGCTGTGAGAACTCGATCGGGCGGGAGCACGGGCCGAGCGCCAGGGCCCAGACTCAGACGTCGAGCCTGTACCCGCGCTTCACGACAGTCGCGATGAGTCCCGGCGTCCTCAGCAGCTGACGCAGACGGCTCATGGATACCTCGACGGCGTGCTCGTCGGGAGTGCCCGGCAGCAGCCCGGCGAGGTGGTCGCGTGTCACGACCGACCCGTTCGCGGCGACCAGGGCCCTGAGCAGCACGAGAGCCGTCGGCGCCAGTGGGATGCGGCCGACGGGCAGGTCGACGACGGTGCCGCGGAGCTCCAGCACTCCATGCTGCGTGGTGACGCGCTGGATCCGGTTCTGCTCGAGGTGCTCGCACACCAGCCTGATCAGGGCGCCCATCCTGAATCGGTCGGGCTGGATGGGCTCGATCCCGGCCGCGATCAGCGGCGCGGCAGTCACGGGGCCGACGGCAGCGGCCACGACGGGGCCGCGCAGGGCGTCGACGAGCTGGTCGAGCACGCCCATCTCCTCCGCCCCGTGGAACAGGGCGTTCACCGCCGGCGCGCTGGTGAAGGTGACGCAGTCGAGCTGGGCCGCGCAGACCGCCTCGATGAGCCTCCGCACCCGATCGTCGTTCTGCTCCGGCGGGGTCCAGCGATAGGGGGCGACGGTGAGCACCTCGGCGTGCACGTCGCGCAGGCGCTCGAGTTGGGCGGCGTCGAGGAATCCGTGCATCTGGACGGCGATGGTGAGACCGGTCGGATACTCGTCGAGCACCATGCCGACGAGGGATTCCGTCGTCTCCTGCGGACTCATGCCGGCGTCGTTGAGCCCGGCGGCCCGGATGCCGCCTCGAGCCTTGGGACCGCGCACCAGGATGGCCGTCGACTCGAGTGCCTCGGTGAGCTCGTGTCCGAGACCTGCCGTGTCGGCCACCTCGAACCAGCGACGGATGCCGTACGCCGTCGTCGCCAGCAGCACGTCGGGCTTCGCGGCGATGATGGCGCGGGTGTCTGCGATGACGGGCTCGTCCAGGTGCGCGTTGGTGATCTTGAGCGTCGGGGCGTGGGTGACGACGGCGCCGCGGCGCTCGAGCGCCTCGATGAGGTCGGCCGAGCGGCGATCGCTGGTCACGCCGATGCGGAAGCCCGTCAGCTGGTCCGGGCGGAACCCGGGAACGGCATCCGGGGCATCGGGCATCAGCCGAGCACCGAGAGTCGGCCGGCGCGAGCCATCATCTCCGCAGCGGTCAGGTCACCGGTGTGGGCGAGTCGCACGACCTCTCCCACCACGAGTACCGCGGGGGAGGAGACGCCGGATCGGATGGCCACGCTGACGATGCTACCGAGGTCGGCGATGGTGGTGCGCTGGTCGGGGCTGAAGCCGCGCTCGATGACGGCCACCGGCATCTCGGGGCTCATTCCCTGGCGGAGCAGGCCGGCGCTGAAGTGGGGGAGCGTGTTGACGCCCATGAGCACCACGATGGTGCTGCCGAGGCCGGCGAGGTGGAGCAGTTCGTCGTCGGAGAGCGGTGCGTGGCCGGAGACGACCGTGAACATGCGGCTGACGCCGCGGTGCGTGAGGGGGATGCCCGCCGCCGCAGGCACGGCGATGGCGCTGCTCACGCCCGAGATGACGGTGACCGGGATGCCGGCACGGTGACACGCGAGCACCTCCTCGCTTCCGCGTCCGAAGACGTAGACGTCGCCGCCCTTGAGGCGCACGACGTCGGATCCGGCGAGGGCGTGCTCGACGATGAGCTCCTCGATGCCCGTCTGCGAGACCGGATGATGTCCCGGGGTCTTGCCGACGTCGATGAGCACGGCGTCGGGCGCCAGAGACGCCAGACGGGTGTGGGGAGCGAGCCTGTCGTAGAGCACGACGTCGGCCGTGATCAGGGCCTCGACGGCGCCGACGGTGAGCAGCTCCTCACTGCCGGGACCGCCGCCCACGAGGGTGACGCGGCCGGGTGCGGTTGCGGCATCCGCCATGTCACTCTCCTCGGATCGGAATGCGCGGGCCGCTGAGCACGACCCGTTCCGAGGCTACTTCGTCTGCCCGGGCGGGGCGCGCCTGACCACGTTCCATGACGCGCGCGACGCTCGGGTCGGGGGTGTTCGGCGCGTTCACGAAGCTGCGGAATCGGCGCAGCCTCTCGGGGTCGGCCAGGGTGGCCGCCCACTCGTCCTCGTAGCCGTCGATGTGCTTGGCCATGGCCGCCTCGAGTTCGTCGGCCAGGCCGAGCGAGTCGTTCACGACGACGTCGTAGACGTGCTCGAGTCCGCCCTCGATCTCCTCCATCCAGCGTGCTGTGCGCTGCAGGCGATCGGCGGTGCGGATGTAGTACATCATGTAGCGGTCGATGTACTTGATGAGGGTCTCGTCGTCGAGATCGCTCACGAGCAGCTGGGCGTGAGCGGGCTGGAATCCGCCGTTGCCGCCGACGTACATGTTCCAGCCCTTCTCCGTCGCGATGATGCCGACGTCCTTGCCGCGAGCCTCGGCGCACTCGCGGGCGCAACCCGAGACGCCGAACTTGAACTTGTGCGGGGCGCGGAGGCCCCGGTAGCGCAGTTCGAGCTCGACCGCCATGCCGACGGCGTCCTGCACCCCGTACCGGCACCAGGTCGATCCGACGCAGCTCTTCACGTTGCGCAGGGCCTTGCCGTAGGCCTGACCCGACTCGAAGCCGGCGTCGACGAGCCTGCGCCAGATCTCGGGCAGCTGGTCGAGACGGGCGCCGAACATGTCGATGCGCTGGCCGCCGGTGATCTTCGTGTACAGGCCGTACTCGGTGGCAACAGCTGCGATGACGCCGAGCTTCTCGGGGGTGATCTCGCCGCCCGGGATGCGGGGGACGACCGAGTACGTGCCGTCCTTCTGCATATTGGCCATCGCACGGTCGTTGGTGTCCTGCAGGGTTCCGCGTCCGCCGTCGAGGATGTAGCCGTCGTTCTGGCTGGCCAGGATCGAGCCGACGACGGGCTTGCAGACGTCGCAGCCCCGGCCGGTTCCGAAGCGGCCGATGATCTCGTCGAAGGAGGTGAGCCCGGTGACGCGCACCGACTCGAACAGTTCCTGACGCGAGAGTGCGAAATGCTCGCAGAGGGCGCGGGACACGGCGATGCCCGACTTCGACAGCTCGCTCTCGAGGATCTTCTTGACCAGCGGAACACAGGACCCGCACTGGGTGCCGGCCCGCGAGCAGGCCTTGAGCTCACCCAGGTCGGTGCAGGCGTCGCCGTGCACGCCGTTGACCCAGTCGCGCACGGTCCCGGCTGCGACGTTGTTGCAGGCGCACACGAGGGCCTCGGCGGGCAGCTCGTCGCCGGCCGGCGGTTCCATCCCCGCCGCGGACAGGTAGGCGGCCGGCTCGTTCGACAGCTCGCTGCCGAGCAGGGGGCGCAGCGACGCGTACGGCGATGCGTCTCCGACGAAGATGCCGCCGAGCAGCGTCTTGGCGTCATCCGTCATCACGAGCTTCTGGTACAGCCCTCGGGCCGGATCGGCGTAGACGATCTCGAGGGCGTGCTCGGTGCGGGCGAGAGCGTCGCCGAAGCTCGCGACGTCGACGCCCGAGAGCTTGAGCTTCGTGGCGTCGTCGACGGTGGTGAACTCTGCGGCCCCGCCCAGCAGGCGGTCGGCGACGACCTCGGCCATGGCGTTGGCCGGTGCGACCAGGCCCGTGCAGCGCCCGTCGAACGAGGCGACCTCGCCGATGGCCCAGACCCGCGGATGCGACGAGCGGCAGTCGGTTCCGATGGCCACGCCACCGCGGGGTCCGAGTTCGAGACCGACTGCTGCAGCGAGCTCGTCGCGGGGACTGATGCCGATGGCGAAGATCATGATGTCGACGTCGGCGGACTGCCCACTCGAGAACACCACGCGGGTGACCGCGCCGCTCTCGTCGCTTTCGATGGCGCGCGGGCGCGTACCCAGGTGCAGGGCGATGCCCTGGCTCGAGATGATGCGTCCGAGGGCGCGCCCGGCGCCCTCGTCCAGCTGGGCCGACATGAGCCAGGATCCCGAGTGCACGACGGCGGCATCGGCGCCCCGACGTGCGAGACCACCGGCGGCCTCGAGTCCGAGCAGTCCGCCGCCGGCGACGAGCACTCTCGCCGGGCGGCCGAGGGCCACCGCCAGCCTGTCGACCTCGGCGACCAGCCAGTCGACGTCGTCGATCGTGCGGTAGACCTTGGCCAGCTCGGAGCCCGGGATCTCGGGAACGGGTGCGCTGGAGCCCGTGGCGAAGACGAGGTCGTCCCAGCCGATGGCGCGGCCGGATGCCGTCGTGACGGTTCCGGCTTCGAGATCGATGCTCTCGGCACGCTCGCCGAGAAGCAGCGACACGTGGTCGTCGTCCCAGACGCTCGTCGGCTCCAGCGTGAGGTCGGTCGTTCCGTCGAGCCGCTTGCTCAGCGCCACGCGGTCGTAGGGGAGGTGAGGCTCCTCTGACACGACGGTGACGTGCACCGCGCGCTCGTCGTCTCGGGAGTGCAGGGCGTCGGCCAGACGGTGCGCGGCCGGTCCACCCCCGACGATCACCACTTCGCGCGGCGCGATTGCGTTCTCTGACATGCGGACCTCCCCAGCCTCTGCCGAGAGCCTAGGAAGCCGCCGTTTCCCCGGAACGACCACGATGTAACCGCGAACGAACGTTTCCCGCACCATGATGGAATCGCGGTGTGAGGTCTCTTTCACACAGGGGTAACACCGCGACGAGACTGGGGAAACACAGGGTGCCTAACGTGAGTAGCACCAACCTTTTCGACGGCGGTGGCGCCGGTGGGGATGCGCACCATGAATGCACCGACAGCTCTGGCTGAGCACGAGGCGATCGTGACGGATGTCGGCGCGCCAGGGGCGAGCACGACCGGCCCCTCTTCGACCGACAGCATGACGAGCGTCTGGGAGCCCGCCTGCGCCGTCGCCGACCTGGAGCCGTCGTGGGGTGAGGCCGCCCTGCTGCGGGCCCGCCAGATCGCCCTCTTCCTGGTCTCGGGCGAGGAGATCTACGCCGTCTCCCACCAGGATCCGCACACGGACGCACCCGTCATGGCCCGCGGCATCGTCGGGTCGCGTGGCGAGCGTCCCACCGTGGCGTCGCCCCTGCACAAGGAGGTCTACGACCTCGCGACAGGCGAATGCTTCACCAACCCTGCCCTCGTCCTGCAGACCTTCCGCACGCGGGTGGTCGGCGGCATGATCGAGGTGGAGCTGCCCCTGTGAGCGCGCCGGCCCTTCTCGCCGTGTCTCACGGCACGTCATCGCCCGAGGGCCAGGACGCCGTCGCGCGCCTGGTGGCCGGCGTCGGCGACACGCTGCCCGGTTCGGCCGTGGCCGGCGGGTTCGTCGACGTTCAGCAACCCGACGTTCCCGTATCGCTGTCGTCCCTCGCCGACGGCGTTCCGGCCGTGGTCGTTCCGCTGCTGCTCTCGGCCGGCTACCACGTGCACGTCGACCTCAGACGGGAGATCGCCTCGGATCAGTCCCGCGACACTGTGCTCGCCCCAGCCCTCGGCCCCGACGACAGGCTCGTGGCCGTGCTCGCACAGCGACTGCGCGAGGTCGGCCTGCGGCCGAACGATCGCATCGTGCTCGCGGCGGCGGGCTCCAGCGACGCCCGCGCCGTCGCGGACTGCCGGGAGATGGGACGGCGCCTGGCCGCTGCCCTCGGCCGACCGGTCAACGTCGGCTTCCTGTCGGCCGCGACGCCACGGCTCCCGGATGCCGTCGCCATGGTACGCGCCGTGCATCCGCTCTCACGCGTCGTCGTGAGCACCTACCTGCTGGCCCCCGGCTACTTCGCCGATCTCGTCGGGGACGCCGGCGCCGATGTCGTGACCGCCCCGCTGCTCATCGCAGGGGAGGCGCCGCCCACCGAGCTCGTCGACATCGTGGTCGACCGCTACGACGCCGCCTGCAGGGCAGCGCTCGCGCAGGAGGTCGTCGCGGCCTGAGGCACCGGGACCGACTCGTAGACTCGATCCCATGCGCGTCGACATCGTCACGATCTTCCCGGACTTCTTCGGGGTGCTCGACATCTCGCTGCTGGGCAAGGCCCGCGGCACCGGATTGCTCGACCTGCGCGTGCACGACCTCCGCGACTTCACCCACGATCGGCACCGCACCGTCGACGACACCCCGTACGGCGGCGGGGCCGGCATGGTGATGAAGCCGGAACCGTGGGGCGAGGCCATCGACTCGATCCTGGAGTCGACGGATGCCGCCGACCCGCTGCTCATCGTGCCGTCGCCGGCCGGAACGCGCTTCGTGCAGACCACGGCGCGCGAGCTGGCGGAGGAGGAGCACATCATCTTCGCCTGCGGTCGCTACGAGGGCATCGACCAGCGCGTCGTCGACCACTACTCGGAGCGCATCAGGGTCGAGCTCGTCAGTCTCGGGGACTACGTGCTGAACGGAGGCGAGGTGGCGGTCATGGCCATGGTCGAGGCCGTCGGGCGCCTCATCCCCGGCGTCGTCGGCAATCCGGAGAGCCTCGTCGAGGAGTCGCACGAGGGAGCGCTGCTCGAGTACCCGAGCTACACGAAGCCGTCGGCCTGGCGCGGCCTCGACGTGCCTCCGGTGCTGCTGAGCGGAAACCACGGCGCGATCGAGCGCTGGCGCCACGAGCAGCGCGTCGAGCGCACGCAGCGGGTGCGCCCCGATCTGCTCCCGCCGGCCTGACGCGCTGCCCGCCATCGGGGGCTTCGCGCGCCGTCGGGTGCGGCATCCGGCATCATTCATCAACGCGAAACACACAGGTGCCGTCCGCGAAACACGCTCTGCCTAGTTTCGAGAGCAGGAAGTGCGCGTCTCTCGCGCACACGGCAGTCTCGGGGTGAGTGCGTGGGGGAGTCCGTGGCGCGAGTCGAGGATGATTCCGCCGTGGGCACGGCCGAGACCCTCGTGCTCCTGGCCATCACACACGGAGCCCCATCGCTGGCCAATCGCGCCGGGATCATGCAGCTCGTCGATGCCGTCGCCGAGGCACTCCCGGGACACGACGTCAGCATCGCGTTCCTCGACGTGCAGCACACCGACCTCGCCGAGGCACTCGCCGGTTTCGTGACGGGCGAGCACGCCGTCATCCTGCCGCTCGTGCTCTCCGCGGGCTTCCATATGCGCACGGGCATCGCCAAGGGACTCGAGAGGCTCGAGCGCATCGGCGCCGAGCTGGCAGACGAGCTCGGGCCGGACGACCGCCTGGTGCAGGTTCTGGCCGAGCGGATCGAGGACTCCGGACTCACCGCAGCGGACTCCGTGGTGCTCGCCGCGGCAGGCTCCAGCGACGCGCGTGCTGTGCGCGAATGCTTCGAGACGGGACGCCGTCTCGCCGTGCGACTCGGTCGTCCCGTCACGGTGGGATTCATCGCGGCGGCCATGCCGCGCCTGCACGATGCCATCGACATGGTGCGCGACGTGCATCCGGGAACCCGCGTGGTCGTCGGCACCTACCTGCTGGCGCCGGGCAGCTTCTACGACGCCGCCCTCAACGCCGGCGGCGATGTCGTGGCCGCGCCGCTGCTGCTGCCCGAGCGCGGGGCGCCGGCCGAGCTCGTCGACCTGGTGCTCGACCGCTACAGAGGAGCCACCGAGAGGTGAGGCCGTGGCTCGACGTCGGGTCGAGCAGCCCGCCGAGCCGCCGAGCCTCCGCCCGCGCTGCCGCCGGGCGTCGAGCGTCAGCTGCGTGCTGTGAGGACGACGGGTCCGGCCTCGGTGATCGCCACGGTGTGCTCCATGTGCGCACCGCGCGAGCCGTCGGCGCTGCGCAGTGTCCATCCGTCGGGGTCGGTGAAGATCTTGTCCGTCGTGTGCAGGAACCACGGCTCGATGGCGATGACGAGGCCCGGCTTCAGGGGAAGGCCGCGGCCGGCACGCCCGTTGTTGGGGATGTGCGGGTCGCCGTGCATGGTGCGTCCGACGCCGTGGCCACCGAAGTCGGTGTTGATCGAGAGGCCGTCGGCGAGGGCGACGGCGGCGATGGCGGCCGAGATGTCGCCGAGGCGTCCGCCTGGCTGGGCGGCCGCGATGCCGGCATCCAGAGCCCGGGTCGTCGTGTCGATGAGCCGCAGGTCCTCGTCGCGCGGGGTGCCGACGACCACGGAGATGGCCGAGTCGGTGACCCAGCCGTCGACGGATGCCGCGAAGTCGAGGCTCAGCAGGTCGCCGTCGCGCAGCACGTAGTCGCGGGGGAGCCCGTGCAGTACGGCGTCGTTCACCGAGGTGCAGAGCACCTTTCCGAACGGGCTCGCACCGAACGACGGGTGGTAGTCGATGTAGCACGACTCGGCCCCGGCCCTGCGGATCATGTCATGGGCCAGCTTGTCGAGGGCGAGCAGGTTCACTCCCACCTTCGCTGCGGCGGCCGTCGCCTGCAGCACACTCGCGACGAAGGCTCCTGCGGGGCGCATCTCGTCGATCTCGGTCGGGGTCCTCAGCTCGATCATGGGTCCATTCTTCCCTGTCGGTCAGCCTGAAGCGAACGGCCCTCCTCTTCCCAGCCTCGGAACCGTAGGCTGTGGTCGTGATCCTGCGTCGCGCCTTCTTCTACGCCCTGTTCCCGGCCGCCTTCGTGCTGCCGGCCTGGATGCTCATCGGCTGGGGTATCTACGGCCACGGCGGATGGGGCTTCCTCGGCCTCGTGATCGCCTGTCCGATCGTGTTCATCGCCCTCGTGGTGATCGCGGCCCTGCTCGCAGCACGCCCCGCCGTGCGGCGTGACAAGGCGCTGTCGTGGCGCGATGTCGGCGTGCTCACCGTTCTCTGGGCCTGCATCATCGGCTTCGGGTTCTTCGGCGACACGACCTCCCTGTTCGCCGTGCTGGGTGCTCTCGCCGCGCTCAGCGCCTTCTGGATAGCGCTGTGGGAGCTGTTCACCGATGGCGCCCGCGTGATGCGCGAGACCATGGAGACCTTCGAGGCCCAGGCGGCCCATCCGTCACCGGTCGAGGGTGGCTACTACACGGCCACGCGGTCCGCGCCGGCCGGCAGTGACGACGACGTGATCATCATCCACGAGTCGCGTGAGCGGGACGGCGACTAGCTCGCGACCGAGTGCGGCCCCCGGATGCGCCTGCTCCCGCCGTGCGCGTTTTGGCCTGATCGGGGCATCCGTGGCAGAATAGGAGATCGTGCCGCATCACAGGCTCTGCCTCCGGGGAGTCAGCGCTGCAATCGCAGCCATCGCGGCACACTTCTCATCTTCAATCAACTAGTCCGTGTTCGACCGGTGGCGGGCACAGAGAGCGAATCAGCATGCATATCCTCGACGCCGTCGATGCGGCCAACCTCCGCACCGACATCCCCGCGTTCCGCGCCGGCGACACCGTGAAGGTGCACGTCAACATCATCGAGGGCAGCCGCTCGCGTGTCCAGGTGTTCCAGGGTGTCGTCATCCGCCTCTCCGGCGAGGGCATCCGCGAGACCTTCACGGTCCGCAAGGTCAGCTTCCAGGTCGGCGTCGAGCGCATCTTCCCGCTGCACTCGCCGGTCATCGACCACATCGAGGTCGTCACCCGCGGTGACGTGCGTCGCGCGAAGCTCTACTACCTGCGCGACCTGCGTGGCAAGAAGGCCAAGATCAAGGAGAAGCGCGACAACCACTAGTCGCCGCTTGAACTTCCCTGAGCTCCCCGCCCCGTACAATCGGGTGGGGAGCTCAGACAGTTAAATGACAGAAGAAGACACGGTGCTCGTGAGCACGGAAGACCAGCCAGTCGAACAGCGTCCGCGTCGCAGGAATCGCGGAGCGCTGCTCTTCGTGCGCGACCTGCTCATCATCTTCCTGGCAGCCATCCTCATCTCCTTCCTGGTCAAGACCTTCCTCATCAGGTCGTTCTTCATCCCGTCGGAATCGATGCGCGAGACCCTCCAGGTGCACGACCGCATCATCGTGAACGAGCTCGTTCCCGACCTGGTCCCGATCGAGCGCGGGGACGTCGTCGTCTTCAAGGATCCGGGCGGATGGCTCATGCCGACGCCCCCGATCGAACAGAACCCCGTCGCGGCCGGCGTCGACTGGCTGCTCTCCCTCGTCGGACTCTCCGCCCCCGACAGCAACGACCACCTCATCAAACGGGTCATCGGCCTGCCGGGCGACCACGTCGCCTGCTGCAACGCCCTCGGCCAGGTGAGCGTCAACGACGTGCCCCTCGACGAGCCGTACATCGTCATCCCCGAGGGTGAGACGCGGGCATCGAAGGACGACTTCGAGACGACGGTGCCGGCCGGATCGCTGTGGGTCATGGGCGACAACCGCTACAACTCGAAGGACTCCCGCTACAACGGAGCGACGCCGGGCAAGGGCTACGTGCCGATCGACAACGTCGTGGGCCGCGCCTTCGTGGTGAGCTGGCCCGTCGAGCACTGGGCCTGGCTCGGTGACTATCCCGAAGTCTTCGGCGGAGTGCCCGATCCCGCCTCAGCGCGATCCGACGGCGGCGAATGACCCCCGTCGCAGACCCGACGCTCGAGTTCGAACTCGAGCTCTTCGACTCCGGCCACAGATACGTGATCGGCTGCGATGAGGTCGGGCGCGGTGCCATCGCCGGTCCGGTGGCCGTCGGCATGGCGGTCCTCGAGCGCACGCACATCCTGGTTCCCGAGGGTCTCCGCGACTCCAAGCTCCTCAGCGAGAAGCGGCGTGAGGTGCTCGCTCCCGTCGCCACGGCCTGGGTGCTGCACTCGGCGGTCGGTCTCGCCTCGGCCGAGGAGGTCGATGCCATCGGCATCATCCCGGCGCTGGGCCTCGCCGGCAAGCGCGCCCTCGGGCTGCTGCACGCCTCGGGCGCAGCCATCCTCGAGTCGGCCATCCTGCTCGACGGCAGCCACGATTGGCTGAGCCCGGCGCTCTCGACGCCCCTGCCCGTCGTCACGCGGGTGAAGGCCGACCGCGACTGCGGCTCCGTGGCTGCGGCATCCGTCATCGCCAAGGTGCATCGCGACCGCCTCATGATCGAGGCGCACGAGACCAGCCCGGCCTACGGTTGGGTGGGGAACAAGGGCTACGGATCCGCCGGGCACTACGCTGCGATCGACGAGCACGGACCGTCGGCACTGCACCGGCTCAGCTGGCTGAAGAGCACCGCCGTCCCGGCGTAGGATTGGAGCACCATGGACGAGGATGAATTCGACGACTACGACCGCGAGGTCGAACTGGCGCTCTACCGCGAATACCGCGACATCGTCACGCAGTTCAAGTTCGTCGTCGAGACCGAACGCCGCTTCTACCTCGCCAACGAGGTAGATCTGGTGCGTCGTGACACCGAGCATGACTTCTACTTCGAGCTGAACATGAAGGACGTCTGGGTCTGGGACGTCTACAGGTCCGACCGCTTCGTCAAGTCCGTGCGCGTGCTCACCTTCAAGGACGTCAACGTCGAGGAGCTCGCCGCCAAGGAGTTCGAACTGCCGAAGGAACTCGCGCTCGACGAGTAGGGTCGGCCTATGGCTACTGCTCCTCGTGAGACCCTGATCATCCTCGGAGCGGGCGGTGACCTGACCTCTCGTCTCCTGCTGCCCGGTCTGGCATCGCTCCTGGCGTCGTCCCGAGGCGCCCCCATGGCCCTCATCGGCGTCGATCGCGAGCCGATGACGGATGCGGCCTGGCAGAAGAAGGTGCGCATCGCCTTCGCCGACGCCCCGTCGTCGATCGGCACCTCCGTCGTGGAGACGAGCCGTTATCTGCAGGGTGATGCGACCTCGGCCGATGACCTGCAACGGGTGATCGACGCCGCCCACGGCCGGATCGTGCTCTACTTCGCCGTGCCCCCGGCGATCGCCGCTGCGGCGTGCACCGCGCTCGCATCCGTCACTCTCCCTCCCGGTCTCGTGCTCGCCCTGGAGAAGCCGTTCGGAACGGATCTCGCCAGCGCCCGCTCGCTCAACCGGTTGCTCGAGACGCTCGTGCCCGAGGAGCAGGTGTTCAGGGTCGACCACTTCCTCGGCAAGTCGACCGTGCTGGGGGTGCTCGGGCTGCGCTTCGCGAACCGCCTGTTCGAACCGTTGATGTCGGCAGAGCACATCGAACGAGTCGAGGTCGTTTTCGAGGAGCGTCTCGGCCTGGAAGGACGCGCCGGCTACTACGACAAGGCCGGCGCCCTGACTGACATGGTGCAGAGCCACCTGCTCCTGGTGCTCGCGCTCGTGGCCATGGAGGTGCCGTCCGATCTCAGCGCGGAGGTGCTCCGCGGTGACATGGTGCAGCTGTTGCGCGCCGTGCGACCGTGGAAGCACGACGGCACGGCCAGCCGCCGCGCCCGGTACACCGCCGGAGACGTCGACGGACGCGAGTTGCCGTCGTACCTGCACGAGCCCGGTGTGGACCGCACACGCGGCACCGAGACCCTCGGCGAGATGGCCGTAGCGATCGACAACTGGCGCTGGGCCGGAGTCCCGTTCATCCTGCGGTCGGGCAAGGCCATCGGCAGTCCCCGTCAGGAGATCGTCATCACGTTGAAGCCCGTTCCCCACCTGCCGAACGGCTTCACCGGGCCGAAGCGGGACGCCCGGATCAGGATCGGACTCAACCCGCCGGTGCTCGACGTCGACCTCGCCGTCAACGGGGGAGCCGATCCGTTCGAGCTGGTGTGGGACACCATGTCGGCCGACTTCGAGCGGAGTGAGCTGAGCGCATACGGAGAGGTGCTGGCGGAGCTTCTCGAAGGCGACCCCACCCTCTCGGTGCGCGGCGATGTCGCCGAGCAGTGCTGGCGGATCGTGGCGCCGGTGCTCGCCGCGTGGCGCCGCGACGCCGTCGAGCTCGACACGTACCAGGCCGGGTCGGCGAACCCACGCGGGTGGAGTCGTCCGCTGGCCTGATTCCCCGGTCGCTGGGGCACTGCTCGCTGAGGGCCGAGCGCAGCGATCGCCCGAGCGCTCGCGCCCCCGGTCCGCCCTCCTCCCCACCGGGCACGCTTCAGCGCTCCCTCGCACTGATCGATCGGCCTCGATCCGCACCTGTTCCCTGCGCGCCAGAGTCGTCTCCATGGGCGACAGGATCGAACTCGGACGACGCGGCGAGCAACTCGCCGCCGACTACCTGACCGCGCGCGGGTACCGCGTCATCGGGCGCAACTGGCGCTGCCGCGAGGGTGAGATCGACGTGATCGCCGAGCACGGCGGCGAGACCGTCTTCGTCGAGGTGAAGACCCGTTCGAGCACCGACTTCGGGCATCCGTTCGAGGCCATCACCCTCGGCAAGATGGCGCGGATGCGGCGACTCGCGGCGGCCTGGTGCGAGGCGAGCAGCACCGGGACGCGACGGCGCATCCGCATCGACGCCATCGCGATCATCGCGCCGCGCACCGGCAGCCCGAGCATCGAGCACCTGCAGCGGCTGTCATGAAGCTCGGACGCACCAGCTCCGTCGCCCTCCTCGGCATGACCGGAACCCTCGTCGAGGTGGAGGCGAACATCTCCAGCCAGCTTCCCGGGCTCGTCATCATCGGGCTGCCCGACACGGCCCTGTCGCAGGCGAGCCATCGCGTGCGTGCGGCGGCGAGCAACTCGGGCATGCCGTTGTCGGCTCATCACATCACCGTGAACCTGTCGCCCGCTTCGCTGCCGAAGCACGGCTGCGGCTTCGACCTGGCCGTGGCGCTGGCCTGTCTCGCCGCTGCGGGCGGAATCGAGCAGGAGTCGCTCGAACGGGTCGTGCATCTCGGCGAACTCGCGCTCGACGGCAGGCTCCGCCCCATCGCCGGAGTGCTTCCCGCCGTGGCCGCCGCTCGCGCCGCAGGCCGCTCCCGGGTGATGGTGCCCACCGCCTGCGTCGAGGAGGCGGAGCTCGTCCCGGGTATGCATGTGATCGGGGTGGCGAGCCTGCGCGATGCGGCGATCTGGCACGGCGGGAAGTTCGATCCGGAACCCGTCGACGCCATCGCGGGGCCGGTCGCACCGGTCCGGGAGGACGACGACGCCGGAGACCTGGCGGACGTCATCGGCCAGGATGCGGCCGTGATGGCGCTGCAGGTCGCCGCGGCCGGTGGGCATCACCTGCTGATGCTCGGACCGCCCGGCGCCGGAAAGACGATGCTGGCCGCCCGATTGGCCGGCATCCTGCCCGACCTCGACGACGACGCGGCTCTCGAGGTGAGCGCAGTGCGTTCTCTCGGGGGTGGGCTGCCGGTCGGCGCCGGACTGTCGCGCCGCCCGCCGATCGAGGCCCCGCATCACACGGCCACGGCCGCCGCCATGGTCGGGGGAGGCAGCGGCATCATCAAGCCGGGCGCCGCCGTGCGCGCGGCCCACGGGGTGCTGTTCCTCGACGAGGCTCCCGAGTTCCCGGCCGCCGTGCTCGATGCGCTCCGCCAGCCTCTCGAGTCGGGCCGCATCACCATCCACCGCGCCAACGCCGTCGCAGCCTTTCCCGCCCGATTCCAGCTGGTCCTGGCGGCCAACCCCTGCCCGTGCGGGTTGTTCGGCGTGGCGCGCGAGTCGTGCACCTGCCCGCCCAACCTGCGCCGGCGTTACCTGGCGAGGCTCTCGGGCCCCCTGCTCGACCGCATCGACATCCACTTCCGTGTCGACAGGGTGAGCGCCGCCCAGCTCCGCCTCGCCCCAGACAAGCCTCGCCTCACGACGGCACAGGCTCGCGAGCGCATCGTCGAGGCGCGCAGCGTGGCTCGCGCTCGCCTCGCCCGCACACCGTGGCGCATGAACGCCGAGGTGCCGGGGCGATGGCTGCGCAGCGACGGCGTTCGTCCATCGTCGTCCTCCCTCGCCGCGCTCGATCGTGCGCTGGAGCGCGGCGTCATCACGATGCGCGGCTACGACCGCATTCTCCGCGTCGCCTGGTCGATCGCCGACCTCGACGGCGCCTCCGCTCCCTCGGCCGAGCATCTCGGGCAGGCCATCTTCCTGCGGAAGGGATCGAGCTGATGACCCGTTTCGGAATCGCGGATGCCGAGATCGCCCGACTCGTCAGCACGGTGCGTCCCGACGCGCCACCCGACCAGGATGCGGCCGACCACGCCTTCGCCCGGGCGGCGTGGTCCCTGCTGGCCGAGCCCGGAGACCGAGCGGCGGGCGTGCTCATCACGGCTCTCGGTGCCGATGACGCCCTCGAGTCGCTGCTCCGCGAGGAGAGCCCGGAGTCCCTTGCTCGACGGCTGGACCCGGCCGGTGCGGCCGATCGAACCCGCTTGACCAAGGAGCTCGGCGACGGATGCAGCCGCTGGCGTCCGCGGCTGCGCTCCGGCGACGTCGTGCAGGCCCTCGTCGCCGCGGCCGCCAGCCGCACCCGGCTCCTGCTGCCCGACGATGCGCACTGGCCCGACGGTGTCGACGACCTCGGAGTGCACGCCCCGATCGCGTTGTGGATGCGGGGGGTCGATCACGCGCTGCATGGACTGAAGCGCTCGATCGCGCTGGTCGGGGCGCGCGCCGCCTCGCTCTACGGTGAGCAGATCGCCTCCGATACCGCGTCGGGCCTGGCCGACCGCGGGCTGACCATCGTCTCGGGCGCGGCCTATGGCATCGACGGCATGGCCCACCGGTCCGCGCTCGCGAGTGGCGGCCTCACCGTCGCCTTCCTGGCCGGCGGCGTCGACCGCTTCTACCCGGCAGGGCACGACGATCTCCTGTCACGGATCGCCACGGTCGGTGCGGTGATCTCGGAGCTTCCCTGCGGATCCCAGCCCACAAAATGGCGTTTCCTGCAGCGCAACAGGTTGATCGCGGCGTCGAGCCAGGCCACGGTCGTGCTCGAAGCCGGCTGGCGATCGGGCTCGCTCAACACGGCTGGTCACGCCGCCGCGCTCGGCCGCCCGCTCGGAGCCGTCCCCGGGCCCATCACCAGCGTCACGAGCGCCGGCTGCCATCGCCTCATCCGCGACTACGACGCCGTCTGCGTCACGAGCGTCGAGGAGATGCTCGAACTGCTGCCGGATGCCGACCCGACGGCATCCGGTCCCGCCGCCTCGGGCGGTTCCACCACAGGTGCCCCTGCCGCCGGAGCCGCCGGAGCCGCCGGAAGAGCCGGCGCCGAACCGACCAGCGACGAACTGCGGGTACTCGACGCCCTCAGCAGCCGCACCTCCCGAAGCGTCGACGAGATCGCGCGCCGCTCCGGACTCGCCGTGGCCGTCGTCGTCGGAGTACTGGGCACCCTCGACCTCGACGAGCGGGCCCTGCCCAGGGGCTCCGGGTGGATCAGGCGAAGGTGAGCGAGCGTCGAGGCGCCGGTGCGCCGAACCCGGCGGCGTCGGTGCCGCGCCCTATCGTGGTGAACAGGATCCACGGAAGGCGCACTCATGGTCGACGCAGCACTGCCCCCGCAGTTCGGGCAGTATCCGGCGCCCCGGTACGTGATCGCACACCTCAGCGACACGCATTTCCTCGCTGACGGGCCGCTCTACGGCACCGTCGACACCGACACGGGGCTGGCCGCGGCGCTGCATCGTCTCGAGGCCTCAGGGATCCACCTCGACGCCTTCGTCTTCACCGGCGACATCACCGATCGCGGCGAGCCCGACGCGTACGCCCGGGTGCGAGCGGTGGTCGAGCCGGCCGCTGAACGGATCGGCGCCGAGGTCATCTGGGTGATGGGCAATCACGACGAGCGGATGCCGTTCCGTCGAGAACTACTGGGCGCCGGCGTCGTCGACGGCGTCGCGGCCGCGGGGACCGGTACGGTTGCCGCTGACCGAGCGGAGTCCGCGGATGCTGGCCGAGCCGAGTCCGCGGATGCTAGCCGAGCCGATTCCGCTGATGCCGAGAACACCGTCGATTCCACTGCCCCCGTCGACACCGTGACGATGGTGCACGGCCTCCGTGTCATCGCCCTCGACACCAGCGTGCCCGGCTACCACCACGGCGCCCTCGACGACGCCCAGCTGGAGTGGGTGGCCGAGGTGCTCTCCGAACCTGCGGAGCACGGTTCGCTGCTCGCCCTGCACCACCCGCCGATCCCGACTCCGATCGGGGCCATGCAGATCCTCGAGCTGGAACGCCAGGAGCGGCTCGCCGCAGTCATCGCCGGCAGCGACATCCGCGCCATCCTCGGCGGCCATCTGCACTACGCCTCCACCAGCCTGTTCGCCGGAATCCCGGTATCCGTCGCTGCGGCCACCTGCTACACCATGGATCTCGCCGCACCCGTCGATGAACTCATCGGCTCCGATGCGGGGCAGTCCCTCAATCTCGTGCACGTCTACGACGATCGTGTCGTGCACTCCGTCGTTCCGCTCACGACCGCGCGCACGGTCACCCGCTTCGGCGCCGACTTCACGGCGCGGATGCGTGAACTCGACGCGGAGGGGCGTCGCGATGCCTTCTCGCGGCAGCGACCGACCGATGGCTGAGACCACCGACACCCAGCTCGACGACACCGAGCTCGACGACACCGAGCACGGCGACATCGAGCGCGGTGACACCCAAGCCGCACACACCGCCACCGCGGACTCCGCTGCTGAAGCCAGCTCCGAGTCCGCCGTTCCGAGTGAGCTCGACAGCGCGCTCGACGACTACGCCCGCCAGCTCCGCATCGAACGGGGATTCTCGCCGCACACGGTGCGCGCCTATCGCACCGACATCGCCGAGCTCATCGACTTCGCCGAGGTGAACGGCGTCACCACCCTCGACGGCATCACCCTTCCGCTGCTGCGCGACTGGCTGTGGGCCGGCACCGAACGCGACCTCGCCCGTTCCACGATCGCCCGCCACGCCGCATCCGCTCGCGGCTTCACGGCCTGGCTCGCGCGCACCGGCGAGATCCCCGACGACCCGGGGGTGCGCCTGCGCTCCCCGAAGCCGCTCCGCAGCCTGCCCCGCGTGATCACTCGCGGCCAGATGGACGCCCTCATCGGCGCCCTCGTCGATGCATCGGCCGGGGGAGACCCCGTCGCACGCCGCGACCTCGCGATCGTGGAGGTGCTCTACGCCTCGGCCCTCCGCGTCTCCGAGGTCGTCGGACTCGACGTCGACGACGTCGATCTCGACCGCCTCACCGTGCGGGTCACGGGCAAGGGAGGAAAGCAGCGGGTCGTGCCCTTCGGCCCGCCCGCACAGAACGCGATCGTGGACTACCTCCGCATCGGTCGGGCCTCCCTACTGGCACGGGCGAGCGGCTCGTCGCCGGATGCGGCGGCCCTCTTCCTCGGCGCGCGCGGCGCCCGAGTCGGCACGCGCAGCGTGTACAGGCTCGTCGCCGGCCTGCTCGTCGATCTGCCAGGCGGCGGACCATCGGGGCCTCACGCCCTACGGCACACCGCGGCCACACACCTGCTCGACGGCGGGGCCGACCTTCGAGCCGTGCAGGAGATGCTCGGCCACGCCAGTCTCGGCACCACGCAGATCTACACCCACGTGTCGACCGATCGCCTGCGCGAGAGCTATAAGACGGCCCACCCGCGCGCCTGAGCCGCGTGCCCGGGTCGGCGTGCCAGCGCCCGAGCGGGCCCCGCCGGCATCACCGCCCCATGCGCCCCAGTCATCGCCCCAGGGGAAGCAGCACGGCCCGGGGCAGCCCGGTGATGAACACCAGCGGCGAGACGTACTCGCCGTACACCCGCACCCCGAGGTGGAGGCATCCGTCGGCGCAGTGCCCGCCGGCAGCGACCGAACCGATCGGCTGCCCTCGCGCCACGGGCTCGCCCTCAGCGGCTGTCGCCAGCACCGGCTCGAGACTGACCAGCACTCCGTCTCCGTGGTCGATCGTCACGAGCGGGCGATCCACCACCGTTCCTGCGAACGAGACCACGCCGTCGGTCGGCGCCAGCACCGGGGTTCCGGATGCCGCGACCAGGTCGATGCCCCGGTGCCCGGCGCTGTAGCGCGTTGCGGGCGCCAGGAACGGCGCAGCGACATTCACCGGCGGGGCGAGCGGCCACCGCCACCCCGGGTCGGGCGCCACCTCGGTGCTGCTGGCGCCGCCGGCAGCGGACGAGGCGCCGAACCCGAGAACGCCCACGGCGGCGCACAACGCGAGCAGTCGCAGACCGCGGCCGAGACGGGAAATCATGCCTCCAGCATCCGTTCCCCGAAGCCGTCGGTACGAACGTCGAGCCACCCGGTGGGAGTCGCCGGCGCAGGTCGCAGATGTGGGGGAGTTGCGCATCCATGAACTGCTAGACTGATCCGAGCAGCGCCTTCGAGCGCTGACTACGCGTGCCGTATCGGCCGACACACCCACTCAGTCTGCACCTCTCGCGAGGGGCAGCGGGCGTGCGCCGGGCACCAGGGCGTCCGATCATCCGATCGGAGGCATAACTGAGAAGAAGGAGTACGGCCATGGCCGTCGTCACCATTCGCCAGCTGCTCGACAGCGGCGTTCACTTCGGGCACCAGACCCGCCGTTGGAACCCGAAGATGAAGCGATTCATCCTCGCCGAGCGCTCGGGTAGCCACATCATCGACCTGCAGCAGTCGCTTGCCTTCATCGACAAGACCTACGACTACGTGAAGGAGACCGTCGCTCACGGCGGCACCATCCTCTTCGTCGGAACGAAGAAGCAGGCTCAGGGATCCATCGCCGAGCAGGCGCTCCGCGTCGGCCAGCCCTACGTCAACCAGCGCTGGCTCGGTGGACTCCTCACCAACTTCCAGACGGTCTCCAAGCGCCTCGCTCGCATGAAGGAGCTCGAGGAGGTCGACTTCGACGACACGAGCCGTGGATACACCAAGAAGGAACTGCTCATCCAGAAGCGCGAGCTCATCAAGCTTCAGAAGAGCCTCGGTGGAATCCGCAACCTCACGAAGACGCCGTCCGCGATCTGGATCGTCGACACCAAGAAGGAGCACCTCGCGATCGACGAGGCGCACAAGCTGGGCATCCCTGTCATCGCCATCCTCGACACCAACTGCGACCCGGACGACGTCCAGTACCCGATCCCGGGCAACGATGACGCCATCCGCTCCGTCGCACTGCTGACCCGCATCGTCGCCGATGCTGCGGCCGAGGGCCTCGTCCAGCGTCACCAGAAGCCGGAAGAGGGCCAGGAGCCTGCTGAGCCGCTCGCCGAGTGGGAGGCCGAGCTTCTCCAGGCCGGTTCCGAGAGCACCCCGGCGCAGGCTTCGGCCGAGACCGAGAAGGTCGCCGACGCCGCTGAGGCCGACGTCGCCGTCGAGGTCGCAGACGCTGAGACGCCCCTCGAGGTCGTCGAGGCCGAGGCTCCCGTCGAGGCACCGGTCGAGGCTGCCGCAGCTTCCGCCGACGCCAAGTAACCACGATACGAAAGAGAAGCTCTATGGCTAACTTCAACATCGCCGACCTCAAGGCTCTGCGCGAGCAGCTCGGTACCGGAATGTCCGACACCAAGGCTGCGCTCGTCGAGGCCGAGGGTGACGTCGAGAAGGCAACCGAGATCCTCCGTCTCAAGGGTGCGAAGGGCAACGCGAAGCGTGCCGACCGTTCCACCTCGGAGGGCCTCGTCGCCGCCGTCGAGAACGGCAACGGAACCGCCACGCTGATCGAGCTCGCCTGCGAGACCGACTTCGTCGCCAAGGGCGACAAGTTCGTCGCGCTGTCCGAGAAGGTCCTCGCCGCTGTCGCCGCGTCTGGTGCCTCATCCGTCGAGGAGGGCCTCGCTGCCCCCGCCGCCGGTGGCACCGTGGCCGACCTCATCGACGGAGAGGCCGCCATCCTCGGCGAGAAGATCGAGCTGCGCCGCGTCGCTCTCGTCTCCGGTGAGAACTTCGCGATCTACCTGCACAAGACGTCGAAGGACCTGCCCCCGCAGGTCGGCGTCGTCGTCGGCTACGCCGGTGCAGACGCTGAGACCGCTCGGTCGATCGCGCAGCACATCTCGTTCGCCAACCCCGAGTACCTGACCCGCGAGGATGTCCCGGCTGACGCCGTCGACAAGGAGCGCGCCATCGTCGAGCAGATCTCCCGCGAGGAGGGCAAGCCCGAGGCCGCCCTCCCGAAGATCATCGAGGGTCGCGTCGGCGCCTACTTCAAGCAGGTCGCCCTGCTCGAGCAGGACTACGCGAAGGACAACAAGCTGTCCGTCGCCAAGGTCGTCTCGGATGCCGGACTCACGATCTCGGGCTTCGCCCGTTTCAAGGTCGGCGCGTAACACGCACAGTGAAAGGAGCTCGGATCATCAACGATCCGGGCTCCTTTTTCTCTGCCATCGCGCGTGCGGTGGCACGCCCCGCAGTCGGGGCACAGTAGGTTGAACACAGTCGACGAAAAGGATGCGTCCAGCATGAACGGAACCCACACGAGGCGGCGCGTGCTCCTCAAGCTCTCGGGAGAGGCCTTCGGCGGCGGATCCCTCGGCGTCAACCCCGATGTCGTCAGTGCACTGGCGCGGGAGATCGCGGATGCCGCCACCCAGGTCGAGATCGCCATCGTCGTCGGCGGCGGCAACTTCTTCCGTGGGGCCGAGCTCTCCCAGCGCGGCATGGACCGTGGACGCGCGGACTACATGGGCATGCTCGGCACCGTCATGAACGCCCTCGCCCTCCAGGACTTCCTCGAGCAGGCCGGTCTCGAGACGCGCGTGCAGTCAGCGATCTCGATGACCCAGGTCGCCGAGCCCTACATCCCCCGCAAGGCGGAGCGACACCTCGAGAAGGGTCGTGTCGTCATCTTCGGGGCCGGAGCAGGCCTGCCGTACTTCTCGACCGACACCGTCGCAGCTCAGCGTGCGCTCGAGATCGAGGCCGATGTCGTGCTCGTGGCGAAGAACGGCGTCGACGGCGTCTACGACGACGACCCGCGCACCAACCCCGACGCGAAGAAGATCGACAGGATCACATACCAGGAGGCGCTCCAGCAGGGCCTCAAGGTCGTCGACTCCACGGCCTTCAGCCTCTGCATGGACAACGACATGCCCATGCAGGTCTTCGGCATGGAGCCGGCGGGCAACGTGACCGCCGCCATTCTCGGTGCCGACCTCGGCACCGTCGTCAGCAACTAAGCTTTCCCTCAAGAACCTTCCAGAAGGAGTCACCGTGATCGCGGATGTCCTGTCCGATGCCGCTGCCCGCATGAGCAAGGCGGTCGAAGTCGCCAAAGACGACTTCTCCTCCGTGCGTACCGGGCGCGCGAACCCCCAGCTCTTCCAGAAGATCATGGTGAGCTACTACGGCACGCCGACGCCGCTGGCTCAGCTCGCCTCGCTGGCGAACCCCGAGGCCCGCACCCTCGTCGTGACGCCCTACGACAAGAGCGCCCTGCGCGACATCGAGCAGGCCATCCGCGACACCCCCAACCTCGGTGCGAACCCGTCGAACGACGGCAACATCATCCGGGTGACCCTTCCCGAGCTCACGGCGGACCGCCGCAAGGAGTTCGTCAAGATCGTCAGGAGCAAGGGCGAGGACGCGAAGGTGTCCGTGCGCAACATCCGCCGCAAGGCCAAGGACGAGCTCGACGCCCTGAAGAGCGAAGTCGGCGACGACGAGGTGTCCCGCGGCGAGAAGGAACTCGAGCAGGTGACCAAGACGCACGTCGACGCCATCGACGACGCACTGAAGCGCAAGGAAGCCGAACTCCTCGAGGTCTAGGGCTGATGTCCGCTCCTGATGAACCCGCGCCGGAAACCCGGGATCCTCGCCGCAAGCGCGATGGGAAGCGTGACGACGTCCGAGCCCAGGTGAAGGCGACCCGCGCCGACATCGAGCGCCAGCTCGAGTCGACGCGCGCGGACATCGAGCGTCAGTTCGAGGCGACACGCGGCAAGATCGAGGCGACGAGCGAGAAGATCCAGGCCCGCACGGGTCGCAATCTGATCCTCGCGATCCTCATCGGCCTCGCGCTCGGCTTCGCCATGCTCTTCAGCCTCATCGTGGTGAAGGAACTGTTCCTCCTCTTCGGAGCGTTCATCGTCTTCTTCACCGTCTACGAGCTGAGCCAGGGCCTGCGGCGGTCGGGCCGGATGGTGCCGGTCATCCCCGTCATCTTCGCCACCGTCGCGATGATCCCCCTGACGTGGTTCTGGTCGGGCGCCGGCCAGTGGCTCGGTCTCGTCGGCGGCATCGCCCTCGTCACGCTGTGGCGACTCATCGAGACGTTGCTGCCCGGGCGGCGGGTGGACGGCAGCTCGCTGCTGCGCGACGTCGGCTCCGCGATCTTCGTCCTCATATACGTGGCGCTGTTCATGAGCTTCACCGTGCTTCTCCTCGCGCGCGAGGGCGGCGAGTACTGGATCCTCGCGTTCCTGATCCTCGTGATCGCCGTGGACACCGGCGCGTACGCCAGCGGCCTCTCCTTCGGGCGGCATCCGATGGCCCCGCGCATCAGCCCGAAGAAGACCTGGGAGGGCTTCGCGGGCGCCGTGGCTGCGAGCCTCGTCGGGGGAGTACTCCTCGCCGTGCTGATGCTGCAGATGCCCTGGTGGTTCGGCCTGGTGTTCGGCGTGGCCATCGTGCTCTCGGCGACCATCGGCGACCTCGCCGAATCGCTGCTGAAGCGCGACCTCGGCATCAAGGACATGAGCTCCTGGCTCCCCGGACACGGTGGATTCCTCGACAGGCTCGACTCGATCCTGCCGTCGGCCGTGATCACCTACGCGTTGTTCCTCATCTTCGCCTGATCTGTTTGGCAGAATGTTCCCGTGAGTACCACCTTCCCCCGCGCCGGTAGAGGCAAGCCCGGCTACAACGTCGACCAGGTCGAGGCGTTCCTCGCGGAGGCGCGCGTCGCCTACGACTCCGACCCCACGACGGCGACCATGGTGGCGGACGACATCCGTCGCACGGCATTCTCGATGCAGAAGGGCGGCTACTCGACGCAGCACGTCGACGCGGCGCTCGAGCGTCTCGAGGACGCCTTCGCCGCCCGTGAACGTGATCGGGCACTGCAGGGTGCCGGGAACGAGGAGTGGTACCGCGAGGCCCGCCAGACCGCCCAGGTCATCCTCAACCGGCTCGATCGGGAGAAGGGCCATCGCTTCCAGCGCACCAGCATCCTCACCGAGGGCTACAGCGTCGCGGACGTCGACAAGTTCGCCGCCAAGCTCACCCGCTACTTCCAGGACGGCTACGCGCTCACCGTCGACGACGTGCGCACGGCTGTCTTCCGTCCTCAGCGCGGCGGGTACCGCGAGGCTCAGGTCGACATCGTGCTCGACAGCGTCGTCGACGTGATGTTGGCCGTTCGGTGAGCCACGCGGTGCGAAGGTGGTCGTCGGCGGGCCTTCTGGGCTAGCATCGAGGAATCGTGGGTAGGCATTCCGGAGTACTCGTCCCCGTCAAGACCGCTGTCGCGGTCGCGACACCGATGAAGCGACCCGCCCCGGTGCGTCGCCGGTCCCGGTCTCACGCGGCACTGTTCGCCTTCGCGTTCGCCGCCAGTGCCGCCTTCATCCTCGTGAACGTCGTCGACCCGTACTCGGGCGCGACAGCCTCTCCCTACTTCCGCGTTCCGCAGGCGTACGACCCCGCCGACGTGCAGGCTCTCGACGTCGCCGGCGAGTACGAGGTGACGATCCAGCGCGACGGCTACGACGTGATGGCCAAGCCCGAACCCGAGCCCGTGATCATCGAGCCCGCCGCCGTCGAGGAGGAGGAGAGCTCAGGCTGGGCACCGCCCGCCGGCAACCCCGACCCCGGGACGGCCCAGGCGATAGCCCTCGACATGGTGCACGCACGGGGATGGGGCGACGGCGAGTTCAGCTGCCTGGTGGCACTGTGGGACCGCGAATCGGGCTGGAACGTCTACGCCAGCAACAGTTCGAGCGGAGCCTACGGAATCCCGCAGGCCCTCCCCGGTTCCAAGATGGGCAGCGCCGGCGGAGACTGGGAGACCAACCCCGCCACCCAGATCGCGTGGGGGCTCGGCTACATCGGCGACCGCTACGGAAGCCCCTGCGGTGCGTGGGCGCACTCCGAGGACGCCGGCTGGTACTGAGCCGCCGCGCTTAGACTGGACCCATGCCCCGATCCAACCGTCCGCCGCAGCGCGGGCGCGGCCGGGGCGGCGACGAGCCCGACGACGACCTGACCCGCCTCATGGCCGGATGGCGTCGCACCGAGGCGAAGCGCGACGGCAGCTGGAACGTGCAGCCCGTGTCGAGCCTGCAGGCCGTCAAGAGCTACGTGTGCCCCGGATGCTCCCTGGCAATCGACCCGGGCATCGCCCACGTCGTGGCCTGGCGCGCCGACGCCCTGCTCGGCGATGCCGCCGCATTGGCCGATCGTCGCCACTGGCACAACCACTGCTGGCGCATCCGGTGACGGATGCCGCACGAGATGAGGATCCGTTGACCGACACGGCCACGCAGGAGATCCGCGGAGGCATCGACCTCCCGGCCGTCCGAGAGGACATCGAGCTGCGCACGAGCGACGGGTTGACGCTCGTCGGAGAGCTCGCTCTGCCCGCCGACCGGCCGCCGGTGGCGACGCTCGTGACGCTGCATCCGCTGCCCACCCACGGCGGTTTCATGGACTCGCACATCCTGCGGAAGGCGGCCGGACGACTGCCGGCACTGGCCGACCTCGCCGTGCTCCGCTTCAACACCCGCGGGACGACGTCGCCCAGGGGGACGAGCGACGGCGCCTTCGGCGATGGCGTGACCGAGAGCGAGGACGTTGCAGCGGCCATGGACTTCGTGGCCGAGCGCGGGCTGCCGCATCCGTGGCTCGTGGGCTGGTCGTTCGGAACCGAACTCGCCCTGAAGCACGGGCTGGAGCACCCGATCGACGGCATCATCCTGCTGTCCCCGCCGCTGCGCCGCACCAGCCCCGACGAGCTGGCCCGGTGGGCCGGGAGCGGGCATCCGCTGGTCGCACTCATTCCCGAGCACGACGACTTCCTCAAGCCCGCTGAGGCGTTCGAGAAGTTCGCAGCGGTCCCGGATGCCGAGGTCATCGCGGTCGACGACGCCAAGCACCTCTGGGTGGGGGAGACGCAGACCCGGCGGGTTCTCGACGAGATCGTGCGCGTCGTGAACCCGGCCGCCCTACCACTGCCGACCCGCTGGCCGGCCGACTGACTGGAGCGCCGCAGACCGATGCCTAGAGCTCGTTCTGGCGGGGGATCACGACCTGCTTGATGATCAGGAGGATCGACGCGGCGACGGGGATCGCGATGAGCGCTCCGAGGATGCCGAGGAGCGCGCCTCCGGCGAGGGCGGCGATCACGACGACGGAGCCGGGCACCGAGACCGCGCGGCTCATGATGCGCGGGCTCAGGATGTATGCCTCGACCTGCATGTACACGATGTAGTAGATCGCGGCCACGAGGGCGGTCAATGGCGAACCCAGACCGGGGATGAGGCAGACCAGCACGATGATGACCGAGCCCGAGATCGTTCCCACCAGCGGAATGATCGACAGGAAGAACGCGATGAAGGCGAGCACTGCTGGGAACGGTGCCCGGATGATCGACAGGAAGATGAAGCTCAGCACTCCGTTGATGAGACCGAGGCTCACCTGGCCCACGACGAAGCGGCCGACGGATGCCGTGATCTGCTCGGTCAGATCCGAGAACCGTTCGCGCTTCGAGGCCGGGACCAGCTGGTAGGTCGCCCGCTTGATCGATCCGAGCGACGCCGTGAAGTACAAGGTCAGGATGAGCACGATGATGACGGCGAAGAGCCCGGCGCCGATGCCGATGCCGATGGCCAGCACCCCGCCGGCGAGATCGCCGACCTTGGTCGGATCGGCCACGAAGTCGTTGATCGACTTGGTGATGCTGTCGGCGATGAGCGGCACGTCGAAGGCGGGGAACTGGTCCTGCAGCTGGTCGATGAAGTCGGGGCTCGCCACCCGCTCGACGATCGACGGGATCTGCGAGATGAACTTCGAGGTCTCCGACACGATGATCGGCACGACCAGGACCACGAGGCCGGCCACGAGGCCGAGCACGCCGACGAGCACCACGAGGATGGCCGACCAGCGCGGCCACCGCTTGGACTCGAGCCACGAGACGACCGGGTCGAGGCCGAGCGCGAGGAACAGCGCGGCGCCGACGTAGGTGAGGATCGTGGACAGCTGCACCACCGAGAAGAGGATGAGCAGGCCGAGGCCCACGCCGAGTGTCCCGATCAGGCCGAGCCTGAACGCGTTGTGGATCTTCACTGAGGTCGGATTCCGGCTCTGCTGCGGCTACTCGCCGTCGGCCCGAACCTGCTCGGCCTGCTTGAGCACGCTCCGCAGGCTCTCGAAGTAGCCCGCGACGGCGTCGCGCTCGATCCGGATCTGCGAGAGGCGGTCCTCGGCGTCGGACACGAGGGCGCGGGTGCGCTCGTCGGCCTCGGAGATGGCCGCCTTGGCACGGGCCTCCGCCTCGCTGATCGCGTCGGCCGCGTCGGACTCGGCCTGCGAGACGAGGGCACGCGACTCGGCCTTGGCCTCGGTGTCGAGGCGGTCGGCCTCCGCGCGGTTCTCCTTCGTGCGCGCGATCGCCTCGGCGAGCTGGGCGTTGGCGTCGTCGAGGAACTTCTGCGTCTGCGAGACGGCCTCCTGGTGGCGGGCGAGGTGCTCCTGCTCGGCTTCGTCGCGGCGGGCCTTGAGCTCGACGTCGAGGTCGATGCGGGCCTGCTCGGTCTCCCGGCGGAGCTTGCCGACCTCGTGGTCTGCCTTCTTGCGCATGGCGGAGAGCTGGTTCTCGAGGTCGATGCGGGCCTGCTCGGCGTCGGCCTCGAAGTCGGCCTTGGCCTGCTCGTGCTCGAGTGCGAGGTCGGCGCGGGACTGCTCGACGTCGGCGTCGTGGCGGGCGCGGAGGCGCGCCAGTTCGTGCTCGAGTCGCTGCTTCGCAGCCTCGGACTCCCGGCCCAGGTCGGTCTTGGCCTGCTCGCGCTCCAGCGCGAGGTCGGCGCGCGTCGCGTCGATCTCGCGCTGCAGGTCGGTGCGCTGCTGGGTGAGCTCGTGGTCGAGGGCGGTGCGGGCCTCGGCGATCTCGGCGTCGATGGCCTGACGAGCCTCGGCGCTCTCGCGCTCGAGGTCGAGTCGTGCCTGCTCGGTCTCGCGGGCGAGGTCGATGCGTGCCTGCTCGGTCTCGCGGGCGAGCGTCGCGCGGGCCTGGTCGAGTTCGAGGGCGACCTCGGCGCGGGTCTGCTCGGTTTCCTGGGCGAGACCTGCTGCGGCCTCGCGGGCCTCGGATGCCTCACGGTTGGCCACGACGCGGATCTCGGCGGCCTCGTGCTCGGCCTCGGCGCGTATGGCGGCGGTCTCGCGCTTGGCGGTGGCGCGGAGCTCTGCGGCCTCGGTGGCGATGGCTCCACGGATGGCGGATGCGTCGCGGGCGGCATCCTGGGTCAACAGCTCCTGCTGCTCCTTGGCGCGCGTGACGACGTCGTCGGCCTCGATGCGGGCATCGTCGAGGATGCGTGCTGCCTTGCCGCGGGCGTCGTTGAGCACGCGCTCGGCCTGGTCGTTGGCCTGGGTGCGGATCTTCTCGACCTCGCCCGATGCGGAGCTGCGGAGCTTCTCGGCATCGATGTCGGCCTGGGCGATGAGCCGGGTGGACTGCTCCTCGGCGACTCGGAGCGTGTTCTCCAGCTTGGTGCCGAGTCCGGAGAACGTCGGGCTTCCGACCTCTTCGAGTTCTGCGCTCAGCTCGTCGATGCGGGCATTGAGGCGCTTGATGTCCTTGGCGGCCTCTGTGGCGTGGTTGTTCGACGTGATGACGTCGCGGCGGAGTCCCTGGATGACCTTGTCGACCTCGTCACGGTCGTATCCGCGGAAGACCTGGGTGAACTCTGTCTCGTCGGTGGCCAATTGATACTCCTTGTCGATGCGGCAGCCGGGGGAGAGCATGCACGCCGCTCATGATTTTAGTGGGTGTCGGCACCCCATCGCATACGACCCCATCCGGGGCAGGTGGGGAGGGCTGAGGCGACTCTCAGGAGCGCATCGGTTAGTCTGAGGGGTCTGTGCATCCGGCACACGAGGAGAGTTCTTACGTGCGATTCGTTCTAGCCATTGCGGCGTTCTTCGTCGCGGCAGTGATGATCGCGTTCGGCATCGCCCAGCGCACCGTGCTGCTCGAACCGTCGAGCATCGAGCTCGCCGTCACGACGCAGGACGGCGACCCGTACTCGGTCATCGATGCGAGCGCCCTGCTGGCGCATCCCGGAGCCCAGACCGTGAAGGTCGCGGGATCCGGACCGGTCATGATGGCCCTCGGCCGGGAAGCCGACGTGACGGCCTGGATCGGAGACGAGTCATTCGAGACCGTGCGCTTCGACCAGAAGACGAACGAGCTGACGACGAAGCCGCCGGCGTCGACGGAGACACCCACGCCGACGCCCACCCCGACATCGACGCCGACGGGCACGCCGACCCCCGGTGCCACCGCCCCGGCCACGCCGGCTCCTCCCGCAGCAACCGACGATGCAGCGGCCGACGCGACGGCGGATGCGGCATCGAAGGCCGACCCGACCGCCAACCCCGCCGGCAGCGACCTCTGGCTCGAGGAGTACTCCGGAACGGGCAGCGTCAGTGCCACCCTCAGCATCCCCGAGGGATACTCGCTGCTCGTCGCCGGTGACGGTGCCGAGCCGGCGCCGTCGAAGATCAGCATCACCTGGCCCCTCGACAACTCCACCCCGTGGGCCGGGCCTCTCATCGTCGGCGGGCTGGTGTTGCTTCTGGTCGGCCTGGTGAGCTACCTGTTGGCGCTGCTGCACCTGCGCCGCTCGCGTCGACCGCGACGCAACATGCCGAAGGGGCCACGGATGCCGAAACTGCCCCGCGCGCCGAAGCCGAAGACCATCAAGGAGGTCACCGGCAACGGTGGCGGTCGCCGCGCCATCGGACGAGCGCCGCGCATCGCGGTGCTGCCCGTGCTGCTGATCGGCGGGCTGGCCCTCAGCGGATGCTCATCGGACTACTGGCCAACCTTCGGGCCCGAGCCGACGATCTCCGCATCCGCCACGGCCACGGCCGACTCGACCCCCGCACCCGTCGCAGACGAGGACATCAAGCCTCCCGCCGTGACTGTGCCGCAGCTCGAGCGCATCGTGCGCAAGATCGCCGTCCTGGCCGGCGACGCCGACAAGGCGCTCGACGTCGACGCGATCAAGACCCGCTTCACCGGTCCGGCCCTCCAGCTGCGCGAGGCCAACTACAAGGTGCGTGCCACTCTTCCCGACTACGCGGCGCCCGACGCGATCCCCGCGGCCCCAGTCGTGGTGACGGCCCCACAGCAGACGGACTCCTGGCCCCGCGTGGTGATGACGGTCATCCAGAACCAGGAGGACCCGACCACCAAGCCGACGGCCTTGGTCATGACCCAGGAGTCGCCGCGGAAGAACTACCTCGTGCGCTACGCGGTCTCGCTCACGGCCGACGCCACCGTACCCGGGCTGGCTCCAGCAGTGATCGGTTCGCCGATCGTCGCGCCAGACTCCGAGTTCCTGCTGCTTCCGCCCGACCAGGTGGCCTCCGCCTACGCAGACATCCTCCTGCAAGGCGACAAGAGCCAGTACTACCCCCTCTTCGACACCGAGAACGATCCGCTGATCGCCCAGGTCGGCGTCGCCACGAAGGAGGAGCGCCGTGCGGCCCTTCCGGCGACTGCCGCGATCGACTTCACCAACTCCGTCGGCGAAGGGATGACCATCGCCCTCGCGACAAACGACTCCGGTGCCGTGGTCACGGCCAACATCAACGAGACCGAGACCGTGAAGCCGACGGATGGCGGCACGGTATCGCCGCAGAACGCGGCCAAGGCCTACTCGGGTGTCGAGAACTCCGCCAAGGGCGTCACCCAGACCTACGGCGACCAGATCCTGTTCTACGTTCCTCCTGCGGGATCATCCGAGAAGATCAAGCTCCTCGGGTTCTCGCAGGGACTCATCTCTGCCTCGGAGGTACCGTGACCAACCTGCCCCCCGTGCCGTCCCGCCTGAGCGGCGCCGTCGACCTGTCCTCTCTCGCGAACCGGCCGCAGCCGGGCGCGCCCGGGGCCGCGGCGGGTGGCGGAGCTCCCGCCGCCGGCGCAGCGGTGCAGGTGCCGAGCCTCGTGCTCACCGGCACCGACGAGAACTTCGGCGAGGTGCTCGAGCTCTCGCAGCACGTTCCCGTGATCGTCGACCTCGCCGCCGACTGGGCAGAGGAGTCGGTGGCGTTCACCGCCGTTCTGCAGAAGCTCGTGCGCAGCTTCGGCGGGCGCTTCGTGTTGACCACGGTGCAGGCCGAGGCGAACCCTCAGCTCGCCCAGGCGTTCCGGGTGGAGTCTGTACCGACCACCGCCGCCATCGTGTCGGGCCAGCCCGTTCCGCTGTTCGCCGGTGTCGTTCCCGAGGAGCAGGCGCGCGGCGTTCTCGAACAGGTGCTGCAGTTGGCCGCCCAGAACGGTGTCACGGGCACCGCGACTGCTCTCGACGCGGATGCCGCAACCGAGACCCCGGAACCCGTCGAGAAGCCGCTGCCACCCCACCACGCCGAGGCCTACGCCGCCATCGAGGACGGCGACTACCCGGCCGCGATCGGCCACTACAAGACGGCGATCGCCCAGAACCCCGCCGACAGGGAGGCCGTCGCCGGTCTCGCCCAGGTGAGCCTGCTGTTCCGCCTGCAGGGCAAGACCATCGACCAGATCCGCAACGGCGCCGCAGCCGCACCCGACGATCTGGACGCTCAGCTCGACGTCGCCGACCTCGACCTGTCCGGCGGACACATCGAGGACGCCTTCGATCGTCTGCTCACGGTGTTCCCGAAGCTGGATGCCGCGGGCAAGAACCTGGTGCGCGAGCGCCTGCTGGAGCTCTTCGAGGTCGTCGGCCTCGACGACCCGCGGGTGGCGCCGGCTCGTCGTCGGTTGACGGCGCTGCTGTACTGACGCGCCCCGAACCGGAACCTTCCGGTCGCTGAGGCCCGGACGAAGTCCGCGGCCGAAGCGCGCCGAAGCCACCGGAGCGCGCCGCCTCCCTCCACCTCGGCGGCGACTTCGTCGCTGCCTCGGCGAGCGGAAGCGGCGACTTCGTCGCTGCCTCGGCGAGCGGGAAGCGGCGACTTCGTCGCTGCCTCGGCGAGCGGGTGACGGGCTACCGCTGCAGCTTCAGCCAGAGCCCCCCGAGCGGCGGCAGCGTGACCGCGGCCGAGGCCGGACGCCCGGCCCAGGGCGTCGCCGTCGCCTCGACGCCGCCCAGGTTGCCGACGCCGGAGCCGCCGTAGGCTGCGGCATCCGTGTTCATGATCTCGTCCCAGCGCCCGGCGAACGGCAGGCCGACGCGGTAGTCGCTGTGCGGGTTGCCGGCGAAGTTCATGATGCAGGCGATCACGTCGCCGCTGCCGTCCTTGCGGAGGAACGAGACGACGTTCTGCTCGGCAGCGCCGCCGTCGATCCACTCGAAGCCGCTCGAGTCGTTGTCGAGAGCCCACAGGCTCGGGTTCTCCCGGTACACGCGGTTGAGCGCGCCGACGAGATCGAAGAGGCCGCGGTGGCTGGGCTGGTCGAGCACCCACCAGTCGAGTCCGCGCTCCTCGCTCCACTCGGACGGCTGGCCGAACTCCTGGCCCATGAAGAGCAGCTGCTTGCCGGGGTGGGCCCACATGAAGGCGAGGTAGGCGCGCACGTTGGCGAGCTTCTGCCAGTGGTCGCCCGGCATCTTGGCCAGCAGCGAGCCCTTGCCGTGCACGACCTCGTCGTGGCTGATCGGCAGCATGAAGTTCTCGCTGAACGCGTAGAGGAACGAGAACGTGATCTCGCTGTGGTGGTAGGACCGGTACATCGGGTCCTCCTGGATGTACTGGAGCGAGTCGTGCATCCAGCCCATGTTCCACTTGAAGCCGAATCCGAGTCCGCCGGCGGAGGTGGGCGCCGTGACGCCCTTCCAGCTGGTCGATTCCTCGGCGATCATGACGACGCCGGGGTTGCGCTTGTAGGCCGTGGCCGTCGCCTCCTGCAGGAACGAGATCGCCTCGAGGTTCTCGCGTCCTCCCTGGATGTTCGGCTCCCACTCGCCCTCCTTGCGCGAGTAGTCGAGGTAGAGCATCGAGGCCACGGCGTCGACGCGCAGGCCGTCGACGTGGAACTCCTCGAGCCAGAACAGGGCGTTCGCCACGAGGAAGTTGCGCACCTGGCGGTTGCCGAAGTCGAAGACCAGGGTTCCCCAGTCCTTCTGCTCGCCGCGGCGCGGGTCGGGATGCTCGTACAGGGGCGCTCCGTCGAAGTTCGCCAGGGCCCACTCGTCCTTCGGGAAGTGGCCGGGCACCCAGTCCATGAGCACGCCGATGCCGGCCTGGTGCAGCCGGTCGATCAGGTAGCGCAGGTCGTCGGGGTGGCCGTACCGGCTGGTGACGGCGTAGTAGCCGGTGACCTGGTAGCCCCAGGATCCGCCGAAGGGATGCTCGGCCAGTGGCATGAACTCGACGTGCGTGAAGCCCAACTCGTTCACGTACTCGATGAGCTGGTCGGCGGCGTCGCGGTAGTTCAGCCCCGGGCGCCAGGAGCCGAAGTGCAACTCGTAGACGCTCATCGGGTCGTCGTGCACGTCGTGCGAGGTGCGGTGCGTCATCCACTCGCCGTCGTTCCAGGTGTAGTTCGATTCCCCGATGACGGATGCCGTCGCCGGAGGAACCTCGGTGAACCTGGCCATCGGGTCGGCCCGTCGCACCCACTCGCCGCCCTGGGTGAGCAGTTCGAACTTGTAGGCGCTGCCCGGGTGCAGCTCGGGAACGAAGATCTCCCAGACTCCCGACCCGCCCATGCTGCGCATCGAGTGCTGGGTGCCGTCCCAGCCGTTGAAGTCGCCGATGACGCGCACGGCCCGGGCTCGCGGCGCCCAGACCGTGAACGACGTGCCGCGCGTGCCCGCGGTCACGCCGAGGTGCTCGCGGTAGTGCGCGCCGAGCACGTCCCAGAGGCGCTCGTGCCTGCCCTCGCCGATGAGGTGCAGGTCGAGCTCGCCGATCGACGGCAGATAGCGGTACGGGTCGTCGGCGATCCAATGGGCGCCGTCGGCGTAGCGGGTCTCCAGCGTGTAGTCCTGCACGCCGAGCACGCTGACGCCCTGCCAGATGCCGTGCCCGATGTGAGCGAGCTCGATGTGCGCGCCGGAGGGCAGCACGGCGTGCACGCTCTCCGCGAGGGGCCGCAGGGCGCGGATGACCGTCACGGGGTCGCCAACGCCGGCGGCGTCGACGAGGTGCTGGCCGAGCACCGAGTGCGGGTCGAAGTGGCTGCCCGTGGCGAGGGTGGCCAGCAGTTCGGGGGAGAGCTCGGGCAGGCCCAGGGCGACCTCGGCGTCGTCGCGTGTCATGCGGGGATTCCCTTCGATGCTGCATCCGTCGCTGAGACGGGGCGGACGTGCAGGATGTGCACTGGGGTCGTGAACGAGTCGAGGCGCACGTAGTTGTGCTCTCCCCAGGTCCAGACTGAACCCGTGACGAGGTCGTGCACCTCGAAGAGGGCGTCGGACGGCAGCCCGAACGCCGTGGGATCGAGGTGCACCGTGGTCTCGCGCACCGAGTGGGGGTCGACGTTGGCGACCACGATGATCGAGTCGGACTCGCCGGTCGGGGTGAATGCGCCGTCGAGGTGCTTCGAGAACACCAGCACGGCGTCGTCGTCGCTGCCGTGGAAGCGGATGTTGCGCAGCTGCCCGAGAGCGGGATGGGTCGAACGGATGTGGTTCAGGATGCCGATGAAGAGGGCGAGAGAGCGCTCCGACTTCTCGGCGGCCGCGAAGTCACGCGGCTTGTACTCGTACTTCTCGTTGTCGATCGCCTCCTCTGCGCCCGGGCGGGCGACCGCCTCGAACAGCTCGAATCCGGAGTAGACGCCCCACGTCGGCGCCATCGTCGCGGCGAGGGCGGCGCGGATGGTGAAGGCGGCCGGACCACCGAACTGCAGGTACTCGGTGAGGATGTCGGGCGTGTTCACGAACAGGTTCGGGCGCAGGAAGTCGGCCGTCTCCGTAGAGAGGGAGGTGAGGAACTCCTCGAGCTCCTCCTTCGTGTTGCGCCAGGTGAAGTAGGTGTACGACTGCTGGAAGCCGACCTTCGCGAGGCTCTGCAGCAGCGCCGGCCTGGTGAAGGCCTCGGCGAGGAAGACGATGTCGGGGTTCTCGGCGTTGACGGTGCCGATGAGCCACTCCCAGAAGTCGAGCGGCTTGGTGTGCGGGTTGTCGACCCGGAAGATGCGCACGCCCTGGGCGATCCAGTGCCTGATGAGTCGCAGCGACTCCTGGCGGATGCCCTCGGGGTCGTTGTCGAAGTTGATCGGATAGATGTCCTGGTACTTCTTCGGCGGGTTCTCGGCGAAGGCGATGGTGCCGTCGGGCAGGGTGGTGAACCACTCAGGGTGCTCTGTGACCCAGGGGTGGTCGGGCGAGGCCTGCAGCGCGAAGTCGAGTGCGATCTCGAGGCCGGCCTCCCGGGCCTTTCCGACGAAATAGCGGAAGTCGGCGAGGGTTCCGAGATCGGGGTGGATGGCGTCGTGCCCGCCCTCGGCCGAGCCGATGGCCCACGGCGAGCCCGGATCGTTGGGCCCCGCGTCGAGGGTGTTGTTCGGCCCCTTGCGGAAGGCGCGGCCGATGGGGTGGATGGGCGGCAGGTAGAGCACGTCGAAGCCCATGGCCGCCACGGCCGGCAGTCGCTTCGCGGCCGTGCGGAAGGTGCCGCTCTTCCACGATCCGTCGGGCAGCTTCCTCGCGCCCTCCGAGCGCGGGAAGAACTCGTACCAGGAGCCGCGTCCGGCGCGGGTGCGCTCGACACGGATCAGTCGCTGAGGCGAATGGGACTCGAGGCTGGCGACGGGGTGGCGGCCGATGATCTCGTGCAGACGCGGGTCGGCCGACACGGCCAGGCGGGCGGCATCCGTCTTCGAGACATCGGTCAGTTTCTTCGCGGCGGCGCTCAACAGGCGGCGATCGGCGAGCGGGCGGGCCTTATCGGCTCCGGCCCCGGCCAGCAGCTGGGCGCCGATGGTGAACATCAGCTCGACGTCGACCCCGGCCGGAACCTTGAGCTCGGCGTTGTGCACCCAGGTCTCGAAGTCGTCGGCGAACCCCCGCACACGCCAGGACCACTCTCCCTGCACGTCGAGCAGCACCTGCGCCTCCCAGCGATCGGTGCCCGCAGCGAGGGGCTTCATGCGGTGAACGGATGTCGTTCCCGTCGGGTCGGTGATCACCAGCTCGACGCCGATGAGGTCGTGGCCCTCTCGGAAGGCGGTCGCGCGGAACGGCACCACCTCACCGACGAAGGCCTTCGCCGGCCAGAGATCATCGTTGATCTGCGGCGAGAGGTCGAGAACGGGAATACGGCCTGCTGACACTGTTGTGAAACTCACTCTCCGACCGTAGCGCGATCAGGTGCGGCGCGCTGAGGGTTGACGTTTACACGCCGGTCACATCACGGCCATAGGGTGAGTCGGGTGAAGGCCATCCGCAAGTTCACCGTCCGTGCCGTCCTCCCCGACCGCCTCGGCGCCCTGGAAGCCCTCGCGGGCAACCTGCGCTGGTCGTGGCATGAGCCCACCCGGCGCCTGTTCGAGCGCATCGATCCCGCGGTGTGGCGTGCGGTGGACCACGACCCGATCGCCCTGCTCGGCGAGGTCAGCCGCGAGCGCCTCGACGAGCTCGCCGCCGACGACGGCTACGTCGGCTGGGCGAACCAGCTCCGCGACGAGCTCACCTCCTACCTCGAGGAGCCCCGCTGGTACCAGCACCTCGACGGCGACAAGCCCGCTCGCATCGCCTACTTCTCGCCGGAGTTCGGCATCGCCGCCACCCTGCCGCAGTACTCGGGTGGTCTCGGCATCCTCGCCGGCGACCACCTCAAGAGCGCCTCCGACCTCGGCATCCCACTCGTGGCGGTCGGCCTGTTCTACAAGGCCGGCTACTTCACGCAGGCCATCTCGGCCGACGGCTGGCAGCTCGAGAGCTATCCGGCACTCGATCCCGACGGCCTCCCGCTCGCCGTGCTGCGCCGACCCGACCGCTCGCCGCTGCAGATCTCGATCGCGCTTCCGGATGGCCGGGCCCTGCACGCCCGCATCTGGCAGGCGGCCGTGGGACGCGTGCGCCTGCTGCTGCTCGACACGGACATCCCCGAGAATGCCGACGACCTGCGCCAGATCACCGATCGCCTCTACGGCGGCGGGGGAGAGCACCGGCTGCTGCAGGAGATCCTGCTCGGCATCGGCGGCGTGCGTGCCGTACTCGCCTGGTCGGAGCTCACCCGCACCGAGGCTCCGGAGGTGTTCCACACCAATGAGGGCCACGCCGGCTTCCTCGGGCTCGAGCGCATCGCCGGGCTGATCGGCGAGGGGCTCTCCTTCTCCGAGGCGCTCGAGGTGGTGCGCGCCGGAACAGTGTTCACGACCCACACGCCGGTGCCCGCCGGCATCGACCGCTTCGATGCGGCGCTCATCACCCGCTACTTCTCCACCGACCTGCTGCCCGGCGTGCAGGTCGACGACGTGCTCGCCCTCGGCGCCGAGTCGTACGACGGCGGAACGAAGGACGTCTTCAACATGGCCGTGATGGGCCTCCGCCTCGCGCAGCGCGCCAACGGCGTCTCGAAACTGCACGGCCAGGTGAGCCGCGGCATGTTCTCGGGGTTGTGGCCGGGATTCGACGCGAACGACGTGCCGATCGGCTCGGTCACCAACGGTGTGCACGCGCCCACGTGGACCAACCCGCGCCTGCTCGAGCTCGCCGAGAAGACCTTCGGCACGTCCGACACCACCCGCGTCGACTGGTCGTCGGAGGCGCTCAGCGACCTCGACCTGTGGTCGGTGCGGAACGCCATGCGCGCCGACCTCGTGGAGGATGCGCGACGACGCACCGCCAAGTCGTGGCGCAGCCAGAACCCCACGGGTCCTGTCGCGGCCTGGACGAACGAGGTGCTCGACCCCGACGTGCTCACGATCGGCTTCGCCCGTCGCGTGCCCACCTACAAGCGCCTCACCCTCATGCTGCACGACCGCGATCGCCTGCGCGCCCTGCTCACGCATCCCGAGCGACCCATCCAGATCGTGGTGGCCGGTAAGTCGCATCCGGCGGATGACGAGGGCAAGCGGCTCATCCAGGAACTCGTGCGGTTCACCGCCGAGCCCGAGATCCGCGGGCGACTCGTCTTCCTGCCCGACTACGACATCGCCATGGCCCAGACGCTGTACCCGGGCACCGATGTCTGGCTCAACAACCCGCTCCGTCCGCTCGAGGCCTGCGGGACATCGGGCATGAAGGCGGCGCTGAACGGCGTGCTGAACCTGTCGATCCTCGATGGCTGGTGGGACGAGTTCTACGACGGCGAGAACGGCTGGGCCATCCCCTCAGCCGAGGTGACGGATCCGGCCGAGCGCGACCGCCGTGAGGCCGAGGCCATGTACGACCTCATCGAGCACGAGATCGCGCCGCGATTCTACGACCGCGACCACGACGGTATTCCCCGTGGCTGGATGCGCAGCATCCGTCACACCCTGCGCACGCTGTCTCCGGCGCTGTCAGCCGACCGCATGGTGGGTGAGTACGTGCAGGCGCTGTACGTGCCCGCCGCCGCTGCCGAGAAGGCCCTCTCCGCCGATCACTTCGCGGGCGGCCGCGAGCTCGCGGCCTGGCGCGCCAAGGTCGATGCCGCGTGGCCGGGGGTGTCCGTCGCGCACGTGGAGTCCGGGGGCATGACCTCGGTGCCGCAGGTGGGCGACGAGCTGCACCTGCGTGCCCACATCCACCTCGGGGGGCTCTCGCCTGACGACGTGCTCGTCGAGGCCGTCTACGGGCGCAGCGGCGAGAACGACGAGCTCACCGATGTGCACCGGCTGGCTCTGGAGCCCGTGGCTGCGAAGGACGCGACCCCGGATGCTGGCAAGCCGACGCTGTTCACGGGCACGGTGAAGCTCGGGCGCGCCGGGTCGTTCGGCTACACGGTGCGTGTCGTGCCGCACAACGGACTGATGGCGGCCACGGCCGATCTGGGACTGATCGCGACGGCGTAGGGCGCCCCCGCTCGCTGAGGCCCGGACGAAGTCCGCGGCCGAAGCGCCATCGTGGACTCGCTTCGGCCGCGCGCTGCGCGCGGGCCTCAGCGAGCGGTTCAGCGAGCTATCGCCGCGAACGTGGCCCCGGTGATCGCCGCAAGGTCATCCGGCGCCAGTTCGATGTCGAACCCGCGCCTGCCGCCCGACACGAACACGGTGTCGAACAGGATGGCGGTCTCGTCGATCACCGTCATCAGCGGCGTCTTCTGACCGATCGGGCTGATGCCGCCGACGATGTAGCCCGACTTGCGCTCCGCCAGCTTCGGGTCGGCCATCGCAGCCTTGCCGCCGCCTGCCGCAGCCGCGAGTGCCTTGAGGTCGAGCATGCCCGTCACGGGAACGACGGCGACCACCAGCGTGCCCGCGACGTCCGCGACGAGGGTCTTGAACACCTGCTCCGGATCGAGGCCCAGCTTCTCGGCGGCCTCGGTGCCGAAGTTCGTCGCCCGCGGGTCATGCTCGTAGACGTGGGCGGTGAACGGGATGCCGGCCGCAGTGAGTGCCACCGTCGCCGGTGTGCCCGGAGCATCCGTTCTCACCAACAGGTCCGTCCCCTCAGTCGTGGGCGCGGTAGAGCTGCATCGACGTGGGCGAGACCTGAAGTTCCTGGCCCGGGACGAACTCGGTCTCGCGGTCGTCGAGAGTGTCGTCCGAGGAGTCCCAGAGCAGCGTGTAGCCCTCGACCCCCGCGTGCTCGGGCAGAGTGACCGAGGTCGGCTCCTCGAGGGCGTGGATCACGAGCAGGATGCGGTTGAACTCCTCGAACTCGGGCGTGGACGCCGCAAGGTACTGGAGCGTGCGCTCGTCGGGCGAGTTCCAGTCCTCCTCCGACATCGACAGGCCCTCGTCGTTGAACCAGTCCATCTGCGACGCGCTCGGCACCGTCTCGCCGAACATTCCGAAGTTCACGGGGCGCAGCGCCGGGTTCTCGCGGCGCAACTGCAGCAGGCGCTTCGTGACGGCGAACAGATCGGTCTGCCAGGCCTCCCGCTTCCAGCTCAGCCAGGTGAGCTCGCTGTCCTGGCAGTACGCGTTGTTGTTGCCGCGCTGGGTGCGGCCGTACTCGTCGCCGGCGGTGAGCATGGGCACTCCGGCCGAGAGCAGCAGGGTGCCGAGCAGGTTGCGCATCGCGCGGCGACGGGTGTCGAGGATGACGGCATCCGTCGTCGGGCCCTCTACTCCGTGGTTGAACGAGTTGTTGTTGCTCGATCCGTCGCGGTTGCTCTCGCCGTTGCCCTCGTTGTGCTTCTCGTTGTAGGCGGTGAGGTCGGCGAGGGTGAAGCCGTCGTGCGCCGTGATGAAGTTCAGCGAGGCGAGCGGGCCGCGCTGCTGCGAGAACGTGTTCGCTGATCCGGCGAGGCGGGTCGCGAACCGGCCGATGCCGCTGCCCGCGGATCCCGTCGCGCGGGCGCGGGCGATGTCGCCCAGCCAGAAGTCGCGCATGCGGTCGCGGTAGCGGTCGTTCCACTCGGTCCAGCCGTCGCCGAACGCGCCGGTCTTCCAGCCGTCGGGGCCGATGTCCCACGGTTCCGCGATGAGCTTGCGCCGCGACAGCACCGGATCGTTCAGGATGCCCTGGAGCAACGGATGCTGCGGGTCGAACGCCAGGTTCTCTCCTCGTCCGAGGGTGACGGCCAGGTCGAACCTGAAGCCGTCGATCTGCACCTCCTCCGCCCAATACCGCAGCGAGTCCAGCACGAGATCCTGCGGGGCCTGCTGGCCGAAGTCGAGGGTGTTGCCGCAGCCGGTGGTGTCGATGTAGCCGCCGTGGGCGTCCTGGCGGTAGTAGCCGCGATTGTCGATGCCGCGCAGGCTCGTCGTCGGGCCGCCGGGGCCCTCCTCGGCCGTGTGGTTGTAGACCACGTCGAGGATGACCTCGATCCCGCCCTTGTGGAGGGCCTTCACCATGCCCTTGAACTCGCGCAGCACGGCGTCGGCCCCGGCGGCCTGGGCGGCATCGGAGGCGTAGGGGGCGTGCGGGGCGAAGAAGCCGAGGGTGTTGTAGCCCCAGTAGTTCTCGAGGCCCTGCTTGATGAGCCGCTGCTCCGAGGTGAAGGCGTGCACCGGGAGAAGCTCGACGGCCGTCACGCCGAGATCCTGCAGGGCGGCGACGGAGGCGTCGTGCGCCAGCCCGGCGTAGGTTCCGCGCAGTTCGGCCGGAACGTCGGGGTTCAGCTTGCTGAAGCCCTTGACGTGCATCTCGTAGACGACGGTGTGGTCGAGGGAGGTGCGCGGCGACTCGATGCCCTGCCAGTCGAACTCGTCGTCGACGACGACGGATCGCCATCCGGTGGCCGAGCGGGTGATGCCGCGGCCATAGGGATCGAGCAGCAGGCGATCGGGATCGAAGGCATCCTGCGGTGTCTTCGGACCCGTGGCGCGCACCGCGTACAGGCGTCCGGGGGAGAGGCTGCGGGTGCGGGCGAACCACACATCGCCCTCACGGGTCATCGGAACGGTCTTGAAGACCCAGTCGGAGTCGTTGGTGTCGAACAGGCAGAGTTCCAGCGATTCGGCGGTCGCGCTCCAGACGCGCAACTCCCCGCCGTGCGAGGTCATCCGTACGCCGAGCGGGGCGGAGGGCCGGGCGTGAGTCATGCGATCAACAGTACTGATCGCTGAAGGCCGATCCGGACACGGCGCTCCCGTGGCCCGGCTCGCCTCCGACGCTGGTGCATCCCAGCGCGTGGTCGGGTGCACTCGTGACGTACTCCTCCGGATACGGGCGAGAATGGGAGGCGCGCGCTCGACCGATCGGAGGACTCATGGCCGTCTACCTCGACCACGCCGCGACGACTCCCATGTCGGATACCGCCATCTCGGCCTACGTCGACGCCATGGCCGTCGTCGGCAACCCGTCGTCCATCCACAGTCAGGGCCAGAACGCCCGACGCCTCCTCGAGGAGGCTCGCGAACAGGTCGCAGCGACCCTCGGCTGCGATCCCATCGAGGTCGTCTTCACGGGCAACGGCACCGAGGCGATCAACCTCGCCATCAAGGGCCTGTTCTGGGCCCGTCCAGGCACTCGCATCCTCGTTCCCGGGGGAGAGCACCACGCCACCATCGACACGGTCGAGTGGCTCGAGCGGCACGAGGATGCTGTCATCGACTGGCTGCCGCTCGACGAGCTCGGCCGCGTCCGCCTCGACGCCCTCGAGAGCGCCCTGGCGACGGATGCCGCCTCCATCGCCCTCGTCAGCATGCTGTGGGCCAACAACGAGGTCGGCACACTCCAGCCCGTCGCCGAGATCGCGGCCCTCGCCGCCCGCTACGGGATTCCGCTTCATCTGGACGCCGTCGCCGCGTACGGGCACGTCCCGATCTCCTTCGCGGACGTGCGCGCCGCCTCGGGCGCCGCGGCCGGCGTCGGGTTGGTGGCGCTCAGCGTGTCGGCGCACAAGATCGGCGGGCCAGTCGGCATCGGGGCACTCGTGTTGAGCCGGACCGCTGCGCTCGAGGCGTTGATCCACGGCGGCGGCCAGCAGCGGCAGGTGCGGTCGGGAACGCAGGACGTCGCGGCGGCCGTGTCGTTCGCTGCGGCATCCGGAGCGGTGATCCCCGCGATGGAGGGGGAGTCGGCGCGGGTGGAGGCACTCCGCTCGCGCCTGGTCGCCGGTGTCGTCGCCGCGGTACCGTCGGTCGTCGTCAATGGAGACCCGGATGCCGCCGGACGGCTGCCGGGTACCGCCCACTTCGCCTTCCCGGGCTGCCAGGGCGACTCGCTGCTGTTCCTGCTCGATGCCGCCGGCGTCTCGGTCTCGACGGGGTCGGCGTGCCAGGCGGGCATCCCCGAGCCGTCGCACGTGCTGCTCGCGATGGGACGCGACGACGAGACCGCACGCAGTGCCCTGCGCGTGACGCTCGGGCGCACGACGACGGAGGCCGACGTGGACGCGTTCGTGGCGGCGCTGCCTGCGGCATACGCGCAGGCCGCGCGCGCCGGCCTGGCCGGACGCACGACCTCCTTCGATCGCTGATCGGCCCGCTCGCTGAGGGCCGAGCGAAGCGACCGCCCGAAGCGCCCGGGTCGCCATCGTGCGCCTCGGCCGCGGACTGCGCCCGGGCCTCAGCGAACGGGACACCACGGCAGACGGCATCCGTCCAGCATCCGTTTCGTAGACTGGGACCCATGAGAGTTCTGGCAGCCATGAGCGGTGGCGTCGATTCAGCGGTCGCCGCGGCGCGCGCCGTCGACGCCGGACACGACGTGGTCGGCGTGCACCTCGCGCTCAGCCGCATGCCCGGAACCCTGCGCACGGGATCGCGCGGATGCTGCACCATCGAGGACTCGATGGACGCCCAGCGCGCCGCCAACCTCATCGGCATCCCGTACTACGTGTGGGACTTCTCCGAGAGGTTCAAGGCCGACGTCGTCGACGACTTCATCGCCGAGTACTCCGCCGGTCGCACGCCGAACCCCTGCATGCGCTGCAACGAGCGCATCAAGTTCTCCGCCCTGCTCGAGAAGGCCGTCTCGCTCGGCTTCGACGCCGTCGTCACCGGGCACTACGCCTCGATCACGACGGATGCCGCGGGCAACCGCGAGCTGCACCGCGCCGCGGCGTGGGCGAAGGACCAGTCCTACGTGCTCGGCGTGCTCACCACCGAGCAGCTCGCCTACGCGATGTTCCCGCTCGGCGCGACCCCGTCGAAGGCCGAGGTGCGCGCCGAGGCCGCCGCGCGCGGCTTCAGCGTGGCGTCGAAGCCCGACAGCCACGACATCTGCTTCATCCCCGATGGCGACACCCGCGGCTGGCTGGCCGAGCGCGTCGGTGCCGAGACCGGCGACATCCTCGACCGCACGGGCGCCAAGCTCGGCGAGCACGAGGGTGCGCACGCCTACACGGTCGGCCAGCGTCGCGGCCTCCAGATCGGCACTCCTGCAGCCGACGGCAAGCCGCGCTTCGTGCTCGAGGTCCGCCCGAAGGACAACACCGTGGTCGTCGGCCCCAAGGAGGCTCTCGACATCGCCGAGATCGCCGGCTCGCGCTTCACCTGGGCCGGTCTCCCGCCGCTCAACTCGCACATGCCGTTCGAGTGCGAGGTGCAGATCCGGGCTCACGCCGATCCGGTGCCCGCGACGGCCGTGGTGTCGACGGATGCCGCCGGAGCCGAGGAGCTCGTCGTCACCCCGCACGTGCCGCTCAACGGCGTGGCCCCGGGCCAGACCGCCGTCGTCTACGTCGGCACCCGCGTGCTCGGCCAGTGCACCATCGACCGCACCGTGAGCGCCGTGCCGGTGGAGCCGCTGCTCGCCGAGGCCCGCGCGTAGCCTGCGGTCGTAGCGCGTCGGACGCGGAGTTCGCGCGACCCACTGCGCGCGGCGGCCGGTGGCGGCATCCGTGCCGAGCGTCGGTCGTCGTCCCTAGACTGATCGGGTGAGCCCCGATGCATCCGCGACGCCGCCGACCGACGACCAACTCGAGACGCTCAGCCTCGAGCAGGCCTCGGCACGGGCAGGCGAGCTGACCACCCTCATCCTCGAGGCGCGCGACGCGTACTACGAGCGCGACGCCGCCATCCACTCCGACCAGGAGTACGACGCCTTCATCCACGAGCTCGAGGCGCTGGAACGCCTCTTCCCGGCGGTGCAGAGCCAGGACAGCCCCACCCTCACTGTCGGCGGGCGCGCCGACTCCACGCTGTTCGCGCCGGTGCAGCACGCCGAGCGCATGCTCAGCCTCGACAACGTGTTCTCCATCGAGGAGTTCGAACTCTGGGCGGCCAAGGTCGAGCGCGATGCCGGCCGCAGCGTGGCCTATCTCTGCGAACTCAAGATCGACGGCCTCGCCATCAACCTGCGCTACGAGCGCGGGGTCCTGGTCACGGCGGCGACCCGAGGCGACGGCGTCGTCGGGGAAGACGTGACGGAGAACATCCGCTACATCTCGGTCATCCCCGAGAAGCTCGCCGGAACCGACCACCCCGACATCGTCGAGGTGCGTGGAGAGGTCTACTTCCCGGTCGAGCTGTTCCGCGAACTCAACGCAGCCCAGGCAGCGGCGGGCGATCGCGTGTTCGCCAACCCGCGCAACGCGGCCAGCGGCTCACTGCGCCAGAAGGCCGAGGGCAAGACCGGCGCCCAGCTCGCCCTCATGCACGACAGGCTCTCCAGGCTCCGGATGCTGGTGCACGGCATCGGCGCCTGGCAGAACCCGCCTGTGGCCAGCCAGTCCGAGACCTACGAGCTGCTCCAGAGCTGGGGTCTGCCCACCTCGCCGTACTACCGCGTGGTGCCGACGGCGGCTGAGGCCTCCGACTTCATCCGCTACTACGGCGAGCACCGCGACAGCGTGAGCCACGAGATCGACGGCATCGTCATCAAGGTCGACGAGCTCGAGCTGCACGACGAGCTCGGTGCCACGAGCCGCGCCCCGCGCTGGGCCATCGCCTACAAGTACCCGCCCGAGCAGGTGAACACCAAGCTGCTCGACATCGTCGTGAGCGTCGGCCGCACCGGGCGGGCAACGCCGTACGCCGTCATGGAGAAGGTGCGCGTCGCGGGCAGCGAGGTCCGTCAGGCCACCCTGCACAATCAAGACGTCGTCAAGGCGAAGGGCGTGCTCATCGGCGACACCGTGGTGCTGCGCAAGGCCGGAGACGTCATCCCCGAGGTGCTCGGCCCGGTGGTCGAGCTGCGCGACGGCTCGGAACGGGCTTTCGTCATGCCCGCGAACTGCCCCGAGTGCGGCACCCCGCTGGCTCCCGCCAAGGAGGGCGACATCGACCTGCGCTGCCCGAACGCGCGCAGCTGCCCGGCCCAGGTGCGCGGACGTGTCGAGCACATCGGATCACGCGGCGCCCTCGACATCGAGGCCCTCGGCGAGGTGGCGGCGTCCGCCCTCACCCAGCCGGAACGACCCGAGGTGCCGCCCCTCGTCACCGAGGCGACGCTGTTCTCGTTGACCGTGGCCGACCTGTTCCCGATCGAGGTCGTCGTGCGCGACTCCGAGACGGGTCTCCCGAAGGAGCTCGACGACGGCGCCGCGAAGATCGACACCCCGTTCCGTCGGCGCCGGGCGAAGAAGGACGGCGCCTTCGATCCCGAGGCCGGCGAATTCGACGGCGACGCGGATGCCGTCCCCTCGGCGAACGCGATCAAGCTCATCGAGGAGATCGAGAAGGCCAAGACCAAGCCGCTCGCGCGCATCCTCGTGGCCCTCAACATCCGTCACGTCGGACCCGTCGCAGCGCGGGCACTCGCGGGCTGGTTCGGCTCGCTCGACGCCATCCGCGCGGCCAGTCGCGAGGAGCTCGCCGAAGTCGAGGGTGTCGGCGGCATCATCGCCGATGCCGTGCTCGACTGGTTCACCGTCGACTGGCACGTCGACATCGTCGATCGCTGGGCGGCGGCAGGCGTGCAGTTCACGACGCCGGGACATCCGGGCCCTGGCGCTGCAGCCGCGGCGGGTGGACCCCTCGCCGGACTCACCGTGGTGGCCACGGGATCTCTGGAGGGCTTCACCCGTGAGGGGGCGCAGGAAGCCATCATCGCCGCCGGCGGAAAGTCCGCGTCGAGCGTCTCGAAGAACACCGATTTCGTCGCAGCCGGGCCCGGAGCCGGGTCGAAGCTGGGGAAGGCCGAGGCGCTCGGTATCCGGATCCTCGATGCCGACCAGTTCAGGCTGCTGCTCGAGGGCGGCCCCGACGCCGTCGCCGTCGCCGTCGCCGTTCCGAACGCCGACACTGAAGGCACCTCCGAGAGCGCGGACTGACCGATGGCCGCGCCGGGGGAGCAGAGTTCAGGGTCCGAGGCCGGGCAGACGCCCGGGCAGGCGCCCGAGCAGAAGCCAGGCGGCACCTCGCGTCGCGCCTTTCTGACGGCCGGCGGAATCGCGGCGGCTGGGGTGATCGCCGGCGGAGTCGCCGGCGGGGTCATCGGCCATGAGAGGGGCGTGAACGACGCCTCGGCTGGCGCCCGGGCCGACCAGCCCACTCCAGACCCCGGCGCCGCCCCGGGCATCGAGCACATCATCGTGCTCATGGGCGAGAACCGCTCCTTCGACAACCTGCTCGGCTTCCTCTACACCCCCGACGACCTGCCGTCGGGCCAGACCTTCGACGGCATCGCCTTCGGCGACTACTCGAACAGCACACTCGACGGCCGGACTGTCGCGGCCCATGTCTACGCCGGACCGACGGACGAGATCATGAGCCGACCCGATCCCGACCCGGGCGAGGAGTACCCGCACGTCAACACCCAGCTGTTCGGCACCGTCGACCCGCCGTCGAACGCCGGAATCGCCGTCGAGGACATGAAGGCGCCCTTCAACGCGCCTGCCGCCCGAGCGAAGCCGACGATGAGCGGGTTCCTCGCCGACTACGGATCCGAGTACCGCCATCTCCGGGGCGGATCGCCGCCGAGTCCCGAGGCGGCCGCTCACATCATGGGGAGCTTCTCTCCCGAGATGCTCCCGGTCCTGTCCACGCTGGCCCGCAACTTCGCCCTCTACGACGCCTGGCACTGCGCCGTGCCATCGCAGACCTTCTGCAACCGATCGTTCTTCCACGCCTCGACCTCGCACGGCTTCGTCACGAACAAGGGCGGAGCCGGCTACAGCAAGTGGCTCGACGCACCGGCCGACCCGACGGTCTTCAACCGCCTGGAGGACGCGGGCATCGACTGGCGGATCTACTTCGACGACCTGCAGCTCGTGTCGTTGACCGGCGTGCTGCACGCGCCCGCCCTGGAGAAGTACTGGCGCACCGCGCACTTCGCACCCATGTCGCAGTTCTACACCGATGTGGCCGATGGGAAGCTCGCGCCGTACTCGTTCGTCGAGCCGCGTCTCATCTACGACCACAACGACTTCCACCCGCCGGTGGGGCGTCTCCGAGAGAGCGACCTCGACGGCGAGCCGGTCATCGACAGCGCCATCTCGGACGTGCGGGCGGGCGAAGCGCTGGTGCACCGCATCTACGATGCCGTGCGCACCAGTGCGGCGACCACGGGCTCGAACGCGCTCAACACGCTGTTGCTCATCACCTTCGACGAGCACGGGGGAACGTACGACCATGTGCCCCCGCCCGACGCGACTCCTCCGGGCGGCAAGGGCGCGAAGGATCCGGGCGAGATGGGATTCACGTTCGACAGGCTCGGCTGCCGCGTGCCGGCGATCGCGATCTCGGCGTGGACGGCATCCGGCAGCGTCATCAACGACCCCATGCACCACGGCTCCCTCATCGCGACGCTGTCGAAGCTGCACGGACTGAAACCCCTCACCGAGCGCGACGACGGCGCTCCCGACATCCTGAACGCCGTCACCCTGCGCACGCCGCGGGATCCCCGCACCTGGCCGACGACCACGCCGCAGTACAGCCCGCCGAACCCCGAGTCGACTCCGCACCCCGCGCAGAAGGACCGCGATCATCCGCTGAGTCCGCCCGGCCGCGGACTCGTCGGCCTGCTGATCGCGAAGTACGGCGCCCCCGGAGAGGCGGAGCCCCAGACCTACGGCGACGCCTTCGACCTGCTCCAGAAGTACGGCACCGGGCTGTTCGGCGTGCCCCGATAGAATCGATCAGTACCCACACGCCACGATCCGACGGAGACCCATGTCCGGAATCAGTGCCGAGCAGGTCGCGCACATCGCGAATCTCGCACGCATCGACCTCAGCCCAGAAGAGATCGCGACCCTCACCGCGGAACTCGACCAGATCGTCGACTCCGTCGCCAAGGTGACCGAGGTCGCCACGCCCGACGTGCCGGCCACGAGCCACCCGATCCCGCTCGAGAACGTCTTCCGCGACGACGTCGTCGGTGAGACCCTCACGGTGGAGCAGGCCCTCGCTGGCGCTCCCGACCACGACGGTTCGCGCTTCCGCGTCTCGGCGATCCTGGGGGAGGAGCAGTGAGCGACGACATCATCCGCCTGAGCGCCTCCGAGCTCGGGGAGCGCCTCGCCGCGCACGAGATCAGCGCCGTCGAGGCCACGCAGGCCTCGCTCGACCGCATCGCCGCCGTCGACGGCGGCGTGAACGCCTTCCTGCACGTGGCGACGGATGCCGCTCTCACCGCGGCCCGCGACATCGACCGTCGCCGCGGATCGGGCGAGAAGCTCGGACCCCTCGCCGGTGTCCCCATCGCCGTCAAGGACGTGCTGGTCACCACCGACATGCCCACGACGGCCGGGTCCCGCATCCTCGAGGGCTGGGTTCCGCCCTACGACGCCACCTCGGTGCGCCTCGTGCGCGAGGCCGGGCTCATCCCCATCGGCAAGACCAACATGGACGAGTTCGCGATGGGCTCCAGCACCGAGCACTCCGCCTACGGGCCGACCCACAACCCGTGGGCGCTCGACCGCATCCCCGGTGGCTCCGGCGGTGGCTCGGCCGCGGCCGTCGCGGCCTTCGAGGCGCCCATCGCGCTCGGCAGCGACACCGGCGGCAGCATCCGCCAGCCCGCGCACGTCACCGGAACCGTCGGCGTCAAGCCGACGTACGGCGCCGTCAGCCGCTACGGTGCCATCGCCATGGCGTCGTCGCTCGACCAGATCGGTCCCGTCAGCCGCACCGTGCTCGACTCCGCTCTGCTGCACGACATCATCGGCAAGCACGACCACCACGATTCGACGTCGCTGCGCGACCGCTGGCCGTCGATGGCCGAGGCCGTGCGCACCGCCGACGTCTCCGGAATGCGCATCGGCGTCATCCGCCAGCTCGACGGCGAGGGCTTCCAGCAGGGCGTCCTCGACCGGTTCCACGAGTCGCTCGCGCTGCTCGAGAAGGCCGGTGCCGAGATCGTCGAGGTCAACACGCCGAACTTCGAGTACGCCATCTCGGCGTACTACCTGATCATGCCCGCCGAGGCCTCCAGCAACCTGGCCAAGTTCGACTCCGTGCGCTTCGGCCTGCGGGTCACGCCCGAGGGCGGCGGCACGGTCGAAGACGTGATGGCCGCCACTCGCGAGGCCGGCTTCGGCGCCGAGGTGAAGCGTCGCATCATCCTCGGCACCTACGCGCTGTCGGCCGGGTACTACGACGCCTACTACGGCAGCGCCCAGAAGGTGCGCACCCTCGTGCAGCGCGACTTCAACGCCGCGTTCGCGCAGGTCGACGTGGTCGCCTCGCCCACGGCGCCCACCACGGCGTTCAAGCTCGGCGAGAAGTCCGACGACCCGATGGCCATGTACCTCAACGACATCGCCACCATCCCGGCCAACCTCGCGGGCGTTCCCGGCATCTCGCTGCCCGCGGGCCTTGCCGCCGAGGACGGCCTGCCGGTCGGCATCCAGTTCGTCGCTCCGGCCCGGGCCGACGAGCGTCTCTACACCGTCGGCGGAGCGCTCGAGAAGCTCCTCGAGGCCGAATGGGGCGGTCGCCTGCTCGATCAGGCTCCCGACCTCACCCAGCTCATCGCCGCCCAGGAAGGTGCCCGCTGATGGCCCGCGCAGAACTGATGGACTTCGACAAGGCACTCGAACTGTTCGAGCCCGTCATGGGCTTCGAGGTGCACGTCGAGCTCAACACCAAGACCAAGATGTTCTCGGATGCGCCGAACGTGTTCGGCTCCGAGCCCAACACGAACATCACCCCGACCTGCCTCGGCCTGCCGGGCTCGCTGCCCGTCGTCAACGCGCAGGCCGTGCGGTACTCGATCAGCCTCGGTCTCGCGCTCGGGTGCGAGATCGCGCCGTCGAGCCGCTTCGCGCGCAAGAACTACTTCTACCCGGACACCCCGAAGAACTACCAGATCTCGCAGTTCGACGAGCCCATCGCCTTCGAGGGATCCGTCGACGTCGAGCTCTCCGACGGCTCCATCGTGAGCGTGCCGATCGAGCGCGCGCACATGGAGGAGGACGCCGGGAAGCTGACTCACGTCGGTGGGTCCACCGGACGCATCCAGGGTGCCGAGTACTCGCTCGTCGACTACAACCGCGCCGGCGTTCCGCTGGTCGAGATCGTGACCAAGCCCATCTACGGTGCCGAGCACAGCTCGCCCGAGCTGGCCAAGGCCTACGTCTCGACCATCCGCGACATCGTCGTGTCGCTGGGCATTTCCGACGCCAAGATGGAGCGCGGCAACCTGCGCTGCGACGCCAACGTCTCGCTGCGCCCGCGCGCTGCGGCCGGCGAGCCCGTCGCCCCGCTCGGAACCCGCACCGAGACGAAGAACGTCAACTCGCTGCGCTCGGTCGAGCGCGCCGTGCGCTACGAGATCCAGCGCCAGGCGGCCATCCTCGCGAAGGGTGGCAGCATCACGCAGGAGACGCGGCACTGGCACGAGGACACCGGCGAGACCAGCGCCGGACGCCCGAAGAGCGACGCCGACGACTACCGCTACTTCCCCGAGCCCGACCTGCTGCCCGTCGTTCCGTCGGCCGAGCTGATCGAGGAGCTGCGCTCGGCCCTGCCGGAGCCTCCGGCTGCCCGACGCCGCCGGCTGAAGGCCGAGTGGGGCTTCACCGACCTGGAGTTCCAGGACATCAACAACGCCGGTCTCCTCACCGAGATCACCGAGACCGTGGCCGCCGGCGCCACTCCGGCCGCCGCGCGCAAGTGGTGGACCGGCGAGATCGCCCGCATCGCCAACACCTCCGACGCGGATGCCGCGAGCCTGGTGTCTCCGGCCGATGTCGCAGCGCTGGCCAACCTGGTCGACGCCGGCACGCTCACCGACCGCCTGGCCCGCCAGGTGCTCGAGGGCGTCATCGCCGGTGAGGGCACTCCGCAGGAGGTCGTCGACGCCCGCGGGCTCGCCGTCGTCTCCGACGACGGTGCGCTCATCGCCGCCATCGACGAGGCACTGCTCGGCCAGCCCGACGTGCTCGCGAAGATCCGCGACGGCAAGGTGCAGGCGGCCGGAGCGGTCATCGGGGCCGTCATGAAGGCCATGAAGGGCCAGGCGGATGCCGCCCGCGTGCGCGAGCTCGTGCTGGAGCGGGCGCAGCAGGTCTAGCGCGCTTATCGCTCGGTGAGGGCCGAGCGCAGCGACCGCCCGAAGCACCAGCCGCATTATCGCTTCGGCCGCGGGCTGCGCCCGGGCCTCAGCGACCGGCGGGGGTGCCGGTTCGGAACGATCGCTGAAGTGACAGCCATCTCGCAGCCCGGCATCCGTAGGCTGGAGCTCCACTCCTCACGAACGGAACGAGCATCATGGGCTTCCTCGACTGGCTGACCGGCAACACGGCATCGAACACGCCGCAGCAGCGCCCGACGTACGCGCCGGGCGCCCAGGCTGCGCCAGCGGGCGGGCCTGCCCGCTCGGCCGACGAGATCGCCATCGAGCGCTACCGCTACCTGCTCCGCACGGCTCCGCCCGAGACCATCGAGCAGGCCCATGCCGAGGCCTTCGCGAAGCTCACTCCGGCGCAGCGGGCCCAGGTGTTCCAGGAGCTGAGTGCCTCCGCGGCGCCCGGTGAGGCACCGCAGTCCGACTCTCCCGACTCGCTGGCGCGGTCGGCGACGCGGTCGGAGCTGCGCTCTCCGGGCTCCATCGAGCGCACCTTCTCGCAGCGCCCGGGCGGTGGCATGTTCGGCGGCAACTTCGCGAGCACGATGCTCGGAACCGTGGCCGGCTTCGTCATCGGTTCGGCCATCGCCGACGCCTTCCTGCCCGACTTCGGCGGCACGGATGCGACGGCCGCTGACGGAGGTTCGAGCGATTCCGGCGGGGCGACGGATGCCGGAGGCTCGACGAGCGCCGACGGCGCCGGTGGCTGGGACGGCGGCGGCGGCGATTTCGGCGGCGGGGACTTCGGCGGGGGCGACTTCGGGTTCTGACCCGCGTCACCGGCGGCATCCGCAGCCCGACGGCCGGAAGTGTCAGCCACTGCGGCTACTCTCGTGAGTGATGAGCAAGCAGGACGGCCGTTCCCGGCAGGTGAACACGACGCCTGTCGACGACACCGGCGCGACGATCCTGCACGTCGACATGGACGCCTTCTTCGCGTCCGTCGAGCTGCTCAGCCGGCCGGAGCTGCGGGGAACACCCGTCATCGTCGGCGGCGGCATCGGCCCGCGGTCGGTGGTGTCCGCGGCCAACTACGAGGCCCGCCGGTACGGCGTGAACTCGGCGATGCCCATGTCGCTCGCCCTCCGGCGCTGCCCGAACGCCACAGTGCTGCCCGGCAGCTACGACCTGTACTCGAAATACTCCAAGCAGGTTCTGGCCATCTTCGAGGACGCCACCCCGTTGGTCGAGCCCCTCTCGATCGACGAGGCCTTCCTCGACGTCGCCGGGGCACGCCGCGTGCACGGCTCGCCGAGCGAGATCGCCCAGATGATCCGGAGGCGGGTCGAGGCCGAGACCGGCCTCACCTGCTCTGTCGGCGTCGCCGGCACGAAGTACGTCGCCAAGGTCGCGTCGAGCCGGGCCAAGCCCGACGGCATGCTGGTTGTTCCGGTGGCCGAGACGCAGGCGTTCCTGCGCCCGCTCTCCGTCGGCGCCCTGTGGGGAGTCGGACCGACCACGGAGGAGTCGCTGCGCCGCCTCGGCCTGGCGACGGTCGGAGACGTCGCAGACACCCCGTACGACGTGCTGCGTTCGACGCTGGGCGAGGCACTCGCGGCCAAGCTGCACTCGTTGGCCAACGGGATCGACCCGCGCTCGGTGTCGACCCAGCGCGAGGAGAAGAGCATCGGGCGCGAGGTCACCTTCAGCTACGACGTCACCGACGAGGCGGAGATCCGTCGCGCGATGCTGCATCAGGCAGACGACGCAGCCGCCCGCCTGCGTGCGGCCGGGCTGGTGGCGCGCACCGTGGTGCTGAAGCTGCGCTACACAGATTTCAGCACGGTGACCAAGTCGCGCACCCTCGCCGAGCCGACCGACGTCGGCCGGCGCATCTACGAGGAGGCCACAGCCGCGTGGCACGCGTTGGGTGCCGCAGGCAAGCGCATCCGTCTCATCGGAGTGCGCGTCGAGCAGCTGGGGGAGAGCGGCTCAGGCCTCAGCCTCTGGGATCCCGATGAGGACTGGCGCGACGCCGAGACCACCATCGACGAGGTGGCCGCGCGGTTCGGCAAGGGCAGCATTCGGCCGGCAGCGTTGCTCCGCCCCAAGAAGCAATCCTGAGCGGCACTGCGCGGATTCCCGTCGTCGCCCTATCGCGGCGGGGGACTGCGGGGTAGCGTGAAACCATGACCAACCTTGTTGCACAGCTCGCTGATTCGGCCAAGGACTTCGGGGTGCAGGCGGCCTACGGGTCTCCCGTCGAACTCGGAGGCTCGACCATCGTCCCCGTGGCCATCGTCTGGTACGGCTTCGGCGGTGGCAGCATCGATGAGGCGACAGGCGACTCCAAGGTCGCCAACCTCAAGGGGGTCGGGTCCGGCGGCGGCGGTGGCGGATACTCCATCCCGATCGGCGCCTACATCAGCCGGGGGAGCAGCACCCGCTTCGAGCCGAACACGATCGCCCTGCTCACGGTCGGTGTGCCCTTCGTCGCCGTGACCGGGTGGGCGCTGCGCCGGATCATCCGCGCCCTCAAGCACTGACCGGTTCCTCCCTCGCGATGCGTCACGTGCTTCCCGCGTGACGTCATCGCAGCGCGGGTGGGTCTAGACTCGGTCTCGAACACGGGAGTCCGGTATGCCGGGCTGAGAGGAAGGTTCTCAACCTTCGACCGTCGAACCTGATCTGGATCATGCCAGCGCAGGGAGGCAGACCATCTCTTTTCCCGTGCCCTCTTTTCCGCTTCAGCGAAAGGGCACGACAGTGCAGAACACGAACAGCACCATCTCCGACGTCGATTCGACGCGGTCGACCCGCACGTCCCGATCCGGGCGCTTCCGCTGGAGGGTCGTCGACATCGTCGTCGCCAGCGTCATCGGCGTGGCGTCCGGCGTCATCTTCTGGGCCTGGGGTCTCGCGTGGACTCCGCTCTCGAGCGTGCTCGCCTTCACGCCTGGCCTCGAGGGCCTGCTCGCCGGTGGCTGGCTCTTCGCCGGAGTGCTCGGTGGGCTCGTCATCCGCAAACCGGGCGCGGCGATCTGCACCGAGCTCGTGGCGGCCGTCGTCTCCATGATCATCGGAACGCAGTGGGGCTTCTCCACGCTCATCTGGGGCCTCGTCGAAGGCCTCGGAGCCGAGATCGTGTTCGCGATCTTCCTGTACCGCAGCTTCAACCTGGGCGTGGCGCTGCTGGCCGGCGCCGGTGCCGGAGTGGCCGTCGGTCTCCTCGACACGACCTTCACCAGCTACGCGGCCCTCGAGCTGCAGTACAAGGTCGTCTACCTGGTCTCGGCGATCGTCTCGGGCGTGGTCCTCGCCGGTCTCCTCTCGTGGCTCGCGATGCGCGGACTCGCCCGTACGGGTGCTCTGAGTCGATTCGCCGCCGGCCGTGAGACGCGTTCAGTCGAAACGGATGCCGCCTCCCTGTGAGCGGCGCATCCGGCGCCCGCGTGACGGCGGACGGGTGGGGCTGGCGGCACGCCGGTCGCCGCTCGCACGCCGTCTCCGGGCTCGACCTCGTGATCGAGCCGGGGGAGCGGGTGCTCCTGCTCGGTCCGTCGGGCGCGGGCAAGAGCACCCTCCTGGCGGCCCTGGCCGGGGTTCTCGGAGGCGACGACGAGGGTGAGGAGGTCGGTCGGCTCGCCATCGACGGCGCCGACCCGCGGGATCGGCGTGGCCGAGCCGGCCTCGTGCTGCAGGATCCGGACTCGCAGCTGGTCCTGGCCCGCATCGGCGACGACGTCGCCTTCGGCTGCGAGAACCTCGGGGTTCCTCGCGACGAGATCTGGCAGCGCGTCGGCGAGGCCCTCGAGTGGGTCGGTCTCGATCTGCCGCTCGATGCGCCGACGTCCGCACTGTCGGGTGGGCAGAAGCAACGGCTCGCCCTCGCCGGCGTGCTCGCGATGCGCCCTGGCCTCGTGCTGCTCGACGAGCCGACCGCAAACCTCGACCCCGACGGGGTACGTGAGGTTCGGGACGCCGTCACCGGGTCGATCGCGCGATCGGGAGCGACCCTCATCGTGGTGGAGCACCGTGTCGACGTCTGGCTCCCCGTCGTCGATCGCGTCATCGTTCTCGATCCGGCCGGCGGGCTGCTGGCCGACGGCCCGCCCGACGCCGTGCTCACGGCGCAGGGCGAGCGTCTCGCCGCCGCCGGGGTGTGGGTTCCGGGCTGGCCACCGCGGGCTCCGGTGCGTCGGCGCGAGCACGGGCTCGCGGCATCCGTTCTCTCCGTCGACGACCTGGCCGTGGGGCGCACGCCGTTCGCAGCCCGCCGTCCGGAGATCGCGGCCAGCCGCATCAGCTTCGACATCGCCGCCGGGCGTGCCCTCGCACTCACGGGCGCGAACGGCTCCGGCAAGTCGACGACGGCACTCACCATCGCCGGCCTCCTCGCGCCGGTCTCTGGTGCTGTGCGTGCGTCCCCGCTGCTCGCGGGCGGCCTCGACCCGTCGCCCCACCGCTGGCGCAGCCGCGAGCTGCTGCCGCGCATCGGCACGGTGTTCCAGGACCCGGAACACCAGTTCCTCGCGCCGACGGTTCGGGCCGAACTGCTCGTGGGACCGCACGCACTGCGCGTCGATGCGGCCGCGGCTGCAGCCCGGGCCGACGCGCTGCTCGAGCGCCTCAGGTTGAGCCGCCTCGCCGAGGCGAACCCCTTCACACTCTCGGGCGGGGAGAAGCGGCGGCTCTCGGTCGCCACCGTGCTCGCGACGGCGCCGCAGCTGCTCGTGCTCGACGAGCCCACCTTCGGCCAGGACGCGAACACGTGGGCCGAGTTGATGGCGCTGCTGGCGGAACTGCTCGACGAGGGCACGGCGGTCGTCGCCGTCACCCACGACCAGCACGTGGTCGAGGCCATCGCCGACGCGGAGTTCTCGTTCACCTCGGGATCGACAGCGGACGTCGTGCGATGAGCATCCTGACCCCCACGATCAGACCGAGCCTGGTGGCGCGCATCAATCCCGTCGCCAAGCTCGCGGCCGCTCTGCTCATCAGCATCGTGCTGCTGCTGTCGATCGACGTGGTGTCTGCGGCTGTCGCCCTCGCCCTCGAGCTCCTGCTGCTCGGCTTCGCCGGCCTGAGCGCGCGGCAGTTCTGGCTCCGCACGTCACCGCTGTGGATCGCCGCCCCTCTGGCCGGACTCACCACGGTGCTCTACGGCGTCGACTCCGGTGCCGTGCTCTGGGAATGGGGCTTCATCACCGTGACCGAGGGCTCACTCGGGCTCGGCCTCGCCATCATGCTGCGTGTGCTCGCGATCGGACTGCCCGGCATCGTGCTGCTCGCCAGCACCGACCCGACCGACCTCGCCGACGGCCTCGCCCAGGTGGTGCGCCTTCCCGCGCGCTTCGTGCTCGGCGCCCTCGCCGGCCTCCGCCTCGTGGGTCTCGGCATCGAGGACTGGCGCTCGCTCGGCCTGGCGCGGCGTGCGCGCGGTATCTCGGATGCGCGCGGGCCCATCGGTGCCGTGCGCCTGTTCGCGGGCCAGGCGTTCGCCATGCTCGTGATCTCGGTGCGGCGCGGCAGCAAGCTCGCGACGGCGATGGAGGCCCGGGGTTTCGGTGCCGACCATGTCGAGCGCAGCTGGGCGCGACCGTCGACGTTCGGCGCCCGTGAGGTGCTCCTCGTGATGCTGGGCGCCGCCATCGCCGCCGTGGCCGTGGCAGCAGCCGTCTGGGCGGGTACCTGGAGCTTCGTCCTTGCCTGAGTGGATCGATCCGAGCGCAGCGGCCGAGCGCGTCCTGGAGCTGGCTGCGGCGGCCGCCCGTCCGGCGACTGTGCTCATCGACGGCCCGAGCGGATCGGGCAAGTCGACGTTCGCCGACCGCCTCGTCGCAGGGTGGTCGGATGCCACGAGCAGCCCTGCCCTCGTCAGGCTCGACAGCATCTATCCCGGCTGGTCCGGACTCGACGCGGCGTCGGCTGCCGTCGCGACCGACCTGCTCGTGCCGCGTGCCGCCGGGCTCGACGGCGGCTGGCGGCGCTGGGACTGGACACACGATGCACCGGCCGAGTGGCACGAGGTGGCGGCGTCGCAGCCGCTGATCGTGGAGGGCTGCGGCACTCTGAGCACGACATCCGCATCCGTCATCGCCATCAGGGTCTGGATCGAGGCGTCGGATGCCGTGCGCAAGCCCCGTGCCCTCGATCGCGATGCCGGCGCCTTCGACGCCCACTGGGACGAGTGGGAGGCCCAGTGGCGTCGTTACGTGGAGCGGGAGCATCCGTCAACCCGTGCCGACGTGCGAGTGCGCAGCGACTGAGGCGAGTAGGTTGGAGAGATGACTACACCAGACGTCTCGTACATCGCCGAGTTCACCGACGGACCCCTCGAGGGCGAGGTCGAGACTCGCATCCTCATCGGCGGAGCGGCTGAGAAGCGCATCGGCATGGTCGCCGCCGTCGACGGACTCGAGTCGCTGTTCTGGTACGACGCCGGCGAGGAGCGCGAGGTCAACGACCAGCTGCACGTGCGCTACAGCTTCGACGCCGGCGATTCTGACCCCGTCGAGTCGGACGAAGAGACCTTCTGACGCTCTGACGCTCTGATCGGGGATCTCGATCCGCGGTGGAGGGCTACTTCTCCGCGGTCTCGGTTCCCGAGGTCTGCGACTCGATGAGCGACTGCACCATCGGGATCGGGTTCATGAGCCGCCAGCCGAGACCCGGATCCCGGATGGGCTTCGAGAGTTTCAGGGCCACGGATGCATCGCCGTCGCCGACGCGCACGTGACCGACGACTGCGCCTTCGGATTTCGTGCTGAAGTCCTCGAAGTCGACCTTCGTCGATGACGAACCCGACTTCCACGCCGACCTGGTGACGGCCTTGCCGGTGACGCCGTCGGCCTGGGCGCCCCACGGTGCACGGAAGTGCACGTAGGCCGTCGACTTCGCGATCACGTCGACGGGGGCTGCGCTCTCCTCGGCGCTGGCGGCGAAGGCTTCGATACCCGAAGCCAGGGTCTCGTAGTCGGGCTGTCGGATGAAGGCTCCCGAAACAGTGACAGCGGCATCACCCTCGCCGATGGTCTTGGTGAACAGGTAGCAGACGCCGGCGGGGTCGGTGAAGCTGCGCGAGATTCCGAAGACGCCCAGATCCGAGAAGAAGTCGGTGGTGTTCTCCACGCCGCGTGCATTCACGAGAGCCGTCGCGGGCTGGGAGAGGATGTCGTGCAGGGTCGGCTGCTCGCTCAGCAGCACCCCGAGCATGGCGGCATCGGATGCGGTTCCCACGGTGTCTCCGCTGAGGCCGGTGGCGTCGGCGACGGTCGTGCTCTTCATGCCGTTCTTCGCGAGCCAGGTGTTCGCTGCCTCCACGTAGGCGTCGACCGATCCGAAAGCCCACCGCACGAGGGTGTCGGCGTGATTGTTGCTCGAGCCGAGCAGGACGGCCTGCAGCACCTGCTGCTCGGTCCACTTCTCGCCGCGGAAGACGGGAAGGGTGCGGGCGCCCTCCTTGCTGTAGTCGATGTAGGCGGCGTAGTCGGGCGTCGTGATGGTGATCTTGTCGCCCGCCTTGCCGACGGCGAGCGGCTTCTCGTCGATGGTCACGAGCGCGGCGATGACCTTCGCGATCCCGGCGATGGGAACGGCATCCGCCGTTCCGGCGACAGCGAAGGGCTTCGTCTCGCCGACGGCGATCACCGCGCTGGCCCCCTCGGCCGGAAGCGTCGGGGGCTTCGCGTCGGCTGCGGGATTGGCGGGGCTGAGCACCTCGGCGTGAACGGCGGGCAGTGGTGCCAGCAGGGTCACCGGGCCGTAGACGCCGATGCCGAGGATGACGACCACGCCGATGAGGATGCCGATGAAGCGGCCGGGGCGGAAGTCCATGCCCTCAGGTTAACCCGGCGGATGGATGCCGGCCGGCCGCCACACTCGGTGGGCGCCTAAGCCCACCCGAGGTCGTGCAGGCGGTCGTCGTCGATGCCGTAGAAATGCGCGATCTCGTGCACGAGGGTGATGTGGATCTCGTCGCGGAGTTCGTCCTCGTCTTCGCAGATCGCGAGCAGGGGCTCGCGGTAGAGGATGATGCGATCGGGCATCTCGCCGAAGCCGTACTGGCCGCGCTCCGTGAGGGCGACGCCGTCGTAGAGGCCGAGCAGGTCGAGTGAGCCGTCCTCGGGGCGGTCTTCGACGACGAAGATCACGTTGTCGAGGCCGTCGACCATGTCGTCGGGCAGTTCGTCGAGCTCATCGATCACGAGCTTCTCGAACTCCTCCGCATTCAGGTCCATGCCCTCATCGTGTCATGCCGCGACGAGGGTGCTGCCGATCCACCAGAGCAGGATCGAGACCACGATGGCCGCGAACGGCGCGACGATGCCGCTGCGATCCCGCGTCAGCAGGATGATCCCCACGACGACACCGACGATGGCTGCTGCGATCGGCCCGTACACGCCGAGCGCGAACCCGAGCATGTTCGGGCTGGAGTCGAGCGCCCAGAGGAGCCCGGCGGAGAAGAACGCCACGGCCAGCGCACCGGAGACGAGCATCAGCAGCACGGTGATGCCGATGTCGACGGCGCGCGCCGTGCTGGTGCGATGTGCCATGCCCTGCCTCCATCGAACAGAAACCACGGGTGAGGGGAAAACCACGGGTGATGGGAAAAGGCCCCGGATCTCTCCGGGGCCTGCCACATTGGGGTGAGTAACGGGGCTTGAACCCGCGACCTCCTGGACCACAACCAGGCGCTCTACCAACTGAGCTATACCCACCATGCGCCTGCCGAGAAGCTCCGGAGATCCGGCGCTGCGCGAAAGGCAACTAGAGAAGTGTATTACACCCGAGAGGTGAAATCTGACACGACGGATTCAGCAGCCGCCTGCGCCTCCTCGGACGTGGGCCCGGGATCGGGCACGAACATGGCCCGTCGGTAGTATTCGAGCTCGCGGATGGACTCCAGGATGTCGGCCAGCGCACGGTGTCCGCCGGCCTTCGGGGGAGCGTTGAAGTAGATGCGGGGGAACCAGCGACGGGCGAGTTCCTTGATCGACGACACGTCGACCACGCGGTAGTGCAGCTGAGCGTCGAGCCGCGGCATGAAGGCGTGCAGGAAGGTGCGATCGGTGCCGATGCTGTTTCCGGCCAGCGGCGCCTTGGCATCGGCAGGCACATGCTTCAGCACGTACTCGATGGCCTGGTACTCGGCTTCCGCGACGCTCACACCGTGGGGGATCTCCTCGATGAGCCCGGACTCCGTGTGCATGTTGCGCACGAAATCGCCCATAGTCGCGAGGGCGCTGTCATCGGGCTTGATCACGATGCTGATGCCCTCATCGAGTGGCTTCAGGTCGTAATCGGTGATCACGATCGCGATCTCCACGAGTTCGTCGACGGCGAGGTCGAGTCCGGTCATCTCACAGTCGACCCAGACGAGTCGATCTACACCACTGCTCATGAGGCGAGTCTACGTGCGCCCGGCGACACGCGATCCGTCGGCAACGCTCCGTAGACTGGAACGATGCTGCTCGAGCTCTACACATCCGCCTTCTGCGAGCCCTGCATGCAGACCAGGGCGGTGGTCGCCGAGGCTGCGCGTCTCGTTCCGGATGCCGAGGTCGCCGAGTACGACGTCGCCAACAACATGGCCGCCGCCGAGGCGGAGAACATCCGCTCCACCCCGACCATGATCATCCGCTCAGCGGACGGCACCGAGGTCTTCAGAGCTGCCGGAGTGCCCACCCTCGCGCAAGTCCTCGTCGCCGCGGCGAAAGCGCTCTGAGCGGCCGCACGCGAGCGCTGCGGTATCGTTGACGATCGCGCCCCCGTAGCTCAGCGGATAGAGCAGGAGCCTTCTAATCTCTTGGTCGCAGGTTCAATTCCTGCCGGGGGCACCATCACGATCCGATCCTCACCCCTCCTCGGCGATGAACGCGTCCTTGTCCGGGGCGGCCGGTGCGTAGGCGGGCGAGCGCTTACGGTAGGCCAACCCGATCAGCGGGAACAGCAGCACGCTCAGCAGACCGGCTCCGACGAGCGATGCTGCCGTTCCGGTCGTCAGGTCGCCCTCACTGACCCCGATATTGGTCACGGCCACGATGATGGGCAGCGCTGTCGCGCCCATGAGTCCGATTGCGACACGGTCGGCGCGAGCAGCGCCGGGTGGAGCCGCGATGACGCTCGGCAGGCCGCGCACGACGAGGAAGAGCAGCAGGAAGATCGGCAGCAGGAGCAGATTGCGCGTGTCGCCTAGCAGCGCGGCCAGATCGAACGAGAGTCCGGTGTCGATGAAGAACACCGGAACGAGGAAACCGTAGCCGACGGCCTCGAGCTTCGACTCGATCGCCTCGGCGTCCTTCTCGGGTGCGCCGGTGAGCAGCAGGCGGTACAGGATGCCGGCGGCGAACGCCCCGAGAAGCATGTCGAGTCCGAACATGATGCTGAGGGCGCTCAGGGCGAACAGGGTGAACATGACGAGGCGCACCGCGAACTGGCCGCTCGTGTGGATCGTCGAGGTGATGATGCGATGCAGACGACGACCGTACCCACGGGCGGCCAACCAGATGGCGAGACCGGCGATGGCGGCGAACGCGACGAGAACGACGGCCGCGACCCCGGGTGATCGGCCACCGAGGAACAGTGAGATCGCCAGGAGCGGACCGAACTCTCCGATGGCACCGACGGCGAGCACGGCGATGCCGAACGGCGTCTTCAGCTCACCGGCATCCCGCAGAACGGGAAGCAGAGTTCCGAGCGCGGTCGATGTGAGTGCGACACCGATGAAGATGCCGGCGCCGACGGTGGGGGCCAGGGCGATACCGACCAGCACCCCGGCGACGAGGGAGATCAGCCAGCCGAGCACGGCGCGCTTCATCGGACGGCCCTTGATCGTGGCGAAATCGATCTCGTTGCCTGCGAGGAAGAACAGCATGGCGAGCCCGAACTGCGATAACACCTCGAGGAAGCCCCCGGGATGCACCCAGCCGAGCACCGCAGGCCCGAGCAACAGACCCAGGAGGATCTCGAAGACGACCAATGGCACGGGGATGAGCCGTCCGAGGAGGCGACCCAGGAGAGGGGCGGCGACGGCGATGGCGGGCACCAGGACCATCGAACTCAATGAGATGTCATCCATGGGATTCTCCAGACCGGCCGGCGGGGGCATGCCCTCGGATGATATCGGCAGGCCGCCTCTCGGGCTCCGAATGCGTCGATGACCTGCCACACTGGGCCGATGCGGCGCAGAAACGTCTTCGTCATCGCCGCATCCGTCGTCGTCGTCCTCGCGTCGAGCGGATGCGCCGACGCGGAGCGCGCCGGCTCCGGAGGCCCTGTGGCCACCTTCCAGGTGGTGGGCGAGACCTTCCGCATCGAACTCGTCACGCCCGAGCTCATCGACCATGCGCAGCGTCTCTTCGACGGCGAAGAGCTCGCGACGATCCCCGTGGGGAAGATCGTGCGACCCGATCCCGAGGTGAACACCGGCTGGAACTGGCACATCGATCCGAAGACCCTCGAGTTCGCCGACGTCACCACCGAGGTCTGCGATGGCCTGCCCTCCTACGTGGAGGACAAGACGCTCACGAGCGACACCTACTGCCCGTGGAGCGCGAAGATCATCGCCATGGACTATCCCGAGGGGTAACGAGTCCGAAACGAGCGCGCAGTAGATTCGAAGCATGCGAGAGCTTCAGGCACAGATCATCCAGGAACTGAACGTGCAGGCGACGATCGATCCGGCGGCGGAGGTGGAACGCCGGGTCGACTTCCTCGTGCATTACACGAAGCGCGCCGGAACGCGCGGCTTCGTGCTCGGCATCAGCGGAGGGCAGGACTCGACTCTGGCCGGGCGGCTGTGCCAGCTGGCCATCGAGAAGCTGGCCTCCGAGGGTGTGGACGCGGCCTTCATCGCGGTGCGGCTGCCCTACAAGGTGCAGGCCGACGAGGCCGACGCCCAGCTCGCGCTCGACTTCATCCGACCGCAGAAGCGCGCCGAGTTCAACATCCAGGACAGTGCCGACGCCTTCGCCGCCGAGTACGCCGACGCCCTCGATGAACCGCTCTCCGACTTCAACAAGGGCAATGTGAAGGCCCGCGCCCGGATGATCGCGCAGTACGCCATCGCCGGCCAGCACGGACTCCTCGTCGTCGGCACCGATCACGCAGCCGAGGCCGTGACGGGCTTCTTCACCAAGTTCGGCGACGGTGGTGCCGACATCCTGCCGCTGTCGGGGTTGACGAAGCGCCAGGGCCGCGCCCTGCTGCAGTACCTCCACGCACCTGACGTGCTTTCCTCGAAGGCGCCGACGGCCGATCTTCTCGACGAGAACCCCGGCCAGACCGATGAGGCGAACCTCGGGCTCACCTACACCGACATCGATGACTTCCTCGAGGGCCGCGACGTGGCTGATGCCGTGGCCGAGGCGATCGAGAACCGCTATCTGGCCACGCAGCACAAGCGCCGCGATCCGGTCAGCCCCTTCGACACCTGGTGGAAGCCCGCGCGCTGACCCAGCGCGTCCGCTGCTCGCCGAGCGCCGTGACGGCGCCGCCGAGGTGGTCGCTCCGAGTCGGTCGTTCAGAGGCGGTCGCTCCGAGTCGGTCGCTCAGAGGTGGTCACTCCGGGTGGCAGCTCAGAGGTGTCCGCTCAGATGACGAAGGGAGAGCGGGCCTGCGAGGCCCGCTCTCCCTTCGTCGTTCTCCAGATCAGCGCCTAGGGCGTCGTGATCACGTCGGTGCCGTCGTCGTCCTTGCGCCGCGCCGGCAGCGCGGAAACGTCGTCGAGAAGCCGTTGGGTCTCGGTCGAGGCGTCGGATGCCGGTGTCGGGGCGAAAGGCGCCATCGCCGGCGTGTACGGGGTGGTGGCTGCCGCCGGCTCGAACTGCTGGTGGTGCTGTTCGGCGACCCAGGCATCCTGCTCGGCGAGCAGAGCCTTCTCGGCGGCGGTGTTCATGACCTTCCAGCGCTCGAGATCGGTCTGGAACAGCTTGCGGGCGCGGGCCGGGCGCTTCTGCCAGTCGACGAGGCGGTCCCGGAACTCGACGACGGCGGGCTCGAGCTCGTAGCCGAAGGTCGCTGAAGCGCGCTTCATCTCGTGCAACTGGTGGGCTGCCCAATTCGCGGCCACGGCGGCGCCGCGGATCGGGAGCATGCGCACGCGGATGTCGGCTTCGCCCACGGCGCGGTCGGCGAGCACCTGCTCCTGCGGGGTGAGGGAGTTCCACACCGACGACTCGGTGGCGGCGTCGATGAGGGCGGCGATGGCCGTCGCCTTCACCTCGCGGTCGCGCTGATCGATGAGACTGCGGACGGCGGCGCGTGCCACCCAGGCTGCGAGCAGCGCCGAGAGCACCATGGCGACGACGAGCACTCCGGCTGCGAAGAGCGTGGGGCGTGCGTCATCCGAGAAGAGCCAGTTGAAGAAGTCCGTGATCCACTGCATGTGGCGCACTTTACCCGCGGGTGCGACGGATGCCGGGGATCAGGGCCCGGCGTGGCCGAAGGCGCTCCTGCAACCGGCCGGTCGAACGCCGCTCGCGCTACGCGAAGCTCTCCGCTGCGGCCTGCGCCGTCCAGAACTCGCCCAGAGTGAGCGTGCGGGAACCGCCGCGCGAGAGACGGGCCGTGAAACGCCCGAGGTCCCCGCTGCCGAGGCGCTCGATGTGACCGCGGACGTCGCCACGATCGGTGACGACCCGCCACAGGTCGGCGCGTACCGGCGCGAACTCCAGGCCGGGGACACGCGCCTCGAGGGCGGTGCCGGGTCGCAGGGAACGGATCTCGATCGTTGCAGTCATGCTGTCTCCTCGTGTGCGCCGGCCCGGTGCTTTCTTCTGTCCCATCAGGCTAGAAGCGACCACCGACATCCGTTCGGACACAGGAACGAGGACTCAGAACAGCTTCTCCGCCGCCAGCGTTCCGGTCGCGAGATCGGCGTCGAGGACCTTGCCGGCGCGAGCCGTCTGGGCGAGCACGATGCCCACGGTGACGAGGGCGACTCCGAGCAGCTGCACGACGGTGAGGGTCTCGCCCAGCCAGAGCCACGCGACTCCGAAGGCGAACAGCACCTCCGAGGAAGCGGTGATGCCTGCAGCCGTGGCCGTGAGGTGCTTGAGGGCGAGGAGCGAGAGCAGGAAGGGTGCGAACGAGCCGAGCACGGCATTCCAGAGCAGCGGTATCGCGAGTGGGACGCTCACCCCATCCAGGTTGCCGTCCAGCGACACCGTGGATCCCAGCAGCGCAGGATCGACGTCCCACCATCCGCTGAGCACGCCCCAGAAGACAGCGGCGAAGCCCATCGACCAGAAGCCGACGGCGAGCGGGGACGTCGCGCCCACCTGCCGCTCGCCCACCACGAAGTAGACCGTCAGGGTGGCCGCGGCGGCCAACGCGAACAGCACCCCCACGACGTTCAACGTCGACTGCCCGATCTGAGCGACGACGGCGAGGCCGATGAGCACGAGCGCGATCGCAGCCCAGATGCGCGGCTTCACCCGCTCCTTGAACACCACCCGGGCGATCACGGCGACGGCGAGCACCGCGAGGTATTCGAGCAGCAGGGCGATGCCGACCGGGAGCAGGCTCACGGCGACGGCGTAGGTCCACTGGAGCAGGGCGACGCCGAAGATGCCGAGCGCCGCCATGACGGCCAGCTGACGCGCCGTGATGCGGAATGCCCGACGGTTGGTCACCAGCAGGATGGCACCCGCGATGACAGTGACGGATGCCACCCTCCAGAACGTCAGCTGCGCCGGCGTGATGCCGGCCTCCACGATCACCTTGGTGACCGACCCGTTCATGCCGAACAGCAGTGCGGCCGCCAGGGCGTAGAGGTAGCCCACTCTCTAGCGCTGGCCGGTGCCGTGCACAGCGAAGGGCTCGATCGCAGCGATCTCCTCGGCGGAGAGCGCCGGCGCCTCGAGCGCTGCGACGTTCTGCTCGAGCTGAGCCACGCTCGACGCGCCCACGAGGGCGCTCGTGACGGTCGAGTGCCGCAGGACCCACGACAGGGCGAGCTGCGCGATCGACTGACCACGGGCATCCGCAACGGCCTTCAGGCCCTGCAGGCGCTCGAGGTAGTCGGAGTCGATGCTGTCCTCCGAAAGGAAGCGGCTGGTGGCAGCGCGCGAGTCCGACGGGACCTTGCCGTCGAGGTAGCGGTCGGTGAGCAGGCCCTGGGCGAGCGGCGAGAACACGATGCTGCCCGTGCCCAGCTCGTCGAGCACGGGGAACAGGCCGTCCTCGATGTGGCGGTCGAACATGGAATACCGCGGCTGGTGGATCGTCAGCGGGATCTTGTGCTCGGCGAGAGCGGCGGCAGCGGCCTTCGTCTGCTCGGGGTCGTAGTTCGAGACGCCGACGTAGAGCGCCTTGCCCTGCTGCACGGCGGTCGCGAGCGCACCCATGGTCTCCTCGATGGGGGTCTCGGGGTCGGGGCGGTGGGAGTAGAAGATGTCGACGTAGTCGAGCCCCAGACGCCCGAGCGACTGGTCGAGCGATGACAGCAGGTACTTGCGCGATCCGAAGTCGCCGTACGGGCCGGGCCACATGTCGTAGCCGGCCTTGCTCGAGACGATCACCTCGTCGCGGTAGCCGCGGAAGTCCTCGGCGAAGATGCGGCCGAAGTTGGTCTCCGCAGAACCGTAGGGAGGGCCGTAGTTGTTCGCGAGGTCGAAGTGCGTGATGCCCAGATCGAAGGCGCGGCGCAGGATCGCGCGCTGCACGTCGGTCGAGCGCTCGTCACCGAAGTTGTGCCAGAGTCCCAGCGACAGCGCGGGGAGCTTCAGGCCGCTGCGTCCGGTGCGGCGGTAGGTCATCTCGTCATAGCGGGTGGGGGCGGCGACATAAGGCATGAGGTCAGCCTAGGGCTCGGCGGCGACGCTCGTGCTGCGCGCGGCTCCTCCCCAGCGCGCGGCTCGCATCCGCTTTCCAACGGACAGCGGATGCCGCCCTCGTGACGATTCCGGATGCCGCCAGCATGTGTTCAACGCGGCCCGTCCGGGCGCATTCCAGGCACGGGTGCGACCGGAGCGGGCCGCGTCCCCGGGGCGAGCGCGTCGGGGCAGGAGACCATACGGAGGAAGCCATGTCGAACCCCATCACCATCGTCGGAAACGTCGGAACGGACCCTGCGTCGACGATCCTCCCCGGAGGCGCGCGCAAGGTGACCTTCCGCATCGCCGCGAGCGAGCGGTACTACGACAGGAAGAAGAACGAGTGGGTCGACGCCGACCCCAGCTGGTTCACGGTCGAGGCGTTCCGCACCCTCGGCGAGCATGTGGAGCAGTCGGTTCGCCGCGGCGACAACGTGATCGTCTCCGGGAGGCTGCGGGTGCGCACGTGGGAGAACGACAAGGGGCGGGGCACGGCTGTCGACGTCGAGGCCGACGCCATCGGGCACAACCTCGCGTGGGGGACCAGCAGCTACTCGAAGACGCAGCGCACCGAGTCGGCGTCGCAGAGTGCGGCCGATCGGCAGCCGCAGCCGTCCGAGCAGACGCCTCCCGGAACCGGCGACGGCGGCGACGCGGAGGCCGCCCCGCGCAGCGGGTGGACGGTGCCGCTCTCGGCGTCTTCCGACACCCCGTCCCTCGTCGGATCGGATGACACTCCGTTCTGACCGCGACCTAGACTCTGGAGTGTGCCTCCGTGGGGTGGCGGAGGAGGAGCGGAGCGTGCGTCGACGCAATCGGTTGCTGACCAGTGCGGCTCTCATCATCGCCGTGGTCGGCGCACTCAGTGCCTGCACCCCCGCGGCTCCGATCCCCGCGCCGACCACCACGATGCCCACGGCCTCGCCCACTCCGACGCCCACGGCGCCGGCGATCCCCGAGCTGCAGCCGGGACTCTCGGCCGGCGAGAACCTCGACTACTTCGATCTCGTGAACAACGCGGTGATCGCCGCGAATGCGGCCGCCGGTGGACGCGACTTCGTCGACGCCCTCGTCGCGGGCGGGTTCGACAAGGCCGCCATGCAGGTCACTCCGGACCGAACGGCGATCGACCTCCAGGCCGACAGCATCCAATGGTCGGTGCTCTTCAACGGCGAATGCCTGATCGGACAGTACGGACCGGCATCCGGTGGCTACCACAGCGAGGTCGCCGCGCCGTCGGGCCAGGGAGCCTGTCTGCTGGGAGAGACGCGCCCCATAGACTGGTAGGCGCTATGGCCGATTACATTTACTCGATGGTCCGCGCCCGCAAGGCCGTGGGCGACAAGCTCATCCTCGACGACGTCACGATGGCGTTCATCCCCGGCGCCAAGATCGGCGTCGTGGGTCCGAACGGTGCCGGAAAGTCCACGATCCTCAAGATCATGGCCGGACTCGACACGCCGTCCAACGGCGAGGCCAAACTGACGCCGGGCTACTCCGTCGGCATCCTGATGCAGGAGCCGGTTCTCGACGAGACCAAGACGGTTCTCGAGAACGTGCAGGAGGGCGTCGGCCCGATCAAGGCGAAGGTCGACCGCTTCAACGAGATCTCCCTTGCGATGGCCGAGCCCGATGCCGACTTCGATGCCCTGCTCGCCGAGATGGGCACCCTGCAGGAGGAGATCGACCACGCCGACGCCTGGGACCTCGACTCCCAGCTTGAGCAGGCCATGGACGCGCTCCGCTGCCCGCCGGGCGACGAGATGATCGGCCACCTCTCCGGTGGTGAGAAGCGCCGCGTCGCGCTCTGCAAGCTGCTGCTGCAGAAGCCCGACCTGCTGCTCCTCGACGAGCCCACCAACCACCTCGACGCCGAGAGCGTGCTCTGGCTCGAGCAGCACCTCTCCAAGTACCCCGGCGCCGTGCTCGCCGTGACCCACGACAGGTACTTCCTGGACCACGTGGCCGAGTGGATCGCCGAAGTCGACCGCGGCCGTCTCTACCCCTACGAGGGCAACTACTCGACCTACCTCGAGAAGAAGCAGGAGCGTCTCGCCGTCCAGGGCAAGAAGGACGCGAAGCTCTCCAAGCGCCTCTCCGAGGAGCTCGACTGGGTGCGCTCCAACGCCAAGGGCCGCCAGGCCAAGTCGAAGGCCCGCCTCGCTCGCTACGAGGAGATGGCAGCCGAGGCCGAGCGCACGAAGAAGCTCGACTTCGAGGAGATCCAGATTCCGCCGGGACCGCGTCTCGGCGCGATCGTGCTCGAGGTCAAGAACCTGAAGAAGGGCTTCGGCGACCGCACCCTCATCGACGGGCTCAGCTTCTCGCTTCCCCGCAACGGCATCGTCGGCATCATCGGTCCGAACGGTGTGGGAAAGACCACCCTGTTCAAGACCATCGTCGGCCTCGAGCCCGCGGATGCCGGAGAGGTCAAGGTCGGCGAGACCGTCTCGATCTCCTACGTCGACCAGACCCGTGGCGGCATCGACCCGAAGAAGACCCTGTTCGAGGTCGTCTCCGACGGTCTCGACTACATCCAGGTCGGCAAGATGGAAGTGCCGTCGCGCGCCTACGTCGGCACCTTCGGCTTCAAGGGACCCGACCAGCAGAAGCCTGCCGGTGTCCTGTCCGGTGGTGAGCGCAACCGCCTCAACCTGGCGTTGACGCTCAAGCAGGGCGGCAACCTCCTGCTCCTCGACGAGCCCACCAACGATCTCGATGTCGAGACCCTGTCGAGCCTCGAGAACGCCCTCCTCGAGTTCCCCGGCTGCGCCGTGGTCATCACTCACGACCGGTGGTTCCTCGACCGCATCGCGACGCACATCCTCGCCTACGAGGGAACCGAGGACGACCCGGGCAACTGGTACTGGTTCGAGGGCAACTTCGAGTCGTACGAGCAGAACAAGATCGAGCGCCTCGGGGCCGACGCCGCGAAGCCGCACAGCTCGACCTATCGCAAGCTCACCCGCGACTGAGCGGTCGGCTCGACTCGTGAGGCTCAACGTACCGATCCGGCTGCGCTGGAGCGACCTCGACGCCTACGCCCACGTCAACAACGCCTCGATGCTGCGCCTTCTCGAGGAGGCGCGCATCCAGGCGTTCTGGGAGACGGACGAGGCCGTCCACGGCGACACGGCCGTCGGCGCCTCGACCGCCGTGCTCGACGGTCGTCCGGGTGCCGCAACCCTCACGATCATCGCCCGCCAGGAGGTCGAGTACCTCGCGCAGGTGCCCTACCAGCGGCTGCCACTCGACGTTCAGCTCTGGATCGGGCGGATGGGTGGAGCGAGCCTCGAGGTCTGCTACGAAGTGTGGTCGCCCGTCGGCGTCGCGCCCGCGGTGCTCTACGCCCGGGCGGCGACGACGATCGTGCTGGTGGATGCCGCATCCGGTCGCCCACGTCGCATCAACGACCATGAACGGGCGTCCTGGACTCCGTATCTCGACGAGCCCGTCGCCTTCACGAAGCGGGCGCCGTCGCGCTCATAGCCCTGCGGGCCGGCGTTCCCTTCGTTTCGGCGCGCTCGCTCCGCACTCGTGCCTCACGGGGCGGGATCGAGCGGAGTGTCGCTGAACGAACCCTCCCACACCGCGCGGGAGCCGGACTCGCCGATGATCACGGTCGTGATGATGCCTGCAGGCACGACGACGACGGCCGCGACGGCCAGGATGATCGCGACGATGCGTCGGACCAACGCTGACGGGGCCTCGTCAGCGGCTCGCTTGTCGACCACGCGATACCAGCCGTAGACGACGATGGACAGGACGGCCAGCGCGATGGCCCACGGCAGCAGAGTGTCGCCGAGATCGGCGTGCTCCTGGATGAGCGGCGAGTCGGGCAGGCGGTCCTTCAGCCATTCGCCCGCCTCCTTCGCCACGTAGACGAATGCCGCGGCGATCACCCCGAGGATCGGTGTGACGAGTCCGAACCAGCGCCTCGCCCGTGGCCACACCGTCGCCAGCAGCACCACGATCGCGGCGACGGGCACCACGATGACGACGGCGTGCACGATGAGGATGTGCACGGGGAGTCCGTTGAACGAGTAGTCCATGTCGGATGCCGCTGCTCACGCCGACGCGAGCACGGTGTCGCCGTCGACGGTGATCGTGAGCTTCGCGAGGCCCGTGAGCGCCTTGCTCCCGGGGAACGGCTCCCCGGTGGCGGCGTCGAAGCGGGACTGATGACAGGGGCAGTCGAACTCCGTTGCAGCTGCGGCGACGACGCACTGCTGGTGGGTGCAGATGGCACTGAAGCCCACCACCTCACCGGCGGTCGGCTGCGCCAGCACGATCGGGTCGGCGCCGAGCTTCGCGTCGATCGACCCTCCGACGGGGATGTCGGCGAGCTTCGCGACCTCGGTTCCGGATGCGGCTCCGGCATCGGGGGCGGCGGATGATGAGGCCGATGGTGCCTGGGAGGCGGCATCCGTCGTCGCGGAGTCGGCAGGCGCTGTGCCCGTGTCGGTGCCCGGGGTGCACGCGGCTAGGGCGATGGCGCTCGCGCCGGCTCCGCTGATGACGAGTGCTGCTCGGCGGGTGATGATCCTCTGCTCGGTCATGATGCTGGGCGATCCTCTCGATTGACGCTGGATGAAGCCGGAGTAGCTTTGCAGTTCTGGAGGGAAGACGGTTCTACAGGGAACACGGCGCAGCCTCGGGAAAGGTTCAACCGGGCTTTGCGGGAGTACGACTGAACCGAAGGCAGGCGCCATTCGTGTTAACGATGGAGGTGCTCTCGTGAGCGATGACCGGGCCGAGGCTCTGCGCGTCATCCAGGACGAGCACGCGCCGGCGCTCTGGCGCTACGTCGTGAGACTGACCGGTGACAGGGCGCTGGCCGACGACATCGTCCAGGAGGTCATGCTGAGAGCCTGGCGGCGGCCGGAGATCCTCGACCAGTCCGAGGGCTCGGCACGTGCCTGGCTGTTCACGGTGACCCGCAATCTCGTGATCGACGACAGGAGGAGCGCTCGAGCGCAGCAGGAGTTCGCCGTGCACGATGTTCCCGAGGTGGTGGAGGCCGACTCGACGGATGCCGCCCTCGATCGCTGGCTCATCGCCGATGCCCTCGGCGAGCTGAGTCACGACCACCGTGCCGTGCTCGTGACGGTCTACTACGGAGGACGATCGGTAACCGAGGCGGCCGACGAGCTCGGCGTACCCAGCGGAACCGTCAAGTCGCGGCTGCACTACGCCCTGCGCGCTCTGCGCCTCGCCCTGCAGGAACGCGGGGTGACCGGACGATGAGCGCGACCATCGACGCCTACTCGGACTGGGATGCCGCCTACGTGCTGGGGGCCCTGAGTTCGCGCGAGCGTCTCGACTACGAGGACCACCTCTCGACCTGTCCGCGCTGCAGCGCTGCTGTCGCCGAGGTCTCCGGCATGCCCGGGCTGCTGTCACGGGTGTCGATCGTGGAGATCCCGGATGCGGCAGCCGACCAGCCTGTGCAGCAGGCGGCTGAGCCGGTGCCCGGGCCTGAGCCGCGTCCTCGTCGCCGACGCCGGCGCCGGGGCCGCATCGTCGCGGCAGCAGCGCTCGGAGTGGCGGCCGTGACCGTCGCCCTGGTGCTCTCGATCGGCGGGGTCGAGAATCCTCCGGCGGCGCAGGCCGAGACGCTGCACCTCGACAGCACCGGCCAGACCGCCCTGAGCGCCGACGTCAGGGTGGTGGGGGAGGCGTGGGGAACCGCCCTCTCGACGCACTGCCGCTACAAGGACGGCGGCAGCGGCGCCGGGAACGACCGATACGGCGACAGCGGCAGCGACGGTGGCCGCACCGACGGCGCTCCTGCGGCATCCGACCGCTACGGCCTCTACGTGACCGACGACGCAGGAGACTCCCGCCTGGTCTCGAGCTGGAGTGCCGCCCCGGGCACCGATGTGCGCGCCGACGGCTCGACCGATGTGCCCATCGACCGCATCACCATGGTCGACATCCGCGCCCTGGACTCCGACGACGTGCTGCTGCAGGCCGAGCTCGACCGCTGACTCGGCTCAGCGAGAGGTCGGCGAGGGGTCAGCGAGCTCGTCAGCGGGCGTCGGGAACGCGGATCATGCCCTCCTGGGCGACGCTGGCGAGCAGCACGCCGTCGGCGCTGAAGATGCTTCCGCGCGCGAGGCCACGGCCACCCGATGCGCTGGGGGAGTCCTGCACGTAGAGCAGCCATTCGTCGACGCGACCCGAGCGGTGCCACCACATCGCGTGATCGAGGCTCGCCACCCTGAGTCCGCGCATGGCCCACGGAACCCCGTGTCGACGCATCGGCGATTCGAGGATCGAGTAGTCGGTCGCGTAGGCGAGCGCGGCCCGGTGCAGCCTGTCGTCGTCGGGCAGGGGACCGGCGGCTTTCATCCACACCGCCTGGTGGGCCACGCGCTCGCCCTCGACGGACAGGAAGATGGGCGACTCGACGTGGCGCACGTCGAAGGCGCGCTCGGTGGACCAGTAGCGGGCCACGTCGTGATCGATGTGCCCGATGAGCTCGGCCGTCGTCGGCAGGGACTCGGGGGCGGGGATGTCGCCGGGCATCTCGATCTGGTGGTCGACGCCGTCATCAGGGTCCTGGAACGACGCGATCATCGAGAGGATCGGCACCCCGTTCTGGTAGGCCTGCGTTCGTCGAGTCGCAAACGATCGGCCATCGTGGATGCGATCGACCGAGAAGGTGATCGGCAGGTTGACGTCGCCCGGCCGCAGGAAGTAGCCGTGCATCGAGTGCACGGCGCGGTCGTCGGGCACGGTTCGGCTGGCCGCCACGACGGACTGTGCGAGCACCTGGCCGCCGAAGACGCGGCCGTGCGGCATCCACTGGCTCGGGCCGGTGAAGATGTCCTCGCTGGTGCGTGCCCCGGTGTCGACCAGATCGAGCACGTCGAGCAGGCCGTCGATGGGGTTCGTCATGTGCACCTCGTGTTCGTGTCGCGCGGAGTGGGGGCTCACCGATGCGAGTCGGGGCCCGTCCCTCCGGTAGTTTAGAGGGCAGATGAGCCAGTCATTCCTTCTCACCGACCGCCCGAGCGTCGGCGACCTCACCACCTACCTGTCCCGAGCCTCTCGCGTGGAGGACGGCTCCGTGCGCCTGATCGCAGGCTCCGGCGTGCTCGCCGTCTACACGGCGATCCTCTACCCGCGCGGCCTCCTCGACGAGACGCCGACGGTGCTCGGCCTGCGCACCTTCGCCCTGGCCGACACGGGCTCCTTCGACGCCGTCGTTCCGAGCCGGTCGCTGCTGGACCGCTTGGCGCGCGTCGAGAGTGCTGGCGGCGATGGCCCGGCGGAGATCGGCGTGCCGCACGAGGTCGGCAGTGTCACGTGGGCGGGCATCTCGCCGCCGCGCGGTGGCTGGCACCCTCAGGGGTCGACGGATGCCGTCCACCTCGAACTCGCCGCCCACGCCGGCATCGCCGAGATCGCCGACGCCGTGCCGACGGGCACCGGTGAGCAGCTCGTGACCCGAGCCCGCGCCGAGGTCTGGGGGCGCCCGATCGACGGCCTCGAGCACGTTCCGGCCGGTGCCGCCTTCGCAGCGCTCAGCCTGGGCTTCCTGCACGCCGACGATCCGGTGAACGTCTTCGAGACGGGGCCGTGGACGCGCCTGACCACCAAGCGGGGCCACGTGCTCATCCGGCGCAAGGCCTGGTCGCTCAAGGGCTGAGGTCTGCGGCGGGATTCGCCTGTTCCCGTGACGTTGTGTCGATCCGGCCGGTTCCGGTGTCAGAGCCGCGCTACTGCGCGTCCGGCCTGCCGGCCCGAGAAGAGGCATCCGCCGAGGAAGGTTCCCTCGAGTGCACGGTAGCCGTGCACCCCGCCTCCGCCGAAGCCGCTGGCCTCTCCGGCCGCGTACAGGCCGGTGATCGGTGTTCCGTCGGCCGCGAGAGCCTGCCCGTCGAGGTTCGTCTGGATGCCGCCGAGGCTCTTGCGCGTGAGGATGTGCAGCTTCACCGCGATGAGCGGTCCGGCAGCAGGGTCGAGGATGCGGTGCGGGCTCGCCACCCTGATGAGCTTGTCGCCGCGGTACTTGCGGGCGCTCCGGAGCGCGTTGACCTGCGCATCCTTCGAGAACTCGTTCTCGATCTCGCGGTCACGCGCGACGATCTCGCGCTCGATTCCGGCGAAGTCGAGCTCGACATCGGGCGAGAGCTTCTTCATGCCCACGAACAGCTCGGGCAGGGTGTCGGCGACCACGAAGTCGACGCCCTTCTCCTTGAACGCCTCCACGGGACCCGGGGCTCCGGCCTTCACGCGCTGCGCGAGCAGCTTGAGGTCCTTCCCGGTGAGGTCGGGGTTCTGTTCGCTGCCCGAGAGCGCGAACTCCTTCTCGATGATCTTCTGGGTGAGCACGAACCAGCTGTAGTCGTGGCCCGTCGCCACGATGTGCTCCAGGGTTCCGAGCGTATCGAAGCCCGGGAACAGCGGGCCGGGCAGGCGCTTGCCCTCGGCATCGAACCAGAGCGACGACGGACCCGGCAGGATGCGGATGCCGTGCTTGTCCCAGATGGGCGCATAATTCGTGATGCCCTCGGTGTAGTGCCACATGCGATCGCCGTTGACGAGGCGGGCACCGGCCTGTTCGGTGATGCCGAGCATCCGGCCGTCCACGTGCGCGGGAACGCCCGAGAGCATGGTCGCCGGGGGCTCGCCGAGGCGCTTCGGCCACTGTGCGCGCACGAGGTCGTGGTTGCCGCCGATCCCGCCGGAGGCGACGATGACGGCCGGCGCCTCGAACCTGAACTCGCCGACGACGTCGCGGTTGCTCGGCGCTCCCCGGTCTGCGGCATCCGGAGCCAGGACGGCGCCGTGCACTCCCACGACCGCGCCGTCCTCGACGATGAGACCGTCGACACGATGGCGGTGACGGATGCGCACGAGCCCGGCCGCCTCACCGGCCTTCACGCGGTCGGCGAACGGCGCCACGACACCCGGACCCGTGCCCCAGGTGATGTGGAAGCGGGGCACCGAGTTGCCGGGACCGACGGCGCCGTAGCCGCCGCGCTCGGCCCAGCCGACGACGGGGAACCAGCGCACGCCCATCTGATGCAGCCAGGCGCGCTTCTCGCCGGCGGCGAAGTCGAGGTAGGCCTCGGCCCAGCGACGCCCCCACTGGTCCTCCTCGCGATCGAACCCGGCCGATCCGAACCAGTCCTGCGCGGCGAGGTCTCGAGAGTCCTTCACACCCATGCGGCGCTGTTCGGGCGAGTCGATGAGGAAGAGGCCGCCGAACGACCACCAGGCCTGTCCGCCGAACGACGCAGCGGGCTCCTGCTCCACCAGGATCACCGTCTTGCCGGCGAGCACCAGTTCGGCTGCTGCGGTCAGACCGGCGAGGCCGGCTCCGACCACGATGGCGTCGGCGGTTTCAGACATGTGGCTCCTTCGTCACGGGTGATGCAGTGGGGTGGTGCTGCGTAAAGCAGGGTGGTGCTGGGTGGTGCCGCGGTGGTGCTACGGATGCCGCGGGCGGTACGGCGTGGCGCCGCCCGCGGTGCGTGCGAGTTCAGTCGTCGAAGGTGTTGACCATCGCGAAGGCCGCGCGTTCGAGATAATCCCACAGAGTGGCGTCGTGGAGTGGCGACAGCGCCAGAGTGTCGACGGCGTGTCGCATGTGGGCGAGCCAGCGGTCGCGGGCGTCGGGGTTCACCTTGAACGGCTGGTGCCGAAGCCGCAGTCGCGGGTGGCCGCGCTGGGCGCTGTAGGTGCCGGGTCCGCCCCAGTACTGCTCGAGGAAGAGGGTGAGGCGCTCCTCGGCCGGTCCGAGGTCCTCCTCGGGGTACATCGGCTTCAGGACCGGGTCGTCGGCGACGCCGATGTAGAACTCGTGCACCAGCTTCTGGAAGGTGGCGTGGCCGCCGATCTGCTCGTAGAGCGTCTCCGTGACGGGCGTGCCGTTCTCGCCGTCGCGGAGGTGGACGGCGGCCGGCTGAACGGCCGCTGCAGGCTGGGTGGGATCGGTCATGGCGTCAGGCCTCCGGCTTGTCGTTCGGGGGAGTCGGCGGGTCCTGAGGCGGCTTCTTCGGGGCACGCACCCGGCGCTGCAGTCGGGGTGCCGTGTTCTTGCTGACCGGAATGGTTTCGAGAGGCTTCGTGCGCGGGGGCTTCGCACCCTTGACGCTGGCTGCGCCGTCGAAGCCGCTCAGCACGATGCTGTTCAGAGACGGGAGCTTCACGCCCATGGCGTCGAGGGCCTTCTTCAGGCGCATCCGCAGTTCGCGCGACACATCGTCCTTCGCGGAGGTGCGCACCTTGACGACGATCCTGATGACGACGGCCTCGGCCGAGATCGACTCCATGCCCCACAGCTCGGGCTTCTCGAGCACTCGGCTGCGCCATTTCGGCGTCGCTGCGAAGTCGAGCGCCGTGTCGAGCATCGCCTTCTCGACGGCTTCCACGTCGGCCTCGTAAGGGACCGCGAGGTCGATGATCACGCGGGCCCATCCCTGCGACATGTTGCCGACGCGCAGGATCTCGCCGTTGCGCACGAACCACAGCGTGCCGTTCACATCCCTGATCTGCGTGATCCGGATGCCGACGGCTTCCACGATTCCCGTGGCGGGCCCGGTGTCGACGACGTCACCGACGCCGAGCTGGTCCTCCATCACCATGAAGATGCCGTTGAGCGCGTCCTTCACGATGTTCTGGGCGCCGAAACCGAGGCCGGCGCCGATCGCGGCGGAGAGCAGCGCGAACGACCCGAGGATGTCGGGGCTGATCGTGCTCACGATCATCAGCACGGCGACGATGAAGATCGTCACGTTGACCACGTTGCTGAGCACCGAGCCGAGCGTGCGGGTGCGCTGCACGATCCGCACGGCGGCGAGCGGCGAGGCTGCCGCTATGGCCTGCGTGTCGTCGCTCGCCTGGCCCTTCTTGGCGCCGGTGACGATGCGGTGAACCACCCGCTCGATGACGAAGTGCAGCACCCAGCGCAGCAGCAGCGCCACGATCACGATCACGGCGACGGAGATGACCTTCGCTGTGAAGTCAGCCCAGAAGGCGGCGTCGAATGTGTCCCAGAACTCTGTCCACCAACTCATAGATGCGCCAGTCTAACGAGCGTCGGACGCGCTGATCTGGGCGTCCTCTGAACGTGCGGCGGCATCGGTGCGCTGGGCGGTGAGGGCACGCTCGAGCTCCGACACCAGCTCGCGGATGCGGCGCACGAGGGCGGGCGGAGCGTCGTTCTCGGCGAGCCAGGCGTGGGCGGCCGCGGCGAGCTCGGGCGTGACGAGGGCCGACGGGAACAGCCGCACGACGATGAGTTCGGCCATCGTGTAGCTGCGCTCCGCCCACACACGCTGGAGCATCTCGAAATACGGCTCGACGCTCTGCTCGAGCAGCGATGCCGGGTGGGCTCGCCCCCACCCCGTGGCGATGGCGCGCGCCATGTCGTTGGAGAGGCTCGCGTCCGTGGCGACGCGGGTCCAGGCGGCGAGCTTGCCCTCGGCATCGGGTCGCGCGGCGCGGGCGGTGGCGGCGAACTGCCGGCCCTTGGCGGTGTCGTCGGAGGCGAGCGCGTGGTCGATGTCGGCATCCGTCGCCGCACCTCCGGCGGCCAATGCGATCACGAGCTCCCAGCGCAGGTCGGTGTCGATCGTCAGGCCCTCGAGCGCGACGGACCCGTCGAGAAGGCTGGCGAGGATGTCGAGGTGCGGGGCCGTCGAGGCGATTCGAATGAAGCTCGTCACGAACTGGAGCTGCGCATCGGACCCGGCGTCCGCCAACACGGTGAGGGCCCACAGGGCGTCACCGCAGTCCGCGGCCACCTGCTCGGCCGCAGCCGGCTCGATGTACCGTGCCAGGGCGAGCTCCAGCTGCGACAGCGCCGTGCCGCGAGCCGACGACTGGTCCTCGTGGGAGATGTTGCCGAGGACGAGTCGCACGAAGTCACCGGCGGGCGTCTCACCGTCACGGGTCGTGTCCCAGACAGCGCCCCAGATGAGCGCGCGGGCCACGGGATCCTGGAGATCGCAGAGGTGGTCGATGGCCGTGCCCAGCGAGTCGTCGTCGAGACGGATCTTGGCGTAGCTGAGGTCGTCGTCGTTGATGAGCACCAGGGCGCCGCGGGTCACCCCGACGAGCTCGGGCACGTCGGTGCTGGCGCCGTCGATGTCGACCTCCACTCGGTGCGTCCGCACGAGCGCTCCATCAGCGTCGAGGTCGTAGAGACCGATGGCGAGGCGGTGGGGCCGCAGCGTCGGGTGTTCGGCAGTGGCGGTCTGGGCGATGGCGAACGCCGTGAACCGACCGTCGGCGTCGGTCTCGAACTCGGCCCGCAGCGTGTTGACGCCCGCGGTCTCGAGCCACAGCCTCGACCAGTCCGTGAGCTCGCGCCCGCTCGAGACCTCGAGCTCGTCGAGCAGGTCGCGGAGTGTGGCGTTGCCGCCGCCGTGCTTGCGCAGGTACATGCCGATTCCGGCATAGAACTCGTCGAGACCCACCCACGCCACGAGCTGCTTGAGCACTGACGCGCCCTTGTCGTAGGTGATGCCGTCGAAGTTGACTTCGACGTCCTCGAGGTCATTGATGGTGGCGACGATCGGGTGCGTCGACGGGAGCTGGTCCTGCATGGCCGCGCGGGTCTTGTCGACAGACGTGAAGGTGGCCCAGGCATCGGTGAATTCCGTGACGGATGCCGCTGCGATGGTGCTGGTCCAGGTGGCGAACGACTCGTTCAGCCAGAGGTCGTTCCACCACTTCATGGTCACGGAGTTGCCAAACCACATGTGAGAGAGCTCGTGCAGGATCACGACGGTCCGCTGCTGCCGACGGTGCTCCGAGACCTTCGACCGGAACAGGTACGACTCGTTGAAGGTGACCGCGCCCACGTTCTCCATGGCGCCCCAGTTGTACTCGGGCACGAAGATCTGGTCGTACTTGTCGTAGGGGTACTCGACACCGTAGCTGCGCTCGTAGTAGTCGAGGCCGACGCGCACGGTGTCGAACATCACTGCGGGATCAGCGTACTGCGCGAGGGAGGCACGGGTGAACAGCCCGAGCGGGATGCTCCGGCCGTCGGGGAGTTCGGCGACGTCGCGCCACACCGAGTAGGGCCCGGCGATGATCGCGGCGATGTAGCTCGAGATGACGGGGCCGGCCGGGAACTCCCAGACGGCGGTGCCGTCGGCGACTCCGGCATCCGGCAGCGGCGTCGGCGCGTTGCTCAACACCTGCCAGTCGTCGGGAGCCGTGATGGTGAACTGGAACGTGGCCTTGAGGTCGGGCTGGTCGAAGACGGCGAAGACCCGGTTCGCCTCGGCCACGGCGAACTCCGTGTAGAGGTACACGGCGTCGTCGACGGGATCGACGAAGCGATGCAGGCCTTCGCCGGTGTTCGTGTATGCGGCATCCGACACCACGCGCAGCACGTTCTCGGCCTGCAGATTCTCCAGACGGATGCGGGTTCCATCGCCCAGCTCGACGGGCAGGGCGACGCCGTTGAGCTCGATCGCGTGGATGACCCGGGTCGACGCCTCGATGAAGGTCGACGCCCCCGGCGTGGCGTCGAAGCGCACGTGCGTCTCGCTGCCGAACACCTCCGGCCCGCGGGTCAGGTCGAGCGCGACCGTGTAGTCGTGCACACGCACGACGGAGGCTCGCTCCTCGGCTTCGGTGCGGGTCAGGTTCGCAGCGGGCAAGGGCGTGCCTCCGTCGGTGTGGTGCTGGTGGTGTGGTGGATGGTGTTCCGATCGACCGGCATCGCAGCCGGCCGTGATCGGCCCGTGAGGGTGATCAGTCGGTGAGGGCGTCGCGAGCCTGGGCGGCCAGAGCGCGCTCGACCGCGGCGAGGTTCTCGATCACCAGGCGGCGCAGCGCCGGCACCCCGGGATTCGCGTCGAGCCACGCGCGCGTCGCGTCGACGAGCTCCTGGTTCGCGAGCGCGGTGGGATAGAGCCCCTCGACGAGCAACTCGGCGATCGCATAGCTGCGCTCCTCCCAGACACGGCCGATCATCTCGAAGTACTGCGGCACGAATCGCTCGAGCAGGCTGGTGTCGTCAGCGCGCTGGAAGCCGAGCCCCGTGGTGCGCACGATGGTGTTGGGCGCGGTGTCCGCCTCGACCAGGGAGTTCCACGCGGCCTGCTTGGCCTCGGCCGTGGGGATCGCGGCCCGGGCGTGGGCGGCCGACTGGGCGCCCGTCGCCGTGTTGTCCTCCGCGAGGCGGGCGTCGATGTCGCTCTCGTCCGCCCGGCCTGCCGCCACGAGTGCGATCAGCAGCTCCCAGCCCAGGTCGGTGTCGATGTCGAGACCCTCGAGCGTGGATTCGCCGGTGAACAGCGACTCGAGCTCGCCGACGTACGACGACGACTCGGCGATCGAGGCGAAGTACTTCACGAACTGGAACTGCGCATCGCTTCCGGCCTCCGCCTGCTGCGCCAGCGACCAGAAGGTGTCGGCGAGGGCGGTGACGGTCTCGGGGCGGTGGCTCGGGTCGGTGTAGGCAGAGGCGGCGAGCACGGCCTGGCCGAGCACGATGCGCAGCGTCGTCGACTCGGTCTCCGAGGCGATGTTGCCGAGCACGAGACGCACGAAGTCGCTCGCCGACACCTCGGCGTCGCGGGTGGCATCCCAGACCGAGGCCCAGACCAGCGAGCGCGCCAGCGGGTTCTCGAAGGCGTGCAGGTGCTCGAGGGCGACGGCGAGCGACGCCTCGTCGAGACGGATCTTGGCGTAGGCGAGGTCGTCGTCGTTGAGCAGCACCAGATCGGGGCGGGTGAGCCCGACCAGCTCGGCGACGTCGGTGCGGGGCCCGTCGACGTCGAGCTCGACGCGGTGGGTGCGCACCAGCTTCTCGTCCTGGAGCGAGTAGAAGCCGATGGCGAGGCGGTGCGGGCGGATGGTCGGGTAGGCCTCGACGGCCGTCTGCTCGACGGCGAACGCCGTGATGGTGCCGGCGGCATCCGTCTCGATGTCGGCACGAAGCGTGTTGACGCCGGCGGTCTCGAGCCACAGCTTCGCCCAGCCGGACAGGTCGCGACCGCTGGCGGCCTCGAGCTCGGACAGGAGGTCGGCGAGGGTGGTGTTGCCCCACTGGTGCTTCTTGAAGTAGGCCGCGACTCCGGTGAAGAAGGCGTCGATGCCCACCCAGGCGACGAGCTGCTTGAGCACCGATCCGCCCTTGGCGTAGGTGATGCCGTCGAAGTTGACCAGCACGTCCTCGAGGTCGTTGATGGTGGCGACGATCGGGTGGGTCGACGGCAGCTGGTCCTGACGGTAGGCCCAGCTCTTCTCCATGGAGTTGAAGGTGGTCCAGGCCTCGTGCCACTCGGTGGCCTCGGCTGTGGCGATGGTCGATGCCCACTCGGCGAACGATTCGTTCAGCCAGAGGTCGTTCCACCACTTCATGGTGACGAGGTCGCCGAACCACATGTGGGCGAGCTCGTGCAGGATGGTGACGACGCGACGCTCCTTGATGGCATCCGTCACCTTCGACCTGAACACGTAGACCTCGGTGAACGTCACGGCGCCGGCGTTCTCCATGGCACCGGCGTTGAACTCGGGCACGAAGAGCTGGTCGTACTTCGTGAACGGGTACGCGTAGTCGAACTTCTCCTCGAAGTAGGCGAAGCCCTGACGGGTCTTCTCGAAGATGTAGTCGGCGTCGAGGTACTCGGCCAGGCTCTTGCGGCTGAAGATGCCGAGCGGGATGGTGCGGCCGTCGCGGCTGGTGAGCTCGCTTCGCACCACGGAGTACGGGCCGGCGACGAGGGCGGTGATGTAGCTCGAGATGCGGTGGGTCGGCTCGAATGCCCACGTCTTGGCTTCGCCCGATGCGTCGCCAGACGCCTCAGCCGATGCCGCCGTCGGTTCGGGTGTCGGGGAGTTCGACACGACCTCCCAGTGGGCCGGCGCCGTGACGGTGAAGCGGAAGGTGGCCTTGAGGTCGGGCTGCTCGAACACCGCGAACATGCGGCGCGAGTCGGGGACCTCGAACTGGCTGTAGAGGTAGACCTCGCCGTCGACGGGGTCGACGAAGCGATGCAGGCCCTCGCCGGTGTTCGTGTAGATGGCGTCGGCTACGACGGTGAGCTCGTTCTCGGCCGCGAGGCCGTCGAGCTGGATGCGCACACCGTCGCTGACGGTGGCGGGGTCCAGGGCGGTGCCGTTGAGCGTGACGGAGTGCACCGTGCGCGTGATGGCGTCGATGAAGGTGGATGCGCCCTCGGTCGCGCTGAAGCGCACAGTCGTCTCGCTGCGGAACGTCTCATCGCCCGTCGTCAGATCGAGGGTGACGTCGTAGCTGTCCACGGCGACGATGCCGGCGCGTTCCTCGGCTTCGATACGGGTGAGGTTCTCTCCGGGCAACGGTGCCTCCTGCGGCGTGTGAGGGGAGTGGATGGATCGGATCGTGTCCGAGCATCCAGCCTAATCACCAGCGCCGCGGATGCGGTCACCTGCTGCACCGGATGCGGTGACCGTTCAGGCTCCTCGACTCACCAGTCGGAGCGCTTGTAGTCCTTGAGGAACACGCCGGTGACGTCCTCGCCGGCCTCGCCGCGCACGATCGGGTCGTAGACGCGGGCAGCGCCGTCGACCAGGTCGAGCGGGGCGTGGAAGCCCTCCTCGGCGAGCCGGACCTTGGTCGGATGCGGCCGCTCGTCCGTGATCCACCCGGTGTCGACGCTGGTCATGAGGATGCCGTCGGAGAGCATCTCCTTGGCGCTGGTGCGGGTGAGCATGTTGAGGGCTGCTTTGGCCATGTTGGTGTGCGGATGCCCGGGACCCTTGTACCCGCGACCGAAGACGCCCTCCATCGCAGACACGTTCACGATGTAGGTGCGCCTGGCCTCGCTCGCGGCGAGCGACGGCCGCAGCCGGCTCACCAGGATGAAGGGGGCCGTGGTGTTGCAGAGCTGCACCTCGAGCATCTCGAGCGGGTCGACGTCTTCGACGTTCGCCACCCAGCTGTTGGTGTGGTGCAGGTCGGGCACGAGTCCGCCGGCGTCGATGGCCGTGCGGTCGGCGAGCTTCGCGAGGGAACTGGAGCCCGGCGCGAGCGCCAGTGCGGTGAGGTCGTCGGCCGTCATGGTTCCGGCGAACAGGCCCGAGGAGAGGATCGGATGACTCGCCACGGAATCGGCGAGGGCGAGCGGATGCGCGTCGTTCGTGTGGCCGAAGCTCACGATCTCGGGCAGTGGGCCGTCGGGGAGCGGCGAGGCCTCGGCGTCGACCAGGGGCGAGTACGCGCCGGGGGAGCGACGCACCGTCTGGGCGGCGTTGTTGATGAGGATGTCGAGGGGACCCTGCGCGGCCACATCATCGGCGAGCGCGATGACCTGGGCGGGGTCGCGCAGGTCGATGCCGACGATGCGTACGCGGTGCAGCCAGTCGGGGGAGTCGGGCATGGCGGCGAAGCGTCGGGCGGCGTCGCGCGGGAAGCGCGTCGTGATCGTGGTGTGGGCGCCGTCGCGCAGCAGGCGCAGTGCGATGTACATGCCGATCTTCGCCCGACCACCGGTGAGCAGAGCGCGCTTGCCGGTGAGGTCGGTGCGAGCGTCGCGCTTGGCGTGGCTCATCGCCGCGCAGCTCGGGCAGAGCTGGTGGTAGAAGGAGTCGACGAGGGTGTACCGCTCCTTGCAGATGTAGCAGGGGCGCGCGACCTGGAGTTCGCCGGCGGTGCGGGCGTCGGTTCCGCTGACCAGATCGGCTCCCCGGGTCTCGTCGTCGATCCGGGTGGGGGCGCCCGTCGCGGTCGCCGCGATGACCTGGCGGTCGGCGTCGGCGATGACGCGGCGCTTCTCCGCTCGGCGGGTCACCTTCACCGACTTGAACATCTTGGCCGTCGCGCGGCGCACGGTGTCGAAGTCGGGATCGTTCTCGTCGAGGTCGCTGAGGGCGGCGAGAACGCGGAGGGTCGTCTCGAGTTCCGCCGGGTCGATCTGCGGCGCGGAATCAGGGAACGAGGGGTCGGAGGGCATCCGGGGATTCTATCCCGCGGCAACCGGGAGAATGCTGCGCGCGCCCCGAGCACGCCCGCGGCGTCATGCGGGTTCCCGCGTCAATACACTGGATGCCATGCGCATCCACATCGCCACCGATCACGCCGGTCTGGACTTCAGCGAGCACCTCCAGTCCCATCTCACGGCGGCCGGCCACGAGGTCGTCGACCACGGCCCGACGAGCTACGACGCGCTCGATGACTACCCGTCGTTCTGCATCAACGCCGCCATCGCCGTCTCCCGTGACCAGCGGGCCGGCATCGAGACTCTCGGCGTGGTCTTCGGCGGGTCGGGCAACGGCGAGCAGATCGCGGCGAACAAGGTCGCCGGCATCCGTGCCGCTCTGGTCTGGAACCTCAGCACCGCCGTGCTCGCACGCCAGCACAACGATGCCAACGTCATCTCCATCGGAGCGCGCCAGCACACCGTCGAGGAGGCGACGAGCTTCATCGACGCCTTCATCGCCGAGCCGTTCACGGGCGAGGAGCGCCACGCGCGACGTATCGCGCAGCTGGCCGAGTTCGAGGCGACCGGGGTGATCGCCGGCAAGTACGTGTCTGCGCAGAACGACGCCTCGGCCGACGTCCACGCTGACGTCGACACCCCTGGCCTCAGGGCGTAGCGCCGATGCCCGAGGGCCATTCCGTCCATCGCATCACGCGGCAGTTCGCCCGCAACTACCTCGGCAAGCAGGTCGCGGTCTCGAGTCCGCAGGGGCGTTTCGCCGCGGATGCCGCCCTGATCAGCGGACGCACCATGGTCGACGCCCGTGCCGTGGGCAAGCAGATGTTCCTCGAGTTCGACAACGGTCTCTGGCTGCGCGTGCACCTCGGGATGTACGGGGCGTGGGACTTCGCCGGCGAGATCCAGCTCGACGCGACCATCGCATCTGCGAACGGTCGCATGGGGCAGACCAATCAGCGCGGCACGATCCTCGATTCCGCCGGCGAGAACTCTCTGCACTCGATCGGCGCTCCACGTCGCAGCCGGGTGCGCATGTCGGAGTCGGAGAAGCCGGGCGAGCTCACCGACACGTTCCCGCCGGAGCCGGTCGGACAGGTGCGGGCTCGTCTGCTGACCGACACCGTCTGCGCCGACCTGCGCGGACCGACGGCCTGCGAGGTCATCGACGCGGCCCGCGTGGCCGAGGTGATCGGCAGGCTCGGCCCCGACCCGCTCAACGACGACGAGGTCGAGTCGGAGGAGCGGTTCACCGCCACGGTGCGCCGGAAGCCGACGCCCATCGCGCTGCTGCTCATGGACCAGTCGGTGGTGAGCGGAATCGGCAACGTCTACCGAGCCGAGATGCTGTTCCGAGCGCGGGTGAACCCGCACACGCCGGGCAGGCTCGTGCCCGAGGAGACCGTGCGCGGCCTCTGGCGTGACTGGGTGCACCTGCTGCGCATCGGAGTCGAGACCGGCCAGATGATGACCATGGACGGCCTCGACGGAGTCTCCTACCGCAATGCCATGGCCAACCGCGCCGACAGGCACTGGGTGTACAAGCGTGAGGGGCTGCCGTGCCGCGTGTGCGGAACGAACATCGTGCTCGAGGAGATGGGCGCCCGCAAGCTGTACTGGTGCCCCCGATGCCAGGCCTGAGCATCGCTGAGCGTTCACACGGACCAGGCGTGACCGTCGACGGAGGACCAGCATGAGACAGAACCCCAGCTTCGTTCTGGCGAGCGACGAGGGCGTCAAACGACTCATCCGCGAGAACCCGTGGGTCACGATCATCTCTCGAACGGATGCCGGGGAACTCGTCGCATCGCACTACCCGATCGTGCTGCGCGACGACCTCGACGGCATCGTCATCGAGAGCCATGTCGGGCGTCCCGACGAGCTGCTGCACGAGCTCGGTCGCCACGAGGTGCTCATCGTCGTGCAGGGCCCGCACGGCTACATCTCGCCGGGGTGGTACGACGGGGGACCTGCGGTTCCGACCTGGAACTTCGTGGTCGCGCACCTGTACGGCACACCGGAGATCCTCTCGGACGCCGAGAACCTGCAGGTGCTCGAGCGGCTCGTCGACCACTTCGAGGATCGGATGCCCGAGCCGTTCCGCATGAACAGAACTCTCGAGAACACGGCGTACGCCGAGCGCATCGTCGTCGGCACCGTCGGCTTCCGTATGAAGGTCGACCGGTTCGTCGCGAAGGACAAGATGAGCCAGAACCGCCCGGCCGCCACCGTCGACCGCATCATCGACGAGCTCGAGACCGGCTCGGTGTACACCAGCCGGGAGCTCGCCCGTGAGATGCGCCGCGCCCGCGGGGAGACCGTATGACCCTCGTGCTCGCCGGCGGTCGCATCATCGGAACCGAGACCGCCGTCGACATCATGGTCGAGCAGGGCGCGATCGTCGCCATCGTGCCCGCGGGTTCAGCGGTCACGGATGCCGGGGTGACGGACGCCGAGGTGACGGATGCCGCCGACCGCGTCGAGCTCGACGGCCGGGTCGTCCTCCCCGGCCTCTGGGACAACCACGTGCACTTCACCCAGTGGGCTCTCACCTCCCGTCGCCTCGACCTGTCCACCGCCGCATCCGCCGACGAAGTGGCGTCGCTCGTCGGCGAGCGCATCGCCGCCGGGGCGACGGAGGTCGTGGGCTTCGGCTTCCGTGACGGGCTGTGGCCCGAGCCGCCGACGGCCGCGCTGCTCGATGCCGTGGCGGCATCCGTACCGGTGGTGCTCGTCAGCGGTGACCTGCACAGCGTCTGGCTCGATTCCGCAGCACTCCTGATGCACGGCTTCGATGGCCACCCCACGGGGCTGCTGCGCGAGGACGACGCCTTCGCCGTCGTGCGCGCGCTCGACGACGTGGCCGACGACGTGCTCGACGGCTGGGCTCGGGACGCGGCGGCCGCGGCCGCCCGACGGGGCGTCGTCGGCATCGTCGACCTCGAGATGACCTGGAACCGCGACGTCTGGGTGCGGCGCATCGCGGGCGGGCTCACGGGCCTGCGGGTGGAGTTCGGCGTGTATCGCCAGCACCTGGGCGACGCAGCGGCCGCGGGACTGCGCACCGGCGACGTCGTGCCGGACAGCGACGGGCTGCTGCGGGTCGGTCCGTTCAAGGTCATCACCGACGGTTCCCTCAACACCCGCACGGCGTACTGCTTCGATCCCTACCCGGGGCTCGACGGCGACGACGCCCTCGGGCTGCTCACGGTCGCGCCCGAGGAGCTCGTGCCGCTGCTCGAGACCGCCCGCGACGCGGGGCTGCGACCCGCCGTGCACGCCATCGGAGACCACGCCAACGCGCTCGCGCTCGACGCCCTCGAGACCGTCGGCGTCACCGGCTCGATCGAGCACGCCCAGCTGTTGAGCACGACGGATGTCGCCCGCTTCGCACCCCTCGGGATCACGGCGAGCGTGCAACCCGAGCACGCGATGGACGATCGCGACGTGGCGGAGCGCTATTGGGCCGGACGCACCGGTCGCGCCTTCATGCTGCGCAGCCTGCTCGATTCCGGCGCCACCCTCGCGCTCGGCTCCGACGCGCCTGTCGCTCCTCTCGATCCGTGGGTGACTATCGCCGCAGCCGTCGGTCGCTCCCGCGACGGGCGCGAGCCGTGGCACCCGGAGCAGTCGATCACCGTGGCCGAGGCTGTCGCGGCCTCGACGCGCAGCACCGTCGAGGTGGGCCAGCCCGCCGACCTCGTGATCGTCGACGCCGACCCGACCACGGCATCCGTCGACGACCTCCGCACGCTCCCCGTGGCCGCCACCCTCCTCGCCGGTCGCTTCACCCACCGCGAGCTCTGAGCGCCCGCCCCGAGCAGCGCCCGTTTACAGGACAGGGCCGAGGATCTGCCCCTGACAAACGTCATCGGCGGCCTCATCCTGTGAACGGAGGAGGGGATAACCCCACCCCGAGTCCGGATGCCGACCGGATGGGCGCGGCAGCGCCGGCTCGCGAGGCTGGAGGCATGCCAGAGCGCACCACGAACCCGCCGAACACCGCACGCCGTCGTCAGCGCCTCCGCCGTCCCCGCGCGGTCGTCGCCGTGGCCGCATCCGCCGCCGTCCTCCTCGGCACTGTCGGCGTGCTCGCCGGGTGCTCGATGATCCCCGGACTGCTCGACGGTGGCCGGGTCGACACCGTGGGCGCCGTCGACTTCACCACCCCTCTCGCCATTCCGCCGCTGGCTCCGTCCACGGTCGACGCCGACGGCACGCGCGTCTTCGAGCTCACCGCCCAGTCGGGAAGCACCGAGTTCCACCCCGGGGTCACGACGCCCACCTGGGGATTCAACGGCACCTATCTCGGACCGACACTCGTGGCCCACCGCGGCGAGAGGGTGCGCGTCGACATCGACAACGAGCTGGCCGAGCCCACGAGCGTGCACTGGCACGGCATGCACCTGCCGGCGGAGATGGACGGCGGGCCGCACCAGATGATCGAGCCCGGAGGCGACTGGTCGCCGAGCTGGACCATCGACCAGCCGGCAGCCACCCTCTGGTACCACCCGCATCCGCACGGCGAGACGGAGGAGCACGTGCGACACGGCCTCGCCGGACTGTTCTACGTGCAGGATCCCGAGGAGGACGCCCTGCCCCTGCCTCAGGAATACGGCGTCGACGACCTCCCGCTCATCGTGCAGGACGCCCAGTTCAACAGCACGGGTGAGCTGAAGGGCACGAACATGGGTTTCGTCGGCGCTCTGGGCGACGAGATCCTGGTGAACGGCACCGCAGGCCCCTACCTCGACGTGTCGACGGAGCTCGTGCGGCTGCGACTGCTCAACGCCTCGACGGCACGCACGTACTCCTTCGGGTTCAGCGACGATCGCGGCTTCGACCTCGTCGCCTCCGACGGCGGCCTCCTCGAGCAACCGGTCCCGCTCGAGCACCTGCGCCTCTCGCCGGGTGAACGCGCCGAGATCGTCGTGCGCCTGGTACCGGGCGAGACGACGGTGCTGCGGTCGGTGGAGCCCGACCTGGGCGTCGATGGAGACGGCGGCGCGCGGAACGGCGGAGCCGACAAGTTCGATGTGCTCGAACTGCGGGCCGCAACGACGCTCGAGTCCGCGGCATCCGTACCCACGACCCTCACGAGCATCGAGAGACTCGATCCGACGGATGCCGCAACCACCCGGGAACTCGAACTCGACGGCTACGCCATCAACGGCGAGTCGATGGACATGAACCGCATCGACCAGGTCGTGACCCTCGGCGACACGGAGGTCTGGAACGTCGTCAACGACATGGACCGGCCGCACAACTTCCACATCCACGACGTGCAGTTCCAGATCGCGTCCATCGACGGATCTCCACCGCCACCCGAGCTCGGCGGCTGGAAGGACACCATCTACCTGCCACCGCAGCGCCGGTTCGAGCTCGTCATGCGATTCGACGACTACGCCTCGGCGGAGCATCCGTTCATGTACCACTGCCACCTGCTGTGGCACGAGGACCTCGGGATGATGGGCCAGTTCGTGGTCGTGAAGCCCGGTCAGCACGCCACAATGACACCAGGAGAGAACACACACCATGAGCACTGACACCGCAGCGACAGCAGTCGCCACACCGACACCCTCAGCGCGCCCGTCGCGCTGGGCGGGCTACGGCTCCCTCTGGCGACGCGTGCCGCAGGAGCTCGGGTTCCTCCTGCTCACGATGCCGATCGCCATCATCGGACTCTCGATCGTGGCGCCACTGTTCTGGACCGGCATCGGCTCGCTCGTGCTCGTCTTCGGCATCTTCATCGTGATCGCGAGTCTCTACGTCAGCCGCGGCTTCGGCGTTCTCGAGCTCGTGCGCCTTCGGTGGTCGGGTCGCCCGGCCATCAGGCAGCCGCTCTGGCGGCCACGCACCGATGGTGCCGGATTCTGGGGGACCTTCATCTTCGGCCCTGTCGCCGACGGCCATTATTGGCTGTACCTGCTGCACACCATGATCATCTCGCCCATCATCAGCATCGTCAGCTGGACCGTCACCGTCGTCTGGGTCTCTATCGGCCTCGGCGGGATCTCGTTCTGGATCTGGGCACGCTACATCCCGATGGGCGATCGCGAGTTCTGGGTTCACGACGTCGTCCTCGACTGGATGTTCCCCGGCAACACGTGGCAGTTCGACAGCATGGCCGGCGAGATCGTGTTCGAGTTCATCCTCGGGGTCCTGTTCCTCATCACCCTGCCGTTCGTCACCCGCTCGCTCACGCTCATGCACCAGGGCGTCGCCCGAGGCCTGCTGGGCGGCTGGCGCTCCGAGGAGCTGCGCCGCGAGGTCGCCGACCTGAGCGCATCCCGCGGGGCGGCCGTGGCCGCCGAGGACAGGTCGCTGCGTCGCCTGGAGCGCGACATCCACGACGGTCCGCAGCAGCGGCTCGTGCGGCTGCAGATGGACCTGGCGGCGGCCGAGCGTCGCCTCGACACCGACCCCGAGGCGGCGAAGACCCTGCTCGCCGAGGCCCGCCTGCAGGCCCACGACACGCTCGAGGAGCTTCGGGCCCTCTCGCGGGGCTTCGCGCCGCCGATCCTGCAGGATCGCGGCCTGGTGAGCGCCCTCGACTCGCTCGCGACCCGGAGCCCCGTTCCGGTGCGTCTCGAATCGACGCTCGGCACCGAGCTGCGGCTGCCCGGCGAGATCGAGCGCAGCGCCTACTTCGTGGCGGCCGAGTTGGTGACCAACGCGGTCAAGCACGCCGGCGCCACGAGCATCCGCCTGGTGATCTCCACTCGCGGCGATTCGGTGACGGATGCCGACAGCGGCGCGGGCTCCGTCGCAGCGGCCGCGGCCTCCGTCCCGCAGTGGCTCGACCTCTGGGTCATCGACGACGGCATCGGGGGAGCGGCGACCGTCGACGGGCACGGACTGAGCGGACTGGAGGAGCGCCTGACCGGCCTCCGCGGCGTGCTCGTCATCGACAGCCCTGTGGGCGGACCAACGACCATCGGAGCCCACATCCCCCTGCCCGGGGAGGGCGCCGCCCTATCCTGAGACGGTGACGACGCCTGACACCGCATCTGCTGCATCCGTTCCCCTCCGCATCATGCTGGCCGAGGACTCGGTGCTGCTGCGCGAAGGGCTGGTGCGCCTGTTCGACGAGGCGGGCTTCGAGACCGTCGGCGCCTTCGGCGACGCGGAATCACTGCTCGCCGAGATCGAGGATGTACAGCCCGACCTCGTCGTGCTCGACGTGCGGATGCCGCCCACCTTCCGCGACGAGGGGGTGAGGGCGGCCGTGCACATCCGACGCACCCTGCCCGGGATCGGCATCCTGCTGCTCAGTCAGTACGTGGAGGGGGCCTATGCCCAGGAGCTGCTGGCGTCGGGCGAGGGCGGCGTCGGCTATCTGTTGAAGGACAGGGTCGCCTCGCTCGATGAACTGAAGGACGCCGTCTCGCGCGTGAGCGTCGGCGGCACTGTGCTCGACCCGCAGGTCGTGCGGGAGCTCATCGGCCGACGCGTCGACCCGCTCAGCTCTCTCACCCCACGGGAGCGCGAGGTGCTCGAGCTGATGGCGGAGGGGCGCACGAACGCCGGCATCGCCGAGCGCCTGTTCATCGGCATCGGAGCTGTCGAGAAGAACGTCACGGCCATCTTCCAGAAGCTCGGCCTCGAGGGCTCGGGCTCCGACCACCGCCGAGTGCTGGCGGTCCTGGCGTACCTGCAGCGCTGACGCTCTAGACGATCCCGAGCTCGTCGAGCTGGTCGACGATGCCCGACCCGTCGGGGGCGTAGACCCAGGGAACGTCGGGAGCGATGTCCTTCTCGGGCTTCGATCGCCCTCCGGCCAGGACCGCCTCGCCTGTCGACAGTTGCCGGATGGCGACGGCCGCGACGTGGCCGGGTCGCTCGGCCGCGAACCGGCGGTAGATGTCCTCGTCGTGCTGGCCGTCGTCGCCGATCAGCAGCCACTTGATGTTCGGGAACTCCTCGGAGAGTCGGCGCAGGTTGTCGCGCTTGTGCTCCTGGCCGCTGCGGAACCAGCGGTCGTGGGTGGGGCCCCAGTCGGTCAGCAGCAGGGCGCCGGCCGGGTAGATGTTGCGCGACAGGAAGCGGGTCAGCGTCGGCGCCACGTTCCATGCTCCCGTGGAGAGGTAGATGACGGGGCATCCGGGGTTGGCCGCCACGAGGCGTTCCATCAGCACGGCCATTCCCGGAGTCGGGATGCGCGCGTGCTCATCGAGCACGAAGGTGTTCCACGCCGCCACGAAGGGACGGGGGAGCGCCGTGACCATGACGGTGTCGTCGACATCCGAGACGATCCCGAACTCCACAGCGGGGTCGATGATCTGCGTCGGTGCCTCGACGGCCACGCCGCCGGGGGTCTCGAGGGTCGCCATGTGCCACCCGGCCTCGAGGGAGATCGGAATGACGGTGTCGACGACTCCGCCGCGATCAGCACGCACCTCGGTGGTCATTCCGTCGATCGTGATCGAGACCGTCGCCCCATTCAGGGGGACACTGACGAAGCTCCGCCATCCGCGCAGGCGCTCCCGACGCTTGGCGCGCTTGCGATCGGAGCGGGTCGGCGGGTCGGAGGGGACCGGTTCCGGCTTCTGCAGCATCACCCTGCAGAGCACCCGGGTCCACTCCGTCGACCCGTACCCGGAAAAAGGAATGATCAGGGGAATTCGTCCGTGCCGGCGGGCCCAGGCCTCGCGGCGCGTGTGCAGCATGTCCTCGAATCGTGCGAGGAGATGGATGGTCGGGTGATCGACGGAGCGCTGAGGCTCGGCATCCGCTGTAGTGACCATATGGTTCAGTTTCGCACGAGCGCGGCGCCTGAGAGCGCGTTCAGGAATCCCTCATTCGGATGCATAGAATAAAGGCTGCAATTTCCAAGGAGGATCAGTGCCGGTAGGCAGCATCATCGGGGCTGAGTTCCCCGTCGCACTCGTGCGAACGGAACCCATCCAGCAGCGCGGAGCCGACCGCCTGAACGCACTGCTCGACGCAGCAGCGACCATCGTCGACGAGATCGGTTTCGACCGCCTCACGACAGCCATGATCGCAGAGCGCTCCGGCGCTTCGATCGGTACCGTCTATCGGTACTTCCCCGACAGGATCGCGGTGCTGCAGGCACTCCGGGAGCGCGCGATCGCGCGATTCCGCAGCCGCATCGTGTCGCTCATCGAGACCGAGGCGCCGTCGACCTGGTGGGACGCCGTGGATCTCGGCATCACCTCGTTCGTCGAGCTCTACCGCTCGGAGCCCGGCTTCCGCATCATCCACTTCGTCGACCGCGAGCGCATTCCGGCCGCAGCCGGCGCGGACGACATCGAGATGCCGTTCTCGAAGCTGTACTCCGACGTGCTCACCGAGGTGTTCGGCCTCGACGGCGGCGACGACCTCGCCTTCCACCTCGAAGTGGCCGTCGAGATGATGGACGCCATCCTCTCGCGGGCCTTCGCCTTCGACTCGAACGGCGACGAGCGCTACATCGACGAGGCACGTCGCGTGCTCCACGGATACCTCACCGGACTCTTCGGACCGGTCGCGGACTGACTTGTCAAGGGGCGAGTCACAGATTCGCCTCAATCGGCAATCCTTTTTGCCTCGGGCGCCGAATGGTGTTTGTGTAGATCACTGACACTGTTCCATTCGGCTGCATCGAGGAAATGAGTTCGTCCATGATCGAGTTCCGCTCGGTGTCGAAGCGTTTCCCCGACGGCACCCTGGCGGTCGACGACTTCTCGCTGCTGATCCCGTCGCGGCGCATCACGGTGTTCGTGGGCTCGTCGGGCTCCGGCAAGACCACGTTGCTCCGCATGATCAACCGCATGGTCGACCCGACAGCCGGCCAGGTCGTCATCGACGACACGGATGTCTCCGGCAGCGATCCCGTCCAGCTGCGGCGCAGCATCGGCTACGTCATGCAGAACGGCGGGCTCCTTCCGCACCGCCGCATAGTCGACAACGTGGCGACCGTCCCGCTGTTGAGGGGAACGTCGAAGGCCGAGGCCCGCGCGCGCGCCCTCGAACTGCTCGACACCGTCGGCCTCGACCGCTCGCTCGCGAACAAGTACCTCAGTCAATTGTCCGGCGGCCAGCAGCAGCGCGTGGGCGTGGCCCGCGCCCTGGCCGCCGATCCGAACATCCTGCTGATGGACGAGCCGTTCGGCGCCGTCGACCCGATCGTGCGCGTCGAGCTGCAGAATGAGCTCAAGCGCCTGCAACGCGACCTCGACAAGACCGTGGTCTTCGTCACCCATGACATCGACGAGGCGTTCACCCTCGGAGATCAGGTCGTCGTGTTCAAGACCGGGGGCATCGTGGCCCAGGTGGGCACTCCGGCCGAGATCCTCGCGCGTCCCGCCGACGACTTCGTGGCGTCGTTCATCGGTGCCGACCGCGGCCAGCGCCGGCTGCACCTGGAGCCCCGCGACCCGTCCAGCGGGCAGATCCTCGTGGTCGATGACACCGGGCGCCCCGCCGGCCTCATCGACGGGGACCCCAGGTCGAGCGACGACGTGCCCGTGGACGTGAGAGTGTCGTGAACTGGTTCCTCTCGAACTGGGAACTCGTCCTCGAGCTGACTCTCAACCACATCAGGCTGAGCATCATCCCGATCATCATCGGATTCGTCATCGCGGTGCCTCTCGGCCGTCTCGCCATCACCGGACGCACGGCGCGCGGCATCATCATCACGTCGACGAGCCTGCTGTACACGATCCCCTCGCTGCCGCTCTTCGTCATTCTCCCGGCGATCCTCGGCACGAAGGTGCTGAGCGACATCAACCTGATCGTCGCGCTCAGCATCTACGCCGTCGCCATCATGGTGCGCGCGGCATCCGACTCCTTCGCCTCGGTCTCGCCCGACGTCAAACAGGCGTCACTCGCCATGGGGTACTCGCGGTGGCAGCAGTTCTGGAAGGTCGAGTTCCCGCTCGCCGGCCCCGTGCTCCTCGCCGGAATGCGCGTGGTGTCGGTGAGCACGATCGCCCTCGTCTCCGTCGGCGTGCTGATCGGCAGCGAGAACCTCGGCTACCTGTTCACGAACGGCAAGCAGCGCGGCATCCTCGAGGAGGTCGGGACCGGCATCATCGCCAGCCTGCTCATCGCACTCGTCTTCGACCTCATCCTCGTCCTGCTCGGCCGCATCCTGCTTCCGTGGAGTCGCAGCGACAAGAAGAGCCAGTCCGCCTCCGCTGCGCTCCAGCTCCAGATCAAGGCGGCGGATGCCGCATGAACCTCTTCGTGAGTGCGATCCAATGGATCCTCGATCCGGCCAACTGGGTGCCGGGCTCGCAGTCGCCGCTGCCCATCCAGGACCGACTGGCCGAGCACCTGCTCTACACCTTCGTGTCCGTGCTCATCGCTGCGGTGATCGCTCTGCCCCTCGGCTTCTACATCGGCCACACCGGGAAGGGGCGCCAGTTCGTCATCTCCTTCACCGGAGCCATGCGGGCGCTTCCGACCCTGGGTGTGCTGTTCTTCCTCACGATGGTGCTCGGCTACTCGATGGTCAGCACCACCGCGAACTTCGTCGGAACGATGATCGCGCTGGTGCTGCTCGCGATCCCGTCGATCCTCGCCGGGGCCTATGCCGGCCTGGAGTCCGTCGATCGCCAGACGATCGACTCCGCACGCGCGAGCGGGATGACCGAGATGCAGATCCTCACGAAGGTGGAGATCCCGCTCTCACTCCCGCTCATCATCGGCGGACTTCGCGCCGGCGTCCTCCAGGTCATCGCGACAGTGGTCATCGCCTCGTACGTCGGTCTCGGCGGTCTCGGCCGCATCATCGCCAGCGGCATCGGACTCAACGACTACGACCGCATCCTCGGGGGCGCCATCCTCATCACGGCGCTCGCACTGCTGATCGACGGCGTCTTCGCCGTCATCCAGCGACTCACGGCGACGCCGGGTGTCGGCAGCACACGTCAGACTGAAAAGCAGAGTCTTCGTCGGCGGGCACCAGGCCCGTCCACGACGGTGGGAACACCACTCCAGGAAAGGGAATCATGAGTATTTTCAAGAAGGGCCGGATCGCCATCGGCGTTGTCGCGGTCGGAGCTGTCGTGGCTCTGGCAGGGTGCGCATCCGGAGATCCCACCGCTCCAGAGACCGCTTCGGGGGGAGACAGCGGCGACGCCATCGTCGTCGGCTCCTTCGCATTCCCCGAGAGCGAGATCCTGGGCGAGATCTATGCCCAGGCGCTCGAAGCCCAAGGCTTCGACGTGAGCACCAAGTTCAACATCGGCCCGCGCCAGCAGACCATTCCGGCTCTGCAGGACGGATCGATCAACCTCATCCCCGAGTACAACGGCAACCTGCTGGCGTACTACGACACCGAGTACACCGAGCGCACGACGGAAGACGTCGACGGCGCCCTCGGCGACGCCGTGGCGAAGGACGACCTCGTCGTCTACAAGTCGGCTGAAGCCGAGGACAAGGACGCCTACGTCGTCACCAAGGAATTCGCCGACGCGAACGGTCTGAAGGCCATCGGCGACCTCACCAAGGTGGAGCCGTTCAGCCTCGGCGCGAACCCGCAGTTCGGGGAGCTCGGCTACGGCATCCCGGGGCTCAAGTCGGTCTACAAGGTGAACGACGTGACCTTCGTGCCGATCGAGGACTTCGGCGGGCCCGACACGGTCAAGGCCCTCACCGATGACACCGTGCAGGTGGCCGACATCTACACGACGTCCCCCGACATCAAGTCGAAGGACCTCGTGGTTCTGGACGACCCCGAGAACCTCATCTCGGCACAGAACGTCATCCCTCTGCTCAGCTCGAAGATCGCGTCGGACGAGCTCGAGAAGGCGCTCGACGCCGTCTCGGCGAAGCTGACGACCGACGACCTCATCGACCTGCGCGAGCGGGTCGAGGGCGAGGAGAAGGCGTCGGCCAACACCGCCGCCAAGGACTGGCTCGAGAAGGCCGGTCTGCTCTAACACGCTGCGCTTCACTGCAGGGACGGGTCGGATGCCTCACGGCATCCGGCCCGTTCGTCATTCTCCCGGCGATCCGGGGGCGTCCTGCGACTCGGACTCCGCCTCGGGGCCGCTGTCGGCGACGTCATCGCCGAGGTGCCGCCGCTCGAGGCGTGTGAGCAGCTTCTTCGCCACGAGTACGAGCAGCAGGAACACCACGATGATGCCGACGAAGATGTAGCCGGCGTAGTGCAGCTTCTCGCTGGTCTCGCGGAAGCTCCCGGCTGCAGCCGACCCCACCGAGACGTAGGCGAAGGCCCAGATGATGCTGGCCGGGGCCGTCCAGGCCAGGAAGCGTCGGTAGCGCATCGTGCTCATGCCGACGGTGACGGGCACCAGCGAGTGCAACACGGGCAGGAAGCGCGAGATGAAGACGGCGATGCCGCCCCGTCGCTCGATGTAGCGCTCAGCCCTCTGCCAGTTCTTCTCGCCGATACGGGCACCGAGGCGGCTGCGACGGATGCGGGGACCGAACCACCGGCCGAGGTAGAAGCCGATGCTCTCCCCGATCAGGGCGCCGACCACGACGGTGGCGATGAGGGCGAAGTACTCCACCGTGCCGTCGACGGCCGTGCTCGCCACGAGCACGATCGAGTCGCCCGGCACGACGAGCCCGATGAGCAGCGACGTCTCGAGCATGATGCCGACGCCGGCGATCAGGGTGCGCAGGACCGGATCCACCGACTGCACAGTCTCGAGGATCCACAGCAGGACGTCGTTCATCGACCCGAGCCTAGGCGACCGGACCGGGAATCAGGCTGCGAGAAGCCGGGAGATCCGCGCGCCGATCGCCCCGGTCACGGGCGGGCTCGCCTGCGGGCCGGCAGAGGCCGGGCCGGTGGCCGAGACCTGCCGGGGCGCCGCGCCCAGAACGTCGGCGTGGGCCACGTCGCCCCACGCCGATCCGACCAGGGCGATCGCCGTGGCGAGGGTCGCCGCGTCGACCTCGCGGCGAGCGGTGTCGTCGGCCAGCATCTCGACCAGCAGGGCGACGGCCCGCTCGGCGCGGTTGGCGATCGGGAACCAGGGGAGTGCGCTGTTCCAGGCGGTGAAGGCGAGCAGCACGAGATGGTGGTGCTGACGCAGGTGAGTGCGCTCGTGGGCGAGCACGGCGTCGAGCTGGTCGCGGTCGAGCAGCTCGACGAGCCCCTCGGACAGCACGGTGACGGTGTGCATGCCGGGCAGGCAGTACGCGACGGGCGCTGCGTGGTCGAGCATGCGCGTGCCCGGGCGCCCGGGCACCGGCGAGCTCAACAGTTCCACGAGAGCGTGGTGCCGACGCCGGCTGCGCTCGGCCCGCACCGCCGTCGTACCGAGGTTGAGGAGCAGGTGCGCGCCGAGCAGCACCGCAGCGCCGAGCGCCACGATGTGCACCGCCCCCACGCCCGTCGGCAGCGGTCCGCTGATGAGGCCGCTCAGAAGCAGGCCGGCATCCGCCGCACCGGAACCGACGAAGGGCGCGAAGCCGAACAGCAGGAGCGCGCCGATCATGCTCGTGCCTCCGGCGAGGGCGATGAGCTGCCAGAGCGCGAGGGCGCGACCCGGTGTGCGCGACGGCCACGAGGCGCGGGCGAGGGCGATCGGCACCGGCCAGGCGAGGGCCACGGCGATCAGGGCGAGGACTGCGGCTGCCGCGTACACGGCTAGGCCTGATCGCGCGAGGCGAGCAGCGTGCGCAGCATCTCGGCCTCCTCGGGGCTGACCTGCCCGACGAAGCGGGCGAGGGCCGCATCCCGGTCGGATGCCGTGCCGAGGACCTCGTGCATGAGCTCGGCCGTGTGCTCCGCGCGGCCGCTCACGGCAGTGTACAGATGCGGGCGGCTCTCGCGGGTCCGGTCGACGAACCCCTTGGTCTCGAGGCGGGAGAGCACCGTGAGAACCGTGGTCGCAGCGACGTCCCGCCCGCCGGCCGCCGCACCGCCGGCCTCGAGGGCGGCACGGAGTTCGTTGGCGGTCAGCGGGGTCGCGGCGTCCCAGAGCAGATCCATCACCGCTCTTTCGAGATCACCCAGCGTTGCCATAAGTTCAGAATACCGTTTCGCGTGAATGTGTTCTACGCTCTGTAGAAGTTGGTTTCTACGCTGTGTAGAAATCATCGAGGGGAGCACCCGTGAACGACTGGCTGGATCCGCTGCTGCTGTCGCGCTGGCAGTTCGGGCTCACGACGATCTACCACTTCCTGTTCGTGCCGATCACGATCGGCATGAGCCTCACCGCTGCGGTCTACCAGACCGCGTGGTACCGCACCGGGAAGGTGCACTACCTGCAGCTCACCAGGTTCTTCGGCTCCCTCTTCCTCATCAACTTCGCCATGGGCGTCGTCACGGGAATCGTGCAGGAGTTCCAGTTCGGTATGAACTGGTCGACCTACTCGCGATTCGTCGGCGATGTCTTCGGCGCACCGCTCGCCCTCGAGGGCCTGCTCGCCTTCTTCCTCGAGGCCACGTTCATCGGCCTCTGGATCTTCGGCTGGGACAAGCTGCCCCGGGGAATGCACCTCGCGACGATCTGGGTGGTGAGCATCGGCAGCATCCTGTCGGCCTACTTCATCATCGCCGCCAACGCGTTCATGCAGAACCCCGTCGGCTACGAGCTGAACGAGGCGCGCGGGCGAGCCGAACTCACCGACATCTGGGCGCTGCTGACGAACAAGGTGGCTCTGGCCGCGTTCCCGCACACCATCTTCGCGTCCTTCATGGTCGCAGCCGGACTCATCATCACCGTGGCCGCCTGGCACCTGGCCCGCCATCAGAACCTCGTCACCATGCGCCCGGCCCTCAAGTTCGGGCTCTGGATGATGGTGGGCTCCGGCATCCTCACGACGCTCTCGGGCGACCAGCTGGGACTCGCCATGGTGCAGACGCAGCCCATGAAGATGGCGGCGGCCGAGGCGCTCTACGACACGGCGACGGGGGCGGATGCCTCCTTCTCGATCTTCACGTGGGGAACCCCCGACGGCAGCAGCGAGCTGTTCTCGATCCGCATCCCGTACCTGTTGTCCTTCCTCTCGACCCACACGCTCACCGGTACCGTCGAGGGCATCAACGACCTCCAGGCCCAGTACACGCAGCTCTACGGTCCCGGCGACTACACGCCGGTCATCTGGATCACCTACTGGGCGTTCCGCTGGATGATCGGCCTCGGCCTCCTGCACGTCATCGTCGCCGTCGTGGGCCTCTGGCTCACCCGCAAGGGACGGATGCCGAAGAACAAGTGGATCTGGCGTGCGGCGATCTGGTCGTTCCCGCTGTCACTGGCAGCCATGATCATGGGCTGGATCTTCACCGAGATGGGCAGGCAACCCTGGATCGTCTTCAGCCTGCTGAAGACACAGGACGCCGTCTCGCCCAATGTCACGGGGCTCGAGGTGCTCATCTCGCTGATCGCCTTCACGGTGATCTACGGCATCCTCGCCGTGGTCGAGTTCAAGCTCATCAAGCGTGCTGCCCAGAAGGGGCCGGCTCCTGCGCCGGAACCCGATGCCGAGAGCGGCGAGATCAAGCCCCTCACGACGGTCTACTAGGAGACTCCGATGGATCTGCCCACCCTCTGGTTCTGGATCATCGCCGGTCTGTTCATCGGCTACTTCGTCCTCGACGGCTTCGACTTCGGCGTCGGCATGTCCCTGCCTTTCCTCGGCAGGGACGAGGCCGACCGCCGAGTGCTCATCAACACCATCGGCCCCGTCTGGGACCTGAACGAGACCTGGCTCATCGTGGCGGGCGCCTGCCTGTTCGCCGCGTTCCCCGAGTGGTACGCCACGCTGTTCAGCGGTTTCTACCTCGCGCTCCTGCTCATCCTGCTCGCCCTCATCGCGCGCGGAGTCTCCTTCGAGTATCGGCATCAGCGACCCGAGTCGCAGTGGAAGTCCTGGTTCGACGGCATGATCATCGTCGGCTCGGCAGTGCCGGCGCTGCTCTGGGGCGTCGCCTTCGCGAACATCGTGCAGGGGGTTCCTCTGGACGAGGGCCACAACTACACGGGCACCCTCATCGATCTGCTGAACCCTTATGCCCTGCTCGGCGGGCTCACGACCCTCCTGCTGTTCTTCACCCACGGCGTCGTGTTCGTCTCGCTGAAGACGACGGATGAGATGCGGGTGCGGGCCCGGAACCTCGCCGTGCGCTCGGGGCTCATCACGATCGTCGTCGCGGCGCTGTTCCTCATCTGGACCGCCGTCATCGCCGAGTTCGCCTTCATGTACCTGGTGCTGGCCACCCTCGCCGCCCTGGCGCTGATCGGTTCGTGGTTCCTCAACCGCGCAGGCTCGGAGGGGTGGTCGTTCGCCCTGGGCGCCGCCACGATCGCGTTCGCCGTGCTCGCTCTGTTCACGGCACTGTTCCCCGACGTGATGCCGGCATCCAACGATCCGGCGAACAGCCTCACGATCGCCAACGCCTCGAGCTCCACCTACACGCTCACCGTCATGAGCTGGACGGCGCTGGTGTTCCTGCCGCTCATCCTCGCGTACCAGGGCTGGACCTACTGGATCTTCCGCAAGCGCGTGACGAGGGCGCACATCGAGGTGGCTCAGCACTGATGCGCCACCCGCTACCGTTGGTGTCGTGACCGAACCGACACGCGCCATCGCGTGAAACCACTCGATCCACGTCTGCTCCGCCGTGCCGCTGGAGCGCGCCTGTTCCTGCTCGGCGGGGGCGCGATCGGCTTCGTGCAGACCCTCGCCATCATCGTGTTCGCCTGGTGCACCGCGCAGTCGGTCTCCCGGGCCATCGACGGTGCGACACTCGACGAGCTCGCGCCACTGCTCGCCGGGCTGGGCGCGGCCGTTCTCGTGCGTGGAGCATGCATCTGGGCGACGGATGCCGCAGCCGCAGCCGCGTCGTCCCGGGTGAAGGGCGAACTGCGCGCCCAGGCCGTGACCGCGGCGGTTCGGCTGGGCCCGAGCTGGGCGCGCGGGCGCGGCACGGCCGCTCTGGCGACGGTGCTCGGCGCCGGGCTCGACGCCCTCGATGCCTACTTCGGCAAGTACGTGCCGCAGCTCATCCTGACGGTCATCGCCACCCCGCTGCTCGTGCTGGTCATGCTGGTGCAGGATCCGCTGAGCGGAGTCATCGTCATCATCACCCTTCCGCTGATCCCCGTCTTCATGATCCTGATCGGTTGGGCGACGCAGGCCGCGCAGAAGCGGTCCTGGTCGCGGCTGCAGCTGCTCTCGGCCGCGTTCCTCGACGTCGTCGGCGGCCTCGGCACCCTGAAGATCTTCGGTCGTCAGCACAGGCAGGCGGCCCGCATCGGCGCCGTCACAGACGACTACAGACGCGACACGATGAAGGTGTTGCGCATCTCCTTCCTCAGCGGGTTCGTGCTCGAACTGGCGGCGAGCCTCTCCGTGGCCATCGTCGCCGTGCAGATCGGACTGCGCCTGCTCGACGGGGCCATGCCCCTCTCCGTCGGGCTGTTCGTGCTGCTGCTGGCCCCCGAGGCGTTCCTGCCCGTGCGCGGGGTCGGCGTGCAGTTCCACGCCGCAGCCGACGGACTGGCGGCGGCGAACGATGTCCTCGGCATCCTCGATGAGGCGGATGCCGCACCGGCGACATCCGAGGGAGCGGAGCCGCCGAGCACCTCTGTCGCAGGTTCCCCCGGGTCATCGGCCGCGGCATCCGCGGCTGCGCCCACGCGGGCTCGCCGGCCTTCGCCCGCGCACCTCGAGATCACCGGGTTGAGCGTGGCGCACGACGGCGCGCGAGTCCTCGACGGTGTCACCGCCGGCGCGAGCGCGGGCGCGATCACCGTGGTGGTCGGGCCGAGCGGCGCGGGCAAGTCGACCCTGCTGAACGCCATCGCCGGACTCGACGGCGCCACCTACCATGACGGCGGCATGATCCTCCTCGACGGCCGCCCGCTCGACCGCGCCGACGTGGCCTGGTCGGGCCAGCAGCCCGGCCTGGTCTCCGGGACCGTCGCGGCGAACGTGGCGCTCGGCGACCCGGCACCGGACGAGGCGCGCGTTGCTGCGACGCTCGCCCGCGTCGGGCTGAACGACGTCGCCCCGTCGGCCCCGCTGGGGGTCGGGGGATCCGGGCTGTCCGGCGGGCAGGCGCAGCGGGTCGCCATCGCGCGCGCCCTCTATCGTCTCGAGGGCCGCGGATGCCGCATCCTGCTGCTCGACGAACCGTCATCGGCGCTCGACTCGGCCTCGGAACAGCTCGTGATCGGGGAGCTTCGCTCGGCCGCGGCATCCGGTGCCATCGTCATCGTCGTGAGTCACCGCCCCGCCCTCATCGCTGCCGCAGACGCCGTCATCGGGCTCGAGGAGGTCGCCCGTGTCTGAACGGACCCGCACGCGCACCGTGCTGCGCCTGGCACAGCCGCCGGCTCGACGCTTCGTTCCCGGAGTCCTCGTCGGCGCTCTGGGTGCAGGCTCGGCCGTCGCCCTGCTCGCGTGCTCGGCGTGGCTCATCGCGCGCGCCGCCGAGCAGCCGTCGATCGTCTACATCTCGCTCGCCGTCGTCGGCGTGCGGGCGTTCGCCATCGCGCGCGGGGCCTTCCGCTACCTCGAGCGGCTCGTGACCCACGACGCCGCTCTCCGCCAGCTCACCCGGCTTCGGGTGGAACTGCTCGAGCGCCTCGTGCCGCTGGCGCCGGACGGCATGAACGCGATCGGGCGCGGCGACCTGCTCACCAGGTTCTCGCGCGACGTCGACGAGTTGCAGAACCTGCCTCTGCGGGTGCTCCAACCGGCTCTGGTGGCCGGGGTGACGGCGGTCGGGAGCGTGGTGTTCCTGTGGTTCCTCAGCCCGACGGCGGCCATCGCCCTCGCGGGCTGCCTCGCTGTGGCCTTCGTCGCGGGCACCCTGCTCCACGCCACGGTCTCCGCCCGCGCCGATGCCGTGATCGCTCCCCGTCGCGGAGCCGTCGGCGCCGCGCTGGTCGACCTGCTCTCGAGCCTCGAGGCACTCATCGCCTATGGAGCCGTCGACGCGAGCCTGAATCGTGTCGCGGCTGCGGATGCCGCCCTCCGCCGGGCCGAGACCCGGGCCGCCATCGGGGCGGGACTCTCCTCGGGCGTCGTCTCCCTCGCCGCAGGGGCCGCCACTCTGGCCGGCATCGTCATCGCCGTTCCAGCGCTCCGCTCCGGCACCCTCGACGGCCCGGAGCTGGCCGTGATCGTGCTGGTGCCGCTTGCGGTGTTCGAGGTCTGCGCGATGCTCCCGGCCGCGGTGGGAGCATCGCGTTCCGTGCGCTCCAGCGCCGAGAGGGTGGCCTCGGCTGTTCCCGACGTCGTTCCCGCGGAGCTTGCGGTCGACGATGCCGACGCCCGACCCCTGGCACCGGGTGCCGACAGCACCCTGGCCCTGCGCGGCCTCACGGCGCGCTGGCCCGACGGCGGCGGCGCCATCGGCCCGCTCGACCTCGTCGTGCGTCCCGGGGAGCGACTGCTCGTGCGCGGTGGGAGCGGCGCCGGCAAGACGACCCTCGCTCACACGCTGGTGCGCCTGCTCGACTACGGCGGATCATTCAGCGTGGGCGGTGCCGAGGCGCGGGAGCTGCAGCAGGACGGCATCCGTACCCTGATCGGACTCTGCGAGCAGCAGCCGTGGATCTTCGACGCGACCCTGCGCGACAACCTCGTCTTCGCTCGGGAGACGGCGACGGATGCCGAACTCACCGCCGTGCTCGCTCGCGTCGGGCTCGCCGACTGGGCGGCCTCCCGTGCCGGGCTGGACACAGCGCTCGGCGAGCACGGATCGCGCGTCTCCGGCGGGCAGGCCCAACGCATCGCGCTCGCGCGCGCGCTGCTCGCCGACTTCGCGGTGCTCGTGCTCGACGAGCCGACGGCTAACGTCGACGCCGACCGCGCCGACGAGGTGCTGCGCGACCTGCTCGCGGCGGCGTCGAGCGATGGGCGCACTGTCATTCTCATCTCGCACGGGGAGGTTCCGGCCGACCTCGTCGACCGCACCGTCACGCTGGTCGACGGTCGGATTCCGGCGTGACGGTTGCCTCGACGTGCGCGGTGCGTTTGTTCCACTGATGAGAACATTCACACCCGCGTCCTCCCGATCGGGGATAGGTTCGATGGAGACGTCGGCGCCATCAGTGCCTGCGGAACGGATTCCACTCGACTCCCCAGAAGGAGCACCAGTGAACAGAACACAGATGAGGCGCGGGCTGGCCATCGCCACGAGCATCGTGCTCGGAGGCGCTCTGGCCATGACGGGAGTCTCGCCGGCACTGGCCTCCGGATCCCCGGGCGGCGACGGCTGGCAGAAGCTCAACTCGCTCGCGCTCCGGACGGCGATCACCGCCGACGGCCTCACCCGCCACCTCGACGCGCTGCAGTCCATCGCCGTCAGGAACGGCGGCAATCGTGCTGCGGGAACTCCCGGCCACGAGGCGTCGGGCGCGTACGTCGAGACGCGGCTCGCCAAGGCCGGGTACAAGACGTCCCGGCAGTACTTCAGCTACGAGCAGTTCGTACTGGAGGACTCGGCCTTCGAGCTGACTGCTCCGACGCCCAGGGTGTTCACGGCCGACGAGTTCTCGGCGATGAGCTACTCGGCATCTGGAGACGTCTCGGGCCCCGTGGTGCCCGTCGACCTCAACCTGACCGGCGATCGTGCCTCGACGAGCGGATGTGAGTCCGCCGACTTCGAGGGCTTCGTCGAGGGCGCCATCGCCCTCCTGCAACGCGGCACGTGCCCGTTCTCCGACAAGGTCGCCAACGCAGCGACGGCGGGGGCCACAGCCGCGATCATCTTCAACCAGGGCAACGATGTTCCCGGTGACGATCGCACCGGAGTCGTCTCCGGAACGCTCGGAACAGCCTCCGCGATCCCGGCGGTCGGCACCAGCTTCGCGATCGGCGAGTCCATCGCGGCGACGACCGGATCCGCGGCCCGGGTGTTCGTCGACGGCACGCTGAAGAACACGAAGACGTTCAACGTGCTCGCCGACACCTCGGGCCGGGCATCGGAGACCGTGGTCGTGGGTGCCCACCTCGACTCCGTCGCCGGAGGTCCCGGAATCAACGACAACGGCACCGGATCCGCGACTCTGCTCGAGACCGCCATCCAGCTGAAGCGTCTGCACATCCAGCCGCAGAACCGCGTGCGGTTCGCGTTCTGGAGCGGAGAGGAAGACGGCCTGCAGGGCTCGAACTACTACGTGTCGCAGATGTCCGAGAAGCAGATCGCAGCCACCGCGGTCAACCTCAACTTCGACATGGTGGGCTCGCCCAACGCCGTGCGCTTCGTCTACGACGGCGACGGCGACGCGTTCGGTGCAGCCGGTCCCGAGGGTTCGGCCGAGATCGAGAAGGTCTTCACCGACTACTTCGCCATGAAGAAGCTGCCCACGGCGCCCACCGAGTTCGACGGCCGCAGTGACTACTTCGGCTTCATCGAGAACGGCATCCCGGCGGGTGGCCTGTTCACCGGCGCCGAGGGGATCAAGACCGATGCCGAGGCAGCGATCTTCGGCGGTCCGGCCGGGGCGCCATACGACCCCTGCTACCACCAGGCCTGCGACACGACCGACAACGTCGATCCCGTGGTCTTCGAGCAGATGGCCGACGCTGCGGCGCACGCCACCCTCGCCTTCGCGAAGGTGAAGAGCTGGAAGCACGGTCACGGCTGGGGCGGCAACGGCCTCGACAAGATCACGGAGCACGTGCAGAACCGGGGAAGCCACGCGTTCCGCTGAGTGACGCACGAGTGAGCCGAGAGGCGGATCCCCTTCCCCCGGGGGTCCGCCTCTCGTGTGCTCGCCCCCGGCTCTAGGCTGGACGGATGCCCCGGATCATCGCGCTCCACGCCTGGTGTGATCCCGAGCGGGTGTTCACCGAACTGTTCGGTGCGGAGGCGCACGCCTTCTGGCTGGATGCCGGAGCGGATGCCGAGCACGGACGCAGTTGGATGGGAGCACCGTCGACACCCGACGGCGTGGCGCTGTTCGGCCCTCGGGACGACGTGTTCGCCTTCCTGCGTTCCGGGCTGTCAGCGGTGGCCGATGCCGCGGATGCCGCGGATTCCGGAGGCCGGGCGGTCGATGACACGACGCGGCTCGACGGGCGCCCGCTCGGCTGGGTCGGCTGGCTCGGCTACGAGCTCGGAGCGCAGACGACGGGGGTGCCGCTTCCGGAGTCGCGGCATCCGGAAGCGGCGTTCCAGTTCATCGATCGCGCCATCGAGTTCGACCACGGCGCGCGCTCCGTGCGGGTCATCGCGCTCGAGTCGGCGGCGCACCGCTCCGACTTCGCAGCGTGGCTGGATCGGGTGGGTCGAGCTGTCGCGACGTCCGAGGCCACCCCGGTCCGGCAGGCGCCCGCCCCCACTCGCGGCGTCGCTCGGTGGCGTCACGGCCCCGCCGCCTACGAGCAGCTCATCGAGCAGTGCCAGCAGGCGATCCGCCGCGGCGACGCCTACCAGCTCTGCCTCACCAACACGATCACCGTCGACGGGCGCTTCGATCCGCTCGAGACGTACAGTCGCCTGCGTGCCGCAAGCCCCACACACCACGGCGGCCTGCTGCGCTTCGGCGACCTGGCGCTGCTGAGCTCGTCTCCCGAGCAGTTCCTGCACGTCTCCGAGACCGGCCGCGTCGTCACGAAGCCGATCAAGGGAACCCGTCCGCGTGGACGCTCGGTCGTCGAGGACATCGATCTGCGGGCCGAACTCGAGGCCAGCGACAAGGAGCAGGCCGAGAACCTGATGATCGTCGACCTCATGCGCAACGACCTCGGCCGCATCGCCGCTCTCGGCAGTGTGCGGGTCACGAGCCTGCTCGCCGTCGAGAGCTACGCCCAGGTGCACCAGCTGGTGTCGACGGTCGAGGCCGATCTCGCCGACGGCCTCAGCGGCATCGACGCGGTCGAGGCCTGCTTCCCGGCCGGCTCGATGACCGGAGCACCGAAGATCAGCGCCATGCGCATCCTGGCCGAGCTCGAGCAGGGTCCCCGAGGCATCTACTCGGGAGCGTTCGGTTACTTCGGCGTCGACGGCTCGATCGACCTCGCCATGGTCATCCGGTCGATCGTGCTCACTCCGGATGCCGCCACCATCGGTTCGGGCGGCGGGATCACCGCGCTCTCGGTGCCGGCCGAGGAGGTCGAGGAGACGCGGGTGAAGGCACGCGCCCTGCTCGCTGTGCTGGGCGTGCATTCCGCTCGGTGAGACCCGGGAATGCGGCATCCGCGGCGCTGTTCAGTAAAGTGGAATCTTGGTTACAGCCATGTTTCGCACAAGGCCGCCCTCGAGCAATGGCGCTCCCATCATCACTTCCGTATCGATTGAGAGTCACGTGGCACACCAGCACGAGTCCGCGAGCAGCGCGCCCGGCGAGGACGAGGTCTACGACTTCGCCTCCATCCAGAAGAAGTGGCTTCCCGTCTGGGACGAGATGAAGCCCTTCCGCTCGGGCGACCCCGACGACAAGCGGCCCCGCAAGTACGTGCTCGACATGTTCCCGTACCCGTCGGGCGACCTGCACATGGGCCACGCCGAGGTCTACGCCCTCGGCGACGTCGTGGCGCGCTACTGGCGCCAGCAGGGCTTCAACGTGATGCACCCGATCGGCTGGGACTCCTTCGGGCTGCCTGCCGAGAACGCCGCCATCAAGCGCGGCATCGACCCGCGCGGGTGGACCTACGACAACATCGCGCAGCAGAAGGCCAGCATGCGCCTGTACGCGACCTCCTTCGACTGGGAGCGCGAGCTGCACACGAGCGATCCCGAGTACTACAAGTGGAACCAGTGGCTGTTCCTGCAGCTCTACAAGAAGGGCCTGGCGTACCGCAAGGACAGCTGGGTCAACTGGGACCCGGTCGACCTCACCGTGCTCGCGAACGAGCAGGTGCTGCCCGACGGAACGTCCGAGCGCAGCGGCGCGGTCGTGGTCAAGAAGAAGCTCACGCAGTGGTACTTCCGCATCACCGACTACGCCGATCGCCTGCTCGACGACCTGAACCAGCTCGAGGGCTCCTGGCCGTCGAAGGTGCTCAACATGCAGCGCAACTGGATCGGTCGGTCCATCGGAGCCGACGTCGAGTTCGAGATCGAGGGCCGCGAGGAGCGCGTCACTGTCTTCACCACGCGTCCCGACACGCTGTGGGGAGCGACCTTCATGGTCGTGGCTCCGGACTCCGACCTGGCCGCCGAACTGGTCGAGGGATCGACCCCCGAGATCCAGGAGCGCTTCGGCACCTACCTGACGGCCGTGCAGAAGTCGACCGAGATGGAGCGCCAGGCCACCGACCGGGAGAAGACCGGCGTCTTCCTCGGTCGCTACGCCGTCAACCCGGTGAATGGCGAGAAGCTGCCGATCTGGGCCGCCGACTACGTTCTGGCCGACTATGGCCACGGCGCCGTGATGGCCGTCCCCGCTCACGACCAGCGCGACCTCGACTTCGCCCGGGCTTTCGACCTGCCCGTGCGCGTGGTCGTCGACGTGAACGCCCCGGTGACCGGCGTCATCCCCGTGATCGACATCGACGAGCACGGCGACCCCGTGCTTCCCGACATGGAGAGCACCGACCCCGCGGAGACCGGCATCGCTCTCGCGGGCGAGGGCCGCCTGATGAACTCCGGGCCGCTCACGGGCCTCTCGAAGTCGAACGCGATCAAGAAGGTCATCGAGATCCTCGCGGCAGAGGGCCGGGGTCGCGCCGCCAAGAACTACCGCCTGCGCGACTGGCTCATCTCGCGCCAGCGTTACTGGGGCACGCCCATCCCGATCATCCACGGGGCAGACGGCACGGAGGTTCCGGTGCCGGAGGACCAGCTGCCGGTTCTGCTGCCGGATGCCGAAGGCCTCGACCTGAAGCCCAAGGGCACGTCGCCGCTCGGTGCGGCCGAGGACTGGGTCAACGTACCCAACCCCATCGACGGCACCCCGGCCCGCCGCGACGCCGACACGATGGACACCTTCGTCGACAGCTCGTGGTACTTCCTGCGCTTCCTGAACCCGAACGACGACACCAAGGCGTTCGACCCCAGGGAGGCCGAGCGCTGGGCTCCCGTCGACCAGTACGTCGGCGGCGTCGAGCACGCCATCCTCCACCTGCTCTACGCCCGTTTCATCACCAAGGTGCTCTTCGACCTCGGCCACCTCAGCTTCACCGAGCCGTTCTCGGCGCTGCTGAACCAGGGCATGGTCATCCTCGACGGCTCCAAGATGAGCAAGAGCAAGGGCAACATCGTCTACTTCACCGAAGAGGTCGAGAAGCACGGTGTCGATGCTGTGCGCCTCACGATGGCCTTCGCCGGACCTCCGGAGGACGACATCGACTGGAACGACGTGTCGCCCGTCGGCTCGTCCAAGTTCCTCGCGCGTGCCTGGCGCGTCGCGAAGGACGTCTCGTCCTCGCCCGACGTGCTGTGGAAGAACGGCGACCCCGGCCTGCGCCGGGTCACCCACCGCTTCCTCGCCGACGCTCCCGGCCTCGTCGAGTCGTTCAAGTTCAACGTGGTCGTCGCCCGACTCATGGAGCTGGTCAACGCCACTCGCAAGGTGATCGACTCGGGCGCCGGCCCGGCGGATGCAGCCGTGCGCGAGGCGGCCGAGGTGACGGCGATGGCCCTCAACCTGTTCGCGCCGTACACGGCGGAGGACATGTGGGAGAAGCTCGGCTACCAGCCCGGCGTCGCCCTCGTGCAGTGGCGCAAGGCCGACCCCAACCTGCTGATCGCCGAGTCCGTCACCGCCGTGGTGCAGGTCGACGGCAAGGTGCGCGACAAGCTCACGGTGTCGCCGAACATCTCGGCAGACGAACTCGAGGCCCTGGCTCGTGCCTCTGCAGGAGTCCAGCGTTCGGTCGGTGAGCGAGAGATCGTGAATGTGATCGTGCGCGCCCCCAAGGTCGTGAGCATCGCCACCAAGGGCTGAGCTCGACTCGCGCATCTCCCGCGTTTCGCGTGGGGTCCGCGCGTTGAGAAGGGCTGGGGATTCCTCCCCAGCCCTTCTCGCGTCCGGTCGACGCGTCGACCTGCAGGCTGCACGTCGGAGCCCGCCCGACGCAACCTAGCCTGACCCGGTGGGCACCGCAGACGACGAGGCGATCGGGCGGCTCGATCCGTCCGCTCGGGCGGCTCCGCGCGTGCGTCTGGCTGTCGGCGGCGTCATCGTGCTCGTCATCGCCGCTCTCATCGCCACGGTCGTGGTCGCCATGCTCGGCGCCGGCGGCAGCGGCGAGACCGTCGATCCCGGCGAGCTGCCGGACGAGCTCCGATCGACGTCGACCTCGACGTCGACGTCGCAGGGTGGCACGCCGGCGGGCGATGGCGGCTCGTCGTCGTCGGCACCGGTGCTCTTCGTGCATGTCCTCGGCGCGGTCGGCCGCCCGGGCCTCTACGAGATCGCGTCGGGCTCCAGGGTCATGGACGCCATCGCCGCGGCCGGCGGCTTCGCTGCGACAGCCGACCCCGGCGGAGTGAACCTCGCCCGGGAACTGTCCGACGGCGAGCAGCTCGTCGTGCCCGCCGTCGGTGAGGTGCCGCCGCCATCGGCCGTGGCACCGGGCGCGAGCGGCGGTGCTGCCGGGGGAGCGGCATCCGGTGGCCCGATCGACCTCAACAGGGCGACGGTGGCCGACCTCGACACCCTGCCGCGCATCGGCCCCGCCCTCGCGCAGCGCATCATCGACTGGCGCGACGCCAACGGCGGCTTCTCGAGCGTCGACGAGCTGCGGGAGGTCAGCGGCATCGGCGACAAGACCTTCGAGTCGCTGCAGGACCTCGTGACGGTCTGAGCGGCCATGGGAGCCGAGCTGCGACTTGCCTGGCCGGCGACCATCGCCTGGGCTGCGGGGTTCGTGGCGATCGGGTTTCCGGATGCCGCAGGCTGGGTGGCGGCGGCCGCGGCGCTGTCGGCGATCGGCGGGGTCGCCGTGCTGGTGCGCGGGTCCGGCTCGATCCGCGGCCGTCGCATCCTCGCGGTCATCGCCCTCGGAGCCGCGGCGACTGCACTGGTCTGTACCTCGGTGGCTGTCGCGGCGCCCGCGCGTACGCCTCCCGTGCTCGTCGGGGCCGCAACGCAGCACCGCACTGTGACGGTCGAGGCGGTGGTGTCCTCTGCGCCGGTCGTGGGGGCGGGGGCCTCCTCCGGGGCCGAGCAGCTCCGGTTCGAGGCCCGCGGGGTCGTGATGTCGAGTCGTGGGCCCGAGGGCGTGAGCCCGGCTGTCAGGGCCGCTGCGCCCCTGCTCGTCTTCGGCGAGATGACGGGGGAGCATCCGCGCATCGGGTCCACCGTGCGAGCGAAGGGCACCGTGAAGCCGACGGATGCCGGAGAGGACGTCGCCTACCTGCTGTTCGCGTCCGCGCCGATCGCCGTGCTCGCTCCACCGCCGTGGTACCTCGGCTGGGCCGATCCGCTGCGTGCGGGCCTGTCGCAGGCGGCCGCGGCCCTCCCCGGCGACGGCGGTGATCTGCTTCCCGGACTCGCCATCGGCGACACCAGCGCCGTCACGGCAGAGCTCGACGCCGCGATGAAGAGTTCGTCGCTCAGCCACCTCACCGCCGTGTCCGGCGCGAACTGCGCCATCGTGGTCGCCGCCGTCGTTCTGCTCGGCGCGGTCTGCGGACTCCCGCGGCGTGCGCGCTCCGTGCTCGCCGTCGTGGCTCTCGCGGGGTTCGTCGTGCTCGTCACCCCGCAGCCGAGCGTGCTGCGCGCCGCCGTCATGGCCACGGTGGTGCTGTTCGCCCTCGGCATCGGCCGGCCCGGCCGCGGTATCCCGGCGCTGTCGGTCGCCGTCGTGGCGCTGCTGGTACTCGATCCCTGGATGGCCCGCAGCTACGGGTTCGCGTTGTCCGTCGCGGCGACGGCGGGGCTTCTCCTGCTGGCCCGCCCGCTGGCAGGCGCCCTCGCGCGCTGGATGCCGTTGCCCATCGCGATCGCGGTCGCTGTGCCCTTGTCGGCTCAGCTCGCCTGCCAGCCGATCCTCATCCTGCTCGACCCGGCGGTGCCCGTCGCAGGTGTGCTCGCGAACCTCCTCGCCGAGCCGGCAGCGCCGATCGGCACGGTGCTCGGCCTGATCGGGTGCCTGCTGCTGCCCGTCATTCCGGGACTCGGCTCGGCCTGCCTCCAGATCGCGTGGGTGCCGTCTGCCTGGATCGCGCAGATCGCCCGCACCGTCGACGGGCTCGCGTGGACCCGGCTGCCCTGGCTCGGCGGCGCTGCCGGTGCCGTGCTGCTCGCGCTCGTCACGGCGTCCGTGATCTGGCTCGCGGTGCGCCGCAGAGACGGACCATCCACCCGGGCTGTCAGCGTGCTCGTCACCGGTCTGCTCCTCACGGCTGGGGCCTACGGCGGCGCCCTCGTCGGTTCCTCGGTGCTCCGCTCGCTCTCGATACCGAGCGACTGGCAGTACGCGGCCTGCGACATCGGGCAGGGCGACGCCGTGGTCGTGCGCGACGGCGACAGCCACGCCCTCATCGACACCGGACCGGAGCCCGCGCCGCTGTCGCGGTGCCTCGATGCGCTCGGCATCCACCGACTCGACCTCCTCGTGCTCACGCACTACGACCTCGACCACGTCGGCGGGGTCGACGCCGTCCTGGGTCGGGTCGACCACGCCATCGTGGGCCTGCCCGAGACCGAAGCCGACCGGCGCATCCTGTCCCGCCTGCAACAGGGAGGCAGCATCATCGAGCGCGGAGCCGCCGGGCTCTCGGGGTCGCTCGGCGCACTCGACTGGGAGGTGCTCTGGCCGCTGCCGGATGCCGCCACCATGGCGACCGGCAATGCGGGCAGCGTCACGATGCGCTTCAGCGGCGCCGGGTCGAGCTCGCTCTTCCTCGGCGACCTCGGCGAGGAGTCGCAGGACGCACTGGTGCGCTCAACGACCCTGGCGCCTGTCGACGTGGTCAAGGTGGCGCATCACGGGTCGTCCGACCAGAGCGCCGAGCTGTACGAGCGGCTGCGCGCCACGGTGGGCCTCATCTCGGTCGGGGCCGACAACAGTTACGGGCATCCGACCGCCAGGATCCTCGAGATCCTCGCGAGCGTGGGCACAGTCGCAGAGCGCACGGACCAGCAGGGACTGGTGCTCCTCGCGCCGGGCGTCGACGGTGCGGTGCGGGTGTGGTCGGAGCGACATCCGGCTGTCGGCGGCGCGGGATAAAGTGGAGATTCCATCCTGAGAGGACCCGCGTGGCTGCTCGTACTTCCGCCCCGGCCAAGGCTCGGTCCACGGTCTCCATCCCGCAACTCGGATGGAACCAGGTGCGTCCGGCGCCGGTCGTGCTCGTGTCCGGCACCGAGACCTTCCTCGCCGAGCGCAGCATCCGCGACCTGCGCGACTTCCTGAAGACAGAAGACCCGAGTCTCGAGATCGTCGACATCGCAGCAGACTCCTACGCGCCGGGGGAGTTGCTCACGATGGCTAGCCCGTCGCTGTTCGCCGAGCCGCGCCTGCTGCGCGTGAGCAACGTCGAGAAATGCACCGACGACTTCATCACCGAGACCCTCGCCTACCTGCAGGAGCCGGCCGACAGCACCTTCCTGGTGCTGCGGCACAACGGCGGCGTGCGCGGCAAGAAGCTGCTCGATGCCATCAGGGGCGGTCTGGGCGGTGGCATCGAGATCGTCTGCGCCGAGCTCAAGAAGGACGCCGAGAAGTACGAGTTCGCCGCCGGCGAGTTCGCGGCGAAGGGGCGCCGGGTCGCGCCGTCAGCCCTGCGGTCGCTCGTCTCGGCGTTCTCCGACGACCTCGCCGAACTGTCGGCTGCATGCCAGCAGCTCATGAGCGATGCCAGCGCCGAGATCACCGAGGCCACGGTCGACCGCTACTACGGCGGACGCATGGAGGTGAACGCCTTCAAGGTGGCCGACGCGGCCATCGCGGGTCGGCACGGCGAGGCTCTCACCAACCTGCGCCAGGCGATCTCCTCGGGTGAGGATCCCGTGCCGATCGTCGCGGCGTTCGCCATGAAGATCCGCACGATGGCCAAGGTGTTCGGCACCCGCGGTGGCTCGGGTCAGCTGGCCTCGAAGCTCGGCATGGCCCCGTGGCAGGTGGAGCGGGCACAGCGCGACCTGCAGGGCTGGACCGAAGACGGCCTCGCCCGGTGCATCACGATGCTCGCCGAGACCGATGCCGCGGTGAAGGGCGCTGAGCGCGATCCCGTCTTCGCCCTCGAGCGCATGGTCGGCGTCATCGCCGCGCGCGGGCGCGCATAGCGCGTACCGAACGGCGCCGTCCTGCGGCGCTTCGACCGCGGACTTCGTCCGGGCCTCAGCGAGCGGTACTCCTGAACGCCGACCCCCTGCTCGCTGAGGCCCGACGCAGTCGCGGCCGAAGCGTTATCAGCCCGCGAGACTCGCCGAGCGCCCGCACACAGAGAAGGGCCCCGCATGCCGAAGCATCCGGGGCCCTCTCGACAGATGAGCGCTTAGAGCGCTGCGACCTGCTTCGCGATGGCCGACTTGCGGTTCGCGGCCTGGTTCTGGTGGATGACACCCTTGCTGACGGCCTTGTCGAGCTTCTTCGAAGCGGTCTTCAGGGCGCTGGTTGCAGCAGCCTTGTCGCCGGAGGCGATGGCGGTGCGGGTGACGCGAACGGCGGTCTTGACCTCGCTCTTGACGGCCTTGTTGCGCTCCTGGGCCTTCTTGTTCGTGCCGATGCGCTTGATCTGCGACTTGATGTTTGCCACGTTGAGTACGTTCTTTCGTTTGTGTGTGGATCGGATGTTGCCGCATGACGGTAGAGGGACGTCTGCGGCGAAATCGTGTGAGGTGGGACCCACACGCAAGCCAACAGGCAACTTTACCCTATGAAGGGCCGTCGCCGATAATCCCGCCGGGTCTCGGCACGGCGGACTCTCAGGCCGGGAACCCTGTTGCCGGCTCTGCGACCACCGAGGGGGAATAAGAACCCGAGCTGATCTCGTCGAGAACGGATGCAGCTGAGGGCGCCCAGCCGAGCTCGGTGCGCGCCCGCCCACCAGACGCCTGCTGGTCGAGCAGCAGCGCATCGGCGAAGTCGGCGCCCAACCGCTCGCGGCTGGCGTTGACGCTCTCCGGGGCGACGCCGCCGGCGATGTTCCAAGCTCCGGCGATGGCCTCGCCGAGCTCCCGTACGGTGGGATTCGCCCCGCTGGCGCCGATGTACACGCCGTGAGCGCTTCGGTTCTCGTAGGCGAGCACGAAGAGCGCGGCGATGTCGTCGAGGTGAACCGTGGTCCAGTGCTGCGATCCGTCGCCCACGAGGGGCACTGTCGGGGCGACTCCGGTTCCGCGTGCCGCGTCGATGAGGCCACGCACGATTCCGCTGCCGTCGCCGTAGACGACGGCAGGCGCGACGATCGTTGTGTTGGGTGCCGCGGTCACGAGGGCCTGGGACTCGGCGCGCCAGCCGCTGATCGGCAGCGGCTGGAACGGCGACTCCTCGGTGATGTCGGCTCCGGACCCGTAGATCCAGATTCCGCCGGTGTGGACGAAGCGCGCGTCGCGTCCTTCGATCGCGGCGAGGACTGCCGGCACGAGGATGGCGTCGACGTCGGGGGAGGAGGCGATGTGGATGACGCCCTCGGCCGCTCCGGCGGCTGCGCGCACGATCTCGGCGTCGTCGGCGGCGCCGATGATGGCGGTCGCGCCCGCCGCTTCGACGATGGCGGCATTCTCAGGTGAGCGCACCAGCGCCGACACCTCGTGGCCGGCGGCGAGGAGCCGCTCGAGAACTGCTGATCCGATGTAGCCGGCTCCGCCGGTCAGAAGAATGCTCATGAGGAGATGCAACCGCGCCGGCCGCAGATCCTTCCCGATGCGATGACACATCGGGTCACATCAGTGCTTACTCGAGCGGCGCGGCCTCGACTCCCGCGAGTTCCCGCCAGGCCTCGAGCACGGCATCGGTGAAGGCCTCCGGTTGCACGAGGCTCGCGAGATGCGTCGCGCCGGGAATGACGGTGAGGGATCCGTGGCGACTGGCCCGCAGCATCCGTCGCTCGTCGAAACGGATGTGGTCGTAGCGTCCGTTCACCAGCCAGACGCGTCCGTCGTAGGCCGCGAGGTCCTCGAGGGGCCTCAGCTTGCCGATCGAGCGCAGGCCGGACTGCATCACCTCGAGCGCGATGCCGCCGGCGAGCAGGTCGGAGAGGCCGGGCTCGCGAACGAGCATCTTCGCCAGGCCGTCGTTGAGGGCGGAGCCGCGGTCGGGTAGCAGGTGGATCGCCGCGGCCGCCGCCCGGTATCCGCCGATGAAGATCGGCCGGGGGATGGCGCCGGATGATGCGGCCACCAGCCCGCGCAGTCGGGTCGGGTGACGTGCGGCGTAGTGCATGCCGATGTAGCCGCCCATCGAGAGTCCGACGATGAGCGGCGGCTCGCCGACGGCCTCGACGCCGTCGTGGATGGCGGCCGTCGCGGCCTCGAGGGTGAAGTCCTCGCCCATCCGTGCGCCGTGTCCGGGCAGGTCGATCGCGAGCGAGGGGATGCCACGATCGGCGAGCGCGCCGATCTGAACGCGCCACATGCTCGATGAGGTGCGGATGCCGTGCAGGAAGAGCACCGGAGGGCCGCTGTGCATCCAGCCATGCTAGTCATGGGAGAATCGAGTCACGATGTCTCCACGTGCCCTCAAGCCTCTGCAGCCCGCCGCGACCGACCCGGCACTCCTCCGCAACTTCTGCATCATCGCCCACATCGACCACGGCAAGTCGACGCTGGCCGACAGGATGCTGCAGATGACCGGCGTGGTGAGCGACCGTGACATGCGGGCGCAGTACCTCGACCGCATGGACATCGAGCGCGAGCGCGGCATCACCATCAAGAGCCAGGCCGTGCGCATGCCGTGGTCGCTGAACGGCGACACGTACGCCCTGAACATGATCGACACCCCCGGGCACGTCGACTTCACCTACGAGGTGTCGCGGTCGCTCGCCGCCTGCGAGGGCGCGATCCTGCTCGTCGACGCCGCCCAGGGCATCGAGGCCCAGACCTTGGCGAACCTCTACCTGGCGCTCGAGAACGACCTCACGATCATCCCGGTGCTCAACAAGATCGACCTCCCGGCCGCCGACCCCGACAAGTACGCCGGCGAGCTCGCCAGCCTCATCGGCGGCTCGCCCTCCGACGTGCTGCGCGTCTCGGGCAAGACCGGCGCCGGCGTCGAAGATCTCCTCGACCGCGTCACCGAGCTCATCCCCGCTCCGCAGGGCGACAAGGACGCCCCGGCGCGCGCCATGATCTTCGACTCGGTCTACGACAGCTACCGCGGCGTCATCACCTACGTGCGCATGATCGACGGGCACCTGAACCCTCGCGAGCGCATCCAGATGATGTCGACCCGTGCCACCCACGAGATCCTCGAGATCGGCGTCAGCTCGCCCGAGCCCACCCCGAGCAATGGTCTGGGCGTCGGCGAGGTCGGCTACCTGATCACCGGCGTGAAGGACGTGCGCCAGTCGAAGGTCGGCGACACCGTCACCACCGCCGCCAAGCCCGCGACCCAGGCGCTGCCCGGTTACACCGAGCCGCTGCCCATGGTGTTCTCGGGCCTGTACCCGATCGACGGCAGCGACTACCCCGACCTGCGCGAGGCCCTCGACAAGCTGAAGCTGTCGGATGCCGCCCTCGTCTACGAGCCCGAGACCTCGGTCGCGCTCGGCTTCGGGTTCCGCTGCGGCTTCCTCGGCCTGCTGCACCTCGAGATCGTGACCGAGCGCCTCGAGCGCGAGTTCGGCCTCGACCTCATCACGACGGCGCCCTCGGTGATCTACGAGGTCACGACCGAGGACAAGAAGACCGTCACGGTCACCAACCCGAGCGAGTTCCCCGGCGGCAAGATCGTCAGCGTGCGCGAGCCCGTCGTCAAGGCGGCCGTTCTGGCGCCCAAGGACTATGTCGGCGTGATCATGGAGATCTGCCAGGCCCGACGCGGAACCCTCCTCGGCATGGAGTACCTCGGTGAGGACCGCGTCGAGATCCGCTACACGATGCCCCTCGGCGAGATCGTGTTCGACTTCTTCGACCACCTCAAGTCGAAGACGGCCGGTTATGCATCGCTCGACTACGAGCCCGCCGGCGACCAGGAGGCCGACCTCGTGAAGGTCGACATCCTGCTGCAGGGCGAGCAGGTAGACGCGTTCAGCGCCATCGTGCACCGCGAGAAGGCCTACGCCTACGGTGTGCTCATGACCGGGCGCCTGCGCAAGCTCATTCCGCGCCAGCAGTTCGAGGTGCCCATCCAGGCCGCCATCGGCGCCCGCATCATCGCCCGGGAGTCGATCAGTGCCATGCGCAAGGATGTCCTCGCCAAGTGCTACGGCGGTGACATCACCCGCAAGCGCAAGCTCCTCGAGAAGCAGAAGGAGGGCAAGAAGCGCATGAAGATGGTGGGTCGCGTCGAGGTGCCCCAGGAAGCGTTCATCGCAGCGCTCTCCGGCGACGTGGAGACCAAGGACAAGAAGTAGCGTTCCGGCGCCTACGCTCGAAGCTGTGCCCCAGGAGAACGACGACGTCATCGCCGGCATCCGCACCCTGCTGACGGATGCCGCCGCCCGGCTTGCCGCGGCCGGAGCCCGCGACGAGGCCCTGGGCGAGTACGTTCCGGCGCACCGCAAGCTCCTCGTCACGCGTCGTGCCGTGATGGTGCCCCGTGGGCGGGTCTGGCGGCTCGGCGTGCTGCTGATCGACGCCGACGGCGCCGTCTACCGGGAGGGCCTGACGACACGGGCGGTGCCACCGGGACGCACCCAGTACCAGTCCGAGTCGGCCGAGGTGCGTCGCGCCTACCGTGACGCAGCCTTCCGCGGGAAGTTCCCCGAGGGCGAGACCGTCAACTTCGACGCGACACCCATCGTGCTGGCCGTCGACGAGCTGCGGGCGTCGACGGGTGCCCTGTTCGTGCGGGGCGACGAGCCGCTCGTGCGGTGGAGCGCCACGGTGGGCGATGACGCCGCGATTCCCCTGGAGCGCTACCTCCGCGATCGAGTCGACCTGCTCGTGAACCCGCCCATCGGCGCCTGACGCAGGCCGTCGGCGCCGCGACCGACGCCGGCCTCGAATGAGCCGATCGGCCCCGTCGGCGTAAGCTGGAGGGATGCGCCGTTCCACCTTCGTCGGAGAGCCGGTCACCTACGGGGCGATCGGCGGCACTCTCGCCCCCGACCTCCTCGCGTACCCGCCGGCCGGATATCGTGCCGAAGAGCACACAGTGCGTCTCGGCAGCGGTGCCGAGCGCTTCTCCATCGCCTCCTCGTCGCTCATGACGTGGGGAGTGCAGCGCGGCAGCGGCATCGAGGTCACCGAGGTGCGCTCGGGCACAGGCACCCAGTACACGGGCCTGGTCTTCAATGACGATGGAACTCCCGCGGCCGAGCAGCCCGCCCTGCAGGCCGAGGAGCGCTACGGCCCCGACGGCTCCCCGTTCATCACCGCCGGGATGACCGCGAAACTCAAGCTGCACATGTGGGGACTCGGCTTCACGGCTCCGGTGCGTGTCATCTACGTCATCGACGAACCCGGCCGCGTCGGCTTCGCCTACGGAACCATGCCCGGTCACCCCGAGAGCGGCGAGGAGGCCTGGGTCGTCGAGCACCGCGACGACGACTCCGTCTGGCTCACGATCCGCATGTTCTCACGGCCGAGCACGGCGCTGTACAGGCTCGCAGCGCCGGTGCTGCGTTCGGTGCAGAAGCGCTACACCAAGCGCTACCTGCGCGCGCTGCATCCTGTCGCCGCGGCCGTCTAGCCCCTGCCCATGCCCAGCGCACTTCCCCTCGGCGACCCGGCGCCCGCCGACGGCCTGCTTCCGGCATCCGCCGTCATCGGAGCAGACGAGCGCACCTTCGGCGTCTATCTCCACGTGCCGTTCTGCCGGGTGCGCTGCGGATACTGCGACTTCAACACCTACACCTCCGAGGAGATCCGCGGGGTGAAGCAATCGGACTACGCGTCTCAGGCCTCTCTCGAGGCGGCGGCAGGCGCCGGCATCCTCGCTCAGTCCGGCCTTCCGAGGCGCCCGGCGAGCACTGTCTTCTTCGGTGGCGGCACTCCGACCCTGCTCCCGTCGGGCGACCTGGTGCGGATGCTCGATGCCGTTCGCGCCTCCTTCGGCATCGAGGCCGACGCCGAGGTCACGACGGAGGCGAACCCGGACTCCGTCGATGCCGAGTACCTCGCGGCGCTGGCGGCGGCCGGCTTCACGCGCGTCTCCTTCGGCATGCAGTCGGCCGTTCCCCACGTGCTGGCGACGCTCGAGCGCACGCACGACCCTGCCCGCATCCCGCTCGTCGTCGCTTGGGCCCGGGATGCCGGACTCGACGTCAGTCTCGACCTCATCTACGGTACGCCGGGGGAATCGCTCGACGACTGGAGGGCCAGTCTCGAGCACGCCATCGCGCAGCGACCCGACCACTTGAGCGCCTACTCGCTCATCGTGGAGGACGGCACCAAGATCGCCAGGCAGATCAAGCGCGGCGAGGTCGCCCAGCCCGATGAGGACCTGCAGGCCGACATGTACGAGCTGGCCGACCGGATGCTGGCCGAGGCCGGCTACGACTGGTACGAGGTGAGCAACTGGTCGCGCGGCGCCGAGCACAGGTCCCGCCACAATCTCGCCTACTGGCGGGGCGGCGACTGGTGGGGCGTCGGCCCCGGTGCCCACAGCCACGTGGGAGGCGTGCGCTGGTGGAATGTGAAGCATCCGGCGGCCTATGCAGACCGTGTCCTGTCCGGCATCTCGCCCGGCGCCGGGCGCGAGACCCTCGACGCGGAGACCCGCGAGGTCGAGCGGGTGCTGCTGCTGGCCCGAATCCGCGAGGGCATCCCGGTGTCGTCGCTTCACGCCCCCGGGCGACACGCCGTCGCCGGCCTCATCGCCGATGGCCTCATCAACGCGAAAGCCGCCCTGTCGGGATCAGTGGAACTGACCCTGACAGGACGGCTTCTGGCTGACGGCGTCGTGCGGCGACTTCTCGCCGACGACTGATCAGTGCGACGGCATCGACTCAGCTGACGAACTTGATGGTCAGCGGGTACGTGTAGAGCTGACCCGCATTCGCCCTGATCGCGGCGATGATGCCGAACACGATCGCGCACACCCAGGCGGCGAGCAGGATGAGGAACCCGACGAGGACGAGCGTCAGGATGCTGCCGACCACGTAGACGATGAGCAGCGTGATCTGGAAGTTGAGGGCCGTGGCCGTGTGCTCGCGGATGAACGGGCCCTTGTCCTTCAGGACCAGGTAGCCGATCAGGGCGGGCAGGAAGCCGAAGAGGATGCCGCCGATGTGGATCAGCGTCGCCCAGAGCTTCTCGTCAGCGGGGCTCAGGTTCCCTCCGGGTGCCTGGTACGGGTTCTGCGGCGGGGGAGGAGGAGGTGTTGCGTCGGACATGGTGACTCCTTGTGGTCAGTCGTCGATGAGGCTGATTCTCCCGCGCGGACTGTCGAGGGCCCGGTGGGTGCACTGAAACGATAGCGCGACGGCTACTTCGGCCCTACGATCTCCCGCGAAGTGTCGGCGCGAGTCGGCCCGTCGAGCGCCGTGCGCCGGTTCAGTGCACCAGACGCAGGGCGAACGGGTAGCGGTAGCTGCTGCCGTTGTTGACGCGCACCCCGCCGATGATCGAGAAGATCACGTCGACGATGACGAGTGCCCAGCCGATGATCTGGAAGAGCGGACCGAGCACGAGCCAGACCGGACCGAGCCACCAGAACAGTGCACCCAGGATGGTCGCCACGATCGCCCAGACGATGATCGCGCCGACCATGGTGATCTGGAAGTTCAGGGCCTCCCTGGCCTCGTCACGGGTCAGGTGGCCGCGCTTCCCGAGCACCAGGTAGATGATGAGCGCCGGCAGGATCGCCAGAACCGCGGCCCAGCTGCTGAAGAAGCCGAGGATGGCGATGGCCCCTCCGAAGTGAGCGAACGACGCCCACTGGCGGTCCTCGGTGGCCGAGAACGGCTCGTCCGGTGTGTGATTGGTATCGCGCATGGCGAGGGTCTCCTTGGAAGCCGGATGCGCGCGGCAGCCTCCGGTCGAGGCGGATCGCGCAGCCCGTCGGGGTGCGGCTTCACGCTACTGGTTCGAAACTCCGCCCGGCAAACGACTGTTGCTCCGCGGTCGGGTAGAATTGGCACTCATACTTTACGAGTGCTAAACGCGGCGGCAGGGGGTGGAGAGCAGATGGTGTCGGAACGTTCACTCGCCGTGCTCAGGGCCATCGTGCACGACTACGTCGCCTCCCGTGAGCCCGTCGGCTCCAAGGCCATCGTCGAGCGGCACTCCTTCGGCGTCTCGGCCGCGACCATCCGCAATGACATGGCGCTGCTCGAGGAGGAGGAGCTCATCGCGGCTCCGCACACCTCGTCGGGCCGCGTCCCGACCGACAAGGGCTACCGGCTCTTCGTCGACAGGCTCACCGACGTCAAGCCGCTGTCCGCCGCGCAACGCCACGCCATCGAGACCTTCCTGGGCGCATCCGCCGACTTCGACGACGTCCTCGGCCGAACGGTCCGATTGCTCTCGCAGCTCACCCACCAGGTCGCCCTGGTGCAGTATCCGTCGCTCAGTCGGGCGCGGGTGCGGCACATCGAACTGGTCGGGCTCAGCGACACCCGCCTGCTCTCGGTGCTCATCACCGACAACGGCCGCGTCGAGCAGCGCGTCATCGAGTTCACGACCCCGGTCGACGAGCAGCAGCTCGCCGAGCTGCGCACCCGTCTGAACGGCGTTCTCGGGGGTCTCGCGATGACGGATGCCGCCGAGCGACTCACCGGCCTCGTCGACGACGTCGCCCCCGACGCGCGCGCGCTGGCCACAGCGGTCGTGCATGCCCTCGGCGAGCAGGTGCTGGCGCACCGCCAGGACCGCCTGGTGATGGCCGGTGCCGCCAACCTGGTGCGCACCGAGAGCGACTTCTCGGGCAGCATCTTCCCGGTGATGGAGGCCATCGAGGAGCAGGTGGTGCTGCTGCGCCTGTTCGGCGAGATGGCCGCAGACCAGAACGCCGTCTCGGTGAGCATCGGCCGGGAGAACGAGTCGTTCGGGCTCGGCGAGACCTCGATCATGCTGAGCGGATACTCGGCCTCGCAGGGCGACATCGCCAGCGTCGGCCTGCTCGGCCCCACCCGCATGGACTACTCGAACAACATGGCGGCGGTCCGCGCCGTCGCCCGCTACCTCTCGAAGCTCCTCGCCGAGGGCTGAGGGGCACCCAGGAACATCTCACGAGGCCGAAGGAACGGCGTTCGTGAGCGGAAAGGAAACGGCCGCCTGTGGCTGACCACTACGAAGTACTCGGCGTCTCCCGTGAGGCGACCAACGACGAGATCAAGAAGGCCTACCGACGCCTTGCTCGCGAACTGCACCCCGACGTGAATCCCGGAGCCGACGCCTCCGAGCGGTTCAAGCTCGTCACCCACGCCTACGACGTACTGAGCGATCCGAAGCAGCGCCAGCAGTACGACCTCGGCGGTCAGGGCGGCTTCGGCGGAGCCGGCGGGGGAGACTTCGGCGGCTTCGGCGACATCTTCGAGACCTTCTTCGGCGGGGGCGGCACCAGCGGCCGCCGCGGCCCGCGATCGCGTCGCGAGCGCGGACAGGACGCCCTGCTCCGCGTCGAGGTGGACCTCGACGAGATCATCTTCGGCACCCACCGCGAGATCGAGGTCGACACGGCGATCCTCTGCGAGACCTGCCAGGGCTCGTGCTGCCAGCCGGGAACGCATCCCGTCACCTGCGACATCTGCCACGGAACCGGCAGCATCCAGCGGGCCGTGCGCTCACTGCTCGGCAACGTGATGACCTCGAGCCCCTGCGGCACCTGCCGCGGCTACGGCACGGTCATCGCCTCGCCGTGCGTCACGTGCCAGGGACAGGGCCGCGTGCGCGCCCGCCGGACGGTCCCCGTCGACATCCCCGCCGGTGTCGACACCGGCGTGCGCCTGCAGATGCCGGGCAGCGGCGAGGCCGGCCCGGCCGGCGGACCCAACGGCGACCTCTACCTCGAGATGAAGGTGCGCCACCACGACGTCTTCAGCCGCGACGGCGACGACCTGCTGTGCACCCTCGAGGTTCCGATGACGGATGCGATCCTCGGCACGACGACGACGGTGCACGCCCTCGACGGCGACGTCGAGGTCGAGCTGAAGCCGGGCGTGCAGAGCGCCGAGATCATCACTGTGCGCGACCGCGGCGTCACCAAGCTCCGCGGCAACGGACGAGGCGACCTCAAGATCGGCGTGCAGGTGGTGACGCCGATGAAGCTGAGCGGCAAGGAGCGCGACCTCATCACGCAGTTCGCGAACTCGCACAAGGCTCCGAAGCCCGCGCTGACCCACTTCCAGCAGGGCCTGTTCGCCAAGCTGCGCGACCGCTTCCTCGGCTGATCGGGGCATCGTGAGCTCGCTCTACCTGCGTGACGACCTCGAGCCCGACGCCGTCGGCGACTCCGTGACCATCACGGGCGCCGAGGCGCGGCACGCCGTCACGGTCGGTCGCACGCGGGTCGGCGAGATGCTCTCGATCGGCAACGGTCGCGGGCTCATCGTCACGGGCGAGGTCACGACCGCCGCTCCGGGCGAGCTCACTATCTCGGCCGACCGGGTGCAGCGCGTCGACGCCGCCTCGCCCCGCCTCGTGCTCGTGCAGGCCCTCGCCAAGGGCGACCGCGACGAGCTCGCCGTACAGGCCGCGACAGAGCTCGGCGTCGACGCCGTCATCCCGTGGGCGGCCTCCCGCTCGATCTCCCGGTGGGACGCCGCGAAGGCGGCGAAGGGTCGCGACAGGTGGGCGACGATCGCCCGCGAGGCCACCAAGCAGTCCATCCGGCCGTGGGCGACCGAGGTGCGCGAACTCTCGACGACGAAGCAGCTGGCCACCCTGGCGGCATCCGTGCGGATGCTGCTGCTGGAGCCCACCGCAGAACTCGCGCTCACCGAGATCGATCTCCAGACGAGCATGCAGCACCCGGCCGATGCCGACATCGTGATCGTCGTCGGTCCGGAGGGCGGGATCGCTCCAGCCGAGCTCGAGGCGCTGGGCGCCGCCGGTGCCCAGGCCGTCCGGCTCGGGGCAGCCGTTCTCCGTACCTCGACGGCGGGTCCGGCCGCCCTCGCGGTGCTGAACGCCCGCCTCGGACGCTGGTAGGACGCCAGGTCGCCAGGTCGCCGGGTCGCGCCCGGGCCTGCGGTCATCCGCCGGCAGACCTTAAGATGGAACCATGGCTGAACCGAGCATCTTCTCCCGCATCATCGCGCGCGAGATCCCCGCGACGATCGTGCTGGAGACCGACCGCGTGATCGCGTTCAACGACATCGCCCCGCAGGCTCCGGTGCACATCGTGGTCACGCCCAAGACCGAGCAGTACCGCGACGTCGTGGAGCTCGCTGCCGGCGACCCCGAGCTGCTCGCCGAACTCGTGGCGACGGCCCGCCAGCTGGCCGACGAGCATGCCAACGGCGACTTCAGGCTCGTCTTCAACACGGGGGCGGATGCCGGTCAGACGGTGTTCCACGTCCACGCGCACGTGCTGGCCGGCCACGGCGGTCTCGGGGAGGACACTGTTGGCTCCGACTGACGCCGGCGGCGGAACGCCGTTCGGGGAAGCCCACCTGCACGTCGACGGCATCGCCATGGTGCGTCTGCTCGGTCCGCAGGATCGCCTGCTCACCACCATCGAACGGCAGTACCCGGTCGTGAACGTGCACGTGCGCGGAAACGAGATCTCACTGAGCGGACCGGCGGATGACGTCGAGGCAGTCCGCCGACTCATCGAGGAGCTGCAGCAGATGGTGCGGAACGGTCAGAACCTGAGCCCGGTCGAGGTCACCACCTCGGCCCGCATCCTCGACGCCGACGCATCATCCAGCCCGTCGGACCTGCTCGGGCAGGCCATCCTGCAGACCCGGGGTCGCAGCATCCGTCCGAAGACCCTCGGTCAGAAGCAGTACGTCGACGCCATCGACGAGAACACCATCGTGTTCGGCATCGGCCCGGCCGGAACGGGCAAGACCTACCTCGCGATGGCCAAGGCCGTGCAGGCGCTGCAGCGCAAGGAGGTCAACCGCATCATCCTGACGCGTCCCGCAGTGGAGGCCGGAGAGCGCCTCGGCTTCCTGCCCGGCAGTCTGACCGACAAGATCGACCCGTACCTGCGCCCGCTCTACGACGCCCTCAACGAGATGATGGACCCCGAGCTGGTACCCAAGCTGCTGGCAGCGGGCACCGTCGAGGTCGCCCCCCTCGCGTACATGCGCGGTCGCACGCTCAACGACTCCTTCGTCATCCTCGACGAGGCCCAGAACACCACGCCCGAGCAGATGAAGATGTTCCTCACCCGCCTCGGCTTCGGCTCGAAGATGGTCGTCACCGGAGACATCACCCAGGTCGACCTGCCCGCCGGATCGTCGGGCCTGCGCATCGTCACGCGCATCCTCGACGACATCGACGAGATCCACTTCGCGCGCCTCACCAGCGACGATGTCGTGCGCCACACCCTGGTCGGCCGCATCGTCGACGCCTACAGCGAGTTCGACGAGAAGAAGCAGGCTCAACGCTTCGAGCGCGAGCAGGCCGCCGAGTTCGCGAACCGGGCCGAGCGCCGCGGTTCCGCTCCCCGAGACCACAAGCCGCCGCGCGCGAGCCGCTAGAACGAGACGAGTGAGAACACCGTGAGCATCGAGATCAACAACGAGTCGGCGATCCAGGTCGACGAGGTCGCCCTCCAGCGGCTCGCCGTCTACGCGCTCGACGCGCTGCACGTGCACGCCGACGCCGACCTCGCGATCGTGCTGGTCGACGAGGGCGCCATGGAGCAGCTGCACGTGCAGTGGATGGACGAGCCCGGCCCCACCGACGTGCTCAGCTTCCCGATGGACGAGCTGCGGCCGGGCACCGAGGAGAACCCGGCACCGGCCGGCCTGCTCGGCGACATCGTGCTCTGCCCTCAGGTCGCGCAGTCGCAGGCCGAGACGGCCGGACACGGGCTCACCGACGAACTGCAGCTGCTCACCACGCACGGCATCCTGCACCTCCTGGGCTTCGATCACGCGGAGCCCGACGAGGAGAAGGAGATGTTCGGCGTGCAGCGCGACATCCTCGTCGGCTTCGCCCTGCAGGAGCGCCGCGGCTGATCGCATGATCTGGTTCTTCATCATCGCCGCGTTCGCCCTCGTGGCGTTCGGCGGCCTCATGGCTGCCGTCGACGCGGCCCTCTCGGCGCTGTCCCGCGCCGACGTCGCCGAGCTCGCCGAGGGCTCGCGATCCGAGCGGTCGCTGCGCGCCATCGCCGAGGACACCGGCGCCCACGTGAACGCGGTCAACTTCGTGCGCATCGTCTCGGAGACCACGGCCGCGGTGCTCGTGACCCTGGTGTTCGCCTTCACCATCGAGAACGTCTGGCTCGCCCTGCTGCTGTCGGCACTCATCATGACGGCGATCTCGTTCGTGCTCGTCGGATCCAGCCCGCGCAGTGTGGGACGAGCCAACGCGAAGACCGTGCTGCGCCTGTCGGCGCCCGTCGTTCACCTCGTGCGCGTCGTTCTCGGTCCCGTCGCCAGTGCTCTCGTCGCACTCGGAAACCGTGTCACGCCGGGGCGAGCGAGACTCGTCACGTTCTCCTCGGAGCAGCAGCTGCTCAGCATGGTCGACGAGGCCACGGAGCTCGACGTCCTCGAGGAGGACGACCGCGAGCTCATCCACTCGATCTTCGCCTTCGGCGACACCGTGATCCGCGAGGTCATGATCCCGCGCACCGACATGGTCACCATCGACGGCACGGCCGACCTCAGCACGGCGATGGGCCTCTTCCTCAGCACCGGCGTCTCCCGCATCCCGGTGATGGCCGATGACGTCGACGACATCGTCGGCATCCTGTACCTCCGCGACGTGGCGAAGTTGAGCCACGAGCGACCGATCGATGCCGAGGGCATCAGCGTTGCCGAGCTCGCCCGCCCCGCCCTGTTCGTACCCGAGTCCAAGAAGGCCGACGATACGCTGCGCCAGATGCAGACGGAGTCGAACCACCTCGCCATGGTCGTCGACGAGTACGGCGGCATCGCCGGCCTTGTCACGCTGGAAGACCTCATCGAGGAGCTCGTGGGCGACATCTCCGACGAGTACGACCGCGAGGTCGTCGAGATCGAAGACCTGGGCGACGAGCGCTACCGCGTTGCAGCGCGGCTCCCCGTCGACGAGCTCGGCGACATCTTCGGCCTCGAACTCGACGACGACGACGTCGACTCCGTCGGCGGCCTGCTGGCCAAGGCGTTGGGTCGTCTGCCGGTTCCCGGGTCGGTGGCATCCGTCAGCGGACTCGTTCTGACGGCCGACCGCAGCGAGGGCCGACGCAAGCGCATCAGTACAGTAATCGTTGAGCGCGATCAGGCACTCATCGAAGTCCAGGCGTCGTTCGCTCCGGATGCCGCAGAGCAAGGAGTACGCCATGACCGAGAATGACTACCGCGCGGGATTCGTCTCGTTCGTCGGCCGCCCCAACGTGGGCAAGTCGACGCTGACGAACGCGCTGGTCGGCCAGAAGGTCGCCATCACCAGCTCGAAGCCGCAGACGACACGTCGCGCCATCCGGGGCATCGTGCACCGCCCGAACGGCCAGTTGATCCTCGTCGACACCCCCGGCATCCACCGTCCGCGCACCCTCCTCGGTGAGCGCCTCAACAGCCTGGTGACCTCGACCCTCGGCGACGTCGACGTGATCGGCATGTGCTTCCCGGCCGACGAGCCCATCGGCCCCGGCGACAAGTTCATCAACGAGCAGCTCGACAGCTTCCCGCGCGCCAAGAAGGTCGCCATCGTGACCAAGGTCGACGTGGCCTCGAAGCAGAAGGTGGCGGCGCAGCTCCTCAAGGTCAGCGAGCTGCGCGAGTGGGACTCCGTCATCCCGCTCTCCGCCGTGAGCGGCGAGCAGCTCGACATCCTCACCGCCGAGCTCCTGAAACTGCTGCCTCTCTCGGAGCAGCCGCTCTACCCGGAGGAGGCCGTCACCGACGAAGGCCTCGAGGACCGCGTGGCCGAGTACATCCGTGAGGCCGCCCTCGAAGGCGTCAGCGACGAGCTGCCGCACTCCATCGCCGTCACCATCGACGACATCGTGCAGCGGGAGGACAAGGACCTCGTCGAGATCTACGCGAACCTCTTCGTCGAGCGCGACAGCCAGAAGGGCATCATCATCGGCAAGGGAGGGTCGAGGCTCGCGGATGTCGGGACTCGAGCCCGCGCCCAGATCGAGCCTCTCGTCGGTTCCAAGGTGTTCCTGTCGCTGCGCGTGAAGGTGGCCAAGGAATGGCAGCGCGACCCGAAGCAGCTCGGCAAGCTCGGCTTCTGATGACGAGCCCCGACCCGGCGCCGGTCCTCCCGGGCCGAACCCCCGGGGACGGGCTGATCCGCCGGCTGCCCGCTCGCAGCCTCGCCTTCGACCTGAGCGCGGCGGTGATCCTGTTCCTGGTGTCGCTCGGCGTGACCGCGGCCCAGGGCGCTGCATCCGTCGTCGCGCTGGTCGTGCTCTGCAGTGCCCTCGCGATCCGTCGCGTCTCGCCGGCTCTGGCCCTCACCGTCGCGTGGCTCGGTGCCGTGCTGCAGCTGGTGACACTGAGCGACCCGGGCGCCGGCGACATCGCGATCTGCGGAGTGCTCTATGCGACCGCCGCCTACGGCAGCCGGCTCGTGCGTTGGCTCGGGCTCGGCTCTGCGGTCCTGGGAACGATCATCGCCACGACCTACCTCGTCGTGGTGCAGCCGGCCCTGCGGGGTCAGGACACCGCGACGATCGTGCAGCCGACCGACGGCTCGAGGATCTGGATCATCACCCTCTTCTTCGGCATCGGCATCCTCGCCCTGCTCGGCCTGTCGTGGACCCTCGGACTGCTGGCGCGCACCGTCGCCCTCTCGAGGACGGCGCGGGTGGAGGCGCGCATCGCCGACGAGCGCGCCCAGTACGAGGTCGCCGTCGAGCAGGAGCGCACCAGAATCGCCCGCGACATGCACGACGTCGTGGCGCACTCGCTCGCCGTTGTGATCGCCCAGGCCGACGGTGCCCGCTATGCGGCATCCGTCGATCCGTCGTCGAGCGATGTGCAGGGAGACGCCCTCGTCACCATCGCGCAGACCGCCCGCACGGCCCTCGGCAACGTGCGACTGCTGCTGGCGGAGCTGCGGCACGATGCCTCGGATTCACCGCAGCCCCGGCTCGAAGACATCGACGTGCTCGTCGAGCAACTGCGTGCCACGGGAATGAACGTCGAGGTGACACGTCAGGGCGAGCCTCAGCGGCTCGGGGCCGGGCAGGAGATCGCGGCGTACCGCATCGTGCAGGAAGCCCTCACGAACGCCCTGCGTCATGGCGAGCCTGAGGCCCCCGTGCTGCTCGAGCTGGGCTGGCGTGACGACGCCCTCGCCATCCATGTCGAGAACGCGGTGCGACCGGATGCCGCCACCCTGCCCGTCACAGCATTCGGTCACGGCCTGCCCGGGATGCGCGAGCGAGCGACGCTTGCCGGCGGCACGCTGCTCGCCCGCCGCAGTGAGGCCGACCCCACACGGTTCGTCGTCGAGGCGACGATCCCGGTGTCGACCGGGGGAGTCTCGTGAGCCGCATCCGCGTCGCCCTCGTGGATGATCAGGCCCTGTTCCGGGCCGGCATCCGCATGCTCGTATCCTCGCAGGCCGACCTCGAGTTCGTCGGCGAGGCGGCGAACGGGCGGGAGGCCGTGCAGCTCGCCGCCGATGAGCACCCCGACGTCATGCTCATGGACATCCGCATGCCCGAGCTCGACGGCATCCAGGCGACCGCGGAGATCGTTCAGGACGCCGCGGATGCCGCCGGCCCCGGACCGCGCATCATCGTGCTCACCACCTTCGACCTCGACGAGAGCGCTGCCCGGGCCATCCGGGCCGGCGCCAGCGGCTTCGTCCTGAAGGACGCCGATCCCGAGTTCCTCCTCGCGGCCATCCGCACTGTGCACGCGGGCAATGCCGTGATCGCGGCCTCCGCCACCAGGCGGTTGTTCGAGGAGTTCCGGGCGACTCCGGATGCCGTTCCCCAGCCGACGGCGTTCGCCGAGCTCACACCGCGTGAGCGGGAGATCTTCGTCCTCGCGGCCAGGGGGCTGAGCAACGCCGAGATCGCTGCGGCGGAGTTCCTCAGCGAGGCCACGGTGAAGACGCACGTCTCGCGCATCCTCACGAAGCTCTCGCTCCGCGACAGGGTGCAGCTCGTCGTCTACGCCTACGAGAACGGCCTCGTCGACTGAGGGCACTCCCGGCCCGAACATCATCCTTCCGATGTACATCGGATGCTCCCTCAGCCTGATTCGCCATCCTCGCCGCATCCGTAGCGTCGTAGACATGCAGATCCAGACCTCAGACCTCGGGCTCGTCGCCCGCGTCGCCCGCCTCAGCAAGTCCTTCGGCTCGGGAGCCGGAACAGTCACAGCACTCGACGACGTGTCCATCGGCATCCGTCGCGGAGAGTTCACCGCCATCATGGGACCGAGCGGGTCGGGCAAGTCGACCCTCATGCACCTCATGGCCGGCCTCGACTCGCCGACCTCCGGCGAGGTGTGGCTCGGCGACACCGAGATCTCGCAGCTCGGCGACAGCCAGCTCACCCTGCTGCGCCGCCGTCGGGTGGGCTTCGTCTTCCAGTCGTTCAACCTCGTGCCGACCCTCGATGTGAGGGCCAACGTGATGCTGCCGTTCGAACTCGACGGACGTCGCCCCACGGCCGAGGAGAAGGAGTGGATCGAAAGGCTCTACGAGTCGCTCGGCCTGCAGTCGCGTCTCACCCACCGTCCGCACGAGCTGTCGGGTGGCCAGCAGCAGCGCGTGGCCATCGCCCGTGCCCTCGCCACCCGGCCCGACCTGGTCTTCGCCGACGAGCCGACGGGCAGCCTCGACTCCCGCACCGGCCGCGAGGTCCTCACCCTCCTCGCCACCGCCGCGCGCGAGTACGGCCAGAGCATCGCGATGGTGACCCACGACCCTCTCGCCGCCAGTCACGCCGACCGCATCCTGTTCCTCGCGGACGGCCGCGTGGTCGATGACCGCCCCGGGGCCTCGGCAGAGGAGATCTCCCGCATCATGCTCGGAATGGAGGCAGCGGCATGAGTGCCAACGCCGCCCGCCTGACCGGCCGCCCGCGCGACCACGTGTCGAGCATCGTCGTCGCGTCGCTCAGCGCCACCTTCGGCGTCGTGCTGCTCGAGGCGACCGGGCTCATCAGCACCGTCGTCGACTCCTCGGGCATGACCGAGGGATCGGCGACGGTCCGCGCCATCCTCACCGTCGTCACGTCGGTCTTCACCCTGATCGCGGTCTACGTCGGTGCCATCGTCACCGCGAACACCTTCTCGACGATCATCGCCGGCCGCGTGCGCGAGATCGCGCTGCTCCGCCTCATCGGCGCGCAGGCGAAGACCGTGCGCCGCAGCGTCGCCACCGAGGGCCTCATCGTCGGCCTGCTCGGCTCGGCGCTCGGCCTCGTCCTCGGCATCCTGATCGCGGTACTCACCGTCGTGATCGGCATGGCCCAGGGCTGGCTGCCCGAGTTGGAGTACTTCTTCCTCGACCCCGTGATCCTGCTGCCCGTAGGCGTCGTCGCCGTGACCACGTGGGCGGCAGCCTGGGTGGGGTCGCGCAAGGTGACCACCGTGACCCCGCTCGCAGCCACCGGCGCCTCCGTGGAGGCCACCCGCGAGGAGGCCGTGAAGCGCACGGGCCGCAACGTCGCCGCGATCGTCCTGTTCGTGATCGGCCTCGGCCTGGTCGCGCTGGGCGTGATCGTCGGCCTCGTCTCCGTCTTCGGCCTCTTCATCGCGTTCTTCGGGGGCGTGTTCTCCTTCACCGGCATCATCGTCGGCGCGCACATCATCATGCCGCCCGTCCTGACCCTGGTCGGGCGCATGCTGGGGTCTCGTCCTCCGGCCAGGCTCGCGGCCGAGAACGCGGTGCGCTTTCCCGACCGCTCCTCGCGCGCCACCATCGGTCTCGTGATCGGCGTGACCCTGGTCACGATGTTCGCCGTGGCCATGCAGAGCTATCGGGACATGATCGTCACGCAGTTCGCCGACGACCCGATGGCCCTGGCCGCGATCGACCAGACCCTCACCGTCACGACAGCGATCTTCACCGGCCTGGTCGGCTTCTCGGCCGTCATCGCCGCCATCGGCATGATCAACAACCTGTCGCTCAGCGTGCTCCAGCGCACCCGCGAACTCGGCCTCCTGCGTGCCCTCGGCTTCACCGGTCGTCAGGTGCGCTCGATGATCGTCGCCGAGAGCGCCCAGATGACCGTCGCCGCCATCGGCCTCGGCGTGGTGCTCGGCGTCTTCTACGGCTGGGCTGCCGCACAGTCGATGCTCGGCTCGATCGTCCACGGCATCGCCGCCCCGTCGCTCCCGTGGGCGATCATCGGCATCACCGTGCTCGCGGGCATCGTGCTCACGCTGGCGGCATCCGTCGCCCCGGCCCGTCGGGCCACCACGGTCTCGCCCGTCGTCGCCCTCGCGGTCGACTGAGGCGAATGAGCTCGACCGTTGGGGGGCCACCGGTCGGGACGGGCAGGGGCGGCGTTGAAGCCGCCCCTGCCTCATGTCGGTCGGGGCAGCAGTCCGAGCCGCCACGGAGGTCACGGCCGCATTGCGATCGGGATGAAGCATCCGTCACACAGACGCCTCGGATGCTAACCTGAAGATGTGTTCCACGGCTTCCTTCTTCTTAGCTGCCGCGACGAGTCCTAACTCAGGCCTCCCTCGTCGCGGAGTTCGTCGTCGGCTGACACCCATCGCGAAGAGATCGAGAAGACCATGAAGAACACCCAGACCGCATCCGGCATGCCGGTCCACCGGTACACCGCCTATCACGAGCAGTTCCGCGTCGAGCTGCCCGATCGCACCTGGCCGAGCAAGCGCGTCGAGAAGGCCCCGCGCTGGTGCGCCGTCGATCTCCGCGACGGAAACCAGGCCCTCATCGATCCGATGAGCCCCGAGCGCAAGCGCGTCATGTTCGACCTGCTGGTGGGTATGGGCTACAAGGAGATCGAGGTCGGCTTCCCGAGCGCCAGCCAGACCGACTTCGACTTCGTGCGCAGCCTCATCGAGGAGAACGCGATCCCGGATGACGTCACGATCCAGGTGCTGACGCAGGCGCGCGAGCACCTCATCCGTCGCACCTACGAGTCGATCGCCGGCGCCAAGCAGGCCATCGTGCACCTCTACAACTCGACCAGCATCCTGCAGCGCGACGTCGTGTTCCGCACCGACAAGCAGGGCATCATCGACATCGCCCTCAACGGCGCGCGCCTCTGCAGGCAGATGGAGTCGCTGGTTCCCGGCACGACCGTCTACTACGAGTACTCGCCCGAGAGCTACACGGGCACCGAGCTCGAGTTCGCACTCGACATCTGCAACCAGGTGCTCGACGTCTTCGAGCCGACCCCCGAGCGCAAGGTCATCATCAACCTGCCCTCGACGGTCGAGATGGCCAGCCCCAACATCTACGCCGACTCCATCGAGTGGATGAGCCGCCGCCTCAACCACCGCGAGAACGTGCTGCTCTCGCTGCACCCGCACAACGACCGCGGAACCGCCATCGCCGCCGCCGAGCTCGGCTACCTGGCCGGGGCCGACCGCATCGAGGGCTGCCTCTTCGGCAACGGAGAGCGCACGGGCAACGTCGACCTCGTCGCGCTGGGCATCAACCTGTTCACGCAGGGGATCGACCCGCAGATCGACTTCTCCGACCTCGACGAGGTGAAGCGCACCGCCGAGTACTGCAACCAGCTGCCCGTGCACGAGCGCAGCCCGTGGGCCGGGGACCTCGTCTACACGGCGTTCAGCGGATCGCACCAGGACGCCATCAAGAAGGGCTTCGAGGCCATGGAGACGGATGCCGCCGAGCGCGGCGTCACGGTCGACCAGCTGAAGTGGGCCGTTCCCTACCTGCCCGTCGACCCGAAGGACCTGGGTCGCACCTACGAGGCCGTCATCCGCGTGAACTCGCAGTCGGGCAAGGGAGGCGTCGCCTACCTGCTGAAGACCGACCACGCGCTCGACCTGCCGCGTCGCCTGCAGATCGAGTTCAGCGGTGTCGTGCAGACCAAGACCGATGCCGAGGGCGGCGAGGTGTCGAGCGACGACATCTGGCGTGCCTTCCGCGACGAGTACCTGCCGGCGCCGGCCGATCACCCCGAGGAGAAGTGGGGCCGCTTCGAGCTGCTGTCGGTGCGCTCCGCGAGCGAGCTCGACGGCTCCGTCGCACTCACCGTGGGCCTGCGCGATGGCGATGAGCGCGTCACCATCGAGGGCAACGGCAACGGCCCCGTCGACGCCTTCCTCGACGTGCTGCGCCGCAACGGCGCCGACGTCCGGGTTCTCGACTACTCGGAGCACGCTCTCAGCTCGGGCGGCAACGCCCACGCCGCTGCGTATGTCGAGTGCGTCGTCGAGGGAGTCACGCTCTGGGGTGTCGGTATCGACGGTGACATCTCGACCGCCAGCCTCAAGGCCGTCATCTCGGCCGTGAACCGGGCCATCCGAGTGCGCCAGGGCGATCTGGTCGGTTCCACCGCGGTCTGAGGTCAGCACTGCTGCCCGTCCCGATCACACCTGAGTCTCCCGCTCGCTGAGGCCCGCGCGCAGCGCGCGGTCGAAGCGCTCCACGCAGCGCTTCGACCGCGGACTTCGTCCGGGCCTCAGCGAGCGGGCGGTTCCAGCATCACGCCGTCTACGCCCGCCGCCACCGCATCCAGCTGCCGATGGCGCGCTGCTCCGGCAGGCTCCAGCCGAATCTCACCGCCAGCAGTCGGATGAGCGTCGTCACCGCCACGCAGGCGAGCCCGGCGATGGTGATGTCGATTCCGGCCGCGGCGAGCGCGACCAACAGGATCGTGCCGGCCCCGGCGGCCACGGCGTAGAGCGACCCGACGTGCATGAGCGCGATCGGGAGGTTCAGCATCATGTCGCGCAGGATCGAGCCGCCCACGGCCGCGACGACGCCGACGAAGACCGCGGGCACGACGGGAACCCCGACCGAGAGCGCCTTCGTCGTGCCGATCGCACCGAACAGGCCGATAGTGACGGCGTCCAACGCGATGATCAGGGGGTTGAGGCGTGCGAATGCGCGCTGGAGCAGCATGCCGATGATGGCGGCGACCGTCGCGACGATGAGATACCAGTTGGTCTGGATCAGGGCGAGGGGAACATTCAGCAGCAGGTCGCGCAACAGACCACCGCCGAGGCCGACGACCACGCCGATGATCGTGACGCCGAGCAGGTCGATGCGGTGCTCCTTCAGACGGCCCGAGAACATCGCGCCCTGGATGGCTCCGATTGCGACGGCAGTCAGGTCGAGCCAGAGGGGGATGGTGAAGAGGGCCGTATGCACTCGTCATGTATATCAACTGAGTCGGCCCGCCCGGCGCGATGTCATGCCGGGGCAGTGGGATGATCGAGGGGTGCCTGTCTACCGTGATGAAGCCGTCGTGCTGCGCACCCACAAGCTGGGTGAAGCCGACCGCATCGTCACCATGCTCACGCGTCAGCACGGCAAGGTGCGCGCTGTCGCCAAGGGCGTCCGACGCACGGCTTCGAAGTTCGGTGCCAGGCTCGAGCCGTTCATGGTCGCCGACGTGCAGCTCTGGGAGGGGCGCACCCTCGATGTGATCACCCAGGCCGAGTCGCTCGGCTCCTACGGCACCCTCATCACCGACGACTACGGCAGCTACACGGCGGCATCGGTCATGGTGGAGACGGCCGATCGGGTCACGGAGTCCGAGGGTTCGCTGCAGCAGTACCTGCTGCTGGTCGGCGCCCTGCGCTCCCTCTCCCGCCGGGAGCACGCGCCGACGCTCACCCTCGACTCCTACCTGTTGCGCGCCCTGTCTGTCGCCGGCTGGGCGCCCACCTTCACCGACTGCGCCCGGTGCGCCACCGTCGGTCCGCACCACTCGATCGTCGTGCAGCTGGGCGGGGTGGTCTGCGACACGTGCGCGCCTCCCGGAGCTCCCAAGGTGGATGCCGTCACGATCGGCCTGCTCGGCGCCCTCGTCGAGGGCGACTGGCCCACGGCGGAAGCGGCATCCGAGTCGACCAGGTCCAAAGCCAGCGGCATCGTGGCCGCCTACGCCCAGTGGCACCTCGAGCGTGGTCTGCGCTCTCTGCCGCACGTCTCCCGGGAGAGTTCGTGAGCCCCAAGCCGTACACGCACAAGGATGCCGTTCCCTACGTTCCCGTCGACTGGACCGGCCTCTACCCGCCCGAGCTGCCGAAGAAGGCTGTTCCCGAGCACGTCGCCATCGTCATGGACGGCAACGGACGCTGGGCCAACCAGCGCGGCCTCACCCGCATCGAGGGCCATAAGGCCGGAGAGGTGGCGTTGCTCGACGTCGTCGCCGGCGCCCTGCAGATCGGGGTGAAGCACCTCAGCGTGTACGCGTTCTCCACCGAGAACTGGAAGCGTTCGCCCGAGGAGGTGCGCTTCCTCATGGGCTACAACCGCGACGTGCTCCACCGGCGCCGCGACCAGCTCAACGAGTGGGGTGTGCGCATCCGGTGGGCCGGTCGCAAGCCGCGCCTGTGGAAGAGCGTCATCGAGGAGTTGCAGTTCGCCGAGCAGATGACGGCGGGCAACGACGCGCTCACGCTGACCATGTGCGTCAACTACGGCGGACGCAATGAGATCACGGATGCCGTGCGCTCGATCGCCGACGACGTGGCCGCCGGTCGCATCCGCCCGTCCGCGGTGTCGGAGAAACTCATCGCCAAGCGGCTCTACACCCCGGAGATGCCCGACGTCGACCTGTTCGTGCGCAGCTCGGGGGAGCAGCGCACGTCGAACTTCCTGCTGTGGCAGTCGGCCTACGCGGAGATGGTCTTCCTCGACACCCTCTGGCCCGACTTCGGCCGCACCGAGCTCTGGAAGGCCATCGAGCTCTACGCCTCGCGCAACCGGCGGTTCGGCGGAGCCGTCGATGCGCCGACCACTGCCTCGTCTGCTCGCTGAGGCGGGGAGCACCGCGGCGGGAATACGAACGTCTGAGCCCCGGTTGCCACCAGCGTGAGTGAACCCATCAAGATCGACATCTGGTCCGACATCGCCTGCCCCTGGTGCTACATCGGCAAGCGCAACCTCGAAGGCGGCATTGCGGCTCTCGGAGCCGACGGCCCCGACGTCGAGGTGGAGTACCACTCCTTCGAACTCTCGCCCGACACCCCGGCCGACTTCGTGGGCTCGACGACCGAGTACCTCGCCAATGCCAAGGGCATGCCCGTGGAGCAGGTCGAGGCCATGCTCGAGCACGTGACCGGCATCGCCGCGAAGGCCGGGCTCGACTACCACTTCGACGAGGTCAAGCACACGAAGACCCTCAAGGCGCACGAGCTGCTGCACTTCGCGAAGGCCGACGGCAAGCAGCTCGAACTGACCGAGCGCCTGCTGAAGGCGTACTTCGAGGAGGGCGGCTACGTGAACCGCACCGATGACCTCGTCGGATACGCCGTCGAGGTCGGCCTCGACGCCGATGCCGCCCGGGCCGCCCTCGAGAACGACAGCTTCGCCGCCGATGTGCAGGCCGACATCGACCAGGCTCGCGCCTACGGCATCAATGGCGTTCCGTTCTTCGTGATCGACGGCAAGTACGGGGTCTCGGGCGCACAGCCCTCGGAGGTCTTCACCCAGGCGATCCAGCAGGTCGCCGGCGAGCGGGAGCAGGTCGGCGCATGAGCGACGACACGGCCACCGCAGCTCCGACGATCGCGGCCCCGGTGATGAAGCCGCTGCTCCTGACTCTGGCGACGGATGCCGCGGCTCCGGTCTGCGAAGGCGACAGCTGCTCCTTCTGAGCGTCTTCCGCTACTCGCCCAGCGGAGTTCCTACTCCGGATCGGTGATGTCGGCGACCTGCGCGCCGTACGCCGCGATCAGCGCATCGGCGTCGACGAAGGCACTGTGCCCGTGCGCTCCGGCGCCCATCGCGACGCGCGCGCCGACGATCGAGACGTCGGCGACCACCGGCCACTCGTGGCGCGAGCCCAGCGGCGTGATCGTGCCGCGCTCGTAGCCCGTCGCCGCCAGTGCGCGGTCGGCATCCGGCATCTGCAGCTTGTTCACCCCGAGAAGTGCCCGCAGCTTCGGCCACGAGATCTTCCGGCCGCCGGGAACCAGTGCGAACAGGTAGGTGTCGTCGCTGCGCTTGACCACCAGCGTCTTCACGATGTCGAGCGGCCTGATGCCCATGAGCGCCGCGGCCTCGGCGAGACTCGACGCAGCGGGGCGCTCGATGATCTCGACGGTGAGCCCTCGAGCAGCGGCATCCGCCGACACCCGCGCCGTTCCCTCGAGGCCGTCGAATCGGATCTCATCACTCATCAGTACCCCGCAGTTCGAGAAGCAGTCGTCATCTGGGAGAATAGAGCCACATGTCTTCCGCAACCACTCTCACGCAGGCGCCCTTGTCGATCGGGCCGCTCGAACTCGACGTCCCCGTCGTGCTCGCACCGATGGCGGGCATCACCAACACGGCGTTCCGCCGCCTCTGCCGCGAGTTCGGCGCAGGCCTCTACGTCAGCGAGATGATCACGAGCCGCGCGCTCGTCGAACGCACGCCCGAGTCGATGCGCCTCATCACGCACCACGAGAGCGAGACCACCCGCTCCATCCAGCTCTACGGCGTCGACCCCAAGACCGTCTCCGAGGCCGTCACCATGCTCGTCGCCGAAGATCGCGCCGACCACATCGACCTGAACTTCGGCTGCCCGGTGCCGAAGGTGACGCGCAAGGGCGGGGGAGCGGCGCTGCCCTGGAAGCTCGGGTTGTTCCGCCAGATCGTCGAGGGCGCTGTGAAGGCGGCCGGCGATGTTCCGCTCACCATCAAGATGCGCAAGGGCATCGACTCCGACCACCTCACCTACCTCGAGGCCGCCCGTGCCGCCGAGGGAGCCGGTGTCGCCTCCATCGCCCTGCACGCCCGCACCGCCGCCGAGTTCTACTCGGGCCACGCCGACTGGTCGGCCATCGAGAAGCTCAAGAACACGATCACCGGCACCCCGGTGCTCGGCAACGGCGACATCTGGTCTGCCGACGACGCCCTCCGGATGGTGCGCGAGACCGGCTGCGACGGCGTCGTCGTGGGCCGCGGATGCCTCGGCCGGCCGTGGCTGTTCGGCGACCTCGCCGCAGCCTTCCGCGGCGAGTCCGTATCGTTCCAGCCCACGCTCGGCCAGGTCGCCGAGACCTTCCGCCGGCACGCCGAGCTGCTCGTGGACTTCTTCGACGACGAGGATCGCGGCTGCCGCGACATCCGCAAGCACGTGGCGTGGTACTTCAAGGGCTACCCCGTCGGTGGCGAGCTTCGTGCGCGCATGGCCACGGTGGAGTCCCTGCAGATGCTCGACGATCTGCTCGGCACGCTCGACTGGGACCAGCCGTACCCGGGTGAGGGCGCCGAGGGACCTCGCGGTCGTGCGGGCACCCCGAAGAGCCCCTCCCTGCCGCAGGGCTGGCTCGACTCGCAGGAACTCGCCGGCGCCGAGCGCACCACGCTCAACGACGCCGAACTGGACACGAGTGGCGGCTGAGCCGGGCACCGGCGACTACGGCGTGCGAGACGCCGAGCGCTGGCTGCCCGAAGACCACTCGACGCGTCGCAGCGACTTCGCCCGCGACCGCGCCCGGCTCCTGCACTCGAGTGCTCTGCGCCGCCTCGCCGCCAAGACCCAGGTCCTGAGCCCGACTGCCGGCCTCGACTTCGCCCGCAACAGGCTCACGCATTCGCTCGAGGTCGCCCAGGTCGGCCGCGAGCTCGCCACCAGCCTGTCGCTCGACCCCGACGTCGTCGACACCGCCTGCCTCGCGCACGATCTCGGCCACCCGCCCTTCGGGCACAACGGCGAGCGCGCGCTCAACTCCTGGGCTCGCGACATCGGGGGTTTCGAGGGCAATGCGCAGACCCTGCGCCTGCTCAGCCGGCTCGAGCCCAAGGTGTTCGGCGACGACGGCCGCAGCTACGGCCTCAACCTCACGCGCGCCAGCCTCGACGCGAGCTGCAAGTACCCGTGGCCGGAGGAGACCAGCGTCACCGACCCCAGCGGCCGCCACAAGTTCGGCTTCTACAGCGACGACATCGACGTGTTCACCTGGCTGCGGGCCGATGCCCCCGACCGGCGCCTCTGCATCGAAGCGCAGATCATGGACCTCTCCGACGACATCGCGTACTCGGTGCACGACTTCGAGGACGCCGTGGTGAACGGCTTCATCGACATCCCGGCTCTCGCCAGTCGCTCGGAGCACGACGCGCTCGTCGACTCGATGTACGAGTGGATCGGCGGCGAATACAGCCACGACGAGCTCATGGGCGCCTTCGACCGCCTCGAGGAACTCCCGCTCTGGATCGACACCTGGGACGGCACCCGCCGCGACCAGGCGCGTCTCAAGAACCTCACCAGCGAGCTCATCGGCCGCTTCGCCCACGCCGCGACCGAGGCGACCCGACAGGCGGCCCCGCAGGCCGTGCTGGCGCGCTTCGGCGCCGATGTCGTCGTACCGCGTTCGGTCAAGACCGAGATCGCCGTGCTCAAGGGCATCGTCGCCGCGTTCGTGATGTCCAAGAACACCCGCCAACCCATCTACAAGCAGCAGCGCCAAGTGCTCAAGTCTCTCGCCGAGGTGCTGTGGAGCGGCGGCGACGAGCACCTCGATGTCGGCTTCGCGGGCGACTGGCGGGCGGCATCCGACGATGCTGCACGCAAGCGCGTCGTCGTCGACCAGGTCGCCAGCCTCACCGACCAGTCGGCCCTCGCCTGGTACGAGCGGCTCGTCCAGAACTGAGCATCGCGGGCTGCGCTGTCGTGCGGCCGCTGCCGGCAATGCGCATCCCGAACCTCGAGCTGGGGGACGGATGCCGCGTCGCTCGCCCGTAGGATTGGGGGATGGCCGGCCGCATCCGTCAAGGAGACATCGATGAGGTCAAGTCCCGTACCAACATCGCCGACATCGTGGGCGACTACGTCTCGCTGAAGTCGGCCGGCGTCGGCTCGATGAAGGGCCTCTGCCCCTTCCATGACGAGCGCAGCCCCAGTTTCCACGTGCGTCCGCAGGTCGGTTTCTACCACTGCTTCGGATGCGGCGAATCCGGCGACGTCATCTCGTTCCTGCAGCGCATGGACCACGTCACCTTCGCCGACGCCATCGAGCGCCTCGCGGCCCGCATCGGTTTCGAGCTGCACTACGAAGACGGCGGCGCGACTCCCGATCAGGGCAACCGCGCCCGCCTGCTCGCCGCGAACTCCGCAGCGGCCGAGTTCTTCGTCGACCAGCTGCGCACGGGCGGGGCGGAACCCGGTCGGCGCTTCCTGGGCGAGCGCGGCTTCGACGCCAACGCCGCCGCGCACTTCGGCGTCGGCTTCGCCCCCAAGAGCTGGGACGAGCTGACCAAGCACCTGCGCAGTCGCGGCTTCAAGGACGACGAGCTCGCTGCAGCGGGGCTCGTCTCCAGCGGCGATCGGGGCATCTACGATCGCTTCCGCGGCCGGCTGGTCTGGCCCATTCGCGACATCACCGGCCAGACCGTGGGCTTCGGCGCCCGCAAGCTGCTCGACGACGACCCCGGTCCCAAGTACCTCAACACCCCCGAGACCCCCGTCTATCACAAGGCCCAGGTGCTCTACGGGCTCGACCTCGCCAAGCGCGACATCTCCCGCGCCCGCCAGATCGTCGTGGTCGAGGGCTACACCGACGTCATGGCCTGCCACCTCGCCGGAGTCACGACGGCGGTCGCCACCTGCGGCACGGCCTTCGGAGTCGACCACATCAAGGTCGTCCGGCGCGTACTCGGCGATGACTCCGTCGGGGGAGAGGTCATCTTCACCTTCGATCCGGATGCCGCGGGCCAGAAGGCCGCCATGCGCGCGTTCTCCGAGGAGCAGCGTTTCGCGGCGCAGACCTACGTGGCCGTCGCGCCCGACGGCCTCGACCCGTGCGACCTGCGCATCCACCGCGGCGACGACGCCGTGCGCCGTCTCGTCGACGAGAAGCGTCCGATGTTCGAGTTCGTCATCAAGAACCAGCTCGCCCAGTACGACCTCGAGACCGTCGAGGGGCGCGCCGCCGGCCTGCGAGCGGCTGCTCCGGTCGTCGCCGACATCCGCGATGCGGCCCTGCGCCCCGGGTACACCCGCGAGCTCGCCCGCATGCTCGGCGCTGAGCTCGGCGACGTGCAGCGCGCCGTCTCCGGCGCGTCCTCCGGACCGGCCGCCCGTGGGCGCCGCGAGATCCGTGAACCCGCCGCCGCGCCGCTCCGCGAGGGCGAGACGGCTCCCGTCGTCGAGCAGCGTCCGTACTCGATCACCGAGTTGCCCGGCGACCCCGCCACCCGCCTCGAGCGCGACGCCATCATGGCCATGCTGCAGCACCCGTCCCTCGTCGGAGTCGACCTCATCCGGCGGGCGACGCAGACCGGATTCTCGAACGCGTCGCTCGGCGTCGTGCGCGACGGAATCGCCTCCACCGTCGACACCATCGCGCAGCCCGACTGGCTCGGTCGCGTCGTCACCGAGGTTCCCGAGCCGTTGCGCGACTTCGTGCAGCAGCTGGCCGTCGCCCCCATCCCCGAGCGCAGCGAGCGCGAACTCGCCGGCTATGCGCGCGGAGTGGCGCTGTCGCTCATCGACCGCGACCTGCTGCGCCGCAAGAGCGAGCTCCTCGGGCGCCTCCAGCGAACCGATGCGACCGACCGCGAGACCTACACGGCACTCCAGCGCGGCCTGGTGCAACTCGAGGCGGAACGACGGGCTCTGCGCGAGGAATGACCTCGACGCGCACCATCCGTCGGCCCGGCCATCATCGACGCAACATGATTGCAGCTCTGTAACCTTTGGGCGCAGAAGGTGCCCTGAAACACATTCGTGAAACACGCGTGTGTTAGTTCTAGGTGTACGCGTGATTCATCCGGGGTACATCTCTGCGTGCATCGCGCATCACACATCGACAGGAAGAGGTAGACGGATATGACATCCGCATCCAAGACCGGCAAGCGCGCCATCATCGTCGCCGCGGGCTTCACCGCTGCTGCGCTCGCGCTCTCCGGCTGTGCCGCAGGCGGCGGGTCCGACAAGGACTCCGGCTCCAGTGGAACGCTCACCATCGGCACGACCGACAAGATCACGGTCCTCGACCCGGCGGGCTCGTACGACAACGGCTCCTTCGCCGTGATGAACCAGGTGTTCCCCTTCCTGATGAACACGCCGTACGGCAGCCCCGATGTCGAGCCCGACATCGCCGAGTCCGCCGAGTTCACGGCTCCGACCGAGTACACGGTCAAGCTCAAGCCCGGCCTCACCTTCGCCAACGGCAACGAGCTCACGGCATCCGACGTGAAGTTCACGTTCGACCGCCAGCTCAAGATCGCCGACGAGAACGGCCCGTCGTCGCTGCTCTACAACCTCGAGTCCACCGATGCCGTCGACGACACCACCGTCGTCTTCCACCTCAAGTCGGCCAACGACCAGGTCTTCCCGCAGATCCTCTCGAGCCCCGCCGGCCCGATCGTCGACGAGGACGTCTTCTCCGCCGACGCACTCACCTCCGACGACGACATCGTCAAGGGCAAGGCATTCGCCGGTCAGTACTCGATCTCGAGCTACGACTTCAACAACCTCATCCAGTACAAGGCGAACCCCGACTACGACGGTGTTCTCGAGCCTGCCAAGACCGGCACCGTGAACGTCAAGTACTACGCCGACGCCTCAAACCTGAAGCTCGCCGTGCAGGAGGGCGAGATCGACGTCGCGTTCCGTAGCCTCTCCGCCACCGACATCGACAGCCTCCGCGGCAACGACAAGGTGAAGGTCGTCGACGGTCCCGGTGGAGAGATCCGCTACATCGTCTTCAACTTCGACACCCAGGCCTTCGGCGCCAAGACCCCCGAGGCCGACCCGGCCAAGGCTCTCGCCGTGCGTCAGGCCGTCGCCGACCTCGTCGACCGCGACGAGATCGCCGACCAGGTCTACAAGGGCACCTACACCCCGCTGTACTCCTACGTCCCGGCCGGTCTGACCGGTGCCACCGAGTCCCTCAAGGGCCTCTACGGCGACGGACAGGGTGCACCGGATGCCGACAAGGCGAAGGCGACCCTCACGGCGGCCGGCATCACCGAGCCCGTCGTGCTCAACCTGCAGTACTCGAACGACCACTACGGTCCTTCGTCGGGTGACGAGTACGCACTGGTCAAGGACCAGCTCGAGTCGAGCGGCCTCTTCACGGTGAACCTGCAGACCACCGAGTGGGTGCAGTACTCCAAGGACCGCACCACCGACGTGTACCCGGAGTACCAGCTCGGCTGGTTCCCCGACTACTCGGACGCCGACAACTACCTGACGCCGTTCTTCCTCACGGAGAACTTCCTCGGCAACCACTACGACGACAAGGAGGTCAACGACCTGATCCTCAAGCAGGCCACGACCACCGACCCCGCCGAGCGCACCAAGGTCATCGAGGAGATCCAGGACAAGGTCGCGGCCCAGCTGTCGACCATCCCGCTGCTCCAGGGTGCTCAGGTCGCCGTCACCGGAACCGACGTCACCGGAACCGAGGACACGCTCGACGCGTCGTTCAAGTTCCGCTACGGCGCTCTCGCCAAGGGCTGAGAGCTCCACGGCTAGAGTTTCTCCAGCGTGAAAAACCGGGGGCGGCCCGCGCAAGCGGGTCGTCCCCACACTTCTGCACCAAAACGTGAGGTACGCATGACCACAGAGGCACTGACGCCCGAGGCGACGAAGACGCCGACTGCTCGCAAACGCTCGTCAGGAGGAAGCCTCGGCAGTTACCTGCTGGTGCGATTCCTGCTGATCATCCCGACCATCTTCATCCTGGTCACCCTGGTCTTCGTGCTCATGCGCACGACGGGTGACCCCATCACCGCCGCCCAAGGTGGCCGCCTCGGGCCCGAGCAGCTGGCCGAGCGCATTCACGCCGCCGGCTACGACCGTCCGCTGTTCGTGCAGTACCTCGAGTACCTCGGCCAGGTCTTCACGGGCAACTTCGGCACGACGATCTCGACGAACCGGCCCGTGACCGAGGTGCTCTTCACCTATGGTCCCGCCACCTTCGAGCTGGCCTTCTACAGCCTGCTCGTGGCCTTCGTCATCGGCATCCCGCTCGGCATGGTCGCGGCGTACTTCCGTGACAAGTATCCGGATGCCATCTTCCGCATCATGGCGATCCTGTTCTACGCGACCCCGGTGTTCTTCTCGGGCCTGCTCCTCAAGCTCGTGTTCTCGGTCTGGCTCGGCTGGCTGCCCATCGCCGGGCGCGCCTCGACCTCTGCAGAGCTCGAGATGGAGTTCCTCTCGAACAAGACCGGCTTCTACACGATCGACGCGATCCAGACCGGCAACCCTGAGGTACTCCTCGACGTCCTCGCCCATGCCGTGCTGCCCGCCATCGCACTCGGCCTGCTCACCGCCGGCGTCTTCCTCCGACTGGTGCGCACCAACGTCATCGGCACCCTCTCGACCGACTACGTCGACGCCGCACGCTCCCGCGGAGTCAGCGAGTTCCGGCTCGTGCGCACGCACGCCTACCGTCCTGCGCTCATCCCGATCATCACCGTGATCGGCCTGCAGATCGCGCTGCTGCTCGGCGGAGCTGTGCTCACCGAGACGACCTTCGAGTGGAAGGGCCTCGGCTTCATGCTGATCGAGTTCATCAAGGCCCGCGACTACGTGGCGGTGCAGGGCATCGTCGTGCTTCTTGCGGTGATCGTGGCGTTGACGAACTTCATCGTCGACGTCATAGCCGCCGTCGTCGACCCGCGAGTGAGGTACTGACCATGACGACCATCACCCCGTCCGCGGCTCCCGCGGCGACCCCGCCCAAGCGCAGCCTCTGGCAGCGCGTTCCCGTCGTGCACCAGCTGCGGCAGAGCGTCGGCCTGCAGCGCGGCATGCTCGTGACCGGCCTCGTGCTCATGGCGATCTTCGTCCTCACGGCGATCTTCGCGCCGCTGCTCGCGCCGTACAAGTACAACCAGCTCCGCGCCGACGGCGTCGCGTTCGGCGCCCAGCAGCCCCCGTCGGCCGAGCACCTGCTCGGCACCACCGTCGGCGGCTACGACGTGTTCTCCCGGGTGATCTGGGGAGCGCAGACGGCGATCCTCGTCATCGTGCTCGCCGTCGTGTTCTCCATCTTCATCGGCGTGTTCCTCGGCCTGGTCTCCGGCTACTTCGGCGGATGGCCCGACAGGCTCCTCGTCGTGGTGTGCGACGCGATCTACGCGTTCCCCTCGCTGCTCCTCGCCATCGTGCTCTCGATCGTGATCTCCGGGGGCAGGTCGAGCCTGTGGGGCGGCATCCTGGCGGCTGCCCTCTCGATCACCGTGGTCTACATTCCGCAGTACTTCCGGGTGATCCGCGCCGAGACCGTGCGGATCAAGGCCGAGGCCTACGTCGAGTCCGCCCGCGTGCTCGGCGCCAGCAACACGCGCGTGATGTTCCGGCACGTGCTGCGCAACGCCACCCGCTCGCTGCCCCTGCTCATCACGCTCAACTCCTCCGAGGCCGTGCTCACCCTGGCCGGTCTCGGCTTCATCGGCTTCGGAATCGAGCCGACGGCCGCCGCCGAGTGGGGCTACGACCTCAACAAGGCCATCTCCGACGTGACCAGCGGCATCTGGTGGACCGCCCTCTTCCCGGGCCTCGCCATCGTGCTCACCGTCCTCGGCATCACCCTGGTGGGCGAGAGCCTGAACGACCTGGCCGACCCGCGCCTGCGCGGTCGCCGCGCTGTGGCGAAGGCATCCGGAACCGTCTCCGAGACCTCCGTGGTCCCCGGCGGCACCCTGTCGGCCGGTCCCGGCGGACTCGCCGGCCTGGAAGACGGGGAATCATTCGACGAGCACGGAATCGAGGTCCGACCATGACGAACGTCGTCTCCATCGAGAAGCTGGGCATCTCCTTCGCGACCGACGCCGGTGCGGTGAAGGCCGTCTCCGACGTCAGCCTGTCCGTCGGTCCGGGCGAGGTGCTCGCCATCGTCGGCGAGAGCGGCTCGGGCAAGACCGTCACCGCGAAGACCATCCTGGGGCTGCTGCCCGAGACCGCCACCGTGAGTGGTGCGGTCATCCTGAGCAGTAAGGACGGTTCGTCGTCGACGGATGTCGTCACCCTGTCGAAGAAGGAGCTGCGCCGCGTGCGCGGCACCGACGTGGCGATGGTGTTCCAGGAGCCCTCGACGGCGCTCAACCCGGTGTTCACCGTCGGCTGGCAGATCATCGAGGGGCTCCGCGCCCACGGAAAGGTGTCGAAGAAGGCCGGGCGCGAGCAGGCCATCGACATCCTGCGCAGGGTCGGCATCCCCGAGCCCGAGAAGCGCGTCGACTACTACCCGCACCAGTTCTCCGGCGGACAGAAGCAGCGCGTCGTCATCGCCATGGCGCTCGTGCTCGACGCGGGCCTCATCGTCGCCGACGAACCGACCACGGCACTCGACGTCACGGTGCAGGCCGAGATCCTCGACCTCCTGCGTCGCTGCCGCGACGAGTTCGGTGCGGCCATCGTGCTCATCACCCACAACATGGGCGTGGTGGCCGACCTGGCCGACCGCGTCGCCGTCATGTACCAGGGCGAGGTCGTGGAGGAGGCGGACGTCGCGACGCTCTTCTCCGCGCCGAAGGATCCGTACACGCAGCGCCTGCTCGCCTCGGTTCCCCACGTCGGACAGGGCACTCTCACCGCCGCCGACCGCGCGAGCGCACGCACCACGGACTGGTCGAGCAACGCCCCCGTCGTCGTGGCGCAGGACCTGCGCATCGAGTACCCCGGACGCTTCGGCCGCGCCGGCTTCGTCGCCGTCGACGGTGTGAGCTTCGACATCCGCGCCGGAGAGGTGCTCGGCCTGGTCGGCGAGAGCGGATCGGGCAAGACGACGATCGGCCGTGCCATCGGCGGGCTGACCCGGGTGACCGGCGGCTCCCTCTCGGTGCTCGACCACGAGATGAACGGCGTGCGCGAGCGCGACTTCAAGAAGACCCGCAGCAACATCGGCTTCGTGTTCCAGGACCCGGCGTCGAGCTTCAACCCGCTGCTCACCATCGCCGAATGCGTCGCCGAGCCGCTGGTCATCCACGGCCTGTCGTCCAGCCCGGGTGCGGCGCGCGGTCGGGTCGACGACCTGCTCGAGGCCGTGCAGCTTCCGCGCAGCTACGGAGACCGCTACCCGCACGAGCTCTCGGGCGGCCAGCGTCAGCGCGCCAGCCTCGCCCGTGCTCTCGCCCTCGAGCCGAAGCTGCTCATCGCCGACGAGCCGACCAGCGCGCTCGACGTGTCGGTGCAGGCGCGCGTGCTCGAGCTCTTCGCCGAGTTGCAGCGCGAGTTCGGCTTCGCGGCGCTGTTCATCAGCCACGACCTGGCCGTCGTCGACCTCCTCGCCGACCGCATCGCGGTGCTCTACAAGGGCAAGCTCGTCGAGGAGGGCACCGGAGCCGAGGTGCTCGGAGCTCCGCAGCATCCGTACACCCAGCGCCTCCTCGCCTCCCTCCCCGTGCCCGATCCGGCTGAGCAAGCGCTCAGAAGGGATGCGCTGCACGCCCTGCGGGAGGCAGAGTAGAAGCATGGTGGGCAACGCGCAGCACGGCTATCCGATCCTCGCGAGTGATCTGACGATCGAGTACCCGGCGCACGGGCCCTCGCCCGCCTTCGTGGCGGTGCGGGGGCTCGACCTGCGGGTGCAGCCGGGGGAGGTGCTCGGCCTCCTCGGCGAGAGCGGGTCGGGCAAGAGCACCATTGCCCGGGTGCTGGCCGGCCAGTTCCTCGAGGCTCCGCGCGGCGACGTGCATCCCGTGATCACCGGGGGAGACGCCGAGGTCTTCGGGGAGTCGCTGCGCAAGCTCCGCCGCCGCGATGCAGACAGGCTGATGTTCGAGGTCGGCTACGTGGCGCAGGACGCCTCCGAGAACCTGCCGCCGAACTTCACCGTCTCCGAGATCGTGGCCGAGCCCATCCTGCTGCGCGACAGGCATTACAACCGCAAGGCCCTCGAGGCCCGCGTCGTCACGATGGTCGACGCTGTGCGCCTGCCCCTCAGCGTTATTCCGCGCTACCCGTACGAGCTGAGCGCCGGCCAGCGCCAGCGTCTCGCCATCGCCCGAGCGCTCGTGCTCGACCCGGCACTGCTGATCGCCGATGAGCCGACGGCGGCCATCGACGCCCTCGTGCGCCACTCGATCATCGACCTCATCCGCGAGTTGCAGGAGCACAGCGCGTTCTCCGCCCTCGTCATCAGCCACGACCTCGCCGTGCTCCGGCGCATCGCAGATCGCATCGCCGTGCTGAAGGACGGCGTGCTGGTGGGGTACGGCACCATCGACGACGTGCTCGCCAACCCGCTGCATCCGTACGTCGAACGCCTGGCCTCCGAGCTCGTCGGCCTGTCCGGCGCGAGCGAACAGGACTGAGCGATGACCGCGAACGCACCCATCCACCGCGCCGTGCTGGCGCCCGAGACCGACGACGGCGCTCGATACCACCGGCCCCGGCCAGGTAGTGTCGCGCTCCTCCCGCGCAGCAGTGCGGTCTTCGAGACGGCGGTCACGGATGCCGGGGGCACGACCGCGCCGCTCGGCCCGGACACCCGCGGCATCGTGTGGCTGTCGTATGCCCGGGCCGCCGAACTCGGCGCCGTGCTCGATGCCAATCCGCAGGTCGAGTGGGTGCAGCTGCCCTTCGCCGGGGTCGACGCGTTCTCCGACAGCATCCGCGAGCACTCGCGCGAGAACCTGCTCTGGACCAGCGCGAAGGGAGCGTACGCGCAGCCCGTCGCCGAGCATGCCCTGGCGCTCTCGCTGGCTCTCATGCGCTTCCTGCCGCGCCGCATCCGTGCCACCTCGTGGGACTCCGAGCCGCGGGGAGTCTCCCTCTACGGCCGGGAGGTCGTCATCATCGGTGCCGGCGGCATCGCGATCGAGCTGATCCGCCTCCTCGAGCCGTTCGCGCCGCGCATCACCATCGTCAGGCGGCGAGCGGATGCCGTTCCCGGCGCCGCCGAGACCGTGGGCGCGGATGACCTCCACCGGGTCCTGCCGCGGGCCGACCTGGTGGTCGTCGCCGCTGCGCTCACCGGCGGAACCCGGCACCTGTTCGGGAGCCCCGAGTTCGAGCTCATGCAGGATTCGGCGTATCTCGTCAACATCGCCCGGGGCGGTCTCGTCGACACGGATGCGCTGGTCACCGCCCTGAACGACGGCACGATCGCCGGCGCGGCCGTCGACGTGACCGACCCGGAACCGCTGCCGGACGGGCACCCGCTGTGGAGCGCCGAGAACGTCATCATCACCCCGCACATGGCGGACACCCCCGAGATGACGGCGCCCCTGCTGGCGGAACGAATCCGCCACAATGTCGAGGCGCTTCTCCGCTCCGGCGAGTTCATCGGAGTGGTCGACCCCGAGGTCGGTTACTGAGCTCCTCGATTTTGTTGTGGCCGAACTTTTGATAAAGTAGACGAGGCGCGAAAGTGCTGATCCTCGATAGCTCAATTGGCAGAGCAATCGGCTGTTAACCGGTAGGTTCTTGGTTCGAGTCCAAGTCGGGGAGCGAAGGACCGGAAGGGCTCCACCCCTCCGGTCCTTTTCACTTTAAGGCGCAACACCGCTGCGACCGGCCGTGTACTCCCGGCGGAGCAGCCCGGGAGCCTCCCGCGGCGTGACGACTGCGCCCGACGCCATCGCTACGATCGAATCATGCCGTCCTCCGAGCGCTGGTCTCACCCCGGCGCCCCGGGTGCCGACTGGACGGGACCGCACCGGGGTCCCTGGGGACGCTGGATGGACGACGACCCGCGACCGCTTCGTCGAGTGCGGTGGTTCGCCGTCGTGTTCTCGCAGCTGGTCCAGTTGCCGGTGCTCGTCTGGCTCGTGGTGTCCGGTGCCGACGGCGCGCTGATCGCGGCATCCGTCGTCGCCTTCGCGGCCTCGTACCTGCTGCTGCTCCTGCCGCGATATCCCGGCCCGACAGTCGCGGTCGTGGCGCTGGCGATAGCACCGGCCCTGGTGATCGTGCCGTTCGGGCCGCCGTTCGCCGCAGTTCCCCTCGCGTTCGCCGTCGTGCAGGCGACGGCGCGAGGCGCTCGAGTGTGGGTCTGGAGCACGATCGGAGCCGGAGTCATCGCCGCGCTGGCATACGGCACGGTGTCGGGGGAGTGGGCCTCGCTCGTGCGCTCCCTCATCGTTCTGCTCGTGCTGAGCATTCTCGTGGGAGCCGGGGAGGCCGCCCGCAGCCGCATCGAGCGCTACCGCGGCTTCCGCGAGCAGCAGCTGCGAGCCCGGCAGAGCGAGGCAGAACTCGAGCGGCTCCGCATCGCCCGTGAGCTCCACGACGTGCTCGCGCACTCCCTGTCCTCCATCAACGTGCAGGCCGGGATGGGGCTGCACCTAATGGAGAGCCAGCCCGAGAAGGCTGCGGAGGCCCTCGCGAACATCAAGGAGACCAGCCGCACCGCGCTCGACGAGGTGCGCGGCGTGCTCGGCTTCCTGCGATCAGGGGATGACAGCGCTCCGCTCGTGCCGGAACCCGGCCTCGCACGTCTGCCAGCGTTGGCAGCCTCGCTCGAGGCACTCGGCGTCACGGTGACCCTGCAGGGCCACCTGTCGGCCGACCCTCCGACCGCCACGGATCGCACGATCTACCGCATCGTGCAGGAGGCACTCACGAACGTCACCCGTCACTCCGAGGCGCGAACGGCGCTGGTGGAGCTGTCGACCGTGGACGGCGTCGACATCGTGACCATCAGCGATTCCGGCACCGGCCACGGCGGCGACCCGATCGAGGAGGGCCGCGGGTTCCTCGGCATGCGCGAGAGGGCGGCACTCGTCGGCGGCACGGTCAGTGCAGGATGGCAGCCGGGCGGCGGCCTTCGGCTCGAGGTGCGCATCCCACGCCGTGAGGAGGCGCTTCCGTGATCTCGGTCTTCATCGCCGACGACCAGCACCTGGTGCGCGCGGGCTTCCGTGCCTTGCTCGACGCTGAGCCCGACCTCGAGGTCGTCGGGGAGGCCGCGACGGGCTCGAGTGCCGTCTCCGGCATCATCGCGACCCGTCCCGATGTCGTTCTCATGGACATCCGGATGCCCGACGGAGACGGGCTGCAGGCGACCCGCGAGATCACGGCACATCCGGAACTCGACGGGACCCACATCGTGATCGTGACGACCTTCGAACTCGACGAGTACGTGGCCGAGGCGATCAGGGCCGGCGCCAGCGGCTTTCTCGTGAAGGACACGGAGCCCGCGGAACTCATCCGCGCCGTGCACGTCGTCGCCGCCGGGGACGCGCTGCTGTCCCCGGGGGTGACGAGACGTCTTCTCTCCCGAATGGCGTCGGGGCTCAAGGAGGCGCCGGTCAGCGGGATCTTCGACGCTCTCACCGCTCGCGAGCTCGAGGTGCTCGAGCTCGTCGCCCACGGCCTCAGCAACGACGAGATCGCCGGGAGGCTGTTCCTCAGTCCGTTGACGGCGAAGACCCACGTCTCGCGGATCATGACGAAGCTCGGGGCGCGCGATCGGGTGCAGCTCGTGGTGAGCGCGTACGAGGCCGGCCTGGTGCGTCCGGGCTGGTCCTAGCCGACCGGCAGCTGCGGGGTACTCGGATCGACCTGGTGCCGCCGGGTTCCGGATGCTGCACCCGAGGGAGTAGCCGAAGTGACGCCCCCGAGCGGATTCGCCGCGAGGCGCTGGTTGGGAGTCTCGAGGAGTGGCATCGTCCGGTGCCCGTGACCGATCGGAAATCCCATGTTGTCGTCCTCCATCGCCCTCGCTTCAGTCTCAGCCCACGTCGGCCCCTGGGCCGGCGGGTGGGGCTGGCTGTTCCTCTTCGTCCCGCTCTTCTGGATCAGCATCATCGCGCTGTTCGTCACCCTCGGACGCCGCCGCTGGGCGCGTTACGGGTACGGACCCGGCTATGGCCACGGACCGGCATCCGGTGCCTGGAACGCCGTCGCGGCGGAGCAGACCCTCGCGGACCGTTTCGCCCGCGGCGACATCGATGAGGTCGAGTACCGCGCTCGCCTCGAGGTGTTGCGCGCGGCACGCCCGGCAGCCTGACCCCTCGTTCACTGAGGCCCGGTCTGAGCCGGGCCTCAGCGGGCGGAATCGGGGTCGCTCGGCCTCTCCGGTAGAGTCTCCTCGACCCGCACGCAGCGGGAGAGGAGAACGATGGACTGGCTGAACAGCCCCGCAGCCACCAGCGCACTCATGGTCGCATCCGCCGTCCTGGCGGTGCTGGCGGTGGTGCTGCTCGTGCTCTGGCTGAGCGCGCGCACGCGACTTCGTCGCGTCGACCGCGACTGGACCAGCGCCGAGCGCACCCGCATCGACCTGGAGCTGTCGCTCGCCGAGCAGACCGGTCGCCTCGGCATCGTGCGCGACCTGCAGGACGTCGCCGTGCACGCCGTCGGTCGCCTCGTCTCCCAGGCCGAGGGTGCCAAGTACACCGCCGAGAGCGACCCGTCGTCGGCCGTGCGTGCCGTGACCGGTGTCGTCGATGCCGGTCGCACCGCCCTCGGCGACATGCGCCGCGTGCTGACGGTGGCCCGCGAGGGAGAGTCGTTGCGCTCGCCTCAGCCCGGTCTCCAATCGGCCCAGAACCTGTTCCGGGTCATGCGCGATGCCGGGCTCGTGATCAGCTTCGAGGAATCCGGTGAGCGCTACGAGCTCAAGCCGGGCGCCGAGCTCGCGGTCTACCGCATCCTGCAGGCGGCCCTCGCCAACTCGCTCAAGCACGGCGGTGTCGGCACCGAGGCCCGAGTGTCGTTCGTCTGGACCGAGGAGGGACTCCAGGTCACCATCGACGACGACGGCATCCGTGCCGCTCTCCGCCGTGAGGGCGACGAGGCGCGTGCCGACGCGACCTCGATCGACGACGACCTGCGCGCCCTGACCGAGACCATCTCCGGGGCCGGCATCTCGCAGATGCGCCAGCGCGCCGAGCTCTTCGGCGGCGTCTTCAGCGCCAACTCGGTTCCCGGGGTCGGCTTCAGCGTCTCCGCAGTGTTCCCGGCCCTGCGGTTCCACAACGGCGTGCACGGGGTCGAACTCGCGCGATGACCGACGAGGGCATCCGAGCGGCCGGCGACCAGCCCGGTGGTGGAGACCAGGTCTCCGACACGCCGGAGGGCGATGGCCGGGGCTCGGCAGCTGAACGGATCGCCATCCGTTCCGGACTCTTCGTCGGAATCGCCACCGCCGCGTACGGCATCTCCTTCGGCGCCCTCTCGGTCGCCGCGGGCCTCGACATCTGGCAGACCTGCTTCCTGAGCCTCGTGATGTTCACGGGCGGATCCCAGTATGCGCTCATCGGGATCATCGCCGGCGGCGGGGTCGCCGCCGGGCCGAGCGCCATAGCGACAGCGGGCCTGCTCGGATCGCGCAACGCCATCTACGGCATGCGGATGGCGCCCATCGTCGGCATCGGACCGTGGTGGTACCGCCTCGCAGCCGCCTGGGGCACGATCGACGAATCGACCGCCGTGTCTCTCGCCCAGCCCACGGGCCATCTCCGCCGCGTCGGCTTCTGGGTGACGGCGCTCGTCGTGTTCGTGGGCTGGAACCTCACCACGCTCGCCGGTGCCCTGATCGGCGACGCACTGGGCGACCCTCGGGCGTGGGGACTGGACGCCGCGGCTGCGGCGGCATTCCTCGGGCTCCTGTGGCCACGACTGAAGCGCGTGCAGGCCGCGGCCGTGGCCGTCGGGGCCGCCGTCGTCGCCACGGCTCTCACCCCGGTGCTCATGCCCGGTCTGCCCGTGCTGGTCGCGGCATCCGTCGCCGTCGTCGTGGGTGCCTTCAACTGGTTCGGGAAGGAGGCACGATCGTGACGCTCTGGCAGGTCGTCATCCTGGCGTCGATCGCGACGCTCGCCTTCAAGTTCGCCGGTTACCTGATACCGCAGCGCCTGCTCGAGGCTCCGACGCCGTCGCGCATCGCCGACCTGCTCACCGTGGCGCTGCTGGCGGCCCTCATCGCCGTGCAGACCTTCGCCGACGGGCAGGACATCGTGATCGACGCACGGGTTCCCGCCGTGATAGTCGCGGCAGCGCTCTACGCGCTCAGGGTGCCGTTCATCATCGTCGTCATCGCCGCCGCGCTCGTCGCTGCCGGCATCCGCGCCGTCACCTGATCCGTCTAGGCGTCGAGGTTGTCGACCCCGGGCATCCAGGCGTTGCCGGGAACACCCCATCCGCGCTTGCGCGTGAGCTTGGCCACGATCTTCTGGTCGTGCCCGTCGAGGCGATCGGTGTAGAGCACGCCCTCGAGGTGATCGAACTCGTGCTGGAAGATGCGGGCGAGCCAGCCCTCGGCACGGATCTCGTACGGCTCTCCGTCGGCGTCGAACGCCTGCAGGATGGCACGCCCGGCGCGCCGCAGTCCGAAACGCTCGCCGGGGAACGAGAGGCAGCCCTCGGCCTCGGAGTCCTCATCGGCTATGCCGGCGGGCACCGGCGTGATCCACAGGGTGGGGTTGATCGCGACGCCGCGCACGTGCTCGCCCGAGTCCTCGACCCAGGTGTAGGTGAAGATGCGCAGCGGCACGCCGATCTGCGGTGCCGCGAGGCCGACACCGGGAGCCGCATCCATCGTCTCGAACATGTCGGCGACCAGCCTGCGGAGCTCGTCGTCGAACTCGATGACAGGGGCTGCGGGGGAGTGGAGCGCGTCGTCTCCGGTGATCCTGATGGGGTGTACGGCCATTCTCCGAGGATATCGGCGGCGCTCGGGTTAGGGTCGACAGGTGTTCAACGGCGGAGGATTTGAAGACGTGACCGAGGTGTTCACGCAGAACCCGGCCCAGGTGTTCGGGATCGTGCTCGCCCTGATCGGCGCAGTCTTCCTGTCGATCGGGGCCCAGCTGCAGTATCGCGGGGTCGGCAAGGTCGAGAAATCGCTCGGCGACACCGGCGGCGGCCTCACCCTGCGTCAGCTGCTGGCGCTCCTCGGACGGCCGTCCTGGGTGCTCGGTACGGCGATGCTCGGCGCAGCCATCGTGTTGCAGTTGTTCAGCCTCTCGCTGGCGCCCCTGATCGTGGTGCAGCCGTTGGGTGCTGTCGCCCTCGTGATCACGGCGATCATCAACGCCCGGGTCTCGCACGTGCGACTCAACCGTCTCTCCATCTTCGCCATCTGCCTCTGCGTGGCAGGCGTCGGCCTGTTCGTGACGATCGCCGCGTTCACCGCCGTCGACAAGCCGGTCTCGGATGCCGATCTGATCACCATCCTCACGATCCTCGCCGTCGTGCTCGTGCTGTTCGCCGTGACGTTCGCGTTCCTGCGCAAGCGCTTCAAGGCGTTGTTCTACATCATCGGCGCCGGCGTGCTCTACGGCTTCGTCGCCACTCTCGCCAAGGTCGTCATCAGCCGCCTGCAGGCCGAGAACTTCACGTGGCTCACTGTGCTGTGTCTGCTCGGCCTCATCGGGGCAGCAGCCCTCGGCGCCTACTTCGTGCAGAACGCCTATTCCTCCGGCCCGCCGGATCTCGTGATCGCCGGCCTGACCGTCATCGACCCGCTCGTGGCCGTCACGATCGGCATCGTCGTGCTCGACGAGGCCTCGCAGGCTCCGCCGTGGGCCCTCTGGGCCTTCGCGCTCGTCGGGGCCATCGCCATCTGGGGCGTGTTCCTGCTGTCGAAGCACCACCCTCAGACCAATCTCGTCGTCGACGAGCCACCGACTCCAGCCGCGTCATCCGATGGAACCGTTTAGAATAGGCACCACAACGCCGGTGGCGCCACAGCGCCCGGCGTCCACATCCCGCCGATCCATCACCTCGGCCGAGATACGTAGGGACATCCCACTTGACTGACACCCCCGGTTCGACTGCTTCCGCGCACGCGGACAGCGCGGAGACCGCGAGGAAGCCCCTCACCGTCCTCATCGGCGCCGATACCTTCTCGCCCGACGTCAACGGTGCGGCCAAGTTCGCGGAACGCCTCGCCTCCGGACTCGCGGCCCGCGGCCACGACGTGCACGTCATGGCGCCGGCCGCCAGCAGCAAGCACGGCACGTGGACCGAGGAGTACGAGGGGCAGAAGATCACCGCTCACCGCCTCTTCAGCCTGCGCTGGTACCCGCACGACTGGCTGCGCTTCGTGATGCCGTGGCGCATCAACCAGAACAGTGCCCGCATCATCGACGAGATCAAGCCGGATGTCGTGCACTTCCAGTCGCACATCATCGTCGGCCGCGGCATGTCGATCCAGGCAGAGAAGCGCGGCATCCGCATCATCGGCACGAACCACTTCATGCCCGAGAACATGCTCGAGTTCACGCTCATCCCGAAGGCCTGGCAGGAGTGGGCCATCGGCCTCGCCTGGAAGGCTGCTCGTCGATCGTTCGGCCGTGCCGAGTCCGTGACGACGCCGACGAAGCGTGCTGCCGAGTTCCTCGAACGTTCCACGGGGCTGCGTGGCGTTCACGCCATCTCGTGCGGCATCGACGCAGATCGCTACTCGCCGTCGTGGGAGCCGCGCACAGAGAACCGCATCCTGTTCGTGGGTCGCGTGACCGGCGAGAAGCAGATCGACGTCCTGCTGAAGGCCATGACGCTGCTTCCGGCCGAACTCGACGCCAAGCTCGAGATCGTCGGAGGTGGCGACCAGTTCAAGAACCTGCAGCACCTGTCGCGTGAGCTGGGCATCGCCGATCGCGTCGCCTTCCGCGGCTACGTCACTGACGAGCAGCTGCGTGAGGCCTACTCGCGGGCCTCGGTCTTCGCGATGCCGTCGATCGCCGAGCTGCAGAGCATCGCCACAATGGAGGCCATGGCCTCGGCCCTCCCCGTCGTGGCGGCGAACGCGATGGCGCTGCCGCACCTCGTGCACGACGGGGTCAACGGGCACCTCTTCGAACCGAGCAATCCCGACGACCTCGCGGCGAAGCTCACCGAGGTGCTGACGGCGTCTCCCGAGGTGTACCAGGCCATGAAGAAGGAGTCGGTGCAGCTCATCGTGCCGCACGACATCCAGCGCACGCTCTCGACTTTCGAGAGCCTGTATCGTGGTGAGCCGGTCACGGATCCCGTGACCGACATCACCAACGCGACCACCCCCGAGTAGTCGCGCGGGGCGGTAGCTCAGCTGGTTAGAGCAAGCGACTCATAATCGTTCGGTCACGGGTTCAAGTCCCGTCCGCCCTACTTCAACGCCCGAGAGCAGGCACCCTGCGGTCAGTGCAGCAGGTTGCGCCAGTCTGCAGGCACGCGATCCCTCGGGGCGGGCGATCCCTGCCCGTCCGGGCGCGCGACGGGCGGAGCGAGGTCCGGCCCCTCGGTGTACGCGTCGCTCTCGTAGTTCCAGAACCAGCTCTCCCCGGGCTCGAAACTGCGCACGATCGGATGCCCGGTCTCGGTGAAGTGGGCCGTGGCATGCTGTGCCGGCGAACTGTCGCAGCATCCGATGGATCCACAGGTCGTGCACCGTCGCAGGTGCAGCCACCACCCGCCGTCCGACTCGCAGGCGGAACAGCCCTCCGAGGCCGGCGGCACGGAGGGATCGATGGCGGAATTCGCGTGCATGGGCAACTCCTCGTCGTCCATCGCATCCTGCCATGAGCGTGGCCGGCCTGACCAGAGCGGCTCCCCGAACCGGTGCCACCCGGACGCGGACTTACCGCCGCCGAGCCGCCCTCATAGTCTCTGGGGATGCCCCCTATTGCCGCCGGCTGGTACGAAGTCGACACCGCGATCTGGTGGTGGGACGGTGCGCGGTGGTCCCACGACGAGGGCTACCGGGCTCTCGGGGCCGCGGCGACGGATGTCGCTCCTCCGGTGGGCGAACGGGTGCAGATCACCGGCGCCATCGAGCCGCTGCCGAAGAAGAAGCGCTGACCTCCTGACACCCCCGCGCGGGCGTCGTCACCCGCGCCGTCGGTACTCGAGGTAGACCACGCCGTTCGAGAAGCGATGCTCGTCGGTCAGTTCTAGGTCGACGCGCACCTCCGGTGGGAGATACCTCGAACCACCTCCGACGATGACGGGGTTCACGTAGAGCTGGTACTGATCGACGAGTCCGGCACGCACGGCGAGACCTGCGAGTTCAGCGCCGCCGATTCCCACGTCGGTGTCGGCGTCGGCCACGAGACGGCGCACGGCGTCGACGTCGAACCGCCGCTCGAGTCGAGTCCTCGGGAGCGGCACCGTGCTCAGCGTCGTCGAGTACACCACCTTGTCGGCCTCCCGCCAGAGTCGGGCATAGTCCAGCATCGCGGGGGATACGTCGGGGAACGTCTCATCGATGTCCTGCCAGACCTTCATCACCTCGTAGAGGCGCCTGCCGTAGAGGTAGGTGCCGATGCCGCGCTCGCGCTCGTTGACGAACGCATGCACCTCCTCGTCGGGGGCGCTCCAGTCGAAATCGCCGTAGGCGTCGGCGACGTAGCCGTCGAGCGATTGGATACCCGACCAGATCAAGCGGGCCATCGGATGCCTCTCTCAGCGTGAACGGTGGTCTACGAACTCCATGCGGGGCCCGCGACGCGCAGGTCCGGGCACGCCGTGCGCCTGAAGCAGCCGCACGAGCCTGTAGCGATGAGGGCGCCAGGACTCGAGCGCCTGCACCATGTCCTCGTCGCTGAACCGGTCACGACCGTACAGGGCGTGACCGACGTAGTTCGCCAGGTGGTAGTCGCCGACGGAGAGGGCATCGGCGTCTCCGAGGGCGCGCTGGGCGACCTCGGCCGCCGTCCAGACGCCGATGCCGGGTACGGCCCGGAGGCGCGCCTCAGCGGCCGCAGGAGCGAGCTGCGAGCACTCCTCGAGGCGATCCGCGACGCGCGCCGCCGTCACGACAGTGCGGGAGCGCTGCGGGTCGACGCCCGCCTTGTGCCACTCCCACGACGGGATCATCGCCCACGTCCGCGGCGACGGCACCACGAGCATCGGTCCCGGCGTGGGACCTGGGGCGACGCTGCCGTATCGCCGTACGAGGTGCCGCCACGAGGCCGTGGCCTGCAGCGTGATCACCTTCTGCTCGAGGATGGCCGGCACCAGGGCCTCGAACACGCGGCCGGTCTTCGGGATGCGCAGGCCCGCATGGCGTCGATGGGCGTCGGTGATCACGGGGTGTCCGGGTTCGAAGGAGCTCGGATCGTCGTCGCCGCCGAGCAGTGCCGGAGCGGTCGTCACCGCGGCATCCGCCCCCTGCCCCCAGGCCTGGCACCTGAGCGCCCCGTCGCCGTCGCGGCTGATGCGCATGCTCGCAGGACCGTCGCTGGTGAGAGTCGTGCGCCAGAGGGCACCGTCGGGCGCGAACCCGTGGGTGGGGTCCGAGGCGCCGCGCCCGAGGCGGGCCACGGTGAGGCGTACGTCGGTGGCGTGCCGAGGGCGCCACGTCAGTGTCGCGTCGGGAGCCATACCTCCAGTCTGCATCCTCCGACACTGAACGAACCCTGCGACGCTCGACGGATCTCCAGCTCCTGGCCGGCTCCGGGCAGAGTGCACAGGGGCAAACCGGCTCTCGCGCCGATGGGCGTCTTCGTGACAGGATCGCGACATGAGCGAAGAGGCCCGACAGCCGGTGACGATCGAGCTGTTCCACGATTTCGACCAGCGCTGGCGCGCGGTGCTGCAGGATGCCGACTCCGAGGACATCGAGACGATCGTGCTCCCGCCGGAAATCGATGGGGTGCGCTCGGCGGTTCGCCAGGTACGCACCAAGCTCCGCGGTCGCATGCTCGACGTCGGAGAGCTGACTCCCACCGACGAGAGCCACTCGATCTGGCGCGGCACGGTGCAGACGGCGGTTCCCACGTCCTGATCGTCACCCCGGCGCGGTCCGCGGTGTCCGTGTCAACCGAGAGAATGGTGGGGTGCACTTCATCGTCGGCCGCCTCTCTTCGGGCGCTTCGTCGACGCAGGCCTTCGACGCCGAGGGCACTGCCGTCGGTGAACGGATGCAGCACGCCGACGACGCGGCCCTCGCCACGTTCGCTCGCCTCGAGTCGGCGGCCGACCCGGCGGCCCGCTGGGTCTGGGACGACACCGCCCGCTGGTACCCGCGGCTGCTGCGCCACGGTGTGCGCGTCGCCCGGTGCCACGACCTGAGGCTCGCCCACGCGATCCTCAGGCTCTCGACGCTCACACGCGGCAGCGCGCTCTCGAAGGCGCCCCGCAGCGCCTGGGACGCGGCGCCGGCGATCGAGCGCCCGCCGGCCACCCACACCGCGCTGTTCGACGTCGAGCTCGACGCCGGCACCGGCGATGACGTCGCCGCTCCGACCGACGCCGTCGACGAGACCCTGGCCGAGTGGCGCCGCCAGCTCGAGACCGTGCGCGGGTCCGCGGCATCCGGCAGACTGCGACTGCTGCTCGCGGCGGAGTCGGCCGGGGCGCTGATCGCGGTCGAGATGCGCGCAGCGGGCCTGCCGTGGAGCATCGAACGCCACGACGAGGTGCTCACCGAGGCGCTGGGCCCGCGGCCGGCAGCCGGAGCGCGCCCGGCACGCATGCACGAGCTCGTCCTCGCCATCCGCTCCGCCGTCGACGACGAGCAGCTGAACCCGGATTCGCCTCAGGAACTGCTCCGGGCGCTGCGCCGCAGCGGCATCAACGCCGCGTCGACGAGCCAGTGGGAGCTGCGGGAGATCAAGCACCCGGTGATCGGACCCCTGCTCGAGTACAAGAAGCTGGCGCGGCTGCTCTCTGCCAACGGCTGGACCTGGATGGAGGCGTGGATCGTCGACGGTCGTTTCCGTCCCGACTACGTGCCCGGCGGAGCAGCCACCGGCCGCTGGGCGACGAACGGCGGCGGCGCGCTCCAGCTGCCGCGGCAGGTGCGCTCGGCCGTGCGCGCCGATCCCGGCTGGAAGCTCGTGGTGGCGGATGCCGCCCAGCTGGAGCCGCGCATCCTCGCGGCGTTGTCGGCCGATACCGCCATGGCCGCGGCAGGCCGCGGCGTCGACCTCTATGCCGGCATCCAGGCGACGGGAGTCGTCGAGACCCGGGCCCATGCCAAGGTGGCCATGCTCGGCGCCATGTACGGGGCGACGACGGGGGAGAGCGGACGGTTGATGCCCCGGCTGACGCGGGCCTATCCCCGGGCGATCGCTCTGGTCGAGGAGGCTGCCCGCGCGGGTGAGCGCGGAGAGAGCGTCACGTCGTGGCTCGGGAGGTCGTCCCCGCTGCCGCCTGCAGCCTGGTTCGACGTGCAGTCGCAGGCGAGCGCCGCCGATGCCTCCGAGGCCGACGAGAGGCGAGCGCGCAGCAGTGCCCGCGAGTGGGGACGGTTCACCCGCAACTTCGTGGTGCAGTCCACGGCAGCCGAATGGGCGCTGTGCTGGATGGCGGAGCTGCGAACCGCGCTCCTCGCGATGCCGGATCAACCCGGGTCGACGTCGGGGCAGGGGCCGGCCTCCAGCGGTCCCCTCGCCGGCACGGTCTTCGCCGGACGCCCGCACCAGGTCTTCTTCCTGCACGACGAGATCGTGGTGCACACCCCGGCGGCCCTGGCGGATGCCGTCGCGGAGCAGGTGCGACTCGCCGCCGAGGCAGCGGGCCGGTTGCTCTTCGGAAGCTTCCCAGTCGACTTCCCGCTCGGCGCGGCGATCGTCGACGACTACGCCGAGGCCAAATGAGCGGGCCCGTCAACCGGCGCGCGGTGCGCTCAGGCGCTCGGCCTGCCCCGACGCGGTCGCGTGGTGCTGTAGCCGCGAGCGAGCTCGGAGTCGTGCCCTCCGGAGAGGCCGTCGAGCTCCGCCTCGACACCATCGAGCCACCCGAGGGCGGCGGCTGAGAGAGCGGCATCCGCTCGCCCCGAGAGCCTGCTCTGTGCGGTGCTCCTGCTGGTGCCGTCTGCTGCGGTTCCGGATATCGCCCGCCAGCGCTCCCGGTAGGAGACCAGCAGCTCCCGAGCGTCGGCGCCGGGCAGGGACGTGGCCATGAGCACGGCGTCGAGCATCTCGGCCCAGTCCGGTGCGCCGTCTGGTGCTTCGACGAGTGCCGATTCGACCTGCCGCTGGCCGTCGTCGGTGATGCGGTACAGAGGAAGTCCGTCATCCGTCACGCCGGCCGCCCGCACCAGGCCCTGCACGCCGAGCCGTTCGAGGGTCGCGTACACCTGGCCGATGTTCACGGTGCGCCGATGACCGAGCCTGTCGCCGAGTTCGGCGTGCAATTGGGCGCCGTAGGCCGGACCCAGGGTGAGCACGGCGAGCAGACCGTTCCTGACCGACACCGGCACCTCCGCGCTCCTGAGAAATCCATACCGAGCATACCTTCTGCGGCCGCCGGGGAACCGGCATCCGACTGGCCGAATGACACTGTTGTCATCCATCAGGAAAGTGAGGCATAATCTGCTGTATCGGCCTCTGGCCGCACAAGTTCACACACAATCGCCGTGGTATCCGTGGTCGAGGTCGTTGGGGAAGACGTACCTCACACGAACGGAGAGCACCATGGCGTCACCAGCTGCCCGTCAGGCACCGACTGCGCGGGGCGTTGTCTATGTCCACTCGTCGCCGCGGGCACTGTGCCCGCACGTCGAGTGGGCTACAGGTCGTGCCCTCGGGCGCGCCGTCAATTTCTCCTGGGTCGACCAGCCCGTGCTCAAGGGCGCGCAGCGCGCCGAGTTCTACTGGGAGGGCGACTCCGGCACCGGAGCGGCCATCGCCTCGGCCCTGCACGGCTGGGAGCACCTGCGCTACGAGGTGACGGAGGACCCGGGCCCCGGTACCGACGGCGGCCGCTGGATGCACACGCCCGACCTCGGCGTCTTCTTCGCCCAGACCGACAGCGCGGGCAACATGGTGATCTCCGAGGATCGCATCCGTGCCGCGATGGAGAACGCCGGGCTCAATGCCATCGACCTGCACAACGAGCTGCGAGTGGCTCTCGGACAGGCCTGGGATGACGAGCTCGACGTCTTCAGGCACGCCTCCGATGACGCCGCCGTCATCTGGCTGCACAAGGTCGGTTGAGCTCTCGACGCTCCACGAACTCAGAAGCCCCGCGCTGAATACAGCGCGGGGCTTCTGTACGCATCGGGTGCGTGCGGGGCAGGTCAGCCGAGGAGCATGCCCTCGCCCGCGCCGCTGGACTTGGGGTCGGGGAGCCGGCGCATCCGGAAACCGTTGATCAGCCCGATGCAGCCGGCCAGGATCGGGATGAGCAGGGCGATCTGGAGCGCGATGGGGCGCGCGTCGGTGTTGATCCGGATGATCTCGTCCTGGATCTCCTCGGGTTGACCGACGAGGAGCTCCTCGAGCGCCGTGTTCGACATGATCTCGGCGTCCTCCTCCAGCACCTGGGAGACCTGCTGCTTCTCGTCGGCGGGGAGCACATCGCTCGACATGGCCATGGAGGTGAAGATGAGCGAGAGCGAGGCGAGCATGATCGCGCCCGCGAACGCGAGACCGAACGACAGCCCGAACGAACCGGCGGCCGAGTTCACTCCGGCGGCCTCGCTCACGCGTTCGTCGGAGATCGGCGACAGGGTGTAGTTGTTGAGCTGGGAGACGAGCAGCCCGAGGCCGCATCCGGAGATGATCAACGGGACCAGGAGCCACCACCCGGAATCCGCCCGCGGCACCACCGGGATGAGGATGACCAGGCCGGCCGTCAGGAGCACGAATCCCCAGAGGATCAGCGTGGCCGGGCGGCGTCGACCGACGCGCTTCCCGGCGAGCATCGCCACGCCGAACATGGTCAGTGACAGCGGAGCGATCGACAGGCCGGCCTGCAGCGCGTTGTAGCCGAGCACCATCTGGAGGTAGATCGGCAGCACGATCATCGTTCCGCCGAGTGCGATCTGCTGCATCAGCTGGCCGCTGACCCCGAGCCGGAAGAGTTTGGAGCGGAACAGGTCGGGATCGATCAGGGTCGGCTTGCCGTGGCGCTTGCGCCGCACGAGCCAGTAGGCGAGGGCGCCGAGACCGAACACGCCGACGGCGATCAGGATGCCGACCGCCTCGCCTCCCTCCTGCCAGACCAGGATGCCGATGACGATCCCGCCCATTCCGACGACCGAGAGCAGTGATCCGAGGGCATCGACCTGCCGGGAACCCGTGTACGGCACATCGTGCACGAGCTTGATCCCGCTCAGCACGATGACGATGACGACTGCCTCGAGGGCGAAGGCGACCCGCCACGACAGGAAGGTCGTGATGAACCCGCCGATCAGGGGGCCGACCGCTGCTGCGATAGCGGCGGATGCCCCGACCGTCGCGTAGACCCGAGCTTGCGCCGCACCCTCGAAGTTGCCGTGGATGAGGGACTGCATGGAGGGCAGGAGCAGCGAAGCGCCGAGTCCGCCGATCACAGCCCAGAAGATGATGATGGGTACCAGCGACTGCGCCAGAACCATCGCCACGGCTCCCGTCGCGTAGCAGAGGAGGCCGATGACGTAGGCCTTCTTGCGTCCGATGAGGTCGCCGACCTTGCTCCCGATGAGGATGAACGCCGCCGACACGAGCGCCTCGAGGGCGATGGCCGACTGCAGCCCGCTGACCGTCGTGTCGATGTCGCGTACGACGGCCGAGATCGACACGTTCATGATCGACGTGTCGACCACGAGGACGAACATCGCCATCGCGAGCAGGAGCGCCAGCCTGCCGTTGAAAGTGGCCGTGCCCTTGTCCGTCTCGGGACTGCTCACCAGAGTCCCCTTCCGAGCGACGCCGCGGTCTTCCTAGAACCTAGACCCGAATCGGAGTGATTGTCACGCCTTCGGACACGATGGTGCCAGCGTCTGCACGTCGTCGACAGGGGGACGGCGGATCATCACGCGCGCCCCCCTGTGCGACAGGACCAACCGGTGACTAGACCGAGCGGAACGCGACGACGGCGTTGTGGCCGCCGAAGCCGAACGAGTTGCTGATCGCCAGCAGGTCTCCGGTTCCGAGGTCGCGCGGGGTCGTCACGACGTCGAGCGGGATCTCGGGGTCCTGCTCGGTGAGGTTGATCGTCGGCGGCGCGACACGCTCGGCGAGAGCCTTCACCGTGAAGATCGCCTCGATGGCGCCGGCGCCGCCCAACAGGTGGCCGGTCGAGGCCTTGGTCGCCGAGACGGGGATTCCGTCGAGCGCGTCACCGAACACGCGCCGCAGAGCGTTGTACTCGGCGATGTCGCCGACGGGGGTGCTGGTGGCGTGGGCGTTGATGTGCGAGACGTCGCCGATGGAGGCATCCGCTCCCGAGATCGAGGCCAGCATGGCCCGGGCCGCGGCAGAGCCCTCGGGGTCGGGAGCCGTGATGTGGTAGGCGTCGCTGGTGACGGATCCGCCGACGAGCTCGGCGTAGATACGTGCGCCACGAGCCTTGGCGTGCTCCTCGGTCTCGACGACGAGGGCTGCCGCACCCTCACCGAGGACGAAGCCGTCGCGAGTGACGTCGTAGGGGCGGGAGGCCGTCGCCGGATCGTCGTTGCGCTTCGACAGCGCCTGCATGGAGGCGAAGGCCGCGATGGGCAGCGGGTGGATCGCCGCTTCGGAACCACCGGCGATCACGACGTCGGCGAGGCCGGCCTGCAGGTGGTTGTAGGCGTTGACGAGGGCCTCGGTGCTGGAGGCGCAGGCGGAGACGACGGTGTGGATGCCGGCGCGAGCATGCAGGTCCATGCCGATGGCCGCTCCGGGGCCGTTCGGCATGAGCATGGGAACGGTCATGGGCAGCACGCGACGGGGACCGCGCTCGCGCAGGGTGTCCCAGGCGTCGAGGAGAGTCCAGACGCCGCCGATGCCGGTCGACCAGTCGACCATGAGACGCTCGGGCTCGACCTCGGGGGAGCCGGCGTCGGCCCAGGCCTCGCGCCCGGCGATGAGGGCGAACTGGCTCGAGGGGTCGAGGCGCTTGGTCTCGTGACGCTCGAGCACGTCTGCGGTCTTGACGGCGGACTGTGCGGCGAAGGTGACGGGCAGCGCGAGCTCTTCGACCCACGGCTGCAGGAGGGCGCTGGCGCCCGACATCCCGGCGAGCAGGTTCGACCAGCTGTCGGTCGCGTTTCCGCCGAGGGGGGACGTTGCACCGATTCCGGTGACGACGATCTTCTTGGTCATAACGGTTGAACTCTCCGGGAGGATCTTTCCAGGCGCGCGACGCGGGAGTGCGCACGCGGGCCGAGGTGGCGGGCCGGACTCACCAGAGGTGGTCCGGCCCGTCCGCGACGAACGTGACTAGTCCTGGGCCTTCACGATGAAGGAGACGGCGTCGCCGACGGTCTTGAGGTTCTTGACCTCTTCGTCGGGGATCTTCACGTCGAACTTCTCTTCAGCGTTGACGACGATCGTCATCATCGAGATGGAGTCGATGTCCAGGTCGTCGGTGAACGACTTGTCCAGCTCAACCGTGTCGGTTGCGATGCCGGTCTCGTCGTTGATGAGTTCGGCCAGGCCGGCGAGAACTTCTTCGGTGGACAATGCCATTGTTATCTCCTTGGGGGGTTTCGTTTGACCGTCACTCAGTTTAGGGGTGACGGCGAGTGGGTCAGGGAAGGACGACGACCTGCGCGCCGAACACGAGTCCGGCGCCGAAGCCGATCTGCAGCGCCAGTGTGCCGCTCAGCTCGGGGTGGCCCTGCAGCAGGCGGTGGGTGGCGAGGGGGATCGAGGCGGCCGACGTGTTGCCGGTCGATTCGATGTCGCGCGCGATGACGACGGACTCCGGGAGCTTGAGCTGCTTCGCGAACTCGTTCACGATGCGCATGTTGGCCTGGTGCGGGATGAAGGCCGACAGGTCGTCCACGGTGATGCCGGCGGCGTCGATCGCTTCCTTCGCCACCTTGGCCATCTCCCACACGGCCCAACGGAACACGGTCTGGCCCTCTTGGCGAAGCGTGGGCCACTCGGCCTTGCCGTCGCGGAAGTCGGTGAGGGTCCCGTTCATGCCGACGGCATCCGCCTTCGATCCATCGGAGCCCCACACCGTGGCGGAGATGCCGGGAGCGTCGCTCGGGCCGATCACGACGGCGCCTGCTCCATCGCCCAACAGGAACGAGATCGAGCGGTCGGTGGGGTCGACGACGTCGGAGAGCTTCTCGGCGCCGATGACCAGCGCGTAGTGGCCGGCACCGGCGCGGATGAGGGCGTCGGCCTGGGCGATCGCGTAGGTGTAGCCGGCGCAGGCGGCGTTCAGGTCGTAGGCGGCCGCGGGGTTGGCGCCCACGTTGTCGGCGACGACGGCGGCCATCGACGGCGTCTGCTGCACGTTGCTGATCGTGGCGATGAGCACGAGGTCGATCTTGGACGCCTCGACTCCCGACTTGGCGATGGCCTCCCGGGCAGCGGCGGTCGCGAGATCGGTTGCCGACACCCCGGCCGAGGCCCTGGTGCGCGTGACGATGCCCGTGCGCTGCTGGATCCACTCGTCGGAGGAGTCGATCGGGCCGACCAGGTCGTCGTTCGGCACGATGAGGTCACCGCGTGCGGCGCCGATCGAGTAGATGCGGGTGAAGGCCGGGCCTGTGGCCTGCGTGAGGGTGGGGACTGTCATGGTCTCTCTCGTGTCAGGCGTTCTGCTCGATGAGCGCGACGGCGGCGTCGAGGTCGTCCGGGGTCTTGATGCCCACGCTGGGGATGCCCTTCAGGCCGCGACGGGCGAGCCCGATGAGCGCGCCGGCCGGAGCGAGTTCGATGATTCCGGTGACTCCCGCAGCAGCGAGAGACTCCATGGTGAGGTCCCAGCGTACGGGGGACGCCACCTGGGTCACGAGGAGCTCGAGGTATTTCGCGCCCGACTCGACCCGTGAACCGTCGTTGTTCGTCCAGATCGGAAGGGTGGGGTCGGAGGTCGCGTAGCCGTCGACGGCACCGGCGAGCCACGTGCGCGCCGACTCCATGTAACGGGTGTGGAATGCGCCGGCGACCTGCAGCGGGATGACGCGCGCACCTGCCGGCGGCTCGTCCGCGAGCCGGGCGAGGGAGTCCGCCGCGCCGGCGACGACGATCTGGCCGCCACCGTTGTAGTTGGCCGCCTGAAGCCCCAGCGACTCGGCCTTCGCCACGACATCGGCGGCGTCGCCTCCGAGAACCGCGCTCATCGAGGTGGGCATCGCGGCGGCGGCCTGAGCCATCGCCACGGCACGCTCGCTCACGAACTGCATGGCGTCGGAGGTGCTCAGGATGCCGGCGGCGGCGGCGGCGGTGATCTCGCCGACCGAGTGCCCGGCCACGCCGCCGATGCGCTCGCGCCCGGCGGCTTTCACCAGGGAGGAGAAGGCGACGAGGCCGGCAGCGACGATGAGGGGCTGGGCGACGGCCGTGTCGCGGATGGTGTCGGCGTCTGAGGTGGTGCCGTGCGCGGCCAGATCGAGGCCCGCCGCTTCCGAGTACTCGGCGATGAGTGAGGCGTTCTCGGGCACCTCGAGCCAGGGTGCGAGGAAACCGGGGGTTTGCGAGCCCTGTCCAGGGCAGACGACGACGATCACCTGTACAGTCTGCCAACCGCTGGGCGCTGCGCGATGTCGAGGTTCACCAAGGATTCCGCCGATCGTTTGTTCGTGGCGCACATGGTGGCGCCGACTCAGCCGCGGCGGTCAGGGTCGCTGATGGCTCCGAGCACGAGGGCCGCCTGCAGGATGAGCGCCTCACGCGAGCCCGTGGCGTCCCAGCCGATGACTTCGGAGACGCGCTTGAGGCGGTAGCGCACCGTGTTCGGGTGCACGAAGAGTTCGCGGGCGGTCGCCTCGAGGGAACGACCGTTGTCGAGGTAGCTCCACAGGGTGTTGAGCAGTTCGGTCGAGTGCGCGCTGAGCGGCCGGTAGATGCGGTGGATGAGCGTGGCCCGCGCGAGCGGATCCCCGGCGAGGGCTCGCTCGGGAAGCAGGTCGTCGGCCTGCACGGGGCGCGGCGCATTGCGCCACGCGCGAGCCACGGCGAACCCGGCCAGGGCGGCCTTGGCGCTCTTGGAGGCGTCGACGAGGTTCGGCACCTCGTGACCGAGCACCAGGTGCCCGTCGCCGAAGTGCGGCTCCAGTGCCTTCGCGATGTCCATGAATCCGAGTGACGCTGCCGGCTCGGAGTCCTCTCCGTCGCGCGCCTCGGGGCGGGCGCGCCCGATCACGAGGACGAGACGGCCACCCTGCACTCCGATGAGCACATCGGCTGCCATGTGGCGTGCTGCACGACGCAGCACGTCGACGTCCAGCATCCGGGGCGTGGTCCCGACGAGAACGGCGACGGCACCGTGTCCGTGCCAGCCGAGGGCGGCGATTCGGCTCGGCAGCTCGTCGTCGTACTCGCCCGACAGGATCGAATCGACGACGAGGGCCTCGAGCCTGGCGTCCCAGAGCCCGCGAGCCTCGGCTGCACGGGCGTAGACGTCGGCTGCCGCGAAGGCGATCTCGCGCGAGTAGAGCAGGATCGCCTCGCGGAGGTCGACGCTGCCGTCCTTGACGCGGTGCTCGACGACCTCGACGACCACCCTGATGAGCTGCAGCGTCTGCTGGAGGCTCACCGAACGGAGCAGCTCACGGGGAGCTGCTCCGAACACGTCCGCCGCGATCCACGGGATCGACTTCGGGTCGTCGTACCAGGAGATGAACGAGGTGATGCCGGCCTGCGCCACCAGGCCCACCGCGGACCGCCGCCCCGGCGGCATGTCGCCGTACCAGGGCAGCGTGTCCTCGAGGCGCTTGATGGTCGCAGTGGAGAGCTCGCCTGAGATCGTGCGGAGCCAGGCGAGCGTCTCCTTCTTGGTGCGCGGCGTCGTGGGCACTGTCGCTGTTAGCTCTCGCCCCCGGCATTGCCGGTGGTTCCAGCGTTCACGTCGTGCAGCTTGTACTTCTCGATGGCCTGGGCCGGGAGGCTGCGGTCGACCTCACCGCGCGAGGCGAGGAGCTCGAGAGCGCGCACCACGACCGACGGGCCGTCGATCTTGAAGAAGCGACGGGCGGCGGCGCGGGTGTCCGAGAATCCGAAGTCGTCGGCACCGAGCGTGGCGTACTGCCCGGGCACGAACTGGCGGATCTGGTCGGGGACGGCGTGCGAGAAGTCCGTCACGGCGACGAACGGGCCCTGGGCTCCGGCCAGCTTCTGCCAGACGTACGGCGACTGCGGAGCGGCATCCGGGTTCAGGAAGTTGTGCGACTCGGCGGCGAGACCGTCACGTCGCAGCTCCGACCAGCTCGTGACGCTCCAGACGTCGGCGGAGACGCCCCAGTCCTCGGCGAGCAGCTTCTGGGCCTCGAGCGCCCAGGGCACGGAGACACCGGAGGCGAGCAGCTGCGTCTTCGGGCCGGCGACAGTGCCGTCAGCCAGCTTGTAGATGCCGCGCACGACGCCTTCGACGTCGAGGTTCTCCGGCTCGGCGGGCTGTACGTACGGCTCGTTGTAGACCGTCAGGTAGTACATCACGTTCGGGTCGGTGTGCTCTCCGCCGTACATGCGCTCGAGGCCGGAGCGCACGATGTGCCCGATCTCGTAGCCGTAGGCGGCGTCGTACGCGACGACGGCCGGGTTCGTGGCGCTGAGCACCAACGAGTGGCCGTCGGCGTGCTGGAGGCCCTCACCCGTGAGCGTCGTACGACCGGCGGTGGCGCCGATCATGAAGCCGCGGGCCATCTGGTCACCGGCGGCCCAGATGGCGTCACCGGTGCGCTGGAAGCCGAACATCGAGTAGAAGACGTACACGGGGATGAGGGGTTCGCCCTGCGTCGCATACGAGGTTCCGATGTTCGTGAAGGCGGCGAGGGCACCGGCCTCGTTGATGCCGACGTGCAGGATCTGTCCCTGCGGGCTCTCCTTGTAGGCCAGGAGCAGCTCGCGGTCGACCGAGGTGTAGTGCTGGCCGTTGGGGTTGTAGATCTTCGCGTTCGGGAAGAACGCGTCCATGCCGAAGGTGCGGGCCTCGTCGGGGATGATCGGCACGATGCGGTGGCCGAAGTCCTTGGAACGGATGAGGTCCTTGAGCAGGCGCACGAAGGCCATCGTCGTGGCGATCTCCTGCGTGCCGGAGCCCTTCTTGGCGATGGCGTACGCCGAGTCGTCAGGCAGCGAGAGCGCCGTGTGCTTCGTGCGACGCTCGGGGACGTAGCCGCCGAGGGCGCGACGACGCTCCTGCAGGTACTGGATCGCCTCGTCCTGCTCGCCCGGGTGGTAGTAGGGCGGGAGGTAGGGGTTCTCCTCGAGCTGCGCATCCGTGATCGGGATGTGCATGGCGTCGCGGAAGTCCTTGAGGTTCTCCAGCGTCATCTTCTTCATCTGGTGGGTCGCGTTGCGGCCCTCGAACGACGGTCCGAGGCCGTAGCCCTTGATCGTCTTCGCGAGGATGACCGTGGGCTGGCCCTTGTGCTCGCTGGCGGCCTTGAAGGCGGCGTAGATCTTCTTGTAGTCGTGGCCGCCGCGCTTGAGGCCCCAGATCTGGTCGTCGGTGAGGTCCTTGACGAGCTCGAGGGCACGGGGGTCGCGACCGAAGAAGTTCTCGCGCACGTAGGCGCCGTCCTCGGTCTTGTAGGTCTGGTAGTCGCCGTCGGGGGTGACGTTCATGAGGGTGCGGAGGGCACCGTCGTCGTCGCGGGCGAGCAGGTCGTCCCACTCGCGGCCCCAGACGACCTTGATGACGTTCCAGCCGGCACCGCGGAAGAAGCTCTCGAGCTCCTGGATGATCTTGCCGTTGCCGCGCACGGGGCCGTCGAGTCGCTGCAGGTTGCAGTTGATGACGAAGTTGAGGTTGTCGAGACCGTCGTTCGCCGCGAGCTGGAGGGCTCCGCGGCTCTCGACCTCGTCCATCTCGCCGTCGCCGAGGAACGCCCACACCTGCTGGTCGCTGGCGTCCTTGATGCCGCGGTTGGTCAGGTACTTGTTCGCCTGGGCCTGATATATGGCGTTGATCGGGCCGAGGCCCATCGACACCGTCGGGAACTGCCAGAACTCGGGCATGAGACGCGGATGCGGGTACGACGAGAGACCGTGGGGTGCCTGCGACTTCTCCTGGCGGAATCCGTCGAGCTGGTTCGCCGACAGGCGACCCTCGAGGAACGCGCGGCCGTAGATGCCGGGGGAGGCGTGGCCCTGCACGAAGATCTGGTCGCCGCCGCCGGGGTGGTCCTGGCCGCGGAAGAAGTGGTTGAAGCCGACCTCGTAGAGCGACGCGGCTCCGGCGTAGGTCGAGATGTGGCCGCCGACACCGATGCCGGGGCGCTGCGCGCGGTGCACGAGCACGGCCGCGTTCCAGCGCATCCAGGCGCGGTAGCGGCGTTCGACCTCTTCGTCACCGGGGAAGGTCGGCTCGTTCTCGGGAGCGATGGTGTTGAGGTAGTCCGTCGTCGGCACCATCGGAACACCGAGGTGCAGCTCCTTCGAGCGGCGCAGCAGGCTGAGGATGATCTCCCGAGCACGGCCGTGGCCCTCAGCGGCGACGAGGGCGTCGAGGGACTCTGTCCACTCGGCGGTTTCCTCCGGGTCTGAATCCACATTCGTCACGGAATACGGATCCTGGTCGTTGACAGTCACACTCGACCTCTCATTTGGGGGCAGATCATGCCGCTGGGACGTGTCGTCAAACGCGCGGTCGGATTGCGTCCGCACAACTCGCCATCCTATTGATTCTATTTCTCCTCCGTGGCGCATCCGAACCACCGGCTATCGTTGCGATGGTCCGCCCGGGCCGTCCTCCGGGCTCCCGCTCGACGCTGGTCGGGCCGACGAGACGGAGATCGCTCATGGGTGTGCAAGTCGGTGATGAGGCCCCGCCGTTCACTCTGGTCAACCAGTACGGGGCGGATGTCTCCCTCGAGTCCTTCCGTGGACGCCGGGCCGTGGCCCTCGTGTTCTTCCCGCTCGCGTTCTCACGCACCTGCTCGGGGGAGCTGTGCGAGCTCCGCGACAACCTGGCGCTCTTCGCCGCGGAAGACGTGGAACTGCTCGGCATCTCGGTGGACTCGAAGCACACCCTGCGGGCGTGGGCGGAGGCCGAGGGCTTCGGCTTCGACCTGCTCACCGACTTCTGGCCGCACGGTGACGTGGCGTCGTCGTACGGGGTGTTCCTTCCCGAGCGGGGCTACGCGGGACGCGCGACGTTCCTCATCGACGTCGATGGCGTCGTGCGCGCCCGCTTCGAGAGCGAGCCGGGGGAGCCGCGGCCGCTGTCCGCCTACCGCGACGCCCTGGCCACGCTCCGCCGCTGAGCGGCATCCGTCGTCGCGTCACTCAACCGATGAGGCTGACCGCGCGGGCGATGACGAGCGCGAGGATGATGAAGCCGCCGAACGCCTCCAGGCCCATGAGCATCTTCGCCCGGGGCGAGAGCGGCATCGTGTCCGTCGGGCTGAACGCCATCGAGTTCGACATCGAGAAGTACAGGTAGTCGACGAAGGCCGGCGTCCAGTCGATCGCACGAGACGAGCGGCGGGCGACCTCGTCGACGGCGTCGTGGTCCTCGTCCTGAGGGAAGCGGAAGTCGGCGACCGGCAGGTCCTTGCGAGCGGCCATCGTGCGCATGACGGGTCCGCCGCGATCGATCTCCCAGTACAGCAGGGCGAAGCCGATCACATTGGTGACCCAGACCTGCAGGGCCGACTGCAGCAGCTTCGGTCCCTCGTCCGTCCCTCCGACCAGCAGGAAGATCAGGAACACGAGAGTGACCTGGTTCGACAGGACGACGACGCACGCGAGAACGACCGACACCGTCCGGGACCAGGGCGTCTCGTTGTCGAGGTGATGGGGATTGATGACGATGAGCGGGATGAGCAGCACGATCCCGATGCCCACCACGACGAAACGCTGCACCTGCAGCAGGTCGTTCGGGATGAGGGCGTAGATGAGCAGGGCGAACACCAACGCCGCCACAGCCGGCCAGCGGTGCTCGGAACGTGCGGTTCGACTCGGATGGCGGTCCATGGCGGTGAGTCTAGGCGCGCTCCGGTATCATCGAACGCAGCCTCGCGCGTCGAGGGCCTTTAGCTCAGTTGGTAGAGCGCCACGTTTACACCGTGGATGTCATCGGTTCGAGCCCGGTAGGGCCCACTCCCTCCTCACCCGGTCGACGCCGTCGGCATGGCTGACTAGGTGCATCCGATAGCCTCCGAAGATCGTGACGAACAGTTCAGGCTCCGTCGAGCACAGCTCCGGTCTCCGTGGGGTCGTTCCGATCGTCATCGCAGCGCTCCTGTGGGGAACCACCGGAACCGCGGCGCATTTCCTGCCCGGCGACGTCAGCCCGCTGGCCACGGGTGCTGCGACCATGTTCATCGGCGGCGTGCTGCTGTTCGCCGTCTCGTCGCGGGGAGCCGTGGCAGCCCTCCGGGATCGACGCAGCCTCGTCTGGCTGCTGGTCGGGTCGCTCGGCGTCTTCGCCTATCCGCTGGCCTTCTACTCCTCGATGCACCTGGCGGGCGTCGCCATCGGCACCGTCGTGTCCCTCGGCGCTGCCCCGGTCTTCGCCGCCATCCTCGAGTTCCTCGTCGACCGACGCCGGGTGTCGCTGCGGTGGGCTCTCGCGACGGCGGTGGCCGTGCTGGGTGTCGTGCTGCTGGCGACGGGAGGATCGGCGGGAACCGAGGCCGCGGCATCCGTCTGGGGGGTGCTGCTGGGGCTCGTGGCAGCGTTCAGCTATGCGCTCTACACCTTCGCGAGCGAGCGGGCGATCGGTGCCGGACATTCGTCGCGCTCTGTGATGGGCGCGTTGTTCGGCGTCGGCGCCGTGCTGCTGGCGCCCGTGCTGATCGTGACGGGCGCTCCGCTCCTGCAGAGCTGGTCGAGCGTCGCCATCACGGGGTACCTCGCCCTCGGGCCGATGTTCGTGGCCTACCTGCTGTTCGGCGCAGGGCTGCGCTGGGTGCGCAGCAGCACCGCCACAGTGATCACCCTCATCGAGCCCGCTGTCGCGACGGTTCTGGCCGTGGTGATCGTGGGAGAGCGCTTCGACCTGTTCGGCTGGCTCGGCCTGGCGCTCGTCGCGGTCGGCATCCTCATCCTCGTGCTGCCCCGGCGCGGCCCGACGGCCCTGGACGCGCCGCGACTCTGAGTGCCCGACGATAGGGTTGATGCGTGCCGACCTCCCTCTCCGATGTGCTCCAGGTAGTGCAGGAACTCTGGCCTGTCGAGAACGCGGAATCGTGGGACGCCCCGGGTCTCGTGACGGGTGATCCGTCGGCTCCGATCGAACGGATGCTGCTCGCGGTCGACGCCGTCGGCCTCACCGTCGACGAGGCCATCGCCACCGAGAGCGACCTGCTGCTCGTGCACCACCCGCTGTTGCTGCGCGGCGTGACGAGCATCGCCGAGGATCGATACAAGGGCTCGCTTCTGACTCGACTGATCCGAGCGGACTGCGCCCTGCTCGCGGCGCACACGAACGCCGACATCGTCGATCGGGGCACCAGTGCCGTGCTGGCGGATGCCCTCGGACTCGTCGACGTCTATCCCATCGTTCCCGGAGCAGCACCTGACACCGGACTCGGCCGCGTCGGTCGTCTCGTGACGCCGACGACGCTCGGCCGGCTGGCGCGCGCTCTGGCGGAGATCCTGCCGGCCACGGCGTCGGGCATCCGAGTGTCCGGCGACTACGACACCCGGGTCGAGACCGTCGCGGTCTGCGGGGGAGCCGGAGACTCGCTGCTCGGGCACCCCGAGGTCACCGCCGCCGACGTCTACATCACGGCGGACCTGCGTCATCACCCGGCGTCCGAGTCGCGCGAGCAGGCAGTGCTCGCCGGCCGCGGCCCGGCGCTCATCGACGTCTCGCATTGGGCCAGCGAATGGCTCTGGCTCGACGCCGCCGCGGACCAACTCCGCTCAGCACTTCCGGAGCTCGAGGTGACGGTGAGCGACCTGCGCACCGACCCCTGGGACTTCGTCATCGTCCAGTAATGCATCACCAGAGGAGAACCACGTGAAGGCCACCCCCACGGAGCAGAAGGAACTGCTGCGACTGCAGGCCATCGACACCCGGGTGCAGCAGTTGACCCACCTGCTGGCGAACCTGCCCGAGGACAAGACGCTGGCGGCTCTCGCGTCGAAGTCCGAGGACGTGCGCCGCCGCCTCATCGGCGCCGTCGGCGAACTCGACGACGCCAAGCTCGAGCTCACCCGTCTCGAATCCGACGTGGCCGTGGTCGAGGCCCGCATCGCCCGAGACAACGAGCGCGTGCAGCACACGGCATCCGTCAAGGACATCCAGGCGCTCGAGTCGGAACTCCTCGCGCTGCGCAAGCGTCAGGGCGATCTCGAGGAGATCGAGCTGAACGTCATGGAGCGCGTGGAGGACAAGGAGGCCGTCGTCGCCGAGATCGAGAGCGAGCGCGCCGTGCTCGCCGATGAGGCCAGCGTGACCACCCAGGAGCGCGATCGCAGCAAGGCCGCTCACGAGGGCACGCGTGCCGAGCTGGCGCGCGACCGCGAGGCCGTGTCGGCCGGGATTCCCGAAGACCTGCGCGAGCTCTACGAGAAGCGCCGCACCCTGAACGGCGGCGTCGGGGCCGCCCTCATGCAGGCTCGCACCTGCATGGGCTGCAACATGTCACTCACCGGATCCGACCTCGAGACGGTGCGCACGGCGCCGACGGACGAGGTGCTGTTCTGCCCGGACTGCGGGCGCATCCTGGTGCGCACGGAGGAATCGGGCATCTAGCCACCGCGCTGTAGGCTTGCTCCTCGAGTGGGTCGGCAAGACGACCGCGTCATCCGTTCTGCGGGTGCCGAGGAACGTCCGGGCTCCGCAGAGCAGGGCGGTGGGTAACACCCACCCGGGGTGACCCGCGAGACAGTGCCACAGAGAACAGACCGCCACGGGCCTCGGCCCGCGGTAAGGGTGAAACGGTGGGGTAAGAGCCCACCAGCGGCCGTGGTGACACGGTCGGCTCGGTAAACCTCGCCCGGAGCAAGGTCAGACAGGGAACGATGGGGCTGCTCGTCCCGTTCCCGGGTAGGCCGCTTGAGGGCTGCGGCAACGCAGCTCCTAGAGAGATGGTCGTCCAGCCGGAGTCGCGCAAGCGCCCGGTGAACAGAACCCGGCGTATCAGCCGGCCCACTCACTCTCTCGCTTCGCTCGTTCGCGAGTGGGCCGGCTGATGAACTGTGCATATTGGCGCCGCTTCGCGGCGCGGGCGGCCCACTCACTCTCTCGCTTCGCTCGGGCGAGGCGTCGGGCGCTATTCACTCGCCGCGACGGGCTCCTCGTCGGGCACGAACCTGTAGCCCATGCCCGACTCCGTCAGCAGGTAGCGCGGATGCGCCGGATCCGGCTCGAGCTTCTTGCGCAGCTGGGAGACGTAGAGCCTCAGGTAGCCGGTGTCGTTCGTGTACTGCGGACCCCACACCTCGGTGAGGAGGGTCGTGCGGGTGACGAGTCGCCGCGGGTTGCGCACGAGCACCTCGAGCATCTTCCACTCCGTCGGGGTGAGCCGCACGATGGCGGGCTCGGCCGATGGATCGGCATCCGTCGCCCGCAGAACCTGATGCGCGGCGAGGTCGACCGTGATGTCGCCGAAGCGCACGACAGGTTCGTCGCTCTGCGCCGGAGTGCGACGGGTGAGCGCCCGGATGCGCGCCAGCAGTTCGTCGATCGCGAACGGCTTGGTCACGTAGTCGTCTGCACCCGCGTCGAGGGCGTCGACCTTGTCCGCGGAGTCGGCCCGGCCCGACACCACGAGGATCGGCACGGTGGTCCATCCGCGCACGGCGAGGATGACGTCGATGCCCGTGAGGTGCGGCATGCCGAGGTCGAGCACGATGAGGTCGGGATGCTGCGCCGCGGCCTCGCTGATCGCCTGACGTCCGTCGTGGGCGACGACCACCTCGTAGCCGTGGGCCGTCAGCGTGATGCCCAACGCCCGCAGGATCTGCGGGTCGTCGTCGGCGATGAGGATCTTCACTCAGGCTTCCTTCGTCAGGGGAGGAGCCGTGAGCTCCGAATCGGGGCGGGAATCGCCGGCGGCTGCCGCCAGGCTGATCACCATGGTCAATCCTCCACCGGGAGTGGTCTCGGCTTCGAGCGTGCCGCCCATGCCCTCGACGAAACCCCTCGCGATCGCGAGGCCCAGGCCGATGCCCGAGAGGTTGTCGGTGTCGCCGAGGCGCTGGAACGCGACGAAGGCGTCGTCGCGACGCTCCTCGGGGATGCCGGGCCCGCGATCGATGATGCGTAGCTGCACGAGGCCCCCGAAGGTGCTCACGGCGATCAGCGGGGGAGTCTCCTCTGGGGCGAAGCGCAGCGCATTCGTCACGATGTTCACGATCGCGCGCTGCAGGAGGACGGCATCCGCTCGCACGGCCGGAACGTCGTCGGCGAGGTCGAGTTCCACGGCTCCCGGTGGCAGCTGCAGCTCGTCGATCACCAGCGGCAGCACGTCGTCGATGTCGACGTCGTCGAGGGTCACCGCCAGCACACCGGCCTGCACGCGGCTCACGTCGAGCAGATTGGTGACGAGGGCCGCCAGGGCGTGCAGCGACACCTCGGCCGTGTCGAGCAGGGCGGCGCGGTCATCGTCATCCAGACGGATGCCGGCCGAACGCAGGCTCGTCACTGCAGCAGTGGCCGAGGCGAGCGGTCGTCGCAGGTCGTGCCCGACGGCGGCGAGCAGAGCAGTGCGCACCCTGTCGGCAGCGGCCAGGGGTCCGATCTCCTCGGCTGTGGCGGCCAGCCGGGAGTGCTCGAGGCCTGCCGCGATCTGCACGATGATGACCCCGAGAAGCCGGCGGTCCGCAGCATCGAGATCGCGTCCGGTCAGTTCCAGCACGACATCGTCGGCCACGGGCAGCGAGGTCACCTGCGCCGGATGCGCCGAGCCGCGGGAAGCAGCCTCGGTGACAGCCGTGCCGTCGCCGTCCCCATCGGCGTACAGCACCGCGCCACCGTCGAGCAGGCGCACGCCCGTGAGGCCGAAGGCCTCCCGAGTGCGCGAGACGAGCGCGTGCAGGGCGTCGTCGCCACGCAGCACGCTGCCGGCGACGGTGGCGAGCAGCTCCGCCTCGCTGGCCTTGCGTCGCGAGAGCAGGCTGAGCTTGGCGGACTGGTCGACGACGTAGCTCACGAGCGCCGCCACGATCATGAACAGGCCGAGCGCGAGCAGGTGCAGCGGATCGCTGATGGTGATGTGATGCAGCGGTGCCACGAGGAAGAAGTCGAGGCTGAGGCCTGAGAGCACGGCCGCGAACATCGCCGGCCAGAAGCCTCCGATGAGCGCCACCACGACGACGAGCAACTGGTAGCTCAGCACGTCGCTCGCCATCGACGCATCGCTGTGGTTGGCCGACAGCAGGAGGGTGAGCAGCGGGCCGACGACCAGTGCGACGACGAAGCCCCACACCCGGCGTCGACGCGTGAGACCGCCGGTCAGTCTGGGGAGGGCGAATCGGCCGCCGGCCTGGGCGTGCGACACGATGTGCACGTCGATGTCGCCCGACTCGCGGATGACGGTCTGGCCGATGCCCGGTCCGCTGAGCAGCGCCGCGAGACGGCTGCGTCTGCTGACGCCGATCACCAGCTGAGTGGCATCCGACGCGCGGGCGAAATCGACCAGTGTGCGCGGAACGTCGTCGCCGACGACCTGGTGGTACGAGCCACCCAACTGTTCGACCAGTGCTCGTTGCCTGGCCAGCGAGCCCGGATGCGACTCGCGCAGTCCGTCCTGGCTCATCACGTGCACCGCGAGGAGTGAGCCCCCGGCCGAGCGGGCGGCGATCCTGGCACCGCGTCGAAGCAGAGTCTCGCCCTCGGGTCCGCCGGTGAGTGCGACCACGACCCGTTCGCGCGCCTCCCACTTGGCATCGATGCCCTGCTCGGCCCGATACCGCTTCAGGGAGCTGTCCACCTCGTCGGCGAGCCAGAGCAGGGCGAGTTCGCGCAGGGCCGTGAGGTTGCCCAGCCTGAAGTAGTTGGAGAGCGCGGCATCGATGCGTGTGGCCGGGTAGACCTGGCCTTCCGAGAGCCTGTCCCGGAGCGCCTGCGGGGCGAGGTCGACGACCTCGATCTGGTCGGCACCCCTCAGGACGGCATCCGGAATCGTCTCCCGCTGCACCACGCCCGTGATCTGCTGCACGACGTCGTTGAGTGAGGCGATGTGCTGGATGTTGACGGTGGAGTAGACGTTGATGCCAGCGTCGAGCAGCTCGTGCACGTCCTGCCAGCGCTTCTCGTTGCGGGAGCCCGGCGCATTCGTGTGCGCGAGTTCGTCGACGAGCGCGAACTCGGGGTGACGCGCGAGCACGGCATCGAGATCCATCTCGTCGAGCGTGACGCCCCTGTGCTCGATGGTGGTGCGCGGCTGCACCTCGAAGCCCTCCAGGATGGCCGCCGTCGCCGCGCGACCGTGCGTCTCGACGACGGCGACCAGCACGTCCCTGCCGGAGGCGACGAGCCGATGGCCCTCCTCGAGCATCGCGTACGTCTTGCCGACGCCCGGCGCAGCACCGAGGAGGACCCTCAACCGACCGCGAGTCACTGGTTACCCGAATCCATCTCTGCCAGGGCGATGTTCAACTGCAGCACGTTCACCGTCGGTTCGCCGAGATAGCCGAGGTCGCGTCCCTGAATCATAGACTCGACCAGCCCTGACACCTCGGCGACCGGTAGGTCGCGGGCCTGGGCGACCCGCTCCACCTGGAGGCGCGCGTAGGCGGGGCTGATGTGCGGATCGAGCCCCGAACCGGATGCCGTCACGGCATCCGCCGGGATGTCGGCGAGTGCGGCACCGTCGGTCTTCTCGATCGCCGACTGACGATCGCCGACCGCAGCCACGAGGTCGTCGCTGTTCGGTCCGAGGTTGCTGCCGCTCGAGGCTGCGGCATCCCAGCCGTCGCCTGCGGCAGACGGCCGGGACTGGAACCATTCGGGCTGGGCTCTGCCGTCGGCATCCGTGAAGCCCTGGCCGATCAGGCTCGAGCCGACGACCTTCCCATCGATCCGCACGAGCGAGCCGTTCGCCTGGGCAGGCGCGGCGACCTGGCCGACGACCGTGATGACGAGGGGGTAGAGCACTCCCAGAAGGAGCGTGAGCACGAGCATCGCGCGGATCGCGACCCAGTACTGGCGGGAGGTTCCGCGGAGGGGAGACATGAGATGGAGTCCTTCGAGAGTCAGAAGCCGGGGAGGAGGCTCACGACGATGTCGATGAGCTTGATGCCGATGAACGGTGCGATGACTCCGCCGAGTCCGTAGATCAGCAGGTTGCGACCGAGGATCCCCGAGGCGGATGCCGCCCGGTAGCGCACACCGCGCAGGGCGAGCGGGATCAGGATCACGATGATGATCGCGTTGAAGATCACGGCGGAGAGGATGGCGGAGCCGGGGGAGTGCAACTGCATGAGGTTGAGCGCTTCGAGCCCGGGGTAGGCCCCGGCGAACATCGCCGGGATGATGGCGAAGTACTTCGCCACGTCGTTCGCGATCGAGAAGGTCGTGAGCGAGCCGCGGGTGATGAGCAGCTGCTTGCCGATGCGCACGATGTCGATGAGCTTGGTCGGATCGGAGTCGAGGTCGACCATGTTGCCGGCCTCCTTCGCCGCCGAGGTACCCGTGTTCATCGCGACGCCCACATCGGCCTGGGCGAGCGCCGGGGCGTCGTTCGTGCCGTCCCCCGTCATCGCGACCAGGTTGCCTCCCTCCTGCTCGCGGCGGATGAGCGCCATCTTGTCCTCGGGCGTCGCTTCGGCCAGGTAGTCGTCCACACCGGCTTCTGCGGCGATGGCCTTCGCGGTCAGCGGGTTGTCGCCCGTGATCATGACCGTGCGGATGCCCATCCGACGCAGGTCGGCGAAACGCTCGACGAGCCCGGTCTTCACGACGTCCTTCAGGTGGATGACGCCCAGGATTCGTGCGTCGCCTGACGCGCTTCGGGTGGCGACCACGAGTGGCGTTCCGCCGTCCTCGGAGACTCGGGTCACGATCTGGTCGAGTTCTGCGATGGTCCCGGATGCCACGGGCCCGGCCGAGCGCACCCACTCGACGGCCATCGACGCGGCCCCCTTGCGCACCATGGAGCCGTCAGCGTAGTCGACGCCGCTCATGCGGGTCTGGGCCGTGAACGGCACCACCTCGCCGGGACGCTCCATGGAACCGGATGCCGTGTCCTCTCCGTGCCCCTGCCTGTCGGCCAGGTCGACGACGGACTTGCCCTCGGGTGTCGGGTCGCTGAGCGACGACGCCCGTGCGGCGATCGCCAGCTCCGCAGCGCCGACGCCCGTCAGGGGGAGGAACTCCGACGCCTGACGATTGCCGTAGGTGATCGTTCCGGTCTTGTCGAGGAGGAGAGTGGTGACGTCTCCGGCCGCCTCGACGGCACGACCCGACATCGCCAGCACATTGTGCTGCACGAGGCGGTCCATGCCGGCGATGCCGATGGCCGAGAGAAGAGCGCCGATGGTGGTCGGGATGAGGCAGACGAGCAGGGCGATGAGCACCACGACGCTGGGGGCGGCGTCCGAATAGCCCGCGATGGGGCCGATCGTGAGCACGACCACCAGGAAGACGATCGAGAGCGTCGCCAGCAGGATGTTGAGGGCGATCTCGTTGGGCGTCTTCTGACGTGAGGCGCCCTCGACCAGGCGGATCATCCGGTCGACGAAGGTCTCGCCCGGCTTCGAGGTGATGCGCACGACGATGCGGTCGGAGAGCACGCGTGTTCCTCCGGTCACCGCACTTCGGTCACCGCCCGACTCGCGGACGACCGGTGCCGACTCGCCCGTGATGGCCGACTCGTCGACCGAGGCGATGCCCCACACGATGTCGCCGTCACCCGGGATCAGCTCGCCGGCCACGACCACGACGGTGTCGCCGAGATGCAGGTCGGCGGATGCCGTCTCCTCGACGATCGCGTGCTCGGCTGAGGCATCCGTCACCGCGTCGTACGCGACCACCCTCTGGGCCGCAGTCGTGGTCCTCGTGGCGCGCAGACTCTGCGCCTGGGCCTTGCCACGGCCCTCGGCCACGGACTCGGCGAGGTTGGCGAAGATCACGGTCAGCCACAGCCAGATCGCGATGCCGATGGTGAAGGACGGCGCCATCTCGGTGCCGCCGGATTCGCGCAAGGCCGGTGCGAAGGGCTCCACCACGGCGAGCACCGTAGTGATGGCCGCCCCGACCTCGACGATGAACATGACGGGGTTGCGCCACATCGATCGGGGATCGAGTTTGCGCAGGGCTCCGGGGAGGGCCGTGACGAGCTGCTTCGGGGAGAATGCCCCTCCGCCGGTCTTCGTCGTCGACGGGTGAGACGACGGCGCCGACGAAGGTGTCGGTGTCGGTTCGGTGATGGTGGACATGATCAGTTCAGCCCTTCAGCCAGGGGACCCAGCGCGAGAACGGGGAAGTAGGTGAGTGCCGACACGATGAGGACTGTGCCGAAGAGAAGGCCGATGAACAGGGGCTTGTGCGTCGGCAGCGTGCCCGCGGTCACGGGGACTCTGTCCTGGGCGGCGAGAGAGCCGGCCAGGGCGAGCACGAACAGGATCGGAAGGAAGCGCCCGAGGAACATCGCCACGGCGAGCGCGGTGTTGAACCACGGTGTGTTCGCGGTCAACCCGGCGAAGGCCGAACCGTTGTTGTTAGCCGCGGAGGTGAACGCGTAGAGCACCTCGGAGAAGCCGTGCAGTCCCGAGTTCCAGATGGATGTGCCCTCGACATCGTCGCGCACCGCGGGGATGGCGAAGCTCAGGGCCGTGCCGACGAGCACCAGGGTCGGCGTGACGAGGATGTAGAGGCTCGCGAGCTTGATCTCTCGGGTGCCGATCTTCTTGCCGAGGTACTCGGGAGTGCGACCGACCATGAGGCCGGCGATGAAGACGGCGATGATCGCGATGACCAGGATGCCGTACAGGCCGGCGCCGACACCGCCGGGGGCGACCTCGCCGAGCATCATGTTGATCATCGCCATGCCACCACCGAGGGCGGTGTACGAGTCGTGCATCGAGTTGACGGCACCGGTGGACGTCAGCGTGCTCGTCGTGCCGAAGATCGTCGACCCGACGATGCCGAACCGTTGCTCCTTGCCTTCCATAGAACCCCCGGCGAGGCTCGTGGCCGAGCCCGAGCCGGCGAGTTCGAAGGCGGTCATGGCCGCGACGGAGACGATGAAGAAGGCCACCATCGTCGCGAGGATCGCGTAGCCCTGGCGGTTGTCGCCGACCATCCGTCCGAAGGTGCGGGGGAGCGCGAAGGGGATGACGAGCATCAGGAAGATCTCCACCAGGTTCGTCCACCCGGTCGGGTTCTCGAACGGGTGGGCCGAGTTCACGTTGAAGAAGCCGCCGCCGTTCGTTCCCAGGAGCTTGATGGCCTCCTGCGAGGCAGCGGGGCCGCCTGGGATGGCCTGCGTGCCTCCAGCGATGGTGGAGGCATCCGTGTAGTCGGAGAAGTTCTGGATGACACCGCCGACGACCAGAACGACCGCGAAGACCGCGGCGAGCGGGAGCAGGATGCGGATCGTCCCACGGAACAGGTCGACCCAGAAGTTGCCGATGGTCGGGCTGGATCGGCGTGCGAAACCGCGCACGAGGGCGATCGCGACGGCGATTCCGACGGCCGCCGAGACGAAGTTCTGCACGGCGAGGCCCAGCATCTGCACGGTGTAGCCGACGGTGAGCTCAGGGGAGTACGACTGCCAGTTGGTGTTGGTGACGAAGGAGATCGCGGTGTTGAACGAGAGGTTCTCGGGCACCGCGGGAAGGCCGAGCGCGTACGGCAGGTATTCCTGCAGACGCTGCACCGCGTACACCAGAACGATGCCGACCGCTGAGAACGCGATGACGCTGCGGAAGTAGCTGGGCCAGGACTGGTCGGAGTCGCTCTTCACGCCGATGACCCTGTAGAGGCCGCGTTCGACCGCGAGGTCCTTCCTCGTCGTGAAGACCGTCGCCATGTAGTCGCCGAGAGGACGATAGACGATGCCGAGCAGCAGGGCGAGCGTGGCGAGCTGCAGGATGAGCAGCAGGAGCGGCGGCATCTAGAAGCGCTCCGGTCGGAGCAGGGCCACCAGGAGGTAGGCGACGGCAGCGAGGGCGAGAACGCCGGCGAGGATGTCGACGACGATCACAGCCGTTCCACCCCGCGAGCGATGAGGGTCACGAGCGCGACGAGCGCGACGATCCCCCCGATGAAGACGATGTCGAGCACGAGGATCTCTTCCGATGAAGACGGTGCGCACGGGATGCCGTGCGCAGTGGCTCGTCGGCCACGTGCTTCATCGAACTCTTCTCAGAGCGGGCGGATGCCGGTCCTCACGGCTTCCTCACGGTGAGGGCCGGAACGCTCACGAGTTCCTCACTTCGCGGGCGCTGCCCCGACGCCGAGGTCGACGGCGAGCGCCGCAGCACCGAGGATTCCCGCGTTGTTCCGGTGCACTGCCGGGACGATCTTCGTGTTCAGCTCGAGGAAGGGGAGGAACTCCTCGTAGTTCTTCGAGACGCCGCCGCCGACCACGAACAGGTCGGGGGTGAAGAGCATCTCGAGGTGGCTGTAGTACTTCTGAAGGCGCTTGGCCCAGTGCTTCCAGTCGAGCTCCTCGCGTTCCATGGCGGAGTACGCGGCCTTGCTCTCGGCATCGTGGCCGTTCAGCTCGAGGTGGCCGAGCTCGGTGTTGGGGACGAGAACACCGTCGTTGATGAGGGCGCTGCCGATACCGGTGCCGAGCGTGGTGAGCAGGACGACGCCCGGAACGTCCTTGGCGGCACCGAAGCGCGCCTCCGCATAGCCGGCGGCATCCGCATCGTTGACGAAATGGATGTCTCGGCCGAGTTGCTCCTCGAACAGCTTCTCGGCCTCGAGGCCGATCCACTTCTTCGACACGTTCGCGGCCGACATGGTGCGCCCGTTCTTCACCACAGCGGGGAAGCAGACTCCGATGGCGAGGCCGTCGGCGTGCTTCTCGAGCTTGGCGAGCAACTCCGTGGCGGTCGCGACGATGTCTTCGGGCTCTCCTCCCTTCGGAGTGGAGAGCTTGATGCGGTCCGTCACCAGTTCACCGGTCGAGAGATCGACCACTGCTCCCTTGATGCCGGTGCCGCCGATGTCGATCCCGATCGCGTGCTGCGCTGCCATGACAGCAGACTATCGGGACGCCCGGTCGTAAGATCGCACTATGGCCTCAGACCTCGAGCACAAGTACTGGTACAACATGAAGACCGGCGCCGTCGAGCACGGTTTCGAGTCGGCTTCGGCAGATCGTGTCGGCCCGTTCGACACCCATGCCGAGGCAGAGCACGCGCTGGAGAAGTTGCGTGAGAACAGCGCCAAGTGGGCGGAAGAGGACGCGGCCGACAACCGCTGACCCCGGTCTCACTCGTAGCTGTGCTCCGGCGCCGGGTACACGCCCGACTCGACGTCGGCCCGGTACTGGGTGACGGCGTCGAAGAGCACCGTCCGCACGTCGGCGTACTGCCGCACGAACTTGGGCACCCTGCCGTCGCTCATCCCCGCGAAGTCGGTCCAGACGAGCAGTTGGCCGTCGACATCGGGCCCGGCGCCGACGCCGATGGTCGGGATCGACAGCTGCTCGGTGACCTTCGCGGCGATCGTCGCCGGCACCATCTCGAGCACGACGGCGAAGGCCCCGGCATCCTGAACCGCATGCGCGTCCTCGAGAAGCTGCTTCGCCCCGCTGCCACGACCCTGGATGATGTGTCCACCCAGTCCGTGCTCGCTCTGCGGCGTGAAACCGATGTGCGCCATGACCGGGATGCCGGCGCCGACGATGCGCCGGATCTGCTTGTAGCTGCGCACGCCGCCCTCGAGCTTCACGGCGTGGGCACCGGTCTCCTTCATGAAGCGCACCGCTGTGTGCAGTGCCTCGTCGGGACCGGTCTCGTAGGAGCCGAACGGCATGTCCGCGACGACGAGGGCGCGACTGGCGGCGTGCGCGACGGCGCGGGTCAGCGGGATCAGCTCGTCGACCGTCACCGGGAGCGTGGTGTCGTAGCCGAAGACGTTGTTGCCCGCGCTGTCGCCCACGAGCAGGAAGTCGATTCCCGCCTGGTCGAAGATGCGAGCGGTGAGCTGGTCGTAACTGGTCAATCCCGTGATCGGGATGCCGTTCGCCTTGGCGTTCTGGAAGTGCCTGGTGCGCACTCTCCGCGGTCCCGTCGTGGTTCCGCCGCCGTAGGGATTGGTCTCCTCGGAAGGCTGCTCTGGCATGTCATCGAGTCTAACGACGTCAACTCGCACCGTTGGTCGATAGTCTGAGGACGTCTAGGAAAGGGCACGGATGGATAAGCAGCGCGACTTCGTTCTTCGCACCATCGAGGAGCGGGGAGTCAAGTTCATCCGTTTGTGGTTCACCGACGTCGTCGGCACCCTCAAGTCGGTCGCCATCGCTCCAGCCGAGGTGGAGGGTGCCTTCGCCGAGGGCCTCGGATTCGACGGCTCGGCCATCGAGGGCCTCACCCGCACCTTCGAGTCGGACTTGTTGGCGCATCCCGACCCCACGACGTTCCAGATCCTGCCGTGGCGCGGCGACGTCGACCCGACCGCGCGCATGTTCTGCGACATCACGACGCCAGACGGACTGCCCGCCGTCGCTGACCCGCGCAACGTGCTCAAGCGCACCCTCGCGAAGGCGGCCGACCGCGGCTTCACCTTCTACACCCACCCTGAGATCGAGTTCTACCTGCTGAAGTCGTCGAAGTACGGCGAGAACGGGCCGGAGCCCGTCGACAGCGCCGGATACTTCGACAACGTCCCGGGCGGCACCGCCCACGACTTCCGTCGCCGCTCCGTGCGCATGCTCGAAGACCTGGGCATCTCGGTGGAGTTCAGTCACCACGAGGCAGGCCCCGGCCAGAACGAGATCGACCTGCGGTACGCAGACGCCCTCACGACGGCCGACAACGTCATGACGTTCCGCACCGTCATCAAGGAGGTGGCCATCGAGCAGGGCGTCTACGCGACGTTCATGCCGAAGCCGTTCTCCGACAAGCCCGGCTCCGGCATGCACACGCACATGTCGCTGTTCGAGGGCGATGCGAACGCCTTCTACGAGGCCGGAGCTCAGTACCAGCTCTCCAAGACCGGTCGTCATTTCATCGCGGGCCTCCTGCGTCACGCGCCCGAGATCACCGCCGTCACGAACCAGTTCGTGAACTCCTACAAGCGCCTCTGGGGCGGGGGAGAGGCTCCGAGCTTCGTCTGCTGGGGCCACAACAACCGGTCCGCGCTCATTCGGGTGCCGCTCTACAAGCCCAACAAGGGTCAGAGCGCCCGCGTCGAATACCGTGCCATCGATTCCGCGGCGAACCCGTATCTGGCGTACTCGCTCATCCTCGCCGCCGGACTGAAGGGCATCGAGGAGGGCTACGAGCTTCCGCCCGAGGCCGAGGACAACGTGTGGGGCCTCTCCGACACCGAGCGTCGGGCTCTCGGCTATAACGCCCTGCCCGCCAGCCTCGACCACGCCGTGTCGCTGATGGAGGACTCGGAACTCGTCGCCGAGACCCTGGGCGAGCAGGTGTTCAACTACGTCCTGCGCAACAAGCGCGAGGAGTGGGCGGCCTATCGCACCCAGGTCACGCCATACGAGCTGCGCACCAATCTCGAGATCCTCTGACCTGTTGACGGATGTCGGAACAGCGCTTCACCCTCACTGAACTCGCGCGCGTCGGTTTCTCCGACCTGAGCTCCGCGGCGGACGACCTCGCGGAGCTCGGGCGGGCGACAGGCGTCGACGCCCGTGAGCTCCTGCCGGTGTTCGCGCGCGCGGCGTCGCCTGACGCGGCACTCGGCGGCGGGCTGGCTCTCACGCGGCAGGCTCCGGATGCCGTCCGCGGCGTGCTTCAGCGTGCCGACGCCGCCGGCCGCCTGGTGGGGCTCCTCGGTGCGTCGACCGGCTTCCGTGAGTTCTTCCTGCGCCGCCCCGAGGAGCTCGTATCCTTCGCGTCGGAGCTACGGACCCTGCCGACAGCCGGAGAGCTGCGCGACGACCTCGTGCGCGTCGCCACAGACGGCGCCGTCGCCGATTCCGCAGGCGACGAGGCGGCGTGGGCACGGTTGCGCATCCGCTACCGCAGCTGGCTCGCCCGCATCGCCTCCTTCGACCTCGAGCAGCCCGACCCCGTCGCCGGCATCGACGCCGTGGCGTCCTGCCTCTCGGACCTCGCATCGGCAGCTCTGGAGGCCTCGCTCGCCGTCGCCCGCATCGCCGTGTCACGCTCAGCCGACACCGTCGCAGCTCCGGGCACGTTCCCCGCCGCCGAGGTCGACGCCACCCTGCTCACGATCATGGGCATGGGGAAGGCCGGTGCGTCCGAGCTCAACTACCTGAGCGACGTCGACGTGATCTTCGTCGCTGCTGCAACCGAGGCATCCGACCTCGAGACCGGACGTGCCGTCGACATCGCCACCCGTCTCGCGATGCTCACCATCCGGGGCATCGACGGCATCGGCAACGAGCCCGGCCTCTGGGAGGTCGACCCGAACCTGCGGCCGGAGGGCAAGGACGGCGCCCTCGTGCGCTCACTCGAATCGCACCTCGCCTACTACGAGCGCTGGGCGAAGAACTGGGAGTTCCAGGCGCTGCTGAAGGCGCGCCCGCTGGCCGGTGACGTGGGCCTGGGTGAGCGCTACCTCGCCGGCATCGCCCCCAAGGTCTGGACCAGCGCCTCTCGCGAGGGCTTCGTGGCCTCGGTGCAGGCGATGCGCCAGCGGGTCACCGACAACATCCCCGACGATGAGGTGGACCTGCAGCTCAAGCTCGGGCCCGGCGGCCTGCGCGACATCGAGTTCACCGTTCAGCTGCTGCAGCTCGTGCACGGCCAGGACGATCCGTCGGTGCGCGCGGCCGGAACCCTTCCCGCCCTCGAGGCCCTCGCCGAGGGCGGCTACATCGGGCGGGTCGAGAGCGCCGAGTTCGCCCGCGACTACAGGATGCTGCGCCTCATGGAGCACCGCATCCAGCTCCGGCAGCTCACCCGTACCCACCTCATGCCGCGCGATCCTGACGACAGACGCGCGATCGCTCGTGCCACAGGTCTCGCCAACAGCGCCGAGGCCCTCACCACGCTGTGGGCGGAGCTCAAACATCGCGTTCGGGGCCTGCATGAGCGTCTGTTCTACAGGCCGCTGCTCTCAGCCGTCGCCGCCATGCCGGCCGATGGACGTGCGTTGACGAGCGCCCAGGCCGAGGCCCGTCTCGCGGCCATCGGATTCCGCGATCCCCACGGTGCCCTCGCCCACATCGCCGCCCTCACCGCAGGGGTCTCACGACGCTCGACCATCCAGAGACACCTCGTTCCCGTGATGCTGCAGTGGTTCTCCGAGGGCGCCGATCCCGACTACGGCCTGCTGGCCTTCCGGCGTCTCAGCGACAGCCTCGGCTCCACGTACTGGTACCTGCGCATGCTCCGCGACTCGTCGGGAGCCGCCCAGCGTCTTACCCGCGTCCTCTCCAGCTCGCGTTTCGTGGGAGAGCTGCTCGACCGCATCCCCGAGTCGGTCGCCTGGCTCGAAGATCTCGAGGAGCTGCGCCCCCGCCCGCGCGCCGCTCTGCAGGAGGAGACCGCCGCCATCCTGGCGAGGCACGGTTCGTCCGATACCGCGGCCGGCGTCCTCCGCTCGATGCGGCGTCGTGAAGTGCTGCGGGTGGCATTCGCCTCCATCCTCGACGTCTGCACGGTCGAGGAACTCGGCTGGGCGTTGGCCGACATCACGGCCAACCACATCGCGGGCATCCTCGCGGCGGCCCGCGGCACCGACGACGACGGCATCGAGTTCGCGATCATCGCCATGGGCCGCTTCGGCGGGCGGGAGCTCGGGTTCGGCTCCGACGCCGATGTCCTCTACGTGCACCGTGCGACCTCCGCGGAGCCCGAGATGGCCCAGCGGCGCGCCCAACACCTCGTGGCCGAGGTGAAGCGTCTCACCGAGGAGGCCATCCTCCCGCTCGACCTCGACGTCGATCTGCGGCCCGAGGGCAAGAACGGGCCGATCACCCGCTCCCTCGAGTCGTATCGCGCGTACTACGCGCGCTGGTCGCTCACCTGGGAGGCGCAGGCCCTCCTGCGTGCCCGGGCCATCGCCGGCGACGAGTCGTTGCAACGCGACTTCGAGGAGATGGCCGCGCCGGTGCGATACCCGATCGAGCTCAGCGAGCTCGACATCCGCGAGGTCCGCCGCATCAAGGCTCGTGTCGAGAACGAGCGTCTGCCGCAGGGCGCAGACCCCACCCGTCATCTCAAGCTCGGACGAGGCTCGCTCAGCGATGTCGAGTGGCTGGTGCAGCTGCTTCAGCTGCAGCACGCGCACGCCACCCCCGCGCTGCGCACCCCGTCCACCCTCGAGGCCCTGACCCGGGCGACGGAGGCCGGCCTCATCGGCGAGACGGATGCGGATACCCTGCGCGCGGCTTGGATCTTCGCGTCGCGCGCCCGCTCGGCCATGACCCTCTGGCTGAACAAGACTGCGGACGTGCTTCCCAGCGACCGCGTCCAGCTCGATGGCGTCGCCCGCATCCTCGCGTACCCGCCAGGGTCCTCTGCGCAGCTCGAGCAGGACTACCTGGCCGCCACGCGTCGTGCCCGCACGGTGTTCGAGCGCCTGTTCTACGGCTTCGCGGAGACCGCTCCGCCCACCACGGGCTGAAACTCCGGGCATTCCACCGAAATCGAGAATGTCTCATTTCGGTACATGCTTTCGATTCAACGGTCGTGGTGCGCCCATCGGGGCATAGGTTGGCCAGAGGCGCAGACACTGTCGACTACCGTTGGCATTCTTTGTTCCTCCCTAGGGGACGGGATCGAACATTGGTCAATTTTTCAGGTATTCGTATCGGATGCGCAGCCACCGTGCTCGCAGTTCTCGCTGTGGCCGGGCAGGCATCGGCGGCGAACGCGGACACGGCGATCGACGGGCCCGTCGATCTCGGGACCGCAGCGCAGTTCTCCGTGCTGGGCTCCTCGACCGTGACCAACACGGGCCTCTCGGTTCTGGACGAAGACCTGGGTGTCAGTCCGGGCACGTCCATCACGGGCTTTCCACCCGGAATCACCGGCGGGACGATCCACCCGACGGATGCCGTGGCCGCGCTCGCTCAAGACGACCTGACGACGGCGTATGGAGTTGCGGCGAGCCTGACACCGATGGCGACAGGACTCGGCGATCTCACCGGCCAGTCCCTGACACCCGGCGTCTACTCCGGCGGCGAGCTTTCGGTCACCGGCGCGTTGACCTTGGAGGGCACCGCCGAATCGGTGTGGGTCTTCCAGGCGGCGTCGACCCTGACGATAGCCTCGGGTGCCATCATCACGGTCACGGGCGAAGCCAGTGTGTGCAACGTCTTCTGGCAGGTCGGCAGTTCAGCCACGATCGAGCCCGGTGCCCAGTTCGTGGGGACCGTCATGGCAGACGTGTCCATCACCGCGCAGACGGCCGCCACCATCACCGGCCGGCTCCTTGCCCGAACGGGCGCCGTCACCTTGGACACCAACAGGCTCATCGCCCCGACCGGATGCGATACCGAGCCGGGAACCGTGACCACCAGTCCGGAGATCACCTCCGAGGCGCCGCCTGCGGGCCGTGCCGGCGAGGCGTATACCCACACCATCACGGCGAGCGGCACGCCCAGCCCGACGTACACGGTCTCCAGCGGCGCGCTCCCCACCGGAGTCGTGTTGGACGAGGAGACAGGCGTCCTGAGTGGCCAGCCGACCGAAGAGGGCACCTACGAGTTCGAGATCACCGCGAGCAACGGAACCGCCCCCGACACGACCGTCGCCTACTCCGTCACGATCGACGCGGCACTGCCGGACTCCTCGACGCCGCCGGTCGCGCCCGTCGTGGGACTCGCGGCTCCGGCCGGGCCGAGTCTTCCTGCGACAGGACCGGACCTCGGGTTCTCTCCGCTCTTGGCCGCAACGCTGTTGGGTCTCGGAGCTGTGCTGTTGTTCGTCCCGATCCTGCGGAGGAAGCCCGGCGGCGCACACCGCCTCTGACGCCTCTCGCAACGCGAGACGCGTGATGGCCGGGTAGGCGCCGCCACTCGCATGCGAAGCCCTCGGGACCGGAATGTCCCGAGGGCTTTCGTCGGCTCAAAGCTCTCGCGCTCCTGTCCTACGCCTTCGCAGAGACCGCGCCGCCCACCACCGGCTGAGGAGTCACCAGCGGCTTCTCGTCGGCGCCCTTGATCACCCAGTAGACGACGGCGAGCGACAGCACGCCGACGACCGGGCCGAGGAACGACCCGAACGGTGTGCCGAGTGGCGCGAAGCCGACGGCGAACACCGAGACGTCCCAGAGTCCGTGCAGCGCCATCGCCCAGATCAGCGATCCGGTGGTGCGCCGCAGGATGTAGAAGGCCGTACCCGACATCGCAGCGAGCCCCGCCTGCGCCAGCGAATTCGACAGGGGCGCGCCGAGCGCAGCGTTGACCAAGTGCATCCCGCCGAAGAGCAGCGTGGTCAGCAGCCACGCCCACACCTCGGGAAGCCGGGAGCGGAACGAGGTGAGAACGAGGCCGCGCGACATCAGCTCCTCGCAGAATCCGACGAACAGTCCCAGTGCGATCAGCGACAACACGAACGAGGCGTCGAACTTCGTCCAGTCGGTCGTGAAGAGGTTGGCGATGGCGGCGAGGAACATGATGATCGGCACGAAGATCGGCCAGGTGTGGTGGGAGCGCTTCCGCTCGAACAACGCGGCTCGCCACCAGCCCAGCATCGACGTCGTGATCGCGAGAAGAACGGCGGCTATCGACAGGTCGAGAACCGCCCCGCGCCAGGTGCTCTCGGCGGACGTACCGATCTCGGGGAAGGGAACACCGCTGAGCTTGGTGACGAGGTAGATGACGAACACGTAGCCGATGAAGATGGCGAAGCCGATCCAGACACGGGGTGTCACTCGCATTGCACGGGGCCTTCCAGTCGATGGGCGTTTCGGATTCACGCTATCGGCGCGGAACCCGGTGAGCAAAGTCGGAGAACGGCGCGGCGTCCCTCGAGACGAGAACGGGCCGCACCCCCGAAGGGATGCGGCCCGAAGCCATCGTCAGCGCTGACTACACGCCGTAGTAGAGCTCGAACTCGAACGGGTGCGGACGCTGCGCGAGGGGCTTGATCTCCTTCTCGCGCTTGTAGTCGATCCACGTCTCGATGAGCTCGGGTGTGAACACGCCGCCGGCGAGCAGGAACTCGTGGTCTGCCTCGAGTGCATCGAGGGCAGCGCCCAGGGAAGCCGGAACCTGCGGGATGTTCTTGGCCTCCTCGGGCGGCAGCTCGTAGAGGTCTTTGTCGACGGGCTCGTGCGGCTCGATGCGGTTCTTGATGCCGTCGAGGCCAGCCATGAGCTGGGCGGCGAAAGCGAGGTACGGGTTGCCCGAGGCATCCGGAGCGCGGAATTCGATGCGCTTGGCCTTCGGGTTGGTCCCCGTGATCGGGATGCGGATCGAAGCCGAGCGGTTGCCGGCCGAGTAGACCAGGTTGACAGGGGCCTCGAAGCCGGGAACCAGGCGGTGGTAGGAGTTCACCGTCGGGTTCGTGAAGGCGAGGACTGCGGGGGCGTGCTTGAGCAGGCCGCCGATGTACCAGCGGGCCAGGTCGGAGAGTCCGCCGTAGCCGGCCTCGTCGTAGAACAGCGGCTTGCCGTCGTTCCACAGCGACTGGTGGGTGTGCATGCCCGATCCGTTGTCGCCGAACAGCGGCTTCGGCATGAACGTGGCGGTCTTGCCCCACTGCTCGGCCGTGTTCTTCACGATGTACTTGAACTTCAGGATGTCGTCGGCCGCGTGCACCATGGTGTCGAAGCGGTAGTTGATCTCCTGCTGACCACCGGTTCCCACCTCGTGGTGCGAGCGCTCGAGGATGAGGCCGGCGTCGATGAGCTTGAGCGAGATGTCGTCGCGCAGGTCAGCGGTCTTGTCCACGGGGGAGACGGGGAAGTAGCCGCCCTTATAGGGCGTCTTGTTCGCGAGGTTGCCGCCCTCCTCCTTGCGGCCGGAGTTCCAGGCACCCTCTTCGGAGTCGACCGAGTAGAAGCTCGAGTACTGGTTCACTTCGTAGCGGACGTCGTCGAAGATGTAGAACTCGGCCTCGGGGGCGAAGAACGCGGTGTCGGCGATGCCGGTCGAGGCGAGGTACTTCTCGGCCTTCTTGGCGACCTGGCGCGGGTCCTTCGAGTAGATCTCGCCGTTGCGCGGGTTGTAGATGTCGAAGACCATGATGAGCGTGCGCTCGATGCGGAACTGGTCGATGTAGGCGGTCGTCACGTCAGGGATGAGCTGCATGTCCGACTCGTGGATGTTCGCGAATCCGCGGATGGACGAACCGTCGAACAACTGGCCGACGGTGAAGAACTCCTCGTCGACAGTCGACGCCGGGATGTTGAAGTGCTGCTGCACACCCGGAAGGTCGGTGAAACGGATGTCGAGGAACTTGACGTCTGTCTCCTTGATGAACGCGAGAACTTCAGACGAGTCTTTGAACATGTAGGACTTCTCCTAGGACTGGAACCGATCGCTGCACAGCGCAACTGTTCATGAGGGTATTGGGAGGCCGTTTCCCTGCAGTGTCGCAAATGTTTCAGGCATGTTACGGCCGTGCCGTCTCATTAGACTCGTGGAGTGAGCACCCCCGCGTCAAATCCTCGGACCTTCGGCGACCTGGCCCCCAGCGTCTATCCCGGGGAGCGCCTCGGCGTCCCTCGCGATGGCTCGGGTTCGGTCGCACGTGCCGGGCGGCGGATCGTCGCGCTCCTCATCGACTGGGGCAGCGCCATGCTGATCACCCTGCTCTTCGCGAGCTACAACTCGTTCACCTACACGTGGCTGACGCCGGTGGTCTTCCTGGTGCTGCAGGTCGTCTTCATCCCGACGATCGGCGGAAGCATCGGCCATCGTCTGCTCGGCATGCGCGTCGTCGCCATCGCCGGAGGCTGGGTCGGGATCTGGCGCCCGATCGTACGTTCGGTGCTGCTCACCATCGTGATTCCAGCACTGGTCTGGGACTCGGACCAGCGCGGCTTCCACGACAAGATCGCCGGAACGATCCTCCTGCGGGTCTGACTACGCGCGTCGTTGCGCGCGCACCTTGTTGGGGTCGATGCCCTTGGGGATCGGCAGCCCGGTCTTCGCCATCGAGGTCAGGCGGTTGTTGACCGCGAGGACCTCGGCCTTCGTCAGCTTGGGCTTGATCTTAACGAGCGCCCGCGAGAGCTTGTGCAGCGGCACGGCGTTGGCGTCGGGTCCGACCGAGAGCATCGAGATCGGCACGTTGGGGACGACCTTGGCGACCTTGCGCTTCTCGTCGTCGAGCATGCGCTGGGTGCGGCTGATCGGGCCTTCGCTGATGAGGACGACGCCGCCGCGGCCGACGGCGCGGTAGACGGCGTCGTGGGTCTTGCCGTTGACGGAGATCGGCATCTCGCTGCCGACCCACCCACGGCGCAGGGAGCTGCGCAGAACGGCGCCGACGGCGCCGGGCTGACCCTCGATCTGCGAGTACGCGGCCTTCTCGGCGCGACGGCCGAGCACGACGAGGGCGATCAGCAGACCGCCGAGCACGCCCGCGATGATCCAGAGGGCGATCGTGAATCCGTTGCCCTCGCCGAGCCAGAGGGCGAAGCCCAGACCGACGACGACGGGTGCGAGGAAGCCGAGGAGCATGATCCATACCGCGTTGGAGTCGTACCGGCGGGTCATCTGGAAGACCTGCCACATCTGCTTGAAGCGACCGGGTTCCTTCGGAGTGGACGACGTGTCCGACTTGCGTGCCATGGCTCAAGGATACCGAGTCGACACGCCCCTTCGTGACGGATCAGGACACGCCGTGGGCGAACCTGGCCGCAGCGAGCGACGAACGGGGGAGATCGGCGGTCAGGACGCAGGTGAGCAGCGTCGGAGAACCGCGCTCCGGGACTCCTCCCCTCGGGTTCGTGCGAACACGCGACCACACCGGGCACGCTCATTGGCTCTCGGCGTGGGTCCTTCTCGGTGATCGTTGCTGCATGACACGGGACGACTCCACGCGCCTCGCGGGATACCGCGTCCTGAGGCGCCTCGGATCAGGACGCCGAGCAGAGGTGCATCTCGGGCATGCCGGCGACGCGGCCGCCGGCGGGGCGGGGGAGCGCACTGTCGCCCTCAAGCTCTTCAGCGCCGCCCACGCGGCTGCCAGCGCCACGGACATCGCCATCCTCGGGTCCGTGCAGGCGGCCTGCGTGCCGAGACTCCACGATGTCGCCACACTGCGAGACGGATCGATCTGCCTCGTGCTCGACAGGCTCGACGGCCCGACGCTGTCAGCATGGCTCGCAGCTGACCGGCGGCCGCAGCCCGGGGAGCTCGTGACAGTGCTGGGAGCGGTGATCGGCACAGTCGCCGCAGTCCGTGCTGCAGGATGGTCGCTGGGGCTGGTGCCGTCGTCGGTCCGATTCGATCGCAGCGGACGGCCGGTGATCACCTCGTTCTCGTCGGCGGGACACCTGGCTGAGGGCGGAAGCAGTGCCGATGTACTGCGCCTCGAACTCCGTCATCTCGGCGACTTCATCGCCGACGTGCTCGTTCTCGCACGGCATTCCGATCCTGGATTCCTCGCCTGGCTGCGCTCTCAGGAGGGCGCGCGCCCGCTGACGGATCGCCTGCCCGAGCTGGAAGCCCGCGTCTTCGACTGGGCGCCGGCTCGTCCCGTCGTGCTCGCGGCACCCGACGGGTCGACCGGCGGCGGGTCAGTCGTTCCCGCGAGGCTGGGCCCGGTCGCGGCATCCGGTGAACGGCCCGCCCAGACCGATCCCGACGACGATGACGACGGGAGCAACCGCCCGGCGATCCTGCGCGCCGTACGCTCTGCTCGCGCGATCCTGACACCGACGCACCTGGGTGGCGCTGCCCGAGCGTTCCTGGGTCGCCACCGGCGTCCGGCGATTCTCGCCGGCACGCTTCTGGTCGTCGGTGCAGGCGCCGTCCTCAGCCTGCTGCCTCCCGCGGCTCAGGGGACGTCCCCGGGGCCCGTGTCGGAGACGGCGCCGACATCTCTCCCGCGGTCGAGTGCCCGTGCCGACCCCTCACTTCACGTGACCGCCGCCCAGGCTGAGACGACCGACTCCGCGGTCCTGGGTGACGATCCGCTGGCGGCTGCCGCCGCCCTGCTGTCGGCACGTCAGACCTGCCTGAAGCTCGGAGAGTCGTCGTGTCTGGCGGCGGTGGACCAGGCGTCATCGCCCCTCGACGAGGCGGACCGGCATGCCTTGTCCAGTGGCGGGGATCCTCAGTCGCTCCTGCCGTCTGACGCGATCACTCTCATCGGACGCACGGGCGACGCCGCCATCGTCGCACTGCCCGCACCGACCGCGGAGACACCAGCGGCCTCGCTCCTTCTGATGAAGGGCGAGGCCGGATGGCGATTGCGCGAGGTGTTCGAGGGCTGAACCCTAGATGCCGAGGTCGCCCTCGAAGTCGCCGGCCTCGAGGCGGTTCTTGACCGCGGTGAGGTAGCGAGCGGCATCCGCACCATCGACGATGCGGTGATCGTACGAGAGGGCGAGGTAGACGATCGACCGGATGGCGATGGCGTCGACGCCGTCCTGGCTGACGACTGTGGGCTCCTTGACGACGATGCCGGTGCCGAGGATGGCCGACTGCGGAAGGAAGACGACGGGGGTGTCGAACAGCGCGCCACGCGAACCAGTGTTGGTCAGCGTGAAGGTGCCGCCGGCGAGCTCGTCGGGCTTCAGCTTGTTGTCGCGAGTGCGGCCGGCGAGGTCGGCGATCTGAGCAGCGAAGCCGGCCAGGTCGAGAGCGGCCGCATCCTTGATGACCGGGGTCAGCAGGCCGCGCTCGGTGTCGACCGCGATGGCCAGGTTCTCGTGGCCCGGGTAGACGATGGAGTCACCGTCGACGGTCGAGTTGATGATCGGGAACGCCTGCAGGGCCTCGACGGACGCGAGGGCGAAGAACGGCAGGAAGGAGAGCTTCTGGCCGGTCTTCTGCTGGAACTCGCCCTTGACCTTGTCGCGGAGCTGGGCGACGCGGGTGACGTCGACCTTCACAACGGTCGTGAGCTGAGCGGTCTGCTGCATCGACGCGACGGCACGCTCGGCGACGACCTTGCGCAGGCGCGTCATCGGCACCGTCGTTCCGCGCAGCGGCGAGACCTCGAGGGCGGGCGCCGACGGGGTGGCTGCGGTTCCGGAGGCCGCGGACAGGACGTCCTGCTTGCGGATGCGGCCACCGACACCGGTTCCGGTGATGGTGGCGAGGTCGACACCCTGCTCGTTCGCGAGCTTGCGCACGATCGGGGTGACGTAACCGCCACCCGAGTGAGCACCGGAGGACGCGGGGGCCGGCGTCGCCGGAGCGGCGGCAGCCGGGGCGGGGGCGGCGGCAGCCGGTGCAGGCGCTGCGGCGGGAGCCGGAGCAGCGGGAGCCGGAGCAGCGGGCGCCGGAGCAGCGGGCGCGGCTGCGGGAGCCGGAGCAGCGGGCGCGGCGGCGGGAGCCGGCTCGGGGGCTGCAGGTGCCGGAGCTGCGGGAGCCTCGGCGGCAGGTGCGGGAGCGGCGGCGGGCGCCTCGGCCTCGACCGGAGCCTCCGTCGACGGAACCTCGGCGGCCGGGGCGGGCTCGGCGGCCGGCGCGGGTGCTGCCTCGGCAGCAGGAGCGGCCTCAGCAGCAGGAGCGGCCTCAGCAGCAGGAGCGGCCTCAGCGGCGGGCTCCTCAGCGGGAGCGTCGCCTCCGCCCGATCCGTCACCGATGGTCACGAGGGGGGTGCCGACCTCGACGGTCTCGTCCTCCTGCACCAGGATCGCCTCGATCACACCGGCGATCGGCGAGGGGATCTCGGTGTCGACCTTGTCGGTCGAGACCTCGAGCAGCGGCTCGTCGACCTCGACGCGGTCGCCCACGTTCTTGAGCCAGCGGGTGACCGTTCCCTCGGTGACACTCTCTCCGAGTGCCGGGAGGCTGACGGATTCGCTCATGCGATTGTCTCCTTCACAAGCTTTTCTTTGCTTGGTAGCTTATTGCGTTCTGGTCGGCCGAGGCCGCGAGTGGTCGTGCGTTCTTGTCGAGCGGGGCCGTGAGCGGCCCATCTGATCCGCGGATCAGATGGCGTGCAGCGGCTTTCCGGCGAGCATGAGGAATGCCTCGCCGAGCGCCTCGTTCTGCGTGGGGTGGGCGTGCACCAGAGGAGCGATGTCCTCGGGGTAGGCCTCCCAGTTCACAGCGAGCTGGGCTTCACCGATGAGCTCGCCGACGCGAGCGCCGATCATGTGCATGCCGATGATGGGGCCGTCGTTCACACGAACGACCTTGACCGAGCCGGTGGTGCCGATGATGTGGCTCTTGCCGTTGCCACCGAGGCTGTAGTCGTAGCTGGTCACCTGGTCGGCGCCGAACTTCTCCTTGGCCTTGGCCTCCGAGTAGCCGATCGAGGCCACCTCGGGGTCGCTGTAGGTGACCTTCGGGATGTTGAGGTCCTCGACCACGATGGGGTTGAGGCCGGCGATCTCCTCGGCGACGAAGATGCCCTGCTGGAAGCTGCGGTGCGCGAGCTGCAGGCCGGGAACGATGTCGCCGATGGCGTAGACGCCGGGAACGTTGGTCGCGAGGCGCTCATTCGTGATGACGAAGCCACGGTCCATGGTGATGCCGACCTCGTCGTAGCCGAGCCCGGAGGTGACGGGTCCACGGCCGACGGCGACGAGAAGCAGCTCGGCCTCGATCGTCTTGCCGTCCTCGAGTGTGACGACGACTCCCTGGTCGTTCTGGGTCACGCTCTGGAAGCGCACCCCGAGCGAGAATTCGATGCCGCGCTTGCGGTAGGCGCGCTCGAACTGCTTCGAGACCGACTCGTCCTCGTTGGGGACGAGGTGCGGGAGCGCCTCGATGATGCTCACGTCTGCCCCGTAGGACTTCCAGACGCTCGCGAACTCGACTCCGATCACACCGCCGCCGAGGATGGCGACCTTCTTGGGAACGAAGTCGAGCTGGAGGGCCTGCTCACTCGTGATGACGCGCCCGCCGATCTCGAGGCCGGGCAGCGAGCGCGAGTACGAACCCGTGGCCAGCACGATGTGCTTGCCCGTGATCGTGTCGTCGCCGACCTGGACTGTCGTGGGGGAGGTGAGCTTGCCCTCGCCGGCGATGGTGGTGATGCCCCGGGCCTTCACGAGGCCCTGCAGTCCCTTGTACTTGCTGTCGACGATGCCCTGACGGTACGCGGTCACCGCCGTCATGTCGATGCCGTCGAACGTGGTCTTGACGCCGTACTTGGCCGACTCCCGGGCATAGTCGGCCACCTCGGCCGAGTGCAGCAGCGCCTTGGTCGGGATGCAGCCGCGGTGCAGACACGTGCCGCCCACCTTGTCCTTCTCGATCATGGCGACGGTGAAGCCGAGCTGGACAGCTCGCAGTGCAGTGGCGTAGCCACCGCTTCCTCCACCCAGAACGACAATGTCAAACGACTGCTCCGACACCCAGCTACTCCCTTGATTTCGAGACCTGTGTAAGGACATGCATGATCGGCTGCCCGGCATCCGGTTGGGAGCTCATGGAGACGATCGCGGGCGAGCGCGGAAACTCGCCTCTAAGAGAGTACTACTTGCTCGTGTACGACTCCGCCAGCGCGAGAAGGGTGCGCACCGACACACCGGTGGCACCGGGTCCGTTGAAGCTGTAGAGCTTGCCCTCGTTGAGTGCCGCCCCGGCGATGTCGAGGTGCGCCCACGGAATCGTGGACTCGCCGTCTGCGGTCTTCCCGATGAAGTCCTGGAGGAATGCCGCGGCGAGCATCATGCCGGCCGCCGGGTCGCCGGGCGTGGCGTTCTTGATGTCGGCGACGCCGGAGTCGAGACGTGCACGCAGCTCCTCGGGGATCGGCATCGGCCAGAACGGCTCAGCAACGCTCTTCGACGCTGCGAGCACGCGCTCGACGAGGTCGACTTCGCCCATCACGGCCGAGTAGCGGTGGCCCAGCGCGACGACCTGTGCGCCGGTGAGGGTGGCGACGTCGACGATCGCGTCGGGGTGCTCCTCGGATGCAGCGACCAGTCCGTCTGCCATCACCAGCCGACCCTCCGCATCCGTGTTCACGACCTCGACCGTGGTTCCGCCGCGGATGCTCAACACGTCATTGGGCCGCACGGCGTTGCCCGACGGCATGTTCTCGGCCAGGCAGAGCCAGCCCGTCAGACGCACGGGCAGCTCCGTGCGTGCGGCGGCGACGATGACGGCGAGCACGTTCGCGGCGCCGGCCATGTCGCTCTTCATGCCGATCATCGGCACCGGGGGCTTCAGCGAGAGTCCGCCGGTGTCGAAGGTGATGCCCTTGCCGACGATGGCGAGGTGCTGCGTCGCGGCGGCGGGGGAGTAGGCGAGCTTGAGGAGGCGCGGAGGCCGGGCCGAACCCTGGCCGACGCCGAGGATGCCGCCGAAGCCGTCGGCGGCCAGCTCGGTCTCATCCCACACCGTCACCTCGATGGGGAGATCTCCGATGGCATCACCGGCCAGGTCGACGAAGCTCTCGGGGTACAGATCGGACGGCGGCGCGTTGACGAGGTCGCGCACCAGGTTCACGCCGTCGGCGACAGCGATGATGCGTGCCTGCTCGGCGTCGTCGGGAGCCGAAGCCGTGTACACGACGATGCTCGACGCCGGGGTCTTCGTCTTCTCGAGCGAGGTGTGACGGTACGCCGTGTAGGCGTAGGCGCCGAGAGCGGCTCCCTCGCCGATGGCGGCGGCCTCGACGGCGTCGGAGGTCGGGATGGCGAAGGCGACGGTGTCGACGCCGGTGAGCTGGCGAGCGGCCGAGCCCGCGGCCGCTCGGAGGGCAGCGGCATCCGTTCCCCGTCCGAGTCCGATGATGGCGATGGTCTTCGCGGCCCCGACGGTGTCGACGGTACGCACGAGCTGGTCTGCGCCGCCCGTCACACCGAGCGCGTCGAGGTGCGCCGCGATGCCCGCGTAGGCCGGATCGGCGACGAGCTCCACCGAGCCGTCGACCGACCTCGCTCCGATGACGACGACGTCGACGGCGGCCTCGGTGACGGATTCTGCGGAGAAGGACAGGGATGCTGAAGTCATGCTCCGATCGTACGCAGTGTCGGTGTTCGCTCTCGGCGTCGCCCGCTCAGCGCCTGGGGCGGGAGTCGGTGCCGAGGCTCGCCGTAGCATTGAGGGATGCGTGATCCCCGTGGCCTGTACGAGCTGACCCCCGAGGCGTCGGACGTCCCCGACGGCCTGCACCTGGTGGCCGGTCTCACGGGGTTCGCGGATGCCGGAAGCGCGGTGTCGCAGTTCACGGCGCACATCCTCGACTCGCTCGAGACCGTGACGATCGCCGAGTTCGACACCGACATCCTGCTCGACTACAGGGCGCGACGCCCCATCGTGACCTTCGACGAGGACCACCTGACGGCGTACGAGCCGTCCCGGCTCACACTCTCGCTCGCCCGCGACGAACTCGGGCAGCCCTTCCTCCTGCTGACGGGCTTCGAGCCCGACTTCCAGTGGGAGCGCTTCGCTGCCGCTGTGCTCGACATCGTCGACAGGTTCGCTGTGAGCACGACGACGTGGGTGCACGCCATCCCGATGCCGGTACCGCACACACGGCCGATCCGAGTGACCGTGAGCGGCACCCGCACCGATCTGATCGAGACGATGTCGATCTGGCGGCCGCGCACGCAGGTTCCCGCGACTGCGCTGCATCTCGTCGAGTACCGCCTGCAGGAGCGCGGCGACTCCGTCGTGGGGTTCGTTCTGCTCATCCCGCACTACCTCGCAGACACCGAGTACCCCCTCGCCGCGATCACGGCGCTCGAGTCAGTGAGCGCCGCAACAGGCCACATCTTCCCGACCGACAGCCTGCGCGAGCAGGGCCGCGACTTCGTGGGCCGTCTCGCCGAGCAGATGGGCGAGAATGGCGAGCTGTCCAAGCTGGTGACCAACCTCGAAGAGCGTCACGACAGCTACATGGAGGGCACGACGCTGCACTCCCCGCTGACCGACTCCGACGGCGAAGTGCCGAGCGCCGACGACATCGCTGCGGAGCTGGAGAAGTTCCTCGCCTTCCGACGCGACCGCGAGGACCCGCCGACAGGTCTCTGACCGGCATCCGGTCCGTGCTCCTCGCTCACCGAGCTGGAGGCGTAGGGTCGATCCAGTGAACTCCCGCCGATCGTGGTTCGTCTTCGGTGTCGGAGCGTTCCTCTACCTCTCAGCCGTGCTGCAGCGCACGTCGCTCGGCGTGGCCGGCGTCGCCGCGGCCGACAGGTTCGACGTGGCGGCCGCGGCGCTCTCGACGCTGGCCGTCGTGCAGATCGCCGTCTACGCGGCCATGCAGATCCCCGTCGGCGTGCTCATCGACCGCTTCGGTCCCCGCACGCTGATGCTGGCAGGGACGGCGGTGATGGTCGCGGGCCAGCTCGTGGTCGCCTTCGCGCCATCCCTCAGCGTCGCCGTGATCGGCCGCATCCTCGTCGGCGCGGGCGATGCGACCGTCTTCGTCTCCCTCATCCGTCTGGTGAGTTCCTGGTTCAGTGGCCGCATCGTGCCGCAGCTCTCGCAGTGGGTGGGCAACATCGGCCAGCTCGGCCAGGTGCTCTCAGCGCTCCCGTTCGCCTGGATCCTGCGTACCTACGGCTGGACGCCAGCGTTCGTGTCTGCTGCGACGGTCTCCGCCCTCGGGCTGGTTCTCGGCTTCATCGCCCTGAAGGACCGCCCGGCGGGAAGCGGCGACGATCACCGTGCGACGGACATCAGGGTCGCCATCCGTCAACTCGTCGAATCGTTCAAGAGGCCCGGCACGCAGCTGGGCTTCTGGTCTCATTTCGTGACCCAGTCGCCGGGCACCGTCTTCAGCCTGTTCTGGGGATTCCCGTTCCTCGTGTTCGGCCTCGGCTACGACCAGCGGACAGCGGCGGAACTTCTCCTGCTCCTCGTGGGGGCCGGAATCGTGACCGGGCCCTTCCTCGGCATCCTGACCGCCCGCTATCCGCTTCGCCGCTCGAACATCGTGCTCGGCATCGTGGCGGCGATGGGTGTCGCGTGGGGGGTTCTGCTGCTGTGGCCCGGCCAGCCGCCCCTGGGAGTCGTGATGCTCATGCTCGTCGTCATCGGAGTCGGAGGCCCCGGATCGCTGATCGGCTTCGACTTCGCCCGCACCTTCAACCCCATGCGCAGTCTCGGGGCCGCCAACGGCGTGGTCAACGTCGGCGGATTCCTCGCCAGTTTCGTGATGATCTTCCTGATCGGCATCCTGCTCGACCTGCAGGATGCCGCCCGCACGGCCGGCGGAGAGTCGAGCGACCTCTACTCGCTGACGTCGTTCCGCTGGGCATTCGCCATCCAATACGTGGTGGTGGGTATCGGGGTCGGCTTCCTGCTGGAGGCACGCAGACGCACACGACGACGCGTGCTCGCCGACGAGGGAATAGAGGTGGGGCCCATCTGGGTTTCATTGGTGCAGGCATGGAAGCACCGCGGGGAACGCCGTTAGGCGAGTGCTCCTAATAAACCGTGCAATAATTGTCAATAGGACCCGTTCATCTCCGGGCACCCCCAGTTCGATCCGCATGCGGCGAGCTCCGGGGGAGCACTTCGGACTTGACATGGGTCCTAGTAATGTCCATTTTCGGCCACGACCGGATGCCTCAGGCCTCCGGATGCGGCCACTCGGGGGAAGTCGTCACCGGCGTCCCTCCCTGTGAGAGGTGTACGAATGCCAACCACGAAGTCCGCCGCGGCCACAGCCGCGACCGAGGAGACGGAAACCGTCGCCCCGAAGACCACAGCTGCAGCGAAGAAGACCACCGCTGCCGCCGCGAAGACCACCACGGCCGCGCCGAAGAAGGCACCGGCCAAGAAGACCACCGGCACCGCCGCTGCCCCCGTCAAGCGCGCCTCGACGCGCGGCAAGGCCAAGGCCACCGCCGATGAGCCCGGAGACGGCGACGAGGTCGTCGTCGAGACAGCCGCCATCGAGACCGTCGATGCCGCAGCCAAGGACGAGGCCGACGACTTCGAGGATGACGAGACCAAGCCCGTCGCCGCTGTCGAGCCGCTCCCCACCGGCGCCCTCCGTCTGTCGCTCGTCGACGACGAGGACGACGTTCCCGTCTACTCCTCGGCGATCACCGGCGCCACGGCCGACCCCGTCAAGGACTACCTGAAGCAGATCGGAAAGGTCGCGCTCCTGAACGCGGCCGAAGAGGTCGAGCTCGCCATGCGCATCGAGGCGGGCCTCTTCGCCGAGGAGAAGCTCTCCCACCTCAGCGAGGTCGAGAAGAAGTCGTCCCTCGGTCGCGAGCTGCAGTGGGTCGCGAAGGACGGCGCCCGCGCCAAGAGCCACCTGCTCGGAGCCAACCTCCGCCTCGTGGTCTCCCTCGCCAAGCGCTACACCGGCCGCGGCATGCAGTTCCTCGACCTGATCCAGGAGGGCAACCTGGGCCTCATCCGTGCCGTCGAGAAGTTCGACTACACCAAGGGCTTCAAGTTCTCGACCTACGCCACCTGGTGGATCCGTCAGGCCATCACCCGCGCCATGGCCGACCAGGCCCGCACCATCCGCATCCCCGTGCACATGGTCGAGGTCATCAACAAGCTGGCCCGCGTGCAGCGCCAGATGCTGCAGGACCTGGGCCGCGAGCCCACGCCCGAGGAGCTGAGCCGCGAGCTCGACATGACCCCCGAGAAGGTCATCGAGGTGCAGAAGTACGGTCGCGAGCCGATCTCGCTGCACACCCCCCTCGGCGAGGATGGCGACAGCGAGTTCGGCGACCTCATCGAGGACACCGAGGCAGTCGTGCCCGCCGACGCCGTTGGCTTCACGATGCTCCAGAAGCAGCTCGAGAGCCTGCTCGACTCCCTCTCCGAGCGCGAGGCCGGCGTGATCCGCATGCGCTTCGGCCTGGGTGACGGCATGCCGAAGACCCTCGACCAGATCGGTGACACCTTCGGCGTGACGCGCGAGCGCATCCGTCAGATCGAGTCGAAGACGATGGCGAAGCTGCGCCACCCGTCGCGGTCGCAGTCGCTGCGCGACTACCTCGAGTAGGCCTCCACTGGTGCGGTACGTACCGGCGATCGTCATCGGTCGCACGGTCAGGACCCTCGCGCGGCTGAGGAAGCCGGGCGGCGGTTCCGCCGTGCCCGGGCTCGTGGTCAACAAGGTCGCCCCCGGCTACCTCGCCACGACCCTGAACTCGTTCCGCGACGGCCTCGTGATCGTCTCGGGTTCGAGCGGCAAGTCGACCACCACGAAGATGCTCGTGGCCGTCCTGCGCGCTCACGGCCGATCGGTGTTCACCAATCCGTCGACGGCGAACATCTCCCAGGGACTCACCTCTGCCCTGCTCGAGCGGGCCGACCTGCAGGGCCGCATCCACGACGACATCGCCGTGCTCGAGATGGACGAGGGGCATGGCGCCCTGATCGCCGCCGAGCTGTCGCCCCGAGTGGTCGCCCTCACGAACGTGATGGTCGACCAGATCGACCGTTTCCACGACTCCGAGATGGTCGCCACCATGCTGACGGCGATCGCGGCCCGGGCGACGGATGCCGTCGTCGTCAACGCCGATGACGGCTACCTCGTGCAGCTCGCTTCCAGTGTTCCCGCCGGCGTCAGGGTGGATCGCTTCGGCGTCTCATCCGCCGTGCTCGACGCGGCCCCTCACGGCCTGGGCCATGCTCGTCTCGCTCCGGAGCGCCTCAGCGACCCGTCCGGCATCGTCGTGGGTGCCGTCTCCGGACGAACGGCATCGATGCTCATCGACGGCGACGAGCACACCGTGGGCCTTCCCGCTCGGGGCGTCCACTATGCGACGGATGCCGCAGCCGCCCTGAGCACGGCACGTGCCGTCCTCGGGTCGGCGTTCGACGTCGATCTCGCTGTCGCCGCCGTCGGCTCCATCCCGCCGGTGTTCGGCCGCGGCGAGGTCGTCGAGGTGCGCGGTCAGCAGGTCGAGTTCGTGCTCGTGCAGAACCCGGCGAGCTACCAGCTGAACATCGACACCCTCGAGCCCGGCGCTCCGGTGCTGTTCGCCATCGGCTCCGACGTTCGCGACCCGTCCTACTTCTGGCCGGTCGACACCTCCCGCGTCTCCCGGGTCGACATCGTCAGCGGCTCGAAGGCGTGGGAACTCGCCCTCCAGCTCAGCTACGACGACGTGGAGATCGACCGGGTGGAGACGGATCTCGGCCGGGCGGTCGACGACTTCCTCGCGCTTCCCCAGCCCGCGACCGGCGTCAAGACCATCGTCTTCTCGGCCGACTCCATGCGCCGAACCCGAGCCCATCTCGGCCTGACCTCCGAGGGCGAGCCGTCATGACCACGACCTTCACCATCGCCGTCATCGCGCCGAGCCTGCTGAACACGAACGGCGACGCCGAGAACGCCCGGGTGCTCGCCCGACGAGCGGAGTGGGCCGGCGAGACGGCGACGATCGTCGCCGTCGAGGTCGCGTCCGACCTGCCGGAGAGGCCCGACGCCGTCGTCATCGGCTCGGGCTCCGACTCCGCACTCGTGCCGGCCAGGGACCTGCTGCTCGAGATCCAGGATCAGCTCCGCGTCTGGTCGACCTCGGGCGTTCCGATCCTCGCGGTGGGAACGGGCTGGGAGCTGATCAGCTGGGGCGTCGAGCGCGCCGTGGGCGGCGTCGTCGAGGGCCTCGGCATCCTCGCGGGGCGTGGTGTTCCACGCCGGGAACGCGCCAGCGGCGACCTCGTGCTCTCCAGTCGCTTCGGACGCATCGTCGGATTCGAGAATCACGCCCGCGACTACGTCGGCGCCGAGGGCTCCCCGCTCGGCCGGGTGCTGAGCGGCAGCGGCAACGGACGCGACTCCTCGCAGGAGGGCGTCGTCATGGGCGATGTCATCGGCACGCACCTGCACGGTCCCGTGCTGGCGAAGAACCCGGCGCTGGCCGACCATCTGCTGACGTCGATGTTCGAGCGCCGCGGCCTGGTCTACCAGCGCGGCGAGCGTGCGGCATCCGTCGACGACTACGCCGTCGCGGCTCGCAACCAGATCCTCACCGGCCTCGGCCTCGACGCCGACTGATCGGCCGCACCTCCTCGAACGAGAAGAGCCGCCCGGATGCGATGCATCGGGGCGGCTCTTCTTCGTGAAGGTCGAAGCGGGTGCCGGTCAGTTCTCGAGGAGACGCGACGACTCGTCGTGCCAGCTGTGCGCGATCGAGGCCAGCTTCTCCTGGTGCTTGCGACCGTGGTGGGCGCAGAACAGCAGCTCGCCGCTGTTGACGACCACGCGGATGTAGGCCTGAGCGCCGCACGCATCGCAGCGGTCGAGGGCGGTCAGCTGGTGGGCCGTCTCGAGTTCATCGACGGCACCGTTCGGGGTAACGATCTGTGACATGGACTGACCCTCCTTTTCGTATCGACCTGAAGATCCGTGACTCAATGTAAACACGCGCTTCAGTCGAATCCGCGTGCATGCCCCAGCATTTCGCTCAGCGCGTACGGATTGTGACATTTCTCACGGCAGGGTGTCAGGTCCGGGGGATGGCCCCTGCTCGCCTAGGGTTGACTGACGTGAGCAGTGACTATTCCGCCCGGCATCTTTCCGTCCTCGAGGGCCTCGAAGCTGTGCGCAAGCGCCCGGGCATGTACATCGGATCGACGGATTCCCGCGGCCTCATGCACTGCCTCTGGGAGATCATCGACAACTCGGTCGACGAGGCACTCGGCGGCCACGGCACCGAGATCGACGTGACGCTGCACCCCGACTCCAGCGTCGAGGTGCGCGACCGCGCCCGCGGCATCCCCGTCGACATCGAGCCGAAGACCGGGCTCTCCGGCGTCGAGGTGGTCTTCACGAAGCTGCACGCCGGCGGCAAGTTCGGTTCCGGCTCCTACGCCGCGTCCGGTGGACTGCACGGTGTCGGCGCCTCGGTCGTCAACGCCCTGTCCGAGCGCCTCGACGTCGAGGTCGACCGCGACGGCAAGACCTACGCGATGTCCTTCCACCGCGGTGAGCCCGGGTTGTTCGCCGACACCGGGGACACCAAGAGTCCGGATGCTCCGTTCACGCCGTTCGAGAACCGAAGTGAACTGCGCGTGGTCGGCAAGGTGAAGAAGGGCATCACCGGGACCCGCATCCGGTATTGGGCCGATCGCCAGATCTTCACGAAGGGCGCCGACTTCCAGACCGAGGAGCTCCTCGGGCGGGCCAGGCAGACGGCGTTCCTCGTTCCCGGCCTCGGCATCCGCGTCACCGACGAGCGCGGCTTCGAGCCGCACACCGACGAGTTCAAGTTCGACGGCGGCATCTCCGAGTTCGTCGAGCACCTCGCCCCAGACGCCCCGCTCACCGACACCTGGCGACTGACGGGCACCGGCAGCTTCACCGAGACGGTTCCCGTGCTGAGCGACGCCGGCGCGATGATCCCCACCGAGTTGCAGCGCGAGTGCACCGTCGACATCGCCCTGCGCTGGGGCACCGGCTACGACACCGTCATGCGCAGCTTCGTGAACATCATCTCGACGCCGAAGGGCGGCTCGCACCAGGCCGGATTCGATGCCGGCATGCTCAAGTTCCTGCGCCAGCAGGTGGAGGTGAACGCGCGACGCCTGAAGGCGGGCACGGACAAGCTGGAGAAGGACGACATCTTCGCCGGCCTCACCGCCGTGCTCACAGTCCGTCTGCCCGAGCCGCAGTTCGAGGGCCAGACCAAGGAAGTGCTCGGCACTCCGGCTGTCCGCGCGATCGTCGCGAACGTCGTCGCCAAGGCCATGGCCGAGCGCTACGCCTCGACCAAGCGCGACGACAAGGCTCAGTCGGCCCTGCTGCTCGACAAGGTCGTCGCCGAGATGAAGTCCCGCATCTCGGCTCGGGCCCACAAGGAGACCCAGCGCCGCAAGAACGCGCTCGAGAGCTCATCGCTGCCGGCGAAGCTGGTCGACTGCCGGTCGAACGACGTCGCCCAGAGCGAGCTCTTCATCGTGGAGGGCGACTCCGCCCTCGGCACGGCCAAGCTGGCGCGCGACAGCGAGCACCAGGCGCTCCTGCCCATCCGGGGCAAGATCCTCAACGTGCAGAAGGCGAGCGTCGCCGACATGCTCGGCAACGCCGAGTGCGCGTCGATCATCCAGGTGATCGGGGCCGGATCCGGGCGCAGCTTCGACCTCGAGACCGCCCGCTACGGCAAGGTCATCATCATGAGCGATGCCGACGTCGACGGCGCGCACATCCGCACCCTGCTGCTCACCCTGTTCTTCCGCTACATGCGGCCGATGATCGAGAACGGCCGGGTGTTCGCCGCCGTGCCTCCGCTGCACCGCGTCGTCGTGATGAACCCGGGGTCGAAGCCGAACGACACCCTGTACACGTACTCGGAGGCCGAGCTCCAGAAGGTCCTGGCGGCATTGAGCAAGCAGGGCAAGAAGTACCAGGACCCGATCCAGCGCTACAAGGGCCTGGGCGAGATGGATGCCGACCAGCTGGCGACGACCACCATGGATCGTAAGCACCGCACCCTGCGCCGCGTGAACGTCTCGGACGCCGAGAACGCCGGCCGGGTGTTCGAGCTGCTCATGGGCAACGACGTCGCCCCGCGCAAGGAGTTCATCGTCGACAGTTCCGACCGGCTCTCCCGCGAGAGTATCGACGCCTAGCCCCGGCCGCCGCGCGCCATTCCGCGGGGCTCTGCGCCACCCAACCGGGCGCAGAGCGCCGGGAGATGGCGTGCGGCTGCGGTGACGGCGTCTGGCGGGGGAGGGCTGCTCGGCGTACGGTCGAAGCCATGGCCGAGTACACAGCGCACGTCGACGCGTTCATCGCTGCCCCGCCCCAGGCCGTCTGGGACGTGATCACGAGCGCGGAGCCGCATCCGGAGATCCTGGCCGGAGCCCGCATCGTCACCGACTGGGCTCTCGGAGCCGAGATCCGGTGGATGGGCGAGTGGGAGGGGAAGACCTTCGAAGACCACGGGCGCGTGCTCGAGGTCGAGGAGCCGCGTCGGCTCGTCGTCACCCATTTCAGCCCGATGACGGGCCAGCCGGATGTTCCGGAGAACTACCACACGCTCCGCTACGAGCTTCTCGCGGTCGACGGAGGCACGCGGGTCGAGCTCGATCAGGACAACAACCCGACGGCCGAGGCCGCCGAGCATTCGGCCGAGAACTGGCGCGACATGCTCGACGGCGTGCGCACCGTCGTGGAGCGCTCGCTCGGCTGAGCTCAGGCGATCGTGGTGCCGATGGCCCCGATCACGGCATCGAGTGGGGTTCCGGATGCATCCCGCTTGGCGCCGGGCTCCGGCAGCGTGCGCGCCGACCCGTCCGAACCGACAGCGAGCGGGTCGCGACCGACCCAGGCGAGCGCGAGGGCGTCCTCGCCCTTCAGGAAGCGCTGGGCACGGACGCCGCCCGTCGCGCGGCCCTTGGCCGGGAACTCGTCGAAGGCGCTCACCTTGGCCGTTCCGGGATCGGTTCCGAGCAGCGTCTCGCTGCCGGTCGCGACGGTGGCCACCACGACCTCGTCGCGCTGATCGGCCGGGATGGACGTGAAGTGGATGACCATCGCGTCGGCGCCGAGGTTGATGCCGGCCATTCCGCCTGCAGGGCACCCCTGGGGGCGCACGGACGCAGCCGGGAACCGCAGCAGCTGCGCATCCGTCGCCACGAACACGAGCTCATCGGTCTCGGCCCCCTGCACTGCACCGACGACCTCGTCGCCCTTCTTGAGGGCGATGACCTCGAAGTCGGGGCGACTGGGGTATGCGCCCGTGGCGACGCGCTTGACGATGCCCTGACGAGTGCCGAGGGCGATGGACTGGTCGCTGGTGAGCGAGACGATGGCGAGCACCTTCTCACCGCGATCGCTGAGGGCCAGGTAGTCGCCGACCTTCACGCCGGCGCCGAGTTGCACCGAGGTCTCGGGCAGCACGGGCAGGTCGACGGGGGAGAAGCGCACCAGACGGCCGCGGTTGGTGACGGCACCGATCTCGGTGCGGCTCGTGGTGTCGAGCGTCGAGAGCAGCGCGTCGTGCTTGCTGCGGCGGCGCTGGCGCACGGGCGCTGCCGGGGCGTCCTCGTCGCGCGCGACCAGGTCGACGCGCGCGATCCGGCCGGTGGCGCTCAGGTACACGCGGCACGGGGCGTCCGCCACCTCGAGGATCGCCGCGGCGCGCTTGGCGGCTGCGCCGGCGATGCTGGGCTTCGCCTCGGTGAGCAGGGTGCGGCGCGGGGTGCCGAACCTGTCGGCGATCTCGGCGAGCTCATCGGAGACGAGCGAGCGGATACGGGCATCGCTCGCCAGCAGGGTCTCGAGCTCGGCGATCTCGGCCTTCAGCTTGTCTCGCTCGGCCTCGAGCTCGATCCGGGAGAACTTGGTGAGGCGACGCAGGCGCAGCTCGAGGATGTACTCGGCCTGCACATGCGTGAGGTCGAAGACGTCCATGAGGCGCGTGCGCGCCTGTTCGGTCTCGTCGCTGGTGCGGATGACCTGGATGACCTCGTCGATGTCGAGGATGGCCACGAGGAGGCCCTCGACCAGGTGAAGGCGCTCTCGACGACGGTCGAGCCTGAAGCGCGAGCGCCGGGTGACCACCAGCACGCGGTGCTCGACGTACACGACGAGGAGCTCACGCAGCCCGAGGGTGCGCGGTCCGCCGTCGACGAGGGCCACGGCGTTGATGTTGAACGAGTCCTCGAGCGGTGTCAGGCGGTACAGCTGCTCGAGGACGGCGTCCGGGCTGAAGCCGGTCTTGATCCCGATGACGAGGCGCAGGCCGTTCGTGCGGTCCGTCAGGTCGGTGACATCCGAGATACCGCTGATCTTCTTGGCGTTGACGCCGTCCTTGATCTTCTCGATGACCTTCTCGGGTCCCACGAGGTAGGGCAGCTCGGTGATGATCAGGCCGGTCTTGCGAGCGGTGATCGACTCGACGCGCACCTTGGCCCTGGTCTTGAAGCTGCCTCGGCCCGTGGCGTAGGCGTCTCTCACGCCGGAGAGGCCGGCGATGGTGCCGCCGGAGGGCAGGTCGGGGCCAGGCACGAACTCCATCAGGTCGTCGAGGGTCGCATCCGGGTGCGCCAGAAGATGGCGCGCCGCCCCGACGACCTCGATGAGGTTGTGCGGAGCCATGTTCGTGGCCATGCCCACGGCGATGCCGCTGGCGCCATTCACGAGCAGGTTGGGGTAGGCGGCAGGCAGGACCTCGGGCTGGGTCAGCTGGTTGTCGTAGTTGGGAACGAAGTCGACGACGTCCTCATCGAGGCCCTCGGTCATCGCCAGGGCCGTGGCAGCCAGCCGCGCCTCGGTGTATCGGGCGGCGGCCGGGCCGTCGTCGAGCGAGCCGAAGTTGCCGTGACCGTCGATGAGCGGCACGCGGAGGGTGAACGCCTGGGCCATCCGCACGAGGGCGTCGTAGATGGCGGTGTCGCCGTGCGGATGCAGCTTGCCCATGACCTCGCCGACGACGCGCGCCGACTTCACGTGGCCGCGGTCGGGGCGCAGGCCCATCTCGCTCATCTGGTACAGGATGCGGCGCTGCACGGGCTTGAGCCCGTCACGGGCGTCGGGGAGGGCCCGGGAGTAGATGACGGAGTACGCGTATTCGAGGAACGAGCCCTGCATCTCGGTGGCGACGTCGACGTCTTCGATGCGTTCGACCGACTGGGTCTCGGGTGTGGAGTTCTGGCGCGGGGTCATCCGTTGTTTCTCGTCTGGTGGGGCTCGTTCTGGGGCCTCGTCGACGCACGACGGCAAGGCCGTCCTGTGCGAGACTGAGCGCGATGCCCATGGTACCTTCACCCGAATCCGGAGCCCCGCGGCTGGCCGACGTTCTGGCAAGTTGCCGCGCCAGCATCACAGGGGCGTCCAACGCCCTCGGGCTTCCCGCCGTGGATCACGCCATCGTCCTCCTCGTCGACGGGCTCGGAACAGCCAACCTCCGCGCCTCGGCCGGACACGCCCGCTACCTCGCCTCCCGCCTCACCAAGAAGGCGTCGTTGCCCGGCGTCTTCCCGGCGACGACCGCCGTCGGGCTCGGCTCCCTCTGCACAGGTGCACCCCCGGGCTCCCATGGCCTCGTCGGGTACCGGGTCCTCGACGCCGCGAACGACCGCGTGGTCAACCAGCTGAGCGGCTGGGACGACGAGATGCGGCCCGATGCCTGGCAGCCGCTTCCGACCCAGTTCGAGCTGGCGACGGATGCCGGCATCCCGGCGTTCGCGGTCGGCCCGTCGCGGTACGCGGACTCGGGTCTCAGCAATGCGCTGCTCCGGGGAGCCGAGTACGTGTCGGCGGGCTCCGTCGCCGCACGCTTCGACGCGGCCCTCCGAGTCGTGCGCGAGAACGACCACGCACTCGTCTACGTCTACGTGCCCGAACTCGACATGGCGGCTCACGCCCGCGGGTGGCTCTCCGACAAGTGGGTCGGCGAGCTCGAGGCTCTCGACGCCGAGGTCTCCAGGTTCGCGGCCTCATTGCCGACATCGGCCGGGCTCATCGTCACAGCCGATCACGGCGTCGTCGATGTTCCGGCCGACAAGCACGTGCTGTTCGACACGGCACCCCGGCTGATCGACGGCGTACGTCACATCGGCGGCGACCCACGGTGCCTGTACCTGTACTTGGAACCGGATGCCGCCCCCGATGCCGCCGACGCCCTCGCCGCGGCCTGGCGGGAGTCCGAGGGCGATCGCGCCTGGGTCTACACCCGCGCCGAGGCCGTGTCCTCCGGCCTCTTCGGCGAAGTCGCACCCGAGGTGCTGCCGCGCATCGGCGACGTGATCGTGGCCGCGCGCAAGCTGATCGCCTACTACGACTCGCGCGAGACGAACCTCTCACCGCGGGCGATGATCGGCCAGCACGGTTCCCTCACCGACGAGGAGTCGCGAGTGCCGTGCCTCAGGGTCGGCGCCTACGCGACCGCCGGTCGCTGAGGCCCCACGGAGTCGCGGCCGGAACGCGGCCCAACGACGAAGGCCGCATCCGAGGATCTCGGATGCGGCCTTCTGAACGTGATCGTCAGCTGGGGTAGGCGCCGCGGGCGACCTGAGCCTTCGGCAGGCGCATGAAGCGCATCTGCAGCGCACGCATGGCGGAGTACCAGCGCACCTTCTCGACCTTGTCGGCGCCGAACTTGGCAGCGAGCCGTTTGGTCAGGCTGAAGCCGAGGATGATCGAGTCGACGACGGCGATGAGGAAGAAGCCCCAGAGGGCGAAGATGCCGTACATCTGGATCTCGTAGCTCGGGATGAAAGTGAGCACGATGACTAGGGCCATCACCGGAAGCATGAACTCGCCGATGTTGAAGCGGGCGTCGACGTAGTCACGGGCGTAGCGCTTCTGCGGCCCGCGGTCGCGCATGGGGAGGTAACGGTCGTCGCCGGCCGCCATCCCGGCACGCTGCTTCTCGCGCGCCTCGGCGGCCTTGATCTTGGCCTGGCGCGACGCCTCCTTGCGGTTGTCGGAGACGAGCGGACGCTTGCGCGCCGCCTCCTGCTCCTTGCGCGTCGGAGTCGGGGCGCCCTTGCCCTGGCTCGTCGCGGAGGAGGCCAGACGGGCGGCAGTCTCGTCGACGGACTCGGTCACGGGTTCGGCGCCCTGAGGCGCGGTTTGCTTGGCCACATCAAATCCTTGGAATCGGTAGGACTCCAGAGTACCCGCTGAAGCTGGGGGACCTGTCGTGAGGTCCGTCAAGAGGTGAGTCAGCGCCGTGCGGTCCGTCTCCGGTCGGAGCGGGACCGCACGGCGCGTGCATCCGTCGCCCTCTAAAATCGACGACATGACGGATGACCGACACCCCACTGACCCGATTTCGACGACGACCGGCCAGGACGCGGTGCGTGAGGCCATCGAGACGGGCTTCCCGAGCACCATCGCCGACCTCTGCGACCTCGTACGCATCCCCTCGGTGTCGTGGCCCGCGTTCGACCAGGCTCACGTGCACACCAGCGCCGAAGCCGTCGCCGAGTTGTTCCGCGGCCTCGGAGTCTTCGACGAGGTACGCATCACCCAGGCCCCCGTCGCCGACGGCGAGACCCTCGGCAACCCCGCGGTGCTCGCGGCACGCCCGGCACGGAACGGCGCCCCGACGATCCTGCTGTACGCCCACCACGACGTGCAGCCTCCCGGAGACTCCGAGGAATGGGAGAGCGCGCCCTACGAGCCGACTGTGCGCGGCGACCGCCTCTACGGCCGTGGGGCGGCGGATGACAAGGCGGGCGTCATGGCTCACGTCGCCTCGATCCGCGCTCTCGTCGAGGCCTACGGCACCGACTTCGACCTCGGCCTGGCCATCTTCATCGAGGGGGAGGAGGAGGCCGGCTCGCTCTCCTTCGCACACTTCCTCGAGCAGAACCGCGACGCCCTGGCGGCTGACGTCATCGTCGTCGCCGACTCGGGCAACTGGGATCTCGAGACCCCGGCGCTCACGGTCGGCCTGCGTGGCAACGTCGCGTTCCGCCTGACCGTCCGCACCCTCTCGCACGCCGTGCACTCGGGCATGTTCGGGGGAGCGGTGCCGGATGCGATGCTCGCGATGGTTCGCCTGCTCGCGACCTTCCACGGCGAGGACGGCTCCGTTGCCGTCTCCGGCCTCACCGGTCGGGACGCGGACACCCCGGAGTACCCCGAATCGCAGCTGCGTTCGGAGAGCGGCCTGCTCGACGCCGTCTCTCCCATCGGACACGGAAGCTTCCTCAGCCGCATCTGGACCCAGCCGGCGATCACCGTGACGGGGATCGACGCTCCGAGCGTCGGCAACGCCTCCAACACTCTGCTGCCGTCGGTGGCCGTCCGCGTGAGTGCACGCATCGCGCCCGGGCAGACCGCGACCGACGCCCTCGCCGTGCTGACCGAGCACATCGAGCGGAACACGCCGTTCGGTGCCGAGTTCGCCATCGACAAGGTGGAGCTCGGCGACCCGTTCCTCGTCGACACCAGCGGCTGGGCCGTCACCGAGGCCAAGGCTGCGATGGCCGACGCCTGGGGGCGCGAGGCCGTGGATATGGGCATCGGCGGCTCGATCCCGTTCATCGCCGACCTCGTGCACGTCTTCCCCGAGGCGCAGATCCTCGTGACAGGCGTCGAGGACCCGGATTCCCGGGCCCACAGCCCGAACGAATCGCTGCACCTCGGCGTCTACAAGCGCTCGGTGCTGAGCGAGGCGCTCCTGCTCGATCGCCTCAACGCCCGCACCGACCGCTCACGCTGATGGCGTGGGGGAGTGCATCAGGGTTTCCCCGGCATCCGGCAGTACTATGAGAGTGATCTTCACAACTTGAGGCGCCCCGCGCGCGAAGGAGCATCATGACGGACACGATCACGACGAGCACGACGGCCCACGGTGTCGGCCTCAGCGACGCCGCGGCCACCAAGGTGAAGAGCCTGCTGAACCAGGAGGGTCGCGACGACCTGCGCCTGCGCGTCGCCGTTCAGCCCGGCGGATGCTCCGGCCTCATCTACCAGCTCTACTTCGACGAGCGGATGCTCGACGGAGACGCCACGGTCGACTTCGACGGCGTCGAGGTCATCGTCGACAAGATGAGCGTCCCGTACCTCGATGGCGCCTCGATCGACTTCGAGGACACCATCCAGAAGCAGGGCTTCACGATCGACAACCCCAACGCGTCGGGCAGCTGCGCCTGTGGAGACTCGTTCCACTAGGAACTGCCACCTTCGGCCTCGGGAGATCGTCCATGCGGACGATCTCCCGAGTGCTTTTAAGGCGGAAAGTCGCGGGAAAACCACGGATTCAGTGCAGACAGACCCTGCCCGGTGCACACTGGGGCCGGGAGCGCGGAGTAGGCTGGACACGATCAATCACACTTCCCTGTGAAGTGTCCACGAGTCCCCCGAAAGGTCACCGGTGCGCAACAATCGCCGTCTCCGATGGGCTGCCATTCCGATCGCAGCGACGCTAGCCGTAGTTCTCGCCGGGTGCACCCAGGCGCAACTGAACGGTTTCCTCCCCGGTTTCGAGGAGGGCGAGAGCCCCGTCACGAACAACACCTCGATGGTGTCCGGCCTCTGGGTCACATCCTGGATCGTCCTGCTGGTCGTCGGTGTCATCACCTGGGGCCTCACGATCTGGGCCGTCATCGTCTACCGCCGCCGCAAGGGCCAGACCGGCCTTCCTGTGCAGCTGCGCTACAACATGCCGATCGAGATCTTCTACACGATCGTGCCGCTCATCCTCGTGCTGGGCTTCTTCGCCTTCACCGCTCGCGACCAGACCGCCATCGAGACGCCGTACGCCGAACCCGATGTGAAGATCAACGTCGTCGCCAAGCAGTGGGCCTGGGACTTCAACTACGTGGATGAGGACGTCTATTCACCCGGCATCCAGGGCCAGTACGACGACAGCTCCAACGACGGCAGCGGAGGGCTCGTCGAGAGCGAGCTCCCGACCCTGTACCTGCCCGTGGGCAAGAAGATCGAGATCTCGCTCAACGCCCGCGACGTCATCCACTCCTTCTGGGTCATCGACTTCCTCTACAAGAAGGACATGTTCCCCGGCAAGACCAACTACATGTACGTCACCCCCGAGCGCGAGGGAACGTACAAGGGCAAGTGCGCCGAGCTCTGCGGCGAGTACCACTCCGCGATGCTCTTCAACGTGAAGGTCGTCTCCGAGGCGGAGTACGAATCCCACATCCAGGACCTGCGCGATGCCGGCTTCGAAGGCCAGCTCGGTGCCGAGTACGACCGCAACACGAACCTGCCGGGCACCAAAGCGCCCGTGACCGAGGAGGGCGAGTAGCCATGAGCACCGCAACAGCACCGGCTCCCGCCCGGACCTTCGGAACGCCGAAGGTCGAGAAGAAGGGCAACATCTTCGTGCGGTGGATCACCTCCACCGACCACAAGATCATCGGGTACATGTACCTGATCGCCTCGTTCGTGTTCTTCTGCGTCGCAGGAGTCATGGCCCTCATCATCCGCGCCCAGCTCTTCGAGCCCGGCCTGGAGATCCTGCAGACGAAGGAACAGTACAACCAGCTGTTCACGATGCACGGCACGATCATGCTGCTCATGTTCGCGACGCCGCTGTTCGCGGGCTTCGCCAACGTGATCATGCCGCTCCAGATCGGTGCCCCCGACGTGGCATTCCCGCGTCTGAACGCCTTCGCGTTCTGGCTCTTCCTGTTCGGCAGCCTCATCGCGGTCGGTGGCTTCCTCACCCCGCAGGGCGCGGCCTCGTTCGGCTGGACTGCGTATCAACCGCTCTCCACCACGACGTTCAGCCCGGGCCTCGGCGGCAACCTCTGGATGTTCGGCCTCGGCATGAGCGGTTTCGGAACCATCCTCGGTGGCGTGAACTTCATCACGACGATCATCACCATGCGCGCTCCCGGAATGACCATGTTCCGCATGCCGATCTTCACGTGGAACACCCTCGTGACGTCGCTGCTCGTGCTCATGGCGTTCCCGGTGCTCGCCGCCGCGATCCTCGCCGCCGGCGCCGACCGCGTGTTCGGTGCTCACATCTACGACCCCGCCAATGGTGGAGTCATGCTGTGGCAGCACCTCTTCTGGTTCTTCGGTCACCCCGAGGTCTACATCATCGCCCTGCCGTTCTTCGGCATCGTGTCGGAGATCCTGCCCGTGTTCAGCCGCAAGCCGATCTTCGGCTACAAGACGCTGATCTACGCGACCATCGCGATCGCGGCCCTCTCGGTCACGGTCTGGGCTCACCACATGTACGTGACGGGCTCGGTGCTCCTGCCCTGGTTCGCACTCATGACGATGCTCATCGCGGTGCCGACAGGCGTGAAGATCTTCAACTGGATCGGCACCATGTGGCGCGGATCCGTGACGTTCGAGACGCCCATGCTCTGGACCCTCGGCTTCCTCATCACCTTCGTCTTCGGCGGCCTCACGGGAGTCATCCTCTCCAGCCCTCCGCTCGACTTCCACGTGTCGGACACGTACTTCGTCGTGGCCCACTTCCACTACGTCGTCTTCGGAACAGTCGTGTTCGCCATGTTCGCCGGGTTCTACTTCTGGTGGCCCAAGTGGACCGGCAAGATGCTCAACGAGCGCCTCGGCAAGATCCACTTCTGGATCCTCTTCATCGGCTTCCACACGACCTTCCTCGTGCAGCACTGGCTCGGAGTCGTCGGCATGCCGCGTCGCTACGCGACCTACCTACCCGATGACGGGTTCACCTGGATGAACCAGCTCTCCTCTGTCGGATCCGCGATCCTCGCGCTGTCGATGGTGCCGTTCTTCCTGAACGTCTACATCACGGCCCGCCGCGCTCCCCGCGTGACGGTGAACGACCCGTGGGGCTACGGCGGATCGCTCGAGTGGGCGACGTCGTGCCCGCCGCCGCGGCACAACTTCACCTCGATCCCGCGCATCCGTTCCGAGCGCCCGGCGTTCGACCTCAATCACCCTGAGGCCGGCCTGCCGATCGGAATCGGGCCTGCGAAGGATGCTCCCGATGCCCCCACGTACGACGCCACGAAGGACGAGGTCAAGTAGATGAGAGTCAACGCCGTCCTCCTCTGGGTCCTGTCGGTCTTCTTCCTCCTCTCGGCAGCCGTGTACGGTTTCTGGACCTGGCTCGACTCCGGTGACGACCAGCGGATCGAGGCCGTCGGTACGATCGGCATGTTCCTCTGCGCCGTTCTCGCCGCGTTCATCGCCTTCTACGTCGGCCGCGTCCACAGCGCCCAGGGCGGCGAGCTGCCCGAGGACCGCCTCGATGCCAACATCGACGACGGAGACGCCGAGCTCGGCTTCTTCAGCCCGTGGAGCTGGTGGCCGCTGCTGCTCGGCGCCTCGGTCGCGGTCAGCTTCCTCGGCCTCGCCGTCGGCTTCTGGCTGACGTACTGCGCCGTCGGACTGGTGCTCATCAGTCTCGTGGGCTGGGTCTACGAGTACTACCGCGGACTCTTCGCCCGCTGATCCACTCCGAAGGAAGCGCCCGGCACGTTCTCGTGCCGGGCGCTTCGTCGTTCCCAGGGGTTACTGCGCTGCCACCACGAGCGCAGGGCGCGCAATCCGCCCCGAGAGGCGTCAGTGTCGCCTGAGACGCACGATGTCGACGGATGCCGTCACGCTCTCCGAGCGCCCATCCGAGGCCGCCTCCCGGTGGCGTGCAGCCGGCCCCATCCCCAGGAGGTGCTCGACGGCAGCGCCGTCCAGCTCCATCGCATACGCGACCCTCTCGACACCGATCACGTCGAAGAGGGACGACGCCTCCTCCTGCAGCCGTTCGGCCTTGTCCGCCGGAACGTCGAGAGCTCGCCCGTCGGCGCGCAGCTCGCGCAGGTGCGTGCCCGAGGGCACCACGACGATGAGCCGTCCATCGGTTCGCAGAATGCGGTGGAACTCCGGGAGGTTGCGCGGAGCGAAGACCGTGATGACGGCGTCCGCGCATCCGTCACGCAGAGGCAGCGGACGCCACGTGTCGGCGACGACGCCGTCGCTGCCCGTGGCCCGCACCGTGCGGCGCACGGCCTCGGGGGAGAGGTCGAACCCCAGGGCTCTCGTGTCGCTGTTTCCGGCCGTGCCGAGCACGCCGGCGAGGTAGTACCCGGTTCCGCAGCCGGCGTCGACGATCCGCTCGGCCGCCGATGGCACTGCTGCGGCCAGAGCGTCGCGGATGGGCTCGTAGTGCCCGGCTCCGAGGAAGGCGTCGCGGGCGTCGAGCATGGCCGCGTCATCGCCGGTCATGCGGTCGTTCGCCGCGACCAGGTTCACGTAGCCGCGCTTGTTCGCGTCGAACGCATGGCCGTTCTCGCAGCGCAGGGTCAGGGGAGCGGCATCCGTCAGCGGAGAACCGCAGTGCGGGCAGCGCAGCCACTCCGCGAGACTCGCCAGGGTCATGAGTGGTCGCCCATCGTCTCTTCACCCGAGGTACGCCGGAAATGGCGAGGCGCCGATGACGGTGATGTCATCGGCGCCTCCCAGCGGTTCGAGTCGAACGCTCTAGTGAGCGCTCTTCTCGTCGAGCTCGTGGTGGGTGTCGTGGTGGCCGTGGGCCGCCTCCAGCTCGGTCTTCGTGACCGGCGAGATGCGATCCTCGAAGAACCAGCGGGAGAACCCGGCGCGCAGGCGCTGACCCACCGTGATGCGGCCCTGCGAGTTCGGACGGATCATCAGCGGCTCGTAGTCGGTGTAGCTGACCAGACGCCAGCGCTCGTAGTCCGTGAGCGGCTCGTGCACCTCGATGAACTCGCCACCCGGGAGCTTCACGATGCGACCGGTCTCGAAGCCGTGGAGCACGAGCTCGCGGTCCTTCTTCTGCAGCGCCAGGCACACGCGCTTCGTGACGAAGTAGGCGATGAACGGACCGACGATGACCACGAACTGGAGGGAGTGGATGACGCCCTCCATCGTGAGCTTGAAGTGGGTCGCGATGATGTCCGAGCTCGCCGCCGCCCAGAGGCCGGCGTAGAACGTGACACCGGCAGCGCCGATGGCCGTGCGGGTCGGAACGTTGCGCGGACGGTCGAGCACGTGGTGCTCCCGCTTGTCGCCGGTGACCCACGCCTCGATGAAGGGGTAGATCATGGCGAGCACGATGAACAGTCCGAGAGCGGCCAGCGGGATCAGGATGTTGAACGACCAGGTGCGGTCGAGCCACACGAACTCGAGTCCCGGCGGGATCAGGCGCAGGGCGCCGTCGGCGAACCCGATGTACCAGTCGGGCTGCGTTCCAGCCGACACGGGGGAGGGGTCGTACGGACCGTAGTTCCAGATCGGGTTGATCGTGAAGAACGAGGCGATCAGCATGATGATGCCGAAGACGATGAAGAAGAATCCACCGGCCTTCGCCGCGTAGACCGGAAGCACGGGCTGACCGACGGCGTTCATGTTGGTGCGCCCGGGGCCGGGGTACTGGGTGTGCTTGTGCACGACCAGGAACAGCAGGTGCAAGGCGATGAGCGCGACGATGATGGCAGGCAGCAGGAGGATGTGCAGCGTGTACAGACGCCCCACGATCACCTCACCGGGGAACTCGCCGCCGAACAGCAGGAACGAGATCCAGGTGCCGACGATCGGAATGCCCTTGACCATGCCGTCGATGATGCGGAGGCCGTTGCCCGAGAGCAGGTCGTCGGGGAGGGAGTAACCGGTGAAGCCCTCGGCCATGGCCAGGATGAACAGCACGAAGCCGATGACCCAGTTGAGCTCGCGCGGCTTGCGGAACGCACCCGTGAAGAAGATGCGCATCATGTGCAGGCCGATCGATGCCACGAACAGCAGCGCAGCCCAGTGGTGCACCTGACGCATCAGGAGGCCACCGCGGATGTCGAACGAGATGTCGAGCGTCGATGCCATGGCCGTCGACATCTCGATGCCCTTGAGGGGCACGTACGAGCCGTCGTAGATGACCGGGGTCATCGCAGCCTGGAAGAAGAAGGTCAGGAACGATCCTGAGATGAGGATGACGACGAAGCTGTAGAGAGCGACCTCGCCGAGGAGGAACGACCAGTGATCGGGGAAGATCTTCCGGCCGAGCTCCTTGACCATCGTCGAGACGCTGGTGCGCTCGTCGATGTAGTTGGCGGCGGCGGCGGTGAAGCCGCCCTTCTTCTCGACGGCGGTAGACGTCGTCGGGGGTGCCTCAGGTGTAGTGGCGGTACTCACGAACGCTCCCAGAAGCTCGGTCCGACTGGTTCAAGGAAGTCGCTCTGAGCGATGAGGTAGCCCTCGGAATCCACGGCGATGGGCAGCTGGGGGAGCGGCCGCTTGGCCGGCCCGAAGATGACCTCGCAGTGGTTCGACACATCGAACTGCGACTGGTGGCACGGGCAGAGGAGGTGGTGCGTCTGCTGCTCGTACAGGGCAACGGGGCATCCGACGTGCGTGCAGATCTTGGAGTACGCGACGATGCCGTCGTACGACCAGTCAGCCCGCTCGGGGAGCTCGTTGAGGTCCTCGGGACGGAGTCGCATGAGGAGAACGGCCGCCTTGGCCTTCTCCTCGAGCTTGCCGTGCTCGAGGTCGTTCAGGTCTTCGGGGATCACGTGGAACGCGCTGCCCAACGTGACGTCGGTCGCCTTGATGGCGACACCGCTCGGGTCGAGCGCGAGACGCGTGCCCTTCTTCCACATGGTGTGGGAGAGCAGCTCGACGGGGTTCTCGTCCTGCGGTGCGAGACCGCGGAACAGGACGACGGCGGGCAGCGGGAACACGATGAGTGCACCGATGAGGGAGTTGCGGATGAGCGTGCGACGCCCGAATCCGGACTCCTTGTTCGCCACGTCGAAGATCTCGACGGCGGCGGCGCGGGTCTCATCGCTTCCCCGGGTCAGGTGACGGATGTCGACACCCTCGTCGTCGACCATCAGGGCCTTGCCCCAGTGCACGGCACCGAAGCCGATGGCGAGGAGGGCGAGGGTGAGGCCGACTCCGATGAACAGCGTGTTGAGACGGACGTCTCCGACGTTGTTCGACTCGATCGGGAACAGCATGTAGGCCGCGATGGCCCAGATGCTGCCGACGATGGAGAGGTAGAAGAGCGTGTAGACCGTGCGCTCGGCGTGCTTCTCCTTCTTCGGATCCAGGTCGGTCACGCGCTTGCGGTGCGGGACCAGTCCGGGGTCGGTGAAGGCGTCACGCGAGACCACGGCCGTGCCGGGGTGTGCCTCGTCGTGATGGTCGGCGACCGACGAATCGGCGACGGTGAGATCCTTACCGTCGTTATCGTCCTGTGCCATGGTTCTCCTTTTCGCGCTGGGTCATTGCCGTGCTTGCTGCGGTCAGTTCGACTTCGCCGTGATCCAGACGGTCAGGGCGACGATGGCGCCGAGACCGAAGATCCAGATGAAGAGTCCCTCGGCGACGGGGCCGAGTGAACCGAGTTCGAAACCGCCGGGTGAGCGGTTGTCCTGCACGTACTGGAGGTAGGTGATGATGTCGCGCTTGTCTTCAGGCGAGATGTTCAGGTCATTGAAGACAGGCATGTTTTGGGGGCCCGTGACCATGGCCTCGTAGATGTGCACACCCGTGACAGTGTCGAGGGCGGGTGCGAACTTGCCCTCGGTGAGGGCTCCACCGGCACCGGCCACGTTGTGGCACATGGCGCAGTTGATGCGGAACAGCTCGGCGCCGTTCGATGCGTCGCCACCGCCGTTGGTGAGGTGGTCCTCGGGGATCGACGGGCCGGGGCCGAGAGACGCCACGTAGTTGGCCAGCGCCTTGACCTGCTCGTCGGTGAACTGCACGGGCTTCTCTTCAGCCTGCGGTCCGTTCATCTGCATCGGCATGCGGCCGGTGCCGACCTGGAAGTCGACGGCTGCGGCTCCCACGCCGATGAGGCTCGGGCCGCTGTCGGTTCCAGCAGCACCCATGCCGTGGCAGGTGGCGCAGTTGGCCTGGAAGAGCTTCTCGCCCTCCTCGATCGTCGACTGGGCCGCGATCTGGGTCTCAGCGGACGCCGTACTGGTGTTCACGGCGGCGTAGGCGCCACCGGTGACGCCGAGGCCGATCGCGATCAGGGCGACAGTGGCGAGCGGATGCCGCCGGCCTGTCTTGCGGCGGCTGGCGCCTGCGGTTTTCTTGTTCTCTCGCATGGGGACGGTGTTCGCTCCTGATTCCTATTTGAGAACGTAGATGACCAGGAAGAGCCCGATCCAGACGACGTCGACGAAGTGCCAGTAGTAGGACACGACGATGGCGCTGGTGGCCTCCTTGTGTCCGAAGTTCTTGACCGCGAAGACGCGGCCGATGACGAGAAGGAAGGCGATGAGTCCACCGGTGACGTGCAGGGCGTGGAAGCCCGTCGTCAGGTAGAAGGCCGAGCCGTACGCGTCGGAGGACAGCGTGACGTGCTCGCTGACGAGGGTGGCGTACTCCCAGACCTGGCCGGCGACGAAGATGGCGCCGAAGGCATAGGTGAGGAAGAACCACTCGACCATGCCCCACTGGGTGGGCTTCCAGCCGGTGCGCCTGGGCTGCATCCGCTCGGCCGCGAACACACCGAACTGGCACCAGAAACTGGAGATGACCAGGATGATCGTGTTGATCGTCGCGAAGGGGACGTTCAGCTTCTCGGTCGAAGCAGCCCACAGATCGGGGCTGGTGGACCGCAGGGTGAAGTAGATCGCGAACAGGCCGGCGAAGAACATGACTTCGCTTCCGAGCCAGACGATCGTGCCGACCGCTACGGAGTTCGGCCGATTGATGGCTGGCGTGGTTGCCCGCGAAGTTAGAACTGTGCTCGTCACGCTTTCCATTATGGCCGAATCCGGAGGGGGTTTTGCCCATTCGGCGGGGTCAGTCGCGTGGATATCGAGGTTAGGACAGCCTAAGGAACCCGGGGAAGACCTGAGAATCCGCGGTGAAAGGCTGGGAGCCATAGGGTGGATTCCATGCTCGAATCCCAGACGTGGCCGAACGTTCTCGCCTCCCTCCTCCGTGGAGAGGACCTCAGCGTCTCCGATGCCTCCTGGTGCATGCAGGAGATCATGACCGGAGAGGCGACGGATGCTCAGATCGCCGGCTTCCTCGTCGCCCTGGCGGCCAAGGGCGAGACCGTCGATGAGATCGTCGGATTCCGCGACGCCATCCTCGACAACGCCGTGTCATTGCCGGTGCCGTCCATGGCCCTCGACATCGTCGGAACCGGGGGAGACCGCTTCGGCACGGTCAACGTCTCGACGATGTCGGCGATCATCGCCGCGGCATCCGGCGTTCCCGTGGTCAAGCACGGAAACAGGGCGGCGAGCAGCGCGTCGGGTTCCTCGGACGTGCTGGCCGCCCTCGGGCTCGACCTCACTCTGCCGGCCGAGCGTGTGGCCGCGATCCTGGCCGAGACCGGCATCACCTTCGCTTTCGCGTCGGCCTTCCACCCGGGCTTCCGCCACGCGGGACCCGTGCGCGCAGGCCTCGGCATCCCGACCGTCTTCAACTACCTCGGCCCGCTGTGCAATCCTGCGCGTGCTGAGGCGAACGCCGTCGGGGTCGCCAGCCTCGAGCGGGTGCCGCTGTTCGTCGGCGTCTACCAGACCCGTGGTGCCACGGCCCTGGTGTTCCGGGGCGACGACGGCCTCGATGAACTGACCACGACGGGGCACAGTCACGTGTGGGAGGTGTCCCGCGGTCTGGTGACAGAGCACGACATCGACCCGCGCGACCTCGGTCTGCCCCGCGCGAAGATGGCCGACCTGGTGGGCGGGGATGCAGCGCACAATGCGCGCGTCGTCCGTTCCCTGCTCGCGGGGGAGTCCGGCCCCGTGCGCGACATCGTCCTCCTCAACGCCGCCGCTGGCCTGGTCGCCTACGACCTGGCCAACAACGCGGCCCTCGTGCAGACCAGCATCCTGGAGCGGTTCGCCGCGAAGATGGCGATCGCCGCAGAGACGATCGACAGCGGAGCCGCGGCCGCGAAGCTCGAGGAATGGATCGAGGCGTCCCGTCGCTGACGGAACGCCTCGATCTGGTCTCGCTTGAGGGCTAGCCCTGCTCGACGTCCTCGTCGACCCAGTCGAAGGTCTTCGTGACGGCCTTCTTCCAGAGGCGGATCTGACGGTCGCGCTCGGCGTCGTCCATCTTGGGCTCCCAGCGGCTGTCCTCCTGCCAGTTCTTGCGCAGGTCGTCGAGGTCGCTCCAGAACCCGACGGCGAGGCCGGCGGCGTACGCGGCGCCGAGCGCCGTCGTCTCGGCGACGACGGGACGCACGACGGGCACCCCGAGGATGTCGGCCTGGAACTGCATCAGGGTGTTGTTGGCGATCATGCCGCCGTCGACCTTGAGCTCCACCAGGTCGACACCGGCATCGGCGTTGACGGCCTCGAGCACCTCGCGCGTCTGGAAGGCCGTGGCCTCCAGAGCAGCGCGCGCGATGTGGCCCTTATTGACATAGCGGGTGAGGCCCACGAGGGCTCCGCGGGCGTCCGAACGCCAGTACGGGGCGAACAGGCCGGAGAACGCCGGAACGAAGTAGGCGCCGCCGTTGTCGTCGACGGTCTTCGCGAGGTCCTCGATCTCGGGTGCACTCGAGATGATGCCGAGGTTGTCGCGCAGCCACTGCACGAGCGAGCCGGTCACGGCGATCGATCCCTCGAGCGCGTAGTGCGGCTTGTTGTCGCCGATCTGGTACCCGAGAGTCGTGAGCAGTCCGTTCTTGGAGTGCACGATCTCCTCACCGGTGTTGAAGATCAGGAAGTTGCCTGTTCCATAGGTGTTCTTCGACTCGCCGGTGTCGAAGGCGGCCTGCCCGAAGGTGGCCGCCTGCTGGTCACCGAGGATGCCGGCGATGGGCGTCTCGCGCAGCAGGCTGTGCGAGTCGGCCTCACCGAACACGCCGGACGAGGGCAGGATCTTCGGCAGCATCGACTTCGGGACGTCGAAGGCGGCGAGGATGTCCTCGTCCCAGGCGAGAGTCTCCAGGTCCATGAAGAGCGTGCGGCTGGCGTTCGTGACGTCGGTCGCGTGAACGCCGCCGTCGGTTCCACCCGTGAGGTTCCAGAGCACCCAGCAGTCCGTCGTTCCAAACAGCAGGTCGCCTGCCTCGGCCTTCTCGCGGGCTCCGTCGACGTTCTCGAGGATCCAGACGATCTTGGTGCCGGAGAAGTAGGTCGCGAGGGGGAGTCCGACCTTCTGCTTGAAGCGCTCGACTCCGCCGTCCTTGGCGAGCCGGTCGACGATCGCCTGCGTACGCGTGTCCTGCCAGACGATGGCGTTGTAGACCGGCTCGCCCGTGTTCTTGTCCCAGACGACAGCGGTCTCGCGCTGGTTCGTGATGCCGATGGAGGCGATGTCGTGACGGGTCAGATTCGCCTTGCTGAGCGCCTGGCCGATGACCTCACGGACGTTGTTCCAGATCTCCTTGGGGTCGTGCTCGACCCAGCCCGCCTTGGGGAAGATCTGCTCGTGCTCGAGCTGTCCGGTCGAGACGATGGATCCCGACTTGTCGAAGACGATGGCTCGGGAACTCGTGGTTCCCTGATCGATGGCGATGACGTAGTCAGCCATGGTGTACCTCTTTCATTCTGATAGTGCTGGATCGACGTGCGAACTGCATGCGTGCGGCGGACGGCCGCGGAGGCCGCCCACCGCACGACACGTCAAGTGAGGATGGGGAGCAGGAACAGCGCCGACCATCCGGCGAGCAGACCGCCGATGACCGGTCCCACGACCGGAACCCACGAGTACGACCAGTCGCTGCCACCCTTGCCCTTGATCGGAAGCAGGAAGTGCACGATGCGCGGGCCGAGGTCACGGGCAGGGTTGATCGCGTAGCCCGTCGGGCCACCGAGCGAGGCGCCGATCGCGATCACGAGGATCGCCACGGGAAGCGCGCCGAGGGCCGCAAGGCCGCCTTCACCCTGTCGACCGCCACCGAAGGCGATGACGACGAAGACGAGAACGAACGTGCCGATGATCTCGGTGACGAGGTTCCAGCCGTAGCTGCGGATGGCGGGACCGGTGGAGAACACTCCGAGCTTGTTCCCGGGATCGGGCTCCTCGTCGAAGTGCTGCTTGTACGCCAGCCAGACGATGGCGGCACCGATGATGGCGCCGAGGAACTCCGCAGCGATGTAGGTGATGACGGAGACGGGATTGACCGGAACTCCTGATCCGAACTCCGTCGCGCCGTTGGCGACGAGCCCGAGCGTGACGGCCGGGTTCAGGTGCGCACCGGAGTTGTACGCGACGATCACTCCGGAGAAGACCGCGAAGCCCCATCCGATGTTGACCATGAGGAAGCCGCCGTTGAAGCCCTTGTTCTTGATGAGGGCGACGTTTGCGACGACGCCGCAACCGAGGAGAACCAGCATCGCCGTTCCGACGACCTCCGAGAGAAATACGACACCGAGATTGTCCACTTGTGACCTTCCTTCGTCTGGCGCGCATCTTTGCGCGCTCGACATCACCCTATTGCCGTACCTCTTCCGGGGGAATGACGCGCGCGCATTTGTTCACCAGCCCCTTACCCGTCCAGCCCTCGCAGGGCTAAGTTGAGCAGGGGATACCCGTGCGTCAGAGTCGATGCGCACAAACGTGCAGTGCGGCAGGCGCCTCTCGGAAGGAATTTCGTGAAGAAGCTCATCAACGATCCGAAGAACGTCGTCAACGAGTCCCTCGCCGGATTCGCTGCAGCGCACAGCGATCTCGTGCGCGCGGAGTACGACCCCAACTACGTGGTCAGGGCGGACGCGCCGACGGCCGGCAAGGTCGCGATCATCAGCGGCGGCGGCAGCGGACACGAACCCCTGCACGCGGGCTTCGTCGGCTACGGAATGCTCGACGGCGCCGTACCCGGTGCCGTGTTCACCTCTCCGACGCCGGACCCGATCCTCGCGGCGACCCAGGCCGTCGACGGGGGAGCCGGGGTGCTCCACATCGTCAAGAACTACACGGGCGACGTACTGAACTTCGAGACGGCGGCCGATCTCGCCGCCGCCGAGGGCATCGAGGTGCGTGCCGTGGTGACCAACGACGATGTGGCCGTCAAGGATTCCCTCTACACGGCAGGACGACGCGGGGTCGCCGGCACCGTGCTCGTCGAGAAGATCGCGGGAGCAGCGGCACAGCGCGGAGACGACCTCGACGCCGTCACGGCCATCGCCGAGAAGGTCAACGCCCAGGTGCGCTCCATGGGCGTGGCCCTGAGCCCCTGCATCGTGCCGCACGCCGGTGAGCCCAGCTTCACGCTGGCCGAGGACGAGATCGAGATCGGCATCGGCATCCATGGCGAGCCCGGTCGCGAGCGGATCAAGCTGGAACCCGCCGATGCGATCGTCGAGAGGATCCTCGGGCCGATCGTCGAGGACATCCCGTTCGCGTCCGGCGACAAGGTGCTGCTGCTCGTCAACGGCATGGGCGGTACACCGCTCGTGGAGCTCTTCATCGTCTACCGCCACGCTGCCGAGGTTCTGGCGGCGCAGGGCATCGAGGTGACACGATCGCTGGTGGGCAACTACACGACGGCACTCGAGATGCAGGGCTTCTCGCTGTCGGTGCTGAAGCTCGACGACGAACTGACCGAACTGTGGGACGCCCCCGTGCAGACAGCTGCGCTTCGCTGGGGCCGATAGGAGACACGCGATGGCGCTGGGCCTCAGCTGGACACTCGACTGGATCCGCCGCTCAGGCGCCGTCATAGCCGACAAGCGCGTCGAGCTCATCACGCTCGATCGCGCCATCGGCGATGGCGACCACGGAGAGAACATGGACCGCGGCTTCCAGGCCGTGGTGCCGAAGCTCGCCATGCTGGATGACGACGCGACACCCGGGGATGCCCTCAAGCTCGTTGCCACGACATTGATCTCCACCGTCGGGGGAGCGGCCGGCCCGTTGTTCGGCACCGCCTACCTGAAGGCGGCGATCGCCGTCGGCTCAGCTCCGGAGCTCGACGGGGCCGCCGTCGTCGCCCTGCTGACGGCTGCGCGCGATGGCATCGTGCTCCGGGGAAAGGCTGAGGTCGGAGACAAGACGATGATCGACGCGTGGACGCCGGCCGTCGATGCCGCCGTCGCAGCCGAGGCATCCGGAGCCTCCGAGGCCGAGATCCTCGCTGCCGCAGCCGAAGCCGCAGCGGCCGGCGCTGTCGCCACGGAGCCGTTGGTGGCGCACAAGGGGCGCGCGAGCTACCTCGGCGAACGGGCGATCGGACACCGTGACCCGGGCGCCCAGTCGACCGCCTACCTGCTGCAGGCCGCAGCCGATGCCGCACAGGCGGCCTGACGTGGGGGAGACCGCTCCGCTCGTCGGGCTCGTGATCGTGTCGCACAGCGCGAAGATCGCCGAGGGCGTCGTCGACCTCGCCGGGCAGATGGCGCCGGACACCGTCATCGTGGCAGCCGGCGGAACCGACGACGGCCGGATCGGCACCAGCTTCGAACTCATCTCCGCTGCGATCGGTCAGGCTGACGCCGGCGTCGGCGCGGTGATCCTGTGCGACCTCGGCTCGGCGATCCTCACCGCGGAGACCGCGCTCGACTTCCTCGACGACGACGCGCGCAGCCGGGTCGGCATCGCGGACGCCCCCATCGTCGAGGGCGCTGTCGCGGCGGCGGTGGCTGCGCAGACCGGGGGAGACCTGGCTGCCGTGCTGGCGGCCGCTGCGAGCGCGAACGGCGGGGCGGCATCCGGAGCATCGGACTCGACTGAGGCACCGACCGCGGACCTCGACGGAGGCGACTACACCCGAACGCTCGAACTCGTGAACAAGGACGGCCTGCATGCCAGGCCGGCCGCCGAGCTCGTCAAGCTCGCCGCGACCTTCGACAGCGCGATCACCGTCAACGGCACCAACGCGCGGAGCCTCCTCGGCATCATGTCTCTCGGGCTCACCCAGGGCGCCACGGTCTCGATCTCCGCACCTGACACGGTAGACGGCCGCTCGGCGGTCGACGGTGTGGCAGATCTCGTGGCCTCGGGCTTCGGCGAGGCCTGAGGCCGCCGAATCCGCCCAGTCAGCAACCCCTCGGACGGGGGTACCATGATCGCCATGGTCAAGGAAGACGCACGACGCAAGGAGAACGGCTACGCGCATTTCTTCGAGTGGGTCGACAGCAAGCTGTCACCGGCCTTCGGAGAGAGCGCACCGGTTGCATACGGGGATGCCGAGAGACCTGCGGCCCAGTCCGAGTGCCCGATCTGCGGTCACGTGATGGCAGAGCATCAGATCGAACGGTCGACGTTGAACACCGTCGTCGAGTGCCCGACGGGGGAGAGGCTGCCCCTGAAGCCCGACAACGAGCCGTTGGACGAGTTCGGGATGCCCGCGTCGGCCGAGCGCCGGGAGAAGGTCGCCCGCCGGCACTGAGCCGCTCATTCATCGAGCCGCTGAGCTGCTGAGCCGTCGGGCCCCACTCGACCCCGCGAGTCAGTTGCCGCCCGCGACGCGGATGTTCGCGCCCGAGATGTACGACGCGTCAGGTCCGAGCAGGAAGGCGACGGCGCCGGCGACCTCGTCGGGCTCGCCGGCCCGACGCATGGGAATGCGCGGGGCGCGCTCGGCGGGCGCGTTCGGTCGGCCTGCGCTCGCGTGGATCTCGGTGTGCGTGGTGCCGGGGGAGACGGTGTTGATGCGCACACCGTAGGGTCCGAACTCCTTGGCCAGGCCGAGGGTCATGGCGTCGAGGGCGGCCTTGCTCATCGCGTAGGGGATGTAGGTCTCCGGTGCGCCCGTCGTGGCGGCCCCGGAGGAGATGTTCACGATCGCACCACCAGCGCCGCCACGATTGACCGCCATGTGGGCGATGGCCTGCTGCGACATGATGATCGGCGCCAGGTCGTTCACGGCGAAGACCCCACGAGACTCCTCGGGGTCGAGTTCGAGGAATCCGCCGATGCGCCCGGTGATGCCGGCGTTGTTCACGAGGCCGGTGAAGGAGCCGAAGTGCTCGAGCACTGCGGGAATCACGGATGCAGCCTGCTCGGCGTCGCCGAGATCGCAGGGGAGCACCAGCACGTCGGCACCGGCAGCACGCAGGGACTCGGCGACGGCCTCGGCATCCGCGCCCCGTTCCCGGTAGGTGATGGCCAGATCGTGACCGGCGGCGACCAGGCGTTCGGAGATGGCTCGGCCGATGCCGCGACCCCCGCCCGTGATGATGGTGACGGGGCGACGGGTCTCGTTCTCGGTGCTCATTCCTCCACCCTAGGACTGTCTCAGCACCCGGATCGCGCGGTTAGGCTGGCCCGGATGAACACTCTGCTCGCCGTACTGCTGCTCGTCAACGCCGTCTTCAACGTCGTCGTCTGGCCCGCGTTCCTGCGCCGGATCGTCGCCGATCCGCGGGCGCGTGACGCAGAGGGCCGGCGCACGAGGTTCTTCACGGTGCACGTGGTGCTCATCAGCTCGGCACTGGTGATCGCAGCGGCGTCGGCTGCCGCGGGCATCGCGGCCCTCATCATCGGCTGACTCGGCGCGCCCGGCCTGCGCGAGAGATGGTCAGAGACCCGCGCCTGTGTTCTTCGACGCGGCAGCAGTGAGCGCTGCCGCCAGCGCCGCGCTGTGCTGGGAGTCACCCGCCGACACGTCATCGGCGGACGGTGGCAGCCGGCGACGCCGCCGGTCGCGGATCGCGACGACAGCGCCGAGCAGGACCACTGCACCGACCCCGATGACCAGGAACAGCACCAGTTCCATGACGACCCCCTCTGTACTCGGATGCTAGCAACCGGTCGCTGCCCTCAGTCGAACTCAGCGGCTTCGATGATGAACTTCTTCTCGATCTCGACGAAGAACGCCGCTGCCAGGCGCTCGAACTGATCCACGGTGAGATGGATCTCCTCACCGAAGGCGATACGCGTCACGCTCGTCTCGGGGTCGAGCGTGAGCTCGGTGCTCGGCTGCAGCACGCCGCCGTGATTGATGATCGAGTCGACGAGCATCTCGACCTCGTTGAGGGCGTTGCCATCGGTGCCCGTCACCAGGTGCAGGCGGTGCACGAAGGGGCGGTCGAGCGCGAGCAGCATCGTGGTGAAGAAGCCGGGGGAGAAGACCTCGAGGGCGGCGAGCCCCGCCGGATCATCGAGTGTGCCCGCGAGCACCTCGTAGGCGGCCAGTTGGCCGACGACCTCGGATCGGGCATGCTCCAGTTCGTCGTAGGTGTACTCCTTGCGACCGAGCATCGGCGCTTCCTTTCATCACGTCGGGTCGCGCACCTCATGGCGACCCGTCTGGCCAGTGTGTCAGGAGCGCGGGCTCGACGTCACCTCCCTGCGGACGGCATCAGCCCTGCCGGCGCCGCCGGATCCGGATCGGTCCCTTCGCCGTCGACGGGTCGACGACCTGCCCGCCCTGGGTGATCTCGACCTCACCTGCGGCGACCAGCCGGCGGGCGGCACGTCTGACGGGATCCATGAGGGCGCGCCACTCGGATTCTTCAGAGGACACGGCGCGTGCGACATCCGACGGACAGATCGTCGCCGACGCCGCGCGCGCGTCCAGCATCGTCGTGATGCGTTCCTCGAGATCGCGGTCGGGGAGAGTCATGTTGCCAGTTTCGTCCCTTCCGCGGACGCATGGGGGTATTGCACAACCGTGATTGGATATTACTTGTCATAATGTGCATTATCGGACACATACCAGGAGTGGCGGGAAGATCGGCCCGCGGCCGGCAGAACCGCCAGAACTCAGCTGACGGCTTTCTTCACGAGCGCCGTGATGGCCTTCTCCGATGCTGCCGTCAGTGACGTGATGGCGAACGACGTCGGCCACATGGTGCCGTCGTCGAGGCGGGCCGAATCATTGAACCCGAGCGTCGTGTACCGCGTCTTGAACTTCGACGGGTTCTGGAAGAAGCAGACGATGGCGCCGTCCTTCGCGTAGGCCGGCTGCCCGTACCAGAGCCTCGGGTCGAGCTCCGGTGCCGCGGCCGTCACGACGGCGTGAAGACGTTCCGCAACGACGCGTTCCTCGTCGGGCATCTCGGCGATCGCCTCCAGGACAGCCTTAGTGGCCTCCTCGCGGTTCGCCGAAGCCTTGAGCTCCTTGGCTCGCTCACGCATGGCTGCACGCTCCTCGGACGTGAAACCCGACTTCGTGCTCTTCGATGCTGACTTGGCTGCTTCAGCCATGACGACTCCTTTTCTGAACGTTTCCTGTGAACGACACTAGCCCGCGACTGAGGAGAAGCCTTCTCGGAATCTGCTCGATCGACGACGCTCAGGCACCCACGTACGCCGCGAGGTGCTCCCCGGTGAGTGTGGATGCAGCCTCGACCAGGGCTGCAGGTGATCCCTCGAAGACCACGCGGCCACCGTCATGGCCAGCGCCGGGTCCGAGGTCGATGATCCAATCGGCGTGGGCCATGACGGCCTGGTGATGCTCGACGACGATGACCGACTTGCCCGAGTCGACGAGGCGGTCGAGCAGGCCGAGCAGGTGTTCGACATCGGCGAGGTGCAGGCCGCTGGTCGGTTCGTCGAGCACGTAGATGTCGCCCTTCTCCCCCATGTGGGTCGCGAGCTTCAGGCGCTGGCGCTCACCGCCCGAGAGGGTCGGGAGCGGCTGCCCGAGACGCAGGTAGCCCAATCCGACGTCGACGAGGCGCGCGAGGATCGTGTGTGCTGCCGGGGTGCGCGCCTCCCCCGAACCGAAGAACTCCTCGGCTTCGCTCACCGACATCGCCAGCACCTCGCTGATGTCACGGCCGCCCAGGTGGTACTCCAGCACGGAGGCGTCGAACCGCTTGCCGCCGCAGACCTCGCAGGGAGTCGAGACGCCGGCCATGATGCCGAGGTCCGTGTAGATGACGCCGGCTCCGTTGCAGTTCGGGCAGGCGCCCTCGGAGTTGGCGCTGAACAGCGCCGGCTTCACACCGTTGGCCTTCGCGAACGCCTTGCGGATCGGCTCGAGCAGCCCGGTGTAGGTCGCGGGATTGCTGCGGCGCGAACCGCGGATGGCCGTCTGGTCGATCGACACGACTCCGGAGCCCGCCGGGATGGATCCGTGGATCAGTGAGCTCTTCCCCGAGCCGGCCACGCCTGTGACGACGACGAGCACGCCGAGCGGGATGTCGACATCGACGTCTCGCAGGTTGTGAGCTGTGGCGCCACGGATCTCGAGAGCACCGCTGGGCTCGCGCACGGAGGCCTTCACGGCCACCCTGTCGTCGAGGTGGCGTCCGGTGAGAGTGTCGCTGGCCCGCAGCTCGGCGATGGTCCCCTCGAAGGTGATGGTGCCGCCGGCGGTTCCCGCCCGCGGTCCGAGGTCGACGGCGTGGTCGGCGATGGCGATCATCTCGGGCTTGTGCTCGACGACGAGCACGGTGTTCCCCTTGTCGCGTAGGCGGAGCAGCAGCTCGTTCATGCGCTGGATGTCGTGCGGATGCAGCCCGATGGTCGGTTCGTCGAAGACGTAGGTGACATCGGTGAGTGCCGAGCCGAGGTGACGGATCAACTTGACGCGCTGTGACTCTCCCCCAGAGAGGGTGCCCGATGAGCGATCGAGCGAGAGATACCCCAGGCCGATCTCGACGAAGGAGTCGAGGGTCTGGCTCAGGGTTGTCAGCAACGGCGTGACCGAGGGCTCGTCGAGACCGCCGACCCACTCGGCCAGGTCGCTGATCTGCATGGCGCACGCATCGGCGATGCTGATGCCGCCGATCTTCGAGGATCGCGCTCCGGCACTGAGTCGGGTGCCTTCGCAGTCGGGACAGGCCGTGAACGTGACGGCCCTGTCGACGAAGGCCCTGATGTGCGGCTGCATCGCCTCCTTGTCCTTCGAGAGCAGGGACTTCTGGATCTTCGAGACCAGGCCCTCGTAGGTCATGTTGATGTTCTGGAACTTGACCTTGGTCGGCTCCTTGTACAGGAAGTCGTTCAGTTCGGTCTCGGTGTAGTCGCGGATCGGCTTCGCCGGGTCGAGGAAGCCCGACTCGCTGAAGATGCGCACCATCCAGCCGTCGACCGTATAGCCGGGAATGGTGAGAGCGCCCTCCGCGAGGGACTTGGAGTCGTCGTAGAGCTCGGAGAGATCGATGTCGGTGACGGAACCCATGCCCTCGCAGCGCGGGCACATGCCGCCGGTGAAGGAGAAGTCGTCGCTGATGGAGGCCCCGGACCCCTTGTCGATGGTGGCCGAGCGGGAGCCCTGCACGGAGGCGATGTTGAAGGAGAACGCCTGCGGCGATCCGATGTGGGGTTGACCGAGGCGGCTGAACAGGATGCGGAGCATCGCGTTGGCGTCGGTGACCGTGCCGACCGTCGAACGCGGGTTGGCGCCGAGTCGCTCCTGGTCGACGAGGATCGCCGTGGTGAGCCCTTCAAGCACGTCCACCTCGGGCCTGGCCATCGTCGGCATGAAGCCCTGCACGAACGTGCTGTAGGTCTCGTTGATCATCCGCTGCGACTCTGCAGCGATCGTGCCGAACACCAGGGAGCTCTTGCCGGAACCCGAGACCCCCGTGAACACCGTCAGCCGGCGCTTCGGGATGTCGACGCTGATGTCCTTGAGGTTGTTCACGCGGGCACCCTGTACCCGGATCCTGTCGTGGACGTCGGCCGGATGCCGGTCTGTCGACTGAGCGTCTGTGGTCATGGTGTCTCCATCTGTCGGGGCGGGCGACGTCGCCGATCAGATTACCGGTGACGGACGACGCTCCCCCGGCGCGTCGGCGTCGACCGGGCCGGCCCCACGGGTAGCCAAGCTGCTCGACGTACCCCGCCCGAGAGGCGCTTCTGGTCGCCACTCCCCCGACGACCGCACCGGATCGCGGAACTGAGAGCGCTCTCACGCCGACCGACCTCGGCTGGCCTCCACGCTGTACCCCGAACGGAAGCGAAGCGAATACGCGCGCACCCCTCGACCGGGTGACATCCGTCCCCCTAGGATCGGACTCGGCGGGGGCTGATTCGGGATCCCGCGATCTGGCGTCTCGTCCCTTCGGTCGGCGCGACGGCACTCACGTTACGAAGGAGTAACCGTGTCGCTTCGGTCTGCGCGATCTGTGCGTTCTGTCGTCGGAGGGGCCGCCGGCCTCGCCCTCATCCTCTCCGGTCTCGTCGCCGCAGGGCCCGCCAGTGCCGCTGAGCCCGATCTCGCCCGATTCGGCACGATCACGGCATCCGCTGCCCAGAACGACGCAGACGGGAACTTCCCGGCCGAGAACGCCATCGACGGCGACGCGACGACCCGCTGGGCCAGCGGCAACGGCCCGGACGACACGTCGGAGTTCACCGCATCGCTCACATCCGACCTGGGCGCCGTCGCCACGGTGACCGGCGTCTCGATCACCTGGGAGGCTGCCTACGCGGCGTCCTACGAGGTCCTCACGGCGACGTCCGCCCCTGAAGACGCCGCAAGCTGGAGCGTCGCGGCGACCCAGCCCGCCAGCGCCGGGGGAACCGAGGGCATCGTCTTCGACGCTCCGGTGCAGGCCCGCTACGTGCGCCTGGCCATGCTCGAGCGGGTGGCGTTCACCTGGGATCCCGCCGGCCCGCACTACTACGGCTACTCGGTCTTCACCTTCGCCGTCAACGGCACCCTCGCCGTGCCGACCGTCGGCTTCCTCTCCCCCACGGTGCGCATCGGGGCGGGAACCGACGCTGTCGCCACGATCGGACTCAGCAACCCGGCGACCACGGACCAGACCGTGCGGGTCGTGAGCACCGACGGCACGGCCGTCGCAGGGACCAACTACACGGCCGTCGACCAGGTCGTCACCTTCCCCGCCGGCGAGACGAGCGCCACGGTGACTGTACCCACCGTCTCGCGCGGCGCCCTCGCGCCCGTCGCAGCGTTCGAGCTCGCGCTCTCCGAGCCGAGCGCCGGCATCACTCTCGGCATCCGGTCGACGGCGACAGTGACCATCACCCCGACCGGGCAGCTCCCGAACGACGGCGCCGTCACGGTCATCCACGACTTCGAGGACGGCGTGCCGGCGGGCATCTTCACCTGGGCCAGCACGGATGCCGTCAAGCCCGTGCTGGCGACGGCTCCGGATGCCGCAGTGCCGGGCTCCGCAGCCGACAACGACGTGCTCACCGCCACGGTGGGAGCCGAGCCGACCGCGTCCGACTGGTTCGGTTTCTCCAACGACACCGGCGCAACAGACTGGTCGGCATCCGACGGTTTCAGCTTCCGGTTCCGCGGAACCGGCGACGGTGGCACCCTCTCCTACGAGCTGAAGAGCGGCGGCAAGCTCTTCGACCGGAGCGTCGTCGACGACACCGCCGGGTGGCGCGAGATCAGCGTGCTGTTCTCCGAGCTCCGGGTGAAGGGCAGCCCCGACGACCCGGCACGGTTCGATCCGTCGGCATCGACGGGCTTCGCCGTCACCCTCACCGGACTCGGAGCCGGCGAATGGGCCTTCGACGACTTCGCCGTGTTCGAGCGGGTCTTCACCCTCGAGGACTTCCAGGGCGAGGTACCCATCAGCACCTCGGCCAATCCCGTCGGCTTCTTCACCTGGGGCTCCGAAGAGGGTCTCACGACCCTCGGCGTCGAGGCCCGGGAACGCGGCGACGTGCCCGACAACAGGGTGCTCGCCGGCGACTACCTCATCCCGTCAGGAGGCTACGGCGGCTTCAGCGACAACCTCGCGGCGTCTCAGGACTGGAGCTCCTTCGAGGGCATCAGGTTCTGGTGGTACGCCTCCCAGCCCAGCAACCCCGCCTCCCCCACAGCCGGTGACGACATCAAGGTGGAGCTCAAGGACGGCGGACCCGACGGCGAGCACTCGGAGCTGTGGGCGACGACGTTCAAGGACAACTGGGGCAGCTCGACCAGTCGCTGGAAGCTCGTCGAGCTGCCGTTCTCCAGCTTCTCGATCGGTGGCTACCAGCCCGGAAGCGCCGAGACGCAGAACGGCACGCTCGACCTGACGAGCGCCTGGGGCTTCGCTCCCACCTTCACGCCGGGCAAGCCCACGAGCACCCCGTGGGCCATCGACGACGTGCAGCTCTACGGCACCCCTGTCGCCGCGGCGACGGTCGGCGTCTCGGCCACCCAGGACGTCTACCTCGTCGACGCCGGCGACGCGGCCGAGGTCGGCATCACGGTGACCACGACCTCGGGCGAGCCCCTGGCTGCTCCGGTGACCGTGCAGTACTCCAGCGGAGACGGCTCGGCCGAGGCCGACACCGACTACGTGCCGTTCACCGGCGAACTCACCTTCCCCACCGGAAGCGAGTCCGGAGCCGTCCAGAGCATCTCCGTTCAGACCGTTGCCACCGACGGGGCCGACGAGGCCCGCAGCATCCCGATCACCCTCGAATCGAACGACGCCAGCCTGCCGGATGCCGCCCCTCGCGTCGTCATCAACGCCCACGGCCTCCCCTACCTCGACGAGACGCTGCCCGTCGACGAGCGGGTCGCCGACCTGATCGGACGCATGAGCCAGGCCGAGAAGGTCGGGCAGATGGCGCAGGCCGAGCGCCTGGGCCTCAGCTCGCCTCAGCAGATCGCCGACCTCGGCCTGGGGTCGGTGCTGTCGGGCGGCGGCTCGACTCCCCAGGCGAACACACCCGAGGCGTGGGCCGACATGATCGACGGCTACCAGCGCCAGGCGCTCTCGACGCCGTTGCAGATCCCGCTGGTCTACGGAGCCGATGCCGTGCACGGCCACAGCAACGTGCTCGACGCCACGATCTTCCCCCACAACACCGGGCTGGGCGCCACTCGCGATCCTGAGCTCGTGCAGCAGATCGCCGAGGCCACGGCGAGCGAGACCAAGACCACCGGCGTCAACTGGGCCTTCGCCCCGTGCCTCTGCGTCACGCGCGACGAGCGGTGGGGACGCAGCTACGAGTCCTTCAGCGAGGATCCCGCGCTCGTGCGCTCCTTCGCCGAGGCCAACGTCGTGGGGCTTCAGGGTGACGATCCGAGCGACCTCAGCGGCCCCGACAAGGTGCTGGCCACGGCCAAGCACTGGGCGGGAGACGGTGGCACGCTCTATGACGCCTCGAAGGCCGGCACGGGATATCCGATCGACCAGGGCCTCACCGTCGCGGATTCCCTCGAGGACTTCGAGACACTGCACGTCGATCCCTACATCCCGGCCATCGACGCGGGAGTCGGCACCATCATGCCGTCGTACTCCGGCGTCGATCTCGGAGACGGAGACGTCCGCATGCACGAGAACACCCTGTTGAACACCGATGTCCTGAAGGGCGACCTCGGCTTCGACGGCTTCCTCATCAGCGACTGGGAGGGAATCGACAAGCTCCCGGGCGGCACCTACGCCGACAAGGTCGCTCGCTCGGTGAACTCCGGACTCGACATGGCCATGGCGCCGTACAACTTCGGCGCCTTCATCACGAGCGTGACCGACGCCGTCACCGCGGGCACCATCGCGCAGAGCCGGGTCGACGACGCCGTCACGCGCATCCTCGAGCAGAAGTTCGCGCTCGGCCTGTTCGAGGACGCGATCACCGATCGCAGTGAGCAGGACGCCTTCGGCGGGGCCGAGCACCGCGCCATCGCCCGCACGGCCGTCGCCCAGAGCCAGGTGCTGCTGAAGAACGACGGAGTCCTCCCGCTGGCGGCATCCGACTCGCTCTACGTCGCCGGATCCAATGCCGACGACCTCGGCCACCAGATGGGCGGCTGGACGATCTCGTGGCAGGGCGGCTCCGGCGACATCACCACCGGAACCAGCATTCTCGAGGGCATCCGAGAGGTCGACGCCGACGCCACCTTCAGCAAGGACGCCTCGGCTCCGATGGACGGCGCCGACACCGGCGTCGTCGTCGTCGGTGAGGCCCCGTACGCCGAAGGACAGGGCGACGTGGGCAACAACGGCAAGAGCCTCTCGCTCTCCGCGGCGGACACCACGGCGATCGACAGGGTCTGCGCCGCCATGGACTGCGTGGTCCTCGTCGTTGCGGGACGCACGCAGTTGGTCGCCGACCAGCTGCCCGAGATCGACGGTCTCGTCGCATCGTTCCTGCCGGGATCCGAGGGCGCAGGCGTGGCCGACGTGCTGTTCGGCGCCGAGCCGTTCACCGGCCGCCTTCCCGTGACCTGGCCCGCGACAGCAGAGCAGGTTCCGATCAATGTGGGCGACGCGAGCTACGAGCCGCTGTTCGCCTACGGCTGGGGGGTGCGCACCGACGCTCCCCGCGACAGGGTGACCGAGCTCGCGGGCTCACTCGAGGCCGGTGCCGTCAAGACGGCGGTCGACGGCATCGTCGCTGCTCCGATCTGGACGGCGGACGGCACCGTGAGCGACGCCCAGGCCGCGATCGATCTGGTGGCGGATGCCGTGGCGCTGGTGCCCGGAACCGACGCGAGTGCGCTCGCCACCGCCGACACGCTCGCCTCCGTGGTGCGCGACCTCGCACAGGCGGCGGTCGTCGACGGCAGCGCGGTGGACGGCTCCTCCGCCCTCACAGCGGATGCAGAGCACGCGCTCATCACCGGCGACCCCGTGCGAGCGGTGGAACTGCTCGCCGCGGTGCTCGGCCTCGTGCCGACGCCGCCGCAGGTCGTGCTCGACGACTTCGACCGTGCAGACGGCAGGGTTGGAGCGAACTGGAGTGGAGCCACGAGCACCCTGCTCTACCGGGTGAAGAACCACGCCCTCGACCTGCAGCTCGGTGGACCGCTGATCTGGAAGGAGGCGTTCGGGACCAGCCAGGAGGCATCCGTCACCCTCACGAAGGTCGACCCGACCAGCCGCGCCCAGGGACTCGTGCTCAAAGCGCAACCCGGCAGGACGCTCACGACCGGGGTCATCGTCACGTACGACGCTAGGGCCAAGGTCGTGAGGGTGGCCACCCAGCGCGGCTTCCTGGTCGGAACCAGCTACCCCGCCATCCCGGCGGCCTACTCCGATGGCGCCGTGCTCACGGCGCGGGTGCTCGCCGACGGCTCGGTCGCGGTGCTGCGAGATGGCGACGTCCTCGGCACAACGAGGCTGGGCCCAGCCGATCGCGCCTACTTCACCGCCAAGGGCGGCCACGTCGGCATCTGGTCGCTCGCGGCCACCCGCGCCGTGTTCGACGACTTCAGCGGCGGCACGATCGGCTGACGCGGCATCGTGCGGTCGGCCCCCACCCGGGCGCCGATCGCGCGGTCGACCGCGCCGGTTCGCGACACCGGCCGTCTCATTCCTGAGAATCTGCCGAATGTACGCCACAATCGGGATCAACAGATTTCCCTGAAGGAGTGTCATGTCCGATATCACCGCATTGGGTTTCCAGATCGATCCCAAGAGCCTCAGCAAGTCCGAAGTCAACGGCATCAGGGTCGCTCTCGGCATCAGCGCCGTCGTCGCCCTCGTGCTGGGAATCCTCGTCCTGGTCTGGCCCGACAAGACGGCCGGCCTGCTGGCGATCCTCTTCGGCCTGTATTTCCTCATCATCGGAATCGTGCGCCTGGCGAAGGGCATCTTCTCGCGGGGCATCTCAGGAGGCTCGCGGGTCCTCAGCATCCTCCTCGGCCTGCTGCTCGTGATCGCCGGCATCTTCGCGCTGCGCAACCTCGAGTCGACCGTGGCGCTGCTCGGAATCATCATCGGTATCGCCTGGATCATCGAGGGCGTGGCAGCCCTGGTCGAGTCGGCGTCCGACGGCTCGCGGTGGCCGGGCATCGTCTTCGGCGTCATCAGCATCATCGCCGGTGTCGTGGTGCTGTTCCTGCCGACGGCAACCGTCGGCGTGCTCCTGATCATCGGCGGAATCTTCCTCGTGATCGCCGGACTCGTCCAGCTCGTGCAGGCCTTCACCTTCGGGCGGAACGCCTCCGCCGCCTAGGCCTCCCATGGAGAAGGCCCCCGTCCGTCGGACGGGGGCCTTCTCCATGTCCGCACGCATCGCGGGTCGAGCGGATGCTGCCGCTCAGGCCTCCGGTGCGAAGTCGCTCGTGTCACCGACGTAACGCGTGTTGTCGGCCGGGATCGGCTCGACGGCGGCGGCCGCGACCTCTGCGGCGAACTCGCCCACGTTGTAGAGCTTGCCGGCCGACTCCTTGCGGGACGAGATCGCGCCGGGGTTGGCCCGCTCGAGCAGTGTCGCCGTGATGGTGCCCTCGATCATGTCGCCGGACACGACGACGAAGTCGATCCCGGCTGCCGTGAGCTCGGGAATGCGCGCGCGGAGCGCATCCTCGCCTGCGCGCTTGCTGAGCGCCACCGGCACGTACTCCGGCATCGTCTCGGTCGTGCGGATGAAGTGCGCCTGGTGGCTCGTGACGAAGACCACGCGGCTGCCGGCTCCGAGGTGCGGGAGGGCGGAGTCGAGGACACCGACCTGGGCGTCGCGGTTGAGGGTCATGGCGTAGTCGGCGGCCATGCCGGACTCCATGCCTCCCGATGCGTTGAGCACGAGGATGTCGATGGCACCAAACTCGGCCGCGACCTGGTCCATGAGACCGTCGACGGATGCTCGATCGGTGAGGTCCGCTCCGACGGTGATGGCGCGGCCACCCGCCGCACGGATCTCGTCGGCGAGCTTGACCGCCCGGGCCTCCTTGTTGCGGAAGTTGATGACGACGTTCGCGCCGGCGGCGGCGAAGAGGCGGACGGTGTCTGCGCCGATGCCGCGTGACGAGCCCGTCACGACAGCGGTCCTGCCGGCGAGCGATCCGGGGGCGATGGGGTTGGTCACTGGTGACTCCTTGCGGTCGAGGCGGTACGGCGGATGCCGCGATACAGCGACAACATCCCCGGATGAGACTACCAATCAACGGCATTCGCCCAGCCCCAGCTGATAGCGTCGAATGGACGACGCACAGGGGGCGCATATGGACGACGGAGTCTTCGCATACGCATGGATCGTGTGGCTGGCGCTCATCCTCATCTTCGGAACGATCGAGACGTTGACGCTCGAACTCACCTTCCTGATGATCGCGCTCGGGAGCCTCGGCGGCCTCGCAGCCAGCCTCATCGGCGTGCCGTGGTGGGGCCAGATCATCGTCGCCGCCATAGTCTCCGTCGCCCTTCTCGCCTTCATCAGGCCCCCGCTCCTGCGCGCGCTGAAGAAGGGCGGCGATCCTGCTCGCAGCAACGTCGACGCCCTCATCGGCATGGGCGCCACCATCGTGGCCTCCATCGGAGTGGGCGCCGGCCCCGGGCAGGCCAAACTCGCCAACGGCGAGACCTGGACCATCCGTCTCTCCCCTGTGACCGAGCAGCGCATCGTCGCTGCCGGCGAGCAGGTCATCGTCACCGCGATCGACGGCGCCACCGCCGTCGTCGTCCCCGTTGAAAGGACGCACGAATGACAGACACCCTGACAGGCCAGATCGTGTTGGCCGTCATCATCCTCGTCATCATCGTCTTCGTGCTGGTGGTGATCTTCCGCTCCATCCGGATCATCCCGCAGGCCTATGCCGGCGTGGTCGAGCGGCTGGGCCGCTACCACAAGACCTTCATGCCGGGGTTGAACCTTCTCGTTCCCTTCGTCGACAAGGTCCGCCGCCTCGTCGACCTGCGCGAGCAGGTCGTCTCGTTCCCGCCGCAGCCCGTCATCACCGAGGACAACCTCGTCGTCTCGATCGACACCGTCGTCTACTTCCAGGTGACGGATGCCCGCGCCGCGACGTATGAGATCGCGAACTACCTGGGCGCCGTCGAGCAGCTCACCACGACCACCCTGCGCAACGTGGTCGGTGGGCTCAACCTCGAAGAGGCACTCACCAGCCGCGACAACATCAACGGCCAGTTGCGCATCGTGCTCGACGAGGCGACGGGCAAGTGGGGCATCCGCGTCAACCGCGTCGAGCTCAAGGCGATCGACCCGCCCCACTCCATCCAGGACTCGATGGAGAAGCAGATGCGTGCCGAGCGGGACCGCCGTGCACTCATCCTGACCGCCGAGGGTACGAAGCAGTCCGCGATCCTCACGGCGGAGGGTGCTCGCCAGGCCGAGATCCTGCGGGCCGAGGGTGATGCCAAGGCCGCTGTGCTCCGAGCCCAGGGTGAGGCCGAGGCCATCCGGACGGTTTTCACGGCCATCCACGAGGGTGACCCCGATCCGAAGCTGCTGGCCTACCAGTACCTCCAGACCCTGCCGCAGATCGCGCAGGGAGAGGCGAGCAAGCTCTGGATCATCCCGAGCGAGTTCACCGAGGCCCTCAAGGGCTTCAGCTCCGCGTTCATCCCAGGACAGGGCGGGGCCACTCCCCCGGCCGATCCGCCGGTCGCCTCCTGATCCTCCGGGGCCCTCTCGTGCAGCCTCCGGGTTCCTACCTCGACACGGCGTGGCCGCGCGTCTTCGCGCATCGTGGCCTCGCCGTGTCGGCCCCGGAGAACACCCTCCTCGCCTTCCAGCGCGCCTTCGAGGTCGGGGCCACTCACCTCGAGACCGATGTGCACACGAGTCGCGACGGAGTCGCGATCATCAGCCACGATCCCGATCTCGCACGCCTCGTCGGGCGCCGGCAACGCATCGGCGATCTGTCGGCCGAGGAGCTGCTCGAGATCGATCTCGGTCACGGCCAGTCGTTCTGCACCCTCGAGGATGCCCTCACGACGTTCCCGACAGCTCGCTTCAACATCGATGTGAAGGATGCCGGCTCCATCGCAAGCGTCGCGTCGACCGTGCGTGCGACCGAGGCGCTCGAGCGCGTGCTGATCACCTCGTTCTCCGAACGGCGCCGGGCCGCCGCCGTGGCACTCCTGCCCGGAGTCGTGTCGTCGGCCTCCGCATCGATCGTCGTCCGTGCGGTGCTCGGTGCCCGCACCGGCCTGCGCAGCAACGCGGTCAAGAGCCTGAGCGGCCTGGTGGCGCTCCAGATCCCCGAGAGGAGTGCCGGCATCCAGCTGGTCACTCCTCGGGTCATCGACGCCGTGCACGCCGCGGGTCTCGAGGTGCACGTCTGGACCGTCAACGACCCGATGGCCATGCGCAGGCTCTTCGAACTCGGCATCGACGGCATCGTCACCGACCGGGCCGACGTCGCGGCTCACGTGCTCCGACGCGACGGCGAATCTCCAGCCTGACCGCCAGCTGTGAATTCCTCGATCGGGCCTGTTGTCTGGGAGAGCGCTGTGCGAACAGGAGGTCACGGCAAGGGAACGCCCAGCTTGGCCCGCTATAACTGATCAGGCAGTGAGAGGAGATCACCATGGCTGATCGTAGTTTGCGTGGAATGCGCTTGGGCGCACAGAGCCTTCAGAGCGAAGAGGGCGTCGCTTTCGCACAGCGCGTCAATCACACGTACCGGTGCGAGCACTGCGGTCACGAGTCCGTGATGACGTTCTCGGCTGATGCCGAGGCCCCGCAGAGCTGGGAATGTAAGCAGTGCGGCCTCGAGGCCATCCTCATCGTCGACTCGAAGCCGGTCGTCATCGACCGCTCCGACGAGAAGGTCGCCCGCACGCACTGGGACATGCTGCTCGAGCGTCGCACCATCCCCGAGCTCGAAGAGCTCCTCGAGGAACGACTGAACATCCTGCGCGCCCGTCGTGGCCAGCAGAAGATCGGCGCCTGAGCGTCGAAGCACCACCGAACGCGATCGTCTCTCACCGAGACGGTCGCGTTTCTGGTTCAACCGGCTCCCGTGACCGACCGGATCCCCGCCGAGGTCAGCGGGCGGCGGAGCGGCGGATGCGGCGGGCCCGCCCGGCGGCGATGCACGCCAGCACCAGCCCGGCGAGGCCCAGCCCGGAGACCAGCCACTCGAGTCCCCGGCCGATGACCATGGCCGGCGTGGTGGTGTCGCTGAGCGGCACCTCCTGCACCATGGCACCTGCGGTGAACGCCGGCAGGGAATCGATGGTCGATCCGTCCGGCGCGACGATGGCGCTCTCGCCCACCGTCGATATGTTGACGACGGTCCGGCCGGTCTCCACGGCCCGGATCCGGGCGATGGCGAGCTGCTGGGCGCTCTCGTCCGTCGGCTGTTCGGCGGTGCCGAAGTCTGCGTTGTTGGTCTGGGCGAGGATGATCTGCGCGCCCTGGCCCATCAGGTTCGAGATCAGCTGGTCATCGGCGATGTCGAAGCAGATGGAGATGCCCGCGATGACGCCGTCGATGTCGAAGACGCCATCGGTCTTCCCCATCTGGTAGTCGCGGCCGACCAGGTCGATGAGGTCTGGCGCGAAGGGGCGCCAGAACGTGCGGTCCGGCATGTACTCGGCGAAAGGCACCGGATGCCCCTTGTCGTAGTAGTCGACGATGCCCTGGCCCGGCTCCCAGAGGAACGAGGTGTTGTAGTAGAGGCCGTCGCGCTCGGTGACGGTTCCGGCGACCAGGGGGGCGTCGAGGGCCGTGGCGACCTCGTCGAGCATCTGTGCGGCCTGGGCTGAGCGGGTGGGGTCGACGTCCGACGCGTTCTCGGGCCAGACCACCATGTCGACGTCTTCGCCCTGCACCGGGAGCGTCGCGGCCACGTGGTCCATCAGGATCTCGCCTGCGGGGCGGTTGGCGAACAGGCCGGCATCGGCGTTGCCCTGCACCGCGGCGACCGTGGTGGTGCCCGACACGATGGTCGGCCACGCCGGCAGCACGACGAGCACGGCGATGGCGGCGACGATCGCGCCGACGCGCCTGAGGGCTGCGGCATCCGTCTCGAGGATCAGGAAGAACGCGAAGGCCGCGATCCACGCGATCACGAAACTGAGGCCGGCCATGCCGAGCCACGCGGCGAGGTCGGTGAACGGGCTCTCCGACTGCGAGAGCGCGAGACGACCCCAGGCGAAGCCACCGTACGGGGCGACCGCCGTGAAGCCCTCGCGGGCGGTCCAGAGACCGGCGACGACGATCGGGAGCATGCCGAGGCGGCCCAGCCGGGTCGGCCAGACGGCCGGTCCCCATCCGAGCACGACCGCGATCATCGCGCAGCCGATGGCGAAGAAGATGGCCTGCAGGATGCCGAGGGCCAACCACGGCACCGGGCCGAGGTAGCGCGTCAGCCAGATGATCTGCACGAGCCAGAATACGGAACCGCTGACCAGGCCGACCAGCAGGCCGGTCCCGAAGCTGCGGCCCCGGAGCGCCACGAGCAGGAGCAGCATGGCGACAGGGGCGAGGGGCCACCAGCCGCGGTCGGGGAACGCCGCGTCGAGGAGGTAGCCGGAGCCTGCGGCGAGGAGGATGGCTCCCCAGAACGGAACGAGCGGCGTCGCACGCTGAGTGGGGACGCCGAGATGCACCCGTTCAGCCTAAGCGAGCGAACGCGGCGTTTCGTTCAGGCGGACTCGGGCGCAGGGGAACCCCTCAGGCGACCGTCGAGTACGCCACGATCCCCCGGCGCACCCCGTCGATCGCGGCGCGGGCATTGCGGGCCACGGGGTTGTCGGCCACGACCGAGAGCTGATCGAGCAGGTCGATGGTCTGCTTGGTCCAGCGCACGAAGTCGCCGGCGGCCATGTCGGCCTCCTTGAGCACATCGGGCAGCCTGCCGCCCCTGGCCCACTTGTACATCGCCAGGCAGAGGCCGGTGGCGATCGGACTCGATCCCTGCAGCTTGCTGTCGCGCTCGAGGTCATCGAGATCGCTCCACAGCAGCTGCGTCGCCTCGAGCGCGGCCGGGAAGGCTCCTCGCGGCAGGTAGCGCTCCACGGTCTCGCTCTCCTCGCGACGCGGCTCGAAGACGAGGGCGCAGGCCATGGCGGCGAGGGCGGCCGGATCGAGCGAGTCCCAGAGGCCGCGCCGCAGGGCCTCGGCTGCGAGCAGGTCGCGGTCGCCGTAGATGCGACGCAGCATCCGGCCGGCCGATGTCGCCGCCAGGCGCCCGTGCTCATCGCGCTCGAGGTAGTCGAGGCGCAGCAGAACGTCGGTCACGCGGTCGAAGATGCGGGCGACGGCTCCTGTGCGCGCACGGATCTGCTGCTGCAGGGTGTCGTTCTCGCGCTTCAGGCGGTACCAGCGCTCGGCCCACCGGGAGTGGGCCTCACGCTCGGCGCAGGCGTGGCACGGATGCGACTTCAGACGGTTGCGCAGCTTCGTGAGCTCGCGCTGGCGCTTCTGACGAGCGGCCTGCGGCTGACTCTCGGCGCGTGCACCCTGCTTCTCGAGGTCGCTGAGCTGGTGGCGGATCGAGGCGTACTCGCGGAAGTCGCCGAGGTGACACGTCATCGCCTCCTCGTACCCGGTCAGGGACTCCTGCTGCTGGCGCACCGTGCGGGCGAGATCGACGACGGAGCGGTCGGCCTGGAACTGCGCGAACGAGGACTCGAGGATGTCGCGGGCGCGCTCACGGCCGAACTGCTCGATCAGGTTGACGGCCATGTTGTACGTCGGCCTGAAGCTCGAGTTGAGCGGGTAGCTGCGCCGCGAGGCCAGCGAGGCGACGGCCTGCGGGTCGAGGCCCTGCTGCCACTGGATGACCGAGTGGCCCTCGACGTCGATGCCGCGGCGGCCGGCACGGCCTGTGAGCTGGGTGTACTCCCCCGGCGTCACCGGAACCCTGGCCTCGCCGTTGAACTTCTCCAGCTTCTCCATCACGACGGTGCGGGCGGGCATGTTGATGCCCAGCGCCAACGTCTCGGTGGCGAAGACCACCTTCACGAGCTTCTTCTGGAACAGCTCCTCGACGACCTCCTTGAAGGCGGGCAGCATGCCGGCGTGGTGGGCTGCGACTCCCCGCTCGAGACCCTCGAGCCATTCCCAGTAGCCGAGCACGGCCAGGTCCTCGTCGACCATGGTGCGGCTGCGCTCCTCGGCGATGCGGCGGATCTCGCTGCGCTCCGCGGCATCCGTCAGCCTGATCCCGCTGCGCAGGACCTGGCGCACGGCCTGATCGCAGCCGACGCGGCTGAAGATGAAGAAGATCGCCGGAAGCAGGTGCTTTCCATCCAGCAGGGCGACCAGGTCTTCGCGGGGCATGCGGCCCTCGTGGGGCGGCGGACGGTGGTAGCCGCCGCGGTCGCGTCCGCGTCGGCCGGCGGTCGACCGATTCTGGATCGACCGGCCTCCGGATGCCGCCAGCTGCACGAGCTCCGGGTTCACCCGTGTCGTGGTGATGACGCCGGACGAGTCGAACAGGTCGACGAGCTTGGTGCGCACGAGGACGTGCTGCTCGAGGGGAACCGGTCGGTCCTCGGACACGATGACGGCGGTGTCGCCGCGCACGGCCTGCAGCCAGTCGCCGAACTCCTCGGCATTGGAGACCGTCGCACTCAGCGACACCATCCGCACGCTCTGCGGCAGGTGGATGATGACCTCCTCCCAGACGGCCCCGCGGAAGCGGTCGCCCAGGAAGTGCACCTCGTCCATCACGACGAACGCGAGGTCCGTGAGCAGGTCGGAGTCGGCGTAGAGCATGTTGCGCAGCACCTCCGTGGTCATGACCACGATGCGCGCGCTCGAGTTGATGTTGGTGTCGCCGGTGAGCAGGCCGACCTCCGAAGCGCCGTACTCGTCGACGAACTCGTTGAACTTCTGGTTCGAGAGCGCCTTCATGGGCGTCGTGTAGAACACCTTCGCCCGGCGCTGCTGCATCGCCAGGAAGACGGCGAACTCGGCGACGACGGTCTTTCCCGCGCCGGTGGGGGCCGCGACCAGAACGCTGCCGCCGTCCTCCAGGCTGGCGCAGCTGCCGCGCTGGAAGTCGTCGAGATCGAAGCTGAGCCCGGCGCGGAACGCTTCGAGCTGCGGATGCGTCGAGCTGGTCTTGAAGGCTGCGTACCGCTCGGCCGGGGAGGGTGTGCTCACTCCATCAGCCTAAGTCGTGCGTGGCGCTCAGAGCGCGAGCTCGGCCTCGAACGCCCGCGCGCGCCGTTCGGCGCGACGATCGTGCAGCCAGGCGATGCCCCACGCTGCGAAGTACAGCACGACCATCGGAATCGCGAGCAAGAACATCGACACGACGTCGGCGGCGGGAGTGGCGATGGCGGTGAAGAGCACGATCACCAGGATCGCCCAGCGCCAGGAGCCGATGATCGACGTCGCGCTGATCACCCCGGCGAAGTTCAGCAGCACGAGGAAGACCGGCAGGACGAAGGCGATGCCGACAGCCAGCACCAGCTTGAGCACGAACTGGAAGTAGTCCTTGGCGTTGATGAAGGCTGCGTCGTCGGGCGGGGCGAAGCTCGTCATGAGCTCGACGACGTGGGGCAACACGTACCAGCCGGCAGCGCATCCGGCGAGGAACAGGGGCACGGCACTGAAGAAGAAGCCGAAGGTGTACTGCTTCTCGGTGCGGCTGAGTGCCGGCATGAAGAAGGCGAAGATCTGGTACAGCCACATGGGGCTGGAGATCACGAGGCCGATGTAGAAGGCGATCTGCAGTTTCAGATCGAAGGCCGAGGTGATGTCGGGGTAGTTGATGACCGCGTTGCGGTGCTGCGCCTTCACGATCTGGATCACCGGAACGCGCAGGGCGTTCCAGACGAAGTCGGAGAGGAACCAGCCGATGACGGCGCCCACGGCGATGCCGCCGGCCGCCAGGAAGAGTCTCTTGCGCAGCTCCAGCAGGTGCTGGCCCAGTGACATCCGACCTTCGCTGTTGCTGCGCTTCGATGCGCGAGCGGCCACGCTAGTTCTTGGCGGCTGGACCGGTCGAGCCGGCACTGCCGGCGTCGGCGGGACGGACTGTCGTCGTCGTGGTGGTGCCGTCGGGGTTCGTGACGGTGGTGCTGCCGTCGGCGTTGATGACGGTGGTCGGCTCTTCAGGCTTCTTGTCCGACGCGACCTCGGTCTTGAGGATCTTCATCGACTGGCCGAGGCTGCGGGCCAGCGCCGGGAGCTTGGGAGCGCCGAAGAGCAGAAGGATGATCACGAGGATGATCAGGAAGTGCCATCCGGTGAGGTTCTGAAGCATGTCAGCTGGTCCAATTCTGCGTGGAATGTGTGAGTAGTCTACCCCGCGCGACTCGGGCATCCCGGCGGGCCTGACGGCGATGCGCCCGCTCAGCCCTGCGCACGCCCCAGGCGAAGGAGCGTTCGTCCCGGTCTCCGAACACCGCGTACTCCCGCGCGGCGACCTGCGCGGTCGCATCGTCGAGCTGGCCGAGCACCCGCTCGAGCTCGGACGCCGTCCGGGTGAGCTCCCCGTAGGCGTCGAGGGCCGAGCGCCCCTTGCGCCAGGCGCGACGGCCGAGGATCACGACGACCAGCACGAGCGCCACGAGGAGCACACCCCAGATGAGGAACCACGACCAGCCCGGCATCCGTCGCCCTAGCCCTCGACGCCGTCGGCGGCGTACTGCTCGGCCCCGGCGGCAGCCCACTCTGCGATGACCCGGCGTGCCTCGGGCGGGGAGACGACGGTGATGATGCCCGCGTACCCGGCCACGATGCGCTTGAGGCCGTGGTGGTGGGCGACGCGGAGCGTCGTTCGCACGAGGCCGGGCGCAGAACCCTGCTCCTGGCCCTCCGGACGGAAGTCGGCGAGCAGCGGCAGGGCGTCGACGGGAACCTCGATGACGACCTCGAGGTCGTCGGGCGAGCCCTGGAAGATGTCGTCGGACAGGGAGAAGTCATCGATCGTGCGGGTCGCCGGTTCCGAGAGCACCTCGACGGCGTCCATGCGGTCGAGCCTGAACGTGCGCAGGGCCTCGCGGGCGTGGTCCCAGGCGCGCAGGTACCAGTCGCGGTCGATCGACTCGAGACGCAGAGGATCGACGACGCGCCGCTCGGCGTCTCCCCGCGAGGTGCGGTAGTCGAATGCCACCCTGGTGCCGGCCGACGCCGCGGAACGCAGCAGCGCGCGAGTGGCATCCGGAACCCCGGTCTCGACGCCCATCTCGGCCGGAGTCGCCGACGACCCACGGGCCAGCTTGGCCAGAAGCACGCTGATCGCGTCGCTGTCGGCGTTCTCGGGCAGGGCGGAGAGGTACTTCAGGCCGGCGATGAGGGCGGCGGCCTCGCGTGCCGAGAAGCGGGGAGCCTCGTCGATGACGATGTTGCGCGTGAGGATGACGGTGCCCTCCTCGAGGGCGTCGTAGTCGATCTCGAACAGGTCGTTGTCGAGGTAGGCCTTGGATTCGCCCGGGATGCCCGTCATCGGCAGCAGGGCGATGGTGCGCCGAACCAGCTCGGGCGTGACGTCGAAGTGCTCGGCGACCTCGTCGACGGAGACGGCGCCGCGGTCGAGCAGGTAGGGGACGACCGACAGCATGAACAGGGTGCGGTCGGCTCCGAGGAGGGTGCGTCGGCGTTCAGCCACGATCGGCTCCTTCCTGGCGCGTAGCAGCCGAGGCATGCTGGGCGGCGACCTGCAGCAGGCGCCGATGCACGGCGGCTCGGAGCGCCGGCGGCTCGTGCACGAGCACTTCGGGGCCGTACCCGGCGAGTTCGTCGGCCAGGATGTCGAGGTCGGTGAAGTGCAGCACGACGCGGGCGCCGTCGTTCTCGACGGATGCGGCCCGGCGGCCGAGACGCATCGCTGCATCGGTCTCGGGCCTGGTCTCGATCACGGCCCGATTGCGCAGCGACACGGCGGCGAGTTCGGCCTGGGACCGCTCGACGGCTCCGGTGGTGTCGATCTCGGGGGCCGCGACGTCGGGACGCTGCACCACCGTCGCGACGATCCGGGACAGCAGGAAGGTGCGGGTGGCGCCTGCATCGATGTCCTGCGCGTAGAGGTGCCAGCGCCCCTCGTGCTGCACCAGGGCGAGCGGGAGCACGGTCCGGCGACGCGGAGTCGACTCCCCCGGCTTCAGGTAGGGGAATGACACGACGATCTTCGCGGTCTGCGCTGCCTGAAGCGGCGCGAACGCAGCCTCCCGCACCCTGATGCGCGGCGCGTAGCCGACCAGAGGCTCACTCGCCTCGATGCCGCGGGAGCTCAGCTTGAGCAGGGCGCGTCGGGAGTCGTCGGACAGCGACCCCTCGCGCCAGACGGCGGCGGCCAGAGCGAGCAGGCCGATCTCCTGCGGGGAGAACTCGATGTCGCTGGGGAGGTCGTAGAGGCGCTTCGGGATGAGGTAGCGCAGAGCCGTGTTGTCGCCAGGCCGATCGGGCGAGTCGATGGTCTCCAGGGGGATGCCGAGCTCGCGCACGGCGTCCTTGTCGCGCTCGAACTTGCGCTCCAGAGCGCTGTTGTCTCCCCCGGCCCTGTAGTCCCGGCTGTAGCCCTGCACCGTCGAGAGGATGTCGGCCTTCGTCAGGCCGTTCTCGCTCGCCATGAGGGCGAGGGTGAGGCTGAAGAGCCGCTCTTCGACGGAGGTGGGAGGACTGGCAGGCACGTCTGCGATCTTACTGTTCCGCGTGTGCCGGCGAAGCGAGACGGGGCCGGATGCTGCTGCATCCGACCCCGTCTCTCCTTGCGTCTGCGCTAGCCGATGCCGAGGACGTCGACCACGAACACGAGGGTCGAGTTCGCGGGGATGGTGTCCTGTGCGGTGTCTCCGTAGCCCTTGTCGGGCGGGATGACGGCGATGAACTGCGAGCCCACGGTCTGGCCGACGAGGGCATCGGCGAAGCCCTCGATCACGCCGCCGTCGACTCCGGATGCCGCCGTGAAGGTCGCGGGCGCGCCACGCTCCCAGCTGGAGTCGAAGACGGTGCTGGGCTTGGTGCCGTCCCAGATCACACCGGTGTAGTGCACGGTGACGCTGTCGCCCTTCGCGATGGCGTCGCCGGTGCCCTTCTTCAGCACGGCGACCTTCAACTCCTTCGGAGGAGCATCCGACCCGATGGTGATCCCGGGGGCGCCGTTCTCGGCCAGCACGACCGACGGGAAGCCGTTCTGCGGCGTCTGCTCGGCACCGTTCGCCCGGGTCAGGTAGGTCTTGTCGACGTCGATGACGAAGACCAGGTTGTCCTTCGGGCCGACCTTGATGCTGGCGTTGCCCGCTTCGCCGAAGGCATCCTTCGGCGGCACGACGACGGCGATGCGCGAGTCCTCCGTGGCGCACAGCAGGCCCTTGCGGAGGCCCTCCTGCACCTGGTCCTTGGCGACCACGAGCGAGAGCGGCGTGGTGTCGTCGGCGCCGTACTTCGTCTTCTCGATGAGCTCACCGGTGGTGCCGTTGTAGACGGACATCTCGATGGTCACCTTCTGGCCGGCGATGATGCCGGCCCCGGTGCCTGCGGTGATGACGCTGGACTGCGTGCCGTCGGCCTTCAGCGGGGTCGGGAAGTCGACGGTGGGGGCCGATCCGAACTCCCCGGTGGCCGTGACGAGCTTCGACGCGTCACCCGACGGGGCGCCACCGGTGCAATCGGCCGCGGACGGGGTGGATGAGCAGGCGGTCAGTGCGACCGCGATCAGGCCGGCGGCCGCGATGAGCGCGGGAAGCTTGCGCACGGGTCCTCGTTTCGATGCTGAGTTCTGGGGAATGTGGGGATTGCTGTGACGGATGCCGACGGACGGCTGCCGTCGTGCCCGAACAGTGATCTTAGTCGGCCTCGAGGTCGCGGGCCTTCGAGGCCGCTGCACCGGCTCCCGCGGCCCGCACACGCTTGCGCATGCTCTTGGGGCTGACGGTGCGCTCGCCGAGGGCTCCCGGAGTCCAGAGCTCGACGTCCTCGTCGCTGAAGTCGGTCTTCGACGGGCGACGCTTGAGCTCGGGCAGGACGGTGTCGGGGGCGAGACGTCGTGCGGTGAGCAGGAAGCCGGTGTGACCGATCATGCGGTGGTCGGGACGCACCGCCAGTCCCTCGACGTGCCAGCCGCGCACCATCGTCTCGCTGGACTGCGGGTTGGTGTACTCGCCGGTGGAGCGGATCGCCTCAGCCACACGCGAGAGTTGCGTGACCGTGGCGACGTAGCAGAGCAGCACGCCGCCGGGCTTGAGCGCGTCGGACACCGCCGGCAGGCACTCCCAGGGTGCGAGCATGTCGAGAACGACCCGGTCGGCGCCGTCTGTCTCCACCTGCTGCGGGAGCTCCTCGGCGAGATCGCCCAGGGTGATCGACCAGTTCTCGGGCTCGTAGCCGAGGAAGGTCTCGGCGTTGCCGCGGGCGACGTCGGCGAACTCCTCGCGGCGTTCGAATGAGGCGAGTCGGCCTGCCGGACCGATCGCGCGCAGCAGCCAGAGCGAGAGCGCACCGGAGCCGACGCCGGCCTCGACCACGGTCGCCCCCGGGAAGATGTCGGCCAGCGCGAGGATCTGCGCTGCGTCCTTGGGGTAGATGATCGCCGCGCCTCGAGGCATCGACATGACGAAGTCGGCCAGCAGCGGACGGAGTGCGAGGTGCTCGACGCCGGCGTTGTTGGTGACGACGGAGGCGTCGGGCAGGCCGATGATGTCGTCGTGCGGCAGGATGCCGCGGTGAGAGTGGAAGTCCTTGCCCGACTCGAGCGTGATGGTGTTCATCTTGCCCTTGGGGCCCGTGAGCTGCACGCGATCGCCGATGCGGAACGGCCCGCTGTTGGCCGGGCGGTGGTCTTCTGCGGTCATCGGGCGATGCCTTCCGCTGATGCGGCGTCGCGGTCGACGCCGGGGTGGGCACTGCGGTCAGAGGCACTGCGGTCATGCACGGTGAAGAGATCGGCGATGGTGCGTCCCTCGAGCGTCGGCCAGAGCACGTCGGCGGCGGATGCCGCGAGGGGAACCATGTGCGGCACACCGATGGTGCTGCATCCCGCAGCACGAGCCGACGCGAGCCCGGGCACGGAGTCCTCGATCGCGAGACAGGCGGATGCCGCCACCCCGAGCTGCTCGGCGGCTGCGAGGTAGGCATCCGGGAACGGCTTGGGCCTCTCGACGGAATCGCCCGTCACGATCACGTCGAAGGCCGGGAAGCCGATGAGCGCGGCGACCTGGTCGGCCATCCGCTTAACGGACATGGTGACGAGGGCGGTCCTCACGCCGTTCTCACGCAGTTCGGCGAGCAGTTCGCGGGCACCGGGGCGCCACGGCACCCCGTCGGTCTCCAGCTGCTGCTGCACGCTGTTCGTGAGGTAGTCGACGATGGCGTCGGCGTCGAGATCGGCTCCGGCCTCCTGGAAGACGCGGGCCGACTCCCAGAGTCCGAGGCCCACGACGCCGAGGGCGTCCTCGTGGGTCCAGACACCGCCGAACGCTTCGATGAGCTCGGTCTCGGCACGCATCCAGTACGGTTCGGTGTCGACGAGGGTGCCGTCCATATCCCAGAGGACGGCTGCCGGAGTGTCTGTGGTCACAACGGTCAAGTCTACTTTGCGCGTCCTATCCTTGAGGTCAGGGCCGGACGGGCCCCGGACGGAATCGAGGTCGCCCCCGGTGGCAGAACGCAACGGCATCCTGAACGGTCGCATCCTGGTCGTCGCCTTCGAGGGCTGGAACGACGCAGGCGAAGCGGCATCCGGAGCCGTGCGCTCCCTCAAGGACGAGCTCGAGCTCGTCGAGATCTTCACCGTCGACCCCGAGCTGTACTTCGACTACCAGTTCAACCGGCCGATGGTGGCGACGGACGAGGACGGCCAGCGCACTCTCACCTGGCCGAGCGCCGACCTGTACGGGCCGGCGAAGCCCGAGGCCGAGGTGGCCTCGTTGGCCGCGGATGCCGACCTGCAGGTGAGCGGTGCGAACACGGGCAACATCTACCTCCTGCTGGGAACGGAACCGTCGCGCAGCTGGAAGAGCTTCGCCGCCGAGGTCATCGACGCGGCCCTCGCCGCCGACATCGGCGGCATCGTGTTCCTCGGCGCCATGCTCGCCGACGTTCCGCACACCCGCCCCATCTCCCTGATGTCGGCCAGCGACAACGCCGACATGCGTGCGGCCCTGCACCTGGAGCGCTCGACGTACGAGGGCCCCGTCGGCATCCTGAGCGTGCTGGCGGATGCCGCGGAGAAGGTGGACATCCCGACCCTCACGATCTGGGCGTCCGTGCCGCACTACGTGCACAACGCGCCGTCGCCGAAGGCCATGCTGGCGCTCATCGACCGGCTCGAGGAGGTCATCGACGTGACGATCCCCCGCGGCGACCTGGTGAGCGAAGCCGCGGCCTGGGAGGCCGGCATCGACGCCCTCGCGGCCGACGACGAGGACATGGCCGCATACATCGTGCAGCTCGAGCAGGCGCGCGACACTGTCGACTCCCCCGAGGCGAGCGGCGAGGCCATCGCCCAGGAGTTCGAGAAGTACCTGCGCAAGCGCGGCGACCGCCCCGACGGCCGCAACGACGACCCGCGGCGGCACTGAGCAGCATCCGACACGCGCGCTGTTGTTCTCTCGCCGCGCGCCTCGAATCTCGACAGCGCGCGCGAGGAACGGCAGCGCGGGCGGATACGTCCTACGGAACGAGCACGCCCGTCGCGAGCATGATCATCAGGGCGACGCCGAGCACCAGTCGGTAGATCACGAACGGCAGGAAGCTGCGGCGCGAGATGTAGCTCATGAAGAACGCGATCACGACGAGCCCCACGGCGAAGGCGACGACCGTCGCCGCCAGCGTCTCGAACGGCCCGAAGACCTCGGGCGTGCAGTTCGTCGCGGCCTCGAGGCACGGGTCGGCGATCGACTTGTAGACCTGGTAGAAGCCGCTGCCCAGAACGGCCGGGATCGCCAGCAGGAACGCGTAGCGCGCGGCCGCCTTGCGCTCGTAGCCGAGGAACAGGCCCATCGTGATGGTGCCGCCCGACCGCGAGACGCCGGGGATGAGCGCGAGCGCCTGAGCGAAGCCGTACAGGATTCCGTGCGGGTACGTGAGGTCCTTGAGGCGCCGGCGCTTGGCTCCCACGGCATCCGCGATGCCCAGGAGGATGCCGAAGACGATCAGCATGATCGCCGTGATCCACAGGTTGCGGAGCACGGTCTCGATCTGGTCCTGGAACAGCAGGCCGAGGACGACGATCGGGATGGAGCCGATGATGATCAGCCAGCCCATGCGGGCGTCGGGATCGTTGCGCGGCGCCTTGCCGACCAGCGACTTCGCCCACTGCGCGATGATGCGCACGATGTCGCGCCAGAAGAAGATGATGACGGCGAGCTCGGTGCCGATCTGCGTGATGGCGGTGAAGCGGGCTCCCGGGTCATCGCCTGTTCCGAGGAACTGGCCGACGATCAGCAGGTGGGCACTCGAGGAGATCGGGAGGAATTCCGTCAGTCCCTGGACGAGTCCGAGGATGATCGCGTTGATGAGATCCAATGGGCTGCTCTCTGGTTCAGTAGCTCAACAGAAGGTCGCGGAGAACCGCTCTACCGAAGACTAATGCGTCGAGCGGCACCCGCTCGTCGACCCCGTGGAACATCGCCGGGAAGTCGAGCTCTGCCGGCAGGCGCAGGGGGGCGAACCCGTAGCCGCGGATGCCGAGCTTCGACAGCGCCTTGTTGTCGGTGCCGCCCGAGAGCAGGTACGGCAGCACCACGGCCTCCGGATCGTGTTCGGAGATCAGGGCGGCGACCTTGTCGACGAGCGCCCCGCTGAACGGATTCTCCAGCCCGACGTCGCGGTGGGTCACCACGATCTCGATGTCATCGCCGATGAGGGCGCGGATGGTCGCGAGCACCTCGTCCTCGTCACCGGGGAGGGTGCGGATGTCGATCGCGGCCTCGGCCCTGTCGGGGATGACATTGTGCTTGTACCCGGCGTTCAGCATGGTCGGGTTCGACGTCGTGCGCAGGGTCGCCTGGATGAATCCCGACGCGGATCCCGTGGCCAGGGCGAGGCCGTCGGGGCCGAGGTCTGTCGGCTCGACCTCGAGGATGCGGGCAACCTCGGCGAGCAGCTGCTCGGTGGTGTCGGTGAGGCGGATGGGCCACTCGAGACGACCGATGGCCGCAACCGCTTCAGCGAGCCGCGTGACGGCGTTCTGCGCCACCAGGCGCGACCCGTGCGCCGCGGGGCCGCGGGCGATGAGCTTGATCCACATGAGGGCCTTCTCGCCCGTCTGCAGCAGGTAGGCACGCTGGTCCCCCACCATGGTCGAGTAGCCGCCGACCTCGCTGATGGCCTCACCTGCACCCTCGAACAGCTCGGGGTGGTTGTCGACGAGCCAGTGCGCGCCGTAGACGCCGCCATTCTCCTCGTCGGCGAAGAAGGCGACGATGGTGTCGCGCTCCGGCTTCTCGCCGGCCGTCAGGATGTCGTCGAGGGCGCCGAGGATCATGGCGTCCATGTCCTTCATGTCGACGGCGCCGCGGCCCCAGAGCATGCCGTCCTTGATGACGCCGCCGAAGGGATCGACACTCCAGTTCTCGGGATCAGCCGGAACGACGTCGAGGTGGCCGTGCAGCACCAGCGCCGGCTTCGAGCGATCGCGCCCCTCGACCCGGGCGATCACGCTCGCGCGACCCGGTGCCGACTCGAAGGTCACGGGCTCGAGGCCCAGGCGCTCGAGGTACGCGGAGACGTAGGCTGCGGCCTCCGACTCCCCGTTCGACCGGCCCTCCCCGTAGTTCGTGGTGTCGAACCGGATCAGGTCGCGCGCGATGGCCGCAGTGCTCTCGAGCTCCTCGGGCGTGTCGTCATGCGAGCGCGTTGCGGAGGATGTTTCAGGCATGCCGGTCACGTTACCTTGCCCCTCCGCCGTGGTCACCACGTGTAAAAACACCCTCTCGAAACGTGCTAATGTCTTACCTCGGGCCGGGGAAACCATGGCTCGCAAACAACACGCGCGGATGGCGGAATTGGTAGACGCGCTAGCTTGAGGTGCTAGTGCCCGTATAGGGCGTGGGGGTTCAAGTCCCCCTTCGCGCACACTGTGTTGAGACAGTGAAGGCCCCGGTCGATGACCGGGGCCTTCGTCGTTTCCGGAAGAAATGTTTCCTCCGGTTTCAGGCCGCTCTCCCCGATCCTCTGAGGCGTCGACGCCCCGTGCTCACAACGAGCCGACGGGGATCACCGCAGGCTCGATCAGGCTCGGGCCGTTCTCGCGTACCGGGGCCACCTCGTGGAACTCCAGTGTCGCCGCGGTCGGGCGTGCAGCCTCGACGGCGGCGTCGACGAACTCCTGGTCGGCCTCCTCGTCGGGGTCGAGCCAGGTGTCCCACATCCAGTCGGGAAGGACGACGGGGGTGCGCGGATGCAGGGCATCGAGCGGAGCGACGGCGTCCATGGTCAGGATGGTGGCCGACAGCACCCACCGCGACGGGTCGGTCTCGGCCTTGGACGGGTCACGCCACCACGAGTACAGACCGGCGAAGGCCATGCGCTCACCCTCGGGCGGATGCACGAAGTACGGCGTCTTGGCCGCGCCGTCGGTGTGCCACTCGTAGTAGCCGTCGGTGGGGATGAGCGCTCGTCTCGTGGCGACGGATGCCGCGAAGCTGGCCTTCTCGGCCACGTCCTCCGAGCGCGCGTTGAACGTCGGATACGGCGACGCCAGCTCCTTCGCGAACGACGGCACCAGCGACCAGCGGGCGGACTCGAGGCGGCGCACGGCCGGGCCGCCCTTGGTCGACTCGAGCACGATCGGCACCTGGTCGGTCGGGCGAATGTTCCAGCTCGGACCCGGAAGGTTCTCGCCGACGATCTCGATGTCGAACAGGGCCACGAGGTCGGGCTGGGTGTCGGAGATGACGAAGCGACCGCACATGGCTTCAAGCTACCCGTGGCCGACGACAGCGCCGCTGCGAGCCGCGCCGGCCGTACTGACGGACCGGCTCCTCAGAGTCGCGCCTCCGCCCGGCCGATCGCATCCGCCGCCTGCACGAGGGCGAGGTGCGAGAGCGCCTGCGGGATGTTGCCCCAGTGGTGCCCGGTGAGGGGGTCGACCTCCTCGGCGAGCAGGCCGACGTCGTTGCTCAGGCCCACGAGGCGGTCCATGAGCGCGAGGGCATCCCCCAGGCGGCCCGACTCCGCGTACTGGTGGGCGAGCCAGAACGAGCAGGCGAGGAACGGGTTCTCCCCCGGCGGCAACCCGTCGACTCCGGCCTCGGTCCTGTAGCGCTGCGCGAGGCCGTGGTGGAGCAGGTCGGACTCGATCGCGGCGACAGTCGCCAGCATCCGTGGATCGTCTGCCGCGCAGAAGCCCACCTGCGGGAGGATCAACAGTGACGCGTCGACCTCGGCCGAACCGTAGTGCTGCACGAAGCAGCCGCGTTCGGGGTCGACGCCCTTCTCGTCGATCTCGGCACGCAGGGTGTCCCGGAGCGTCCGCCAGGTGTCCACCGGCCCCTCGGCCCCGAACTGCTCGATGGCGGCGACGCCGCGATCGAATGCCGCCCAGAGCATGACCCGGGAATGGGTGAAGAAGAGTGCATCGCCGCGGATCTCCCAGATGCCCTGGTCGGGCCGTTGCCAGTTCTCCTCGAGGAAGCCCAGCAGAGCGCGCTGCAACGGCCAGGCGTTCTCGAGGTCGCCGTGGCCGTTCTCCCGAGCGACGTGCAGGGCGACCATAACCTCGCCGATGACGTCGGCCTGGTACTGGTCGACGGCGCCGTTGCCCACCCGCACGGGGAGCGACTCGGCGTAGCCGGGGAAGCTGTGGAGCTCGCGCTCCGGCAGGTAGCGCTCGCCAGCGAGTCCGTACAGGATCTGCACGTCGCCGGGATCGCCGGCGATGGCGCGCAGCAGCCAGGACCGCCAGTGCGCCACCTCCTCGTTGTAGCCGTGATCGGCGAGCGCCTGCAGGGTGAGGGCGGCGTCGCGCAGCCAGACGTAGCGGTAGTCCCAGTTGCGCGGGCCACCGGGCTGCTCGGGCAGGGAGGTCGTCGCGGCAGCCACGATGCCGCCGGTTCCCTCGTGGGTGAGCGCACGCAGCACGAGCAGCGAGCGCTCGACGGCGTCGCGGTAGGGACCTCGGTGCTCCCAGCGGCTGGCCCAGTCGGTCCACCAGGCGCGGGTGTCGGCGACGGCGACGGCATGGTCCAGACGGTCGGGGGTGTTGCGATGCGACGGGTACCAGGTCAGTGAGATCGGCACCTGTTCCCCCGCCGCGACCGTGAAGGTGGCCCGGTGGGCGTTGTCGACGGCCTCCAGTCGAGGCCGCCCGCGGACGATGACGGCATCGGGGCCGGCGATCGCGAGCAGGGCCTGACCGGTGTCGCCGTCGATCCGTCGCACCCAGGGCAGCGCCGTCGAATACCCAAAACGGATGCGCACCTCCATCCCCATCTCCACCGATCCCCGGATTCCGCGCACCTCGCGCAGCACGTCGACGCGGCCGACGCCGCGCGCGATCAGGTCGATGACCTCCACCTCGCCCGTCGCGGTGGTCCACGTGGTCACGAGGATGAAGGTGTCGCCGTCGTAGGCGCGGGTGACGGTGGCTGCGGCATCCGTCGGCCGCAGTGACCAGGCCCCGTTCTCCTCGGTGCCGAGGAGGGCTCCGAAGGTGGACGGCGAGTCGTAGCGCGGGAGGCAGAGCCAGTCGATGCTCCCCTCCGAGCTGACGAGGGCTGCTGTGCGGCAGTTGCTGAGGAGCGCGTAGTCCTCGATGGGTCGGCTGGCCATGGGCACAGGATAGGGGCACCGGCTGCGAACAGCACGGTGCCCCCTGGTGGTGGAGCGCGACTAGGCCTCGTCGGCGAAGGCGAGCAGGTCGCCGACGGTGGCGAGCCTGCGCCCATGCACCTCCGGCTGCCAGTTGGGACTCTGCGTGAGGTAGGAGCCGCCGTCGGCCGCGATCATGCCGATCAGGGTCTCGGCGACGATGCGTCCGCCGACGGGGCCGAGGTGCATGGTCGCCGAGGCATCGCCGGCGGCCGTCCAGATCTCCTGCGACTCGGCGAGGATGTAGTACCAGAGCGGCGCGTTGTTCGCGAAGCTCTCGTGCACCTCGGTGATCGGCTTCCGTTCCTCGCCTTCGGCGGCCTTGCCGACCCACAGACGCTCGTCGGGGATGCGCGCGATACCCATGGCGTCGGCGACGGCCTGACCGCTCGGCAGCTCCAGTGCCATGCCGCGCAGCAGGTTGCGCACGGCGAGGTTGGCCGGGTCGCGCGACGGACGCGCGGGAGCGGCCTGCAGGTGATCGATCGTGAGCGGCGGTTCGTCGACGCCGGCCTTGGAGAACTCAGGCAGGAATCCCAGCGGGTTCACCAGCGAGGTGTCGAACTTGTACGAGGGCTGCACTCGCTTCTTCCCGCCGACGGGAAGCTGCCCGGTGCGGTCGAAGTACAGACTCCAGTCGATGGCCCAGGGCGACGGGAAGGTGTCGAACCCGTTGAGCCCTCGGCGCTGCACGCCGGCGAAGATGAAGAAGCGTCCGTCGAGGCCGCGGCGGCGTTCGTCATCCGTCGCCGCCCTCACGTCGTCTCCCCCGTCGAGGTGGATGTTCAGCCTGTAGATCGGGCGGATCATCGAGTGGCCGAACCTGTAGGCGGCCACCGAGAACTCGATGGGCATGAACGGCGCGTTCTTGTAGTGGTAGAAGCCCAGCTTCGGCTTCTGGTCCTGGGTCGGCAGCGCCTGCCCTCGACCGGGCAGGATGGCGTCGATGAGCTCTGAGCCGCAGATCCGTACCAGGTAGTCGTTGATCACGAGCCATTGATAGTGCCAGCGCACCTGCTGCTGCACGTCGGCGAAGCTCGCTCCGGGGTACTCGTCGACGAGCTTGTTGTGGAACTGCAGCATCGACGCGTGCAGCTGCGCGACGATGACGTTCTCGTCGTTGCGCTTGTCGCCGATGAGAGCCCGATGGGCGGCATCCGGATCCTGGACGTCGATGTAGCGCGGCAGGTCGCGGCGGGGGCTCGGCACGCCGAGTTCGGTCAGCACGCGTCCCAGGCGGAACTTCTTGCCGTCGAACAGGTAGGGCTGGTCGTCCGGCCCGCGCCCGTACATCGAGTCGAGGTCGAGACGCGGGGTGCGGAAGTCGACGAGGGCGTCGGGATCGTTGATCTTCTGCATCACGGATGCGGGATCGAAGGTGATGTCGTGGTCGACGAACTGGCCGAAGTAGGTGTAACCCGACGGCAGGCCGGGGTTCTCCTCGGGATCCTGCACGATGTCGTCGGTCTCCTTCGCCGCGAACGGCTTGGTCGGGTCGAGTGGATCGCGCTCGGGCTCGGCCGTCATGGCCTCACCGAGGCGGCGGAGCGCCGTCGCGGGCCAGGCAGCGGGCGGAAGCTCACGGAACATGCGGCCGAAGCGGCCTTCGAAGAGCGAGGAGCGGCGGGGCATGTTGTCGCCGCGCACGCCTCCTCCGTGGCCGCCGGCAGGGTTGGCGGTCGATCTCAGCAGATTGGTCATGACGGGTCCTTCGCGAAAGGGCGAGCCCGGGGTGCCTCGTCGATGACGGCGCGGTGCGCGAGGGTTCGCGGCAGGGTGTTGTTCGGGTGGGGTGAGGCCTGAGGCCTGACGACACGATGGTGCGGTGTCGTGATGCGGCGACCCTACGCCGCGGTCGCCGCCCGAGGCATCGGGGCCATCCCCTGCTGGCGGTCTCGGGGAGCGGATGTCGGTGGGCCGAGATTGACTAGTTCGAAGATGTGTTCGAAACTAGAGAGGTGCTCGTGGCCGCTGCTCCGTACTCCCCCAGTGTCGCCTCCGCCCCTGACATCGATCGGGCTGAGGACGCCCTGTCGCGCGTGCAGGAGCTCCAGGCGCGCATCCGGGGCATGCAGGCGACCAAGCTCGAGAGCCCGGCTCTGCCCACCTCCGCGGCCATGGCCGCCGTGCTGCCGAGCGGTGCGTTGCGTCAGGGATCCGCGTACTCCGTCGACGGTTCGCTGACCCTGGCGATGGCCCTGCTCGCCGGCCCGTCAGCCAGTGGCGCCTGGTGCGGCGTCGTGGGGGTTCCCGACTTCGGGGCCGAGGCCGCGGCCCGGTTCGGGGTCGACCTCGAACGACTGGTGCTCGTTCCCGATCCCGGGGAGCACTGGCTCACAGCGACGGCGGCACTCGTCGACGTGCTCACCGTCGTCGTGCTGCGCCCGCCGACGCGGGCGAGCGACACCGACGTGGCCCGCCTCGGGGCGAGGCTTCGGCAACGCGGTGCCGCCCTCGTCGTCCTCGGACCGTGGCCGCAGGCCGAGGCGCGCCTGAGCATCAGCAGCAGCTCGTGGACCGGCCTCGGCGACGGCCACGGGCACCTCGGAGCCCGCGAGGCCACCGTCACGGCCATCGGGCGCCTCGGCTACGACAGACCGCGCAGCGTGCGTCTCTGGCTGCCCGATGGCCGCCAGCAGTTCAGCACGGTCGAGCTGCAGGATGCAGCTCCGCTGCTGCAGGCGGTGACGGCCTGATGGGCGCGGCAGCAGTGTCGGCGCGCCCTGGTGGGGCGGCATCCGGAACCGCAGCGGCCCTCGGTCGCACCATCGTGGTGTGGCTGCCCGACTGGCCCGTGACCGCGGCCATGCGTGCCGGGGGCATCGCGCCCGATGCGCCCGTCGCCCTCATCGAGCACGGGCTGGTCTACGCCAGCTCGGCTGCCGCGCGCAGCGACGGGGTGATGCGCGGCCTCAAGGTGCGCGAGGCCCAGGCCCGCTGCACAGGGCTCACCGTGCTGCCCTACGATCCGCTGCACGACGCCAGGTCGTTCGAGCCCGTACTCGCCCGCCTCGAGCAGGCGACACCCGGTGTGCAGCTCATCCGGCCCGGCACCGCCGCCATCAGGGCCCGCGGCCCGGCGCGCTACTACGGCGGCGAGGAGCGTACGGGGGCGGCGCTGCTCACCACCCTCGCCGAGGCCGGACTGGCCGATGCCCGGGTGGGCGTCGCCGACGGCCCGTTCGCGGCCGAACAGGCTGCGCGCCACAGCGGCCCCGACCGGCTGCGACTCGTCGACGCCGGCGGCACGGCGGCCTTCCTCGCCGACTTCCCCGTCGGCATCCTCGTCGACGACAGGCTCGCCGTGCTGCTGCGCCGCCTCGGCGTGCACAGGCTCGGCGACTTCGCCGCGCTGCCCGCCGTCGACGTGCAGCGCCGCTTCGGAGCCATCGGCGCCCACGCCCACTCCATCGCCGGGGGCTACGACGGACGGGTGGTCGTCGCCCGCACCCCGCCGCGCGACTTCGACGCCGTCATCGAGTTCGAGCCACCGCTCGACCGCATCGACCAGGTCACCTTCGGCGTGCGTGCGGCCGTCGACACCTTCATCGACACCCTCACGCAGGCGAAGCTGGTCTGCACCGGCGTGCGCATCGAGGTGCGCGCCGAGTCCGGCGAGCTGTCCGAGCGCAGCTGGCTGCATCCGCGCTGGTTCAGCGCCTCCGACGTCGTCGACAGGGTGCGCTGGCAGTTGCAGGGCGGCGGCTCCGTCGACAGCGGGCTGAACTCGGCCATCGCGAGCGTGCGCGTGCGCCCGGAGCGGGTCGACGGGACGGGCAATCACGAGGAGGGGCTCTGGGGCTCGGGCCCCGACGAGCGCGTGCACCACGGCCTCACCAGGGTGCAGAGCATGCTCGGCCACGAGGGCGTCGTCACGGCCGTCGTCGGGGGCGGCAGGTTGCTCGCCGAGCGCCAGATCCTGGTGCCGTGGGGCGACCGCGCCCCAGAGGAACGCGTGCGCTCGGCCGAGCGGCCCTGGCCGGGCAGCCTGCCCGAACTCGCACCGTCGACGGTGTTCCGCGAGCCGCATCCGGTGAGCGTGCTGACCGAGGCGGGCGAACCCGTGGCCGTCGACGAGCGCGGCATGCTCACCGGCGCCCCGCACTCGTTCTCGGCGACGGCACGCCCCGGCGATCTGCATCACGTCGAGGCGTGGGCAGGGCCCTGGCCCGTCGTCGAGCGCTGGTGGGATGCAGCGGCCAGCCGTCGGGTGCACCGGATGCAGCTCGTCGACGACGCCGGCGACGCCTGGCTCGTGATGCTCGACGGGGGCAGCTGGCAGGCCGAGGCGCGGTACGACTGATGGGCACCGACTGATGGGCTTCAACAATCCCCCGATCCCGTGGTCGGAACTCGAGCGCACCCTCTCCGCCAGCAGGCGGCCCGGTGCGCCCGTCGCAGGTGACGGCGGCGACAGCCCGGCCTGGTCGCACAAGCGCCAGCCGTACCGGCCGCGCCCGCTCGAACCGGCCAGCACCGAGACGGTCGTGCCATACGCCGAGCTGCACGTGCACTCCACCTTCAGCTTCCTCGACGGCGCGAGCCCACCCGAGCAGCTGCTCGAGGAGGCCAAGCGCCTGGGGCTCGTGGGCATCGGCATCACCGACCACGACGGGCTCTACGGTGTCGTGCGCCTCGCCGAGACCGCCGAGAGCCACCCCGAGGTCAAGACCATCTTCGGAGCCGAGCTCTCGCTCGACCTCACCATGCCGCAGAACGGAATCGCCGACCCCGAGGGCAGCCACCTGCTGGTGCTCGCCCGGCGCGAGGAGGGCTACCACCGCCTGGCCGCAGCCATCACCACCGCGCAGCTCGCCGGCGCTGAGAAGGGTCGGCCGAGCTACGACCTCGAGCAGTTGGCCGAGCAGGCCGACGGCCACTGGCTGGTGCTCACCGGATGCCGCAAGGGACTCGTACGCCAGGCCCTCGCCGCGAGCGGTCCCGAGGCGGCCGCCGCGGAGCTCGCCAGACTGGTCGACCTGTTCGGCCACGACAACGTGGCGGTGGAGGTGTTCGACCACGGCCACCCCGAAGACAGCTCCATCAACGACGAGCTCGCCCGGCTCGCGGCATCCGCAGGACTGCCCGTCGTCGCGACGAATGCCGTGCACTACGCGACCCCCTCGGAACATCGGCTGGCGAGTGCCCTCGCCGCCGTGCGCGCCAGGCGCAGCCTCGACGAGATGGACGGCTGGCTGCCGGCGGCGGATGGCGCGCACCTGCGGAGCGGAGCCGAGATGGCCGTGCGCTTCGCCCGCTTCCCGGGTGCCGTCGAACGCACGGTGCAGTACGCCGACGAACTCTCCTTCACCCTGCGGAGCGCACGGCCGCGGTTGCCGAAGCAGGAGGTGCCCCAGGGCCACACCCCCATGAGCTGGCTGCGCGAGCTGGTCTGGCGCGGGGCCGCCGAGAAGTACCCGGGCATCCCGGCGAGCGTGCGCGACCGCCTCGAGAAGGAGCTCGACGTGATCGAGCTGAAGGACTTCCCCGGCTACTTCCTCATCGTGCACGACATCGTGCAGGAGGCCAGGCGGCTCGGCATCCTGTGCCAGGGGCGCGGATCGGCCGCGAACTCGGCCGTGTGCTTCACCCTCGACATCACGGCCGTCGACTCGATCTTCTACGGGCTGCCGTTCGAGAGATTCCTCTCGAGCCTGCGCGAGGAGGAGCCCGACATCGACGTCGACTTCGATTCGGACCGTCGTGAGGAGGTCATCCAGTACGTGTACCGCAAGTACGGGCGGCTGAACGCGGCCCAGGTCGCCAACGTGATCAGCTACCGCCCCAAGGCCGCCGTTCGCGACATGGCGAAGGCGCTGGGGTTCAGCGGCGGGCAGCAGGACGCCTGGTCGAAGCAGGTGGAGCGCTGGGGCGCCGAGATCACGAGCGGCGACCACGACATCCCCGAGTCCGTCATCGAGCTGGCCGGCCAGGTGCTCACCTTCCCCCGGCACCTCGGCATCCACTCGGGCGGCATGGTGCTCACCGATCGGCCCGTCGGCGAGGTGTGCCCCATCGAGCACGCCCGCAAGGAGAACCGCACCGTGTTGCAGTGGGACAAGGACGACTGCGCCTGGATGGGACTGGTGAAGTTCGACCTGCTCGGCCTCGGCATGCTCGCCGCCCTGCAGTACACCTTCGACATCGCCCGCGACGTGATCGGCGAGGAGTGGACGCTGGCGACCATCCCCAAGGAGGAGCCTGCCGTCTACGACATGCTCTGCCGAGCAGACTCCATCGGGGTGTTCCAGGTGGAGAGCCGCGCCCAGATGGGCACGCTCCCCCGGTTGCTGCCGCGCTGCTTCTACGACCTCGTCGTGGAGATCGCGCTCATCCGTCCCGGGCCGGTGCAGGGCGGTGCCGTGCATCCGTACATCCGGCGCCGGACCGGCGAGGAGAAGGTCACGTACCTGCATCCGAAACTGAAGCCCGTGCTCGAACGCACTCTCGGCGTTCCGCTCTTCCAGGAGCAGCTCATGCAGATGGCGATGGCGGTGGGCGGATGCACGGCTGAAGACGCCGACAGGCTGCGGCGTGCCATGGGCTCGAAGCGGGGCATCGAGAAGATCTCGACGCTGAAGGCCACCCTCTACACGGGCATGGCGGAGAACGGCATCGACGAGGAGACGGCCGACGTCATCTACAAGAAGATCGAGGCCTTCGCCAACTTCGGTTTCGCCGAGAGCCACTCCATCAGCTTCGGCCTGCTCGTCTATGCCAGCTCGTGGTTCAAGCTGCACTACCCGGCCGCCTTCCTCGCATCCCTGCTGCGCGCCCAGCCCATGGGCTTCTACTCGCCACAGACCCTCACGGCCGATGCCCGGCGGCACGGCGTCGAGGTGCGCCGTCCAGACATCCTCCTCTCGGGGGCGAATGCGGTCCTGGAGCCGTTGGTTTCCCCTTCCTCCTCTTCTTCCTCGGCGACGGATGCCGCCCCTCCCACCCCGCCGGGCCCCACAGGCCGCGACTCCTGCCTCGACGCGGCCCAGCCGCCCGTCGGGAAGTTCGACAGGGGCGGCGCCGACGAATCGGAGGCCCACCGCCGCGACGGCGCCTTCGCCGTGCGCCTCGGACTCGCGGAGGTCGGCGGCATCGGCCTCGCCCTGGCCGAGCGCATCGTGGCCGAGCGTGAGACCTACGGCCCGTATCGGAGCATGGCCGACCTGTCACGGCGCATCGGCCTGAACACCGAGCAGCTCGAGGCCCTCGCGGCCGCCGGCGCCTTCAGCGGGCTCGGACTCGAGCGTCGCGAGGCGCTGTGGAGCGCCGGAGATGCCGCGCAGGATCGCGCGAGTTTCCTCGAGGGCTCCGTCGTGGTGGTGCAGCCGCCGCTGCTGCCGATGCTGAGCGAGGTGGAGCAGGTGGTCTACGACCTGTGGTCCACGGGCATCTCCCCCGACGACCACCCCATCAGGCATGTGCGCGATGTGCTCTCCGCACGGGGCGCCCGCGCCATCGACACCCTCCGCACGGCCGAGTCGGGTCGACGCATCGAGGTGGGAGGCGTCGTCACGCACCGCCAGCGCCCGGCGACGGCCGGCGGCATCACCTTCATGAACATCGAGGACGAGACGGGCACCCTCAACGTCATCGCCGGAGTCGGTGTCTGGACCCGGTACCGGCGCATCGCCCGCGAGGCGCCCGCCATGGTCATCCGCGGCATCCTGGAGCGCAGCGACGAAGGCGTGATCAATCTGGTCGCCGACAAGTTCGAGCCACTCGCCGTCGCGGTGCACGGCCGCTCGCGCGACTTCCGTTAGCGTCGGATGGTGACTCCAGATCGATACAGCCAGGACGTGCTCGCCGGCGACTGGCGGGCAGCAGGACGCAAGGTCATCCCCGAGCAGGAGGCCGTGCGCGACCTCGTGATCGAAGAGGTGGCCACGGGCTTCTGCGGCGCTGTCGTCGGCCTCGAGAAGGGCATCGTCACCCTCGAGGACCGCTTCGGCAAGCACAGGCTGTTCCCGCTCGGCCCCGGCTTCCTGCTCGACGGCGACCCCGTCGTGCTCGTCGCCCCGAAGGCCAAGCAACCGGCAGGACGCATGCGCACGGCATCCGGATCCTTCGCCGTCGCGAACACCCCCGCCCGCGTGGCGCTCCCGAGCCGGATCTTCGTCGAGGGTCGCCACGACGCCGAACTCGTGGAGAAGGTCTGGGGCGCCGACCTCCGCGTCGAGGGCGTCGTGGTGGAGTACCTCGAGGGAGTCGACGACCTCGACGCCATCGTGCGCGACTTCTCGCCCACCCCCGACCGTCGCATCGGCGTGCTCGTCGACCACCTGGTCGCCGGCTCAAAGGAGAGCCGCATCGCCGAGGCCGTGCAGCGCGGGCCCCACGGGCGGAACGTGCTCGTGGTGGGGCATCCGTACATCGACATCTGGGCCGCCGTGAAGCCGGCCAGGGTCGGGCTCGAGGCCTGGCCGCAGATTCCGCGGTCCATCGAATGGAAGCACGGCATCTGCCAGGCACTCGGATGGCCGCACGACGAGCAGGCGGACATCGCGCGGGCCTGGCAGCGGATCCTCGGGCAGGTGCGCACCTATGCCGACCTCGAGCCGGCGCTGCTCGGGCGGGTGGAACAGCTCATCGACTTCGTGACGGCGCCGACGCGGCTGTAGCCGTGCGCCGTCGCCACCCCCGCTTCGACCGCGGACTTCGTCCGGGCCTCAGCGAACGGGTATCTCCTCGCTGAGGGCCGGCGCAACTCGAGGCGCTACGCGGCAGTCGCTTAGCACCTCTCGCTCTGCGGGCGGGTTCGGGTCAGGCGACAGCGCCGCCGAACGCCAGGCCGAGCACATAGGTGACGGCGGCTGCGCCGAAGCCGATCGCGAGCTGGCGGAGCGCGCGCTTCAGGGGCGGCGCTCCGGACAACAGGCCGACGACGGCACCGGTGATGAGCAACGCGATGCCCACGAGCACCGACGACACGATGATGGCCGCCAGGCCCTCCATGCCGAACATGAAGGGCAGGATCGGGATGAGGGCGCCCGAGGCGAAGAAGCAGAAGCTCGACGCTGCGGCGGCGAGCCCGGTGCCGACGGACTCGTAGTCGTCGGCAGTTCCGAGCGGGCCCGTCGCCGGAGCCGCCTCCGAGGCGTGCATGGCGGCCAGCACCTGCGTGGCGTGCACGATGGCACGCTCCTCGGTCATGCCGCGGGCGCGGTAGACCAGAGCGAGCTCGTTGGCGTCGACATCGAGGTCGGGAAGCACACCCTGGGCGTCGGGGTCTGGAGTGGAGGCCTCGAGAAGCTCGCGCTGCGACCGGACCGAGACGTATTCGCCCGCGCCCATCGAGAGGGCACCGGCGAGGAGACCCGCGATACCGCTGAACAGCACGAAGCCCGTCGAGACGCCGGTGGCGGCGATGCCGAGAACGAGGGCCAGGTTGCTCACGAGTCCGTCGTTGGCGCCGAACACCGCCGCGCGGAAGGTGCCCGAGAGTCGCTTGCGACCGCGGGCGGCGAGCCCACGCACGACCTCGCCGTGGATGCGCTCGTCGGCGGCCATCGCCGCAGTGGCGTGAGGGTCGGAGTCGTACGGGGAGCGCGCCTCGGCGCGCTGCGCGAGTGCGAGCACGAACACGGAGCCGAAGCGACGTGCGAGTACGGCCAGGAAGCGCGTGCGCGCGTCGGCCGCGACGGGCTTGCCCGCATCCGTTCCCAGCAGATCCGCCCAGTGCGCCTCGTGGCGGCCCTCGGCGTCGGCGAGGGCGAGCAGGATGGCGCGCTCCTCCCCGGCGCGTCGCTGCGCGAGCTCCCGGTAGACGGCGGCCTCGGCGCGTTCGTTGGCGAGGTACTGCCGCCAGCGTCTGAGCTCCTTCTTTCCACGCTCGGGCGCGGAGGCGCCCGAGCGCTCCGGCCCCGTCACTTGAGCAGCTCCTGCCAGCCGTCGCCGTCAGCGTGCTCGAAGATGAGGTTGGTCTCTGTGTGGGCGACCGCCGGGTGGCCGGTGAGGTGCGTGAGCACGAAGTCGCGCAGTTCGTTCGCGTCGTGAGCGGCGACGTGCAGCAGATAATCGTCGGCGCCGGCCATGTGGTACAGGCTGATGACCCCGGGCAGGTGCGGCGCCGCGGCCCGGAAGGAGTCGATCTCGTCGCGCGCGTGCTTGGCGAGCCGAACCGCGATGAGGGCCTGCAGCGATGCCCCGAGGGTGGCGAGGTCGATGTTGGCGTGATAGCCGCGGATGTGCCCGAGCGCCTGCAGGCGACGGAGCCGCAGTGACACCGTCGACTCGGCGACTCCGACCTCGGCGGCGAGCATGGATCCGGACGCCCGGGCATTCACCGACAGGGCTCGCAACAGGCCGCGGTCGATGCGATCGAGGTCGGTTTTCTTCGAATCCATGTCGAACAGCCTTTCGCGTCGTGAAGATGCTGCAACAACCCTAAGCGGGGTGGAATCATCTGCGACGCCGATCCCAGCCGCTCGGAGCAGACCGAAACAGAGCTGTAACCAGAAACCTGGAAGCGCCCAATCTGCATGCTCGGATCATCGGGTGATCGGTGCATCGCGAGGTCAGGAGCCGGATGCCTCGGCATAGGCGGCGCTCAGACGCTCGAGCGGCCCAGGACCGACGGTCTCGCGCGGCGCAGCGTCGAGGTGGAGCACCCGCAGTTCATCCATGAGCTCCTCGACGAACGCAGGCCCACCTTCGCGCATGAGGTGCTGGCGGGCTCGGAGCTGGTCGTCACCGGTGCGCCAGTCGAGGCCCCAGTTGCCCAGGGCGTAGATGATCGGCACGGTCTGGATGCCGGCCTCGGTCAGGCTGAAGCGAGCGCGCTGACCTCTGGCGGCGGTGCCGCGCGTGAGGATTCCGGCGTCGAGGAGCCGCTTGAGGCGGTCGGCGAGGATGTTCGAGGCGATGCCCTCGATCGAGCCTGTGAGCAACGCCCGGAAGTAGCGGCGGTCGCCGAAGATGACATCACGCAGCACGATCAGCGACCAGCGATCGCCGAGTACCTCGACGGCGGCGTTGATCGGACACCCGGATCGTGGTTCCACGATTCCTCCTTGACAGTCATGTGCCCATCACTATAGTGGTTGCAAATCGCAATCACTATTGGAGGTTCCGATGGGCCGCTTCATCTACGGCATGAACGTCTCCCTCGATCTGCGCATCGAGCAGGTCCCCGGCGACAACGGTGCGGGCGAGTGGCTGCGCATCGGGGAGGACCTCCACCGGGAGCTGAATGCCCGAACCGAGAACCTCGCGCTCATCGTGCACGGACGGATCTACTACGAGACGATGGAGGAGTTCTGGCCGCATGCTCACGCCGACGACTCCCTGCCCGACTTCCTCCGTGAGTACGGCGAGATCTGGACAACCAAGCCCAAGGTCCTCGTCTCCCGCACCCGGCACACAGCGGAGTACGACACCCGCGTCATCAACGACGATGCGATCGCGCAGCTCGCCGCGATCCGTGCCGAGACCGACGGCACGATCGGGGTCGGTGGTGCCGATCTGGCCACACAGCTCCTGAAGGCGAGACTCCTCGACGAGCTGCTGCTCGCCACGCATCCCACGATCCTGGGTTTCGGCAGGCCGCTGTTCGACGACTACGACATGCCGGTCTCGCTCGACCTGCTCGAGCAGCTCTCTTTCGAGTCGGGCGTCACGCTGCATCGGTACGCCATCCGCTATGACGGCGAGGCCCGCTGATGCTGAGACTGGTGGCCGAGGGCGTACTGGTTCACGAGAGCGAGTGCGTCCAGAGCAACGCCGTCGCCGTGGAGGGTGACGCCGGGGTGCTGCTCGTGGACCCGGGAATCACGCGCGCCGAGCTGGTGGTCCTGGCGGACGATCTCCGGGATCGCGGCCGGCCCGTCATTGCGGGCTTCGCGACACATCCGCACTGGGATCACGTGCTCTGGCACCCCGCGCTCGGCAACGCACCCCGGTACGGCACGACCGCCTGCGCGGCATCCGTTCGCGAACTCCTGGCCACTCCGGGCTGGGAGGGCGACGTGGCCGAAGGCCTGCCGCCCGAGTTCGCCGACGACATCCCGATGGAGCTGCTCGGCCTGATCACGGGCCTGCCCGCGAATGCGCCGCTCATCCCGTGGGACGGCCCCGGCGTTCGGATCATCGAACACCGAGCGCACTCGGAGGGCCATGCTGCGCTGCTCATCGAGGAACGCGGAGTGCTGGTCGCCGGCGACATGCTCTCCGACGTGCTGGTTCCCATGCTCGACCTGGCCGCTGAGAGCCCGATCGAGGACTACCTGGACGCCCTGCAGTCGTTCGACCGGGTGGCGGCCGGGGTCGATGTCGTCGTTCCGGGACATGGGTCCGTCGGCGGAGCCGGTCGGCTGCGCGAACGCATCGAGCAGGATCGGGCGTACCTGCTCGCTCTCCGCGACGGGCGGACACCCAGCGACCCTCGCATCGGCCCGGCGGCGAAGCCCGGCTGGGAATGGGTGAGCGACGTGCACGACTGGCAGCTCCGGGCTCTGGCTCGGAGAAGTGAACAGTAGAAGGAACCGAACAGTAGAGAAGGGAACGAGCCGTGACGAATGCATCGGCTGACCTCATCGACCGCCGTGCCTGCGTGCACTCGGGCTGCAGGATGCCGCTCTGATGGCCTCCTCGATCCTTGCGGATGCGCATCTCGACGGGCGGGTCGTGCTGCCCGGCGACCCCGACTACGACGACGTTCGGGCGGTCTGGAACGCGATGGTCGATCATCGACCGCAGGTGATCGTGAGGTGCGCCAGCGTCGCCGACGTGCAGGCGGCGGTGCGCGCCGCCCGCGAGCACGACCTCGAGATCGGCATCCGGTGCGGGGGCCACAGCGTGCTCGGGCTGGGGGTGCCCGAGGGCGGACTGATGATCGATCTCACGCCGCTCGACGGAGTACGAATCGATCCCGTGACGCGCCGCGCGTGGGTGCAGGGCGGTGCGCTTCTGGGTGCGCTCGACCGCGCAAGCCAGCAGTACGGCCTCGCCACCACGGCGGGGAACGTCTCGCACACGGGAGTCGGCGGGCTGACGCTGGGCGGAGGCATGGGGTGGCTGGCACGCCAGTACGGACTCTCCTGCGACAACGTCCGTTCCTTCGACGTGGTCACGGCCGACGGCGCGACCGTCACCGCGTCACGCGACGTGAACCCCGATCTCTTCTGGGCACTGCGCGGCGGAGGGGGCAACTTCGGCATCGTCACGTCGTTCGAGTTCGAGTTGCACGCCGTGGGCACGCGGGCGCTCAGCGTCGAGCTCGACTTCCCGCGCGAGAACGCCGCCGAGGTGCTCCGCCGGTGGCGTGACCTGAACGCCGGGGCGCCCCGGGCGGCGACCTTCTCGGCGACGGTGATGGGCGCGATCGCGACCGTCGGATTCGTCTGGGTCGGGGACACGGATGCCGGCGCCGGGTACGCGCGCGAGCTGGATGCCCTCGGCCTCCCCCTCGCCCGTCGCAGCGACGAACTCTCCTACGTCGACCTGCAGCGACGCGACGACACGATCAGGGGTCACGCCCAACGGCGCTACTGGAAGGGGCACTACTTCCGCGAGCTGCCCGATTCCGCACTCGACGCGCTCCTCGAGCACGATCCCGACGTGGCCGCGAGTCTGCAGGCCTACGGCGGGGCGATCGCCGACGTTCCCGATGATGAAAACGCCTTCAGTCAGCGCGACACGCTCTTCGAGTACGTCGCCGGCACCCGCTGGACCGATCCCGCCGAGGACGGAGAACGCATCGAGCGCGCCCGCGTCTCAGCATCGCGGCTGGCGCCGTTCGCCAGTGGAGCGTACGTGAACGCCCTCACCGACGAGGGCGGTGCCGGCATCCGTGCGGCCTATCCGCCTGCCAAGCTCGCCCGCCTGGGTGCGATCAAGGCCACGTGGGACCCGGGCAACGTGTTCCATCTGAACCAGAACATCCGTCCCGCGCACTGAAGGGTCACGGCGCGCGGGTCAGGCGGAGCGTGGATGCGGCTGCTTCGGCCGTGACCATCGACCGGGCCCCGTCCTCGCCGTACTTGGCGCGGTACGCCTCATCGATGGCGCCGGCGTTCGCGACGCCCGTCGCCTCGACGACCACTCCGACGCCCTCCCCTGCGATGCGGATCGAGGCCCGCGCTGCGGCGACCGCCCGGCCGTACCAGCCCGTGTCCCGCCGAAGCCACGTGCGAACGAACACCTCGTCATCGACGACCACGACCCAGATCGGCGTCCACCGCTCGGAGCCGCCGTGGGCACGCGGAGCGGCGATCGCCAACTCGCGGATGCCGACGAGATAGTGCAGGGCGTCCGTCGTCCACGCTCCGCCCGCTGCGTTCCCGGTCATGAGGGCCATTCTGGCCCGCCGACAGCGCCTCCGCCAGCGCGGCATCCGTTCCAGGCTGGCGCCGTGAGCACAGCGCGGGGTGCCAGCGCGGCATCCGTTCTAGGCTGGCGCCGTGAGCACAGCGCGGGGTGCCAGCGCGGCATCCGTTCTAGGCTGGCGCCGTGAGCACAGCGCAGGACGAAGGTCCGTTCTTCCACGGCACGAAGGCCGATCTGCGAGAGGGTGATCTTCTCACGGCGGGCTTCAGGTCGAACTATCGCCCTGACGTCGTGATGAACCACATCTACTTCACCGCGCTTCCGAACGGAGCAGGCCTCGCTGCCGAGCTCGCTCCCGGAGACGCCGACCCCCGTGTCTACGCGGTCGAGCCGACCGGAGACTTCGAGGACGACCCGAACGTGACCGACAAGAAGTTCCCGGGCAATCCCACCAGGTCCTACCGCAGCACTGCGCCCCTCCGGGTGATCGGCGAGGTGACCGAATGGACCCGATTGACGCCGGAGGAGCTGCAGGCGTGGAGGGACCGTCTGGCTGTTCTGCGCGCTGACCAGCGGGGCGAGATCATCAACTGAGCTGCGCCCCTCTCAGCGGGGCGACACCGACACTCGAACTATGCCGCCCATCTCCTTGCCGAGCTGCTTGCGAACCTTCGCGCTGAGCGAGATCATGTGGCCGCCTGAGCCCGTCACCATGGCCCCGACGTTCTCGAGTCGAAGCCCGTCGATATCCACGTCGACACGGACGGACTTGCCGGTTCCGAAGAAGTCGACAGAACCCGGTATCTCCACACAGGACCACAGCTCACCCTTGATATCGACTCCGATCGGTGCCTCGAAGCGCAGCCCTTGCTGTGTCATGACGCCCACTGTAACGATGAGTGATGACGCTCGTCAGCTGACCGGCGTCGCATCGTCCAGTCGCACACGCAGTTGAAAGGGTCACGGATGCCGCTCACCACCTGCCACATGTCGATCTCGCTCGACGGGTTCGTCGCCGGTCCCGACCAGAGTGTCGAGCAGGGCCTCGGAACGCGCGGAATCGAGCTCCACCGGTGGCACATCGGCGACGAGCGCGCGACCGAGGCTGACGAGACCGCGGCCGGGTGGTTGATGCGCCCTCGCGGCGCGTACGTGGTGGGCCGCAACATGTACGGCCCGATCCGCGGCGAGTGGGAGGGAGACTGGCGCGGATGGTGGGGAGATGAGCCGCCCTACCATGCACCGGTGTTCGTCCTCACTCATCACGCCCACGAGCCGATCGAGATGGAGGGCGGCACGACCTTCCATTTCGTCACCGACGGCTTCGACGCCGCCTACGCCCTCGCGCGAGAGGCGGCCGGTGACGACGGCATCGACATCGCGGGCGGTGCCTCCACCGTGCGGCAGGCTCTCGCGGCCGGCGTGATCGATGAACTCACCCTCGACATCGCCCCGGTGCTGCTCGGGTCCGGCGAGCGGATCTTCGACGGAGTCAAGTTCGGATTCGAACCCGTTGAGGTGTTGCATTCACCCCTCGCCACGCACATCCGCTATCGCCGGCTGGACTGACTCCCCCGGTCATACGCTGGCGCGGGTGTGCAGCCGTGCACCATGCCAGTTGAACAGGCAGAGCACCTCCAGCACCGCTGGAGGTCTCGACAACGGATGGTCAACCGATCTCGGACTAACCGGCCTTGCCGATGCCGATCGTGACCTGCGATCCGGGCTTGACGGCGGCTCCGGCGCCGGGATCGCTGGACTGCACGAGACCCACCTTGCCCGGGTCGCTCACGGCGACGTTGACGGTCTTCACCGAGAACGTTCCCTTGAGCTGGTTCTTCGCGTCAGCCTCCGAGAGGCCGACGACATCGGGCATCAGCACCATCGCGCCGTTCGAGGTGTACGCCGTGATCACGGATCCGCGTGGGGCGTTGCCCGAGGGGTTGGTGCTGGTCACCTGGCCTGCGGGCAGTTCGGAGTCCTGCGCGCCACCCTTGGCGAACCCGAATCCGGCGTCTTCAATCAGATCCTGAGCCTCCTCAAGCGACTTGCCTCGCACATCGGGCACGGCCGCCGAGAACGTCCTCAGTGACGACGGATCGGCGTCCGGGAACCCGTCTCCGCCGTACTTGGCATTTGCCACCGACATGATCGCGGGCCACATCTGGTGACGGATGACGGCTGCCTGCGTGCTGTTGAAGAACGTGTTACGCAAGTTCACATGGCCGGTGACGTTGAACACACCCACTGTCGTGGCGACCTTCGTGCTCGCACCGCTCATCCAGGTGGCCTCGGCGTTGTCTGTCGTTCCGGTCTTGCCGATCATCGGAACCTGCGGGTAGGTCGCCCTGTTCGACTGACCTCCCGTTCCCTGAGACATCACGCGCTGCATTGCATAGGCCATGGCCGCGGTCACCTTCGGGTCCACGGTCTGGGCGCACTCGGCGGACGGCGGCGTGAGCGCGGTGCCGTCATGCTTCACGATCTTGTCGATGACGATCGGCTTGCAGACCGTGCCATTGGCGGCGACACCGGCGAAGGCCTCGGCCATGGTCAGGGGCGCGATCTCATTCGTGCCGAGAACGGTCGCCGCACTGTGAAGCAGCTCGGTGCCGTCGGCACGGTGAATGCCGAACGTCTTGGCTGTTGCCCCGATGGCGCACAGGTCGAGCTTCTTCGCCATGGCGATGAATCCGGTGTTCTCCGAATCGTACGTGTTCTTGAGTGCCGTCCACACCCCGCCGTTGCCGCCCTCGTCGTTCACGGGAGAGAACCCGGGGTAGGACTGCGGTCCATTGCAGCTGTCATTGAACGAGCCCCAATCGGAGCGACGGCGGGCGTCCACGACTTCGTTGAGGGAGTGCCCCTCCTTGATCCACTCCGCCAGGGTGAAGATCTTGTACGTCGAGCCGGGCTGGAAGCCGCTGGATCCGCCGTACTCGAGGTCGGTGTTGTAGTTCACCGCTGTGAAGTTGTTGCCCTTGGCCAACTCCTCGGAGTCGTTCGAGAACGACTTGTTCTGCGACATCGCCAGCACCCGTCCGGTACCCGGCTGCACCGACACAGCAGTGCCCCCGACGTCGATGTTCGGGTCGGACTGGGGCACGAACCGATAGAGGGCATCCGCTGCAGCATGCTGCAGATCGAGATCGAGGGTCGTGTAGATGTCCAGGCCGCCTCGGCTGAGCAGCTTCTTGCGATCCTCCTGTGTCTTCCCGAAGGCCTCGTTGTTCATCACCGTCCAGTACACGTAGTCGCAGAAGAAGGCGGCGTCTTTCGCGGTCGAGCATCCAGTACTCGGCGTCTTGATCGCGGGAGCGATCGGCGTCTTGATCGCCGCGTCGTACTCCTCCTTCGTGATCTTCTTGTACTTGAGCATGCTGTCGAGGATGTAGTCGCGACGCTCCTTGGTCGCGGCGTACGGCACGACCTTGCCCTTGACCTTCGTGGCCGCACCGTTCGTCTCACTGTCGGGCTTGTCGAGGCGGAATTTCTCCGGGTTGTTCACGATCGCCAGCAGCGCCGCCGCCTGCTCCAGCTTCAGGTCCTTCGCGGGCACACCGCCGAAGTAATACTGTGACGCGGCCTGGATGCCGTAGACCCGGCCGCCGAAGCCGGCGATGTTGAGGTAGCCCTTGAGGATGTCGTCCTTGGAGTACTTCTTCTCCAGGCCGATCGCGAGCCGCATCTCCTTGAGCTTGCGGTCGGGAGTCGGGTCGGTCGCCTCCGCGTAGGCGGCCTCCTTCTCCTCCTCCGTCTTCGCCTCGAGCTCGGCCTTCTGCACCAGCACGTTCTTCACGTACTGCTGGGTGATGCTCGATCCACCCTGCGTGTCGCCCTTCAGCACATACGTGGTCAGCATCGCGCGGGCCGTGCCCTGCACGTCGATCCCGCCATGCTCGAAGAAGCGCGGGTCCTCACCGGCGACGGCGGCATCCTTCGCGTACTGCGAGATGTTCTCCCAGGTGACCTCTTCGCGGTCCTGGTCGAAGAACGACGCGAGAAGCTGCGTGGTTCCGTCGCTCCTTGTAGCGAACACATCGGTCTTCTGCGCGAGCTCGTCGATCTCGAGATAGCTCGGCAGGTTCTCGAACATGTTGATGCCGCTGGTGGCGGCCATGCCGCTCACCGCCAGGGCGGGGGTCACGGCGGCCGTCACGAGGACCGCGGCCCCGGCACTCACAGCGACGAAGCCCAGAAAGCCCCCAAGAGCTCCGAGCGGGCTCGGCCTATGGCTGGCGCCACCTCCATTAGCGGACATCGAACCTGCCACGAACTCCCCCAAAATGCACTGCGGTGATGCCTGTGCTGTGCGAGCGCGCGCAGGCTTAGCCAAAACCTACGCGATTTCCGTCGAAATCTGGGGGTCGACGGTCCGCCGATGCGACTTTGAAACCTGGTCGCGCATCGGTCGGCAGCCTTGGGAGGCCGTCCGGCATACGATCACACGCTCGCGTCGTCGTATCGTGGAAGGGATGGAAGTCCGACGCCGCGAGGGAGGTCGAGGATGAGCGAGGACCCGCAGCGCGCCGCATGGCAGTACAGGATCGATCAGATCGCCCGCGAGGAGGCGATAGCCAGAGGCGAAGACCCTGATGCGGCCGAGTCGGCGTCTGAACCAGCCGTACCCTCGACCCGGGCTGAGCGCTCCGCCTACGTCGAGAACTCGATCCAGCAGGCCATCCGGCGCGGCGAGTTCGACAACCTTCCCGGCGCTGGAAAGCCCCTCGAGGGACTGGACGGTCAGCACGACCCCGACTGGTGGATTCGTCGAAAGATCGAGCGCGAGCAACTCACCGGGCTGGGTCCGCCCGCGCTGACACTGCGCGTCGAACATGCCCAGCTCGAGGACACGCTGGATCGCCTGCACCGGGAATCAGATGTGCGCGACGCCGTCGAAGGATTCAACCGGCGTGTGATCGAGGCGCGGCGGCAGCTCCTCGGCGGACCGCCGGTGGTGACGCCGACGCGAGACGTCGACCACGAGGTGCACACCTGGCGGGCGCGCCGCGAAGCCCGGGAGCGTCAGGCAGCCGATGCGAGCTCGCAGCTCGACCAGGAGCGGAGGCAACCGAGACGCCCGTGGTGGCGGCGTACCCGCGGCTGACGTCTCACACGCATCGGGAATTCCGAAGGGACGAGGCCGGCCTGGCTGAGCCGCCCTCGAAAGGGGGCTGAACCATGGGGGTGTCGCCCGCGCTGGCACCTCGAGCCGATCGCTAGAGTTGCAGCCGATCCGCGGACAGGCCTGTCCGGATTGATGTGTCGAAGACGATCCCTCCGAGAAAGCACGCCGATGACCCACACTCCCACGCCACCGCCTCTGCCTCTCGGCTGGCACCCTGCCCCAGACGGATCGTCGGCGATGTGGTGGTGGGACGGCGCCCGGTGGATCCAGCCTCAGAACGAGCCGTCGCCCGCGCCGACGAGCGCCGTCGCCATCGCGAGGCTGGCGATCGCGACGCAGGTGCTGCTCGTCATCTCCGCCGTGACGTCCGTCGTCACCATAGGAATCGAGACATTCGGAATCAACGCTGCCTCGCGCTATCTCGGTGGTGACGAGTCCGCCATCCGGATGATCGACAGCTACGACCAGCTCAGCTCTGTTTTCGGCATCCTGTCGAGTCTCAGTCTTCTGGCCACCGGCGTGCTCTGGATGATCTGGCAGTATCGGGTCGCGAAGCAGTTCATCGGCCTCACGCGGCGCTCGCCCGGCTGGCACGTCGGATCCTGGATCCTCCCCGTCGTCAACCTCTGGTTCCCGTACCAGAACATCGCAGACCTCTGGCGAGCTGTGGGGCGTACTCGGCCCTCGTGGCAGATCGTCTGGTGGCTGCTCTGGGTGCTCAGCAACACCGTGTCCACGCAGGCGAGCCGATTGACCCTGAATGCCCAGGACCTCGAACAGTTCCAGCTCGCCATGTCGATGAGCATCGTCGCCGAGACCCTCCTGCTGGCTGCCGCGCCGTTGGCCTGGCTGACCGTCCGTGGCATCACGCAGGGCATCCTCCATCGTTCCTCCGCACCGGTCGTACTGGCGCCGGCCGTCTGACATAGGCGGTGGTCGCCCGCGCTCGAGTGTGAGCGGGGCGCCGCACACCCGGAGCGGGCACGCTCAGTGCGAGCGGCCGAGCCTCTTGCGCAGCAGTTCGATGCGTGCCTGCAACTGCGTGACGCTGGCCTGCGGAACGGCGGGCCCTCCGCACAGCCGACGCAGTTCGGTGTGGATCATCGCGTGCGGCTCCCCCGACAGCTTCGACCACATGCCGACCAGGCTCGAGAGCAGAGTGCGCTGCTCCTTGATGGTGCGGTACAGCGGGACATCTTCCGGTTCGGCATCCTCCGGAGCATTCCGGCGCCGATCCGTCGCCCGTCGGGCCTGGCGTGCCTGACGGGTGCGCAGCAGGTCTGAGACCTGCTCGGGCTCCAGAAGCCCCGGGATGCCGATGAAGTCGAGCTCCTCGAGGCTGCCGGGCTCCGCGAGATCGCCGTACTCGTGACCGTCGAAGAGCACCCTGTCGAAGTCCGCACTCGCGGCCAGCGCCTCGAAGCTGAACTCGTCGGTGAGAGCCTCCGAGGCCCGGTCCTCCTTGTTCGCCGAGGCGACCATCGCGTCTTCGGGGTTGTACATGTCCCCCTCGGCCTCGTCGTCACGACGCCGATCGAGGGCGTGGTCGCGCTCGAGTTCGAGGGCGGAGGCGAGGGCCATGAGAATCGGCACGTTCGGCAGGAACACGGATGCCGTCTCTCCACGACGGCGGGCCCGCACGAAGCGACCGATGGCCTGGGCGAAGAACAGCGGAGTCGACGAGCTCGTCGCATAGACGCCCACGGCGAGGCGCGGCACGTCGACGCCCTCGGAGACCATGCGCACGGCGACCAGCCAGCGGCTGGTGTTGCCGGCGAACTGCTCGATCCTGTCGCTGGCCTCCTTCTCGTCGGAGAGCACGACCGTCGGCGGCTGGCCGGTGATGTCCTGCAGGATCGCCGCATAGGCACGCGCCATCGTCTGGTCGGTCGCGATCACGAGGCCGCCGGCATCCGGGATCGTGTGACGCACTTCGGTGAGACGGCGATCGGCAGCGCGCAGCACCGCCGGGATCCACTCCCCCTTCGGCTCGAGTGCCGTGCGCCAGGCCTGCGAGGTGATGTCCTTGGTGTTGCCCTCGCCGAGCCTGGCCTCCATCTCGTCGCCGGCGCGCGTGCGCCACTTCATCGAGCCGTTGTAGACCATGAACATCACGGGGCGCACGACGCCGTCGGCGAGAGCACGGCCGTAGCCGTAGTTGTAGTCGGTCAGCGAGGTGCGGATTCCGTGCTCATCGGGCGCGTACTGCACGAACGGGATGGGCGCCGTATCGGAGCGGAACGGCGTTCCCGTGAGGGAGAGCCGGCGAGTGGCCGGCTCGAAGGCCTCGCGGATGGCGTCACCCCAGCTGAGGGCGTCACCGCCGTGGTGCACCTCGTCGAGGATCACGAGGGTGCGACCCGACTGGGTGAGCTCGCGGTGCAGGGCGGCGCGGGCGGCGACCTGCGCGTAGGTGACGGCGATGCCGTGGAAGTGCCTGCCGTAGCTGCCGTGGGCATTGCGGAAGTACGGATCGAGTCGGATGCCGGCCCTGGCCGCGGCATCCGCCCACTGCTTCTTGAGGTGCTCGGTGGGCGCGACGACGGTGATGCGGTCGATGATGCCGCGACCGCGGAGCTCCGCCGCCAGACGGAGCGCGAACGTGGTCTTGCCCGCGCCGGGCGTCGCGGCGGCGAGGAAGTCGCGCGGCTGCTTCTCGAAGTAGGCGTCGAGGGCCTCGGCCTGCCAGGCACGCAGCTTGGTGGCGGTTCCCCAGGCGGCGCGATCGGGGAAGGCCGGGGAGAGATGCTCTGCTGCTGCGGTTCCCGGGATGGGGCCTTCCGGCAGCGCTGTACTCACTGGCCCAAATCTACCCGAGTCGGCCGACACTCGACTGCGCGGGGCGTCTCCCCGGGCGGCTCGGGGTCCACCTCGGGCGTGTCACGGCGAGGCCGAGTGGCGCGGCCGAGGGCGAGTGTCGCAGCCGACTCGGTGGGAATGCGGTCGGCGGATGGCGCTCACGCCGCCACCGCGCAGAACGTGCGTGCGCCACGAGGGCGAGAGTGTGCAGAATGGAGGAGCTATGACGAGTGAAACGAGTTCCGGTCCCCTCCATCCCTGGTCGCGCTATGTGGCGCTGGGCGACTCGTTCACCGAAGGCATCGGCGATCCTGAGCCGAGTCGACCGGGTGGCCATCGCGGCTGGGCCGATCGCGTCGCGGAGGTGCTCGCGCAGGGCTCGGACGACTTCGCCTACGGCAATCTGGCCGTGCGCGGCAAGCTCATCCAGCAGATCCTCGACGAGCAGGTCGAGCCGGCTCTGGCGCTGCGGCCCGATCTCATCACCATCTCGGCGGGCGGCAACGATGTCATCCGTCCGGGCTCCGATCCCGACCTGGTGTCGGGCAAGTTCGAGCAGATCATCGAGCGCCTCACCAGCGATCGTGCCACGGTCGTCATCTTCACGGCGACGGATGTCGGTTTCTCACCCGTGTTCCGCGGCATCCGCGGCAAGGTGGCCATCTACAACGAGAACATCCGCACCATCGCCACGAGATACGACTGCGTCGTGGCCGACCAGTGGGGCTTCACGCCCATCCAGGACACGCGCATGTGGGCGCCCGATCGCCTGCACCTGAACCCACTCGGACACCACGAGGTGGCGCGGCTCGTGCTCTCCTCGCTCAACGTGGAGAACTCGCTCGAGCCCCTGAAGCCCGAGCCGCTGCCGACGGCGACCTGGCGACAGGCTCGCGGTGAGGACATCCAGTGGGCGAGGGAGTACCTGGTGCCGTGGGTGCTGCGCCGCATCCGTCACCAGTCGTCGGGTGATCACGTGCTGCCGAAGCGGCCGGATGCCGTTCCCTACGAGGTTCTGGACGTCGACTCCGTCGGGTGATCGAGTAGCGCCCGAGCGCAGCGCCTGCTCCGCTCGCTGAGGGCCGAGCGGAGCGACCGCCCGAAGCGCGCCTGGGACGCGCTTCGGCCGCGACTGCGTCGGGCCTCAGCGAGCGGGTCAGGCCGTGTGCGTCCTACCCCGCCAGCTCCCCCGGATGGCTCAGGCGCCAGCCTGCATCCGGCCCCTTGATGGAACCCATCAGCACGAGCGGCACCTCGATGGTCTGCTCACCCACGGTGAAGGTCAGCGAGCCCACGGTGTCGCCGTCCGCGGCTTCCTGCACGGATCCCGCCTTCGCGACGCCACTGACAGCGGTGTCCGACCAGGTCAGAACCGACGCGGCCTTCGCACTCACGGCCGTCGCGGTGTCGCCCCACAGCGACGTGTAGGTGGCCGCCGGCGCCCCCTCGGTCGTCAACTGCACCTCGTGGAACCCGGCGGCGACCCCGTCGAGCACTGTGCCGACAGCCGCGTCGAGCACATCGTGGTCGCCCATCGAGGCTCCGCCGAGCAGGGTGCCGACCACCGTGACCGATTGCGAGCCGACGGTGTACTTCGCGGAGAAGAGCAGCGTGGCGCCGGAGTTGTCGTTGGTGCCGGTCTTGATGCCGTCGACGCCGTGAGTGCCCAGCATCTTGTTGGTGTTCTGCACGACCCCCACGCCCGGGATGTCGGCGCTCTTCTGCGACACGATCGAGGTCAGGGTCGGGTCGGCCACGGCGATCTTCGCCAGAGCGACCAGGTCCGTCGGGCTGCTCGCGCTGGAGTCGGAGAGGCCGCTGGTGTCGGCGACGGTGGTGTTCGTGAGGCCCTGGTCGGCGACCCACTTCTGGGCGGCGTCCAGGTACGCGTCCACCGATCCGAAGGCCCAGATGGCGAGCGACTGGCTGTAGTTCCCCGCCGACGGCAGGAGCATGACCGTCAGCGACTGCTTCTCGCTGAGCTCGAGGCCGGCCGAGACCGGGGCGACCGAGGCGTTCTCCGCCACCTGCTCGTAGTAGATGTCGACGTCGGCGTCCGTGTACGTGATCGTCGGCCCCTCCTCGCCCGCGGGGATGGGCTTGGCGTCGAGCACGACGAGGGCCGTGATCACCTTGGTGATGCTCGCGATCGGCACGGCGGCATCCGGGTCCCCGTGCGAGCCGAGAAGCCCGTCGAAACCGACGGCGCCGACTGCTCCGCTGCCGAAGTCGGGCCACGTCAGTTGGGCTGCCGGCTGTGTGGCGACCGTCGGTTGGGTGACGGATGCCGCTGTCGCGGGAACCGCCGCCGTGAGCGTGGTCGTGCCGTAGATGACAGCGGCGAGAACGAGGGCGAGAGCGCTGAACACGAGGATTCTGCGACGTCGATAGACCTGGCGTCGGGAGAGGGGCATCGGATCAGTCTAGGTCGGCGGACCTGTGCTCCCGGTCGACGCGCAGGGCGTACGCGACGACGGCGCTGGCCGAGGCGACGTTGAGCGAATCGACCCCGTGCAGCATCGGGATCGTGACGACGGTGTCGGCCGCTGCGAGGGCCGTGCGGCTCAGTCCGTCGCCCTCGCTGCCGAAGACGAGAGCGATGCGCTCGGGAGCGTCGGCTGCGTAGTCGGGCAGGCTCACCGCGTCATCGGCCAGGGCGAGCGCGGCGATCTCGAAGCCGGCGTCGTGCAGCAGAGCGGTCGCCTCGTCCCACTCGGGCAGACGTGCCCACGGCACCTGCAGCACCGTGCCCATGCTCACGCGCACGCTGCGGCGGTAGAGCGGATCGGCGCACCGCGGGGTGACGAGCACGGCGTCGACGCCGAGGCCGGCCGAAGAGCGGAAGATGGCGCCGACGTTCGTGTGGTCGACGATGTCCTCGAGGATGACGACGCGTCGGGCATCCTTCAGGAGCTCGGCGACCGACGGGTTCTCCGGCCTGTGCATGGCCGCCAGCGCGCCGCGGTGCAGGTGGTAGCCCGTGAGCTGCTCGAGCAGCTTCGCCTCACCCACGAACACGGGAACGTCAGGGAAGTCCGCCAGCAGAGGCTCGACATCCGCCAGCCACTTCTCCTGGAGCAGAACGGAACGCGGAACGTGGCCGGCCGCCAGCGCCCGCGTGATGACCTTCGTCGACTCCGCGATGTAGAGGCCGCCCTCGGGCTCGGTGACTCGCCGTAGGGCGACGTCGGTGAGGCGCGCGTAGTCGGAGAGGCCGTCGGCCTCGAGGTCGGTGATGCGGATGACGTGCACGGGTTCCCCTCGTTCGGTACCCCATCGTCGCAGCCTGCGAAACAATCCGGAAAACTGCAGTGCCTAGACTCGTTACACCGGCGAAGGAGTGGGATGACCGACACGGTTCTGGAACTGACCGACGAGCAGCGCCTCGGAGTGAGCGCTGCCGTCGACCTCATGCGTGGTCGCTCGACCCTGGTGCTGACCGGCGCCGGCGTCTCGACCGACTCCGGAATCCCCGACTATCGCGGCGCCGGGGCACCGGTGCGCAATCCGATGACGTTCCAGCAGTACCTAGCCGACGACCGGTACCGCCGCCGCTACTGGGCCGGCAGCCACCTCGGCTGGCGCCGTTTCGCCCAGGCCGGACCCAACGCCGGGCATCGACTGCTCGCCGAGCTCGAGGCATCCGGAGCCGTCAGCGGCATCGTCACGCAGAACGTCGACGGCCTGCACACCCGCGCCGGATCGACGCGGGTGGTGCCTCTGCACGGCTCGATGGACAGCGTGGTCTGCCTGCACTGCGGGCAGTTCTTCGCTCGGTCCGACATCGCCCAGCGGCTGACGGATGCGAATCCCTGGCTCACCGAGGACGAGGCGGCGCGCCTCGCACCCGACGGCGACGCCGATGTCACCGAGATCGATGCGTTCATCGTGCCCGAGTGCACGGTGTGCGGCGGGATGCTGAAGCCCGACGTGGTGTTCTTCGGCGAGTTCGTGCCGCGCGAGAGGTTCCGCGAGGCGCAGGCCATGCTCACGGCATCCGATGTCCTGATGGTCGCCGGGTCGTCGCTGGTCGTGAACTCCGGCATCCGCCTCGTCGAGCAGGCACGCCGGCAACGCACGCCGATCATCGTCGTGAACCGCGGGATCACCAAGGGCGACGGCCGCGCCGCCGTGAAGATCGACGCCGGCACCACCGAGGTGCTGCGCTCGATCGCCGAGCAGCTCGCCGCCTGACCTCGGCGGTCCGCCGCACCCGCGAAAGCAGGCCGGATCGGCGTTCCGGAGCGGGAACAGGCTGGTCTGGCCTGTTCTCGGCGATCCCACCTGTTCTCGCGCGCCCGAAGAACCGTTGTCAGCGCTGGCGTCGACGCGCCACGGTCTCCTCGAGCACACCGAGCAGGGTGCGGGCGGATGCCGCCCACGTGAAGCTCGCTGCGCGCTCGAGCCCGAGCGTCGACCGTCGCTGCCACTCCCCCGGCTCGTCGAGCCGGATCACAGCGGCTGCGAGGGCCCGGGCATCGTCGACGTCGAAGTAGAGTGCAGCGTCGCCACCGATCTCGCGGAAGATCGGGATGTCGCTGACGACGACCGGCGTTCCGACGCTCATGGCTTCGACGAGCGGGATGCCGAAGCCCTCGTCGCGCGATGCCGTCACGAGAGCCGTCGCCGCGCGCAGGGTCTCGGCGTACTCGGCGTCCGTCGCGCCGTCGTGGAAGACCAGCAGCGCGGAGGGGGCGAGCTTCTGCAGTCGCGCGCGCTCGGCCTCGCTCACCCGGCTCATCAGGTGCAGCTCCGTTCCGGGCAGCGTCGCCACGGCGCGAACGAGGGTGTCGACGTTCTTGTACGGCATGTACGAGCCCATGTAGACGAGCCGGCGCACGGTGGGCGCCTCGCGCCGCGCGAGCGCGTCGTCGGAGTCGAGAGCTGCGAGCGGCGCTGCGGCGTTCGACACCACGGTGACCGGCTTGCGTGTGAGGTCGTGCTCGGCGATGAGCGCCGCCGTCGTGTTCGATACCGTGACCACGCCGTCGGCACGGTTCAGCAGCATTCGCTGCGGCCACCAGGCCAGGTGGTAGAGCCGCCACAGCAGCCTGATGGGCGCGGCGAGGTCGCGCGGGGGCGTGCGGTTCCGGTAGTAGATCAGGTCGTGCACCGTGAGCAGCAGCGCGTAGCGGCGACCCCACGACCCCATCGTCTGCATGGGCGTGAACACGACATCGGGGCGCAGCTTGTTCACGGCGCGCGCCACCAGCGGCTCGGCTGCGCTCGTCGGCGAGGAGACCAGCTGCCACGGCAGGTCGGGCAGCATCGCGAGCTGGCGGTGATCGCTGATGAGCATGGTCACCGGATGCAGCTTCGCGAGCTCTGTCAGGAGGTTCGCCGTGTACCGGCTGATGCCGTCGTGGTGGTCGACCCGCGTGTAGCGGGCGTCGAAGACGATCTTCACGATGCCGCCGGAGTCGCCGGGTCGGAGGTGCCGGCCGGGTCGGAGGTGCCGGCCGGGTCGGAGGTGCCGGCTGCGTCGGCGGGCACGGCGAGGAACGCCGCGATCTGCTGGGCGGCTTCGCGGGGCGTCTCGTAGTGGATCAGGTGGCCGACGTCGGGGATGACGTGGAGGGCGGCATCCGGGAACAGCTTCTGCACGTCGTGTTGGGCCGAGACCGAGGTGATGTCGTCCTTGTCGGCGGCGATCAGCAGGGTGCGCGTCGGGATGGCGGCAGCGTATTCGCTCACGTCGTGGCTGACCGAGGCGCGGAACGCCTCGAGCACGACATCGCGATCGCTGAACGCGGAGAAGTACTGGTCGTGCTGGTCGTGCACGAAGCGTCGCAGCTCGGCATCGTGGGTCTTCACCATGGTCACGCTCATGATGCGCACGATGGCCCGGTTGCGGAGCAGGGCGAAGCCCACCTTCTCGGGGAGGGCGGCCGACGCCTGGTAGTAGAACACCGCGAGCCGCGTCATCACGCCACGCGGGCCGCGCAGGGCCGGCGCGGCGATCGGGTTGACCAGAATCACGTCGTCGACGACGAGTCCGGCGGCGAGGGCGGCCGAGGAGATGATCGAGCCGAAGGAGTGTCCGAGAAGCACGACGCGGCCGGAGAGCCCGAGCCCGGCGATGAACGCTGTGAGCCAGGCCGCGTAGCCGTCGATGTCGTGCGCGCTCCGCAGGGGCGCCGACGCGCCGAATCCCGGGAGGTCGGGAGTGATGATGTGGCGGCCCGGTAGCTGCGCGACGACAGGTTCGAGCCCGTGGTGATCACCGCGGAAGCCGTGCACCAGGACGATGGTCTCGTCGCTTGCTGCGTCGCCGTACTCCCAGTAGCGCGTCTCGGATCCGAGCACCTGAAGCGTGCGTTCGACGACGGGGATGCGCTCGAGCTGCGCGGCGTAGGGCGAGGAGACTGACATCTCCCCCAGTTTAGGCCGCGTCCTCGCAGCGGGCTGGATGTGCGCTGAGCGCGCCGACCTAGACTCTGCTCATGAGGACCGAGCCGCACATTCCGCTCATCGTCGTGCTCGGCGGAACAGGTCGCGCCGGGCGCGCCGTCGTCGTGGAGGCCCTCGCGAGGGGCGTGCGCGTTCGCGGCGTGAGCCGGTCATCGGTGGCGATGGATGCCTCTATTCCCGGCGCGGAATATGCGACGGCCGACATCGTCTCGGGAGTCGGGCTGATCGAGGCACTCACCGGAGCCGACGCGATCATCGACGCGACGGACGGTGTCATCGGCCGAGCGCAGGAGACGCTGGTGAGAGGACCGCGCGTTGTCGCTGCCGCCGCGCGCGTCGCCCGTGTCCGTCGCCTCGTCCTGCTCTCGATCATCGGCGTCGACCGGGGTGTCTCCGGCTACTACACGGCGAAGACGGCCCAGGAGCATGCGTACCGCGACTCCCGGCTCGACGTCTCGATCGTGCGCGCGACCCAGTTCCACGACTTCGTCGATCGGCTCTTCGGGCTGGCGCCGTTCGGCTGGACCACCGAGCTGCGGGGAACCACCTTCCAACCCATCGCCGTGCGCGACGTCGCGGCCCGGCTGGTCGACGAGGCCCTGGTGCCGTCCGGCCGCGAACGCCTGCACACCATCGCGGGTCCCGAGGTGCTCTCGTCGCGCGTCATCGCCTCGCTGCGGCGCTCGGCCCACGGCGGGCGGGGGCCGATCATCGCGCTCCCGGCGGCCGGGGCGATCCTCGGCTTCTTCAGCACCGGCCTCAACCTCGCCCCCGAGCTCACAAGCGGAACCGAGACCTTCGCGGAGTGGCTCACAGGCGATGTCGGCGGCCCTGCATACTCTGACCCTGTGACCACCACAACCACCGCGACCTGGGCCTCCACGCTGGCCGTCTTCGACCTCGAGACCACCGGCATCGACGTCGAGACGACGCGCATCGTCACGGCGACGCTCGCCGTGCTCGACGCCGATGGCGTGGTGGTCGATCGCACCGACTGGCTCGTCGATCCCGGCATCGTCATCCCCGACGGCGCCGCCGAGATCCACGGCATCACGACCGAGCACGCCCGCATCTACGGCCGAGTCGCCTCCGAGGCCATCGCCGAGATCGTCGCGGCCATCCGCTCCCAGCTCGCCGGCGGCATCCCGCTCGTCGCCTACAACGCCGCCTACGACCTGTCCGTACTCGACCGTGAGGCGCGGCGCTACGGTATCCCCCCGCTCGTCTCCCCCGGCCCCGTCGTCGATCCTCTCGTCATCGACAAGGCCGTCGACACCTACCGCAAGGGCAAGCGCACGCTCACCGCCGCCGCCGAGCACTACGGGGTCGTGCTCGACAATGCACACGACGCCGGAGCCGATGCCATCGCCGCCGGCCACGTCGCGCAGGCCATCGCCCGCCGCTACCCGCACGCTCTGACCATCACGGCCGAGGAGCTCCACGCGCGCCAGGTCGACTGGTGCCAGGCTCAGGCCGAGAGCTTCCAGAGCTACATGCGTCGCACGAAGGACCCGGAGTTCACCACCTCGGGTGCGTGGCCGGTGCGCTGAGTCAGGGCGCCGGGGTGACTCCACGCCCGAACGTGAACGCGCGGATGACCTGCATCACTCCGAGCACGATCAACGCGATCCCCGTCACCAGGAACAGCAGTTGGGCGCCCCAGACCGGCGCGAACAACAGAGCGGCACCGGCGATGATGCTCACGATCGCGATGAAGATCGCCCATCCCCTCGATGGTGCGTCGCCGAGCTGGGCGAGCGTCGCTATCCCCTCGACGATCCACAGGATGCCGATCACGATGCCCAGGAGGACGGCGAGGAACGCCACAGTGCCCGACAGGTTCGCGAATGCCAGCCAGGCCCCGATCAGGAACAGCACGCCGAGGATGATGTCGAGCGCCCTCGCTCCACCCGCGATGCCACGGGCGAATATACCGACGGCCACGTAGACGAGGCCGGCGACGACGAAGTAGATGCCGAGGAGGACGGCAATCGTCGTGGCCGCCGCCTGCGGTTGGAATGTGATCAGCAGGCCGATGATGAGGGCGATCGCCCCGCCCACGCCGAGCGCGATGCGGATGGTGGTGACAGCTGATGCCGTGAGTTCTGCCGAGTCGAGCGAGAACGCGCTCAGCGCCGAACCGGATTCACTGGACATCTGATACCTCCTGAAGTGATCGGTGATCCCGGTGCTCTCATGGAGAGCACCGGGATCGTTCCTGTCAGTCGTCGATCGTGGCGAGCTCACGTCCGTGGGCGGTGACCGCGTAGATGACGAGCACGTCGAACGCAATGACGATGAGTGCCCACCACGGCTGGGCCGGAACGAGGAGCAGCTGCCCGATGGCGCTGAGGGCGGCGACGATGATGGCCACGACCCGCGCCCAGGTCGCGCCCGTGAACAGGGCGAGGCCGGTCAGGACGAGGAGCGCACCGATGATGAGGTTCCACCATCCCCAGCCGGTCAGGTCGAACAGGAACAGTGTCCCGTTCTCGACGGCGTAGTAGTAATTGGATCCGATCAGTGCGACGAATCCCTGGATGAGGCTGAACACACCGCTCAGGATCAGGATGATGGCGGCGAAACCGACCCACCCCACCCATCCACTCGTGGTCTTGACGTCGGTCATGATTCTCACTCTGCACTTTCGATCACCGACCGGCGAGAGCGCCGGACGGATGTGGCTTGCTTACCGCTGGACGGTCTCACCGATCGCCGTCGGATGGGACCTCGTCCGTGTGCCCGGTCGAGGCCGCGAACTCTCGGACGAACAGTGTCTGCGCGACGATCATGCGCTCGATCTCCGCAGGATCGACCGATTCATCCGACGCGTGAATGCGTGACCTCTCCGTATCCTCGACACCCCACAGCACGATCGCGGCGTTCGGTGACACCTTCTTGAGCGAGGCCACGAGAGGGATGGACGCGCCACTGCCGATCGACTCGACGTCGGCGCCGTAGGCCTGCTCGAGAGCATCCTTCGCGGCGACGATCGCCGGATGCGACTCCTCGACCTCGAAGGGGTTGCCGACCTTCACCCGCTCGACGACCACCTCGCAGTTCCACGGGCGTTGGGCACGCAGATGCCCCATCAATGCCTCGAGCTGAGCCTCGGCATCCGAGCCCGGAATCACGCGCATGGAGAGTTTCGCCGTCACCTCCGGGAGGAGGACGTTGGACGCCTCGGCCGTGTTCGGCAGGTCCATGCCCAGCACCGTCACCGACGGCTTCATCCAGATGCGGTCGGAGAGCGACCCCGTGCCGAGGAAGTCGACGCCGGGAAGGATCGACGAGCCGTCGCGATAGACGGCCTCGTCCATGTCGGCGCCGCCCCACGTTCCGCTGGCCACACCGGGGATGACGGTGTCGCCGTTCTCGTCGTGCAGGGTGTCGAGGATGCGCACCATCGCCGTCATGGCGTCGGGGGCCGCACCTCCGAACATGCCGGAGTGGACCGGGTTCGCCAACGTCCGCACTGTCACCGTGCACGCGACGTCGCCGCGGAGCGCTGTGGTCAATCCGGGCCGGCCCACGCGTTGCGGTCCGATGTCGGCGATCACGAAGGCGTCGGCGTCGAACAACTCGGGATTCGATTCGACGAACCCCTCGAGGTGGGAGATGGTCTCCTCTTCACCCTCGACGAGGATCTTGATCGTGCACGGCCAGGAGGAGGCGAGCAGCTTCAGGGTCGCCCAGTGGATCACGAGGCCTGATTTGTCGTCGGCGGCACCCCGCCCGTAGATGCGGCCATCGTCCTTCGTCACCGGTTCGAAGGGCTCACTGGACCAGCCTTGGCTCTCCGGCGCCGGTTGCACGTCGTAGTGCGCGTACAGGAGCACCGTCGGGGAGCCTTCGGGACCTGGGATGGTCGCATACACGCACGGGTACCCGTCTGGGACCGCGAGCAACCTGGCATCGGCCGCGCCGGCCGAGGTGAACAGTTCGACCACGGCGTCGCCCATGCGGTGCACCGGGTCCGGGTCGAATCCCGGGAACGCGACGGATGGGATGCGCACGAGATCTTCGAGCCGCTTGATCACCTCCGGCATCAGCGATGCCGCGTCGACCGTGGTTTCGTCGGTCATGTTTCCTCCTCCTCGCCCGCCCCGACGGGCGGGACTGGGTCGATCCGGATCAGGCGGGTACGACGAGCTGGATCAGGAGACCAGCCGCGACGACAGCGATCCACGACGCCAGCATCGGGATCGTGAACGAATGCCAGACGGGCACCTGGGTGAGTTTGGTCGATCCCGTGAGGTCCGTCTCGACCGAGGCGATCTGGGAGCCATTCGCCGGGAACAGCCAGACACCGATCAGGGACGGCCACATCGCGGTGATGATGCCAGGGGCGAGTCCAGCGGCCAGCGCGATCGGGATCAGGGTGTTCGTCGTCGCCGACTGGCTCGTCGTGAGGCCGCAGACGATGAAGAGGGCGACAGCGAGCAGCAGAGGGTTGGCCTCGATCATCGCGCCGAGCGGTTCGATGATGGTCTCCTCGTTCGCGGAGATGAACGTGTCGGCCATCCACGCGATTCCGAACAACGCCACCGCCGCCACGAAACCGGCCTTCAGCAGGGGCTGCTCCACCACCAGGCTCGGCTTGACCCGTCGGGCGAGGATGATCGCGAGGGCGACGGTGAACATGACCATCTCGATGATCGTGGTCATCCCTATCGCGACGACTTCGCCCTCCTCATCGGGGAACGCCGGTCGGAGGCCGGGGAACAGGCCGAACAGCACGATCAGCAGCGTGCCGGATACGAAGATGTAGGCGGAGATCGCGCCGCCCGGAGGTACAGGATGCTCGATCCGAGCGGGAGGTGCGTCCTCCGTCTTCGCGGCGCCGGAGCGAGAGCCAGGCGTCCCCGCCGTGCTCGTGGCCGCGGTCCCGCTCGACGCCGCGCCCACCTTCGCCTCGTAGCGCGCGGCCAGGGCCGCCGGCATCACGACGGTCCCGGCCTCGACCCGCTTGAGGTACACCGGGTCGTCGAGCAGGTCCTTGCCGATCCGCTGCTGCACGAACGAGGTGACGATGCAGGCGACGATGGCCGCCGGAATCGTGATGAGCAGGATCTGCGGAAGGCCGTATCCGGTGCCGTCCATCAGGACGATGTATGCGGCCATGGCGGCCGACACCGGGCTGGCCGTGATGCCCAGCCCCGAGGTGACGGTCGACGCCGCAAGCGCTCGCTCGGGGCGCTGCCCGTTCCGGTACGACGTCTCGTAGATGACCGGGATGAGTGCGAGGAAGATGTTCGAGGTGCCCGAGAGCACCGTGAAGACGAACGCGACGAGCGGGGCAACGTAGGTGAGCCGCTTCGGGTTGCGCTGGATGATCTTCGACGCGATCGCGACGAGGTAGTCGATGCCGCCCGCCGCCTGCATCGCCGAGGACGCCGTGATCACGGCGATGATGATGAAGAACGCGTCGACCGGTATGGACCCGGGCGGAAGGTGGAATCCGAACACCAGGATCACGGTGCCGACGACACCCCAGAGCCCGAGACCCAGGCCCCCGGTGCGAACGCCCATGGCGATCGCGCCCACGACGACGACTGCCTGGAGAATGATCGATACGGTTTCCATGACAGTCCCCCTGCTTCGACGGAACCAGCACCTGCGTGGAGCAACACTGCGCACGCTGGGATAAGAATGCACCCACCGAGTAGTCGAAGGGAAGAGCCGGACAGGACGGGTTTTCGACCGCCGCTTGCCGGGCACACGCCGCCAGGAGCATCATGGGCCACGACGAGGGGACGCGCCATGGCGGCTGGAACGCAGAAGCGCATGACCGTGCTGCAGGCGACATTCATCGGGGTCGGCTCGATGGTCGGCGCCGGAATCTTCGCCCTGCTCGGTGCAGCCGGCGCCGTCGCCGGCTCAGCCGTCTGGCTGTCGTTCCTCATCGCCGGCGCCATCGCCGGCCTGCAGGGTTACTCGTTCGCGAAGCTCGGCGCGAGGTACCCCTCCGGCGGCGGCCTGCTGACGTACCTCTCGAAAGGGTTCGGCGAGGGTCACATCGCCGGCATCGGCGCCTGGCTGTTCTTCACGGCCGGATCGATCGTCGTCGCCATGATCGCATCGTCGTTCGGCGGGTACGCCAGCTCGGTGGTCGCCGGCGGAGACGCAGGCTGGGCGAAGGCGCTGGGCGTCCTGCTGATCGTGGTCATGGGCTGCCTGAATGCCGTCGGCTCGACCGCGGTGGCCAGGGTGCAGTCCCTCCTGGTCACGCTGGTACTGGCGATCCTCGTCGTCTTCGCCGCTGTGACGATCGTGAACCTCGATCCGGCCCTGCTCGCCCCGAGCGACTACCCCGGAGTGCGGGAGATCATCGCCAGCGTCGCGCTCACGTTCTTCGCTTTCCTCGGCTTCGGCGTCATCACCTTCACTGCCAAGGATCTGCCGAACCCATCCCGCCAGCTTCCTCGAGCCATCTACTTCGCATTGGCCATCGCCACCACCGTGTACGTGGCCGTGGCGCTGGGCGTCTTCGGCACCCTCACCGCCGACCAGGTGGTCGAGTACGGTGCCACGGCGATCGCTGAAGCCGCCAAGCCGACACTGGGACAGGCAGGTTACGTGCTCATGGTGATCACGGCGTTGCTGTCGACGACCGGTGCCGTGAACGCCGGCCTCTATCCCTCCATCGGGATGACGCGCCACCTCGCCTCGATCGGGCAGTTCCCGCCCGTGTTCGGTCGCTCGGTCGGACGGTTCCCTGTCGGTCTCCTGGTCATGGCGGCCTTCGCCAGCATCCTCGTCGTCGGTTTCGACCTGACGAGCATCGCCTCGATCGGAAGTGCCGTCGCGTTGCTCGTCTTCTCGACAGTCTCCGTCGGACACTTCCGTCTCTACCGGGAGACGGGTGCCAGCGTCATCGTGCTCGCCATCGGACTGATCGCGACGCTGGGCACATTGATCGTCTTCTGCACGACGACGCTGGTGAATGAGCCGGCGACAGCGATCGCGCTCGTGGTGATCATCGCACTCGCCGTCCTCGTCGACCTGCTGTGGAAGCGGACGCGAACCAATCGCGAGGCCGCCGATCCGCGCGAGCAGGCCGGTTCCTGAGCGCGCCGATCAGCGGACGAGGATGGAACTCAGGCCTACTCGTAGGCTTCGTCGACCTCGTCATCGAGTTCCTTGTCGTCTACGGACAGGTCCTTCTTCGTCACTTTCGCAGCACCGGTCAAGAGCTTCTCCACCTCGGCGACGTCGTCGGGCTCCAGGACGAGAACGATACCGCCGCTGCCGGCGTCCAACGTCTCGCTGATCGCTTCCAGGTTCTTCGACGGGGTCTTCCGTCCGATGTGCCCGGCGATCGCGCCGATACCCGCTCCTGAGCCGCCGGCGACCACGAGGGCTCCACCGAGCGCCACAGCCGGGAACAGGGCCACAGCGAGGCCAGTCGCGAGGCCGACGCCCAGGCCCTTCTTGGTGCCGCGGTGCTTCCCACTCTCGTCCCGTTTAGCGATGGCGACCTCACCACCCAGCCCCCGGTTGATCAAAGCGGCATCGAACACCTCGCGCTTCGGCGTCTTCGCGAAGTGGGCACTGACAGCCTCGAAGGCCGCTGCCGCCGTGTCCTCGTCGTCGTACTGCGCAGCGATTGCGATGTAGTTCTGGTCAACCATGTCTAGCTCCCATCTCTCGCAGCGGCTCCGGTGCCGGTCTGGCAGGGTGTGGTCCGCCGTCGACCGCAGTCTAGGGCGGCGACTCACCCTTGGCCATCGATGGGCTGCGGGCCTCGCACCCGCATCCGTTCACCGGATGTTCGCTTGCCCGCGCCCGCGCGCGGGCGTTGACTGCTGCAATGAACGCCGACGAAGAGAACGCCGCTGTCGAGAAGGTCGTCGAGCGACTCGAGGACCGCTTCCCCGAGGTCGACCCCGATGTCGTCGAGAAGGTGGTCGACGAGGAGCACCACAACCTCGACGGCAATCCCATCCGCGACTTCGTGCCCGTGCTCGTCGAGCACGAGGCCCGCGACCGCATCCGGAGCGAGTTCGCCAATGCCTCGGACGGCACCCTCTACGTGCCGCCGGGGCTCGAACCCTGACCCGCGGAGAGCGCCCGTCGAGCCCTCACCTTCGAGGGGTGCTTCAGGTTAACGAGAAGGAGGCCCCCGCCGATGGCGAGGGCCTCCTGTCCGGGCTGAAGCTGATGCTTACTTGCCGAAGTTCTTGAAGCGCTGGTTGAACTTCTCGACGCGACCGGCCGAGTCCATGATGCGCTGCTTGCCCGTGTAGAACGGGTGCGACTCCGAGGAGATCTCGACGTCGATGACGGGGTACGTGTTTCCGTCTTCCCACTCGACGGTCTTGGCGCTGCCGACGGTCGACCGGGTGAGGAACGACTTGCCCGACGCGAGGTCGCGGAAGACGACCGCTTCGTACTTGGGGTGAATGTCAGTCTTCATTGAAGAGTCCTTGTGTTTCGAATGGAACGGAATTGTGTTGAGATCGTGGAAACCACGGGTAACGCCGCGCACGGCGAAAAACTCAGGCCACGAGGGCCAGCTACCGAGTCTAGCAGAGATCGCCCTGTGAGCTGCCTCCGTGCAGCGGATGTCAGACCGCGCGTGCCGCGTAGCGTCCGTCGATCTCGGTGACCTCGATCGGAAGGCCGAAGGTCTCGGTGAGGTTCTCCGAGGTGAGGGCTTCGCTGAGGGGTCCGGATGCGGTGACCTTGCCGTCGGCGAGGAGCATCACGTGCGTGAACCCGACCGGGATCTCCTCGACGTGGTGGGTGACCATGACGAAGGCGGGCGACGTGGCCTCGCGGGCGTAGCCGCCGAGGAGCTGCAGCAGCTCCTCGCGGGCTCCGAGGTCGAGGCTCGCGGCTGGCTCGTCGAGCAGCAGGAGTTCGGGATCCGTCATCACGGAGCGGGCGATCTGCACGCGCTTCTGCTCGCCGTCGCTCAGGGTGCCGAAGGTGCGGTCGGCCAGGTGATCGAGCTTCCACTCGGCCAGCACGCGCTGAGCGCGGCGGGAGTCGATCTCCTCGTACTCCTCGTTCCAGCGGCCGGTGACCGAGTAGGCCGCCGTCATGACGACGTTTAGCACGGTCTCGTTGCGCGGGAGCTTGCGGGCCATGGCCGTGGAGGCGAAGCCGATCATCGGGCGCAGCTCGAAGACGTCGACCGCACCGAGGCGCTCCTCGAGGATCTCGGCGGTGCCGCTCGTCGGGTGCAGCATGGCGGCGATGATCTGCAGGAGCGTGGTCTTGCCTGCTCCGTTCGGGCCGAGGATGACCCAGCGCTGATCGTCGTCGATGGACCAGGTCACCGAGTCGAGGATGGGCTTTCCGTCACGAATGACGGAGACGTCTGACAGCTGCACAACGTTCGGCATACAGCAATGCTATCCGTCAGCGGGAGGCGTTCAGGTCAGCTGATGAGGCTGGCATAGATCTCCCGCGTACTCGCCGCGATGCGATCCCAACCGAACTCGCGCTCGGCCCGATCGCGTCCAGCAGCGCCCATGCGTGCTGCCGCCTCGGGATCGCTGACGACGGCGGTGAGGGCCTCGGCGAGGTCGGCGACGAAGCGCTCGGGATCGATGGGGGTTCCGGTGCCGTCCTGGAGCTGCTCGATGGGGACGAGGCGTCCGGTGACGCCGTCGTCGACGACCTCGGGGATGCCTCCGGTGGCGGTTCCGACCACGGGAAGCCCGCAGGCCATGGCCTCGAGGTTCACGATGCCGAGGGGCTCGTAGACCGACGGGCAGACGAAGGCCGTGCCGGCGGTGAGCACGGCGGAGAGCTCGGGCTGCGGAAGCAGGCGGTCGATCCACACGACGCCGGTGCGCTCCTGCTGGAGCTCGCGCACGAGGCCGCTGACCTCGTCCATGATGGCCTGGGTGTCGGGAGCTCCGGCGCACAGAACGAGCTGCACCTCGGGCGGGAGCATCCGTGCGGCCCGCAGCAGGTAGGGCAGGCCCTTCTGCCGGGTGATGCGCCCGACGAAGACCACCGAGGGGCGATCGGGATCGATCCCGAGGGCGCGCACGGTCGTCTCGTCGTGCACGGGCTTCCAGCGGTCGAGGTCGATGCCGTTGTAGACCACGTGCACGCGGTCGGGATCGATGGCCGGGTAGGAGCGCAGGATGTCGCGCCTCATCCCGCCGCTCACGGCGATGACGGCATCCGCCGCCTCGAACGCCGTGCGCTCGACCCAGCTCGAGACCGCGTAGCCGCCGCCGAGCTGCTCGGCCTTCCACGGACGCAGCGGCTCGAGGCTGTGCGCCGTGACGACGTGCGGGATGCCGTGCAGCAGCTTCGCGATGTGCCCGGCAGCGTTCGCGTACCAGGTGTGCGAGTGCACGAGATCCGCCCCTGCGGCATCCTGCGCCATAGCGAGGTCGGTGCCGAGGGTCGTGATCGCGGGATTCGCGGAGCTCAGCTCGACAGGCGTGCCATAGGCGAACGCGCCGGGCTCGTCTCGGGGGGCGCCGAAGCAGCGCACCAGCACCTCGGTGTCTCCGCGGAGCGCCTTCACCAACTCGGCGACGTGCACCCCCGCTCCTCCATAGACTTCCGGCGGATATTCACGGGTGAGCAGGTCGACGCGCATGCTGCAACGCTAGGGCATCCGTCGGCCTTGATACAGATGTCGGCGCGCATCGGCAAGGGCATGCCGCGACCAGCCGAGCCACACTACTGTGGAGCCATGAAGTCATCGAAGATCTTCGGCATCGTGCTGGCCGGCGGAGAAGGCAAGCGGCTCATGCCCCTCACGGAGGACAGGGCCAAGCCCGCTGTTCCCTTCGGAGGGCACTACCGCCTCGTGGACTTCGCCCTCTCGAATCTCATCAATTCCGGGCTCACGCAGATCGTCGTGCTCACCCAGTACAAGTCGCACAGTCTCGACCGCCACGTCTCGCAGACCTGGCGACTGTCGGGCATGCTCAACTCCTACATCGCCTCGGTGCCCGCCCAGCAGCGCCTCGGCAAGCGCTGGTTCAGCGGATCGGCCGACGCCATCCTGCAGAGCCTCAACCTCATCCACGATGAGAAGCCCGACATCATCGTCGTCGTCGGCGCCGACCACGTGTACCGCATGGACTTCTCCCAGATGGTGCAGGCGCACATCGACTCCGGTGCCGAGGCGACTGTCGCCGCCATCCGTCAGCCCATCGAACTCGCCAACCAGTTCGGCGTGATCGAGGTCGACGAGGACGACGCCACCCGCGTCGCCGCGTTCCGCGAGAAGCCGAGCGATCCCATCGGGCTCGCGGATGCCCCTCACGAGGTCCTGGCCTCGATGGGCAACTACGTCTTCAACACCGACGCCCTCATCGACGCCGTCCTGCGCGACGGCGAGAGGACCAACTCCAGCCACGACATGGGCGGCGACATCATCCCCGACTTCGTGGCCCGCGGCACGGCCGGCGTCTACGACCTCATGCGCAACGACGTTCCCGGCTCCACCGATCGCGATCGGTACTACTGGCGCGACGTGGGAACGATCGACTCGTTCTTCGAGGCCCACCAGGACCTGATCTCGGCGTTGCCCGTCTTCAATCTCTACAATGAGGCCTGGCCGATCTTCACGCAGCAGCTGAACGCCCCGCCCGCGAAGTTCGTGCGCGACGCCCGCGGCTCGCTCGGCACCATGATCGACTCGATCGTCTCGCTCGGATCCGTGATCTCGGGTGCCCACATCGAGCGCAGCGTGCTCGGACCGTGGTCGACCATCGGATCCGGCGCCAAGGTCGTCGACTCGATCATCTTCGAGCGCGCTCACATCGAGTCCGACGCCCAGGTCATCCGCGCGGTGCTCGACAAGGACGTCGTCGTCGAGGCGGGAGCCCAGATCGGCATCGACCACGAGAAGGACGTCGCGCGCGGCTTCGCCGTGACCGACTCCGGCATCACCGTCGTCGGCAAGGGAACGCGGGTCACCGCGGAATGACGGATGCCGCACCGCGCGTCGGCGACGCGCGCCTCCTCGTGGTGCTCGACGCCGATTCCACCCTCATCCAGGACGAGGTGATCGAACTACTGGCGGATGCCGCCGGCTCACGAGACCTCGTGGCCGAGGTGACCGAGCGTGCGATGCGCGGCGAGCTCGACTTCGCCGAGAGCCTGCGGGAGCGCGTCGCGACCCTCGCCGGGCTGCCCGAGAGCGTCTTCGCCGAGGTCGGAGCCCGCATCCGTCCGACCGACGGCGTGCACGACCTCATCGCCGGCGTGCACGAGGCCGGCGGGGTCGTCGGCGTGGCGTCGGGCGGCTTCCACGAGCTGCTCGATCCGATCGGCGTCTCGTTCGCACTCGACGAGTGGCGCGCGAACCGGCTCGAGGTCGTCGACGGGCGCCTGACCGGCGGGCTGGTGGGCCCGATCATCGACGCCGACGCCAAGGCCGCCGCGCTGCAGGAGTGGGCTTCGGCTCACCGCGTTCCCGCGCACCGCTCCATCGCCATCGGCGACGGAGCGAACGACCTCGCGATGATGGACGTCGCCGGGCTCTCGGTCGCCTTCAACGCGAAGCCGCTGGTGCGCCTGCGCGCCAACGTCGCCGTCGACGTGCCCGACCTGTCGCAGGTGCTCGCGCTTCTGGGTCTCCGGGGCTGAGCGAGCGGAGGGCTCTAGTGGCCCATCCCGAGGCCGCCGTCGACGGGGATCACAGCGCCCGAGATGTACCCGGCGTCGTCGCTCGCGATCCAGGCGACCACCTTCGCGACCTCGGTGGGCGTGGCGAAGCGGCCGGCCGGAATCGACTTCTTGTAGTCGGCCTGCGTCGCCTCGGGGAGTTCGGCCGTCATGTCGGTCTCGATGAAGCCCGGAGCGACGACGTTGGCGGTGATGCCGCGGGCACCGAGTTCGCGCGTGATCGAGCGGGCGAAGCCCACCAGTCCGGCCTTCGAGGCCGAGTAGTTCGCCTGACCCGGGCCGCCGTAGAGGCCCACGACGCTCGAGATCAGCACGATGCGGCCGAAGCGCGCCTTGAGCATCCCCTTCGACGCACGCTTGACCACCCGGAACGAGCCGGTGAGGTTGGTGTCGATGACCGTCTCGAAGTCCTCGTCGCTCATGCGCATGAGCAGGGTGTCCCGCGTGATGCCGGCGTTGGCCACCACGACCTCCACCGGGCCGAGCTCGGCTTCGATGGCGGTGAAGGCGGCATCGACGGATGCCGAATCCGTGACGTCGGCCTGCACGGTCAGCGTGCCCTCGGGCCCCGCGCCGGAGCGGGCGGTCACGGCCACACGATGACCCTGACGCACGAACTCCTCCGCGATGGCGAAGCCGATGCCGCGGTTTCCGCCGGTGACGAGGACTGTACGGGGAGTGCTCATGGAATGGTTCCTTCTCTCGCTGACAACTCCCCCAGCCTAGGACGAAAGCACCCGTGAGCCCGCGTAGGCTGGAGGCAGCGGCGACACTCGGGTCCCGCGGTTCGGCCAGGAATGAAACAGCCCTCCTCGATCACCAGCCTTCCGGCCTCCCCGGATGCGGAACGTCGCGCTCGAGTCATCAAGTACTCGATCATGATGACGATCCGCGTGCTCTGCGTGGTCGCGCTGCTGTTCGCCCGCGGACCGTGGCTGTGGGTGTTCGCCGTCGGGGCCATCGTGCTCCCCTACATCGCCGTCGTCGTTGCGAACGTGAAGATCAATCCCCGCTCACGCACTGTGCTGCGCCCGGGCAGCATCGAGCTCGCGCCGCGGTCCGAAGACGGCACGACACGACCCGGAGACAACGAGTGATCGGATTGGGCGGTGCACCCGAGGTGCACGCGTGCTCCCGCGCGGGCTGCGATGCGACCGCGTCCTGGCGGATCGACTGGCGGAACCCCCGGATCCACACCGGCGATCGGGGCAAGACCTGGCTGGCGTGCGACGAGCACGTCGACTACCTGCGCGAATTCCTCGCGGCCCGGGACTTCCCGCTGACCGTCAGCGCCATCGAGATCGGAGCCGACGCGTGACCGGCTGGTCCTTCGCCTTCAGCAGACGATGGATCGGCTACCTCGCCCTCGTCGTCGTCTTCGCCCTGGTGTGCGTGTCGCTCGGGTTCTGGCAGATCGCCCGCCGCGCTGAGGCATTGGCCGAGATCGACCGCGTCGAGAGCAACTGGAGTGCCGAGCCGGTGCCGCTCGACGACGCCCTGCCCGAGCTGGATTCCTTCGACATCTCGCAGAAGTACCTGCCCGTCACGATGACGGGCGTCTACCTGACGGATGACCAGCGCCTCGCCCGCAACCGACCGCGCGACGGCAGCCCCGGCTTCGAGGTGCTCACCCCGCTGCAGCTCGCCGACGGCACGGTCTTCATCGTGAACCGCGGCTGGCTGCCGACGGGATCGCAACAGGATGCACCCGACGTGGTTCCCGAGGCGCCGTCGGGTGAGGTGACCGTCGTCGCGCGCCTGAAGGCCGGAGAACCGCGCCTCGCCGGGCGGAGCGCATCCGGCAACGAAGTGGCGACGATCGAACTCGCCGACATGGCCGAGCTCGTCGGTGAGCCGACCTACACGGGGGCGTACGGTCTCCTGGACTCCGAGGTGCCCGCTCCGGAGAGCCGTCCCGCGGCGGCGGCGAAGCCGGCGCTCGACGAGGGCCCGCACCTGTCGTACGCGTTCCAGTGGTTCGTCTTCGCGCTTCTCGGTTTCATCGGCTTCGGCTGGGCCGTGCGCAACGAGTATCGGATGCTGAACGCCGACGATCCCGAAGAGCGCGAACGCGCCCTCGAGCGGGAGCGGCGCCGGGCGAAGAAGGCGAAGACCGACGCCGCCGTCGAGGATGAGATCCTCGACGCGGAGCACACCGCAGCGCGCTGATCCTCTCCGATGGCAGAGCCACAGACGCGGGGCGGCTGCGGCGAAGCCGAGGAGACCGAACGCTCGGTTCCCTTCGCTTCACGGCGCTCGCTTCGCTCCCGTCGCTCTGCGAGCGGGAGCGTTCGGACTGAGACCTACGCCAGCGCGATCAGGTCGGCGTACTCGGCGTTCCAGTGGTCCTCGACGCCATCCGGGAGGATGAGCACGCGCTCGGGGTTCAGCGCCTCGACGGCTCCGGGGTCGTGCGAGACAAGCACGACGGCACCCTCGAAGTGTGCGAGCGCGTCGAGGATCTCGGCGCGGCTGGCGGGGTCGAGGTTGTTCGTGGGCTCGTCGAGCAGCAGCACGTTGGCGCCGGAGACGACGATCATCGCGAGGGCGAGACGGGTCTTCTCGCCACCGGAGAGCACGCCGGCCAGCTTGTGGGAATCATCGCCGGTGAACAGGAACGAGCCGAGCACCTTGCGGGCCTCGGTCTCGGTCAGGCTCGGCGACGACGACACCATGTTCTGGAGGACCGTGGCCTTCACGTCGATGGTCTCGTGCTCCTGCGCGAAGTAGCCGACGCGCAGTCCGTGGCCGGGCTCGACCTGGCCGGTGTCCGGCTGGTCGACTCCGCCGAGGATGCGCAGCAGGGTCGTCTTTCCGGCACCGTTCAGGCCGATGATGACGACCTTGGAGCCGCGGTCGATCGCCAGGTCGACGGCCGTGAAGATCTCGAGCGAGCCGTAGCTCTTCGACAGGTCGGAGGCCTGCAACGGCGTGCGACCGCAGGGGGCGGGCGTCGGGAAGCGCAGCTTGGCGACGCGGTCGACCGCACGCACCTCCTCGAGACCTGACAGCAGCTTCTCGGCGCGGGCGACCATCTGGTGAGCCGCAGCCGCCTTCGACGCCTTGGCGCCGAACTTGGCCGCCTGCATCTGCAGCACGCCGGCCTTCTTCTCGGCGTTGGAGCGCTCCTTCTTGCGGCGCTCCTCGTCGGCGGCACGCTGGCGCTGGTAGTGCTTCCAGCCCATGTTGTAGATGTCGATGACGGTGCGGTTGGCGTCGAGATAGAAGACGCGATTCACCGTCTCCCCCACGAGCTCGACATCGTGGGTGATCACGATGAAGCCGCCCTTGTAGTTCTTGAGGAAGTCGCGCAGCCACACGATGGAGTCAGCGTCGAGGTGGTTCGTCGGCTCGTCGAGGATCATGGTGCCGGCATCCGAGAAGAGAATGCGGGCCAGCTCGATGCGGCGACGCTGACCACCCGAGAGCGTCTTCAGCGGCTGCTCGAGGATGCGATCGGGCAGGTTGAGGTTCGACGCGATCGAGGCGGCCTCGGCCTCGGCCGCATAGCCGCCGAGCGCCTGGAACTGGTCGGTGAGAGTGCCGTACTTCTTCATGCCGGCCTCGCTGACGGCGGTGTCCTCGCTGGCCATGGCCAGGGTCGCCTCGTGCATGCCCTGCACCAGCGAACCGAGGCCGCGGGCGTTCAGGATGCGCGTGCGGGCCAGCTCCTCGGGGTCACCCGAGCGCGGGTCCTGCGGCAGGTAGCCGATCTCGCCCGTGCGGTCGATACGACCACCGGTGGGGAGGGTCTCCCCGGCGAGGGTCTTCGTCAGTGTCGTCTTGCCCGCTCCATTGCGACCCACCAGACCGATCTTGTCTCCGTCGGAGACCCGGAAGTTCACGTCCTGCATCAGCACGCGCGCCCCCACGCGGATCTCGAGGTCGTGTACGGCGAGCACGGGGGAACCCTTCGGTCGGAGAAAGTTGGGGAAGTCGCGCGAGAGGCGCAGCCACCCAGTCTAAACGCAGCAGACCCGTCGCCTGTTCCGCTGTCGGTCCCCTGCGCGATACTGAGGCACTATGGCGGCGGATTCCCAGCAACGTGAGCTCCTCAGGCTGCGCCTCGCGGCGCACGGTATCGGCGGCACCGACACCCCATTGGGAGTGCTCGAGCGCATGCTGGCCGTGCAGGCGCAGGACTTCGCGGCCGCCCGCTGGGGTGTCGGCATCCGTTCCGGGGTGACGGATGCCGCCGTGCTCGCCGCCTTCGACAGCGGCGACCTGGTGCGGGCGTGGACCATGCGCGGCACCCTGTTCGCCGTGCCGGCCGTCGATCTCGGCTGGATGCTCTCGCTCACCGGGCCACGGATGCTCGCGCAGGCCGCGACTCGCCGCGTGCAGCTCGGCATCGACGACGCACTGCTCGACAGGGTGCGTTCGGTCTTCGGCGATGCCCTCGATGCCGCCGACGACCTCTCCCGCGAGGAGGTCATGACGCTGCTGGTCGAGAACGACGTCGATCCGACGGGCCAGCGCGGTTACCACCTCATCGCCCACCTCGCCCAGACGGGGTTCTGGTGCTGGGGCCCCGTGCGCGACGGCGTGCAACGGCTGGTGCCGAGCGATCGCTGGATCGCCGAGCCGCGATCGCTCGACCGCGACGAGGCCCTGGCCGAATTCGTGAGCCGCTATCTGCGCGGGCACGGTCCGGCCACGGTGCGCGACTTCGCCGGCTGGAGCAAGCTCACCCTCGCCGACTCCCGGCGCGGGCTCGAGATCGCGTGCACCGACGGTCGCGTCGTGTCGTACGACGACGACGCCGGCCTGTGGGTGTCATCCGACGCCGAGGTGACGACGGCGACGGATGCCGAGAAGCGCGCGTTCGCGGCATCCGTGCACCTGCTCCCCGGCTTCGACGAGTACTACCTCGGCTACACCGACCGGCGCGCGTTCATCGACCCCGAGAACGAGGACGCCGTTGTGCCCGGTGCCAACGGGGTGTTCCAGCCCACCATCGTGGCGGCGGGCCGGGTGATCGGCACCTGGCGCCGCTCGACATCGCGGCAGGGCGTCGGCGTCGAGCCGCGACTTTTCGTCGAGGGCTCTCTCACGACCGCGCGCGCACGCACGATCACCCGCGCGTCGGCTCGCTACGCCGCGTTCCTCGATCGGCCGCACGTGGTGGCGCAGTAGCCTGACAGAGTGACCGGCCCCGCACGCTTCACCGCACGGCTGCGGTCGAGCGCGCGCATCCCGCTGCTGCAGGTGGCGAAGTCGGCCATCGCCACAGTGCTCGCGTGGATCATCGCCGAGCTGGTGATTCCGGGAACCGTGCCGGTGTTCGCCGCCATCGCCGCGCTGCTGGTCGTCCAGCCGAGCGTCAACCAGTCCGTCGGGCGCGCCCTCGAGCGCAGCTTCGGCGTGATCGCCGGCGTGATCATCGCCTTCGGCATCGGCGTGGTGTTCGGCCAGGACAGTTATGTCGTGCTCGCGGCCATCGTCGTGGCGATCTTCGTGGGCTGGGCACTCCGCCTCACGCCCGGATCGGCGAACCAGATCCCGATCAGCGTGATGCTGGTGCTCACCATCGGCGCCGCCACGCCCGACTACGCCTTCGCCCGCATCATCGAGACTCTCATCGGCGCGGCCGTCGGGCTGATCGTCAACATCCTGGTCGTGCCACCGGTGCTGCTCGCGCCGGCGCATGCCGCCGTCATCGCCCTCGGGAGCGAGATCGCGGCCACCTTCGAGCGCCTCGCCGACGCCCTCCGCACCCCGAAGACCGACGCCCAGCTGCAGGAGATCCTGCTGACCGCCAGGTTGCTGCGGCCCATGCAGGCCAAGGCGCAGGAGGCCCTGAAAGACGCGGACGAGTCGCTGGCCTTCAACCCGCGGCAGCAGCGCTACAGAGTCGCCCTCGACGCCGACGCCGCCCTGTTCGCCCGCATGGGCCCGCTGGTCACCCGGTCGCTCAACATGACCCGCGCCGTGCACGACCACTACGACGCCGGCCTGCCCGACGAGCCGACGGTCGAGCCCATCGTCGACGAGCTGGAGCGGGCGGCGCACGACCTGCGCCTGCTGGTGCGGGCCGATGACGACGCCCCGATCGAGCCCGACGCCAAGACCGAGGGCATTCCCCTGCTCACCGCTCCCCTGCGCATCCTCACCCCGCACGCCGAGCACTGGGTGCTGATCGGGTCGCTGATGGAGGACCTGCGTCGCGTTCACGAGGAGATCGTGGGCGCCGAATGATCCGCAGACGCGCACGACCCCGCACCGCGACGGTCTCGACCCGCAGGCTCGAGGCCTTCACCGACGGGGTGTTCGCCATCGCGGCCACCCTGCTGGTGCTCGACCTCACGGTCAACGACCTGTCGGGCGCGACGACGGATGCCGAACTCTGGCACGGCCTCGTCGGCATGTGGCCCTCCATCTCGAGCTTCGCGATCAGCTTCTTCCTGCTGTGCCTGCTCTGGAGCATCCATGTGCGGCAGTTCGAGTACATCGTGCACGTCGACGGCACGATGCTGGTGCTCAACACCCTGCGCCTGTTCGGGGTCGTGCTCATCCCGTTCACCACGAGCCTGGACAGCCGGTTCGGCGGCCTCGCCCTCGGCCAGACGCTGCTGCCGGTCAACTTCTTCTGGGTGGTGCTGTTCGGCTACCTGCTCTGGCTGCGCGCCGCCGCGCCGGGCAGCGGACTCATCGAGGGGCTCAGCCCGGTCGAGGCCGCGCGCAGCCGGCGCGATGCGCTGAGCGCTGTCATCCTCGGCGCGATCGTCGTGATCGCTGCACCCTTCATCGGCTCGTGGGCGTTCGTCGCCTACGCGTTCGACTCGCCGCTGTCGCGGCTGCTCAGCGGCGGGGTGGCCCCTCCCGCGGGTTCAGACGCCCTCGAGCCCGATCCGCGCTCGGAGTAGCTTCATGGCCGCCCGGTCGATCGTCTCGGCAGGGATCCGACCGGCACGGACGGCGGCGGCGACGTCGGCGACGAGGGCGTCGGGATCGAAGGCGCCCGCCGCGCCGGAGGCATCGGGCGACGGCACGTAGAGCACCATCGTGGAGCCTGCGGTGATCGCCGCGATCGCGTTCTCGCTCCGGTCCGCCAGAGCCGGAACGCCCGAGTGGTCGAGCATGCCCATGTCGTCGCTGATCGCGATGCCGTCGAAGCCGAGTTCATCGCGCAGGATGCGGTGCCACACGGGTGACAGCGATGCGGGTCCGGGATCGACGGCCGAGTACTCGAGGTGGCCGAACATGACCAGCTCGGCGCCGGCGTCGATACCGGCGCGGAACGGAACAGCATCCGTCGTGCGCCAGTCCGCCAATGACTCCGCCGTCGTCGGAATCGAGCTGTGCGAGTCGCCGGGAGCAGCGCCGTGCCCCGGGAAGTGCTTCAACGTACTGAGCACCCGACCCTGCTCGCCCGCGATTGCGGCGGCCACATGCTCGGCGGCCGAGGCCGGATCGGTGCCGAGCACGCGACCGGCGAGGAAGGAGTTCGGATCATCGGTCTCATCGGCGACGATGCCGAAGTTCACCGAGATCCCGGCATCGGCCAGCACGTCGGCGCGCGCCGCGAAGGCCTGCTCGGTGACGGATGCCGGCTGTCCGCGGAGCGCGTCGGCACCGGGCGACGGGTCCTCGGCGATGCGGCTGACCTCTCCGCCCTCCTGGTCGACGGCGACGAGCAGCGGGAGGTCGGTGGCAGCGTCGGCTGCAGCAGTGATGGCCCGCACGCCGGCCGTGCCGCCCGCCGTGTTGTCGCCCATGAGGATGATGGCGCCGGGCGCGTACTGCACGGTCTGCGCCGCGATGGCTGCGGCATCCGTGCCCGGAAAATGCAGCATGAGCATGCTCGCGATGCGCTGTTCGAGGCTCATGGCGGCCAACCGCTTGCGTGCCTCGATGGTCACGGGGTCGGGAGCGACCCGGCGCGGGACCTCGGCCGCGATGCTTCCCGACGGCGTCGGTGCCGGTGTTCCCGAGGGTGCGCAGCCGACGAGGCAGACGGCGACCGCGAGAGCGAGCGCCGTCGTCCGTACCAGCGTCCCGACCACCGGGGAATTCTAAGCGCGCGGCATCCGAACAACCTGACCGCGTAGCGTTGGAGCATGCCAGCGGATGCGACGGACCTGCCCCGTTTCGCCGGTGACGGCGTGCTCATCGCCGGCGGAGCGCGCGCCATCCTGCTGCAGCTCGCTTATCCGCCGGTCGGGCGTGGCGTCGTGAATCACTCCGATTTCGCCGAGCGACCTCTCGACAGGCTGTGGGCCACTCTCGCCTACGCCTACGCGATCGTCTACGGCACCGACGACGACAGGGCGCGGGCGGTGCGCCTGGTCAACCGCGCGCACTCCCCCGTGCGCGGCCACGCCCGCGGTGATGCGCCGGCGTACAGCGCCTACGACCCGGAGCTCCAGCTGTGGGTGGCTGCGACCCTCTACGACACGGCTGTCGTCGTGCACGAGGAACTGTTCGGCGCACTGGAGGCCGAGCAGGCCGACGCCCTGTACGCCGCGTACGCCGAGCTGGGCACGAGGCTCCAACTGCCGCGGGGGCAGTGGCCGGTCGATCGGGCAGCGTTCTCCGTGTACTGGGCGGGGATGCTCCCGCGACTCTCCGTCGACGCCGACGTCCTAGCGGTCTCGCGCGAGCTGATGTTCGCCCGCTCCCTGCCGGCCCCGCTCGGGCTCGCGATGCCTCTCGCGAGGCTCGTCACGGCCGGGCTCCTGCCGCCGTCGGTGCGCGCCGCCTATCGCGTGCGTTGGACGCCGCGGGCGGAGCGACGCTTCCGTCGGGCTCTCACTCTCACGGGCGCGGTGTGGCCGTGGCTTCCGCGCTCGCTGCGCGAATGGCCGCAGCGACGCAGTCTTGCGCGGATCAGAGGGGGCTGACCGGGCCAGGTCGATCGGTCGATCAGAAGAACTCGGGGTCGACCCCGGCGGCCTTCTCCACGTCGTCCGTGCGCACGCCGGCGGCGTCGAGCTTGACCTTGGCCACCCGCAGTCCCGACTCCATCTGCGCAGCCCAGACATCGGCTTCCTGTGCTGCGGTCTCGGCCTCCTCGGCACGCTGCACGGCGGCGGCGCGCTCCAGACGCTCGTCACGCACCTGCTGCATGCTCAGGGTGATGCCGTAGTACGCCGCGACCATCGAGGCGACGGGCGTCGCGATCACGGCGAGGGCCGAGACCGCGGCGGAACTCGGGCTGAAGATGATGAGCAGGCCGAAGGCGAAGAACAGCGCGACGACGCCGATGATCACGACGAGGGTGAGACGCATCGGCTGGTCCTGGAACCACGAGAAGGGCTTCTTCCCCGGCTTCGACGCGCCGACGGATGCCGCAGGAACCGCGACGACCTCGGCAGGCGCAGACGCCGCTGACGACTCGGAGTCGAAGGTCGGAAGCGCAGTCGTCTCATCGAGCGACCGGCTGCCGACCGAACTCGACGCGGCGATCGGAGCCCCGGTCTCGGAGGTGGCCTGCTGGGTGTCTGACATGGTGACCTTTCTCGTCGGATGCGCTCGGGTCGCCTTGCCATTGTGTGCCCCGCACGGGGGGAGGTCAAGGACGCCTCGGGGCATGTCGGCGGCCCGGGTTACGCTGCCCGCATGACCCTTGTGAGCTTCGCCTGCGGCCATGGCGCAGCGCCCACCGAACCCGGTTCCATCGCGCTCCGGCGCTCCTGTCCGCTGTGCATGCTGCTGCACGAGACGCACCGCACTCGGGGCGAACTGGTGTCGCGCGCGGCCCCTCCCGCGCGGGCATCCGTCGCCGTGGAGACCCGCCTCGGAGCCGAATTCGCGTGGCAGTGCGCCCGCGGTCACGACCGCTACCAGGCGAGCGTGATGGACGTCCTCACCGGCCCGAGCTGCCCGAAGTGCATCCGCAACGCCGAGGCGCCGACGGTCGCGCGCGACGGCGGAGTCGCCTCCATGAACGCCGGCCTGCGCACCCGCACCTCGCTCACCGAGCAGCGCCTTCGAGCCCTGCTCGAGGAGCGCATCCGTGTGCCGCGCGGCGTGAACACGGTGCGCGTCAACCGCATGTTCTACGGCAAGCAGGAGGTGTGGCCCGACATCCTCGTTCCGGCGCTGCGCATTGCCATCGAGTACGACGATCCCGGCCGATCCCGGCGCGCGCACCTCGGCCTGAAGGAGGCCTCGGACCGCGAGAAGGACGACGCCCTCGCCGAGGTCGGCTGGGAGGTCATCAGGGTGCGTGCCGCAGGGCTGGAGTCGATCGGCCCGAACAGCATCGTCTGCGCCTCGCTGACGCCCCAGGTCGCGGATCGCATCGTGGCGCGCATGGCCGAGCTCCGCGGCGACGATGCCGTCGACGCCCTGCGCGTGCCGCCGGCGACCTAGTACCAGTTCCAGACGACCGAGTGATCCCAGGCACCGCAGGGAGATCCGTACCGCTGGGCGATGTACGAGAGGCCCCAGTTGATCTGCGTCCCAGCATTGGTGCGCCAGTCGACGCCTGCCGACGCCATCTTCTCGCCGGGGAGGGACTGCGGAATACCATACGCTCCGCTCGAGGCGTTGTAGGCGTCGGCGCGCCAGCCCGACTCCTTGTTCCAGAGTCGCTGGAGGCAGCCGAACTGGTCTCCGCCCCAGCCGTAGGCTCCGATGGCACCCGCGGCGTACGCCTGGGCGGCACCCGGGTCCGAGTCGACGTCCCCGGTGTAGATCGGGGTCGCACCTCCCCCGCCTCCGCCGCCGCCGTCGCCAGCGGCCTCGGCTGCCGCCGCAGCCGCCGCTGCTGCTTCGGCCGCGGCAGCTGCTGCGGCCGCCTCTGCCGCCTTCCGGGCCGCCTCACCCTCGGTGTAGCGCTTCTCGACGTCGGCCGCCTGCGCCGTCAGCGAGGCGAGCTGCGCCTGCAGCGTCGCGCTCGCCTCCTTCTGCGCTGCGAGTCGTGCGCCCGCCTCCTGCTCTGCGGCCTGGGCCTCCTCGAGTGCCGTCTGCGCGGCGGCGGCGAGCTTGTCGCGCTCCTTCTCAGCAACGGCGGCCTGCGCGCTGAGGGCGTCGGCCTCGTTGCTGCGGCTCTCGGCCCTGTCCTCCAGTCCGGCGGCTTGCTGGGTCAGCTTGGTCATCGCGCCCAGCCGGTAGAGCAGGTCGGTGTCGGAGGAGTGGTCGAGCAGCAGCTGAACGGTCAGGCTCTCGGTGCCGCCCGACACGACGAGCTGCGACACGATGGCGCCATAGCGATCGTGCGCGTCAGCAGCCTCGGCGACGGCCGTGTCGCGCTGGGTCACCAACACGTCTGCGCGCCGGGTCGCGGCATCCAGCTCAGCCTTCGCCACCGTGTATGCGGCACCCTTCTCGATGGTGATCCGCCCGAGGCGGGCCGACTCCGCGGTGAGCGAGGTGATGAAGTCGGAGATGCGGTCGACCTCGGCACTCGTGGCCGCGGCACTCGAGCGCGCCGCCTCCACCTCGTCCCAGGTCGGGTAGTCCTCGGCGGATGCAGCAGGGACGACGGTCAGCGCGAGAAGGCTGGCGGCGGCCACGGCGGCGATGACCCCTGTTCTCAGACGCATCGCTCCCCCTCCCGCAGTCCCGTCGGCACTCGAGGCGCACCCGACGCGCGGCCGGCGCCGCTCTCTTCGAGGCTACGTCGCGCCTGCTCCGGGCTCCGCAGGTCGAGCGGCGCGGCGCGAGTGGGCTGCTCTCACCTCTCGGTGACTGCTCCTGACGCGTCGTCGTCCGCCGCATCCGCCGGCACCGGATGCAGCCGGAACAACCGCACGGTGCGGCCGGATCCGCGCTCATAGGCGCGGTACCCGGGCCACTGCCGCTCGATGCGCGCCCAGACCGCGTCGCGCTCATCGTCACCGATGAGCTCGGCGTGCACGGGCATCCGTCGTCCCCTGATGCTCACGGCGGCATCCGGATGCGCGATCAGATTGCCGGTCCACGCCGGATGCCGCTCCCGCGCGAAGTTGCTTCCGGCCACGATGCAGATCTCGCCGTCCGGACAGTACATCAGCGGAACGTCGCGCTGGAGCCCCGATCTGGCGCCCGTCGTGTGCAGCACCAGCGACGGCACCAGCAGGCCGCTCAGCTGAATGTGGCCCCGACTCAGCCAGGCCGTGGCTCGCTCGAGCGGCGGCAGCAGGGTCGGTGCGGTGCGCCGGAACAGGCCGGTGCGGGTCAGCGGCGCAACTGCGGCCCGCGTGACGTCGAGGAGGCTCGCCATTCTCACATTCTGCTCCGGATAGGCTCGAACCATGACCTCCACGCCCACCCGTGTCCTGCTCGTTCGCCACGGTGAGACCGATTGGAACCGGGCCGGCCGGGTGCAGGGCCACACCGATGTCCCGCTCAATGAACTGGGACGCGCCCAGGCCCGCGCCGCCGCCGAGCTTCTGAGCGGTGCCGAGCCGAGCCGGATCATCACCAGTCCGCTCGGTCGTGCGGCCGAGACCGCGGCCATCATCGCTGCGGCCATCGACGGTCCGGCCGTGGAGACGGAGGACGACGTCATCGAGATGCAGTACGGCGAGGCTGAGGGCGCTGTCTGGCAGGACGTCCGCCATCTCTACGCCGACGGAGTCGTTCCCGGCGCCGAACCCCGCCCCGCCGTGTTGGAGCGGTCGATGGCGGCGTTGCGCAGGATCGCCGCCGAATCGACGGGGACAGTCATCGTCACCAGTCACGGCGGCGTGATCAACGGCCTCACCCGCCACACCACGGCGCCCGACGTCTTCCCCGGGTCGGCGGGCAACGGCTCGATCACCGAGTTCGCCGTGACCGACTCCGACATCAGCTTCATCAGCCGCACTCCGATCGAGGTCGCGGTCGGCGTCGACGCCTGAGTCGACGTCCGGGTCGCCGCTCGCCCCCCCCCCCGAGTCAACGCCCCGTTCTGGGGTCGAGAGCTGAGAGCGCCTCAGCTATAGCGTGGCGACATGACCACCGAACCCGAATCGGTGCCGGATCGTGCCGCGCTGGCGGCCGCCGCCGTGCTCGGATTGATCTTCACCCTCACCGGCGCACTGCTGCTGGCGGCCGCATCCGTCGCCTCTCACCTCATTCCAACGATCCCCGAATGGCTCACGCCCGCCGTCGGCGCCATCCTCCTCGCCGTAGGCGTCCCCGGGTTGCTGTACGGCCTGATCGGGATGGTGAGGCGGCCGCGGCGCGGGCGCGTCGATCCGCTGGCGACCCGCATCCGGTGACGGTCTCACACAAGGCTGTCGGCGGCGGCGCCTAGCGTGATCGTCATGGAATCCATCGGCCGGTCATGCGGGATCACGCTCAGCGACGGGTCGGGCTGTTCGGGCCTGGTGGCGACGGATGCCGCCCTCAATCTGTGCGAACACCACCTGCTGGACGCAGCCGACCTCGCCGCGCGCAAGGTCGGCGTCACCGACGTACTCCCCAGCCCCTGCCTCGCCTGCGGCTCCAGGCTCGGGGTGAGCTATCCCTCGGGGTGGCTCTGCGCGATCTGCGAGTGGCGTCACGGCGAGAGCCCCGACGGGGAGTTCCCTCCTCCGCGGCTCGACGTCGTCTACTACATCCGCTTCGGTGAGCTGATCAAGATCGGCACGTCGGCCAATCCCCGAAGACGGATAGCGAGCCTGCCGCACGATGAGGTCCTGGCGTTCGAACGCGGCGATCGCCGACTCGAGCAGCGACGCCACGCCCAGTTCGCGTCGCAGCAGGTGAACGGCGGCGAGTGGTTCCACACGCACGACGCACTGCTGCAGCACATCGACATCGTGCGCGGCGGCATCGACCCCTGGGACGCGCACGCCCGCTGGCTCAGCGCGCTGCTGGCGCTGCGCGGCTGACCTCCGAGAGGGGTGTCGCCTGCGCCTCAGTCCATCTTCACTTCACGGCCGTGCGCGCTGATCGCGTAGATCACGAGGATGTTCAGCGCGATGACGAGGATGGACCACCACGGCTGCGCCGGAACGAGGAACAGCTGTCCGATCGCGCTCAACGACGCGAAGATGATCGCGATCACGCGAGCCCAGGTGGCTCCGACGAAGAGCGCGATTCCCGTGAAGATCAACAGGAGGCCGATGATGATGTTCCACCATCCCCAGCCGGCGACGTCGAAGAGGAAGAGTCCGTCACCCGTCACGACGTAGTACGAGTTCGGTCCGACGACCGCCACCGTTCCCTGCACTGCACTGAAGATGCCGTTGAGGATGAGGATGATTCCCGCGAATCCGATCCACCCCACCCAACCGGTCACTGCTCTGCTGTCACTCATGATCCACCCGCTGTCATCGAGGTCCACCGCCGTCCAGCCCGGACGAGCGGAACGGGAGGCGGGCGTTCAGTCCCGCTTCGACCTCGACGGTATCGAGCATCGACGAGTGGACGCATCACCCGGATGGGATGAGTCGGCGCACTCGGCGGACGGCCGCTGAGCAACCGTCACATCATCCGGATCGGGTGATGCGCCCCACCGGACGCTGGTCATAGCTTCGAGGCGACGAGGAAGTATTCGACTTCCCGCTTCGAAAGGACATGCCATGACCATCTGGGACTTCTTCGTCTGGTTCTTCTGGTTCTACATCGCGGTCGCCTGCATCGTGATCTTCATCCGGATCATCGTCGACCTCTTCCAGGACAAGGAACTCAACGGCTGGGCGAAGGCTCTGTGGGTGATCTTCCTCATCCTCGCCCCGTTCCTCGCCGCCCTCATCTACCTGGTCGCCCGCGGACAGGCGATGGCGCAGCGCAGCGCGGCTCGCGCACAGCAGGCGTCGGAAGCATCCAACGAGTACATCCGTTCAGTAGCCGGCTCGCCGTCCTCCGCGGCTTCCGAGATCGAGGCCGGGAAGAAACTCCTCGACTCCGGCGCGATCACGCCGGCCGAGTACGAGCAGCTGAAGGCCAAGTCGCTCGCGAGCGCGTAGGGAGCATCAACCCATGAATCCCGATCGTCACAGTCGTTCGATGCTGCCGATCCCCGACCGACCGGCGCCGGGGCTGACGACGTACGACGCGAAGGACCCCGACACGGCCTACCCGCCGATCGAGCCGCTGTTGCCGCCGGACGGCGCACCGAATGTACTCGTGATCCTCCTCGACGACGTCGGGTTCGGAGCCTCGAGTGCGTTCGGCGGCCCGTGCGCGACGCCGAATGCCGAGAAGCTCGCCGCCGGCGGACTGAAGTACAACCGATTCCACACGACCGCTCTGTGCGCGCCGACCCGGCAGGCCATGCTGACCGGCCGCAATCACCACTCGGTGGGAATGGGCAGCATCACCGAGACCGCCACGTCTGCACCGGGCAACAGCTCGCTCCGGCCGAACACGAAGGCTCCGCTGGCGATGACGCTGAAGCTGAACGGGTACTCGACGGCGCAGTTCGGCAAGTGCCACGAGGTGCCCGTATGGCAGTCGTCACCGATGGGTCCGTTCGATGCGTGGCCGTCTGCCGGGGGTGGCTTCGAGACGTTCTACGGATTCATCGGCGGCGAGAACAATCAGTGGGAGCCGGCTCTCTACGACGGGACGACCCCTGTTGAGCCCCCTGCCACCTTCGAGGAGGGATATCACCTCACCGAGGACCTCGCAGATCGGGCCAGCAGCTGGATCCGCACGCAGAAGGCGCTCATGCCGGAGAAGCCGTTCTTCGTCTACCTCGCGCCCGGAGCCACCCACGCGCCGCACCATGTGCCAGCGGTATGGGCCGACAGGTACAAGGGGAAGTTCGCCGGTGGGTGGGACGTGCAGCGGGAGCAGACCTTCGCTCGGCAGAAGGAACTGGGCGTGATCCCGGCCGATGCCGAACTGACGCCACGGCACGCAGAGATTCCGGCGTGGGACGACATGCCTGACGAGCTGAAGCCTGTTCTCGAACGTGAGATGGAGGTGTACGCAGGATTCCTCGAGCACACCGATCACCACGTCGGACGCGTGATCGACGCGATCGAGGACCTGGGGATCCTCGACAACACGATCATCTACTACATCATCGGCGACAACGGAGCATCGGCAGAGGGCACGGTCAACGGCGCCTTCAACGAGATGGCCAACTTCAACGGGATGGCCGCCCTGGAGACGCCCGAGTTCATGATGTCGAAGATCGACGAGCTCGGAAGTCCCACGTCGTACAACCACTATGCCGTGGGGTGGGCCTGGGCGATGGACACGCCGTTCCAGTGGACGAAGCAGGTCGCCTCGCACTGGGGAGGCACGCGCAACGGAACCATCGTGCACTGGCCGAACGGCATCGAGGAGAAGGGCGGACTGCGCAGCCAGTTCACCCACGTCATCGATCTCGCCCCGACCATCCTCGAAGCGGCCGGGCTCCCCGAGCCGACGTCCGTGAACGGAGTACAGCAGTCCCCGATGGAGGGGACGAGCATGCTCTACTCCTTCAACTCCCCCGATACCGCGGAACGACACGACCTGCAGTACTTCGAGATGTTCGGCAATCGAGGCGTGTACTTCAAGGGCTGGAGTGCCGTCACGAAGCACCGCACCCCGTGGGTCATGGTCGGCGGCACCCTGCCCGCGTTCGATGACGATGTCTGGGAGTTGTACGACGGGTCAGTCGATTACAGCCAGGCACGCGATCTCTCGGCAGACGATCCCGAGCGACTCCACAGCCTGCAGCGGCTGTGGCTCATCGAGGCGACGAAGTACAACGTGCTGCCGATCGACGACCGCACGGCCGAGAGGCTCAACCCCGAACTGGCGGGCAGGCCGACACTCGTCCGCGGCAACAGCCAACTCCTGTTCGCCGGGATGGGTCGGCTCTCCGAGAGCAGCGTGGTGAGCATCAAGAACAAGTCGTTCTCCGTCACCGCCGAGGTGGAGGTGCCCGCATCGGGTGCGAACGGCGTCATCATCGCCCAGGGCGGCCGATTCGGCGGGTGGAGCCTGTACGCGAGGGACGGGCGGTTGAAGTTCATCTACAACGTCCTCGGCATCCAGGAGTTCGTGACCGAGGCGACCGAACCGATCCCGCCCGGCACCCATCAGGTGCGGATGGAATTCGCGTACGACGGCGGAGGTCTTGCGAAGGGCGGCGACGTCACCCTCTTCTACAACGGAACCGCTGTCGCCACAGGTCGGGTCGGTGCGACTCAGGCGCTCATCTTCTCGGCCGACGAGACCACCGATGTCGGCTACGAGTCGGGCACGTCAGTCTCCTCCGACTACACGGCCGGCTCCAGTCGGTTCACGGGCAGAATCCAATGGGTCCAGCTCGACGTCGGCGTGGAGGACAACGACCACTTCATCGATCCCGACGAACGCCTGCGGGTTGCAATGGCTCGCCAGTAGTCTCCTGTCGTCGTCACGTCTCCTCCGCAGCGCAGCGCTGTCGCCTCGGCGCCATCCTGCGGAAGGAGACGTGACGCCGTGTGACCAGCTGAGTCACCGCCTGCCATCGCGTCGCGCTCGGCCCTGGTGCCATACTGAGCGCAATCGCGTTCAGGAGTGCCTCAGGAGGCGCATGTGGTCGGACAGTACTCCCCCGAGTCACTCGTCGACCGCCCTGCCCTCCGGCGCCGTCTCGATGGCGCACTCTCGGTACCGCTCACGCTCTTGGTCGCTCCACCCGGTGCCGGCAAGACGGTCCTCCTCGACCAGTGGGCTGCCGATCATCCCGAACTCGCCTTCGTGCGGATCGACGTCGACTCGCTCGACGACGACCCGGTGCGCTTCGCCAAACGCCTGTCGACGGCGATGGCGACCGTGCACCCCGATATGGCGCAGCTGTCCCGCTTCGCAGCACTGACCGCCGGAGGCCTCGGCGGGCCGCTGCTCACCGCCCTCTCCGCGGAGCTGGAGTCATTCCCCGAGACCGTCGTCATCCTCGACGATCTCCACCACCTGTCGAACGCGGTACTCCTCACCGACCTCGGTCGGTTCATCGCGGCCCTTCCGACGAACGTGCACGTCATCATGTCGACGCGGGTCGATCCGGCCATCCGCTGGAGCGGGTTGCGCCTGAGAAATCGACTCCTCGAGATCCGTCAGGACGCCCTGGCCATGACGAGGGACGAATCCGCAGAACTGCTCACCAACATCACCGGAACTGTCACGCCACCCGCCGTGCTCGATGTGCTGGTCAGCCGGACCGAAGGCTGGGCGGCCGGGATCCAGCTCGCCGGGATCACCCTCAAGTACCACGGCCAACCCGACGAGTTCGTCGCCGAGTTCGGTGGAAGCGATCGATTGGTGGCCGAGTACCTGACCGAGGAGGTTCTCGATGCGCTTCCCCCGAATGGTCGCGCGCTCCTGCTCAGGATGTCCCCGCTCGACATCATGACGGCGGACCTCGTCAACCACGTGCTCGGGCGGGACGATGCACGGCGGCTCTTCGAGCAGCTGCGGCACGAGTCCATGTTCTTCGTCTCGATCGACAACCGTCAGGAGCAGTTCAGGTTTCATCACCTCTTCCGGGATCTGCTCCGTTACAGGCTCAAGGCGGAACGCCCCGACGACGAAGCCGTGATCCTCGCCCGGGCGGCCGAATACCACCTCGGGCGAGGCGAGTTCGACGCCGGGATCGAGTATCTGCTCCGGGCCCAGGACTGGGACGGCGCGGTCGAGGCGATCATGACGCGCGGCAGTGAGATCTTCGAGCACGGCGAGATGCGCACGGTGATCCGCTGGATCACGACGGTGCCGGAGTCAGCGCGCGCCCACCGACTCGATGTGGCCCTCGAGCTCGGAATCCTGCTCGGGATGCAGGGAGCGGCCGCCCGCACAATCGACATCCTGGGCAGGGTGGCCGATGACCCGACCGCCTCGGTCGGCGACAGGGCTGTCGCATACGCCTGGATGTCGGCGACGGTTCAGTGGAACGCCCGGCCCGAGGACTCGATACGCGCTGGCATGCGCGCTCTCGTGCTCTTGGACGAGAACCCCGACGCGTTCATACCGAACCTCATGAGATTGAGTTCTCGCGGTCTCCTCTCGACCGTGGCCACAGCATCCATCGGTCGCGCACACTTCCTGAACGGCGACATGGCCCAGGCCGAGGAGTGGCTGAGCAGAGCCATGGAGACACAGGGGATCGCCTACGCTCCATTCCGCGTGGGTCTCCTGGGCTCCCTCGCCCTCCTGCACGCGTGGCGCGGCCGGGCATCCGAGGCCGAGCGCCTGGCAGTGGAGGCTCTCGACGTGGCGGCCGTGACCGGCCTTGTGCTCCACCCGATCAGCGCTGACGCCCATCTCGCCCTGGCGATGGTCGCTGTCGACCGAGGCTTGACGGATGCCTCCACCACCCATCTGCGCGCGGGCGTCCTTCGCGCCGAAGCGAACCACCGAACGCAACTGGCGTGGCTGGCCCGGTATCAACGCGCCCAACTGGCGGTCGGAGACGGGCGCCACGAGAAGGTACTCGATCCGGCGGACCACGCGATCCCGGAGCCCGCGTCGAGTCCGGCCCCTGCGCTTCGCGATCGCCTCGACGGCCTCCACATGAACGGTCTCAGGCGCATTGGTCGCGCCGCCGAAGCGCTGCGATCCGTCCGAGATGACAACCCGACGACACCGACGATCTGCTTCGAGACGATCGCGGCCCATCTCAGCCTCGGCGACGCCGCAACCGCAGCAGCCATCCTGGAGGCCGTGGCCGGGGTGATTGCAAGCGATGGGCTTCGGGGCGAGATCCGGATCCTCCTCCTGCGTGCGTGGTCCGCCGACGAAGGAGGCGCGCACGACGACGCGCTGGAATGCGTGGCCGAGGCGCTCGACAAGGCGGAGCCCGAGGGGCTGGTGGCGCCCTTCACCGTCGATGGAGGACCGGTCGTGCTCCGTCTCGTCGACGAACTCGCGCGCGACCGCGGCGGCCTGGCGCAGACCATCATGGCTAGGGTCAGGCAGCTCGACTCTGGGGACACGAATGCGACACTTGCCGACCCGCTCACGGAACGAGAGCTCGAGGTGCTGCGGTACCTTCCCGATCGGACGACCAACGCTGAGATCGCCGAGTTGTGCTTCGTGACCGTCAACACCCTGAAGACGCACATGGCTCATATCTACCGGAAGCTCGGCGTCACAGGCCGAAGCGCCGCGATCGAACAGGCTCGGCGGCTCGGGCTTCTCGACCCCGTCGCGGCACGCGTCGATCAGGTCAGGGTGATGCTTCGCTGACGTGCCTGACGGCCTCGATCTCGATGTTGAACGAACGCAGGAGGTCGAGGAGACCAACCAGGCGAGCCTGATCCGGCACCACACCGCGCAGCCGGGTCGACCCCGCACTGCTCTCGATCACCTCGAACCCTGCGAGTTCGTCGGTGATGAGTTGGCCCACCTCTCCCCTGACGAGGATGTCGAAGGTCTCGGCGATCATGGCCGCTTCCGATTCCCTGTGCCGTCGCCGAGCCGGGCGCGCTAGATACGCCGACGACGGCCCGGCGTCACCGCCGCAGCGACGACGGCGGTCTTCACGATGGGCGAGGGACCCGGGCTGGCCACCGCGGCGCCCACAACGGCCGCCTTGGCCACGGGCGCGCGGACGACGCCGACGCGGCCGATTCTGGCTGGTCTGAGTGGCATGTCAAGCTCCTTCTGTCTCGAGTGCTCCATCAGCCTCGAGCGAGGCGATGATGGCCTGGATGGGAATGCGTCCGTTCGCGATCAGCTGTCCACCCGCGCGGCGGGCAGCGGAGGCGAACGGCGCCGCCCAGAGGTTCTCGTACACCAGGACCCCCGCGACGCTGCCCGGGTCCATGGCGGCCGCGAGGTTCACCACGTCATCGGCGGCGAGGAGTTCTGCCAACTGCCCCTCGATGGCGACGAGAGCGCCGAGATCCGGGACGTCGGAGAGTTCCATCGCGTCGATCTCGCCGTCGGCATCCTTCGTCAGGATGAGCACGTCGATCACTCGGATGATTCCGGCGTCAACCAGCTTGACCAGCTCCTCCGCCATCTCCCCCGTGAAGTTCGCCTCACCGGCCGGAAACTCGATCACGTAGAAATCGACGGGTCCGAGTTCACTCAAATCCTCAGCGGGCATGTCGGGTGACTCCTTCACGTTTCGGTGCGCGTGGTCGGGCACGAGAGCCCGGTTTGATGTGGTTCAGCATGCTCCCGATCGACCGCGGCTACGTCATCCGATGAGGATGATTCACGGACTCCGTGCGCCTCACCTGCACGACTCGCGGTCAGGGGCGCAAGAGGCTCTCAACCTCACTCCTTCGGGGTGATGCGGCCTGGTTTCCAGCCGGCGTAGCTTTCGCACACGGGCCTCTCGACGGAACGGAGCAGCACATGTTCATCTGGGACTTCGTCACGTGGTTCTTCGGATTCTTCGTCACCTTCTCGTGCCTGATCCTCTTCTTCGTCGTCTTCGTCGATGTCTTCCGGGACGAGACGCTCGAGGGGTGGGCGAAGGCTCTCTGGGTGGTGTTCCTCGTCTTGGTGCCGTTCCTCAGCACGGTGATCTACCTGATCGTTCGACGCAAGAGCATGGCCATGCGCCAGGCGCGCGGAGAGGAAGTCGTGCACGACGACTTCGACTTCACGCGCCCGTAGAGACAGGGCGTCGCTCGAAGGCGATGTCGGTGGTGAGTGCGACGATCCTCGAAACGGCCGACGGGCAGGAGACAGGATGCGGGGAGAGGCGACCGTGCTGCACGCCGACCTCGACGCCTTCTACGCCTCCGTCGAGCAGCGCGATGCGCCCGAGCTGCGCGGGCGCCCCGTCATCGTGGGTGGGGGCGTCGTGCTGGCGGCCAGCTACGAGGCCAAGGCGCGTGGCGTGCGCACCGCCATGGGCGGGCGGCAGGCACGTGAGCTGTGCCCCGATGCCGTGGTCGTCCCCCCGCGCATGGACGCCTATTCAGCGGCCAGCCGCGACGTCTTCGCGATCTTCCGCGACACGACGCCACTCGTGGAGGGATTGTCCATCGACGAGGCGTTCCTGGAGGTCGGCGGGCTCCGACGCATCGCGGGCACGCCTGAGCAGGTGGCAGTGCGCCTGCGCGAGCGAGTGCGCACTGAGGCCGGGCTGGCGATCTCGGTGGGAGTGGCGCGCACCAAATACCTGGCCAAGGTCGCGAGCGCAGTCAGCAAGCCCGACGGGCTGCTCGTGGTCGAACCCGACCGGGAGGAGGCGTTCCTGCTCCCGTTGCCGGTGGAACGGTTGTGGGGTGTCGGCGCCGTGACCGCCGACAAGCTGCACCGGCTCGGCATCACCACGGTCGGGCAGCTGGGCGAACTCGAAGCCGCGACCGCCGAGAGGCTGCTGGGCAAGGCGACCGGTGCTCATCTCCACGCGCTGGCACGGCTGCGCGACCCGCGCCCGGTCGACACCACGCGTCGCCGCTCATCCATCGGGTCTCAGCGCGCGCTCGGCAGCCACCCACGCTCGGTCGAAGAACTCGACGTCATCCTCACCCAGATCGTCGATCGGCTCGCACGACGACTGCGCGACGGCGATCGCGTGTGCCGCACGGTCGTGTTGCGTCTTCGCTACGGCGATTTCGCGAAGGCCACCAGATCGCGCACCGTGCACTCCCCGACCGACCGCACCACGGTGCTCCTCGCCGTCGCGCGAGAGCTGCTCGTCTCCGCTCGATCGGAGATCTCGGAACGCGGCATCACCCTCATCGGCGTCTCGCTGTCGCAGCTGGCGTCAGCCGACAGCCTCCAGCCGGAGCTGCCGATCGACTGGTACGACTCGGCGCGCCTCGACACCGTGCTCGATGCTGTGCGCGACCGCTTCGGTGCGGCATCCGTGGCCCGAGCCACCCAACTCGACAGGGATCCCGGCTGGTCGACACCGCTGCTGCCGGAACACGAGTGAGCGTGTCTCGATGATCGCCGGGCGCGGCACTTCTCCGAGCAGCCCTGCACCGGTACGCTCCGATCAGACAGCGCGTTCGTAGGCGATCGCGCCGGATCACACGGAGGTCTTGGTGAGTCAGTCGACGTCTCTCTCCCGCATCGTCAGGAACCCGACCGCGAATGCAGAGTCGCGCGAATCCACAGCCCTCCTCGTCGGTGCCGCCGGATTCATCGTCGGTGTGGTGCCGGCGCTCTTCATCTTCTGGGGACGGGAGGTTCCCATCTCCGGGCGCGGGTCGCTCGGAGACCTCGCCGCAGTCGGGGCGGCGATCGCGGCTCTTCTGGCTTTTCTCTACGGCGCAGTGCTGCGAGGAGCGCAACAGGTCGCTGCCCCCGGATGGCGTCGGCTGCGTTGGTTCGACGTCGCCGCCCTGTGCCTGGCGCACGCGATCATCGCGCTGCTCGCCTGGGTCGCCCTCGCCGCGGTGTTCAGCGCGGGATTCGTCGGCGCGAGCCTCTATTCGACGTCGGCCGCGGTCCTGGCCGCTGTGACCATGGCGATCTCGGCCTATGCGGCGTTCCTCTCAGCGGTCAATCTCACCCCGATGCTGTTGTCGCTGGTGTTGGCCGGGTTCCTGGTCGTCGGCAGCCTGGCGAGCATGTTGAGCGCGAGCGACCCGCTCTGGTGGCAGAAGAACCTCAGCACTCTCGGCATCAGCGACGACATCTCGGCCCTGGCCTTCAACGTCACCCTCGTCATCGCCGGAGTCATGGTCACCACGATCGCGCATTACGCCACCATCTGGCTGCCGACGGCGACACGGGCCGAACTCCGGGGACGCAACCTGGTGCGGCTGGCGCTCATCCTGATGGGCATACTCCTCGCCTGCGTAGGCATCTTCCCCGTCGACGAGAATCTCGAGATCCACAACCTCTCGGCGACCGGAATGGCGATCATCTACGTGGTGATGGTTCTCTCGCTCCGAGCCCTGGTCCCCTCGATGCCGCGCGTGTTCCTCCTGCTGGGCTACGTCTTCGTCGCGGTGATCGTCGTTCTCGCGACGTTCTTCATCAACGGCTACTACAACCTGACAGCGGTCGAACTCATCGCCTTCGTGCTCATCTTCGCCTGGATCATCGTCTTCCTCCGCACGACCGGATCGCTGCAACCTGTCGTCGCAGCGGCGGAAGTCCCGGCGCAGAGCGCCGTCGACGCCGGTGCGACGGCCTAACGACCTCGCCGGGATCGGGATGCCGTCGCGTTCAGACGGTCGTCCAGGGTGATGGCGGCATCGATGAGTGCGAGGTGCGTGAACGCCTGCGGGAAGTTGCCGAGCTGTTCTCCGGTGAGCGCGATCTCCTCCGAGTAGAGACCGAGGTGGTTGCCGTAGGTGAGCATCTTCTCGAAGGTGAGTCGAGCCTCGTCGAGCCGATCCGAGCGCGCGAGCGCGTCGACGTACAGGAACGTGCAAAGCGAGAATGTGCCCTCCGAACCTCGCAATCCGTCGGGCGAGGCGTCAGGGTCGTACCGATAGACGAGGCTGTCGGAGACCAGTTCGGCCTCGATCGCTGTCAGGGTGTCCAGCCACATCGGGTCATACGGCGAGACGAAGCCCACCTGCGCCATCTTCAGGAGGGAGGCGTCGAGCACGGGCTCTCCGTACTGCTGCACGAAGGCTCGACGCTCGGTGTTCCACCCCTTCTCCATGATCTGGGTGTAGATCCGGTCCCGCTCGGTGATCCAGCGGGCGAGCGGTGCCGGACGGCCGTGCGCCGTCGCCAGGCGAATCCCCCTGTCGAATGCCACCCAGCACATCAGTCGACCGTAAGTGAAGTCCTTGCGCCCGCCCCGGGTCTCCCAGATGCCCTCCTCGGGCTGGTCCCAGTTCTCTGCAAGCCAGTCGAGGATGCGAGTGATGGCGAGCCAACCGGGCTGTCCGATTCCGAACCCGGCACTGTCGAGCTTCCAGATCGCCTCCATCGCCTCACCGTAGATGTCGAGCTGCAACTGCCCGGCTGCGCCGTTCCCGATCCTGACCGGGAACGAGCCGCGGTAGCCCTCCCAGCCGTCCAGCACTTCCTCGGACAGGTTCGGGTCGCCATCGATCCGATACATGATGTTCAGCGGTCCGGTGCTGCTCCCCGCGGCCTCGGCCACGCGTGCCTTGAGCCACTGGCCGAACGCTGCGGCCTCACTGAAATAGCCCAGCCGCATGAGCGTCGTGACCGAGAACGACGCGTCGCGCACCCAGGTGAAGCGATAGTCCCAGTTGCGTTCGCCGCCGAGTTGTTCGGGCAGACCTGCGGTCGGTGCGGCCACGAGGCCGCCCGACGGCGCGTAGGTCAGAAGTTTCAGAGTGATCGCCGATCTCTGCACCTGCTCCCGCCAGCGGCCGGAATAGGTCGACTGGCCGACCCAGTCCTGCCAGAACTGGACCGTGTCGTCGAACAGCCTCTGGGCCTCGGCCACCGGAACCACGCGCGGGCTCGGGTCGCCGCCCGTCTCGAGAATGACTCCTCGCATCTGACCTTCGACGAGGCTGAGTGAGAGACGCAGGTCGCCCTCATCCGATGGCGCCAGCCTTTCGGCGAGCTGCTCCTGGTCGGGATCTCGGATGAGGCTCAGAGTCAGGACTGTGTCCCCCGCCCTGTAGGTCGCGCCGTCGTCGCTGACGGTCATCTCGTGCGCGAGCCGTCCGTAGTCGAAGCGCGGTGCCATCTCGAAGTCGAACTCGATCTTTCCTCGCACGCAGCGCACCACACGAACCAGTCGGTGATCGGCGCTGGGCGTCTCAGAAGCCACCGGCATGAAGTCGATCACCTCTCCCACGCCGTCTTCCGTGAGGAAGCGGGTGATGAGGATGGCCGTGTCCGGGAAGTAGAGCTGCTTGGTCTCGTAGCCGTCCCCGGGCGGGCGAGTACTGAGGTGGCCGCCACGTGCGCTGTCCAGGAGAGATCCGAAGATGCTCGGCGAATCGAAGCGCGGGCTGCAGAACCAGTCGATCGTCCCGTCCGTCGCGACCAGCGCCGAGGTCTGCAGGTCGCCGATCAGTCCATGCTCCGCGATCCCGAGGTACCCGTTCGTCATGGAGATCTCTTCCCTCGCGGTGGAGCACAGTGATGGCCGATCTGAACGCGGATGCATCGGCTACGACGTACGTCACACCACGCGTCGATCGTGCCCATCACAGCCCTGTTCACCTCGGGGACTCCTGATGCTAACGTCGTCGCGCTGCTCTGACCAGAGCCATTCCCGGCATGGTCGCGGAGGGTTCTTCGGTCCTAGACTGCCGATCACGGCGGAGCATCCTGCCAGCCGGCAACGACGTCGCTGCGACGGACGGGAGCTCGACAATGGCTGAGAAGAACCAGCGGTCATGGCTGAGCTGATGAGAAGATCCCGCTGGGAGGGATGGGTTCGCCTCGCCATCATCCTCCTCATCCTGAACGGGCTCTTCAACCTGCTCCAAGGGTTCTTCGCGCTGATCGGATCGAACACCTACTCCGCAGTCGTGGACGGAAGCCTCGTGCCGCTGGACCTCACCCTGTGGGGGTGGTGGAACATCATCGTCGGCATCGTTCTGATCGCCGCCGGCATCGCCCTCACGGGTGGCTCCCTCTGGGCGCGGGTGATCACGGTCATCGCGGCGAGCCTGAGCGCGATCACCCAACTGCTCCTCATGCCTACGCAGCCGTGGTCGGCACTGATCGTCTTCGTCGTCGACGTGCTCATCATCTATGCGGTGGCTGCCCACGGACGCGTGAAGTCCGACCACAGGTGACGGCGCACCCACCGGCGGTCGGCACCACGTAATAGTTGTTGACGCCCCACATCACAGGGCAACATACTCAGCGCACGGGCGAATTCTCGACCCGAAGAAACCGCCCGGCAGCGTTGCCGGCGTCGATCGCAAAGGGGTAAGCGACATGGCCGAAGTCTCGAAGTCAACCGGATGGGTCGGATGGATCGGCTTCGCCGGCATCATCCTCCTTCTCAGCGGCGTGTTCAGCCTCATCCAGGGGTTCGTCGCGCTGGTGGGCTCCAACTACTACTACGCCGTCGAGAACGGGACGCTGTTCCTCTTCGACCTGACCGGCTGGGGTTGGTGGAACCTGATCATCGGCGCCGTGCTCGTCCTCACCGGAATCGCCCTGTTCACCGGGGCCACCTGGGCACGTGTCCTCGCGATCATCGTGGCCAGCCTCAGTGCGATCGGTCAGCTGCTCCTCGTTCCCGCCCAGCCGTGGTGGGCGCTGATCGTCATCGCCGTCGACATCCTCATCATCTACGCGATCACGGCGCACGGGCGCGAGATCGTCGACAACGGCTGACGCGGCGAGCCCGCGTGAACGCAGGGCCCGACGCTGAGGGGCGCTCTGCCGAAATTCACCTTCGGATCCCGAACTCCGGCTCCGCTCAGAGTGACCGCCGAAGAGACCTTGACGGCACCCGCTGTGACGCTGAGCGCTCCAGGCGGTCTGTCCCGTAGGTCTGGGCGCCTTCGGTGATGGTCGCGGACTCCACAGCCGCTGTCAGTGATCAGCCGTCGCCCGACCGCTTTCCGCTCTCGCGGTCGTCGTTGGTGCGGCCGAATCGAAGAAGGGGCACTCCCTGGTCGAATCCGTGGCTGGTGAAGGCGAAGAATGTGGGAACGAGAAGGAAGACCACGGATGCCACCAAAGGGTGGATCAGGACGCCCGCGATTCCCGCCGCCAGGTACAGCACCACTCCGATGATGGCTCGGGGGCGCTCGCGCGCGAAATACGAATCGTCCACCTCCTCCTTGGTGAGGTCGGGATGTCGCGCCAGATGCGAGAAGAACACGAGCCAGGACAGGCAGAGCAGCGCTCCGACGATCGCGTAGAGCGCTACCGCGACCCGCTCATCCGCCAGGTTGCCCGTCCTGGCCGTCTCGGCGATCACCGCCGTCGGCCATGGCACCAGCGCGAGCGTTGCCAGGATCCCCAGATTCGACCACTGCAGGCCGCGGTCCATCTCCTCGATGCGAGTGAAGGCGGCCTTGTGGTTCAGCCAGATCACGGCCAGGTAGACATATGACGCCGCGTAGGCGAGGTAGGTGGGCCACTCCTCCAGCAGGGCGGTCAGAAGGCCACCCGGCTCGGCCTCCGGCGGTCGGAGATCGAGCACGAGGAGCGTGATGACGATCGCGATGATGGCGTCACTGAAGGCCACCGCCCGGCTGGTATCCGAACGCGTACCTATGCTCCCCCGCCTTCTCATGAACGCCCCTTCCCACCGCGCATGAATGTGCTCGACCTCGTGGAACTGGATCTCGAAGACCGCTCTGACACACATCGTCCTTGTTGGAGGGGAGGACGGGACCCAACACGAATGCCTCGGCCGACCACTCAGCACACCGTACGCTCACTCGGGCAATCGGAGAAGGGCTCCGCCAGCCGTGGGGTACTCGCTTAACGAGAAGAACCCCTGAGAACTTGACGTTCATCAGGGGTTTTGGTGGATCTGAGGGGACTCGAACCCCTGACCCCCTGCATGCCATGCAGGTGCGCTACCAGCTGCGCCACAGACCCGTTCTCTTCCGGATTCCTCCGGAAGCAACTTGATTAGATTACTACAATCGCGAGTCGGTGTGAAATCGAGCGGGCTCAGTCGCGCGTGTCGTGCACGGGGAGCTCGAGGGGCACCACCGGGCAGTCCTTCCAGAGGCGCTCGAGCGCGTAGTACTGGCGATCCTCCTGGTGGAAGACGTGCACGACGATGTCGCCGAAGTCCAGCAGGATCCAGCGTCCGTCGGATCGGCCCTCGCGGCGGATGGTCTTCACTCCGGCTGCGAGGAGCTCGTCCTCGACCTCGCCCGCGATGGCGACGACGTTGCGCTCCGAGTTGCCGGTGACGATGAGGAAGGCGTCGACGAAGGGCAACGGGCCGGAGGTGTCGAGACCGACGAGGTCTTCACCCGACTTGGAATCGGCCGCGCGGGCGGCGATGTTCAGAAGTTCGATGGCGCGTTCGGTGGCAGGCATGAAGAGATTCCTTGATGAGAAGAGACGCGCTGTCGGCGCATCAGAAGATGCCGGACACGAGTCCGGCGATGATGAGGGCCACGACGCCCACGGCGAGGACGCCCGCAGAGATGGAGAGGATGAAGGGAACGGTCCAGCGGCTCTGCTTCTGCGGAGGCTGGATGACGTCGCGCGTCGAGGTGTGGCCGCTCACGGCACGTGAGGCGCGGATCGGCTGGGCGCCGGTCGCGGGACCGGCATCCTCGAGTTCGAAGAGACGATCGATCTCGGAGGAGTCGATGCGATCGGGGTGAGCGCCCGTCGAGCCGAGGCTGCGCGGAAGGTCGAACGATCCGGTGACCAGCACCTCGCCGGTGGTGAGCGCCACGGCGCCATCACCGCTCTGCGGGATGGACGGCAGGATGAGTGCGCTCGTCGTCGTGGGGACTCCCCCGGCCGACACTCCGCCGGCGGCGATGCCCCGGGAGAGCAACTGGTCGAATGACGGCTGCGCACCGGTCACGTCCCGGTCGTCTTCATGGTCGGCGTCGATCGACCAGTGGCCGACCGGCTTCGGCGGCAACACGTCGTCGGTGTGGCCGAAGTCGAACGGCGACGCTACGGGAGGAGTGACGACGGCGGGCGGCGTCACGACGGCAGCCGGCGTGGGGGCCTCAGCGATCGGCGCACTGGGCGTCGGCGCGGGCGGAACCACGGGGACGGCCACCGTGGGAGGGAGCGAGAAGCCTGTCTGCGCCGTCTCCCACACCGGGCGGTTCTCCGCCTCGGACTCGGGCACCGGCGGTGACCAGGTGACGCGACGTCCGGTGTCGGATGCCGTCGGCTCGGCCTCGGGCTGAGCGGTCGGCGTCGACACCACGACCTCGGTCGCCGATTCGGCTGCGGCTGCAGCCTCCTGCTCGGCGAGCATCGCGCGCAGCTCGCGTCGGGTGAGAGTGCGCATGGGGGTGCCGTCGGCCTCGGCTGCGGCATCCGTCTCTGCGTCGATGGAATCGGTGCTGGAGGCCGGAGCCGACGTCGCCGCCTGCAGGCCTGCGCTGCCGCCGGGAGCGTAGGAACGCTGGCGGAACTCGGGAGCCTTGGCTGCCGCCGGCGTGGTGAAGGAGGGCGCCTCGCTCGGAGCGACCTCGGCGGGAGCCTGGGGCGGCGCTGGAGGAGCGCTGGTCAGGCTCCCCGCTGCGAACGACGAGCCGGAGTAGTTGGGGACGGCAGGGCGACCGGACAGCAGTGCGTCGTAGTCGTTCTTCTCGGCAGCCGCGTCGGCGTCGGTGCTGTCGCCGTCTCCGTCATCGGCAGTGCCGATGGTGTCGATGGTTCCCGTGTAGGGAGTGACGAGTTGGGGGGCCTCGCCACCGGCTGTCGGCTCGGTGGTGACTGCGCGGCGAGTCAGAGGGCTCGGCGAAGCCGCGCTCTCCTGCGAACGCTCCGCTTCACGCGCCTGTCTGCGCGTCAGTGGCGGTTGATCCTGCCACGTCGTCATGCCGCACTCCGATACAGATGGTGCTTCGAGATGTACTGGACCACGCCATCGGGTACCAGATACCAGACCGGGTAACCCCGGTTGACCCGTTCCCTGCAGGCGGTCGATGAGATCGCAAGTGCGGGAACCTCCAACAAGCTTACGTCCGCCTGTGGCAATCCAGAAATGCTCAGGTCGTGTCCCGGGCGACTCACAGCGACGAAATGCGCGAGTTCCCACAGCTCATGGACGTTCTTCCACGTGAGGATCTGCGCGATCGCATCGGCTCCGGTGATGAAGAACAATTCGGCGTCGGGACGTGCAGCGCGGATGTCGCGCAGGGTGTCGATCGTGTACGTGGGGCCCGTGCGGTCGATGTCGACGCGGCTCACAGTGAAGCGTGGATTGGAGGCCGTCGCGATCACGGTCATGAGGTAGCGGTGCTCGCCGGTGGAGACCGCGGTCTTCTGCCAGGGCTGTCCGGTGGGCACGAAGACGACCTCATCGAGGTCGAAGGACTGCGCCACTTCGCTCGCAGCCACCAGGTGACCGTGGTGGATGGGGTCGAAGGTTCCACCCATGACGCCCACCCGGCGCCGGCGCGAAGGCTCACTCATGAGTCGGCTTCAGCCGATTCCGGTCAGTGCCCGCCGCCGTGAGCGTCGTGGCCGCCACCATGCGCCGCGGCGTATGCGTCGGCCTTCACCGCGTGCCGGTTCGCCACATCGCGGAAGCTCCACACCACGAAGCCGAGGGCCGCGAAGACGACGAGCGCGATCGCGCCGAAGATGATCGTCGGGAAGCTGCTCGAGGCGGCTTCGGTCTCAGCGAGAACTGTGGTCAGGAACGTCATGTGTTTCTCCTTTTGCGGACGAATCGGCCTTTTTCGCCCCGTCCGAGAGCTTAGTACGGCTAGCCGCGCACCTGTCCATCGCCACGCACGATCCACTTGGTGCTCGTGAGCTCGGTCAGCCCCATCGGTCCGCGAGCGTGAAGCTTCTGCGTCGAGATGCCCACCTCGGCCCCGAATCCGAACTCCCCGCCGTCGGTGAATCGCGTCGAGGCGTTCACCATCACGGCAGCCGAATCGACTTCGTTGAGGAAGCGCTCGGCATTGCCCAGGTCGTTGGTGATGATCGACTCGGTGTGCTTGGTCGAGTAGCGACGGATGTGGCCGATGGCGTCGTCGAGGGAGTCGACGACGCCGACTGTCACGTCGAGGCTCATGTACTCGGTGCCCCAGTCCTCATCAGTGGCCGGAGTGGCGTCGGGCCAGATGGCGCGGGTGCGCTCGTCGGCATGCACGGTGACTCCGGATGCGGCGAGTCGGTCGAGCACCGACGGGAGGAGCCGTTCGGCTGCATCGGCGTGAACGAGCACGGTCTCCACCGTGTTGCAGACGCTGGGGCGCTGCGTCTTGGCGTTGTGCACGATCTCCACGGCCCAGTCCTGCGTCGCGCTCTCGTCGAGGAAGATGTGCACGACGCCGGCGCCCGTCTCGATGACGGGCACCTTCGACTCGGCGACCACGGTGTTGATGAGATCCGCGCTTCCGCGAGGGATGAGCACGTCGACGAAGCCGCGGGCCTGCATGAGGGCCGTGGCGCCGGCGCGGCCGAAGTCGTCGATGGTCTGCACGGCCGTGCGCGGCAGTCCGACGGACTCCAGGGAGTCCTGGATGAGGCCGACGAGAGCCCGGTTGCTGTTCTCGGCTGCGGAGCCGCCCCGCAGGACCACCGCGTTCCCGCTCTTGAGCGCGAGCGCGGCGATGTCGACGGTCACGTTGGGCCTGGCCTCGTAGATGACACCGACGACGCCGAAGGGCACTCGCACCTGGGAGATGCGCACGCCGTTGGGGAGGGTGCTGCCCCGCACCACCTCGCCGACGGGATCGGTGAGCGACGCGACCTGCTCCACGGCTGCGGCCAACGCCTCGACCCGCCTGCCATCGAGCGCGAGCCGGTCGAGCAGGCCATCGGACAGGCCGTTCTCGCGCCCGGCGTCGAGGTCGCGTGCGTTGGCGGCGATCACCTCGTGCGCGGCTCCGCGCAGGTGCGCTGCCACGGCGTGCAGCGCTGAGTTGCGCTGCGCCGTCGTCGCGACGGCGAGGGCGAACGAGGCCGTGCGGGCGTCGTCGAGGCGCGCCTCGAATCCGGGCAGGGCGGCATCCGTCTCAGGCATGGATCAAGCCTAGGGCAGCCGCGGAATCGTTACGCCGCGGGCGAGAACCAGGTGCCGACGTCGACTCCGGTGAGGGCTTCGTGCACGAGGGCCGTCGAGGTGACGACCACCGCGGTGCCGGACTCGGCGGCGAGCCTGGCGGCAGACGCCTTCGTCGAGGCTCCCCCGGTGCCGACGCTGTTGACCGTGGTCGACCCGAAGACGACGCCTTCGAGTTCATCGCCGTAGGCGACGTTCGCGATGCGCTCGGCCCCGGGCTCCTGCGGCGGCTTCGTGTACAGCGAATCGACGTCGCTCAGCAGCACGAGCAGATCGGCGTCGAGCAGTTGAGCCACCATCGCGGCCAGCCTGTCGTTGTCTCCGAACCGGATCTCGTGGGTGGCGACGGTGTCGTTCTCGTTGACGATCGGCAGGATGCGCAGATCGAGCAGCCTCGCCATCGCCCGCTGGGCGTTGGACCGGTGCGTCGGGTCGTCGAGGTCGCCGGCCGTGAGCAGCACCTGGCCCGCGACGATGTCATAGCGGTCGAGGCTGTCCTGGTACCGGAAGATGAGCAGGTTCTGGCCGACGGATGCCGCAGCCTGCTGGGTGGCCAGGTCGGTCGGTCGCTCCTCGAGCCGGAGGTAGGGCATGCCAGTCGCGATGGCGCCGGAGGAGACCAGGACGATCTCCACTCCACGCCCGTGCGCTGCGGCGAGAGCATCGACGAGCGGAGGGATCTGTCCGGCGTTGTCACCACTGATCGACGACGAGCCGACCTTCACGATGACGCGCTTGGCGCGCTGGACGTCTGCCCGCTCGTTGATCCTCACCGTTCCTCGGTCTCCATCGCGGTTCCCTCGGTGTGGTCGCTGTCCTTCCACAGGCCGGCTTCGCGCTCGCGCTCGAGCTCGGCACGCGCCTCGGCCTTGGCGTCCATCCGCTCGAAGTAGGTGCTGCGACGCTCATCGCTGGTGCGGCGACGATCACCGTCGAGACGGGCGTCGGTTCCACGGGGAGCCGTGATGAGCTCGGCCGTCGAGGTGAGGGTGGGCTCCCAGTCGAAGATGATGCCCTCGCCCTTGCCGATGACGACGGTGGAACCGGCGATGGCTCCGGCCTTGAACAGGCGCTCTTCGACGCCCAGCTTGGCCAGGCGGTCGGCCAGGAAGCCGACGGCCTCGTCGTTGGCGAAGTCGGTCTGCGCGACCCAGCGCTCGGGCTTGACGCCGAGGATGCGGTAGATGTCGCCGTAGGAGCCACCCTCCACCTTGACGGTGTAGTCCTGCTCGTTCACGGCGCTCGGACGCAGCACGATGCGCTCGCGGGGCGGCTCGGCCGCGATCTCGGCGCGACCCTGCTCGACGAGCTCGGCCAGCGCGAAGCTCAGCTGGCGCAGGCCCTCGTGGCTCACCGTAGAGATCTCGAACACGCGGTAGCCGCGCTCCTCGAGGTCGGCGGTGACGAAGTCGGCGAGCTCACGGCCTTCGGGCACGTCGATCTTGTTGAGCGCGATGAGCTGGGGGCGCTCGAGCAGCGGCTTCTGGCCTTCAGGCACAGGGTAGGCGGCGAGCTCGGTGAGGATGATGTCGAGGTCGCTGATCGGGTCGCGACCCGGGTCGAGCGTCGCGCAGTCGAGCACGTGGAGGAGCGCAGTGCAGCGCTCGACGTGGCGCAGGAACTCGAGGCCGAGGCCCTTGCCCTCGCTGGCGCCCTCGATGAGGCCGGGAACATCGGCGATCGTGTAGCGGACGTCACCGGCCTGCACGACTCCGAGGTTGGGGTGCAGGGTGGTGAACGGGTAGTCGGCGATCTTCGGGCGCGCAGCGGACAGGGCGGCGACCAGGCTCGACTTGCCGGCGGAGGGGTAACCCACGAGGGCGACGTCGGCGACGGTCTTCAGCTCGAGGACGACATCGCCCTCGTAGCCGGGGATGCCGAGGAGCGCGAAGCCGGGCGCCTTGCGCTTGGTGGTGGAGAGGGCGGCGTTACCGAGCCCGCCCTGGCCACCCGGGGCAGCGATGAAGCGCATGCCCGGCTCGCTCATGTCGGCGAGTTCGTTGCCGTCACGGTCCTTGACGACGGTGCCGAGCGGCACGGGCAGCTCGAGGTCTCCCCCGTTGGCGCCGGCGCGGTGGTCGCCCATTCCCGGCCCGCCGTTCGCGCTCGAGCGGTGAGGCGCGCGGTGGTAGCCGAGCAGGGTCGTGGTCTGCGGGTCGGCGACGAGGATGATGTCGCCACCGTGGCCGCCGTTGCCGCCGTCGGGTCCTGCGAGCGGCTTGAACTTCTCACGACGGACGGAGACGCATCCGTTGCCCCCATGACCGGCACGCAGGTGCAGCGTGACGTTGTCGACGAAGGTGGTCATGCGGGGTTCTCCTGAACATCGGGGGCGCAGCGTCCGGGTGGACGTGCGCTGGAAAGACGGAAGGGCGAGCCGAAGCCCGCCCTCGCGTCCATCGAATCGTGCGGTGCCTACTCGGCGGCCGCCACGATGTTGACGACCTTGCGGCCGCCCTTGTTGCCGAACTCGACCGAACCGGCCGAGAGGGCGAACAGAGTGTCGTCCCCGCCACGGCCGACGTTGGCGCCGGGGTGGAAGTGGGTGCCGCGCTGGCGGACGATGATCTCGCCTGCGCCGACGACCTGGCCGCCGAAGCGCTTCACGCCGAGGCGCTGTGCGTTCGAGTCACGACCGTTGCGGGTGGAGCTTGCGCCCTTTTTGTGTGCCATCTGTCAGTCTCCTCAGGGCTTACTTGATGCCGGTGATCTTGACGCGCGTGAGCTCCTGACGGTGGCCCTGACGCTTCTTGTATCCGGTCTTGTTCTTGAACTTCTGGATGACGATCTTCGGACCGCGGAGGTCGTTGAGGACCTCGGCCGTGACGGTCACCTTCTCGAGCGACTTGGCGTCCGAGGTGATCGAGTCGCCATCGACAAGCAGCACCGGAGCGAGCTCGACGTTGCCGTTCTTGTCAGCCTTGATGCGGTCCATCGTGACGATGGTCCCGACCTCGACCTTTTCCTGGCGGCCACCGGCGCGCACAACTGCGTAAACCACTTTACGTACCTATTCTCTGGGGGGCTCCGAGAAGCCCCGATTCGTTTCACGGGAAAATTCCGCTGGGTTGACCGATCCGAGCCGACCTGGCCAACCAGAAAACCACGGTGAGGGTGAGGACGAAGAATCCAACACACACCAACGGTCGAGTTTAGCCGAAGGATCTACCTCGGTCAAACAGGGCCACCCGGCGCGTCGCCCGGTGGTCCGCCTTATGATCACGTACATGACCGTGCTCATCGACCAGCCGATGTGGCCGGCCCACGACACGATCTGGGCCCATCTCGTGAGCGACGCCTCACTCGATGAACTCCACGCCTTCGCTGCCGCGAACGGCATCCCCAGGCGTGGCTTCGACCGGGACCACTACGACGTGCCACTCGAGCGCCATGAGGCTCTCGTGGCCGCCGGGGCGGTCTTCGTGTCGAATCGCGAGCTGGTCACCCGGCTCCGCGCGAGCGGACTCCGGGTGACTGCCCGCGAACGGCGGGGCTTGTAGGGGTCTACTCGCCCGCGCCGGTGGTGACGATGGGCTCGACCGGGGTGGTCGAGAGCCCGGCCGTCGTCACTCGTCGGCTGCGTGCCCGACCCTGACCCGCCTGCTTCGGCTGAGGCAGCGAGTCGAGCACCGAGTCGAGCAGGTGCTCGGCCTCGACGGGGTTCACGCGCTTGGGCTCTCGCACGACCTTGGCCACCACGGGGATGTCGAGAATCGCGACGGGAGCTTCAGTAGTGACGGGCTTCTCCTGGCGGGCACGGCGCGAAGCCGGGCGCTTTTCTGCCGGACGATTCCCAGCTTCGGAGGCCGCCGAGACGCTCGGCGCAGCCGCTACAGCATCCGGTGCCTCAGCGGCGGGCCGGGTGGACTGCTGCTCGGCCGGCTCGGGCTCGGCCTCGGCTGCGGCATCCGTCGACCGAGACCGGCCATCGGTCTGCTCGTCCTTCGGCTGCGCGGCGCTAGCCTGCTCGCCCGACGCCTGGTCGGCGTTGGCCTGCTCGGCGTTGGCCTGCTCGCCCTTGCCGTGACGTCCGCGACGACCACGACGCGACGACTTGCGATCGCCGGATGCTGCCTCGGTCGACGACGCCTCGGTGGTCGACTGCTCCTGGTCCTCGGCGGGCTCCGAGACGACGGCTGCTGCTGCAGCCTCCTTCTCGTGAGGGTGCAGGGTCGATGCGGCGATCATGGCGAGGGCGTGCTTGGCGTCCTCGGTGATCCCGTGCGTGCCGTTGCCCGACTTGGCGGCATCCGTCGGCGCTGCCGACTGCGAGCTCGGAGCGGACTGGCCGCCACCGCGACGACGGTTGCCCGACCCGGCGATGGCAGGCTGAGGCGTCTGCTGCTGCTGACGGTGACGCACGACGGGATCGTGGTGCACGATGATGCCGCGGCCGGCGCAGACCTCGCAGTTCTCGCTGAACGACTCGAGCAGGCCGAGTCCCAGCTTCTTGCGGGTCATCTGCACCAGTCCGAGCGAGGTGACCTCGGCGACCTGGTGCTTGGTGCGGTCGCGGCTGAGGCACTCGACGAGACGGCGCAGCACGAGGTCGCGGTTCGACTCCAGCACCATGTCGATGAAGTCGACCACGATGATGCCGCCGATGTCGCGCAGGCGCAGCTGGCGCACGATCTCCTCGGCGGCCTCGAGGTTGTTCTTGGTGACGGTCTCCTCGAGGTTTCCCCCGGAGCCGACGAACTTGCCGGTGTTGACGTCGACGACAGTCATGGCCTCGGTGCGGTCGATCACGAGCGAGCCACCCGAGGGCAGCCACACCTTGCGGTCGAGGGCCTTCTCGATCTGCTCCGAGATGCGGAACTCGTCGAAGGCGTCCTTGTCGCCGGTGTAGGTCTCGACGCGCTCGACCAGATCGGGGGCGACAGCGCGCAGGTAGGCCTCGATGGTCTCCTGGGCCTCGTCGCCGGCGATGACCATCTTCTGGAAGTCCTCGTTGAAGACGTCGCGCACGATCTTGATGAGCAGGTCGGGCTCCGAGTGCAGCAGGGCGGGAGCCTGCACGGTCTCGAGCTGCTTGGAGATCGACGCCCACTGCTCGATGAGACGGTTGACGTCGAGGGTCAACTGCTCCTCGGTCGCACCCTCGGCCGCAGTACGCACGATGACGCCCTGGTTGTCGGGGAGGACCTCCTTGAGGATCTTCTTGAGGCGCGCCCGCTCGGTGTCGGGGAGCTTGCGGCTGATGCCGTTCATGGAGCCGTTGGGGACGTACACGAGGTAGCGGCCGGGCAGCGAGATCTGGCTGGTCAGACGGGCGCCCTTGTGGCCGACGGGGTCCTTCGTGACCTGCACGAGCACCTTGTCGCCGGGCTTCAGCGCGAGCTCGATGCGGCGCGGCTGGTTGCCACCCGGATTCTCCGCAGCGGCGGCCTCCCAGTCCACCTCACCGGAGTACAGCACGGCGTTGCGGCCGCGTCCGATGTCGACGAAGGCGGCCTCCATGCTGGGCAGCACGTTCTGAACGCGGCCGAGGTACACATTCCCGATGAGGGATGCGTCCTGGTTGCGGGCGACGTAGTGCTCCACGAGCACGCCGTCCTCGAGCACGCCGATCTGGATGCGGGCGCTCTTAGAGCGCACGACCATGGTGCGATCGACGGACTCGCGGCGGGCGAGGAACTCGGCCTCGGTGATGACGGCACGACGACGACCGGCGTCGCGGCCATCCCGACGACGCTGCTTCTTCGCCTCGAGGCGGGTCGAGCCCTTGATGCGCTGAGGCTCGGTGATGAGCTCGGGCTGGCGCGGGGTGCGCACCTTGACCACGGTGTTCGTCGGGTCGTCCGACCCACCACGGCTCTCGTCACCGCTGCGACGACGAGCGCGGCGGCGCACAGTCGACTCCGACTCCTCGAAGTCGTCGTCCTGGTCGCGGTCGTCGCGCTCCGAGCGGTCGGGGCGTCCGCCGCGGTTCGGCCGCGGCGGCAGGGCCGCGATCTCGGGCGCGTGGAAGATGAGCGACGTCGTCGTCAACGCTGCGGGGAAGAGCGTCGGGGCGACGGATGCCGCGGGCTCGCCCTGCGGCTCGGCTGCGGCGTCCCCCGCCTCGGTCGGCGCCTCGTCGGCGGCCTGCGCGTCAGCGCTGGGCGCCTCGACCGACTGCTTCTCCACGGCTGGCGCGGCCTGGGCCTTTGCAGCTCTCGGCTCAGCGGCCTTCGGCTCGGCCTTCGACTCAGCGGCGGCCGGCGCCTCGACTGCGGCATCAGAGGCCGCGGTCTGGGCGGCATCCGTCACCTCGGTCGTGGTCTCGACAGGTGCCTGCTCGGCCTTCTTCTGGCTCTTGCGAGCCCCGAAGATGCGCGTGCGCTTGCGACCACCGGTCTCCCCGACATTCTTCGTCGGGTCAGTGTTCTCGTTGTTCTCCACCATTGCTGGGGCACTCCTCGACCGGTGCGACTGGCCGCGCCATCCGCGTTCCGGGTACTCTCTCACGCGAGTCTCCGCCGGTGCGGAATCTCGCTAATCCTCTGTCGTCTGCAGCCGGCACATTGGCTCTGGCTGCCACTTCTCTCGGTCTGGGACCGAATGTTCGGGTGCAACTGCACCCATCAAGCCTTCTTGGCGTCGGACTGAGCGCGGCTCAGTCGACACATCCGATTATCGCACGGCTTCACAGATCGGCGGTGATCAGCCATGCCATAATCGCCAATCATGAGCGAGACCACCCCTGCCGGCACAGAGTCCAGACCCGCCTATGCCGTCGGAATCGTGCTGGCGGTGCTCGGCGCGTTCGGTCTTCTGGCCGCGTTCGAACTCACCCTGGAGAAGTTCCACGCCCTCGAGTTCCCGGGCACGGGGGCCTCGTGCGACTTCAGCCTGATCGTGCAGTGCTCGGTCAACCTCGCCTCGTCGCAGGGCGCGGTGCTCGGGTTCCCGAACCCCGTGATCGGACTCGTCTGCTGGCCCGTTGTCATCACGATCGGCGTGGCGATCCTGGCGCGGGCACGGTTCGCCGCCTGGTTCTGGGTCGGCCTGAACATCGGGATCGTCGGCGCCCTGGCGTTCGTGATCTGGCTGATGTACCAGAGCATCCACATCCTCGCGACGCTCTGCCCGTGGTGCATGCTCACCTGGGCCGTTGTGATCCCGCTGTTCTGGGTGGTCACGATCGACAACCTGCGCACGGGCTGCATCCCCACGACCGAGCGGTTCCAGCGGTTCGCGGCATCGGCGTACGGCTGGATCCCGCTGATCACCCTCGTCTGCTACCTGATCGTCGCGGTCATCGCGCAGCTGCGTCTCGACGTGCTGGGCTATCTGTTCTGAGTTACCCACCGCTCGCTGAGGGCCGGACGGAGTCCGCGCCAGAAGCGTCTCCGGTGGCGCCGTGCGCTTCGGGCGGTCGCTCCGCTCGGCCCTCAGCGAGCGAGAGGGCCGAGCGTGCGGAACTCAGGCGAACCAGAGGGCGAGCTCGCGCGCGGCCGACTCGGGCGAGTCGGAGCCGTGCACGAGGTTCTGCTGGACCTTGAGGCCCCAATCGCGTCCGAGGTCGCCGCGGATCGTGCCGGGCGCAGCAGTGGTCGGATCGGTGGTGCCGGCCAGCGAGCGGAAGCCCTCGATGACGCGGTTGCCCGCGAGGCGGATGGCCACGCTCGGACCCGACTCCATGAACTCGATGAGCGGCTCGTAGAACGGCTTGCCCTCGTGCTCGGCGTAGTGCTGGGCGAGCAGGTCGCGGTCGGCCTCGACGAGGCGGAGGTCGACGAGCGAGTAGCCCTTGGCCTCGATGCGACGCAGGATCTCCCCGGTCAGGCCGCGGGCGACGCCGTCGGGCTTGACGAGGACGAGGGTCTCTTCGATCGTGGTCATGCGTACTCCTTGTTGTGTCGGTCGATACGTCCGCCGCTGATCATGGCGTAGGTCCACATGGCGGCGAAGATGGCTCCTACGAAGAACATTCCCGGGTTGAGCAGTCCGGCGAGCAGTATCAGCGCCTGCACGATCCATCCGAGCACGTACGCGAACGGATGCCGCAGCAGGCCGAGCGTGATCACGATGAGCAGGCAGACGACGCCGCCGCTCACGAGAGCAGCGACGGGCCCGATGCTGATGAGACCGGCGGTCGGCAGCCCGTAGTTCACGAGGGCGGCGAGGAACACCACGATGAGCTCGAAGCCGAGCACGATCGAGGCGAGGCTGCGCTTGATCGAGCGGGGCGCCGGAGTGCGACCGGACGGCGCGGGTGCGGCATCCGGGGACTCAGCGTCATCGGGGAGATCGGCGCCGGGCATGCTCGCGCCCGTCACGAGGTCATCCAGTCGCGATCGGCCGCGTACTCCATGGCCTCGGCGACCAGAGTGATCGATCCGGTCACGACGACCGCCCGGCGCGGGGCGGCAGCCGCCCACTGGCGTGCCTCGTCGAGGGCGTCGGCCACCGACTCGAACTCGAACACCATGTCCTGGTTCGCCCACTCCACCATGGCGTTCGCGAGTTCGGGGGCCGGGATGGCACGCTCCGACGACGACGCCGTGACATTGAAGTGGTGCACGGCCGGGGCGAGGGCCTCGACGATGCCGCGGGCGTCCTTATCGGAGAGGATGCCGACCACGGCGACGATCTCGTCGAAGTCGAAGAACGACTCGAGCGAGGTGACGAGCGCCGCCGCCCCGTGCGGGTTGTGCGCGCCGTCGACGATGACACTCGGCTCGATGCCGACGAGCTGCAGGCGGCCGGGCGACGTCGCCGTCGCGAGACCCTCCTCGACCAGGGCCGTCGTGAGAGGCTGCGCTCCCCCGCCGATGAACGCCTCGACGGCCGCGATCGCGACCGCGGCGTTCTGCGCCTGGTGCGCACCGTAGAGGGGCAGGAACATCTCGTCGTAGCTTCCGGCCGCCCCGCGCACGCTGATGAGCTGGCCGCCCACGGCGACGCGGTTCTCGGTGAGGGCGAACTGCGCACCCTCGACGGCGAAGGTCGACTCGGTGAGCTCCACGGCACGCTCGAGCTCGGCGAGGGCCTCCGGTGCCTGCGCGGCCGAGACCACGCTCGCGGCCGGCTTGATGATGCCCGACTTCGTGCGGGCGATGGCGGCGACGGTGTCGCCGAGTCGTCCGACGTGGTCGAGGGCGATCGGCGTGAACACGGCCACCTGTCCGTCGGCGACGTTCGTGGAGTCCCACTCGCCGCCCATGCCGACCTCGAGCACGACGACGTCGACCGGGGCGTCGGCGAAGCACGCGAACGCGAGCACGGTGAGCACCTCGAAGAAGCTGAGCGGGGCGTCTCCGGATGCCTCGAGCTCGGCATCCGTCATCGCGATGTACGGCTCGATGTCCTCCCAGTTGCGCACCAGCGCCTCATCGGTGATCGGCTCGCCGTCGATCAGGATGCGCTCGGTGAAGCGCGTCAGGTGCGGGCTGGTCAGCAGCCCGGTCTTGAGCCCGTAGGCACGCAGGATGCTGTCGATGATGCGACTGGTGCTGGTCTTGCCGTTCGTGCCGGTGATGTGGATGACCGGGTAGGCGCGCTGCGGGTCGCCCAGCAGCTCGACGGCGCGCCGGGTGGCTGTCAGCCGCGGCTGCGGGTTCGACTCGCCGATGCGGGCCAGCAGGCCCTCGTAGACGGCGTCGGCGGGCTGGCGCCAGATGTCTTCGTCGTTCATGCCTTCTCCAGAGCGATGGTGAGGGTGGAGTCGCGGCCCACTGAGAGGGCCTCGGCCGGCAGCTCGGTGCCGCCGAACACGGCGATGTCGAGGTCGACGGCCAGAGTCTCGGCGCCGATGAGCTCGGCGTGCACGCGCGCCGCCGTCGCAGCGGTCTCGTTCAGGGTGAGGCGCAGACGGATGCGGTCGCTGACCTCGAGCCCTGCCGCCTTGCGGGCGTCCTGCACGGCTCGGATGACGTCGCGTGCCAGGCCCTCGGCCTCGAGCTCGTGGGTGATGACGGTGTCGAGCAGCACGAAGCCGCCGCCCGGGAGCAGCGCGAGCGCCACGCCTGAGCCGGCCTCCGCCGTCGCCTCGAGCACGAGGTCGTACTCGCCCTCGACGAGCGCGATGCCGCCGGCGGTGACGACTCCGTCGGTCTCCGACCAGTCGCCGGTGCGAGCACCCTGGATGGCCTTCTGCACCTCCTTGCCGAGACGCGGGCCCGCGGCACGCGCGTTCACGGTGAGGCGGCTGGAGACGCCGTAGTCGGCAGCGCTCGACTCGGCGAGCTCCACGACGTCGACGGATTTCACGTTGAGTTCCTCGCGCAGGATGGCCTCGAACGGAGCGAGGCCGGCGGCGGATGCCGACACCACCGTGAGCTTCGCCAGCGGCAGTCGCACACGCAGGCCCGACTGCTTGCGCAGGGAGAGAGCGGTGGAGCTGATGGCGCGCACCTCGTCCATCACGGCGACGAGGGCGTCGTCGGCGGGGAACTCGGACGCCTCCGGCCAGTCGGCCAGGTGAACGCTGCGGCCGCCGGTGAGCCCCTGCCAGATGCGCTCCGAGACGAGCGGCAGCAGAGGGGCCGTGAGGCGGGTGTAGGTCTCGAGCACCGTGTAGAGCGTGTCGAAGGCCTCGCTGCCCGCGCCGTCCTCGCCGACGCCGGCCCAGAACCTGTCGCGGGAACGCCGCACGTACCAGTTGGTGAGCACGTCGGCGAAGTCGCGGAGCTTCGCGGCCGCGAGCGTGGAGTCGAGCTGCTCGAGGTCGGTCGTGACGGCACCGACGAGGTCGCCCAGTTTGGCGAGCAGGTAGCGGTCGAGCACGTCGGTCGAGTCCGTTCGGCGCTTCGCCTCGTAACCGGCATCCGACGAGGCGTTCGCGTACAGCGAGAAGAAGTACCAGGTGCTCCACAGCGGGAGCATCACCTGGCGCACGCCCTCGCGGATGCCCTCCTCGGTGACGACGAGGTTGCCACCGCGCAGCACCGAGCTCGACATGAGGAACCAGCGCATGGCGTCGGAGCCGTCGCGGTCGAAGACCTCGGAGACGTCGGGGTAGTTGCGCAGCGACTTGCTCATCTTCTGGCCGTCGCTGCCGAGCACGATGCCGTGGCTGACGACGTTCGTGAACGCCGGGCGGTCGAACAGCGCGGTGGAGAGCACGTGCAGCATGTAGAACCAGCCGCGCGTCTGTCCGATGTACTCCACGATGAAGTCGGCCGGGTTGTGGCTGTCGAACCACTCCTGGTTCTCGAACGGATAGTGCACCTGGGCGAACGGCATCGAGCCCGAGTCGAACCAGACGTCGAGCACGTCGGGGATGCGGCGCATGGTCGACTTCCCGGTCGGGTCGTCGGGGTTCGGGCGGGTCAGCTCGTCGATGTACGGGCGGTGCAGGTCGGGCTCGCCCGCCGCGTTCCGAGGCTGCGTGCCGAAGTCGCGCTCGAGCTCCTCGAGCGAACCGTACACGTCCATGCGCGGGTATTCCGGGTCGTCGCTCTTCCACACCGGGATCGGCGAGCCGAAGTAGCGGTTGCGGCTGATCGACCAGTCACGGGCGTTGCCGATCCACTTGCCGAACTGGCCGTCCTTCACGTTCTCGGGAACCCAGGTGATGTCCTGGTTGAGATCGACCATGCGGTCGCGGAAGTCGGTGACGCGCACGAACCAGCTCGAGACCGCCTTGTAGATCAGCGGGTTGCGGCAGCGCCAGCAGTGCGGGTAGGAGTGCACGTAGCTGGCCTGGCGGAGGAGGCGCCCTTCGGCCTTGAGCAGCTGCGTGAGCGGCTTGTTGGCATCGCTCCAGAGCTGGCCGGCGACATCCGTCACGTCGGAGAGGAACTTGCCGCCGTCGTCGAGGGAGATGATGACGGGGATGCCGTTCGCCTCGGAGACCTTCTGGTCCTCCTCGCCGTAGGCCGGCGCGAGGTGCACGATGCCGGTGCCGTCCTCGGTGGTGACGTAGTCGGCGACGAGGATGCGCCAGCCGTTCTGCATGCCCCACGCATCGACGTCGGCGTAGTAGTCGAACAGGCGGTCGTACGTCACGCCCTCGAGCTCGCTGCCGAGCACCGTGCGGGAGACCGCTGCCGTCGCGTCGGCGGCCGACTCGTAGCCGAGGTCCTTGGCGTAGTTGCCGACCAGGTCGATGGCGATGAGGTACTCGGCGCCGAGCACCTCGGTGCCGTCGTTGCCGCCGGAGCGCTCACGCAGGACCGTGGCATCCGGAGTCCCGTTCGGCCCTGCGGGAACCACCGCGTAGGTGATGTCCGGGCCCACCGCGAGGGCGGCGTTGGTGGGCAGGGTCCAGGGCGTCGTCGTCCAGGCGAGGGCGCGAACGGCGGTGAGACCGAGGGACTCGGCCTTGGCGCCGGTGAGCGGGAATGTCACCGTGACGGTCTGGTCCTGGCGGTCCTTGTAGACGTCGTCGTCCATGCGCAGTTCGTGGTTCGACAGCGGCGTCTGGTCGCGCCAGCAGTACGGCAGCACGCGGTAGCCCTCGTAGGCGAGACCCTTGTCGTGCAGGCGCTTGAAGGCCCAGATGACGCTTTCCATGAAGGTCACGTCGAGAGTCTTGTAGTCGTTCTCGAAGTCCACCCAGCGGGCCTGGCGGGTGACGTAGCCCTCCCACTCCTTGGTGTAGCGCAGCACGGAGTCCTGGGCGGCGCGGTTGAACGCGGCGATGCCCATCTCCTCGATCTGGCTCTTGTCGGTGATGCCGAGCTGGCGCTCGGCCTCGAGCTCGGCCGGGAGTCCGTGGGTGTCCCAGCCGAAGCGACGGTGAACCTGCTTGCCGCGCATGGTCTGGAAGCGCGGGAAGACGTCCTTCGCGTAGCCGGTCAGCAGGTGGCCGTAGTGCGGAAGGCCGTTGGCGAACGGCGGGCCGTCGTAGAACACCCACTCCGCAGCGCCGTCGCGGTTGTCGATGGAGGCCTGGAAGGTCCCGTCGTTCTTCCAGAACTCGAGCACCTCCCGCTCGATCGAGGGGAAGTTCGGCGACGGCACGACTCCGTCGGAAGCGTGCTGGGGATCCTGACCCTTGGGGTACAACGCGTGGCTCCTGGATGCGAGAGAGACTTCTCCACGAGGACGGCGAGCCCGTCGAGCTCCACCGCGGTACCACCCCGCTTGCGCATCGATCCCGAGAAGCTGCCCGGAACCGCTGCACCGCTTGTTCATTGGCTGTGACGGGCCAGACCCGTTCGGTTCTACTGAGCTCTCGCCGTTCTGCCGAAGACTCCCCGGTGATGGCCGGATCGATGTCGTTGCCCTCAGTCTACGCGAACACGGGGCTCGAACGCCCGTCGACGACTCCTCAGCGATAGGCCTCGTCGATGAGGGCGTGCAGGGCCGCAGGGGCCACCCTGTGCTCGCGTGCCTCGGCGACGAGATCGTGGATCAGCCCGGCCAGGACCATGTGACCTCCGACACGCACTGTCACGACCGCTCCCCGGCCGCGATGCAGTTCCACCAGGCCCTCGTCGCGCAGCACTCTGTAGCCGTGCAGCACTGTCTGCACGTTGATGTCGAGCTGCTCGGCGAGCGCCCGGGCCGACGGGAGACGCTCACCGTCGACGAGACGACCATCGACGATGGAGCCACGGATGCCCGAGGCGAGTTGCTCGAACAGGGGCCGTGGGCTGGACGGATCGACGCGAATGAGCACGATTTGAGTGTATTGAGTTAGTCCAACTAATCCAATCGACGGCGATGTGGCTCGGAGTCCTGTCAGGATGAATCATGCCCTCCCGCGACGAGCAGGAGGGCTTCACCCTTCCCCCACGTGCAAGGACCTCGATGCGCAGCGCTTCAGCCCCGGTTCGAACGAACCGGCGTCTTCTCACCCTGTTGGCCGCCGCGAGCGGTGCCACCCTCCTGCTCGCCGGGTGCACGGCCGCCGCCCCCGAGGCAGCGTCCACTCCGACGGCCGGCGGCACTCTCGTCTACGCGAGCGGCGATGCCGAACCCGACTGCCTCGACCCGCACGTCGGCGGCAACTACCCGCAGGCCCTCGTCGCGGGCCAGTTCCTCGAGTCGCTCGTCTCGCTCGACGAGGACGGCGCCATCATCCCGTGGCTCGCCACGACGTGGACGGCATCCGACGACGGACTCACCTGGGACTTCACGCTCCGCGACGACGTCACCTTCACCGACGGCACGCCGCTGAACGCCGAGGCCGTCAAGGTCAACGTCGAGCACCTCAAGAACCCGGACACCCAGTCGTCGACGGGCTACCTCGCCCTCGGCAAGGTCGAGTCGGTCGAGGTCGTCGACGACACCACCGCCCGCTTCCACCTCAGCACGCCCGACAGCGCGCTTCTCGAGTCCCTCGCCCAGCCCTGGGTCGCCATCGAGTCGCCGGCCGGCATCGCCCGCGGCATGGACGAGAACTGCCTCGCCCCCATCGGCACCGGTCCCTTCGTGGTCGAGGAGTGGGTGCAGCAGGATCACCTCACCCTCGCGCGCAACGACGACTACACCTCCGCCCCGGCTGACGCCGCCCACGACGGCGCTCCCTACCTCGAGGGCATCGAGTGGCGCTTCATCCCCGACTCGGCCTCGCGCTATGCGGCCCTGCAGTCCGGCGAGGTCGATGTGATCGACAACGCCCAGCCCGACACGATCGCCCAGGCCACGAAGAACGGCTCGCTCGTCGAGATCGACGCCCCCAGGCCCGGGGCGTCGAACCGCATCGAGCTCAACTCCTCGCGGGCGCCGTTCGACGACGTGCGCGTGCGGGAGGCGTTCATCCGCGCCGCCGACGTCAACGACGGCATCGACTCGCTGTTCTTCGGAACGGCCACGCGGTCCTACTCCGTGCTCTCCAGCGTGGAGCCCCTCGGCTACTCCGACGAGAAGCTCTTCACGACCGACCTCGACGCGGCGAACAGCCTGCTCGACGACGCCGGCTGGACCACGCGCGACTCCGACGGCTACCGCACGAAGGACGGCAAGCGCCTGACCCTGCGGTTCCCGGTGTCGACCAACCAGTCCATCCCGGCCGAGCAGTCGTTGTTCGAGCAGATCCAGGCGACGGCCAAGGAGGCCGGCTTCGAGGTCGTCATCTCGCCGCTCGACATCTCGGGCTGGTACGGCGCCCTCTTCTCGGACTCGTACGAGCTCGTCAGCGCCCCGTACACGAAGATCGGCCCCGATGTGCTGCGCACGCTCTACGACTCCGCGGGGATCACCCCGGCTCCGAGCGGCTACTTCGCCAACCTCGCCCAGCTGAACGACCCCGAGCTTGACGAGCTGCTCCGCTCCGCTGCGAGCACGAGCGACACCGAGGAACGCGCGTCGCTCTACGAACAGGCGCAGAAGATCATCCTGGGCGGGTTCTACGCCCTGCCGCTCTACGACCAGCAGAACCACTTCCTGCTGAGCACGAGCGTGAAGGGTGCACGGGCGATGCCCACGGTGTCGACGCCGACCTTCGCCGACGCCTGGCTCTCCGAGTAGTCGATGGGAAGCGCCGTCCGCCGCACGCTGGGGCGCCTCGCCGGCGCGCTGTTCGTGCTGTGGGCCGTCGCGACCCTCACGTTCTTCGCGATCCACCTGGTTCCGGGTGACCCGGCGCAGGCCATCCTCGGGGGGCCCGGTTCCCAGGCGTCGCAGGAGGCCCTCGACAGGGTGCGGGCAGACTACGGGCTCGACCAGCCGCTTCTCGTTCAGTACTTCGCCATGCTCGGTCGCCTGGTGACGGGGAACCTCGGGGACTCCTACGCCCTGCGGATGCCCGTCGCGGAGCTGATCGGAGGGCAGCTGGCCGGCACCGTGGTGCTGGCGCTGCTCGCGCTCCTCGTCGCCTGGCTGCTCGCGATCGGCCTCGCCCTCTGGTCGACAGCACCCGGGCGGGTCAGCCGGGCCGTCGCCCAGGGAGTCGAGCTCACGGCGGCCTCGCTGCCGCAGTTCTGGCTGGCGACAGTGCTCATCGCCGTCTTCAGCACGGCGCTCGGCTGGCTGCCCGCGGTGTCGACCGGAACGCCGACCGGACTCGTGCTGCCCGTCATCACCCTGGCGGTCCCCCTCGCCGGGTTCCTCGCCCAGCTGATGCGCGAGCACCTGCTCATCGCGCTCGAACAGCCGTTCGCGCTCTCGGCTCGGGCGCGGGGCGAGTCGGCCACCGGCATCCGTCTGCGCCATGCCCTCCGCCATGCCGCCCTGCCCGGCATCAACCTGTCGGGCTGGGCTGTCGGCTACCTCATCTCGGGAGCCGTCGTTGTCGAGACGATCTTCGCCCGTCCTGGCCTCGGCCGCACCCTGCTGCGCGCCGTCGAACTGCGTGACGTCCCGGTCGTGCTGGGGGTGGTCCTGCTGGTCGCCCTCGTGTACGTGGTGATGACCTTCGTGACGGATGCGCTCTCACGAGTGGCGGACCCGCGCCTGCGGCAGGAGGCGCGTCCATGAGCGAGCTCGAGGTGCGCAGCACCGTCACCGTCGAGGCCGCCGCGCGTCCGCTCCCCCGGGTCGGAACCGTGCTGGCCGGCCTGTTCGTCGTCTTCCTCGCCGTCGCCGTGATCTGGCCCGGACTGATCGCCCCCTACGGCCCCGACGCCATCGCGCCCCGCGACGCCTTCCAGCCGCCGTCGGCCGCTCACTGGTTCGGCACCGACGAGTCCGGGCGCGACATCTACAGCCGGGTGATCTGGGGCACGGCGACCTCACTGCTCATCGGCGTCACGGCCACCGCCATCGGCCTCTCCCTCGGGCTGCTGCTCGGGGCCATCGGGGGCCTCGGCGGCAGAGCCCTCGACTTCGCCGTCGGCCGGGTGAACGAGGTGCTTTTCGCCTTCCCCGGCCTCCTCCTCGCCCTGCTCGTCATCGTGCTGTACGGTCCCGGCCCCGTGACGGCCACGATCGCGGTCGGCCTGTCGACGGCGCCGGGCTACGCGAGGATCATCCAGGGCGAGCTGCGCGGCATCCGTTCCTCGGGCTTCGTCGAGGCGGCCCGGGTGCTAGGCCACAGCCCGTCCAGGATCATCCGGCGGCACATCCTGCCCAACGCCCTCGCACCCATCGCCGTGCTCGCGACCCTGGGTGTCGGTCAGGCCATCGTCTGGGCCTCGGCGCTGAGCTACCTGGGTCTCGGCGCCCAGCCGCCTGCTCCGGAATGGGGCGCCATGCTGTCGGCCGGGCGCACCTACATCACGACGGCCTGGTGGATGACGGTGTTCCCCGGCCTCATGATCGTGCTCACGACCATCGCCACGACGGTGCTCGGTCGAGCCATCACCAGTCGCAGAGGAGGCGTGCGATGACCGACGTCGCTGCACCCCGGGATCCCGTGCTCGACGTCCGGGGACTGGAGGTCTCCTTCGGGACCGGCCGTGTTCGCCGTGCCGTCGTGCAGGGCCTCGACCTGCGCATCGCGGCCGGGCAGTGCGTCGCGATCGTCGGCGAGTCCGGCTCCGGCAAGTCCGTCACGGCGCGCAGCCTGCTCGGCCTCGCCGGAGCCGACGCCGCCGTACGTGCCGATCGACTCGACGTCGGCGGGACCGGGATGCTGCGAGCCGGCGAGCGGGAGTGGCGGCGCCTGCGCGGGGTGGGCGTGGGACTCGTGCTGCAGGACGCACTGGTCTCCCTCGACCCCCTACGCACCATCGGCCGTGAGATCGGAGACGCCCTGCGCCTGCATCGACGGATGCCGGCGGCCGCCGCCCGCGCCCGGGTGCTCGAGCTGCTGGAACTCGTCGGCATGCCGGACCCGGCCGGTGCGATCGACCGCCGGTCGGGCGAGCTCTCGGGAGGGATGCGGCAGCGAGCGCTGATCGCGTCGGCCATCGCCCTCGATCCCCCGCTCCTCATCGCCGACGAACCGACGACGGCTCTCGACGTCGGAGTGCAGGCCCGGGTGCTGGCGCTGCTCGCCGAGGCTCGCGACCGGGGCACGGGCATCCTGCTGATCAGTCACGACCTGGCCGTGGTCTCGGCCCTCGCCGACAGGATCATCGTGCTCGACGACGGCCTGGTGGTCGAGGAGGGACCGACGACGGAGGTCATCACCAGCCCACGGCATCCGACCACCAGGGCCCTCGTCGCGGCGGTGCCGACCGAGGTGCCCCGAGGCCACCCGCTCACGCTCGTCGACCGGTCCAACGCACTGGTGAGCCGGCCGGTGACGGCATCAGCGCCGCGGGAGATCGTGCTCGAGGGCCGCGCCCTGACCAAGACCTTCACCACGAGGGGCACCCCCACCCTGGCCGTCGACGACGTGTCGTTCTCCCTCGAACGCGGACGCACCCTCGGGCTCGTCGGCGAGTCCGGATCGGGCAAGACCACTGTGGCCCGCCTGATGCTCGCCATCGCCGCCCCAGACAGTGGGGAGGTGCTGCTCGGTGGTTCGGCGTGGTCGAGCCTCCCCGAACGGGAGCGCCGTCCTCTGCGGCCGCGCATCGGGGCGATCTACCAGGATGCCCTCGGGTCCTTCGATCCGCGCTGGACCGTCGAGCGCATCCTCCGCGACGCGCTCGGTCCCGCTGCCACGGGCACGGAGGTCGTCGATCTGCTCGAGCAGGTTCGGCTGGCACCGGATGCCGCCGCCCGCCATCCGCTCACCCTCTCTGGAGGCCAGCGCCAACGGGTCTCGATCGCGCGCGCCCTCGCCGAAGCCCCCGAGATCCTCGTGTGCGACGAACCCGTCTCGGCCCTCGACACCACTGTGCAGGCCCGGGTGCTCGATCTGCTCGACGAGCTCCAGCGCGAGCGCGGGCTGTCGCTGCTGTTCATCTCGCACGACCTCGGCGTCGTCCGGCACATGAGCGACACCGTCGCCGTGATGCGACATGGACGCATCGTGGAGCACGGCGACGCCGAGAGCGTGTTCACCGATCCTCAGCACGAGTACACCCGATCGTTGATCGCAGACGCACCCCGACTGCGCTCGCTGGGCTGAGCCATCCGGTGCCGGTAAGCTCTGTGGAGACTAATCAGGCACTTCACCACTGACACGGTGCCGTCCATACCGATCGGAGCATCATCATGTCCGCTGCCATTCCCGACAAGCCGGCCCTCGAGGGGCTCGAGTCCAAGTGGGGAGCAGCGTGGGAAGCCGACGGTACCCACCGCTTCGACCGTGAGCGCGCCACGCGCGACAACATCTACTCGATCGACACCCCGCCGCCGACGGCCTCGGGTTCGCTGCACATCGGCCACGTGTTCTCGTACACCCACACCGACGTCATCGCCCGCTTCCAGCGCATGCGCGGCCGGAGCGTCTTCTACCCGATGGGCTGGGACGACAACGGCCTGCCCACCGAGCGCCGCGTGCAGAACTACTACGGTGTGCGCTGCGACCCGTCGCTGCCCTACGAGGCCGACTTCACCCCGCCGTTCGAGGGTGGCGACGGCAAGAGCACCAAGGCCGCCGACCAAAAGCCCGTCAGCCGCCGCAACTTCATCGAGCTCTGCGAACAGCTCACCCATGAGGACGAGGTGCAGTTCGAGAAGCTCTGGCGCGACCTCGGCCTCTCCGTCGACTGGACCCAGACCTACCGCACCATCGGCGACGAGGCGTTGTTCACCTCCCAGCTCGCCTTCATCCGCAACGTCGAGCGCGGCGAGGCCTACCAGGCCATGGCGCCGACGCTGTGGGACGTCACCTTCCGCACCGCCGTCGCCCAGGCCGAGCTCGAGGACCGCGAGCAGCCCGCCGCATACCACCGCGTCGCCTTCCACAAGCCCGACGGCGGGACCATCGAGATCGAGACGACCCGGCCCGAGCTGCTGCCCGCCTGCGTCGCCCTCGTGGCGCACCCCGACGACGAGCGCTACAAGCCGTACTTCGGCACGACCGTCACGACCCCGGTGTTCGGCGTCGAGGTCCCCGTGCTGGCCCACCACCTCGCGCAGAAGGACAAGGGATCGGGCATCGCCATGATCTGCACCTTCGGCGACGTGACAGACGTGGTCTGGTGGCGCGAACTCGACCTGCCCAACCGCGCGATCATGGGCTTCGACGGTCGCATCATCGCCGACGCCCCCGACGTCATCACCAGTGAGGCCGGCCTCGCCGCCTACGCCGAGCTCGCAGGCAAGACCGTCTTCTCGGCCAAGCAGGCCATGGTCGACCTCCTGCGCGCCTCGGGCGAGCTCATCGGGGAGCCCAAGAAGATCACGCACCCCGTCAAGTTCTTCGAGAAGGGCGACAAGCCGCTCGAGGTCGTCTCCACCCGTCAGTGGTACATCTCCAACGGCGCCCGCGACGAGGCCTTGCGCGCGAAGTTGCTCGAGAGCGGCCGCGAGCTCGCCTGGCATCCCGACTTCATGCGTGTGCGCTACGAGAACTGGGTGGGCGGCCTCACCGGCGACTGGCTCATCTCGCGCCAGCGCTTCTTCGGTGTTCCGATCCCCGTCTGGTATCCGCTCGACGCCGACGGCAACCCCGTCTTCGACCAGCCGATCGTCGCCACCCAGGACCTTCTGCCCGTCGACCCGTCGTCGGACGCCGCGCCCGGGTACGACGAGGCTCAGCGTGGTCGGGCCGGCGGCTTCGTCGGCGAACACGATGTGATGGACACCTGGGCGACTTCGTCGCTCACCCCGCAGCTGGCCGGTGGCTGGGAGCGCGACCCCGAGCTGTTCGAGCTGGTGTTCCCGTTTTCGCTGCGTCCGCAGGGCCAGGACATCATCCGCACCTGGCTCTTCTCCACGATGCTGCGAGCCGAGCTCGAGCACGGTGAGCGCCCGTGGAACCACACGACGCTCTCAGGCTTCATCGTCGACCCCGACCGCAAGAAGATGTCGAAGTCGAAGGGCAACGTCGTCACGCCGGCCGACATCCTCGAGACGCACGGTTCTGACGCCGTGCGCTACTGGGCGGCATCCTCGCGGCTCGGCACCGACGCCGCCTTCGATCCGCAGAACCCCACGCAGATCAAGATCGGCCGCCGTCTCGCCATCAAGCTCCTGAACGCGGCCAAGTTCATCCATGGTGCAGGCAGCGCCGGCGACTCCGCGGTCACCAACGCGGTCGACCTGAGCATGCTCGCCTCCCTCTCGGAGGTCGTGCACCAGGCCACGATCGCCCTCGACAACTACGACCACGCTCGCGCGCTCGAGGTCACTGAGGCGTTCTTCTGGACCTTCTGCGACGACTACCTCGAGCTGGTCAAGGAACGTGCCTACGGTGGCGCGGATGCCGAGAAGGAGTCGGCCGTCGCCGCACTCCACACCGCGCTCTCGGTGTTCCTCCGCCTGTTCGCCCCCTTCGTGCCGTTCGCGACCGAGGAGGCGTGGTCCTGGTCGAACGACGGCTCGGTGCACGTCGCGGCCTGGCCGAACGAGATCGAGATCCCCGGAGCCGAGGACGGCGTGACAGCCGTGCTCGACCTCGCCAGCCGTGCGCTCACGGCCATCCGCCGAGCCAAGACCGACGCGAAGGTTTCTCAGCGCACACCAGTGATTTCTGCTGTAATTGCGGGAACAGGAGAACAGGTCGCACTGCTTCGGCAGGCAGCCTCGGACCTCGCCGCGGTTGGACGCATTGCGGTGCTCGACTTCGCTGAAGCCGATGAACTCGCCGTCACCGACATCGTCCTCGAGACAGTGCCGGAAAGTTAGGAGCATACGAATGACTGTTCAGGTTCGCCCCGTCGTGGATCGCGACTTCTTCGACTGGCTCGGACTGTGGGAGGGCTACAGCGCCTTCTACGAGTCCGAGGTCACAGACACCAAGGCCCTCATCGTCTGGTCCTGGCTCACTGACAAGGCGCACGAGCTCTCGGGCTATGTCGCCGAGGACGACGGCAAGCTCGTCGGTTTCGCCCATGTGCGCGAGTATCCGCGCACCCTCGAGGCCGACCGCGCGATCTTCCTCGACGACCTGTTCGTCGCAGAGGAGGCCCGTTCCCACGGCGTCGGCGGTGCCCTGATCGAGGAGGCCAAGCGCATCGCACGCGAGCGCAACGCCGGTGCCGTCACCTGGATCACCGCTGCCGACAACGAGACCGCCCAGCGGCTCTACGACAACGCGGGCACCCGCACGTCCTGGGTCACCTACGAGACCGAGGTCTGAGGATGCAGCTCGGCACCCGCTGGCCGTTCCGGGGCACCGACCGCCCGGCCAACCTGCCCGAGGTGGTCGGGTTCGCGCTCGACGCCGTCGAGACCGACGACGAGATCACTCCGGATGCCGGAGCCGACTGGCGCTGGACCCTCACCTGGCTCGAGGGCAAGCCGGTGATCGAGCTCGACGACGGCACCGTCATCCGCTACGTCGCCGAGGACGACTCCGCCCAGATCGTGCTGCCCGCCCAGTCCGTTGACGACGAGGACGACTGGTAGCGAGTCCTACTCGGGCTTCCGAGCGAGCACCTCGCCGTGCGGCATCTGCATCCAGCCGTCTGCGTCGACCTTCCACTCGCGCCACGCCGAACTGATCGCACGCAGTTCCTCGAGGTCGGCCATGCCGGCCTCGATGGCGTGCGCGGCGAAGGCGGACTCGGTGGCGCGCACGGCCCACGACTCGCCCCACCACTCGCGTTCGGCATCCGAGGCGAAGCACCACACCGATGCCGAGCACTCGACGTCGGTGAATCCGGCGGCGCGCACCCACGACTTGAGCATGCGCGCGGCATCGGGCTCTCCCCCGTTGTAGCGCGCCACATCGTGGTAGACGCTCAGCCACTCGGTGAGTCCGGATAGGGCGGGGAACCAGGTGACTCCCCCGTAGTCGACGTCACGGACGGCGAGCAGGCCACCGGGCTTCAGCACGCGCAACGCCTCGCTCAGCGCATCGACGGGCCGCACGAGGTGCTGGAGCGTCTGGTGGGCGTGCACGACGTCGAAGGTGCCATCGTCGAAGGGCAGTGCGTAGGCGTCGGCGACGAGGAAGTCCGCGTTGGCCAGGGCGTTGTCGATGCCGAGGCCGCGCGCCTGGGCGACGATCTCGGGGGCGACGTCGACGCCGACCACCCGGCCCGGGCTGACGCGCCGGGCGATGTCGACCGTGATCGTTCCCGGCCCGCAGCCGAGGTCGAGCACCGAGACGCCCGGCACGAGGTGGGGTGCCAGATAGGCGGCCGAGTTCTCGACGGTGCGCCACGTGTGGGAGCGCAGCACGCTCTCATGGTGACCGTGGGTGTACTGATCGCGCGGGGCGATCTCCTTCTCCTGCGGATCCGTGCTCATACGCCGAGCCTATCGAGCGCGCGCGACCTCATCGCACAGCATGCGGAACGGCCCGCCCTCACGAGGAGGACGGGCCGTTCACGTCGTACGCGGTGTCGTCGACGAGGTCTAGATCGCGAAGCCGAGCGCGCGCATCATGTCGCGTCCGTCGTCGGTGATCCGCTCGGGACCCCACGGCGGCATCCACACCCAGTTGATGCGGAAGGCCTCGACGATGCCGTCGAGCGACTGCGCGGTCTGCTCCTCGAGAACGTCGGTGAGGGGGCATCCGGCGCTCGTCAGGGTCATGTGGATGACGAGGGCGTTGTTCTCATCGTCCCAGCCGAGGTCGTAGATCAGACCGAGGTCGACGACGTTGATGCCGAGCTCGGGGTCCATGACCTCTTTGAGCGCCTCTTCGACCTGGTCGAAGAGTGCGGGTTCGAGTGTCGTGACCATGGGAACAGCCTACGCCGTCACGCCGGTGAGGAAGCGGTCGTAACCCTCGTCCTCGAGGCGGTTCGCCAGCTCGCGGCCGCCCTGCTCGGCCACCCGGCCGTTGACGAACACGTGCACGAAGTCGGGCTCGATGTACCGGAGGATCCGGGTGTAGTGGGTGATCAGCAGGATGCCGAGCCCGGTGTTGGCCTTCGCACGATTGACGCCCTCCGACACGATCTTCAGCGCGTCGACGTCGAGGCCGGAGTCGGTCTCGTCGAGAACGGCGAACTTCGGCTTGAGGAGCTCGAGCTGGAGGATCTCGTTGCGCTTCTTCTCGCCGCCCGAGAAGCCCTCGTTGACGTTGCGCTCGGCGAAGGAGTTGTCCATGCGGAGGTTGGCCATCGCCTCGCGCACGTCCTTGACCCACGTGCGGATGGCCGGAGCCTCGCCGTCGATCGCGGTCTTCGCGGTGCGGAGGAAATTGGTGTTCGTCACACCGGGGATCTCGACCGGGTACTGCATCGCGAGGAAGAGTCCTGCGCGTGCACGCTCGTCGACGGTCATGTCGAGCACCTCGGCGCCGTCGAACAGCACCGATCCGCCTTCGACGTGGTACTTGGGGTGACCGGCGATCGTGTACGCGAGGGTCGACTTGCCCGAGCCGTTGGGGCCCATGACGGCGTGGATCTCGCCCTCGTTGATGGTGAGGTCGACACCCTTCAGGATGTGCTTGGTTCCCTGGTCGGTCTCGACGCTGACGCGGAGGTCCTTGATCTCAAGAACTGACATTGCTCTTCTGTGTCTCTTTCATTCCGTCGGCACACGCGGTGCCGAAAACTGGGGCGCGGTTCAGACCGCGACTGTGATGGTGGGGTCGATGTAGATGTCGCCGTCGCGGATCTCGACCTGGTACACGGGCACCGGGTCGTAGGCCGGGAGCGACAGCGGCTTGCCCGTGCGCAGCGAGAACTTCGAGCCGTGCGCCCAGCACTCGAGGGTGTCGTCCTCGACGAAACCCTCCGACAGCGAGATGTCGCCGTGGGTGCAGGTGTCGCCGATCGCGAACACGGCGCCCGAGTCGTCCTTCACGACGGCCATGGCGGTGCCGTCGATGTCGACCTTGACGGCCTGATTCGCCTCGAGCTCGTCGACGGCGCAGATGCGCTGGGCGCTCACGATGCCAGCTCCGTTCCGACCAGTTCGGTCTCGAGCGATTCCTGCAGGCGGGTCTCGAGCTCGGCATCGCCGATCTGCTGCACGATCTCGGTGAGGAAGCCGCGCACGACGAGGCGACGGGCCTCGTCTTCGGTGATGCCGCGACTCATGAGGTAGAACAGCTGCTCGTCGTCGAAGCGACCGGTGGCACTGGCGTGTCCGGCGCCGGCGATGTCGCCGGTCTCGATCTCGAGGTTCGGCACGGAGTCGGCGCGGGTGCCGTCGGTGAGCACGAGGTTGCGGTTCTGCTCGTAGCTGTCGGTGCCGGTGGCCTTGTTGCCGATGAGCACGTCGCCGATCCAGACGGAGCGGGCTCCCTGCCCCTGCAGCGCACCCTTGTAGGTCACGCGCGAGCGGGTGTTCGGCGCATCGTGGTTGACGTAGACCTGCTGCTCGAGGTGCTGTCCGGCGTCGGAGAAGTACAGGCCGAACGCCTCGACGTCTGCTCCCTGCTCCGCCAGGAGCGTCATGGGGTTGACCCTCACGATCGCCCCGCCGAGCGAGACGACGATGTGCTTGAGCTTGGCGTCACGGCCGACACGCGAGAAGTGCGTTGCGGTGTGGATGGCGTCATCCGCCCATTCCTGCACAGTCACGACCGAGAGCTGGGCGCCCTCCCCGACCACGATCTCGACGTTCTCGGCGAGGCGGGCATCTCCCGTGTTCTGCAGAACGACGAGCGCGCGGCTGAACGGAGCGGCCTCGATCACGGTGTGCGCTGCGCGGGGACCGGAGCCGAGCGCGCCGCGGTTCAGCGTGAAGGTCTTCGCCTCCTCGCCCGTCACGGAGATGACCAGAGCCTGCTCGAAGCTGCTCCAGGCATTGGCGGAGGCGCGCTCCTCGGGGATGCCGGCGGAGCCGATGCGAGCGTCATCGCGGGAGACCCAGGAGACGGCGACGCCGTCGACCGGGGTGGCCGAGTACTCGTAGACCGAGCCGTCGAGCGTGCCCGCGGTGAGGTCGGTGAGCTTGGCGACGGGCGAGTATCGCCACTCGACCTCGCGGCCGGTGACGGCGGCGAAGTCGGCGACGTCGGTCGACTTGGGTCGAGCAGAGCGGGTCTGGACCGGAACCTTATTGGCCCAATCGCCGTCGCTGTGCTTCTTGAGACCGTGCTGCTCGAAAGTCGGCACGCTGGGAACGGTGGTTGCAGAGGCAGCCATCTAGACTACGGTTCCTTTCGACGTCAGGAGGAAGGTCATCCGACAGAGCCTTCCATGCCCATCTCGATGAGCTTGTTGAGTTCGAGCGCGTACTCCATGGGCAGCTCGCGGGCGATCGGCTCGATGAAGCCGCGCACGATCATCGCCATGGCCTCGTCTTCGGGCATGCCGCGGCTCATGAGGTAGAACAACTGCTCCTCGGAGACTCGCGAGACCGTGGCCTCGTGGCCGAGCTGCACGTCGTCGACACGGATGTCGATGGCCGGGTAGGTGTCGGAGCGGGAGATGGTGTCGACCAGGAGGGCGTCGCAGCGCACGGTGTTGGCGGAGTGGTGCGCGTTGGCATCAACCCGCACCTCGCCGCGGTAGCCGGCGCGGCCGCCGCCCCGGGCGATCGACTTCGAGACGATCGAGCTCTGCGTGTGCGGAGCCATGTGGATCATCTTGGCGCCGGCGTCCTGGTGCTGGCCGGGGCCGGCGAAGGCCACGGAGAGGGTCTCGCCCTTGGCGTGCTCGCCCATGAGGTAGATGGACGGGTACTTCATCGTCACCTTGGAGCCGATGTTGCCGTCGATCCACTCCATCGTCGCGCCCTCACCGGCGGTGGCGCGCTTCGTGACGAGGTTGTAGACGTTGTTCGACCAGTTCTGGATCGTCGTGTAGCGAACGCGGGCGTTCTTCTTCACGATGATCTCGACCACGGCGGAGTGCAGCGAGTCGCTCTTGTAGATCGGGGCCGTGCAGCCCTCGATGTAGTGGACGTAGCTGCCCTCGTCGGCGATGATCAGCGTGCGCTCGAACTGGCCCATGTTCTCCGTGTTGATGCGGAAGTAGGCCTGCAGGGGAATCTCGACGTGGACTCCCGGCGGCACGTACACGAACGATCCACCCGACCAGACGGCGGTGTTCAGAGCGGCGAACTTGTTGTCGCCCGACGGGATGACGGTGCCGAAGTACTCGTCGAAGAACTCGGGGTGCTCCTTCAGAGCGGTGTCGGTGTCCATGAAGATCACGCCCTGAGCCTCGAGCTCCTCGTTGATCTGGTGGTACACCACCTCGGACTCGTACTGGGCAGCGACGCCCGAGACGAGGCGCTGGCGCTCGGCCTCGGGGATGCCGAGCTTCTCGTAGGTGCTCTTGATGTCGTCGGGCAGGTCTTCCCAGGTCTGGGCCTGCTTCTCGGTCGACCGCACGAAGTACTTGATGTTGTCGAAGTCGATCTCCGACAGGTCGGCACCCCAGGTGGGCATCGGCTTGCGTTCGAAGAGCTGGAGCGCCTTGAGGCGCCGCTGCAGCATCCACTCGGGCTCCTGCTTCAAAGCCGAGATGTCGCGAACCACCTCCGGCGAGATCCCACGCCGGGCGGATGCGCCTGCAGCGTCGGAATCCGACCAGCCGAACTCGTAGGTACCGAGCCCTTCCAGTTCGGGGCGGTCGATGAGAACGTCCGACATGTCTCCCTCTTTCCTACCCATGACGACCGGCTATCAATCCGGCTCATTCCCCTTCCGCGTATGTGGATACGAACGGTCACGAGGTCTGATTTGTGCGGGGCAGCTTCTGTGCGTACCTAGAATTGTCGAAGGAACCGAAAGAGCGTGTGCCGACTGATTGACACCGGTGACACGCGGTTCTCCAACCAATTGATTCTACAGGCACCCGCGGTGACGTTGCAGCGGCGCAGCCCGTGAGTCTGCCGTACGAAGAACAGGACCTCCCCGACGTGTCGCGATTTCTGAACTGGCTCCCCACGCAGATCGATCGCCGCGTGCGCGTCTTCGCCTGGCTCTCGCTGATCGCCCAGATCGTGCTCATCGGCACGGGCGGGCTCGTCCGCCTCACCGCATCCGGTCTCGGATGCCCCACCTGGCCCACCTGCACGGCGGACTCCCTCGTGAACACTCCCGAGATGGGCGTCCACGGGGTGATCGAATTCGGCAACCGCCTGATGACCTTCGTGCTCGTCTTCATCGCGATCGCGATGTTCCTGCTCGTCATCCGCATGCGCGCCGAACGCCGCGACCTCTTCCGGCTCTCCCTGTTCATCGGCCTCGGCATCCCGGCCCAGGGCGTCATCGGCGGCCTCAGCGTCCTGACCGGTCTCAACCCCTACGTCGTCGGCCTGCACTTCGTCGTCTCGATCGTTCTGGTCTGCCTCGCCACGGCACTCGTGCACCGGGTCTACGCCGCTCCGGGCGCCCGGGCTCTCGCCGTCCCGCGGTGGTACGCGATCATCGCCCACATCACGAGCGCCGTCGTGGCGATCACGATCCTGGTCGGCATCATCACCACGGGGTCTGGCCCGCACGCGGGAGACGCGGATGCCCCGCGCAACGGACTCGACCCGGAGGTGCTGCAGCATGTGCACTCCTGGCCCGCCTACGTGACGCTGGCGCTCACCGTGGCCATGCTGATCGCCGCGCTGGTGGCGAAGATCCCCGGCGGCGGGACGGTGTTCCTCCTCCTCGCCGTCGAGGTCGCGCAGATCGTCGTCGGCCTGATCCAGGCACGCACCGGGCTACCGCCCTTCCTCGTCGGCCTGCACATGGTGCTCGCAGCCTGCCTCGCCGCGGCGATGACGAACGTCGTGCTCTCGCTTCGTCGGCCCCAGTCGGCGCCGACGACGGCGACCGCGCACCTCGACGCTCGCGTGAGCGCATGACGGCGGCGCTGGTGCGACGATGACCGTCATGGTCACGGGCGGCGCCGGGTACATCGGTGCTCACGTCGTGCGACTCCTGAACGAGGCGGGGGTCCCGGTCGTCGTCGTGGACGACCTCTCGTCCGGGATCGCGTCGCGCGTGTCCGGCGTGCCGCTCGTCGAACTGGATGTCGCGGCATCGGGCGCCGCCGATGCGATCTCCGCTGCCATGACGCAGTACGCCGTCGATGCCGTCATCCACTTCGCGGCGAGGAAGCAGGTCGGCGAGTCGGTCGGCTCACCCGTCTGGTACTTCCAGCAGAACGTAGGCGGCCTCGCCAATGTGCTCGCCGCAGCGGAGCAGACCGGCGTCGAACGCTTCGTGTTCTCCTCGTCGGCCGCCGTGTACGGGATGACGGGCGACCACCCCGTCACTGAGGACGCGCCGCTCTCCCCCATCAATCCCTACGGCGAGACCAAGCTGGCCGGCGAGTGGCTGCTGCGTGATGCCGCCCGGGCATTCGGGCTGCGAACGGTGAGCCTGCGCTACTTCAACGTGGCCGGAGCAGGCTGGAGCGACCTCGGCGATCCGCAGGTGCTGAACCTCCTCACGATCGTGCTCGACAGGATCGCCGAGGGAGGCGTTCCGACGGTCTTCGGCACCGATTTCGACACCGAGGACGGATCCGGCGTACGCGACTACGTGCACGTGCTCGACATCGCGACCGCGCACATCGATGCGCTCGAGTACCTCGGGCGCGATGAGCGGCAGTACGACGTGTTCAACGTCGGGCGGGGCGAAGGCGTCTCCGTGCTGGATGTCATCGCGGCCGTCAGCGCCGAGACGGGCCGGGACATCACTCCCGTCATCGCCGAGGCCCGCGCCGGGGATCCCGCACGGGTGATCGCGGACGCCACCCGGCTGCGCTCCGAGACCGGCTGGACGGCCGAGTACGGATTCGACGAGATCATCGCGTCGGCGGTGGATGCGGCATCCGGGCGCCCGATCGACCCACCACACGGGTGACGATGCCTCCCTGGGACGATCGGCTTCGACGGCGCGGCAGCCGGACTTCCGGGTTGTCACGCTCGTAGACTCCCGACATGACAGCCGGCTCAGTGCCCGCGGACGACAGGCTCGACATCGAGACGATGGCGAGGCATCAGGCTCGTGCGGCCTGCCGCAGGCTCGCCGACACTCCGTACGACAACGGATTCATGCCGCTGTACGCCGACCTCTACCTCGACTCGCGGCCGTACGCCTCCTTCGCCGTCGTCCCCGACGAACGCGCACTCGGTGTGCTGCACCACATCACGAAGCACCTGAACGCCGATGCCATCGCCATCACGAGCGACACCTGGATAGCGGTGGGGCTCGACCCCGAGACGCGGGCGTCCGCCACGATCGAGTCGAGGTTCGAGGTCGGCGACCCGCGGGTGTCCGAGGCCCTCGCCGTCACCGTGGGCTCCCTCGACGACGGCCTGCTCTCGGTCCGCATCCCGTACGCGCGCAGCGTGATGGACGGCCTCGAACTCAGCGAACCCATCATCAGCGGGCTCAGTGACGGCGACGAGTTCCACGGCCCGATCAGCGACGGGCTCGTCGACGCACTCAACGGCGTGGAGGACGAGGCTGCGGCATCCGTTCGCGATCGGATCATGGCTCCGACGGATGTCGAGGTCGCGATGCTGCTCTTCGACCACGAGGGCTGGGGCGGATTCGACCGGCTCGATCCGGGATGGGCGCGCACCCGGTTCGGGGTGAGCAACGTCGACGAGACGAATCCGCTCGCCCTGCTGCTCGCGGCCGCCGTGATCGACTGATCCGGAGCGCCCTCTCGTGAGGGTCTGCCCCGCTCGAGGTGGCGCGCAGGCCGCTGCGATGGAGCGGGAAGGTCAGAAGGGCAGCAGCGGGTCGATGCCGATGGCGAGGAACAGCAGCGACAGGTAGGCGATCGACCCGTGGAACACCCGCATCGGCGACACGTCGACGTGCCGGATGGCCAGGTCGTAGAGGCGGTGCGACTCGTACAGGAACCAGCCGCCGACGACGAGCGCCACGGCGGAGTAGACGAGTCCCATGCCTGCGACGGGGATGAGCAGCAGCGAGCACGCCACGGTGGCCCACGCGTACAGGATGACCTGGAGTCCGACCTGGGCACGACCGCGCACGACGGCGAGCATCGGCACTCCTGCGGCCTTGTAGTCCTCGCGGTACTTCATCGACAGCGGCCAGTAGTGCGGGGGCGTCCAGAGGAAGATGATCGCGAACAGGATGAACGGCGTCCACGACAGGCTGCCCGTGACGGCGGCCCAGCCGATGAGCACGGGCATGCAGCCGGCAACGCCGCCCCAGACGATGTTCTGCGAGGTACGGCGCTTGAGGATCAGGCTGTAGAACACCACGTAGAGCAGGATCGCCCCGAGCGACAGCGCCGCGGCGAGCCAGTTGGTGAAGGCCCAGAGCCAGACGATGGAGGCGATGCCGAGCCCCCACGCGAAGACGAGGGCCTCACGGTCGGTCAGGTCGCCGGTCACGAGGGGGCGGTTCTTCGTGCGCTTCATCAGGCGATCGATGTCGCGGTCGATGTAGCAGTTGAAGGCCCCGGCGGAACCGGCGCTCATGGCGCCGCCGATCAGGGTCGCGAGCACGAGCCACAGGGACGGGATGCCGCCCTGCGCGAGGATCATCGTCGGAGCGGTGACGACGAGCAGCAGCTCGACCACGCGCGGCTTCGTCAATGAGATGTACGCGTTCAGCTTGCGTCGGACTCCGATGGAGGACGCGGCGGATCGTGTCTCAAGTGCGACGTTCATTACTCCCCATAATCCGGGAATAGTCGGCCCGGGAATGCTGCTGCCAGTCTAGGCCATCGGCGCGCGACGGAGCCCCACAGCCACCTCACAGCGAGGTCGGCCGACTGTGGGGATCATGCAACCGGACTGTAACGGCGCCCTGCCTCTTCGTCCCTAATAGACAAAGACGCTGTCTCTATACTGGGAAGGCTCGCCTATCAGCCTGTGCGCCCGGCGTGAGCCGATCCTCGTCGAACGACTCGCTCCCCCGCGTTCACGTGCTGTGTGCCAAGGATGACGACGGCGTGCTCCGATAACAACGGAGCCCTGCAACTGCGGTGGCTCCTGACGCATTGAGAAGGGTCAGTTACCAGTGCCAGCTCTGCAATGGGAACCCATCGACGACAAGGCCGTCGACACCGCGCGAATCCTCGCAGCGGACGCGGTCGAGAAGGTGGGCAACGGCCACCCCGGGACGGCCATGAGCCTCGCCCCCGCGGCCTACCTGCTCTTCCAGAAGGTCATGCGCCGTGACCCGTCCGACAACGAATGGATCGGTCGCGACCGATTCATCCTCTCGGCCGGCCACAGCTCGCTGACCCAGTACGTGCAGCTCTACTTCGGCGGCTACGGCCTCGAGCTCGACGACCTCAAGGCGCTTCGCACCTGGGGCTCACTCACCCCCGGACACCCCGAGTACGGCCACACCGACGGCGTCGAGATCACCACCGGCCCGCTCGGACAGGGCCTCTCCTCCGCCGTGGGCTTCGCCTACGCGCAGCGCTTCGAGCGCGGCCTGTTCGACCCGGATGCCGCTGCGGGCACCAGCCCGTTCGATCACAACATCTACGTCATCGCCGGAGACGGCGACCTCCAGGAGGGCATCACCAGCGAGGCGTCATCGCTCGCCGGTCACCAGGAGCTCGGAAGCCTCGTCGTGATCTACGACAGCAACCAGATCTCCATCGAGGACGACACCAACATCGCCTTCACCGAAGACGTCGCCGCCCGCTACGAGGCCTACCACTGGCACGTGCAGACGGTCGACTGGAAGAAGACCGGCGAGTACGTCGAGGACGTCGCCGAGCTGCACCGCGCGATCGAGGCCGCCAAGGCCGAGACCGACAAGCCGTCGCTCATCATCCTCAAGACGATCATCGGCTGGCCGAGCCCGAAGAAGCAGAACAGCGGAAAGATCCACGGCTCCGCCCTGGGCGCCGAGGAACTGGCCGCCGTCAAGGAGGTTCTCGGCTTCGACCCCGAGAAGAACTTCGACGTCGCCCCCGAGGTCATCGACCACACCCGTCTCGCTCTCGAGCGCGGTGCAGCCGAGCACGCCGAATGGCAGGTGTCGTTCGACGCCTGGGCTGAGGCGAACCCCGAGCGCAAGCAGCTCCTCGACCGCGTGCTGACGGGTGAGCTGCCCGACGGTGTCGAAGACGTCCTCCCCGTGTTCGAGGCCGGTGTCGAGATCTCGACCCGTGCCGCATCCGGCAAGGTCATCAATGCCATCGCCGGCGTCGTGCCCGAGCTGTGGGGCGGATCGGCCGACCTGGCCGAGTCCAACCTGACGACGATCACGAATGCCGCGTCATTCGTGCCCAGCGAGCACTCCACCCACGAGTGGACGGGCAACGAGTACGGCCGCGTGCTGCACTTCGGAATCCGCGAGCACGCGATGGGCGCCATCCTGAACGGCATCGTGCTGCACGGCAACACGCGTCCCTTCGGCGGCACCTTCCTGATCTTCAGCGACTACATGCGCCCGGCCGTCCGTCTCGCCGCGCTCATGAAGGCGCCGGCGATCTACGTCTGGACCCACGACTCCGTCGCCCTCGGCGAGGACGGCCCGACACACCAGCCGGTCGAGCAGCTCTCGACGCTGCGTGCGATCCCGGGTCTCGACGTGGTGCGCCCCGGCGACGCCAACGAGGTGTCCTACGCCTGGCTCGAGATCCTCAAGCGTCGCCAGGGACCGGCCGGTATCGCCCTCACCCGCCAGAACATCGCGGTCTTCGAGCGCGGTGACGGCGAGGCGTCCGGCGACGTCTTCGCGTCCGCGAAGAACACGGCGAAGGGCGCCTACGTCCTCGCCGAGGCAGCGAACGGCACGCCCGACGTCATCCTCATCGCCACAGGGTCCGAGGTTCAGCTCGCCGTGCAGGCGCGCGAGGCGCTCAAGGCCGACGGGATCAACGCCCGCGTCGTGTCGGCGCCGAGCCTCGAGTGGTTCGAGGAGCAGTCGGCCGAGTACCGCGAGTCGGTGCTCCCGGCATCCGTCACAGCCCGTGTCTCGGTCGAGGCCGGCATCTCGATGAGCTGGGACAAGTACGTGGGAGACCGCGGCCGCAGCATCTCGATCGAGCACTTCGGTGCCTCGGCCGACTGGAAGACGCTGTTCCGCGAATTCGGCATCACGGCTGAAGCCGTCGTCGCCGCCGCCAAGGAGTCGCTCGCATCCGCGTGATGCGCAGCATGAAGGAGATCTGAACACATGACCGGAACCACCCCCCTCGCCGAGCTCTCAGCAGCCGGCGTCAGCATCTGGCTCGACGACCTCTCGCGTGAGCGCATCACGTCGGGCGGCCTGAAGAAGCTCATCGAGGAGAAGAACGTCGTGGGCGTCACCACGAACCCGACGATCTTCGCCGGAGCCCTCGCCAACGGCCACGCCTACGAGGAGCAGGTCGCCGAACTCGCCGCTCGCGGCGCATCGGTCGACGAGGCCGTCTTCGAGATCACGACGGATGACGTGGCCAACGCCTCCGACATCTTCCGTGGCGTGTACGACGCCACGGACGGCGTCGACGGCCGCGTCTCGATCGAGGTCGAGCCCGGCTTCGCCCACGACGCCGCGAAGACCATCGAACAGGCCAAGCAGCTCTGGGCCAAGGTCGACCGCCCCAACGCGATGATCAAGATCCCGGCAACGGTCGAGGGCCTCGAGGCCATCACCGAGGTCATCGGAGCCGGCATCAGCGTCAACGTCACGCTGATCTTCAGCCTCCAGCGTCACCAGGCCGTCATCGCGGCCTACATCGCCGGACTCGAGAAGGCCCAGGCCGCGGGCATCGACCTCTCGACCATCCACTCCGTCGCCTCCTTCTTCGTGTCGCGCGTCGACACCGAGATCGACAAGCGACTCACGGCCATCGGCACCGACGAGGCCCTCGCGCTCAAGAGCAAGGCCGGCGTCGCCAACGCCCAGCTGGCCTACGAGCTCTTCAAGGACGAGTTCGCCACCGACCGCGCCCAGAACCTGCTCAGGGCCGGCGCCAACGTGCAGCGCCCGTTGTGGGCGTCGACCGGCGTCAAGGACCCGTCGCTGCCCGACACCCTCTACGTGACGAACCTCGTCGCGCAGGGTGTCGTCAACACGATGCCCGAGAAGACGATGGAGGCCACCTTCGACCACGGAGTCATCGAGGGCGACACCGTCAGCGGCTCGTACGACGCCGCCCGTGAGATCCTCGACCAGCTCGAGGGCCTCGGCGTCTCCTACGACGAGGTGACCGCCCTGCTCGAGAAGGAGGGCGTCGAGAAGTTCATCGTCTCCTGGGGCGAGCTGCTCGAGACCGTGAAGACAGCGCTCGAGGCCGCGAAATGAGCTTCCGCATCTCGGTGAGCGGAGCCGCAGCCGAGGCCGTGCGCACGCACGTCCCCACCCTCGTCAAGGATCTCGTCGCCTCGGGCATCACCGGTTTCGACGCCGCCCTCTGGGGACCGGATGCCGAAGCCGAGGCCGCGAAGCGTCTCGGCTGGACCGAGTCGGTCGCGGTCTCCCGCCCGCTCGTCGAGGAGATCAACGCCCTGCGCGATGAGCTCCACGCCGCCGGGGTGCGCCACATCGCCCTCGCCGGTATGGGCGGATCATCGCTCGCTCCCGAGGTCATCACCAACACGGCCCGCGTCGACCTCACCGTGCTCGACTCCACCGAGCCCGGCCAGGTGCTCAGCGCCCTCGGCGACCGCCTCTCCGAGACGGCCCTCGTCGTGTCGTCGAAGTCGGGCTCGACCACCGAGACCGACAGCCAGCGTCGTGCCTTCGAGCAGGCCTTCAGGGCAGCGGGCATCGACCCGCTCACGCGCATCATCGTCGTGACCGACCCCGGGTCGCCCCTCGACAAGAACGCCCGCGAGACCGGCTACCGCGTCTTCAACGCCGACCCCAACGTCGGCGGCCGCTACTCGGCGCTCACGGCGTTCGGCCTGGTGCCGAGCGGCCTCTCGGGCGTCGACATCGGCGAGCTCCTCGACGAGGCCGAGACCATCTCCCTCAGCCTCGCGATCGACGACGAGTCGAACCCCGGTCTGATCCTCGGTGCTGCGATCGCCGGCACCTCTCCCCTGCGCGACAAGCTGGGCATCATCACGGATGGCACCCACATCGTCGGCTTCGGCGACTGGGCCGAGCAGCTCATCGCCGAGTCGACCGGCAAGCTCGGCAAGGGCATCCTGCCCGTCGTGCTCGAGAAGGACGCCCCTGAGCTGAAGGACGAGCTCGCCGACCTGCAGCTGGTGCGCCTGGTCGACGACGCCGGAGACGACGTGTTCGTCGAGGGTGCCGACGAGATCCGCGTCAGCGGAACCCTCGGCGCGCAGTTCCTGGTCTGGGAGTACGCCACGGCCGTGGCCGGGCGCCTCCTCGGCATCAACCCCTTCGACCAGCCCGACGTGGAGTCCGCGAAGATCGCCACCCGCGCCCTGCTCGACGCCCGTCCGGCCCCCGAGCCTGCAGCGTTCGTGACCGGAGGCATCGAGGTGCGCGGGACGCCCGACGTCATCGGCGCCTCGAGCGACCTGGTGTCGGCCATCGAGGTCCTCCTTGAGGAGGTCGCCGACGACGGCTACATCGCCATCCAGGCATACGTCGACCGTCTCGCCCTCCCGCAGCTCACCGAGCTGCGCGCGATCCTCGCCGAGCGCTCGGGCCGTCCGGTGACGTTCGGATGGGGGCCGCGGTTCCTGCACTCGACCGGTCAGTTCCACAAGGGCGGTCCGGCCGTCGGCGTGTTCCTGCAGATCACGCAGAACCCCGTCGAGGACCTCGAGATCCCGGGCATCCCGTTCACGTTCGGCGAGCTCATCCAGGCGCAGGCCATCGGTGACGCCAGCGTGCTGGCCGACCACGGCCGGCCCGTGCTGCGACTGAACCTGACGAACGCCGCCGCGGACACCGCAGCGTTGTTCGACGCGATCCGCTAGTCGCGAAGGAGCAGTATGAACCCCGCTGACGTGTCAGCCGAGCACAACCCCCTGCGCTCGGCCAAGGACTACCGCCTGAATCGCATCGCCGGTCCGAGCGCGCTCATCATCTTCGGCGTGACGGGTGACCTGTCGCGCAAGAAGCTGATGCCGGCCGTCTACGACCTGGCCAACCGCGGCCTGCTTCCTCCCGGATTCGGTCTCGTCGGGTTCGCCCGGCGCGACTGGGAGGACCAGGACTTCATGGAGATCGTGCACGAGTCGGTGAAGAAGTACGCGCGCACGGAGTTCCGCGAGGAGGTCTGGACGCAGCTCGCCCAGGGCATCCGTTTCGTGCCGGGTACCTTCGACGACGATGCTGCGTTCGAGACCCTCAAGGAGACCCTCGCCGAGCTCGACACCGAGCGGGGAACCATGGGCAACCACGCGTTCTACCTCTCGATCCCGCCGAAGGCCTTCCCCCAGGTGACGGAGCAGCTCCGTCGCTCCGGACTGGCCAAGCCGGCCGACGGCGAGTGGCGACGCGTCGTCATCGAGAAGCCGTTCGGTCACGACCTGGCCTCCGCCCGTGAGCTGAACGAGATGGTGGCGTCGGTGTTCCCGGCCGATGCGGTGTTCCGCATCGACCACTACCTCGGCAAGGAGACCGTGCAGAACATCCTCGCTCTGCGCTTCGCCAACCAGCTCTACGAGCCCATCTGGAACGCCAACTTCGTCGACCACGTGCAGATCACGATGGCCGAGGACATCGGCGTCGGTGGCCGAGCCGGCTACTACGACGGCATCGGCGCGGCCCGCGACGTCATCCAGAACCACCTCCTGCAGCTGCTGGCCCTGACCGCCATGGAGGAGCCCATCTCCTTCGAGGCATCAGCTCTCCGCTCGGAGAAGGAGAAGGTGCTCTCGGCCGTGCGCCTGCCCTCCGACCTCTCGAAGTCGACCGCGCGCGGTCAGTACTCCGGCGGGTGGCAGGGTGGCGAGAAGGTGCTCGGGTTCCTCGAGGAGGACGGGATGAACCCCGAATCCACCACCGAGACCTACGCCGCCCTCAAGCTCGAGATCGGCACCCGGCGCTGGGCGGGAGTCCCGTTCTACCTGCGGGCGGGCAAGCGCCTCGGCCGTCGCGTCACCGAGATCGCCGTGGTGTTCAAGCGCGCACCGCAGCAGCTCTTCGCCGACAGCCAGACCTCGCAGCTCGGCCAGAACGCCCTCGTCATCAGGGTGCAGCCCGATGAGGGCGTGACGATCCGCTTCGGCTCGAAGGTTCCCGGCGCCGGCATGCAGGTGCGCGACGTCACCATGGACTTCGGCTACGGCCACGCCTTCACCGAGGCGAGCCCCGAGGCCTACGAGCGTCTCATCCTCGACGTGCTGCTCGGCGATCCACCCCTCTTCCCACGCCACGAGGAGGTCGAGCTCTCGTGGAAGATCCTCGACCCGATCGAGGAGTTCTGGGAGACGCAGGGCCAGCCCCAGCAGTACAAGCCCGGATCCTGGGGCCCCGACGAAGCCGATGAACTACTGGCCCGCGACGGCCGCACCTGGAGGCGTCCATGATCGTCGACCTGCCCGACACCACGACGAGCGGCATCTCGAAGGCACTCGTCAAGATCCGCGAAGAGGGCGGCGCCGTCGCCCTCGGTCGCGTGCTCACCCTCGTCATCGCGTCTGACGAGTCGATCACCGAGGAGGCCATCGAGGCCGCGAACGATGCATCGCGCGAGCACCCCATGCGGGTCATCGTCATCTCGACGGATCCGGATGCCGCTCCCGACGCAGCTCCCGGCCTCGATGCCGAGATCCGCGTCGGCGGCGACGCCGGTGCCAGCGAGGTCGTGATCCTGCGTCCCACCGGCGACACGGCGAAGGACGAGCAGAGCCTCATCATGGGCCTGCTCCTGCCGGATGCCCCCGTCGTCGTCTGGTGGCCCGGGCGCGCCCCCGAGGTTCCCGGAAAATCTCCGCTCGGTCTCATCGCGCTCCGTCGGATCACGGATGCGACCCGTCGCCACGCCGATCCGCAGCTCGCCCTCGAGGCCTGCGCGAAGAACTACACGCCGGGTGACACCGACTTCGCGTGGACGCGCGTGACACTGTGGCGCGCCCAGCTCGCCGCCGTGCTCGACCAGCCGCCGTACGAGAACGTCACCGGCGTCCAGGTCTCGGGTTCGGCCGACTCCCCGTCGACGACGCTCCTGGCCGCCTGGCTGCACCTCGCACTGCAGGTGCAGACCGAATACGAGCTCACGGGCGCCGAGAGCTCGCAGGGCATCCACGGGGTGCGTCTGTTCCGTGGCGACGAGTCGATCGACCTCGTGCGTACGCACGGCGGCATCGCGACGCTCACCCAGCCCGGCCAGCCGACGCACGACGTGGCGCTCGCGCGCCGCAACCTGCGCGACTGCCTCGCAGACGAGCTGCGCAGACTCGACCCCGATGAACTGTATGGTGAGGTCATCACGGGTGGACTGGCCACCCTGGGCGCCCCGAGCGCGATCACGGAGGGCCCTCTCGCATGACGAACGAACGCCGCGTCCTGGTGCACGCCGACACGGAGTCGCTCGCGGCATCCGTCGCCGCGCGCTTCATCACGAAGACAGTCGACATCCTCGATGACCAGGCCACGGCGAACGTGGTGCTCACGGGCGGTCGCGTCGGCACGGCCGTCCTCGCCGCCATCAACGCCAGCCCGGCGCGTGACACCATCGACTGGTCGCGGGTGAGCTTCTGGTGGGGCGACGAGCGCTGGCTCCCCGCCGGCGACGCCGAGCGCAACGATCAGCAGGCTCGTGATGCGCTGCTCGATCACATCAGCGTTCCGGCCGAGAACGTGCACCCCTACCCGTCGTCGGATTCCGGGATCAGCCTCGACGACGCCGCGCTGCAGTACGCGGCGGAGCTCGCGGCCCACGGAGACGGAGAGGGTGCTCCCCGGTTCGACATCACCTTCCTCGGCGTCGGACCCGACGGCCACATCGCGTCGCTGTTCCCGCACCGCTCCGGCATCAGCATCGAGGACCGTTCGGTCATCCCCGTGCGCAAGTCCCCCAAGCCGCCTGCCGAGCGATTGAGCCTCACCCGGCCCACCCTCAACTCCTCGGAGCGGGTCTGGATGGTGCTCTCCGGCGCCGACAAGGCCTCGGCCCTGGGCCTGGCCCTCGCCGGCGCGGCTCGCGATGAGGTGCCCGTCGCCGGGATCAAGGGGCGCAAGCGCACGGTGTTCTTCGTTGACGCGGATGCCGCATCAGAGGTTCCCGAGAACCTCATCGCGCCCAGCTACTGAGCTGCCGCGCAGCACGCGCACACGACGAAGAAGGGCCGCATCCGATCGGATGCGGCCCTTCTTCACATGTCAGTGCTGGAGCTACTCGGCGGCAGCCGTGCCGCGACGCACGCGCAGCTGCTGCAGCGCCTCGTCGAGCAACTGCTCGGCCTCCTCCTCGGTGCGACGTTCCTTCACGTACGCGAGGTGGGTCTTGTAGGGCTCCATCTTGGCGACGAGAGGAGGGTTCTCCTTGTCGCGGCCGGCGGGAAGGCCGGAGGACGGGGAGTCGATCGTCTCGGGGATCTCCTCCGCCGGGAGATTCGCGGCGAAGTGCCGCACGGTCTCGTTGCCGAGGGCGTCCCAGTACGACACGGCCACGCGCTCGGCGTGGAAGCCGCGGTCCTGTTCGCCCATGGGACCCGCGCCGACGCGAGAGCCGCGGATCGCGCTACCACCTGATGCCATTGTGTGTCCTTAGATCCGTGAAGAGGGTGGTGGCGCTCAGGCGCCGGTTTCGAACTTCGTGATGAGACCGAGGACGACGATCGCCGAGATCCACACCAGGCCGAGGATGACCGTGATGCGGTTCAGGTTGCGCTCCGCCACCCCGGATGCTCCGAGGTTCGAGGTCACGCCGCCGCCGAACATGTCGGAGAGACCGCCACCGCGACCCTTGTGCAGCAGGATGAGCAGGGTGAGCAGGAGGCTCGTCAGGCCCAGGATGACCTGGAGTACGACCTGGAGGATGTCCACGGAAAACCTTTCGAAGATCGGCGCGACGAAGCGCCGGAAGAACTCAGGCCAGTATAACGGCACGCGGCGGGCGGCCCGGGAACCCGGACCGCCCGCCGCGCACGATCGTTACAGGCCGACGTGCTGCTTGAACCGCGCGATGCTGGCGAACTCGTCGAGGTCGAGGCTCGCGCCTCCGACGAGGGCGCCGTCGACGTTCGGCTCGCGCATGAAGCCGGCGATGTTCGCCGCCTTCACCGATCCGCCGTAGAGGATGCGGGTCTTCGCTGCGACGTCGTCTCCGAGGAGCTCGACCAGCACAGCTCGCAGTGCTGCCGCGACCTGCTCGGCCTGGTCGGGCGTCGCCGCCTGGCCGGAGCCGATGGCCCAGACCGGCTCGTATGCCACGACGATGTCGGCAGCGCTCGTGACGCCGGCGAGGGCTGCACGCAGCTGGGCGACGGGCACGGCACTGGGGCCGTGGGTCTCGAGGTCTTCGGCGGTCTCGCCGACGCAGATGATCGGGACCAGGCTGTGGCGGAGAGCCGCCTGCACCTTCGCTGCGACGACCTCATCGGTCTCGTTGTGCAGCGTGCGTCGTTCGGAGTGACCGATGATGACGTAGCTGCACTCGAGCTTCGCGAGGAAGGCACCGGAGATCTCACCGGTGTAGGCACCGGAGTCGTGGGCCGACAGGTCCTGGGCGCCGAAGGCGATCGGGAGCTTGTCGCTGGCCACGAGGGTCTGCACGCTGCGCAGGTCGGTGAACGGGGGGAAGACCGCGACCTCGACGCCGGCGAAGTCGTGCTTGGCGTCGTCGAGGCTCCACGCGAGCTTCTGCACGAACGCGATCGCCTGCAGGTGATCGAGGTTGAGCTTCCAGTTGCCCGCGATCAGCGGGGTGCGATTCAGTGCCATCCGAGTACCTCCAAGCCGGGGAGGTGCTTGCCCTCGAGGAACTCGAGGCTGGCGCCGCCTCCCGTGGAAACGTGTCCGAAGTCGTCATCCGCGAACCCGAGGGAGCGGATGGCGGCGGCGGAGTCGCCACCACCGACGACGCTGAGGCCGTCGACCTGGGTGAGTGCTTCTGCGACGGTGCGCGTTCCGGCCGCGAACGGCTCGAGCTCGAACACGCCCATGGGGCCGTTCCAGAACACCGTCTTCGACCCGCGGATGACCTCGGCGAAGTGAGCCGCCGTGTCAGGACCGATGTCGAGGCCGAGGCCGGAGGCACCGAACGGCGTCTCCTCGATGGCATCGGCAGCGGTCACGACGTGCTCGGCGTCTGCACCGAACTTCGAGGCGACCACGACATCCGTCGGCAGGACGATCTGCACACCGAGGCGCTCGGCCTCGGTGAGGTAGCCCTTGACCGTGTCGATCTGGTCGGCCTCGAGCAGGCTCGCGCCCACCTTGTGGCCCTGGGCCGCGAGGAAGGTGAAGAGCATGCCGCCGCCGATGAGCAGGGAGTCGACCCGCGGAAGCAGGTGACCGATCACGCCGAGCTTGTCTGAGACCTTGGAGCCGCCGAGAACGACCGCGTACGGCTTCTCGGGCGTGCGGGTGAGCTTCTCGAGAACGGTCAGTTCGGCCTCGATCAGCGTGCCTGCTGCGCTCGGCAGCAGTTCGGCGAGCTCGTAGACGCTCGCCTGCTTGCGGTGCACGACGCCGAATCCGTCTGAGACGAAGACGGAACCGAACGCGGCGAGCTTCTGGGCGAAGACGACCCGCTCGGCGGAGTCCTTCGCCGTCTCACCGGCGTTGAAGCGGAGGTTCTCGAGTACGGCGATCTGGCCGTCCTCGAGGGCGTCGACGACGGATGCCGCCGACTCCCCCACGGTGTCCGTGGCGAAGGCCACCGGCCGGCCGAGCAGCTCGGAGAGCCGCTCGGCGACCGGCGCCAAGCTGTACTGCGCGTCGGGTGCACCGTCGGGACGACCGAGGTGGGAGATGACGACGACCTTCGCGCCCTGCTCGAGCAGGGTGGTCAGGGTCGGCACCGACGCCCGCACGCGGCCGTCATCCGTGATCTTTCCGTCCTTCAGGGGGACGTTCAGATCGCAACGGACGATGACACGCGTGCCGGCGAGCGGCCCGAGTTCCGAGATGGTGCGAAGCGACACGCCAGCCCTTACAGCTTCTCGGCGACGTACTCGGCGAGGTCGACGAGACGGTTGGAGTAGCCCCACTCGTTGTCGTACCAGGAGGCGACCTTGACCTGGTCGCCGATCACCTTGGTGAGTCCGGCGTCGAAGATCGAGGAGTGCGGGTCGCCGGCGATGTCGCTGGAGACGATCTCGTCCTCGGTGTACTTGAGGATGCCCTTGAGGGGACCCTCGGCCGCAGCCTTGTACGCCGCGTTGACCTCTTCGACCGTGACGGGACGCGAGGCGGTGACCGTGAGGTCGGTGATCGAACCGGTCGGAACCGGAACGCGCAGCGCGTAGCCGTCGAGCTTGCCGACGAGCTCGGGCAGGACGAGGCCGAGGGCCTTGGCCGCACCGGTCGACGTGGGGATGATGTTGAGCGCTGCGGCGCGGGCACGGCGGAGGTCGCTGTGCGGGCCGTCCTGCAGGTTCTGATCGGCGGTGTAGGCGTGGACCGTGGTCATGAGACCGCGCTCGATGCCGAACTCGTCGTTGAACACCTTGGCGAGCGGCGCGAGGCAGTTCGTCGTGCAGGATGCGTTCGAGATGATGTCGTGGACCGAGGCGTCGTAGGTGCCCTCGTTCACGCCGAGCACGATCGTCGCGACGTCGGAGCCCGTGGCGGGAGCCGACACGAGGACCTTCTTGGCGCCGGCGGTGATGTGCTTGCGCGCATCGTCCGACTTGGTGAAACGGCCGGTCGACTCGATGACGATGTCGACGCCCAGCTCGCCCCACGGGAGGTTGGCGGGGTCGCGCTCCTCGAAGACGCGGATGGACTTGCCGTTGACGATGATGTTCTCGTCGTCGTACTCGACGGTGGCGTCGAGGCGACCCGTGATCGAGTCGTACTTGAGCAGGTGGGCGAGCGTCTTGTTGTCGGTGAGGTCGTTCACCGCCACGAGCTCGAGGTTGCTTCCCTTGGCGAGGGCGGCGCGGAAGTAGTTACGGCCGATGCGGCCGAATCCGTTGATTCCGATCTTTACGGACACGAATGACTCCTGTTGCAGATGGCGCGAGATGCGCGTATTTGATGGTGAACAGAACCGGACGACGGTGTCCCGGGTCGCCGGGACGACCCATCCGCTATGACAGTAGCAGCAGGCCCGAGGTCTTCTCTCGCGCCGTCACGAAGCGCTGCTCGACGTTCGCCCAGTTCGCGATGTTCCAGAATGCCTTCACGTAATCGGCGCGCACGTTCTTGTAGTCGAGGTAGTAGGCGTGCTCCCAGACGTCGAGCATGAGCAGCGGAATCGTGCCGGCCGGGAAGTTGGCCTGCTGGTCGAAGAACTGCACGATGATGAGGCGCTGGCCGATGGAGTCCCAGGCGAGGACCGACCATCCGGAGCCCTGGACGCCGAGCGCCGTGGCGGTGAAGTGGGCCTGGAACTTGTCGAAGGAACCGAAGTTGTCGTCGATCGCCGCCGCGAGCTCACCCGTGGGCTTGTCGCCGCCGTCCGGCGAGAGGTTGGTCCAGAAGATCGAGTGGTTCACGTGACCGCCGAGGTTGAACGCGAGGTCCTTCTCGAGCTTGTTCACGTTCGCGAGGTTTCCGCTGTCGCGGGCCTCTGCGAGCTGCTGCAGGGCGGTGTTCGCGCCGGTCACGTAGGCCTGGTGGTGCTTCGAGTGGTGCAGCTCCATGATGGTGCCGCTGATGCTCGGCTCGAGGGCCGAGTAGTCGTAGGCGAGTTCCGGCAGCGTGTAGTCAGCCATGTGCGTTGTTCATCCTCCTAGTGGAGCCACGCGCGTCGCGCGTGGCGATCGAGGTGCCCGTGAGGGCGACTTTTCCAGTCTAGTGACGGCAACCATCGTGGTCCCCGAATGCTTCCCGGGGTTGACACATGCCGACGTCTGCGAGCGGAGATCAGTCGTCGAGATCGGCGGGCAGGTTGGCCTCGGTGTCGGGAATCCCGAGATCGACGGCCTTCTTGTCGGCCATGGCCAGGAGTCGACGGATGCGGCCGGCCACGGCGTCCTTCGTCATCGGCGGTTCGGCGTGGTGGCCGAGCTCGTCGAGGCTGGCGTCGCGGAAACGCAGGCGCAGGTCGCCGGCGTACTGCAGGTGGTCGGGTACGTCGTCGCCGAGGATCTCGAGGGCGCGCTCGACGCGCGAGCACGCCGCGACGGCCGCCTGGGCCGAGCGGCGCAGGTTGGCGTCATCGAAGTTGACCAGGCGGTTGGCCGTAGCGCGCACCTCGCGGCGCTGGCGCAGCTCCTCCCAGTTGCGCACCGTGTCGGTGGCGCCCATGGCGACGAGCATCGAGCTGATCGCCTCGCCGTCGCGGATGACGACGCGGTGCACTCCGCGCACCTCGCGGGCCTTGGCCGGGATGCCGAGGCGGCCGGCGGCGCCGACGAGGGCCATGGCCGCCTCGTTGCCGGGGCAGGTGACCTCGAGGGCGGCTGAGCGACCGGGATCGGTCAGGCTCCCGCTGGCAAGGAACGCGCCGCGCCACACGGCCGAGATCTCCTCGCGGGATCCGGTGGTCAGGCGGTTCGGGAGACCGCGGATGGGACGACGCCGGGCGTCGAGCAGACCGGTCTGCCTGGCGAGGGTCTCACCGCCGTCGAGCACGCGCACGAGATAGTGGCTGGTACGGCGCAGGCCCGTGGCCGCGACGACGGAGACGTCGCTGCGCACCCCGTAGAGCTCGGCGAGGTCCTTGCGCACCCGGCGCGCGATGAGCGCGGAGTCGAGCTCGGACTCGACGGCGATGCGGCTCGAGATGAGGTGCAGGCCGCCGGAGAAGCGCAGGACCGTCGCCAGTTCTGCGGCACGCACCGTGGTGCGGTTGATCTCGGTGCGTGCGAGTTCCTCTTTGACGTCGGCTGTGAGAGCCAATCGATGTTCCATTCTGTTGCGTTCTGTCGTCGTACGTCGGGTTCGAGCCGAAGCTACTCGCGACCGAGGTCGCGGTTCTTCACGCTCACGCCGATCCCGGGGATCTGCTCCAGCTCGTGGGCGAGTTCTCTGGCGAGGGCGACCGAGCGGTGCTTGCCGCCCGTGCACCCGATGGCGATGGTCGCGTGGCGCTTGTTCTCGCGGCGATAGCCGGCGAGTACGGGCTCCAGCGCTGCGGCGTACCGCTGGATGAATTCGCGTGCGCCCGGCTGGCCGAGCACGAATTCCTTGACCGGAGCGTCGAGGCCGGTCTGCGCCCGCAGTTCCGGCACCCAGAAGGGGTTCGGCAGGAAGCGGGCATCGGCGACGTGGTCGGCATCCGCCGGCACCCCGTACTTGAAACCGAAACTCACGATGGTGACCCGCACCTCGGCGGCGCCCTCCTCGGCGAAGAGGTCGGTCACCGTCATGGCGAGCTGGTGGATGTTCAGCTCAGAGGTGTCGATGACGATGTCGCTGGCCTCGCGGATGGAACCGAGGCGCGCACGCTCCTCCGAGATGCCGTCGAGCAGCGTGCCGTCGGCCTGCAGGGGGTGCGGCCGGCGGACGGACTCGAAGCGCCGCACGAGGGCGGCATCCGTCGCATCGAGGAACACCACTCGGAGTTCCGTTCCCCCGCGCAGCACGCTGATCATCTCGCTGATCTCGTCGAAGAAGTCCCGACCGCGGATGTCGACGACGGCCGCGATCTTCGGGAGCCCGGATGACGCCCGCTCGACCAACTCGACCAGCGGACGCAGCATCTGCGGGGGCAGGTTGTCGACCACGTACCAGCCGAGATCCTCCAGCGCGTCGGCGGCGGTGGATCGGCCGGCGCCGGACATCCCCGTGATGATGAGGACTTCCTTCTGCTCGACGTCCGTCATGGCTTCGAATGCGCCTTCGTTCTAGGGGTGGGAGGTTACAGCCTATCGACCCGCGGACGCTCAGGCGTCGAGATGGGCGCGAATGGCCCCTGCAAGGGTCGCTCCGATGCCGGACACCTCGGCGATCTCCTCGGGTGTCGCGAGCTTCAGACGGGCCACGGATCCGAAGTGCCGTAGAAGTTCGCGCACGCGTGCCGGCCCCAGACCCGGCACCTCGCCGAGCACCGACGCGATGTCGCGCTTGCGCCTCGTGCGCTGGTGGGTGATGGCGAATCGGTGCGCCTCGTCGCGGATGCGCTGGAACAGGAACAGGGCCTCGCTGTTGCGCGGGAGGATGACCGGGAAGTCGGAGTCGGGCAGCCAGATCTCCTCGAGCCGCTTCGCGATGCCGCAGAGCTGGATGCCGGTGACGCCGGACTCCCGCAGCGCACGCTCCGCAGCAGCGACCTGCGGCTGGCCGCCGTCGACGATGAGCAGGTTGGGGCTGTAGCTGAACTTGCGCCGCTTCGCCGGCTCGACGACGCCGTCGGCGGTGACGACCTCGATGGGGTCTGGCTCGGCCTCGGGATCGGTGAGGTAGGCCAACCGGCGCGTCAGTACGCGGTGGATCGAGTCGGTGTCGTCGGTGGTCTCGGGGATGTTGAACCGGCGGTACTCGTCTTTGCGCGGCAGGCCGTCCTCGAAGACGACCATCGAGGCCACGACGTTGGTTCCGCTCAGGTGGGACACGTCGTAGCACTCCATGCGGAGCGGCGCGTCGGCCATTCCGAGGGCCTCCTGGATGTCCTCCAGGGCCTTCGAGCGGGACGTGAAGTCGGCGCTGCGACGCGTCTTGTAGAGCATGAGCGCGTGACCGGCGTTCTGGTTCGCGGTCTCGAGGAGAGCGGCCTTGTCGCCCCGCTGGGCGGCTCGCAACCGCACCTTCGTCGGGCTGCGGTCCTCGAGCCAGCTCTCGAGCGCCGGTGCGTCTTCAGGCAGCTCGGGCACCACGATCTCGCGAGGCGGCGTGAGCCCCTCTGCGTAGACCTGCGGAACGATCGAGTCGACCAGCTCGGCCATCGACATGTCGAGTTCCTTGTCGACGACCCACCCGCGCACACCGCGGATGCGACCGCCGCGCACGACGAAGAGCTGCACAGCCGCGGCCAGCTCATCGTGCACGATGCCGAACAGATCGATGTCGACGGAGTCGCGGAGGACGACGGCGCTCTTCTCGAGCACGGCCTCGAGGGCGACGACCTGGTCGCGACGGCGTGCGGCGAGCTCGTAGTTCTGCTCCTCGGATGCCGCCTTCATCTCCTGCGTGAGCTCTGCGACCATGCGGCGGTCCTGGTTGGCCATGAAGGAGACGAACCTCTTGACGGCCTCGCGATGCTCCTCGATGGTGACCTTGCCCGAGCACGGCCCGAAGCAGCGGCCGATCTGGCCGGCGAAGCACGGCTTGCCCGACTGCATGGCCCGCTTGTAGTCCGAGTCCTTGCAGGTGCGGATGGGGAACGCCTTGATCATCAGCTCGATGACCTCGTCGACGGCCCACTTCTTCGGATACGGCCCGAAGTAGCGCGCCCCTCGGATCTTGGTGTTGCGGGTGACCAGCACCCGCGGCGCCTCCTCGCCGAGGGTCACCGCCATGTAGGGATAGGACTTGTCGTCCTTGAACATGACGTTGAACGGCGGATCGAACTCCTTGATCCAGGTGAACTCGAGCTGGAGCGCCTCCACCTCGTTGCCGACGACGGTCCACTCGACGCCCGCGGCCGTCGTGACCATGCGGCGGGTGCGTTCGTGCAGGGTGTGCAGCGGCGCGAAGTAGTTGCTGAGACGCGCCCGGAGGTTCTTCGCCTTGCCGACGTAGAGCACCCGGCCGGTGGCGTCACGGAAGCGGTAGACGCCCGGTTGCGTGGGGATCTCCCCCGCCTTCGGTCGGTACGACAGGACGTTCGCCATGGGCCTCAGCCCGCGACTCGGGCGATGACGCCGTGGTTCTCCGCATCCGCTTCGAGCACCTCGCGCAGGAACTGGCCCGTGTGGCTCTTCTTGCTGCGTGAGACGGCCTCGGGCGTACCCGTGGCGATGATCTGGCCACCGCCTGATCCGCCCTCGGGTCCGATGTCGATGACCCAGTCGCTCGACTTGATGACGTCGAGGTTGTGCTCGATCACGATCACGGTGTTGCCTTTGTCGACGAGCCCGTTCAGCACGATGAGGAGCTTGCGCACGTCCTCGAAGTGCAGGCCCGTGGTCGGCTCGTCGAGGACGTAGACGCTGCGCCCGTTGGACCTGCGCTGCAGCTCCGTCGCCAGCTTCACGCGCTGGGCCTCTCCGCCCGAGAGCGTCGTGGCGCTCTGACCGAGCGTGACGTAGCCGAGGCCCACGTCGACGAGGGTCTTGAGGTATCGGTGGATGGCACTGATCGGCTCGAAGAACTCGGCTGCCTCGCTGATCGGCATCTCGAGCACCTCGGAGATGTTCTTGCCCTTGTAGTGCACCTGCAGGGTCTCGCGGTTGTAGCGCGAGCCGCCGCAGACCTCGCACGCGACATAGACGTCGGGCAGGAAGTTCATCTCGATCTTGATGGTGCCGTCGCCGGAGCAGGCCTCGCAGCGGCCGCCCTTGACGTTGAAGCTGAACCGGCCGGGCAGATAACCACGGGCCTTCGCCTCGTTGGTCTCGGCGAACAGGTTGCGGATGCGGTCGAAGACGCCGGTGTAGGTCGCCGGGTTCGAGCGCGGAGTGCGGCCGATCGGAGCCTGGTCGACGTGCACGACCTTGTCGAGGTGGTCGAGGCCGGTGACGCGCGTGTGCTTGCCCGGGAGCTTGCGAGCCCCGTTGAGCTTGTTGGCGAGCACGCGGTAGAGCACGTCGTTGACGAGCGACGACTTGCCCGAGCCGCTCACGCCCGTGACGGCCGTGAAGGTGCCGAGCGGGAAGTCGACGGTGACCTTGCGCAGGTTGTTCACCTCGGCGCCCACGACGGAGATCATGCGCTCCTTGTCGATCTTGCGCCGGGTGTGCGGAGTGATGATCTCCTTGCGGCGGGACAGGTAGTCGCCGGTGAGCGAGCGCTGGTTCGCGAGCAGGTCGTCGTAGGACCCCGAGTGCACGACCTTGCCGCCGTTGACGCCGGCGCCGGGTCCGATGTCGACGATCCAGTCGGCGGTGCGGATGGTGTCCTCGTCGTGCTCGACGACGATGAGCGTGTTGCCGAGGTCGCGCAGGGCGAGGAGCGTCTCGATGAGGCGGCGGTTGTCGCGCTGGTGCAGGCCGATGCTGGGCTCGTCGAGCACGTAGAGCACGCCGGTGAGTCCGGAACCGATCTGGGTGGCCAGACGGATGCGCTGGGCCTCGCCGCCCGACAGCGTAGCCGCGGCGCGAGAGAGGTTGAGGTAGGTGAGCCCGACCCTGATGAGGAAGTCGAGGCGCACCTTGATCTCGCGCAGCACCTGCGCGGCGATGGTCTGCTCACGGTCGGTGAGCACCATCTGGTCCATGAAGCCGCGAGCGTCGGTGAGGCTGAGCTCGGCGACGTCGGCGATGCTCGAGCCGTGGATGAGCACCGAGAGGACCTCGGGCTTCAGCCTCTTGCCGTCGCAGACAGGGCACGGCACCTCACGCAGGTACTCCGACCAACGCGCACGCTGGACGTCGGTCTCCGCCTGCAGGTACTGGCGCTCGATGTAGGGCACGACGCCCTCGAAGCCCGAGGTGTAGCTCATCTCGCGGCCGTAGCGGTTGCGCCACTTGACGCGCACCTCGAAGTTCTCGCCGCGCAACACGGCGTTGCGTGCGTTCGCGGGCAGCTCGCTCCACGGGGTCTTCAGCGAGAACTTCAGGTCTCGGGACAGGCCCTCGAGCAGCTTCTCGTAGTAGTTGTAGAGGCTCTTGCCCTGCGAGGTCCACGGCAGGATGACGCCCTCGGCGATGCTGAGTTCGTGGTCGCCGAGCAGGAGGTCCTCGTCGACGGACATGCGGGTGCCGAGGCCGGAGCACTCGGGGCAGGCGCCGAACGGGGCGTTGAACGAGAAGGTGCGCGGCTCGATCTCGGTGAGCTGGATCGGGTGGTTGTTCGGGCACGACAGCTTCTCGGAGAAGTTCTGCCAGGCGTCGGGACCCGTCGCGTCGACATAGTTGATGCTGACGAGGCCGTCGGTCAGCCGCAGGGCGGTCTCGAGCGAGTCGGTGAGACGCCCGAGGATCTCCGGGCCGGCGACGAGGCGGTCGATGACGACGGAGATGTCGTGCTTGACCTGCTTCTTGAGCACCGGGGGCTCGCTCAGCTGGATGGTCTCGCCGTCGACGATGGCACGGGAGTAGCCGGATGCCGCCAACTCCTTGAACAGGTCGACGAACTCGCCCTTCTTCTGCGAGACGACGGGGCTCACCACCTGGTAGCGGATGCCGGCATCGAGCTCCATCAGCTGGTCGGCGATCTGCTGCACGGTCTGGCGCTGGATGGTCTCACCGCAGATGGGACAGTGGGCGACGCCGATGCGTGCCCAGAGCAGGCGCATGTAGTCGTAGATCTCGGTGATCGTGCCGACGGTGGAGCGCGGGTTGCGGTTCGTCGACTTCTGGTCGATCGAGACGGCGGGGCTCAGGCCCTCGATGAAATCGACGTCGGGGCGGTCGACCTGGCCGAGGAACTGACGGGCGTAGGCCGACAGCGACTCGACGTAGCGACGCTGGCCCTCGGCGAAGATGGTGTCGAACGCGAGCGACGACTTTCCGGAGCCCGAGAGACCGGTGAAGACGACGAGGGAATCACGCGGAATGTCGAGGTCGACGTTCTGGAGATTGTGCACGCGGGCACCGCGAACGCTCAGTTGGGAGTGGTTTTCGACCTTTGACACAGACACCCTGAAAGTCTACGAGGCCCCACTGACACTCTTCCCCGAGCGGCACGTGCCCACAGCGAACGGAGCCCCCGAGCGTGGTGGGGCGGCTCTGCCGAAGTCCCGCCCAAGGATGCCCACCGAACCCCGGACTTCGACAGAGCCGCCCCACCACTGACGTGGTGCAGGGTCGTGTCGAGGGCGGGATCCTCGAGGTCCGCCCAAGGATGCCCACCGAACCCCGACCTCGACGATCCCGCCCTCGACACTCATGTGTTCCGTGGAACGTCATGTCAGTTTCAGTTGACAAAGGCGATCTGTCAGTTCAGACTGACGGCATGGACAAGGAAGAGAAGACCGAGGCGGTGGACCCGGCGACCGGTCTGCGGGCTGTGCTGGCACTGCACAGGCTCGCCGAGCGCGTCGAAGCCACCCACGTGGCCGCAGCACGCGCAGCCGGATGGTCATGGGAGCAGATCGGCGACGCTCTCGGCGTCACCCGCCAGTCCGTGCACACCAAGTACGCGAAGGAGGAACGTCATGTTTGAGCGATTCGCAGTGGAGGCGAGGAACACCGTGGTGCGGTCCGTCGAGGTCGCCGGCCGTCGCGGCGACCGACGACTCGGAACCGAGCATCTGCTCCTGGCCGCCCTCGCCGACGACGGGATCGCGTCGGCGCTGGGCGTCGACGCGGCAACCGCCGAGACTGCGGCCGATGCCGCGGATCGAGAGGCGCTCGCGCAGATCGGCGTCGATGTCGCCGCCTACGGGCCGCTGGTCCACGCCGTCGGAACTCCGCGGCCCCGCCTCACCGCCGGAGGCAAGGTCGTGATGAAGCGGACGCTCGAGTACGCGGTCGTGGAACGGTCGAGGCGGATCGAGCTCAGCCACCTCGTGCTGGCCCTCCTCGAGCGGCCCGCGCCCGACCCGGCCGCCGCGCTGCTCTCCAGGCTCGGCGTCGACGCGACCAGGGCCCGCTCGGCCCTCCAGCGCGGCTGACGGCGTAGGCGCCAGTCGCGGCGAGAGCGGCACTTCAGCTCTCCTCGGTTCCACATCCCCCTCGCCCCACTCGCCCCCACTCGCTCGCGAAGCGAGCGGTGGGGCGGCTCTGCCGAAGTCCGGGGTTCGGTGGGCATCCTTGGGCGGGACTTCGGCAGAGCCGCCCCACCGCGACCCGCCCCACAACGACCTCGCCAGAAGAACCTCAGGGCGAGATCAGATGTGGCCGGCCTTCTCCATCTGGCGCAACTCGCGCTTCAGGTCGGAGAGCTCATCGCGGAGCCGCCCGGCGAGCTCGAACTTGAGCTCCCCGGCAGCCTCGAGCATCTGCGAGTTGAGGTCGGCGATGAGGTCCTCGAGCTGATTCGCCCCGGCGGCGGCGATGCCCTCGCGCCGCAGGTTGGGCGTCGGCGCCTTCTTGCGGGCATCACGGCCACGAAGCAGCTCCGCCGTGTCCGCCTCCTCGCGCTGGAGCACGTCGGTGATGTCGGCGATGCGCTTGCGCAGTGGAGTCGGGTCGATGCCGTTGAGGGTGTTGTACTCGACCTGCCGCTCGCGTCGGCGGGTGGTCTCCTCGATGGCCTTCGCCATGGAGTCCGTCATCACGTCGGCGTACATGTGCACCTCGCCGGAGACGTTGCGGGCGGCGCGACCGATGGTCTGGATAAGCGAGGTCGACGACCTGAGGAAGCCCTCCTTGTCGGCATCCAGGATCGCCACCAGGGACACCTCGGGGAGGTCGAGCCCTTCACGCAGCAGGTTGATTCCGACGAGCACGTCGTAGACGCCGGCCCGGAGTTCGGTCAGCAGCTCGACGCGACGAAGCGTGTCGACATCCGAGTGCAGATAACGGACCCGCACCCCGGCCTCGGTGAGGAAGTCGGTGAGCTCCTCCGCCATCTTCTTGGTCAGTGTCGTGACCAGGATGCGCTCGTCCTTGGCCGCACGCAGGCGGATCTCCTCGAGCAGGTCGTCGATCTGGCCCTTGGACGGCTTCACGACGATCTGCGGGTCGACGAGACCTGTCGGACGGATGATCTGCTCGACGACGCCGTCGGCGATGCCCATCTCGTAGCGGCCGGGGGTGGCCGAGAGGTAGACGGTCTGGCCGACGCGTTCCTTGAACTCGTTCCACTTGAGCGGCCTGTTGTCGAGGGCGCTCGGCAGGCGGAAGCCGTGCTCGACCAGGGTGCGCTTGCGCGAGGAGTCGCCCTCGTACATGGCGCCGATCTGCGGAACCGTCACGTGCGACTCGTCGATGACGACCAGGAAGTCGTCGGGGAAGTAGTCGAGCAGGCAGTGCGGGGCCTCCCCCGGCGCGCGTGCGTCGATGTGCCGCGAGTAGTTCTCGATGCCGGAGCAGAAGCCGATCTGCTCCATCATCTCGAGGTCGAAGGACGTGCGCATGCGCAGGCGCTGGGCCTCGAGCAGCTTGCCCTCCCGCTCGAGCTCGATGAGTCGCTCGTGCAGTTCGGTCTGGATCGTGCCGATGGCTCGCTGCATGACATCCGTCGACGCCACGTAGTGGGATCCGGGGAACACGGCGACAGCGTCGAGCTTGCGCACGATGTCGCCGGTGAGCGGATGCAGGCTGTAGAGCGCCTCGATCTCGTCACCGAACATCTCGATGCGGATCGCCAGCTCCTCGTACATGGGGATGATCTCGATGGTGTCGCCCCGCACCCTGAAGTTGCCGCGCGAGAAGTCGACGTCGTTGCGCTGGTACTGCATCGAGACGAACTTGCGGATGAGCCAGTCGCGGTCGACCCGCTGCCCCACCTGCAGCGCCATCATCGCGTTCATGTACTCGTCGGGCGTGCCGAGGCCGTAGATGCACGACACCGTGGAGACCACGATGACGTCGCGTCGGCTCAGCAGTGAGTTCGTGGTGGAGTGGCGCAGGCGCTCGACCTCGGCGTTGACCGACGAGTCCTTCTCGATGAAGGTGTCGGTCTGCGGAACGTAGGCCTCGGGCTGGTAGTAGTCGTAGTACGAGACGAAGTACTCGACGGCGTTGTTCGGCATGAGCTCGCGGAACTCGTTCGCGAGCTGCGCTGCCAGCGTCTTGTTGTGCGCGAGCACGAGAGTGGGTCGCTGCACCTGCTCGATGAGCCAGGCTGTCGTCGCCGACTTGCCGGTCCCCGTGGCGCCGAGCAGCACCACATCGGTCTCGCCCGCGTTGATACGGCCCGCCAGCTCGGCGATCGCCGTCGGCTGGTCGCCGCTCGGCGTGTACTCGCTGATAACCTCGAAAGGGCGCACGGAACGTGTCGGTTGCATGGTTTCAAGTCTAGGTTCGCCCACCGACACTTCGGCCGGGTGGGGTCCGCTGACGGCGGACAGGCGCCGCGGAAGCGGTCTAGCCCCGAGCGGCCAGCTCCTCGCGAATCCGTGCCCAGAGCGCGTCGGTCTGACTGACGGTGTGGCCCAGCGTGCCGTCGGTGTCGATCACGACGTCGGCGATCGAGAGGCGCTGGGTGTCGGACGCCTGCGCGTCGATTCGGGCCTGCGCGTGCTCCTCGGAGAAGCCGCGGATGTCGACGAGACGCTCCGCCCTGGTCTTCTTCGTGGCATGGGCCACGACGACGAGGTCGAACGGATGATCCAGCTCGGCCTCGACGAGCAGGGGAACGTCGTAGACCACGACCGCGTTGGGCCTCGCGGCGTCGGCTGCGGCGAACAGACGACCCGACAGCTCACGCACCAAGGGGTGCACGATGCCGTTCAGCCGATCGAGAGCCGCGGCGTCCGAGAACACCAGTTCGCTGAGAGCTTTCCGGTCAAGGGAGCCGTCTGGAGCGAGTACAGCGTCGCCGAAGGCCTCACGGATCTGGGCCAGCCCCTCGGTTCCGGGCTCGACGACCTTGCGTGCCAGTTGGTCGGCGTCGATGTGCACGGCACCGTGCTCCACGAGACGCCGTGCGATGGTCGATTTGCCTGAGGCGATTCCGCCTGTCAGTCCGATGAGGTACACAGTCGTGATCCTACTCGCTGGGCCGCTCGGCGACCCGGGGTCAGCATCCGGGAACCCACGGTTCGGCGATCCAGGCCTCGGTGACGTACGGCAGCAGGATCTCGGGCGCCCGGGTCTCGGGGTGGGAATCGAGAACGCTCTCGATCCGTTCCAGCATCGCCGAGCGCTCTTCCGCCGAGGCTGTGAGGTAGTAGCTGCGCGTCGTCGCGAGCTCGAGCAGGCCCTGGCGGGTGGTGCGGGACATCCACCGCTCCTCCCTCTTGGCCGTCAGCTCGAGCCCGGCGCCGAGCGTCGGGTGGAACGCTGTCGCCTCGTGCAACCCGCGGTGCATCGCGGCGGACAGCGCGTCGACCCACGGGATCGTGTCGTCGCGGGTGTTCCAGATCAGCGCCAGACGCCCGTCGGGTCGGAGGACGCGCAGCACCTCCCGCGTCGCGGCCTCAGGGTCGACCCAGTGCCAGGCCTGGGCCACTGTCACGAGATCGACCGAGTCGTCGGGCAGTGGGATCGCCTCGGCCGAGCCGACGAGAGTGCGCACGTGCGGCATCCGCTCGCCCAGGACCTCGAGCATCTCGGGCGAGGGATCGACGGCGGTGACGGATGCCGCGAGCTCGACGAGCCGCTCGGTGAGCTTGCCGGTCCCGGCGCCGAGATCCAGCACCTCGAGATCGCCCGGGGCATCGCCCGACGCCCCCTCGCCTCCGCCGATCAGCCAGCGGACGGTCTCGAGTGGATAGGAGGGCCGATGCGCGTCGTAGCCGCCGGCGTTCTCGCCGAAGGACGCCGCGTGATGTGAGTCGCGAACCATGCCGCACAGCCTAGGTGCAGGCCGTCACGACCTGCGTCTCGCCGACCTTGGTCCCGGAGCTGGTCCAGCCGTCGCTTCCCGAGCCCGTGTACACGTTGCCGCTGCGCGTCACGGCCATGGTGCCACCGCCACGCGGCCCGGTGGCGAGCCACGAGCCCAGCGGCTTGGCGATGAGGTTCTGGTACGCGGTCGTCCCCCGGCCGTACTTCGCCGCGAGCACGGCATCCCAGTCGATGGTCGCGGTCCAGCCCACATAGAACTGGGAGTACCCCGTCACGGTTCCCCGGATGCATGCGTAGTCGAAGCCGTTGTAGCTGGTGATCTCGAACGACCCGACGGTGTAGGTGGACGAGCCGGCCGCAGCGACCGCCGGCGGCTTGCCTCCTGTGTAGATGCAGATGGAGACGTCCTGCGTCTGGCTTCCGGAGATCGAGTTCTGCCCGGTGATCGTGAGGATCCCGCTCGCGTTCGGTCCGGTGGTCGTCGCGGTGGGTTCGATCTGCGTGGGGGCAGCACCGTTGAAGGGCGCCTGCTTCGTGTCGATTCTCAGAACCCAGGGAACCGGAGTGCTCGACGTCGTGCCGACCTTCAGCCCGGAGGTGCAGAACTGCACCGGACTCGAGAGCTGCCAGTTCAGGGCGACGATGGTCGTCGGACCCGAGCCCGAGGTGATCGGGTTCCCGCTGGCGGGCGGAGTCGGCGTCGGGGTCGGGGTCGCCGACCAGGTCCCGGCCGAGACCCCGGCAGCCACCGGAGCTGTCGCGTTCCAGGCCGCATAGCTGGTTCCCACCACACCCGGAAGCGCGACGGCCGCCGCGATCACGCCGACCACGAGGGCGGCGGTGATGAGGATCCAGCGCTTCACACGAGGTCCTTCGATGGGCGTTCCGAGGCTGGTTCGCCTCGGTGGGGAGGATGGGACGAGTCACGCTAACACGGAGCGGATGCCTGCCGGCGGGCATCCGTCACCCCAAAGCAGGCCACACCCGAGGACTGCTCACCGGCCCGGAACGACGAAACGGCCGGGTCCCGAAGGACCCGGCCGCTCAATCCGTCAGACGGACCTAGTTGTTGCTCGAGAGCTTCTCGCGAAGCGCGGCGAGCGACTCGTCGTCAGCAAGCGTGCCGGCGGAAGCCGACTCGCTCGTGAACGAGGAACCTGCAGCGGCCGGAACCGGTGCGATCTCGTCGTTGGCCGTGGCGACCTGCTTCTTGTGAGCCTCCCAGCGAGCCTGGGCAGCTGCGTACTCCTGCTCCCACTTCTCGCGCTGGGTCTCGAAGCCCTCGCGCCAGTCGTTGGTCTCCGGGTCGAAGCCCTCGGGGTACTTGTAGTTGCCCTCGTCGTCGTACTCGGTGAGCATTCCGTAGAGCGCCGGGTCGAACTCGGTGCCCTCGGGGTCGACACCCTCGTTGGCCTGCTTGAGGCTCAGCGAGATGCGGCGACGCTCGAGGTCGATGTCGATGACCTTGACGAAGACCTCTTCGCCGACCGACACGACCTGCTCGGCGAGCTCGACGTGCTTGCCGGAGAGCTCGGAGATGTGCACGAGGCCCTCGATGCCGTCTGCGACGCGCACGAACGCACCGAACGGAACGAGCTTGGTGACCTTACCCGGAGCGACCTGACCGATCGCGTGGGTACGGGCGAACACCTGCCACGGGTCCTCCTGGGTGGCCTTGAGCGAGAGCGACACGCGCTCGCGCTCGAGGTCGACCTCAAGGATCTCGACGGTGACTTCCTGACCGACCTCGACGACCTCGCTGGCGTGCTCGATGTGCTTCCAGCTGAGCTCGGACACGTGGACGAGACCGTCGACGCCGCCGAGGTCGACGAACGCACCGAAGTTGACGATCGACGAGACGACGCCCTTGCGGACCTGGCCCTTGTGGAGGTTGTTCAGGAACGTGGTGCGGCTCTCGGACTGCGTCTGCTCGAGCAGGGCGCGGCGCGACAGGACCACGTTGTTGCGGTTCTTGTCGAGCTCGAGGATCTTGGCCTCGATCTCCTGGCCGAGGTACGGCGTGAGGTCGCGCACGCGGCGGAGCTCGATGAGCGAGGCCGGGAGGAATCCACGGAGTCCGATGTCGACGATGAGTCCACCCTTGACGACCTCGATGACCGAACCGGTGACAACACCGTCGGCCTCCTTGATCTTCTCGACGTCGCCCCATGCACGCTCGTACTGAGCACGCTTCTTCGACAGGATGAGCCGGCCTTCCTTGTCCTCCTTCTGGAGAACGAGGGCCTCGACGGTGTCGCCGACGTTGACGACCTCGGAGGGGTCGACATCGTGCTTGATGGAAAGCTCGCGCGAGGGGATGACACCCTCGGTCTTGTAGCCGACGTCGAGGAGAACCTCGTCGCGGTCGATCTTCACGACGGTGCCCTCGATGAGGTCTCCATCATTGAAGAACTTCAGTGTCTTCTCGACCGCGGCAAGAAAGTCTTCGGCTGAGCCGATGTCGTTGATGGCGACCTGCTTTGTTGCCTTCTCGGTCGTTGCGGTTGTCATGTAGTAGTTGCTCCAGTACGGACAGGATCAGGCCGCTCGCAGGGATCGTGCAGAGAATGGTTTTCCGCGAGAGGCGTGCGGATAGATGTCACAAATGTGACGTTCCAGACTACCTGTTTCGAGGGACCGATCGCAAACCCTCTCCTGCGGCCCGCTCCGGCTGCAGGATGTCGCGGAGCGCTGGCTCGAGATCGGGCCAGATGAAGGGGTATCCGGCGTCGCTCAGCCGTTCCGGCACCACCCATCGGCTCTTGAGCACGAGCTCGGTCTCCGTGCGAATCACGGCGGACCCGACCTCCAGCATCCAGCGCCGAGCGGGCAGGGCGAGGCGCACGCCGAGCACGCGCCGGAGGGTCGCCATGAACGTGCGGTTGTCCGACGGATGCGGGGAGCTGGCGTTCACGATCCCGTCGATGTCCGGACGCTCGACCAGGAAGTCGATGATGCCTGCGACGTCGTCGATGTGGATCCAGCTGAACTTCTGTGCTCCGGCCCGGGCGCGGAACTCGTGCTGCGTCCCGTTCCGGCGCCGCGCCCGGGTGGCGAACCAGCGCCCGTCGACCTGAGGCCCGCCGAGGCCGAACCTCGCCAGCCTCACGAGCGGCGGCATGACGCTCCCGTCCCCGAGCACGATGGCCATCCGCAGTGCGACCCGGCGGGTGCCTGGCAGGTCGTCGGCGAACAGTTCGGCCTCCCACGCCTTCGCGACGGCGACGGAGAATCCCGAGCCGAGCTCGCCCGCGCTCTCCGTCATCGGGCGGTCCTCGGCGTGCCGGTAGATGGTCGCCGTCGACGAGTTGACCCAGAGCGACGGAGGCGAGCTCGTCGCCGCGATCGCGCGGCGCAGCTCGGCCGTGGTCTCGAGACGCGAGCGGAAGATCTCCGCGCGGTTCGCATCCGTGTACCGGCAGTTGACGCTCTTGCCCGCGAGGTTGACGAGCAGCTCGGAGCCGTCGAGCAGTGCGGCGATGCCTGCGGTGTCGCCCCACCGTGCATCGGCGCCGGAGCGCCCGATGGTGTGCACCTGCCACCCGGCAGCCTCGTAGCGCGCGATCAGGACACGTCCGATGAAGCCCGATGCTCCGGCGATGACGACTCTCCGCATCACTTCTTCCCCTCGGTTGGTGCGATCCGGGTCGCAGCTGTGGTGATGGCGTACGCGAACGATCCCGAGTACTCGTACACCCGCCCGACGACGAGCAGGTCGATGGTCAGCGCCACGTGCTGTCGCCCGCTGGTATCGTCGAAGCGCTCGACCAGGGTCACTCGCGGCGCAAGCAGTCCGGGAAGCTCGATACGCAGCGGCCCGATCCGCAGGCCCACCCGGGTCGAGTCGAGGACCAGTGCGCCGTCGACGGCGGTGGCCCGGAACGCAGCCCGCACGACTCGCCCGCGGCGGCCGTGGCCGAGCTCGTCGACCAGCCCGATGGGGGTCATCGACACCCTGTCGGCCATCGTGCGCTCGCCACCGTCGAGGTCGAAGACCCTGCGGGCGACTACGGCACCATCGGGAGTGCCGCGATTCTCGACGGTGAACGACACGTCGCGCTGCCAGACCGGGAACACCACCCCGGAGCGGGCGAGCACGGTGAGCGCAGGCCAGGTCCACCGTCGCGGGGTGCCGACGACGTCGAACACCCCGCTGCCGCGCCCGACCGAGCCCACCGGCACGGCCGCGAAATAGGCGCGGAGACGCGGATGCAGCCCCGCCACCGCGTCGCCGAGCGCGCGCTCGTAGGGAGAGAGGGGATGCCCCACGCTCAGCCGAGCAGGCTGGAGCGGAGGGTGTCGAGGCCGACGCCACCCAGGTCGAGGGCGCGACGGTGGAACTCCTTGATCGAGAACGCCGACCCCTCACGCGCGGCGGCGTCGTCGCGCAGCTGCTCCCAGATGCGCTGGCCCACCTTGTACGACGGAGCCTGGCCCGGCCAACCGAGGTAGCGGTTGACCTCGAAGCGGATGAACTCATCGCTCATGTTGACGTTGGCGCGCATGAACTCGAGCGCGTACTCCGCCGTCCACGGGCCGTTGCCGTCGGGACGCTGCTTCTCGAGGTGCACGCCGATGTCGAGCACGACGCGAGCGGCCCGCATCCGCTGGCCATCGAGCATGCCGAGGCGGTCTGCGGGGTCGTCGAGGTAGCCGAGCTGCTCCATGAGTCGCTCGGCGTAGAGCGCCCACCCTTCGGCATGGCCGGAGGTGCCCGCCAGCTGCCGGCGCCAGGTGTTGAGCTTCGCGCGGTTGTAGACGGCCTGCCCGATCTGCAGGTGATGGCCGGGAACACCCTCGTGGTAGACCGTGGTGAGCTCGCGCCAGGTGTCGAACTCGGTGACGCCGACGGGCACGGACCACCACATGCGGCCGGGGCGGGAGAAGTCGTCGGTCGGCCCCGTGTAGTAGATGCCGCCCTCCTGTGTGGGGGCGATCATGCACTCGAGGGTGCGGATCTCCTCGGGGATGTCGAAGTGCGTGGCGCCGAGCTCGGCGACGGCGCGGTCGCTGGTCTCCTGCATCCAGCGCTGGAGGGCATCCGTGCCGTGCAGCTTGCGACTGGCATCGCCGTCGAGGAATTCGATCGCCTCCTGGACGGATGCCCCGGGCTTGATCTCGCGCGCGATCGCCTCCTGCTCGGCCACCATGCGGGCGAGCTCCTCGATGCCCCATTCGTAGGTCTCGTCGAGGTCGATGGTGGCGCCGAGGAAGTGACGGGACTGCAGGGCGTAGATGTCGCGGCCGACGGCGTCACGGTCGGTGGCTGCGGGCTCGAGCTCGTTGGCGAGGAACTCGGCGAGTTCGCCGTAGGCGGTGGACGACGCTCCGGCGCAGGCGGCGAGCTGCTTGGCGAGGGAGGCGGGGAGGTCGCCGTCGGCGAGTTCCGCATCGGCGACGAAGCTGGAGAAGAAACCGTCGTTCGCGGCGAGCTTGCGCGCCTGGGTCAGCACTTCGCGCACCTGACGCTTCGCTGGCGTGACGCCTTCCCGGATGCCCTGGCGCAGGGTCTCGATGTACCCGTCGAGAGCCGCAGGCAGGGCGCCGAGGCGCTTGTCGATCGTCTCCCAGTCCTCCACGGTGTCCGTCGGCATGAGATCGAAGGCGTCACGCAGGTCTTGCACGGGGCTGGCGATCACGTTCAGGTCGCGGAGGTGCAGGCGGGCATCGTGGCTCTCGATGGCCAGTCGCAGCTCGCTCGACAGGTCGGCCTGGGTGACGGTGTCGATGTCATCGACGGGCGCAGCCGATTCCAGTGCGGAGAGCACCTCGCGACCGGCGTCGACGACGGTGTCGCGGCCGGCCGGAGACAGGTCGGCGAAGCGATCGTTGACCTCGGTGCGTCCGATGTAGGTACCGAGGGTCGGCTCGAGCACCACGAGGGTGTCGACCCAGTCCTCGGCGATGCGGTCGATGGCAGTGGGGGTACGCGGGGTATCAGCCGTCATTCTTCGAGCCTATGGGCTGAGAGCACCCACGCGCTCGCACTCGTCAGTGCGCCGCGGAGTCCCAGTCGTCTCCGCGACCGACCTGCACCTCGAGCGGCACCAGCAGGTCGGCGGCTCCTGCCATGCGACCGCGCACGATCTGCTCGAGGCGGTCCCATTCGCCCTCGACGACCTCGAAGATGAGCTCGTCGTGCACCTGGAGGAGCATGCGCGAGCCCAGTTCTGCCTCGGTCACGTCCTGCTCGATACCGATCATCGCGATCTTGATGATGTCGGCGGCCGAGCCCTGGATCGGCGAGTTGAGCGCCGCCCGCTCTGCGCCCTCGCGCAGCACGCGGTTGGGACTGGCGAGTTCGGGGAACGGACGACGGCGACCGAAGATCGTCTCGGTGTAGCCGTCGACCTTGGCCTGCTCGACCACCTGGCGCAGGTAGGCGCGCACGGCGCCGAAACGCTCGAAGTAGTCGCCCATGAGCTGCTTGGCCTGCGCCGTGTCGATGCGGAGCTGCTTCGACAGTCCGAAGGCGCTGAGACCGTAGGCGAGGCCGTACGACATCGCCTTGACCTTGGTGCGCTGGAGTGCGGTGACGTCTTCGGGCTCGACCCCGAAGATGCGCGCGCCGACGAACCGGTGCAGGTCCTCGCCGGAGTTGAAGGCCTCGATGAGTCCGGGGTCGCCCGACAGGTGCGCCATGATGCGCATCTCGATCTGCGAGTAGTCGGCGGTGAGCAGCGTCTGGTAGCCGGGCCCGGCTTGGACGGCGGCACGGATGCGGCGACCCTCCTCGGTGCGCACCGGGATGTTCTGCAGGTTCGGGTCGTTGGAGGAGATGCGCCCGGTGGCCGAGCCCACCTGCACGTAGGTGGTGTGGATGCGGCCCGTCGCGTCGATCGCCTTGTCGAGCGTCTCGACGATCTGGCGCAGTTTCGTCGCGTCGCGGTGCTGCAGGAGCAGGTCGAGGAAGGGGTGCGGGTTCGACTCCTGCAGGTCGGCCAGGGCACCGGCATCCGTCGAGTACCCCGTCTTGTTCGCGCGGGTCTTCGGCATGCCCAGCTGGTCGAACAGCACGTCTTGGAGCTGCTTGGGCGAACCGAGGTTCACCTCGCGGCCGATCTCGGCGTAGGCGGCTGCCGCGAGCCCCGCTGCCTTCTCGCCCAGCTCACTGGAGAGGGCCGAGAGCTGCTCGTGGCTCACGGTGACGCCGCGGAGCTCCATGTCGACGAGGGCGAGGAGCACCGGGATCTCGATGTCGGAGAGCACGCTGCGGGAGCCCTCGGAGAGTTCGCCGAGGATGACCGGAGCCACGCGTAGCGTGTACCAGGCCTGGATGGGCGGGCCGGCGACCACGGAGTCGTCGGGGACCAGCTGGTTGGCGGGGGCCTCGGGCATGACCTCGTGCAGGTAGCGCTGCACGAGCTGGGTCAGGTTCTTCTCCTGCAGGCTCGGGCGCAGCAGCCAGCCGGCGACCAGGTTGTCGGTGCGGAGGCCGCCGAACGCGAGGTCGCTGCGCTTCAACGCCTTGAGCTGCGGCTTGGCGTCGGTGAGGATCTTGGGGGCATCGCTGGCGAGCCACGTCTCGAACGGCAGGTAGTCGGCACGGCCGGCCTGCCACGGGATGTCGAGCACCTCGGTGGCGCTCGCGACGCCGAAGCCGATGACCTTGCCGTCGAGGGTCTCGACGGAGAGGCCCAGCCCGTCGGGGTGGGCGGCCGTGGCCTTCTCGAACCAGGCACGCAGCTCCTCGTCGAGGAGCAGGCGCGGGGTCGGCGTGGATGGAACGCCCGGGGCGGCGGCGGCGATCTCGGCAGCTCCCTCGGCACCGGCGGTCGTGCCACTGCCCTCGAGCTTGTAGACGCGGTCGAGGAGCGTGCGGAACTCGAGGCGGCCGAAGAGCTCCCGGACGGCATCCTCGTTCATCTTCTGGCGCGTCAGGTCGGTCGGGCCCACGGGGAGTTCGACGTCGTCGACCAGGCGGTTGAGGCGTCGATTGCGCACGGCGTTCTCGCGATTGTCGCGGAGGTTCTGGCCGACGACGCCCTTGATCTCGTCGGCATTGTCGAGGATGCCCTGCAGCGACCCGTAGAGGCCCAGCCACTTGACCGCCGTCTTCTCGCCGACCTTGGGGATGCCAGGAAGGTTGTCGCTGGTCTCGCCCACGAGGGCGGCGACCTCGGGGTACTGCTCGGGGCGGATGCCGTAGCGCTCCTCGACCGCCGCCGGGTCGTAGCGCTTGAGCTGCGAGACGCCCTGCGAGTTCGGGTAGAGCAGGGTGACGTTCTCGTTCACCAGCTGGATGGTGTCGCGGTCGCCCGAGACCAGGAGCACGTGGAAGCCCTGCTCGACACCCTGCTTCGCGAGGGTGGCGAGGATGTCGTCGGCCTCGTAGTCCTCCTTCTCGACCGTGACGATGTTCATCGCGGCGAGGGCATCCTGCAGGAGCGGGATCTGCCCGATGAACTCGGGCGGGGTCTCGCCGCGCGTGCCCTTGTACTCGGAGTACTCGCGGGTGCGGAAGGAGTGCCGTGAGATGTCGAAGGCCACGGCGATGTGGGTGGGCTTCTCGTTCTGGAGGAGCAGGAGCAGCATCGACAGGAAGCCGTGGATGGCGTTCGTGTGCTGCCCGTCACGGGTGCGGAAACTGTCGACGGGGAGGGCGTAGAAGGCCCGGAAGGCGAGCGAGTGGCCGTCAATGACGAGGAGGGTAGGCTTTTCGGCGTCTGACACGACCCCAGACTACAAGCCGCATCCGACACGCTCCGGCACCCCGGATGCCCCGACCGACAGGCGACGATGAGCGACGAGACCCCCGACCGGATCGACTGGGTTCAGACCCGGGGCATGGGAGCCCTCGCCGAGAAGATGGGGATCGAGTTCACCGAGTTCCGTGTCGAACGATCGGTGGCGCGGATGCCGGTCGAGGGCAACACGCAGCCCGCGATGCTGCTGCACGGCGGCGCCTACGTCGTGCTCGGCGAGTCGCTGGGGTCGATGGCCGCGAACCTCTTCGCCGGCGAGGGCAAGCTCGCCGTCGGCATCGAGATCAACGCCACGCACACGCGCTCCGCGACGAGTGGCTGGGTCACGGGCGTGTGCACGCCGATCCACCTTGGTCGCACGCTGACGACGCACGAGATCGCCATCTCCGACGATCAGGGTCGGCGCTGCTCGACCATCAGGATCACGAACCTGATCAAGGACGTCTCCGGTCGCTAGGTCCGCGCGCAGCGCGCGACCGAAGCGTCCCGCGTGAGCCGCGCTGCTGACGCGTCGGCCGCGGACTCCGTCCGGGCCTCAGCGAGCGATGGGGCGCTGGTGAATCTACGCCTTCTTGGGCGCGAGCTGCTCGATGATCGCCTGGGCGACGTCGTGCATGGTGAGACGGCGGTCCATCGACGCCTTCTGGATCCAGCGGAACGCCTCGGGTTCCGACAGGCCCATCTTCTCGTTGAGCAGGCCCTTGGCGCGGTCCACGAGCTTGCGGGTCTCGAAGCGCTCGACGAGGTCGCCGACCTCGGCCTCGAGGGCGATGATCTGGGCGTACCGGGCGAGGGCGATCTCGATGGCCGGCAGGAGGTCGTTCGGCGTGAACGGCTTGACGACGTAGGCGAGGGCACCGGCTTCACTGGCCTGCTCGACGAGCTCCTTCTGGCTGAAGGCCGTGAGGAGGACGACGGGGGCGATGTGGTTCTTGGAGAGCTGCTCCGCAGCCTGGATGCCCGTCATCTTCGGCATCTTGACGTCCATGATGACGAGATCGGGGCGCAGTTCGGTCGCGAGGGCCACTGCCGTCTCGCCGTCTCCGGCCTCTCCGACGACGTCGAAGCCGTTGTCGCGGAGGATCTCGACGATGTCGAGACGGATGAGGGACTCATCCTCTGCGACGACGACGCGCCGAGGGGGAACAGTGGAGGTATCTGCGTCAGTCACGTCGGAAAGCCTACGGTATCCTGATGCAGGCTCGTGCGCCGGTGTGGCGGAATGGCAGACGCGGAGCACTCAAAATGCTTTGTCGAGAGACGTGTGGGTTCGAGTCCCACCACCGGCACGATTGAGAGAACGGCTCGTCCCTCAGGGTCGGGCCGTTCTTCGCGTGAAGGCGGATGACCTCAGCGGCCCTCGCGGCTCCAGTGCCTGCGGCGTGCACGTTCGGCCTTCACGATGCGGGCGGCATCCGCGAAGATCGCCTCGACCGCCGAGCGATCGCTCAGGTCGGGCGTCTCGATGCGGGTGTGGTTGCTCACGCGCACGCGGCCGATGGCACTGGGCAGACCTGCGATGGACACTGTGCTCATGTTCGTGCTCCTACCTTCCGCCCCCTGGCGGGAGCCCGTCGTTCACTCTTCGGGAAGGCGAGAGCGAACGCTATGGCGAGTATCTCCGCAACCACCGACACGATCTGCTGCTCGGTGTCCTGGAACATCTCCTCGCTGGGTGAATCGACGTTCAGCATGCCGTACGCGAAGCCGTCGTTGCTGACGATGGGCACCGACACGAAGGACCGCCACTCGGCACTCTCCCGATCCCAGCCCGGCGGCGGATCGCTGCGCCGATCGTGCACGATCAGCGGCGAGCCGTCTTTCACCCGCTGCAGGGCGAGATCGGCACCGGGGCGCCCCGCGAGGAACTCGCCGGGCTTCTCTCCTCGTCCGCCGTACCCCACGATGCGCAGCGCGCTCCCGTCACCCGACATCCCGTAGACGCCCACCCTGGCGCGATCGACGTGTCGCAGGAGCAGAGTCGCCAGCGCCCACGAGGCGTCGGAGGCCACCACGGCCAGATGCGCGGCGCGGCCGTCGGCATCGAGGTCGGGCATCTCGGACACCTTCGCCAGGACCGGCTTCAGCGCGTCTTTCATCGTGACGCGGATCTGGGCGACATCGGTGGTGTTGCGGGCCTCGATGAGATCGACCCGCCACCCCCACACGACCTGGGACACGATTCCGAGCAGGATGAGCGCCCATCCGGCGACGGTGTAGAACCACTGCCAGCTGAAGCCGTCGAGGAAGTCGCCCACGGCGTCTTGTCGTGCTTCGAGAACCAGCCCTCCGGCCGCGACCACGGCCAGCACGACTATGCGCAGCGTCGTCAGACCGACCCGTTTCCATCGTCCTGGGGTGCGTTCGGTCATACCATCACGCTAGGCGGAACCACCGTCACCCGACCCGGCTCGGCTGCCCGGCATGCCCGCCGAGAGGGAGGGGTCAGAGCGACTGCACCAGGCCGCCGTCGATCGCGAAACCCGCGCCGGTGATGTTCGCCGCACGATCGCCCGCGAGGAAGACGACGAGGTCGGCGACCTCCTCGGGAGTGGTGAACCGTCGGGTCGCGGCATCCGCCACCGCACCGTTCTGGACCTGCTCGCGGCTCAGCCCCGTCGCACCGCTCACCGTGCTCGCGATGCCGCCGTCGCCGAGCCAGAGCGCCGTCTTCACCGGCCCCGGATTCACGCTGTTCACGCGGATGCCCGCCGGGCCGACCTCCTTCGACAGGGACTTGGCGAAGTTGGCCAGCCCCGCCTTCGCGGCCGAGTAGTCGATCACGGCTGGATCGGGCAGGTAGGCGTTCACCGAGGCGACGTTGACGATCGAGCCGGAACCGGCCGCGATCATGCCGGGCAGCACGGCGCGGCAGGCCCGCACAGCGGCGAGGAGGTTGAGGTTGAGCGAGGCGACCCACTGCTCGTCGCTGACGGAGAGGAAGCCGTCGGTGCGGGCCGTGGCCAGCCCGACGTTGTTGACGAGGATGTCGACCTGCCTGTCGGTGGACGCGATGAGGCGCGCGGGTCCCTCGGGTTCGGAGAGATCGACGGCGACGACCTCGACGGACCCTCCGGCGGCGAGGTCGTCGAGCTCGGGCGATGACGATCGGGCACCCGCGATCACGTGCGCTCCCTCGGCCACGAACGCCCGCACCACGGCGAGGCCGATGCCCTTGCTCGCTCCGGTCACGACGGCCGTTCGGTCGGTCAGTCCCAGATCCATGATGCTCCCCACTCTCGGCTTGCTGCCAAGAGTAGGGGTGCGGCATCCGTGGTGGAATGGCTGATGCGCATCGGGCGCGGAATCGGGGCTGCCATGAATGAATCGATCGTCCTCATCACCGGAACGTCCTCAGGGATCGGTCTGGCCACGGCTGTCGCCGCGGCGTCGCGCGGTGCCACCGTCGTGGCGACGATGCGCGACGTCGCCAAGGCCGGCCCGCTGCAGGATGCCGCGCGCGCGGCCGGGGTCGAGGTCGACATCCGAGCCCTCGACGTGACGGATGCGGCTGCCGTCGTCGCCGTCGTCGACGCCGTCGTGGCCGACCACGGGCGCCTCGACGCGCTGGTCAACAACGCCGGCGCCGGGCACGTCGGCACCATCGAGCAGGACTCGCTCGATGAGTACCGCGCCGCCATGGAGGTCAACTACTTCGGGGTGGTGGCGCTGACGAAGGCCGCGCTCCCCCACCTGCGCGCCAGCAACGGCCGGGTCGTCACGGTCTCGAGCGTCGGGGGCATCGTCGGGCAGCCGTTCAACGAGGCGTACTGCGCGGCGAAGTTCGCCGTCGAGGGCTTCCTCGAGAGCCTCGCGCCGGTGGCGGCATCCGTCGGCGTCTCAGTGACCATCGTGGAGCCCGGAGCCGTGACCACCGAGTTCGCCGGGAACGCGGGCATCGGCGCCGCACTGGAGCGCGTCGCCGGAACCGCCTACGCGCCGGCCCTCGATGCCTACGTGCGGCACGCCCGCGCGACCTCCGACGCGTCGGCAGCACAGAAGCCCGGCGACGTCGCTGCCGTCATCACTGATGTGCTGTGGGCGGAGAACCCGCCCACGCGCGTACAGACCTCAGCAGCGGCCGAGCGCTTCGTCGGCATCACCCTGCGCGATCTCGACGGCTCGGCGGTGCAGGCTGTCACGAGCGGCTGGATCGCACCCGACCGGACCTGACCCGTCGCCGGCTGATCTCGGCCATGGCGACCATCGCCGCGACGACCAGGACGACGGCGGCGACCACCACGCCGGCATCGGCGGCGTCAGCCACCGGGACCACCAGGAACGGCAGCAGCACCCCGGCGATCCCCCACCGGGCCACGCTTCGCGGCGAGTCACCGTACCGCAGGGCGATGGCGGCGTTCGCCGCGTAGAACAGGGCGATGCCCGCCACGATGCAGACGGTGGCTCCCACAGGCAGGGGGTGACCGGCCTCCGCCACCGCAGTGCCGAGCCCGGCCGCGAGCATGACTATGCCGACCACGAGAACGAACGGCAGATACATCACCGTGTCGCGAAGCGCACGCATGTCCCCGACGCGCTGCATTCGGCGCCAACCATCCTCCGCGCTCCTGGCTCCGTACTGGAAGAATGCCCATGCGAGGCCTGAGATGGCCGTGAACGCGAGAATCGCCGTGATCCCGGATGCCGCCGTCCAGTGCTGATCGATCTCGGCGATGATCGACAGGATCGTCTCGCCGAACACGATGACCACGAAGAGGCCGACCCGCTCGGCGATGTGGTCGATGTCGAGCGTGTCGCGGAGCCAGGTGCGCTGGCTGCCGAGGAAGGCGAGGAGGAGAATCTCGACGCCGATCGCGACACCCCAGAGCACGAACTGCGCGGGCTGCGGTACCACGATCGAGACTGCCCAGATGAGAGCCGTCAGACCGTTGTAGGTGAGCGAGCGATACCAGGGCACGCCGGCTCGTCGCCCATCCATCCACCACGGAATCAGGATCACGAGACGAATGACGGCGTTGCCTGCTGCATAAGCCCAGGCGCGCTCCCCCAGCCCCTCGGAGACCGCCGCGGCCATGATCCCCACGGAGAGCATGACCACGCTCACCATGACCCAGATCCTGGGAGTGACGACGGCCCCGAAGAGGTTCATCGTGATCGTGACATTGACCCACACCCACCACGCGGGGAAGAAGAGCACCACGAAGGTCGCGAAGTCGAAGGCGGACGGTTCCCCGTGCAGACGGTGCGCCAGTACTCCGACGAAGGCGACCATCACCAGGTCGAAGAACAGCTCCAGCCACTGCGCGTGCCGTGGCGTCCGGACGAGACCTTCGGGTGCTGTCTGCTGCTGGCTCACGCGGCCCAGACTAGACGGTACATTGCTAGAGCCGACAGAGCTGAGAAAGCCGCCGGAGCACAAGCGGGAGTCACCAGTCCCGTCAGAGATCGGGAGCATCCGTGACGCAGAATCAGGCGCGTTCCATCGACGAGGACGCTGAGCCCTCCGGCCCCCAGGACCTGCGCCGGGAGACGTGGCAGTACATCCTCAAGCGCACCGCCCGGGAGTTCGGCTTCGACGACCTGCCCGACGCCGCAGCATCACTCACCTACTACGGGGTGCTGTCGATCTTCCCCGCCCTCATCGCCGTCGTGGCCGGATTCGTGGTGTTCGGCGACGGTGACAGCTCCATCGCCTCGGTGCTCGGCATCCTGAAGGAGGCGTTCCCCGACACCGACCTGGGCGAGATCGAGGATGCCCTCGGCCAGCTCGCCAATTCGTCCGGATGGTTCGCGTTCGCCTTCGGCGTCGTCCTGACGATCTGGACCGTCTCGCGCTACGTCGGCGCCTTCAGCCGCGCCATGAACCGCATCTACGAGGTCGACGAAGGACGTGGCTTCACCATCCTGAAGCCGGAGCAGTTGCTGATCAGCCTCGTGTTCACCCTCCTGCTGGCCGTCATGGGCGCGATGATCGTCCTCTCGGGCTCCGTGGCCGATGCCGTCGGCCAGGCGCTGGGCATCGGCGAGCCGTGGCTCGGCGTCTGGGAGATCGTCAAGTGGCCGGTGCTCGTGCTCCTCGCGATCGTGGTCATCGGCCTGCTCTACTACTCGACCCCGAACGTGCACCAGCGCCGTTTCCGCTGGCTCAGCATGGGCGCGCTGATGGCGCTCACGACCCTGGTGGTGTCGTCGGCGCTGTTCTTCATCTGGGTTCTGAGCTTCTCGAACTACGGCCGGGTCTACGGCTCGCTCGCCGGCGCCCTCATATTCCTGGTCTGGCTCTGGATCGTGAACCTCGCGCTGCTGTTCGGCGCCGAGTTCGACTCAGAGGTCGAGCGGGGCAGACAGCTGCAGTCGGGCATCGCCGCCGAGGAGACGCTCCGGATGCCGCCCCGCACGACGGCACTCGCCGAGAAGCGGGCCGCCCGCGCCGAGGGCGACGTGGCCGAGGGACGCGCCATCCGGTACGGCAGCGCCCCCCGGGCCCCCAAGCGGGTCGACCCGCGCGACTGACTCAGTCGTTGTCGCCGCCGGTCGAGAGAGGTCCGGCCGGAGTCGATCCGGTCCAGGACCACTCGGCGACCTCGGGAATGTCCTCACCGTGCTCCCGGGTGTACGCCTTCGCCCTGATGCGGGCATCCTGCATCTCCTGACGCAGCACCCCCTCCTTGGCCGCGAGCCCGGGAACACGGTCGATCACGTCGGCGACGAGGTGGAACCGGTCGATGTCGTTCAGCATCACCATGTCGAACGGCGTCGTGGTGGTTCCCTCGTCCTTGAAGCCCCGCACGTGCAGGTTCGCGTGCCCGGTTCGGCGGTAGGTGAGCCGGTGGATGAGCCACGGGTACCCGTGATAGGCGAAGATCACCGGCTTGTCGGGGGTGAAGACGGCGTCGTACTCCCGGTCCGACAGTCCGTGCGGATGCTCGCCCTCACTCTGCAGTCTCATGAGGTCGACGACGTTCACCACCCGCACCCGCAGGGTCGGCACACGCTCGCGGAGGATCTGCGCTGCGGCGAGGATCTCGACGGTCGGCACGTCGCCCGCGCAGGCGAGCACCACATCCGGTTCCTCCCCCGCGACCTCGGTACCGGCCCAGTCGAACAGTCCGAGGCCGCGCGTGCAGTGCTCGATGGCCTCGGGCATCGCCAGCCAGTTCGGGCTCGGCTGCTTTCCGGCCACCACGACGTTCACGTAGTCGACCGAGCGCAGGCAGTGGTCGTACGTCGAGAGCAGGGTGTTCGCGTCGAACGGCAGGTAGACGCGCACCACGTCGGCCTTCTTGTTCACGACGTGGTCGATGAAGCCGGGGTCCTGGTGCGAGGCGCCGTTGTGGTCCTGCCGCCAGACATGCGAGCTCAACAGGTAGTTGAGCGATGACACCGGTCGACGCCACGGGAGCGCGCGCGACCCCTTCAACCACTTGGCGTGCTGGTTGAACATGGAGTCGACGATGTGGATGAACGCCTCGTAGGAGTTCACGACCCCGTGGCGCCCCGTGAGCAGGTAGCCCTCGAGCCAGCCCTGGCACTGGTGCTCGCTGAGCATCTCCATGACCCGCCCCGAGCGCGCGAGGTGGTTGTCGTCGTCGATCGGCCAACGCTCGGCGTCCCACTGCTTGTCCGTCACCTCGAACACGTCGCTCAGACGATTCGAGGCCGTCTCGTCCGGTCCGAAGATGCGGAAGTTCGACGGGTTGTCGCGGATGACGTCACGCAGCCAGGTGCCGAGGACCCGCGTCGCCTCCCCGATCGTGGCGCCGGGCTCCGGCACGTCGACCGCGTAATCGCGGAAGTCCGGCAGGCGCAGTGCCTGCCGCAGCAGCCCGCCGTTGGCGTGGGGATTGGCGCTCATCCGACGCTCACCCACAGGCGCCAGTGCGACGACGCCGGGCTCGGGTGCTCCTGACTCGTCGAACAGCTCCTCCGGCCTGTAGGAGCGCATCCACTCCTCGAGCACGCGCGTGTGCTCCGGGGTGTCCCGCGCATCGGCCAACGGAACCTGGTGCGACCGCCAGTTGTCCTCGGCCGGATGCCCATCGATGGTCGTCGGGCAGGTCCAACCCTTCGGTGTGCGGAGGATGAGCATGGGCCAGGCGGGCCGCCCCTCGAGCGTGCCGTCGGCCGCGCCGCGCTTGATCTCGGCGATGCGGTCGAGGATCTCGTCGAGGATCCACGCCATCCGTTCATGCACGGCGATGGGGTCCTCGCCGTCGAAGCCCCCCGAGACGAGGTAGGGCGTGTAGCCGTACCCGCGCATCAGTTCGAACAGCTCCTCCTCGGGGATGCGCGCCAGCACGGTGGGGTTGGCGATCTTGTAGCCGTTCAGGTGCAGGATCGGCAGGACCACGCCGTCGGTGGCCGGATCGAGGAACTTGTTCGAGTGCCAGGCGGTGGCGAGCGGACCGGTCTCGGCCTCGCCGTCGCCCACGACGGCGGCCACCAGCAGGTCGGGGTTGTCGAAGGCCGCGCCGTAGGCATGGGAGAGCGCGTAACCCAGCTCGCCGCCCTCGTGGATCGATCCCGGGGTCTCGGGAGCGGCGTGGCTCGGGATGCCTCCCGGGAACGAGAACTGACGGAACAGCTTGCGCACACCCTCGGCTGACCTGTCGATGTCGTTGTAGATCTCGCTGTAGGTTCCGTCGAGGTAGGCGTTGGCCACCATGCCCGGGCCGCCGTGACCCGGGCCCGCGATGTAGATCGTGTCGAGGTCGCGCTCGCGGATGACGCGATTCAGGTGCGCGTAGATGAAGTTCAGGCCGGGCGTCGTGCCCCAATGGCCGAGGAGGCGCGGCTTGATGTGCTCGCGCGTGAGCGGCTCGCGCAGCAGCGGATTGGCGAGCAGGTAGATCTGCCCGACCGAGAGGTAGTTGGCCGCGCGCCACCACGCATCGATCTCGGCGATGGTCTCATCGGTGAGCGGAGAGTCCACCCGGCTCTTCCAGCTCTGGTCGGATGCTGCACCTGCGGCCATCGTGTTCCTCCGTCGCGTTGCGTACCTCCATCCTAGGAACGCACGACGGGCCGATGCGGAAAGATCCGCATCGGCCCGTCGAACGTCAGGAGAACGAACCCCTAGAGCACTTCACCGACGATGTGCACGCGCACGTCGTTGGTGGTTCCGGGGATTCCGGGAGGGGATCCGGAGATGATGACGACCTTCTCGCCGATCTTCGCCTTGCCGGTCTTCGCCAGCAGCTCGTCGACCTGGCCGACCATCTGGTCGGTGTGGGTCACGCGGTCGACCACGAAGGACTCGACGCCCCAGTTGAGCGCCATGCGGCGACGGATGGCGGGATCCGGCGTGAACGCCAGGATCGGGATCTGCGAACGCAGACGCGACATCCGACGCACGGACTCACCGGACTCGGTGAACACGCAGAGGTACTTGGCCTCGACGAAGTTGGCCACGTCGACAGCGGCGAGGGTGATGGCACCGGCCTGCGTGCGCGGCTTGGTGCCGAGGGGCTGGATGCGCTCCAGGCCGTGCTGCTCCGTCGACTCGACGATGCGGGCCATGGTCTGCACGGTGATGACGGGGTACTCGCCCACGCTGGTCTCACCGCTCAACATGACGGCGTCTGCACCGTCGAGCACGGCGTTGGCGACGTCGGAGGTCTCGGCGCGGGTCGGAACCGGGCTGTGGATCATCGACTCGAGCATCTGCGTCGCCACGATGACCGGCTTGGCCAGGCGGCGCGAGATCTCGACGGCGCGCTTCTGCACGATCGGGACGGCCTCGAGCGGGAGCTCGACGCCGAGGTCGCCGCGGGCGACCATGATCGAGTCGAACGCCTCGACGATCTCCTCGAGGTGGTCGACGGCCTGCGGCTTCTCGATCTTGGCGACGACGGGGACGCGACGTCCCTCCTCGTCCATGATCTCGTGCACGCGCACGATGTCCTGGGCGTCGCGCACGAACGACAGCGCGATGATGTCCGCGCCGAGGTTCAGACCCCAGCGCAGGTCGGCCTCGTCCTTCTCGGACAGCGCGGGAACGTTGACCGCGACGCCGGGCAGGTTGATGCCCTTGTTGTTGGAGACCGGGCCCGCGACGATCACCTTGGTGGTGACGACGGTGCCGTCGGTCTCGACGACCTCGACGCGCACCTTGCCGTCGTCGATCAGGAGGAAGTCGCCGGGGGCGACATCCTGCGGCAGGCCCTTGAAGGTCGTGCTGCTGATCTCCTTGTTGCCGATGATGTCTTCTGTGGTGATCTTGAAGATGTCACCCTCGGCGAGCTCGTAGGGTCCGTCCTCGAACTTGCCGAGACGGATCTTCGGTCCCTGCAGGTCGACGAGCACGGCGACGGCCTTGCCCGAGTCGTTGGCCGCCTTGCGGACGTTCTGGTAGATGCCCTCGTGCACGTCATAGCTGCCGTGGCTCAGGTTCATCCGGCAGACGTCCACGCCGGCGTCGATGATCGCCCGGATGTTCTCATAGCTCGACACTGCCGGGCCGAGTGTTGCGACGATTTTCGCGCGTCTCATGTGCGTTTCTACTCCGATTGTTGTGCAGCCCTTGTGGGGCCTCGTGAAAAGTCTTAGATGGTGAAGCCGCGGTCAGTCGGGCGCACGGGCGACGGCAGTTCCGTCGTTCCTTCAAGGTACCGGTCGACGGCCGCAGCCGCAGCCCGTCCCTCGGCGATCGCCCAGACGATGAGCGACTGTCCTCGACCGGCGTCGCCGGCGACGAAGACGCCGGCATGACCCGTCGCGTAGTCGCCGTCGCGCTCCACGTTGCCGCGGTCGTCGAAGGCCACGTCGAGCTGCGAACCGAGGTCCTGCTGCTCCGGGCCGGTGAAGCCCATCGCGATGAGCACGAGGTCGGCCGGGATCTCGCGCTCGGTACCGGCCTTGGGAACGCGGCGCCCGTCGAGGTACTCGGTCTCGGCGACGCGCAGGGCGCGCACCTCCCCGGCCTCGTTCGAGAGGAACTCGACCGTCGAGGCGAGGAACTGGCGGTTTCCGCCCTCTTCGTGCGCGCTCGAGATCTCGAAGACCGTCGGGTCCATCGGCCATGGCTGGTGCTCCGGCCGTCCGGTGGACGGCTGCTTGCCGATGGCGAGGTTGGTGACGGATGCAGCACCCTGGCGGTGAGCGGTGCCGATGCAGTCGGCTCCGGTGTCGCCGCCGCCGATGACGATGACGTGCTTGTCCTCCGCCGTGATCTGGTCGGTGACCTTGTCTCCGGCGCCCACGTGGTTGGACTGGGTGAGGTACTCCATGGCGAAGTGGACGCCCGAGAGGTCGCGGCCGGGGATCGGCAGCTCGCGAGGGATCATGGCGCCGGTGGCGACGATCACGGCGTCGTAGCGACGTCGCAGTTCGTCCCAGGTGATGTCGACGCCGATGTTCACTCCGGCGCGGAAGCGGGTGCCCTCCGCCGTCATCTGCTGGAGGCGCTGGTCGATGTGCCGCTTCTCCATCTTGAAGTCGGGGATGCCGTAGCGCAGCAGGCCGCCGATGCGGTCGTCGCGCTCGAAGACGGCGACGGTGTGGCCGGCGCGCGTCAGCTGCTGGGCCGCGGCGAGGCCGGCGGGGCCGGAGCCGACGACGGCGATGGTCTTGCCGGTCAGGCGTCCGGGCGGGTGCGGCTGCACCCAGCCGCTCGAGAACGCCTGGTCGATGATCGACACCTCGACCTGCTTGATGGTGACAGCGGGCTGGTTGATGCCGAGGACGCAGGCCGACTCGCAGGGCGCCGGGCACAGACGCCCCGTGAACTCGGGGAAGTTGTTCGTGGCGTGCAGCCGCTCGATGGCCGCGTGGCCCTCGCCGCGCCAGGTGAGGTCGTTCCACTCGGGGATGAGGTTTCCGAGCGGGCAGCCCTGGTGGCAGAACGGCACGCCGCAGTCCATGCAGCGGCCGGCCTGGCGTCGGAGCTGGGTGGCGTCACCCTGCTCGTACACCTCTTTCCAGTCCATGAGCCGCACCGGAACCGGGCGGCGGGCGGGCAGTTCGCGATCCGTGGTCTTCAGGAATCCCTTGGGGTCAGCCACCGGTCACCTCCGAGTCTTGAGTAAGCACAGCCGTGTCCGGACGAGCGCATCTATCAGCCACCAGTGACCTCCAGAATTCGTGTCCAGACGACGTCGCCGTCGGGGTCGAGCCCCTCGGCGACGGCCGTGTTGCGAGTTTCGAGCACCGCGGCGTAGTCGCGCGGGAGCACCTTCGTGAAGCGGCCGAGGGTCGCGTCCTCATCGGAGAGCAGGCGCTCAGCGAGCACCGATCCGGTCTCGGTCGCGTGTCGGCGCAGCAGGTCGAGCACGATCTCGCGGTCGGCGCTGCCGAGCGGGAGGAGGTCGAGCTCGCCCGATGCGAGCGAGTCCGTGTTGACGCGCTCGGGGATGAGGTCGAACACGTAGGCCGTGCCGCCGGACATGCCGGCGCCCAGGTTGCGGCCGGTCTCGCCGAGGATGAGCGCGAGGCCACCGGTCATGTACTCGAGCGCGTGGTCGCCCACGCCCTCCACGACGGCGGTGGCTCCCGAGTTGCGCACCAGGAAGCGCTCGCCGACCATGCCGCCGATGAACATCGCACCCTGGGTCGCGCCGTAGCCGATCACGTTGCCGGCGATGACATTGTGCTCGGCCTCGAAGGTCGACCCCTCGGGCGTGCGCACGACGATCTGGCCGCCGGAGAGGCCCTTGCCGACGTAGTCGTTGGAGTCGCCGACGAGCCGCAGCGAGATCCCGCTGGGCAGGAAGGCGCCGAACGACTGTCCGGCCGATCCCGTGAGGGTGACCGAGATGGTGCCAGACGGCAGGCCGTTCTCGCCGTGGCGCACCGTGACCTCGTGGCCGAGCATCGTGCCGACGGCGCGCTCGGTGTTGCGGATCGGCAGGGAGATCTCGACGAGCGACCCGTGGTCGAGCGCGTCGGCGCTCAGCCTGATGAGCTCGTTGTCGAAGTGCTTGTCGAGCTCGTGCTCCTGGCCGCGCGCGTTCTTGCGCGGCTCCGAGTCGGAGAAGTCGGGTCCGATGAGGATGGGCGCCAGGTCGAGGCCCGATGCCTTCCAGTGCTGCACGGCGTTGTCGACGTCGAGCAGGTCGCGGCGTCCGATGGCCTCGTCGAGGCTGCGGAGGCCGAGCTCGGCGAGGTACTCGCGCACCTCCTGGGCGATGAACTCGAAGAAGTTCACCACGTACTCGGCCTTGCCGCTGAAGCGCTCGCGCAGCACGGGGTTCTGCGTCGCGACGCCCACAGGGCAGGTGTCGAGGTGGCAGACGCGCATCATGATGCAGCCCTCGACGATCAGCGGGGCCGTCGCGAAGCCGAACTCCTCGGCGCCGAGCATGGCGCCGATCAGCACGTCACGGCCGGTCTTCAGCTGCCCGTCGACCTGCACGACCACGCGGTCGCGCATGCCGTTCAGCATCAGGGTCTGCTGGGTCTCGGCGAGGCCGAGCTCCCACGGCGTTCCCGCGTGCTTCAGCGAGTTGACGGGGCTGGCACCGGTTCCTCCGTCGTGGCCGGAGACCAGGATGACGTCGGAGAGAGCCTTGGCCACACCGGCTGCGACGGCGCCGATGCCGGACTGGCTCACCAGCTTGGTGTGCACTCGTGCGCTCGGGTTCGACCGCTTGAGGTCGAAGATGAGCTGCTTGAGGTCCTCGATCGAGTAGATGTCGTGGTGCGGCGGCGGCGAGATGAGGCCGACGCCGGCGGTGCCGTGGCGGGTGCGCGCGATCCACGGGTAGACCTTGGTCGACGGCAGCTGTCCGCCCTCGCCGGGCTTCGCGCCCTGGGCCAGCTTGATCTGCAGGTCCGTGGCGTGGGTGAGGTACATGCTCGTGACGCCGAAGCGGCCCGAGGCGACCTGCTTGATGGCGCTGCGGCGCTCCGGGTCGAGCAGACGGTCGAGGTCCTCGCCGCCCTCGCCGGTGTTCGACTTGCCGCCGAGGCGGTTCATCGCGATGGCGAGGGTCTCGTGCGCCTCCTTGGAGATGGAGCCGTAGCTCATCGCCCCGGTGGAGAAGCGCTTCACGATCGAGGCGACGGATTCGACCTCGTCGATCGGCACGGGAGTGCGCTGGGCGCCGTTGAACCTGAACATGCCGCGCAGGGTCATGAGCTGCTCTGCCTGGTCGTCGACGAGCTTGGTGTACTCGCGGAAGATGTCGTAGCGGCGCGTGCGCGTCGAGTGCTGCAGCCTGAACACGGTCTCGGGGTTGAACAGGTGCGGGGCGCCGTCGCGGCGCCACTGGTACTCGCCGCCCGTCGCCAGACGCTCGTGCGCCGTGGCGGCAGCATCCTCGGGGTAGGCGGCCGTGTGGCGGGCCAGGTTCTCGGCGGCGATCACGTCGATGCCGATTCCGCCGAGCTTCGACGTGGTTCCGGTGAAGTACTCGACGATGAAGTCGTCGGAGAGACCGATCGCCTCGAAGGCCTGGGCACCGGCGTAGGACGCCATGGTGGAGATGCCCATCTTCGACATGATCTTGAGCACGCCCTTGCCGAGGGCCTTGATGACGTTCGCCACGGCCTTCTCGGGGGTGATGCCCTGCAGTACGCCGGAGCGCACGAGGTTCTCGCTGGTCTCCATGGCGAGGTAGGGGTTGACGGCGGATGCTCCATAGCCGATCAGCAGCGCCACGTGGTGCACCTCCCGCACGTCCCCGGCCTCGACGAGGAGACCGACCTTCATGCGGTTCTGGGCGCGGATGAGGTGGTGGTGAACGGCGGCCGTCATGAGCAGCGACGGAATGGGCGCGAGCTCCTTGGTGGAGTCGCGGTCGCTCAGCACGATGTACTCCGCGCCTGCCGCGATGGCCTCGTCGACCTCGGCGCACATCTCGGCCAGGCGGTCGCGCAGGGCCTCGGGGCCGGCATCCACCCGGTACAGGCCCTTGATCGTCGACGCGGTGCGCGCCCCGGGGTCGGGATCGATGTGCTGGATCTTGGCGAGCTCGTCGTTGTCGATCACCGGGAAGGTGAGGACGACCTGGCGGGCATGCTCCGGGCCGGCGCTGAGCAGGTTGCGCTCGGGGCCGACGGAGGTTCCGAGCGAGGTGACGACCTCTTCACGGATGCTGTCCAGCGGCGGGTTGGTCACCTGCGCGAACTGCTGCGTGAAGTAGTCGAAGATGAGGCGCGGCCGGTCCGAGAGCACGGCGATCGGGGTGTCGGATCCCATGGCTCCGAGGGGCTCGGCTCCGTTCTTCGCCATCGGCGAGAGGAGGATGCGCACCTCCTCCTCGGTGTAGCCGAAGGTCTTCTGACGGCGCACGACCGATGCCGGCGGGTGCACGATGTGCTCGCGCTCGGGCAGGTCGGAGAGCTTGATGCGCTCGTCGGTGAGCCAGTCGCCCCAGGGCTCGGACGCCGCGAGCTCCGCCTTGATCTCGTCGTCCTCGATGAGGCGGCCGGCCTCGGTGTCGACGAGGAACATGCGCCCGGGGCGCAGACGCCCCTTGCGCACCACCTTGGCGGGGTCGACGTCGATGACGCCGATCTCGCTGGCGAGCACGACGAGCCCGTCATCCGTCACCAGGAAGCGACCGGGACGGAGGCCATTGCGGTCGAGGGTGGCACCGACGAGCGAGCCGTCGGTGAACACGATCGCGGCCGGGCCGTCCCACGGCTCCATGAGCATCGAGTGGTACTCGTAGAACGCCCGACGCTCGGGGTCGATCTCGGTCTGCTTCTCCCACGCCTCGGGGACCATCATCATGACGGCGTGCGGAAGCGAGCGCCCTGTGAGCTGCAGCAGCTCGACGACCTCGTCGAACGAGGCCGAGTCGCTGCCCCCCGGAGTCACGATGGGCAGCAGCGGCTGGATCGGGCCGAGCACCTCGGACTCCAGCTGCGACTGGCGCGCGCGCATCCAGTTGCGGTTGCCCTGGATGGTGTTGATCTCGCCGTTGTGGGCGATCATGCGGAACGGCTGAGCCAGCGGCCAGGACGGGAAGGTGTTCGTCGAGTACCGCGAGTGCACGAGGGCGAGCTTCGACGCGAAGCGCTCGTCGGAGAGGTCGGGGTAGAACGGCTCGAGCTGGAGCGTGGTGACCATGCCCTTGTAGACCAGCGTCCGGCTCGACAGCGACGCGAAGTAGACCTCGAGGTCGCGCTCGACGCGCTTGCGCAGCCTATAGGCCTGACGCTCGAGGGCGAGACCGCTGAGGCTGTCGCCGTTCTCGTCGGTCTGGGCACTGGCGAGGAAGAGCTGCTGGATGGCCGGCATGGCGGCGCGGGCGAGCGAGCCGACCTCGTCGGGGCGCACGGGGATCTCGCGCCAGCCGAGCACGACCAGCCCCTCCTCCTGCGCGAACTGGGCGAGGCGGCGCTTGACGTTGCTGCGACCCGTCGGGTCCGTCGGGAGGAAGGCGTTTCCGACGGCGTAGCGCCCGACCTCGGGCAGGGTGAAGCCGGAGACCGCGCGGAGGAAGGCATCCGGGATCTGCGTGATGATTCCGGCACCGTCGCCGGTTCCGGCGTCGGAGCCGACGGCACCGCGGTGCTCGAGGTTGCGCAGGGCGTTGAGCGCCGTCTCGATGATGTCGTGACCGGCCGTGCCGCGGAGCGTCGCGACCATCGCCAGGCCGCAGGCGTCCTTCTCGGCGGCGGGGTCGTAGAGACCCTGTCGCGCGGGGACCGCACTGAAACGTGAGAACACGGGTGTTACTGCCATGGAGACCGCCCTCAGGAAGCTATCGGAGGCGGGACGACGTCGGCCCGAAAGGAAACAAGTCGCGTACGTCCCCGGTGGGGATCCTGTCGCGAAGAGGACTGCGGGGTTGCCCGGACCTAAGCGCGCGAGCCGGTCGTGCTTGTGGCACCGGCATCGCTCGAATCGATCACAGAGGCATCGTCGCCAGGCTCGATCTCATCGGTTCCCTGCGAGTCTACCTCAGCGTCATCAGCGTACTCGTCGCTGTCCAGCGGCGCGTTCCACTCCCGGCCGGGGCTGTAGGGCGTGAGCTCGGCACCGACGTGGCGGCGGTTCTGCACGAGGATGATGATCAGGCCGAGGAGGATCGCAGCCCAGGCCGCCCAGACGTTGACGCGCACGCCGAGGAAGATCTCGCTCGGGTCGAGGCGGATGGTCTCCAGCGGCCAGCGGCCGAGCCCGTACCAGACGAGGTAGAAGCCGAACGCCTTGCCCCAGCGCATGTTGAAGCGTCGCTCGAGGAAGGCGACCAGCACGATGATGCCGAGGATGTTCCAGAGCATCTCGTAGAGGAAGGTGGGCTGGAACAGGGTGCCCTCGGGGAGGCCGGCCGGCCACGCGGGGTTCGTCGACTCGATCTCGAGGCCCCACGGCATCGTCGTGGGCTGGCCGAACAGCTCGTGGTTGAACCAATTGCCGAGTCGGCCGAGGGCCTGTGCGGCCAGCAGTCCGGGGGCGAGGGCATCGGCGAAGGAGAGGAACCGGATGCCGGTGATACGGCAGGCGATGAGCACACCGATGGCACCACCGATGAGTGCGCCGAAGATCGCTCCGCCGCCCTCCCAGATGGCCCAGATGGAGCCGGGCTGGAACGGGTTCCAGATGTTGGCGCCCTCGTAGAAGTAGTCGCTCGGGTGCGTGAACACGTGGTAGAGCCGGGCGCCGACGATTCCGAGCGGCACGGCCCAGAGCGCGATGTCGAGGACGATTCCGGGCTCGGCGCCGCGCTTGGTGAGGCGACGGCTGGTCCAGATGGTGGCGACGATGATGCCGGCGAGGATGCACAGCGCGTAGGCGTGGATGTTCAGGGTGGCGAACCCCAGCGGGATCTCGAAACCATCCCAGGAGGGGCTGGGGATGCTCAGGGGTGCAGACACCGGGCGACGTACCTTTCGTTGTGTTCTCTCGACCGCGCTCCCCGCGTGGGGTCGCGTCGCTCGGTCACTTTACCGCAGCAGGCTATGCCGGGATTCGCGTGCCGCTCGACAGCTCGGCGGCCAGAGCGCCGACTGCCTCGATGCCGCCCTCGGCGAGGGCCTTGACGAGCGCGGATCCGACGATGGCGCCGTCGGCGTACTCGAGCACCTCGCGCACCTGGGCTGCGGTCGAGATCCCGATGCCCACGCAGGTGCTGGTGGCTCCGGCATCGCGGAGGCGTGCGACGAGGGTGCGCGCCGCGGCGTCGACATCGGAGCGCGCTCCGGTGATGCCCATCGTGGAGACGGCGTAGACGAAGCCTCGGCTGGCCTCGACGGCCTGGTGGAGGCGGGCATCCGTCGACGACGGAGCGGCGAGGAAGACCCGGTCGAGGCCGACGCGCTCGGAGGCGCTCAGCCAGGGAGCCGCCTCGTCGGGGATGAGGTCGGGCGTGATGAGCCCTGCTCCCCCGGCCGCGGCGAGGTCGTCGGCGAACCTGTCGACGCCGTACTGAACGACGGGGTTCCAGTAGGTCATGATGAGCACCGGCGCCGAGACCTGCTCGGTGATCGCCTTGACGGCCGTGAAGCCGTCGCGCAGCCGGAAGCCGTCGGCCAGGGCGCGCTGGGTGGCGGCCTGGATGACGGGACCGTCCATGACGGGATCGGAGTACGGCAGGCCCATCTCGAGCACGTCCACGCCGTTCTCGACGAGCGCGACGGCGGCATCGACGGAGGCGCCGAGGCTGGGGAAGCCGACGGGCAGGTAGCCGATCAGGGCGCCGCTGCCGGCGTCGACCCGGGTGCGGATGGCGGATGCGACCGTGCTGGTGGTCATGACTGCTCGGCTCCGGCGTCGATGAGGTCGAAGTAGCGGCCGGCCGTCTCCATGTCCTTGTCCCCGCGGCCCGACAGGTTGACGAGGATGACGGCGTCGGGGCCGAGCTCCTTGCCGAGTTCGAGGGCACCGGCGAGGGCGTGGGAGGACTCTATGGCGGGGATGATGCCCTCGGTGCGGCTGAGGAGTCGGAGCGCGCTCATGGCGTCGGCATCCGTCACCGGACGATACTGCGCCCGGCCGATGTCGGAGAGCCACGAGTGCTCGGGACCGACACCCGGGTAGTCGAGCCCGGCCGAGATGGAGTGCGACTCGATGGTCTGGCCGTCCTCGTCCTGCAGCATGAAGCTGCGCGCGCCGTGCAGCACGCCGGGCTTGCCCTTGGTGATCGTGGCGGCGTGACGGGGCCCGTCGACGCCCTCTCCCCCGGCCTCGAAGCCGTAGAGGGCCACATCGGTGTCGTCGAGGAAGGCGTGGAAGATGCCGATGGCGTTCGATCCGCCGCCGACGCAGGCCGCGACGGCGGTGGGCAGTGCGCCCGTGCGCTCCAGCACCTGGACGCGGGCCTCCTCGCCGATGATCTTCTGGAAGTCGCGCACCATCGCGGGGAACGGATGCGGTCCGGCCACGGTTCCGAAGATGTAGTTGGTGTGCTCCACGTTGGTGACCCAGTCGCGCATGGCCTCGTTGATCGCGTCCTTCAGGGTGCGCGATCCGGCCGTCACCGGGATGACCTCGGCGCCGAGCAGGCGCATGCGGGCCACGTTGAGGGCCTGGCGCTCGGTGTCGACCTCGCCCATGTAGACGACGCAGTCGAGGCCGAACAGGGCGGCCGCCGTCGCCGTGGCGACGCCGTGCTGGCCGGCACCGGTCTCGGCGATGACGCGCGTCTTGCCGATGCGCCGGGTGAGCAGGGCCTGCCCGAGCACGTTGTTGATCTTGTGCGAGCCCGTGTGGTTCAGGTCTTCGCGCTTGAGGATGATGCGGGCACCGCCGGCGTGCTGGGCGAACCGCGGCACCTCGGTGATGAGCGACGGGCGGCCGACGTAGTTCACGAGCAGGTCGGTCAGCTCGGCGGTGAACTCGGGGTCGAGCTTGGCCAGCTCGTAGGCCTCGGACAGTTCATCGAGGGCGGCGATAAGCGATTCGGGGACGAAGCGTCCGCCGAAATCGCCGAAGTATGGGCCTTCTTCAGTACGGAGGGACATCGTTTTCACACCTGCAGGAAGTCGTGGAGCGTGGATTCCGGGTCGCCATGGGTGACGAGGGCTTCGCCGACGAGGACGACGTCGGCTCCGGCGGCACGGTAGTGCGCGACGTCGTCGACGGTCTTGACGGCGGATTCGGCGACGCGGATGACGCCGTCGGGGATGGATGCAGCGAGCCGGCCGAAGAGATCGCGGTCGAGCTCGAAGGTCGAGAGGTCGCGGGCATTGACGCCGATGAGGCCGGCGCCGATGTCGATCGCGCGGGACAGCTCGTCGGCGCTGTGCGTCTCGACCAGGGCCGTCATGCCCAGCTCGCCGATGAGGGCGTGCAGGTCGGCGAGGACGGGCTGGTCGAGGGCGGCGACGATGAGGAGGACGAGGTCGGCTCCGGCCGCGCGGGCCTCGAAGACCTGGTAGGCCGTGCCGATGAAGTCCTTGCGGAGCACGGGGATGCGGACGGCGGCTCGCACGGCCTCGAGGTCGGCGAGGGAGCCGCCGAAGCGACGTTCCTCGGTCAGCACGCTGATGGCCGAGGCTCCGCCGCGCTCGTAGGAGAGCGCGAGGGCGGCGGGGTCGGCGATGGCGGCGAGGGAGCCGCGCGACGGGCTCGCTCGCTTGACCTCCGCGATGATGCGCACGGCATCAGCGGGGGCGAGGGCGGCCAGCGCGTCGAGGGCTGCGGGTCGCGCGAGGGCGGCCTGCTCGACCACGGCGAACGGCCGCTCGCTGCGGCGCGTCTCGGAGTCCTCGATCGATCCGCTCGTGAGGGCGGTCAGCAGGTTCAGTGTTCTCTCACCGTGGTCTTCGAGCCGCCGACGCCGTAGCCGGCACGGGCCAGGGCCCATCCGACGATGGCACCGATGACGAGGAGCGCGGCCGAGGCCCAGACGAGCCAGACGAGTTCGAAGAAGAAGGCGATCGTGCCGATCGTGAAGGCGACCAGCATGATGATGACAGCGGTCCAGGCGGCCGGCGAATGTCCGTGTCCGAGCTCGGCGGTCTCTGTACTCATGGTTCTCCTCGTGAGGGTTGGGGTGCTGTGGAAGTCTACCGGTTGGCCGGGCCGGCGTCGGGCTCGGCGGTCGGGTCGTCGCCGCGCGAGAGCTCGTCCCATTCGTCGACGGCGCGGTCCTTCGCGCTCACCTCGGTGCTCTCGAGCCGCACCGCCTGGTACTTGCGGGCGGATGCCGGCCACCGGCGCGTCGTGACCAATACGCCGATCGCTCCGAGGGCGATGACGATGCCGGCGACGAGCGCCAGCACCGGCCACGCGCTGCCCCCGACGGAGCTGACGAGCTCGTGCACGGAGTCGGATCCGGAGACCCCCGTCGCCCCCGTGACGACGGACGCCCCGGCCGCGACGGGATCGCCGAGCGCGAGGGTCGTCGAGAGGATCACACTGCCGCCGAGGAGCATTCCGAGCACGCCGAGCACGATCCGGATCAACGGTCCGGCGATGGCGAGGGCAGCGGCCAGCGCCAGCGCCGCGAAGGCGAGGGCGCTGAGTGCCGGAGCCGCGACGGCTCCGCTCACCGCGAGCTCGGTCGAGCCGCCGGCACCCGACGCCACCGTGAGCGTGAACCACTGCTGGGTCGCCGCGAGCAGAGCCAACGCGGCCCCCACGACGATGACGAGGATGACCTTGTACTTGGGCTTCTGCACTACGCGGTCCTCATCACTGCGACACCCGCGATCACTGCGACACCCGCGTCATGGCGTTGGCGATGGCGACAGCTCGCAGGGGCGCCGCGGCCTTGGTGCGCGACTCCTCGTACTCCGTCGCCGGGTCGGAGTCGGCCACCAGGCCGGCACCGGCCTGCACGTGGGCGACGCCGCCCGCGATGACGGCCGTGCGGATGGCGATGGCCAGGTCGGCGTCTCCCCCGAAGCCGAAGTAGCCGACGACACCGCCGTAGACGCCGCGCTGGGCCGGCTCGAGCTCGTCGATGATCTCCAGGGCGCGCGGCTTCGGAGCCCCCGAGAGAGTGCCGGCCGGGAAGGTCGCCCGGAAGGCGTCGATGGCCGTGCGCCCGGGTGCGAGATCGCCCTCGACCGAGGAGACGATGTGCATGATGTGGCTGAAGCGCTCGACGCGCATGAACTCCGTGACCTCGACTGTTCCCGCCGTGCAGACCCGGGAGAGGTCGTTGCGCGCGAGGTCGACGAGCATGAGGTGCTCCGCGCGCTCCTTGGCGTCGGCGAGCAGCTCCTTCTCGAGGTCGGCGTCCTCCTCCGGGTTCGCGCCTCGGGGGCGGGACCCGGCGATCGGATGCGTGAAGGTGCGGCCGTCCTGCACCTTCACGAGCGACTCCGGCGACGACCCGACGATCCAGTACGCCTGGCCGGCCACGTCCTCGAGGCTGAGCAGGTACATGTACGGGCTCGGGTTGAGGCTGCGGAGTACGCGATAGACGTCGAGCGGATGCGCCTCGGCCGGGTGGTCGAATCGCTGCGAGATCACGACCTGGAAGACGTCGCCCTCCCGCACGTAGTGCTTGGACCTCTCGACGGCGTCCTCGTAGTCCGCCCGCGGTACGCGGTGGGTCGGATCGGCCGGTGTCGACAGGTCGACGATGGCCAGCGCGGGCTCCGAGGGCGCCGCGAGGGCGGCCTGCAGGGCGTCGAGCCGGGACTGGGCGTCGGCCCAGGCGGCATCCGTCGTCGTCTGCCCGTCGTTCAGCACGCTCGCGATCAGCGACGCCGTACCGAAGCGGTGGTCGAGCACCACGAGGTCGGCGACGAAGGCGAAGGCCTGTCCGGGCACCTCGTAGTCGGCCGGCGGCCGGTTCGGCAGGTGCTCGAGCTGGCGCACGGCCTCCCAGCCGATGAAGCCGACGAGGCCGCCGGTGAGAGGAGGGTGGCCGTCGATCGGGGCCGTCTGCCAGCGCGTGTAGACCTGGCCGAGCACCTCGAGCGGGGCGAGGCCGGCGATGTCGCCGAGCATGCGGTCGGCGCTCTCGGTGGCGCTGATCCAGCGCACGGCGTCGTCGTGCTGGGTGAGCACGCCGAAGGAGTTGACGCCGACGAAGGAGTAGCGCGACCAGATGCCGCCCTGCTCGGCGGACTCCAGAAGGAAGCTGCCGGGGCGTCCGCCCGTGAGCTTGCGGTAGATGGCGACGGGCGACTCGGCATCGGCGAACAACTCCCGGATGACGGGGATCACGCGGTGGTCTGGGGTGAGGGCGTCGAACGCCTCACGGGTGGTCGTGGCGGTGCTGACCGTCATGATCCCTCCGGATTCTCGTCCTGGTTCACTGTCTGGGGTGCTGATGCCGTCACCGGCTGCAGCGGATCGACGTCGAAGCAGCTGTGCTCCCCGGTGTGGCAGGCGGCACCGATCTGCTCGACCTGTACGAGCAGGGTGTCCGCGTCGCAGTCGAGGGCGGCGCCGCGCACGTACTGGGCGTGGCCGGAGGTGTCGCCCTTGCGCCAGTACTCCTGACGAGACCGCGACCAGAAGGTGACGCGCCCCTCGGTGAGGGTGCGGCGGAGCGCCTCGGCGTCCATCCACCCGAGCATGAGCACCTCGCGGGTGTCCCACTGCTGGATCACGGCGGGCAACAGGCCGTCGCCGCCGAAGGTGGCGCGCGCCAGGACGGCGTCGACGTCGGTGGCCTCTGTGTCTCCCTGTCCTGTGGTGCTCATGCGCGGACCACCGCTCCCTCTCGTGCGAGTTCCTGCTTGACCTGGCCGATGGTGAGCAGTCCGTCGTGGAAGACGCTCGCGGCGAGTACGGCATCCGCCCCGGCCTCGATCGCCGGAGCGAAGTGCTCCAGGGCACCGGCACCGCCCGAGGCGATCACCGGAACACTGCTGAGAGCGCGCATGGCGCGCACCAGCTCGAGGTCGAAGCCCGCCTTGGTGCCGTCGGCGTCGATGGAGTTGACCAGCAGCTCGCCGGCACCGAGCTCGATGGCCTGTCGGGCCCAGTCGAGGGCGTCGAGGGTCGTCTCGGTTCGACCGCCGTGGGTCGTCACGACGAACCCTGATGCCGTGGACGGGCTGCGCTTGACGTCGAGCGAGAGCACGAGCACCTGGGCTCCGAAGCGGTCGGCGATCTCGCCGATCAGTTCGGGGCGACGGATGGCTGCGCTGTTGACGCCGACCTTGTCCGCGCCGCACGCGAGGAGCCGCGCCACGTCGTCGGCACTGCGCACGCCACCGCCGACGGTGAGCGGGATGAAGACCTGCTCGGCCGTGCGCTCGACGATGTCGAAGGTGGTCGACCGGTCGTCGACCGTCGCCGTGACGTCGAGGAATGTGATCTCGTCAGCGCCCTGCTCGTAGTACGTGCGGGCGAGCTCGACGGGGTCCCCGGCATCGCGCAGGTTGAGGAAGTTGACACCCTTCACGACGCGGCCGTCGGCCACGTCGAGGCACGGGATCACACGAACGGAGAGGGACATCTCTCGCTCCCTAGAGACGCGCGGCGTGGATCGTCGTGACGAGGATGGCGCGGGCGCCGAGCTCGTACAGCGCGTCCATCACGTTGTTCGTGTCGTCCCGCGGGATCATGACGCGCACGGCGACCCAGTCGGGGTCGTGCAACGGCGAGATCGTCGGCGATTCGAAGCCCGGGGCGAGCGCCGTGGCCTGCACGAGCAGGCGTGCCGGCACGTCGTAGTCCATGAGCACGTAGCGACGGGCGACGAGCACTCCCTGGAGGCGGCGCAGCAGCGTGGCCGTTCCCGGCTTCTCATCGGGTGAGCTGATGAGGACGGCCGTCGACTCGAGGATGACGGGACCGAAGACCGAGAGGCCGGCCTTGCGGAGTGTCGTGCCGGTCTCGACGACGTCAGCGATGGCGTCGGCCACTCCGAGACGCACGGCGGATTCCACTGCTCCGTCGAGGGTGACGAGCGTGGCCGAGACGCCGTGGCGCTCGAGGAACTCGCCGACGAGGATCGGGTAGCTCGTCGCGATGCGCACGCCCTCGAGGTCGGCGAGGTCGCTGAAGCGTTCGGCCGGACCGGCGAAGCGGAAGGTGGAGCGGGCGAACTCGAGCTCGGCCGTCTCGGTGGCGGCGGAGCCGGAGTCGATGAGCAGGTCGCGGCCGGTGATGCCGACGTCGAGCGCGCCCGAGCCGACGTAGGTCGCGATGTCGCGCGGGCGCAGGTAGAAGAACTCGACGCCGTTGCGCTCGTCGATGATGTGGAGTTCCTTGGCGTCACGGCGACCGGCGTAGCCGGCCTCCGAGAGCATGTCGGCGGCGGTCTCCGACAGCGAGCCCTTGTTGGGCACTGCGATTCTCAGCATGGTGATGGGGTCTTCCGATGGGTCAGGCGAAACGTGGCTGGACAACTGGCGAACTCTCGTTCACAGATGTCGGTACACGTCGGCCGGGGTCAGACCCTTCGCGACCATGAGCACCTGGAGGTGGTAGACGAGCTGCGAAATCTCCTCGGAGGTCTCCTCGTCGGACTGGTACTCGGCCGCCATCCAGACCTCGGCCGCCTCCTCGACGATCTTCTTGCCGATCGCGTGCACGCCGGCGTCGAGCTCGCGCACGGTGCCGGAGCCCTCGGGGCGTGTCTTCGCCTTCTCGGAGAGCTCGGCGAACAGTTCGTCGAATGTCTTCACAGCATCAACGGTACTAGTGACCGTGGACGTGTGACGCCGCAGCGGCGCGAAGTCCGGCGATGGCATCGTCGGGTACGTCGGCGTTGAACACGGCGGAGCCCGCCACGAAGGTGTCGGCCCCGGCCTCGGCGGCGACCAGGATCGTCTCCGCCGTGATGCCGCCGTCGACCTGCAGCCAGACGTCGGCGCCGGTTCTCCGGACGGCATCCGCGAGCCGGGTCAGCTTGGGCATTGTCGACGGCATGAAGCTCTGGCCGCCGAATCCGGGCTCCACCGTCATCACCAGGATCTGGTCGAACTCGTCGAGCATCTCCAGGTAGGGCTCGACGGGCGTGCCCGGCTTGAGGGCGAGACCGGCGCGGGCGCCGCGCTCACGCAGGGCACGGGCGAGGGCGATGGGCTCCTGTGCCGCCTCGGCGTGGAAGGTGACCGAGAACGCCCCGGCCTCCGCGTAGCCCGGAGCCCAGCGATCGGGGTCATCGATCATGAGATGCACGTCGAGCGGCAGCGGAGAGACCTGCTGCAGCCGCGTGGCCATCTGGAGGCCGAAGGTGAGGTTCGGCACGAAGTGATTGTCCATGATGTCGACGTGCACGGCGTCGGCACCCCGGATGCGGCCGAGTTCGCTCTCGAGGTTGGCGAAGTCGGCGGAGAGGATGCTCGGATTGATCCTGGCGGGCATGGGGTCCGATCTGGCTAGGTGCGCCGGAACAGCGCGATGAACATGGCGTCGGTGCCGTGGCGGTGCGGCCAGAGCTGCACTGTGTGCGGATCGCCGGCGAGGTCGAGCGGGTGCTCCACGACGTCGGCGAGAACGGCCCTGGTGTCGAGAGGCTCCAGGTCGTCACCCCAGCGTGAGGCCACGGCGCGGACGGCGCCCAGGGTCTCGCCGGTGTGCGGCGAGCAGGTGACGTAGGCGAGCACTCCGCCGGGCTTCAGCGCGACGACTGCGGCGTCGAACAGCCTCGCCTGCAGCGAGCTCAGCTCGGCGACGTCGCGCGGCGACTTGCGCCACCGCGCCTCGGGGCGGCGCCGGAGGGCGCCGAGTCCGGTGCACGGGGCGTCGAGCATGATGCGGTCGAAGGCTGCAGGATGCATCTCCCCCACCTCGGTGCCGTCGAACTCGGCCACCTCGATGTCGCTCGAGACTGCAGAGAGCGCCGAGCGCACGAGCTCGGCGCGGGCTGGCACCAGCTCGTTCGCGAGCAGTTCGGCTCCGCCTGCCAGCGCCTCGGCCGCGAGAAGCGCCGCCTTGCCTCCCGGACCGGCGCAGAGGTCGAGCCAGCGCTCCCCTGCCTCGACCGGACGCACGCGGCTGAGGGCCAGCGCTGCGAGCTGGGAGCCCTCGTCCTGCACGCGCACAGTACCGTGCGAGCGCTTCGTGATGGCCGTCGGGTCGCCTCCGCCGAGGTCGTGACCGACCGGCGAGTAGCGGTTGGCCTCTCCGAGTGACGCGGCGATCTCGGAGTCGACCAGGTGCGGCAGTGCCACGAGGTTCACCCGGGGTGCCGCGTTGTCCGCGGCGAGCAGCGCCTCGAGCTCATCGGCTCGCCCCTCGGCGTCGAGGCCCTGGCGGAGCGCCCGCACGATCCAGGCCGGGTGCGAGTACAGCAGGGCCAGCTTCTCGTCGGGGTCGGACTCCTCGCCGACGACCGCTTCGCGCCATTCCTCGAGGGTGGAGCGCGAGATCGTGCGCAGCACGCCGTTGGCGAATCCCGAGGCCGAACGCGAGCCGTACTCGCGGGCGAGCTCCACCGATTCGTTGACAGCGGCATGGTCGGCCGTGCGCATGGAGAGGAGCTGGTGCGCGCCGAGACGCAGGGCGTCGAGAACCGGGCCGTCGATCTTCTCGACCGGGCGGCCCGCCGTGAGCGAGATCACCCTGTCGTAGAAGCCGCGCATGCGGAGCGTTCCGTAGGTGAGTTCGGTGGCCAGAGCTGCGTCGCCGGTGGAGAGCTTGGCGCGATCGATGCGCACGGGCAGCAGCAGATTGGCGTAGGCGTCGCTCGTGCTGACGGCCGAGATCACGTCGTATGCGACTCGTCGTGCCGGCTGGATGCGGCTGGTCTCGGTGCGGGGGCTCATCCGGCGATCACCTCGTCTGTTCCGGCGCCACGCCACCAGTCGGCGGCGGACATGGGGGTCTTGCCGGATGGTTGCACCCGGCGGAGTTCGAGTGGGGCGTCGGCTGTGCCGGCGAGCACACGGCCATCGACGCTGCTGATGGTGCCGGGAGCCAGCGGGGCGGCATCCGGAGCCGGACGAGCCTCGAGCACCTTGAAGCGCGCTCCGTCGATCTCGGTGAAGGCGCCCGGTTCCGGCGTCATGCCCCGGATGCGGCTGTCGATGCTCGCGAGGGGAAGCGTCCAGTCGATGCGGGCGTCGTCGATCGTGAGCTTGGGGGCGAGGGTGACCTCGCCCGTCTGCGGAACGGCCACGGCGGTTCCCGCCTCGAGCTGCGCCACGACATCGACGAGCAGCGAGGCTCCGTCGACGCTCAGGGCGTCGAGCATGCTGCCGGCGGTGTCGTCGGCCGCCACAGGGCGCTCGATGCGGCCGAAGACGTCTCCGGCGTCGAGCGCCGGGACGAGCTGGAAGACGTCGGCGCCCGTGACGGCGTCGCCCGCGGCGATGGCACGCTGCACGGGGGCCGCTCCGCGCCAGCGCGGCAGCAGCGAGAAGTGCAGGTTGACCCAGCCGAGCCGGGGAGTCGAGAGCAGCGGCTCGCGCACGAGCCCTCCGTAGGCGACGACGACGCCGAGCTCTGCGCCGAAGGAGAGCAGCTGCTCGGTGACCGTGGCGTCGAGGCGGTTGGCCTTCACGACGCTGAGCCCGAGCTCCTCGGCGGCGGCAGCGACGGGAGACGGCGTGAGCACGCGCTTGCGCCCGACGGGTGCGTCTGCGCGGGTCACGACGGCCGCGATGGTGTGCCCGGCGGCGTGCAGGGCACGGAGTGAGGGCACCGCGACCTCGGGGGTCCCGGCGAAGAGGATTTTCATGGCGTTACAGGATCTCCGGGTCGTCGAATCTGATTCTGAGTGTAGGCGCGACCCGGCGCTTGTCCCGTCCGGAGCGGGTGCGGCTGGCGATGCGCACCACGACCGCCCGCAACTCCCCCGCCACGGCGGCACCCGCCGCATAGTCGAATCGCACGATGGCGCGCACCTGGCCGTCGGCGACGGGAACGGGTCCGAGAACCTCCGCGGCCTCGATGGGTTCGATCGCTGCGAGGGCCTCCGCCACGCCGGCGGCCGAGCCGGTGACGGATGCCGCTCGCACCGCTGGCGGGAACCGCAGCGCTCGCCTGTCTGCGAGTTCGGCTGCGGCGAAGGAGTCCTGGCGCCACGACGCCAGGGCGTCGGACACGGGGCCCGTGGCGCCGGCCAGGAGGACGGGGGCGCCGGGCGCGGCGAGGGCGGCGGCGTTCGACCACCAGCGCAGGCAGTCCTCGCCGACCCGGAGGGACTCGCGGGCCAGCATCCGTTCGCCATCGAGAAGCAGGACCGCGTGGTAGCCGCCTGCCGCGATCGGTTCGGCGCCGCGCGTGGCGATGACGAGGGCGGGCTTCTCGCCGACCGTGAGAACTTCGTGGTCGCCGTCGGAGAGCACGATGAGGGCGCCGGGGAAGGCCCGACCGAGCTCGTCTGCCGTGCGTCCGGACCCTGCGCCGATGCTGCGGAAGGTGCGACCCTGGCAGTTCGAGCAGCTCCAGTCGGCAGCGACGGCGCCGCACAGCCTGCAGGCGGGGATGGCTCCGGGCTTCGAGACGCCGAGGGGTCCGCCGCAGCGGGTGCAGCGGGCGGGTTCGCGGCAGGTGGCGCAGGCGATCCACGGGGAGTAGCCGGGGCTGGCCACCTGGACCAGCACGGGGCCGGTCTCGAGCGCCGTGCGGGCCTCGCGCCACGCCGTCGACGGGATGCGGGCCGCCTGGGCGACGGGATCCTCGCTGGACTGGCGTCCGGTGGGGATGACCCGGGGTCGCGGGGCGCGCTCGGGGTCGACGGCGCGCATCCAGCCGATCTCGATGAGCCGCTCCGCCTCGACGCTGCGGGCGTTGCCGGCGAGCACGAGCGCGCAGCCCAGCTGCTCCTGCCGCACGAGGGCGGCGTCGCGGGTGTGCACGTAGGGCGCCAGCTGCTCGGCGTACAGCGGATCGCCGTCGTCCCAGACCACGATGAGTCCGAGGGCGGCGGCGGGAGCGTAGATCGAAGCGCGGTTGCCGACGACGACCACGGGCGCGGGCTCGAGGCAGCGCAGGAAGGCCGCGTAGCGCTCGGCATCGGGCTGCCTGGCGTCGAGGCGCACGACGGCCTCCGCCGGCAGGGCCGCGGCCAGCGCCGCTTCGAGCTGGGCCTGGTCGCGGTAGTCGGGAACGGCGAGGATGCTGCTCCGGCCCGACGCGAGCATGGTGACGGCGAGTTCCGCGAGGGTGATGGCCCAGTGCCCGACCCAGGCTCCGCCCGGCAGCTCCACCAGCCGGGGAATCGCCCGGAGGGCGATGCGCTCGCCGACCGACACGGCGTTGGCGAGGGCGGCGGGGTAGCCGGTGATGGCGACGGCCTCGACCGTGGGCTCGGCGGCGGGTGCCACGGTATCCGCCTCCGTGGCCTCCGCGGCCTCGGCGACCTCGGTGGCCTCGGCTGCAGCGGCATCCGCCCGCCGTGCCAGCCATTTCTTCTCGACCCGCACCTGCCGCGGCGGCACAGCGAGACGCACGATGTCGCTCGCCGTGCCGCCGGAGCGGTCGGCGACCCGGCGGGCGAGGGTCCAGACCGCCGGGTCGAGCACCGGAGCCGACGACACCACGGAGTCGAGGGCGCTGAGCTTGCCGCCGAACTCCGCGTCGTCGGCATCGACGAGGCCGATGACGTACCCGCTCGTGAGCCTCGTCGCCGAGCGGAACGGCACCTTCACCCTCACTCCCACGCCGATGTCGTCGACGAGGTCGTCGGGAACGCTGTAGTCGAAGGGGTGATCGAGTTGCGGAAGCGGGGAATCGATGAGCACCCGGGCGATGAGTCCCGGCACCGGCACTACAGCCCGGCTGCGCTGCGGAGGTCGTCCACGCGGTCGAGTCGCTCCCAGGTGAAGTCGGGCAGCTCACGGCCGAAGTGGCCGTAGGTCGCCGTCTGGGCGTAGATGGGCCGCAGCAGGTCGAGGTCGCGGATGATGGCGGCGGGACGCAGGTCGAACACCTCGCGGATGGCGGCGCTGATCACGTCGTCGGGCAGGTGCCCGGTTCCGAAGGTCTCGACGTAGAGTCCCACGGGCGCCGCCTTGCCGATGGCGTAGGCCACCTGCACCTCGACCCTGTCTGCGAGCCCGGCCGCGACGGCGTTCTTGGCCACCCAGCGCATGGCGTAGGCGGCCGAGCGGTCGACCTTCGACGGGTCCTTGCCACTGAAGGCTCCCCCGCCGTGCCGGCTCGCGCCGCCGTAGGTGTCGATGATGATCTTGCGGCCGGTGAGGCCGGCGTCGCCCTGGGGGCCGCCGATCTCGAAGCGGCCCGTCGGGTTGATGAGCACCTTCAGGTCGGCGCTGGTCAGCTCGACGGAGTCGAGGACCGGACGGATGACGAGCTCCTCGACCTCGCGGCGGAGGTCTTCGGTCGAGACCTTCGGGGAGTGCTGGGTCGAGAGCACGACGGTGTCGATGGTGCGCGGCACGGAGCCGTCGTAGCCGACGGTGACCTGGGTCTTTCCATCCGGGCGCAGGTAGTCGACGAGCCCCTCCTTGCGCACGGCGGCGAGCCGCTCGGAGAGCCTGTGCGCGATCCAGATGGGAACGGGCATGAGCTGCGGGGTCTCGGTCGTGGCGTAGCCGAACATGATGCCCTGGTCCCCGGCGCCCTGCTGGTCGAGGGCGTCTCCGCTGGCCTGTTCGCGCGATTCGAAGGCGTCGTCGACGCCCTGGGCGATGTCGGGCGACTGTGCACCGATCGAGATCGAGACTCCGCAGGAGCGGCCGTCGAACCAGACGTCGGAAGACGTGTAGCCGATGGAGGTGATGCGGTCGCGCACGATGGCGGGGATCTCGACGTAGCCCGAGGTCGTCACCTCACCCGCGACGTGCACGAGCCCCGTCGTGACGAGGGTCTCGACGGCGACGCGAGCATGCGGGTCGACCGTGAGGAGAGCGTCGAGGATGGAGTCCGAGACCTGGTCGCAGATCTTGTCGGGGTGTCCTTCGGTGACGGATTCGGATGTGAACAGGCGGAGATCGCTCATGGTGCCCCGTTTCTAGTGTGACGAGCGTCATGGATCGGCGACCGCATCGGGTTTCGACGCCGCCGCCGCTGCTCAGTCGAGTGCGACGATGGCGTCGAGAATACGGTCGGCCACCGACATCTTGCTGCCGGCGGCCTCGCTCACTATATCGCCGGCCCCATCGAGCACAACGACGGAGTTGCCGTCTGTGGCGAAGCCCTCGGTCCAGCCGACGCGGTTCACGACGAGGAGGTCGGCCCCCTTGCGGGCGATCTTCGCGCGACCCAGCTCGAGCAGCGCGGCGGGGTCGGGTTCGGTCTCGGCGGCGAAGCCGACGAGGCGCAGCCCCGGGTACTCCCCTGCACGCCGGGCAGCACCCAGTTCGGCCAGGATGTCGGGGTTCTTCACGAGGGAGAGCTCGAGCGTGTCTCCCTGCGACTCCTTCTTGATCTTGGAGTCGACGACGACAGCGGGTCGGTAGTCGGCCACGGCCGCTGCCATCACGAGGATGTCGGCGTCGGCCGCGGCATCCGTCACGGCCTGCTGCAACTCGCGGGCGGTGGATGCCTCGACGAGAGTGACGCCCTCGGGAGGAGAGACCTCGAGGTGGGCCGCGATGAGGGTGACGTCAGCTCCCCGAGCGCGGGCCGCCGCCGCGATGGCGACGCCCTGGCGCCCGCTCGAGCGGTTGCCGAGGAAACGCACGGGGTCGAGCGGTTCGCGGGTTCCGCCGGCCGTGACGACGACACGACGACCGGAGAGGTCACCGGATGCCGCGAGCCTGGCCGCGTGCTCGGCATACACGGCAAGGGCGGCGGCCACGATGGTCTCGGGCTCCTCGAGCCTGCCCGGGCCGGAGTCGCGGCCCGTCAGCTGGCCGACGGCCGGGCCGACGACGGAGACGCCACGGCTGCGCAGGGTCGCGATGTTCGCGACCGTCGCCGGGTTCTGCCACATCTCGGTGTGCATGGCCGGGGCTATGACGAGAGGGGCCGTGCTGGCGAGCACGGTGTTGCCGAGCAGGTCGTCGGCGATGCCGGCCGCGAGCTTGGCGATGGTGTTGGCCGTCGCGGGGGCGATCACGATGAGATCTGCCGCCTGGCCGATCGCCACGTGGCGCACCTCGGCGACCCCCTCGTACAACTCGGAATGCACCGGGTTGCGCGAGATGGCCTCGAGCGTGGGCCGCCCGACGAAGCGCAGGGCGGCGTCGGTGGCCACGACATGGACGTCATGGCCGACGAGCACGAGCGAGCGCACGACGTTGACGGCCTTGTAGGCCGCGATGCCGCCGGTGATGCCGACGACGACGTTGAGCGCCACGGTGTCGAGTGCTGTGCTGTGAGCTGGTGCTACTCGACGATCGGGCTGAGCTGGAGCTTGTCCTCGTTGATCTCGCGCATGGCGACGGAGAGCGGCTTGTCCTCGATGGACGAGTCGACGAGGGGTCCGACGTTGTCGAACAGGCTGCCGTCGTGCAGGTCGGCGTAGTAGTCGTTGATCTGGCGTGCGCGCTTGGATGCGAAGATGACGAGGGCGTACTTGGAGTCCACCTTCGACAGCAGCTCGTCGATGGGCGGGTCGATGATTCCGGTCAGCTTGTCAGCCATGTGAGAACACTCCTCAGTGCGATCGTGCGTTGCGTTCCGAAGGCGTCGGATGAACGCGTGAAAAAGATGGGCAAGCGACGAACGGGTCAGCGCTTCGGCTTGCGAGTCTGCATCAAGTCTACGACCTCTTGAGCGGCGGTGCTCACGTCGGTGTTCACGACCTCGAAATCGAACTCGTCGATGGCCGCCAGTTCGACCTTCGCGGTCTCGAGTCTGCGCTGCTGTTCCGGGCCGTCTTCGGTCGCCCGTCCGATGAGGCGGCGCACCAGTTCCTCCCACGACGGCGGGAGCAGGAAGACGAGCGACGCCTCGGGCATGGCCCGGCGCACCTTGCGGGCTCCCTGGATGTCGATCTCGAGCAGCACGCTGCGCCCGGAGGCGAGAGCTTCCTCGACGGGGCCGCGGGGCGTGCCGTAGCGGTGTGCGTTGTGCACCGTCGCCCACTCGAGAAGCTCCCCCGCCTCGATGAGGCGATCGAACTCGGCGTCGTCGACGAAGTAGTAGCTGACACCCTCAGTCTCGCCGGGGCGAGGTGCTCGGGTCGTCGCCGACACCGAGAGCAGGACGTCGGGGTAGTGCGTGCGGATGTGGCCGGCGACGGTGCCCTTGCCGACGGCCGTAGGCCCGGCCAGCACGACGAGACGATTGTGGCGCCCGGTCTGGGCGGCCAGCCTGTCTGTCAGGAAGCCGCGCAACCGGCGGCGCTGGTGGCGACCGAGGCCGCCGAGGCGCTTCGCCGGCGAGATGCCGAGCTCGTCCATGAAGCGGTGCATCTTGGTGACGCCGATGGACGGAATGCTGGTGAGGTACTCGGTGACGCGGATGCCGCCCTCGACGCTCGCCGGATCCTCTCCAGCGACGCGCAGCACGTCGAGCGGATTGCGCTCACCGGCGGAGATGGCCGCCTTGACCGCGGCACGTGCCCGTCGAGCAGCGACGGCGGCACGGGATGCAGCGACGCGATCGACCTCGGGGGGCGTGCCGTATTCAGCCACGATGCGACTCCACTTCCTCGGAGCGACGGGCGATCGCGTCCGCGACGCCCTCGGGTCCCGCCTCCAGTATGGTGCGTGATTCCGACACGATCACACCCGGAGTGAGATTCCCGAAGATCCTCCGGGTGTCTCGCGGGTCTGCTCCCTGGTGTCCGAATCCCGGCGCGAGCACGGGCAGGGTGGCCGTCGGCTGCTCGGCGCCGATATCGATTCCGAAGTCGGCCAGGGCGACGGTCGCGCCGATCACGACGCCGGCCGAGCCGAATCGCGAGCCGCCCTGTTGGGCGTTCCATCCGGTCAGCGCATCGATGACATCACCCGCGACGGTCGCGCCCGTGGCCGTGACCCGCGCATCCTGCACCCGAGCGGCTTCGGGGTTCGACGTCGCGGCCAGCACGAAGACGCCCTTGCCGCGCGCTGCCGCGTAATCGAGGCTCGAGGCGAGCGACCCGACGCCCAGGTACGGGCTCGCCGTGACGGCGTCGGCCTCGAGGGGGGAACCCGGCCGCAGCCAGGCCTCGGCGTACGCCTCCATCGTCGAGCCGATGTCGCCGCGCTTCGCGTCGGCGATGGTGAGGATCCCGGCCGAGCGGGCTTCTGCCAGCACCCGCTCGAGTGCGGCGAACCCGGCCGACCCGTGCCGCTCGAAGAACGAGACCTGCGGCTTGACGATGCCCGCCCGCCCGTGGGCGGCGCCGATCACCCGGAGTCCGAACTCGCGGGCGCCGATGGCATTGTCCTCCAGGCCCCAGCGGTCGAGCAGCCAGGCGTGGGGGTCGATCCCGACGCACAGGTGTCCGAAGCGGTCGAACGCCGCTCCGAGCCTGTCACCGAACGGGGTCACGCTCATGCGATCGCCGCCGCCCGCTGGAGCGCGTACTCCTGCAGCGAGGTGACCTCGAAGCCGCCACGCACGGCCTCGAGCGAGCCGACCGCGGCCGAGAGCTCGGCGATGGTCGTGAACAGCGGGATGTCGCTGGCGACGGCCGCCGCTCGGATCTCATAGCCGTCAGCACGCGCCGAACGGCCGCTCGGGGTGTTGATGACGACCTGCACCTCGGAACGGTGGATGAGCTCGACGATGGAGTCCGCCTCGACGTCGGCCTTCTCGCTGAACTTTCCGACGACGCCGGCGGCGATGCCGTTGCGACGCAGCACCTCGGCGGTGCCCTCCGTCGCGATGATCCTGTAGCCGAGCTCCTGCAGGCGCAGCACCGGGAGGATGATGGCGCGCTTGTCGCGGTCGGACACCGAGACGAAGACGGTGCCGTCGAGCGGCATCCCGCCGTAGGCCGCCAGCTGGCTCTTGGCGAAGGCGCGGGGGAAGTCGCGGTCGATGCCCATCACCTCGCCGGTGGAGCGCATCTCGGGGCCGAGGACGGAGTCGACGATCTGGCCGTCCTTGGTGCGGAAGCGCCGGAACGGGAGCACGGCCTCCTTCACGGCGACGGGCGAGTCGAACGGAACGCGGGAGCCGTCGATCTCGGGCAGCATGCCGTCGGCCTTGAGGTCGGCGATGGTGCGGCCGACCATGATGAGCGAGGCGGCCTTGGCCAGCGGGATGCCGAGGGCCTTCGCCACGAACGGCACCGTGCGCGACGCCCGCGGGTTGGCCTCGAGCACGTAGAGCACTCCGGCGCCGATCGCGAACTGCACGTTGAGCAGGCCGCGAACGCCGATGCCCCGTGCGATGGCCTCGGTCGCCTCGCGCACGCGGTCGATGACGCCACGGCCGAGCGTCACCGGCGGCAGGGTGCAGCTGGAGTCGCCGGAGTGGATGCCGGCCTCCTCGATGTGCTCCATGACGCCGCCGATGTAGAGCTCGTGGCCGTCGTAGAGGGCGTCGACGTCGATCTCGATGGCGTCGTCGAGGAAGCGGTCGACGAGAAGCGGATGCGACGGACCGACGATGCCCTGGCCCTCGATGCGCTCGAAGTAGTCCGCGAGCGACGAGCTGTCGTAGACGATCTCCATGCCGCGGCCGCCGAGCACGTAGCTCGGGCGCACGAGCACCGGGTAGCCGATCTCCTCTGCGACGGTGACGGCGCCCTGGAAGTCGAACGCGGTGCCGTTGCGCGGGGCGAGCAGGTTCGCCTCGTCGAGGATGCGCGAGAACTCGCCGCGCTCCTCGGCCAGGTCGATCGCCTCGGGCGTGGTGCCGAGGATGGTGATGCCGGCCTCCTTCAGGCCCTTGGCGAGACCGAGCGCGGTCTGGCCGCCGAGTTGCACGACGACGCCCACGAGCTCGCCGGACTGCGACTCGGCGTGGATGACCTCGAGCACGTCCTCCAGCGTGAGGGGCTCGAAGTACAGCCTGTCGCTGGTGTCGTAGTCGGTCGACACGGTCTCGGGGTTGCAGTTGATCATGATCGTCTCGAAGCCGGCGGCCGAGAGTGCGAACGACGCGTGCACGCAGGAGTAGTCGAACTCGACGCCCTGGCCGATGCGGTTCGGACCCGAGCCGAGGATGACGACCTTGCGGCGGTCGCTCGGGACCACCTCGGTCTCCTCGTCGTAGCTCGAGTAGTGGTACGGCGTGAGCGCCGGGAACTCGCCGGCACAGGTGTCCACGGTCTTGAAGACGGGGCGCACGCCCAGGGTGTGACGCACCTCGCGCACTCCGGCCTCGCCGAAGCCGCGCAGTTCGCCGATCTGCACATCCGAGAAGCCGTGGTCCTTCGCGTAGCGCAGGGTGTCGAAGTCGAGGGTGTCGGCTGCGGCGATGGCGTCGGCCACCTCGTTGATGAGCACGATCTGGTCGATGAACCACGGGTCGATCTTGGTGGCGTCGAAGACCTGCTCGACGGACGCTCCGGCCCGGAGTGCCTGCTGGACCGTCACGATGCGGCCATCCGTCGGCGTCTTCGAGATCTCGAGCAGCTCGTCGAGCGAGCGGGTCTCCTCGCCCCAGTGGAACGACGAGCCCTTCTTCTCGAGCGAGCGCAGCGCCTTCTGCAGGGCGGAGGCGTAGTTGCGGCCGATGGCCATGGCCTCTCCGACGCTCTTCATGGTGGTCGTGAGAGTGGGGTCGGCGGCCGGGAACTTCTCGAACGCGAACCGCGGGACCTTGACGACGACGTAGTCGAGCGTGGGCTCGAAGCTCGCCGGGGTGACGCGGGTGATGTCGTTCGGGATCTCGTCGAGCCTGTAGCCGATGGCGAGCTTGGCCGCGATCTTGGCGATCGGGAAGCCCGTCGCCTTCGATGCCAGCGCCGAGGAGCGCGAGACGCGCGGGTTCATCTCGATGACGATGATGCGGCCGTCGGCCGGGTCGATGGCGAACTGGATGTTGCAGCCGCCCGTGTCGACGCCCACGGCGCGGATGATGTCGATGCCGATGTCGCGCAGCTTCTGGTACTCGCGGTCGGTGAGGGTGAGCGCCGGCGCGACGGTGATCGAGTCGCCGGTGTGCACGCCGACGGGGTCGACGTTCTCGATCGAGCAGACGACGACGGTGTTGTCGGCCGTGTCGCGCATGAGCTCGAGCTCGTACTCCTTCCAGCCGAGGATCGACTCCTCGAGGAGCACCTCGTGCGTGGGCGAGTCGTGGATGCCCTGGCCGGCGATGCGCACCAGGTCGGCCTCGTCGTAGGCGAAGCCCGAGCCGAGGCCGCCCATCGTGAACGAGGGGCGCACCACGAGCGGGTAGCCGAGGTCGAGGGCGAACTCTTTCGCCTCGTCGAGGGTCGTGGCGATGTGGCTGCGCGCCACGTCCGCCCCGGCTTCGATCACGAGCTCCTTGAAGATCTGGCGGTCCTCGCCCTTGTTGATGGCCTCGAAGCTGGCGCCGATGAGCTCGACGTCGTACTTCTCCAGGATGCCGTTCTCGTGCAGCTGGATGGCCGCGTTCAGAGCGGTCTGACCGCCCAGGGTCGGCAGGATCGCGTCCGGCTTCTCCTTGGCGATGATGGTCTCGATGACCTCCCAGGTGATCGGCTCGACGTAGGTCGCGTCGGCGAAGTCGGGGTCGGTCATGATGGTGGCCGGGTTGGAGTTCACGAGGATGACGCGAACGCCCTCCTCGCGCAGCACGCGGCAGGCCTGGGTGCCGGAGTAGTCGAACTCGCAGGCCTGGCCGATGACGATCGGGCCGGAGCCGATGACGAGGACGCTGGTGATGTCTTCACGCTTGGGCATCAGTTCTGGTCTCCATCGGTTGCGTCGTTCTCGGATGCGTCGGGTGCTTCAGGTGCTTCGGTCGCCTCGCTCGCCGAGGTCCTCGCGAGCACCATGTCGCGGAACCTGTCGAACAGGTAGTTGGCGTCGTGCGGGCCTGCCGCGGACTCGGGGTGGTACTGCACGCTGAACGCGGGGATGTCGAGGCAGTTGAGTCCCTCGACCACGTTGTCGTTGAGGTCGTAGTGGCTGACCTCGACCCGGCCGAAGCCCTCGGCGGAGTCGCTCACCTCGTGCAGCGGCGCGTCGACGGCGAAGCCGTGGTTGTGCGCGGTGATCTCGACGCGACCCGTCGAGACGTCGATCACGGGCTGGTTGATGCCGCGGTGGCCGAACGGCAGCTTGTACGTGCCGAAGCCGAGGGCGCGGCCGAGCAGCTGGTTGCCGAAGCAGATGCCGAAGTAGGGCACGTCGGCGCGCAGCACCGTGCGGAGCAGCTCGACATGGTGGTCGGATGCCCCGGGGTCGCCCGGGCCGTTCGAGAAGAACAGCGCGCTCGGCTCGAGCTCCAGGATCTCCTCGGCCGTCACGGTCTGGGGCAGCACGATCACGTCGAAGCCGCGCTCCGCGAGGAAGTTGAGCGTGGAGGTCTTGACGCCGAGGTCGAGCACGGCCACTGAGCCGATGCGCTCCCCCGTGGCCGGAACCTCGTAGCGCTCCTGCGTCGAGACGGCGCCGGACAGGTTCTGGCCGGCCATCTCGACGCCGCTTCGCACCAGTTCGAGCTGCTCGCCGTCGCTGAGGGCGGCATCCGCCCCCGAGAAGATGCCGGCGCGCATGGCCCCGGCGGACCGTAGGTGCCTGGTGACGGCGCGCGTGTCGATGCCGCTGATGCCGACGACGCCCGACGCGACGAGGTCGTCGTCGAGGCTGCGCTCCGAGCGGAAGTTCGACACCACGCGGCTGGGGTCGCGCACGATGTAGCCGGCGACCCAGATCTTGGAGGACTCCATGTCCTCGTCGTTCATGCCGGTGTTGCCGATGTGCGGAGCCGTCTGCAGGACGATCTGGCCGGCGTAGCTCGGGTCGGTCAGCGTCTCCTGGTAGCCGGTCATGCCGGTGGAGAAGACGGCCTCGCCGACAGTGCGGCCCTCGGCGCCGTAAGCGCGGCCGCGGTAGCGCGATCCGTCCTCGAGGACGAGGACGGCCGGGCTCGGAATGGATGCAGCCATGTTCAGGCCTCGCTTTCTTCGGTGGCTTCCGCAGGAGCGGAGCTGAGGATGTGGGCGAGGGCGTCGAGGACGCGCTCGCGGTCGGAGGAGTCGGAGATCCGCAGGTAGCTGTCGGCGAGGTCGCCGGAGCCGGCCAGGGCCCAGGTGATGCAGACCAGTCCGTCGCGCTCGACGACCCGGTCGATGGCGAAGGTCGCGGGCCCTGCTCCGTGCATGGCCTCGCGCGGGATCCAGGCCGTCTCCTCGCCCGGGATCTCGAGCGCGACGCCGTCGGCACCGGCGGTGACGCGTGCCTTGGCCCTGAAGCCGAGGCTGCGGATGTTCAGGCGCTCGAGCGGCTTCTCGTGCTGCGTCGTGGCGACGTAGAAGCCGTCGGCTCCGACGATCGGGGCCGCGACCGAGGCCGGGAGCGGGTAGGCGCCCACCTGGACGTCGCGCCGGCTGCGTCCACGCCAGCCCAGCCACATGGCGAGCAGGATGAGGGCCGTGATGGCGATCACGATGATGGCCGGAACCGTGTAGTCGGTCATGCGCGCGCCTCCCGGGCTGCCGCTGCGATCTCGGCGGTCTCGAGCACGGCACCGTCGAGCACCGTGGCGTAGCCGTGGTGGAAGGTCGCGACGACCCGGCCGGGAAGCGTTCGGCCGAGGTAGGGCGAGTTCACGCTGCGACCGGCGAGGTCGGCGGTGCCCCACGAGCGGCTGGCGCTCGGGTCGTAGAGCACGATCTCGGGAGCTGCACCGACGGCGATCGCCTCGCCGTGGCCGCGGATGCGTCCGATGCGCGCCGGCGTCTGCGAGAGTACGCGGGACACGTCGGTCCAGTCGAGCAGGCCGTTCTCGACGACCGAGGCGTGCACGACGGAGAGGGCCGATTCGAGCCCGACCATGCCGTTGGCGGCGGCATCCCACTCGCATTCCTTCGATTCCGACGGATGCGGCGCGTGATCGGTGGCGACGATGTCGATGGTGCCGTCGGCCAGCGCCGCGCGCACGGCCTCGACGTCTTCGCGGCGCCGCAGGGGCGGGTTCACCTTGAAGCGCGCGTCGTAGCCCGAGATCAGGTCCTCGGTGAGCAGCAGGTGGTGCGGGGTGACCTCTGCCGTGACCTGGATGCCGCGGGCCTTGGCCCAGCGGATCACGTCGACCGAGCCGGCCGTCGAGACGTGGCAGATGTGCAGGCGCGACCCGACGTGCTCGGCGAGCAGGACGTCGCGGGCGATGATCGCCTCCTCGGCCACGGCGGGCCAGCCGGCCAGTCCGAGCTCGCCGGACAGGGCGCCCTCGTTCATCTGCGCGCCCTGGGTGAGCCGCGGGTCCTGGGCGTGCTGGGCGATCACGCCGTCGAACGCCTTGACGTACTCGAGGGCGCGACGCATGAGGAGGGCATCCGAGACGCAGAATCCGTCGTCGGAGAAGACCCGCACGTTCGCCCGCGACCGGGCCATGGCACCGAGTTCGGCGAGGCGCTCGCCCTGCAGGCCCACGGTGACGGCGCCGATGGGCTGCACCGTGGCGTAGCCGGCGGCATCGCCGAGGGCGAGTTCCTGCTCGACGACGCCTGCGGTGTCTGCGACCGGCGCCGTGTTGGCCATCGCGAAGACGGCGGTGAATCCGCCGGCTGCTGCGGCTCGGGTGCCGGTCAGGATGGTCTCGCTCTGCTCGTAGCCCGGCTCGCGCAGATGCGTGTGCAGGTCGACGAGGCCGGGCAGGGCGATGAGACCGTCGGCGTCGACGACCCTCGCGCCCGCGGCGCTCAGGCCCGTGCCGACCTCGGCGATGATTCCGCCGTCGAGGAGGATGTCCGACGTGGTGCCGTCGGCGAGCGACGCACCACGGATGAGATAGGACTCGGCCATGTCGCCTACTCCCCCTTCTCGCCGGAGAGCAGTAGATACAGGGCGGCCATTCTCACCGAAACTCCATTCGCAACCTGCTCGAGCACGCTCGACTGCGGAGAGTCTGCTGCTCGGGAAGAGATCTCGAGGCCGCGATTCATCGGGCCAGGGTGCATGACAATGCTATCCGCCCTGAGGCGCGCGAATCGCTCGTCGTCGAGGCCCCACGCTCGGGAATACTCCCGGCTGTTGGGGAAGAACGCGGCGTGCATGCGCTCGAGCTGGATGCGCAGCATCATGACGGCGTCGGGCTGGGCGTCGATGGCGTCGTCCAGGTCGTAGCCGACGCTCACGGGCCAGTTGGCGAGGTCGACGGGCAGCAGGGTGGGCGGCGCGACGAGGTTCACCTCGGCGCCGAGCGTCGAGAGCAGCCAGACATTGGAGCGCGCGACCCTGGAGTGCAGGATGTCTCCGACGATCGTGACCCGGACGCCGTCGAGGCCGCGACCCCGTGACGCGCTGCCGTGGATGCGGCGACGCAGCGTGAACGCGTCGAGCAGAGCCTGCGTCGGGTGCTCGTGCGTCCCGTCGCCGGCATTCAGCACGCCGGCGTCGATCCAGCCGCTCTGGGCGAGCACGAGGGGGGCGCCGGAGGAACCGTGCCTGATGACGACGGCATCCGCGCCGATCGCCGCCAGGGTCTGCGCCGTGTCCTTCAGGCTCTCGCCCTTCGAGACGCTCGAGCCCTTCGCGCTGAAGGAGATGACGTCGGCGCTCAGGCGCTTGGCGGCGGCCTCGAACGACACCTTGGTGCGGGTGGAGTCCTCGAAGAACAGGTTGACAACGGTGCGGCCGCGCAACGTCGGGAGCTTCTTGACCTCGCGCAGCTGCACGTCGGCCATGTCCTCGGCGATGTCGAGCAGCTCGATGGCCTCGTCGCGGCTCAGGTCCCGCGTGGAGAGCAGGTGCCTCATTCCTCGCCTCCCTCGATCGAGACGAACTCGGCGCCGTCGATCTCGCTCAGGTGCACGTTGATGCGCTCGGACGTGGCGCTCGGCAGGTTCTTGCCGACGAAGTCGGCCCGGATGGGGAAGTCCCTGTGGCCACGATCGACGAGCACGGCCAGCCGCACGGCCCTGGCCCGGCCGAGGTCGTTGAGGGCGTCGAAGGCGGCGCGGATGGTGCGTCCGGAGAAAAGCACGTCGTCGACGAGCACCACGGTCTTGCCGTCGATGCCGACGGGCACGTCCGTCGGCGACGGGGTGCGCGTGCGGGTGCGCGACAGGTCGTCGCGGTACATGGTCACGTCGAGCGACCCCGCGAGCTGCACCGGGGCGTCGGGCTCGATGCGCTGGATGATCTCGGCGATGCGGCGGGCCAGAACAGTGCCACGCGTGGGGATGCCGAGGATGACGAGATCGGCCGAACCGCGATTCGATTCGAGGATCTCGTGCGAGATGCGGGTGAGTGCCCGCGAAATGTCAGAGTGATTCAGCACTGTACGCGCCATCAGACCGACTCCCTTCTCCGTCTCACAGGACGGCTTTAAAGGTTGCCAACCTCTCCAGCATAGCGAACGCCGAGCACGACCCGTCCGCGCTGTGGGCCTTCCGCGCCTGCCGCCGGTGTGCTTGCATGGGCCATGGCCGATGTGATGATCGCCGTGATGCCCTTCGTCGGGCATGTGGCGCCTCTCGCCGCCGTCGCCCGCGCCTTCTTCGCCGACGGCCACGCCGTGCGCGTCTACACGGGCTCGGCCCACGCCCCGGTCTTCGCCGGACTCGGGGCCGAGATCATCCCCTGGACCGCCGCTCCGGACTTCGACGAGCACGACCTCACCCCGACGTTTCCCGCGCTGCGCGGCCGAAAGGGCCCGCGCCAGATGCTCGCGAACGTGGAGCACCTGTTCATCCGCACGGCCGCCCCGCAGAGCGACGACCTCGTGGCGGCCTGGGCGGAGCGCCCCTGGGACGTCATCGTCGCGGACAACCTCAGCCTCGGAGCCCGTCTGGCGTCCGAGCGCACGGGGTCGCCCTGGGTCACCGTGGCCATCGTGCCGCTGGCCATCCCGAGTCGGGAGCTGCCGCCACCGTCGCTGGGGATCCCCCCTGCGCGCGGACCCGCCGGTCGGCTGCGGGATGCCGCCCTCCGCCGACTGCTGCCGCTGGCCACCCGCGGCATGCGCTCGGCCTACCTCGAACAGCGCGAACTCTGCGGCCTGCCGGTCGCCGAGCGCAGCTTCGACGACGCCTGGTACTCGCCCGACCTGGTCTGCGCCAGCGGGGTGCCCGAACTCGAGTACCCGCGCAGCGACCTGCCCGAGCAGGTCGTCTTCGTCGGGGCGCTCACGACCCCACCTCGAGCGACCGGGGAGCTGCCGGCGTGGTGGCCCGAGCTCGTCGAACCTGCGGCATCCGTGGTTCACGTGACGCAGGGGACCCTGAATGTCGACCCCAACGACCTCATCGAGCCGGCCATGGGCGCGCTCGGCCGGCAGGACGTGACGCTGGTGGTGACGACGGGGCGGGCGGATGCGCCGGACCTTCCGTTCCCGGTGCCGCCGAACGCGCGGGTCGCCGGCCTGCTCCCCTATGGTGAGCTGCTCCCCCACGTCGATGTGATGATCACGAACGGCGGGTGGGGCGGCGTGCTGGCCGGACTCGCCCACGGCATCCCGCTCGTGATCGCCGGCGGAGACCTCGACAAGCCGGAGATCGCCACCCGCGTGGCGTGGGCTGGAGCGGGGGTGAACCTGCGTACTGGGACGCCGTCCGCCCGCCGGGTTCTCGAGGGTTGGCGCCGGGTCGCGTCCACGCCCTCGTACCGGGAGAACGCCCGGCGCATCGCGGCGAGCCTCGCCGGTCACGATGGGCCGGCCGAGGTGGTCGCGCACACGATGGGGCTGCTGGCGACCCGCACCGGAACAGGCCGGAACGACGAGAAGCCGTGAGAACAGGCGGGATCGGCCTGTTCTCACGGCTTCGGCCTGCCGTCGCGTTCGGACCGAACGCGGCAACAGGCGAGGTACTGGGGCCCTACGCCTTGACCTGCGAGATCTTCGCGAGCAGGCCGTTGACGAACCCGGCCGAGTCGTCGGTCGAGAGCACGGTGGCTGCCTCGACGGCCTCGGAGATGGCGACGCCGTCGGGCACCTCGTCGTTGAAGACGATCTCCCAGATGCCGATGCGGATGAGCGCGCGATCGATGGCCGGCATCCGCTTCAGGGTCCAGCCCTGGGCGTAGGTCTCGATGAGCTCGTCGATCTCGGCCTGGTTGTCGACGACGCCGTCGACGATCTCACGCGCGTAGAGCCAGCTCGCCTCGCGCGCGGGCTCGTTGACTGCCCGCTCCGCCTCGACCGCGAGGGCCTGGGGCACGCTGATCTGGCGCATGTCCGCCGAGTACAGGATGTCGAGGGCGCGCTTGCGCGCCTTGGTGCGCGCGCTCACTAGTCGTTGACGCGACCGAGGTAGTCGCCCGTGCGGGTGTCGACCTTGACCTTGGTGCCGGTCTCGAGGAACAGCGGAACCTGGATCTCGTAGCCGGTCTCGACTGTGGCGGGCTTCGTGCCACCGGTGGAGCGGTCGCCCTGCAGGCCCGGCTCGGTGTAGGTGATCTCGAGCACCACGGATGCCGGGAGCTCGACGTAGAGCGGGTTGCCGTTGTTCAGCGCCACGGTCACGGCCTGGTTCTCGAGCATGAAGTTCTTCGCGTCGCCGACGACGGTGTCGGTGACGGTGATCTGGTCGTAGTCGGCGGTGTCCATGAACACGAATCCGTCGCCATCGGCGTACAGGTAGGTGAAGTCACGACGGTCGACGTTCTCGATCTCGATCTTCGCGCCGGCGTTGTAGGTGCGGTCGACGACCTTGCCCGTGACGACGTTCTTCAGCTTGGTGCGCACGAAGGCACCACCCTTGCCGGGCTTCACGTGCTGGAACTCGATCACGCTCCAGAGCTGCCCGTCGATCGAGAGGACGACGCCGTTCTTGATGTCAGCGGTAGATGCCATGCGAAAGTGATCCGTTTCAGTTGGGGAAGTTGCGCGGCCGACGGCGCGTAACGCGCTGGGCCATCAGAGAAGTTTAGACTCTCACGCCTGCGAACGGAGAATCTGGTCGACGGCCAGCCTGTAGGAGTCGAATCCGAAGCCCGCGATGACCCCGGATGCCACCCCGCTGATGACACTCGAGTGACGGAAGCTCTCGCGCGCGTGCGGGTTGGTGATGTGCACCTCGATCAGCGGCAGTCCGGCGCCGGTGACGAGGGCGGCGGCGTCGCGCAGGGCGTAGCTGTAGTGGGTGAAGGCGGCGGGATTCAGCACGACGGGTGAGCCGGAGTCGACGGCGCCGTGCAGCCAGCGCACGAGCTCGGACTCGTCGTCGGTCTGACGCAGCTCGACCGTTGTCTCGGAGGCGGCATCCGTCACCTGCTGCGTGATGGCGCTCCTCAGGTCCTCGAGGTTCGCCGAACCGTACACCTCGGGTTCACGGGAGCCGAGCCGACCGAGATTGGGGCCGTTGAGCACGAGGATCGTCGTCATGAGAGGTCAGCCTAGCTGCCGATCTCCTGGTAGGCCGCGAAGAGCAGCGACGTCTCCGGGGCCGTCAGCACGCTCGGTCGGGCGAGGTCGTCGAGCACGATGAAACGCAGCATTCCGGCTCGCGCCTTCTTGTCGCGCTGCATGGTCGCCAGCAGGGTGCTCCACCGGCCGACGGGGTAGCTGATCGGCAGGCTGAGGGAGTCCAGGATGCTGCGGTGCCTGTCGACGATCTCGTCGGACAGCGAGCCCGTGAGACGGCCGAGCTCGGCGGCGAAGACCATGCCGATGGAGACTGCCGCGCCGTGGCGCCACTGGTAGCGCTCGGCGTGCTCGATGGCGTGGCCGAGGGTGTGGCCGTAGTTGAGGATCTCGCGGAGGCCCTGCTCGGTGAAGTCCTCGCTCACGACGCGGGCCTTCATGGCGATGGCGAGCTCGACCACCCGGCGGAACTGCGGGGTCGACGGGTCGGTGACGGCGTCGACGTCGGCCTCGATGATGTCGAGGATCTCGGGCGAGTCGATGAAGCCGGCCTTCACGATCTCGGCGAAGCCGGCGAGGATCTCGTTCTTCGGCAACGTGTCGAGGGTCGCGAGGTCGCAGAACACCGCGGCCGGGGCGTAGAAGGCGCCCACGAGGTTCTTGCCCTCGGCGGTGTTGATGCCGGTCTTGCCGCCGATGGCGGCGTCGACCATGCCGGCGACCGACGTCGGCACCTGGATGAGCTTCACGCCGCGGAGCCACGTGGCGGCGACGAAGCCGGCCAGGTCGGTGACCGCTCCGCCGCCGAAGCCGATGACGGCATCGGAGCGGGTGAAGTCGGACTGCCCCATGACCTGCCAGCAGAACGCCGCCACCTCGACCCGCTTCGCGGTCTCGGCGTCGGGCACCTCGGCCAGCAGCACCTCGAAGCGGTCCTGCAGGCTCTCGCGCAGCTCGTTGGCCTTCGCGCCGAGAGTGGGCGCGTGCACGATGAGCACCTTGCGCACGTTCTGGCCCAGCCTGTCGGCGAGTCCTGAGAGCACTCCATCGCCCACGACGATGTCGTATGGATCTGCTCCGGTCACGGAGATGACGGTGTCGGTCACTTATCCCTCTTTCAGCCAGGTCACGATGTCGTCGGCGAGCTCGGTGAGCGAGCCCGTCGAGGTGTCGAAGGTCGCCGCGGCCAGATCCTCGTAGATCGGTCGCCGTTCCTCGAGGATGCGTTCCCACGCGGTGATGCCCCCGTCGGCGACGAGGGGACGCTTTCCGCCCTGGATGCGCTTGGCCACGGCTGCGCTCGTCACTGTGAGCAGCACGACGGTCGCACCGCGCAGGTCGTCCTGCGTCCGCGGGTCGAGCACTGCTCCCCCGCCGAGCGAGACCACGGCCTGCTCCGCGAGGGACTCGGACACGGCCTGCCGCTCGAGCTCCCGGAACCGCTGCTCGCCGTCGCGCTCGAAGATGTCGCTGATGGCACCGTGGCCGGCGACCACGACGCTGTCGGTGTCGATGAACGGGACCCCGATGGCTGCGGCCACCTTGCGGCCGATCCGCGACTTGCCGGAGCCCATCGGTCCGATGAAGACGACGGGCAGTCGGGAGTCGAGCGTCATCGTCGCGAGGTCGTGAGGTTCGCCGGCATCGCGGCGAGGTACGACTCGAGGTTGCGCCTGGTCTCGGGCAGCGAGTCGCCGCCGAACTTCTCCAGCACCGAGTTCGCCAGCACGAGCGCGACCATGGCCTCGGCGACGACGCCGGCGGCGGGAACCGCGCACACGTCCGAACGCTGGTGGTGTGCTGCAGCCGCCTCGCCCGACGCCACGTCGACAGTGCGCAGGGCGTGCGGCACTGTCGCGATCGGCTTCATGCCGGCGCGCACGCGCAGCACGGTGCCCGTGGACATGCCGCCCTCGGTGCCGCCGGCCTTGTCGCTCTCGCGGTCGATGGCGCCGTCGCTCATCACGAGCTCATCGTGGGCCTCCGAGCCGCGGCGGGTCGTGGTGAGGAATCCGTCGCCGACCTCGACGCCCTTGATCGCCTGGATGCCCATGAGGGCGGCCGCGAGCTGGGAGTCGAGTCGGCGGTCCCAGTGCACGTAGGAGCCGAGGCCCGGCGGAACGCCGTACGCGAGCACCTCGACCACGCCACCGAGGGTGTCGCCGTCTTTGTGGGCGGCATCGACCTCGGCGACCATGAGGGCGCTGGTGGCGGCGTCGAAACAGCGCAGCGGGTCGGCATCGAGGGCGTCGACATCGTCCGGATGCGGCAACGCCGTGCCCTCGGGAACGCGCACGGGACCGATGGCGATGGTGTGCGCGACGAGGGTGATGCCGAGCTCGGCGAGGAAGGACCGGGCGACGGCTCCCAGCGCGACGCGGGCGGCGGTCTCGCGTGCGCTCGCGCGCTCGAGGACGGGCCGGGCCTCGTCGAAGCCGTACTTCTGCATGCCCACGAGGTCGGCGTGGCCTGGACGCGGACGGGTGAGAGGCGCTCCGCGACCGCGCCCGAGGGATGCAGCGTCGATCGGCTCGGGGCTCATGACCTCTGACCACTTCGGCCACTCGGTGTTACCGATGCGGAGGGCGATGGGGCTGCCGAGCGAGAGGCCGTGGCGCACGCCGCCCGAGATCGTGAGCTCGTCCTGCTCGAACTTCATGCGGGCGCCGCGCCCGTAGCCGAGCTTGCGGCGTGCGAGATCGGCGCGCACGGTGTCGAGGGAAACGGGCACGCCGGCGGGAAGACCCTCGAGCAGGGCGATGAGTTCGGGGCCGTGAGACTCACCCGCAGTCAACCAACGAAGCATGGATCCATCTTTCCACAGGGCGACTCGGCGCCCGACCGTGTGACGTCCGCGCCCGAGGCGGGAGGTCAGGAGATCGCGGCCCGCATCGCGGCGAGCACGGCCGCCTCGTCGGGAAGCGGGACGAGGGGGTCGCCCGACACGAAGATGCGCACCTGCACGAGTGCCTGGTGCAGCAGCATCCCGGTCCCGGAGGCCACCCGTCCGCCGCGCTTCAGCCAGCTCATCGCCAGTGCGCTCGGCCACGGGTCGTAGGCCACGTCGAACAGCAGGGCGTCGCGCTGCAGGGCCAGTGGGATCCCGGTCTCCAGGACGGTCCCCCCGGGCAGCGTCGAGATGACGAGCTCGCCGGCGACGTCGTCGAGCTCGTCGAAGGTGCTTACGGCGTGCGTGAGACCGAGCGATGCGCTGAGGCCGTCGAGCTCGTGGCCGCGTGCGGGGTTGCGCACGGCGAGGTGCACGTGTTCGGCCCCCAGGTCTGCCGCGGCGACGATGGCCGATGACGCCGTGGCTCCGGCGCCGAGGATGACGACGTGCCGCGCCGAGTGCACGCCGGCTTCGGCGATCGCGGCCACCAGGCCTGCGACATCCGTGTTGAAACCGGTGCTGCGACCGTCGGCACCGAACACCAGCGTGTTGACGGCGCCGGTCTGCTCGGCGATCATGTCGAGCTCGTCGGCACGGCTCAGCGCCCTGGCCTTCAGCGGCATGGTGAGCGAGAATCCGCGCCACGCACCGCCCGAACCGCCGAGGAAGGCCTCGAGGCCGTCGGCGTCGACCTCGTGGCGCTCGTAGCTCCAGTCCAGGCCGAGCGCCGCATAGGCCGCCGCGTGCAGCGCCGGCGACTTGGAGTGGGCGATGGGGGAACCGAGAACGGCGAGTCGGTCACCCACGGGCACCACCGCGTCAGCCACCGTACTCCGGGTGCTCGTCCATCCACGCCAGCCACTTGGCGACGGCGGCATCGTGCTCGTCCGCGGTCTCCGAGAAGATGGTCTCCCCGGTGTCGAGGTTCCAGGTCACGAAGAACATCCACGGTCCGTCGGCCGGATGCAGTGCAGCATCGATGGCGAGATCGCCCGGGTTCGAGATCGGGCCGATGGGCAGTCCGTCGTAGACGTAGGTGTTGTAGAGATTGCCCTCGTCGGCGCGCTCGGCATCCGTCGTCGTCACCACGTGCGTGTTGCCGGTGCCGTAGGCGACCGTCGCATCCGACTGCAGCTTCCAGCCCTGCTCGAGCCTGTTGAGGAAGACTCTCGAGACCTTGTAGTAGTCGTCGCGCAGGCCGGCCTCCTTCTGCACCAACGAGGCGAGGCGGATGGTGTCCCAGCGCTTGTCCGGGGCCACACCTGCCTCATCGAGTGCCTGGAACGAGCGCTCGACCATGGTCGTCAGCACCTCGGGTGCCGTCACCCCGGGATCGAAGGTGTAGGTGGCCGGGAACAGGAAGCCCTCGAGCGTCTTCGCCTCGGCCGGCAGACCGAACGACGCGACGTCCTTCGCGGCGGCCTCGACATCCTCGAGCGGGAGGTCCGTGCCCTCGCTGATCAGCGAGTAGACGTCGACGGCCGCTGTGCCCTCGGGGATGACGACGGTGTTCTCGAGCCTGTTAGCCGGGTCCTCCAGCGCCGTGAGTGCGGATGCGGCGCTCATCTTCTCGTGCATGGCATAGGCACCCGGCTGGAAGACGGGCGCCGGACTCTGCTTCAGCAGGAGGTCGTAGAACGCCCCGAACGACGCCGTGATGCCCTCGGAGTGCAGGTTCTGCGCGATGTCGGCCCCGATGTCGCCGTCCTTGATGACGAAGTTCACGTCGCCGGTTCCGTCGCCCTTGTAGTCGGCCGGCGGCTGGGTCGACGCGATGAAGGACTGGATGGGGCCCTGCAGGGCGAACCACCCGCCGACGGCGGCTCCGACCAGCACCAGGACGATCACGAGGCAGCCGATGGCAGCGCCGCGACCGCGACCGCTCTTCTCCCGCTCGGGGTAGACCTCGGTGCGCTGCGACCTGCGCTGCGAGCGCGAGCTGCCGGCCGGCTGCAGGGCCACGGGCCCGGTGGGTTGCACGGGCGGGGTCGGCGGGACCTCGGGCGCAGCGGCGGCGACCGCAGCAGCCTCCCTGGCCTCGCGACGCGACTGCGGCTGCGCAGGGGGTTCTTGGGCGGCGGGAACCTGCACGGCGGGATCCTGCATGGCGGGATCGGGCGAGACGGGATTCCCGGCCGCCGGGGTGCGTCCGGCGAGGAGGTCGTTCCAGCTCAGGCCGCCATCACTGGGGGCCGCTGGGTCCTGCGCGTCATCGCGCGGGCCACGATCTCCGTCCGGCGGGACGGGGGTGTCATTCGACAAGTCTTCAGGATCCTTCGACGGAGGAGACGACGGTGCCGGGAGGCTGACCGGTGCCGCGCTCGCTGTCGAGCGCATGTTGCACAATGATAACGGCGGCGACCTGGTCGATCACCGGACGCTGCGTCCGCGAGCCGCGACCCGACGATCGCAGGGCCGACTGCGCCGACACCGTGCTGAGCCTCTCGTCGACCATGCGGACGGGCACGTCGACGGCGGCCTGCAGCGCTCGGGCGAAACCAAGGGCATCGGCCGTCGAGGCCGTGTGACCGCCCGACATCGCCAGCGGCAGCCCCACGATCACCTCGAAGGCGTCGAGCTCGTCGCGGAGCGCCACCAGGCGGGCGATGTCCGCTCCCCCGCCCGTCACGTCGCGCTGGACGGTCTCGACGGGGGTCGCGAGCATGCCGTGCAGGTCAGAGCGGGCGACGCCGATGCGCACCTTCCCCACATCGACGCCGAGCCGCACTCCGGTCCGCACGAGGACTACCGGATGGCCCGAACGGCGTCCCGAGCGGCGTCGAGAGCCGCGGGAACGGCCGAGGCGTCGGTGCCACCGCCCTGGGCGAGGTCGTCCTTGCCGCCACCGCGACCGCCGAGCGCACCGGCCATGGCGCGCACGATGGCGCCGGCGCCGAGGCCGGCGTCGCGGGCTGCCGGGTTGGTCGCCACGATCACCGCAGGCTTCTCGTTCACCACTGCCGTCAGGGCGACGACGGATGCCGCACTGCCGAGACGCTCGCGCGCCGCGGTCACCAGCGCGCGCAGGTCGTCGCTCGACGCGAGGTTCCCGACGTGCTCGGCGACGACGGTGACGTCGCCGACGGTGGTCGCGTTCTGCACCAGGGCGGGAACGCGATCGCTGAGGGCGCGCGCCTCGAAGGCCGCGATCTTCTTCTCGGCCGCCTTGAGGTTGGCCAGCAGCTCGGCGATGCGCTCGGGGATCTTCTCGCGCGGCGTCTTCAGGTTGGTGGTGAGCTCGGAGACGATCGCGCGCTCGGCCGCGAGGTCCTTGAAGGCCTCGAGGCCCACGAGGGACTCGACCCGGCGGTTCGTCGAACCGACGCTCGACTCGCTGACCAGGTTGATCATGCCGATCTCGGAACTCGTCGAGACGTGAGTGCCCGCACACAGCTCTCGCGACCACGGTCCGCCGATGTCGACCATCCGCACGGTGTCGCCGTACTTCTCGCCGAACAGGGCCATCGCGCCGAGCGCCTTGGCCTCGTCGACGCTCATCTCGCGCGTCGTCACCTCGAGGTTGTCGCGGATGGCGTTGTTCGAGATCTCCTCGATCTCGCTGCGGGTCTCAGCTGAGAGGGCCTTGTTCCAGCCGAAGTCCAGGCGCAGGTAGCCGGCCTTGTTGAACGATCCCGACTGGTGCGCTGTCGGGCCGAGCACCTGGCGCAGCGCCGCATGGATGATGTGCGTTCCGGAGTGCGCCTGGCGGGCGCCGCGGCGGTAGTCCTCGTCGACGACGCTGGTGGCGACGGCGTCGACCCCCACCTCGCCGACGCTGACCCGCACGGTGTGGCTGATGAGGCCCTTGACGGGCTTCTGCACGTCGAGCACCTCGAGCTCGAAGCCGGCACCGACGATGAGGCCGGCATCCGCCGACTGACCGCCCGACTCGGCGTAGAGCGACGTCTCGGCGAGGATGACCTCGGCGGTCTGCCCCTCCGTCGCCTTCGCGACGGACTCTCCGTCGACGATGATGCCGAGCACACGCGACTCCGTCTGCAGCTCCGTGTAGCCCGTGAACACGGTCTCGCCCAGGGCGCGGAACGGGCTGTAGACGGTGAGGTCGGCGAGCACCGACTTCTTCGAACGCGCGTCGGCCTTGGCACGGGTGCGCTGCGCGAGCATGAGCTCGTCGAACGCCGTGCGATCCACGGTGAGGCCCGCCTCGTCCGCCATCTCTAGGGTGAGCTCGATGGGGAAGCCGTAGGTGTCGTGCAGCAGGAACGCGGTGTCACCGGGGAGCGCGGCGGCCTTCTCGGTCTTCGTCTTGGCCACGGCCAGGTCGAGGATGCTGGTTCCGGCGGTGAGGGTACGGAGGAAGGTCTCCTCCTCGGCGTTCGCGAGCTGGGCGATCCGCGAGAAGTCGGTCGCGACCTCGGGGTACGCCGCCTTCATGGCATCGCGCGACGCCGGGAACAGCTCGCCGAAGGTGGCGGTGTCGACGCCGAGCAGGCGCATCGCGCGCACCGTGCGGCGCATGAGACGGCGCAGGATGTAGCCCCGGCCCTCGTTCGACGGTGCGACGCCGTCGCTCATGAGCATGAGGGACGAGCGCACGTGGTCGGCGATGACGCGCATGCGCACGTCGTCCTCGTGGTCAGCGCCGTAGCGGCGACCGGAGAGCTCGGCGGCGCGATCGAGCACAGGCCGCACCTGGTCGATCTCGTACATGTTGTCGACGCCCTGCTTGATGAACGCGACGCGCTCCAGGCCCATGCCGGTGTCGATGTTCTTCTTCGGCAGCTCGCCGACGATGCGGAAGTCGTACTTCGAGCGCACGTCGTCGATGAGGTACTGCATGAAGACGAGGTTCCAGATCTCGACGTACCTGTCGTCGTCCGTCGCCGGTCCGCCGTCGATGCCGTAGGCGGGGCCGCGGTCGAAGAAGATCTCGGAGCAGGGACCCGCCGGTCCGGGAACGCCGGTCGACCAGTAGTTGGTGTCCTTGTCGAGGCGCTGGATGCGCTCGTCGGGCAGGCCGGCGACGCGCTTCCAGATCGAGATGGCCTCGTCGTCGTCCTTGTAGACCGTGACCCAGAGGTCCTTCGGGTCGAAACCGTAGCCGCCGTCGGCCTCCGAGGAGGTCAGCAGCTCCCACGCGTACGTGATGGCGCCTTCCTTGAAGTAGTCGCCGAACGAGAAGTTGCCGTTCATCTGGAAGAAGGTGCCGTGCCGCGGCGTGCGGCCGACCTCCTCGATGTCGCTGGTGCGGATGCACTTCTGCACGCTCGTGGCGCGCGGGTACGGCGACGGGACCACTCCGGTGAGGTACGGCACGAAGGGCACCATGCCCGCGACCGTGAACATGAGGGTGGGGTCGTCGCTGACGAGCGACGCTGATGGCACGACGGTGTGGCCGCGCTCAGCGAAGAACTCGAGCCAGCGCCGGCGGATGTCTGCAGTCTGCATGGGTTCCGTACTCGGTGGGAGCGCCCTCGGGCGCGATCAGATGGACAGTGGTCGGAGGCGACCGGATGCTGCTCGCGAACTCAGTCGGCGTCGATGGCGTCGCGCAGCTCGGCCTCACGACGGCGGTAGCCCTCGCTCACGGCCTCGCCGAACTCACGGGCCCTGGCGTCGATGGTCGAGAAGAACTGCTTCCCCTCCTGGGTCTTGTTGACCTGGTGGGCGACGGCGAATCCGGCCGCGATGCCAATGATCAGCCACACAACATTCTTCATATTCGAACCGCTCCTCGTGCTCTCGTGGTGCTTGTCAACAGTACTTCGTCAGCGCTTCGCCGTGGAGCGCTCTGCCCCGCGCGCGAAGCCGAAGGCGGCCACGACGGCCGCCGAGAATCCGGCGAGCTTGATCAGCGGGCCGCCGACGGTCGCGGCGAACAGCGCGATCAGCGCCGAGACGTTGCCCGTGACGTCGGCCACGTCCCTGGTGATCGTGTCGACCCTGGCCAGCTGCGTGTTCGTCGAGCGCACGGTCTCGGTGACCTCGCCGACCAGCGGCGTGAGGCTGGCGTTGGCGTCGACGATCGAATCGCGGATGGCGTCGAGCACTCCGCCGAACTTGACCAGCAGGATGCCGATGAGCGCGACCAGTACGGCGAACAGTCCCGTCGCCACCAGACCGACGATGTCTCCAGCTGACACGTTGCTCCCCATTCCCGAACCGGCATGCGTCCCGACGTCGAGGTTAATGACGAAGGGCGGACCATCCGAAGATGATCCGCCCTCCAGCGTACTGATGATCAGCGAGCTGCGTAGTACTCCACGACGAGCTGCACTTCACAGGTCACGGGGACCTCGGCGCGCTTCGGGCGGCGGACCAGCGTGGCCTGCAGCTTGTCGAGCTCGACCTCGAGGTACGCGGGCACCTTCGGGAGCACGTCGACGTGACCGCCGGCTGCTGCGACCTGGAAAGGCTCGGTGCCCTCGGAGCGGGCCTTGACGTGGATGAGCTGACCCGGCTTCACGCGGAAGGAGGGGCGGTCCACGATCTTGCCGTCGACGAGGATGTGGCGGTGCACGACCATCTGACGGGCCTGCGCGCTGGTGCGGGCGAAGCCGGCACGGAGCACGAGGGCGTCGAGACGCATCTCGAGGAGCTCGACCAGGTTCTCACCGGTCAGGCCCTGGGCCTTGCGAGCCTCCTGGAAGGCGATCTTGAGCTGAGCCTCGCGGATGTTGTACTGGGCGCGAAGACGCTGCTTCTCGCGCAGACGAACCGCGTAGTCCGAGTCGGCCTTGCGCTTGGTGCGGCCGTGCTCGCCCGGAGCGTAGGGACGCTTCTCGAGGTACTTGGCAGCCTTGGGGGTGAGTGCGATTCCGAGCGCACGCGACAGGCGCGTCTTGCTACGGGTACGTGACTTGGTAGACACGGTTTCCTTTCGATGAAGAAGATCTCAAACAGTCGTTACCGGCGCACAGGAGTGCCCGGTGAAGTCAGAGGGATCGGCTGCGGGAGAAGACCGGCTACAGGTCGTGTTCCCTCGGGCTCCGGGTTCCTCGCAGCCGCGCTTGGAATTCCGGGCCTTTGGCCTCCGAAAGCTTAGCACAGCGACCGCCTGCTGCCTGAGCGCCGGATGGACGTCGCAGACGCCCTACTTGCCGCGGATGATCCGCAGCAGCTTGGCCAGCCTCGCGCCGACCTCGCGCTCGTTGCCGTGCTCCGTCGGCACGTAGTAGCGGGTGCCCTTCAGCTCGTTCGGCAGGTACTGCTGCTCGACGACGCCGATCGCGTCGTCATGCGGGTACTTGTAGCCCTTGCCGTGGCCCAGACGCTTGGCGCCGGCGTAGTGCGCGTCGCGGAGCGGCTTCGGCACCCGGCCGATCTTCCCGGCCTTCACGTCGGCGATCGCGGCATTGATGCCGTTGTAGGCGGCGTTGGACTTCGGCGCGGTTGCGAGGTGCACGACGGCCTGCGCGAGCGGGATGCGCCCCTCGGGCATGCCGATGTACTGCACGGCGTCAGCGGCTGCGATGGCCACCACCAGAGCCTGCGGATCGGCCATGCCGATGTCCTCGGATGCCGACACGATGATGCGTCGCGCGATGAAGCGCGGATCCTCTCCGGCCTCGATCATGCGGGCGAGGTAGTGCAGGGCCGCGTCGACGTCGGAGCCGCGCACCGACTTGATGAACGCGCTGATCACGTCGTAGTGCTCGTCGCCGTTGCGGTCGTAGCGCAGCAGCGCGCGGTCGACGGCCAGCGCCACCAGCTCGGCCGTGATCACGGGCTTCTTCGTCGACTTCTTCGCTGCACCGGATGCCGCAGGGCCCGCCGGGGTCGATCCGGCCGAGACCGACGCCGCCTCGAGCGCCGTCAGTGCCCGTCTGGCGTCGCCGGACGCCAGCCTGATGATGGACGAGCGCGCCTCGTCGTCGAGGGTGAACTTGCCGTCGAGTCCGCGCGGGTCCGACACGGCGCGATCGACGAGGATGCCCAGGTCGTCGTCGCTCAGGGTCTCGAGGGTGAGCAGGAGAGAGCGGGACAACAGCGGCGAGATGACGGAGAACGACGGATTCTCGGTCGTGGCGGCCACGAGGATGACCCAGCCGTTCTCGACGCCCGGGAGCAGGGCGTCCTGTTGGGCCTTGGTGAAGCGGTGGATCTCGTCGAGGAAGAGAACTGTGGCGATGCCGTAGAGGTCGCGGGTCGACATCGCCTCGTCCATGACCTGCCGCACGTCTCGTACTCCGGCGGAGACCGCCGAGAGCTCGACGAAGCGTCGACCCGAGCTGTGGGCGATCGCCTGAGCCAGCGTCGTCTTGCCCGTGCCGGGCGGACCCCAGAGGATGATCGACACACTGCCGCGCTCCCCCGTCTTGTCGCTGGCGAGGGCCACGAGCGGGGAACCCGGCGTGAGCAGGTGGCGCTGGCCGGCCACCTCCTCGATGCTGCGGGGTCGCATGCGCACGGCGAGCGGCGTCGCGCCGCCGCGCAACCCGAGGCCGGCATCCGTCATCCCCTCAGCGTAATCGGCCCGGATGACAGTGCTCGGCACGTCGGTTTTTCGACTGATGCGCGGCTCCCGTAGAGTTCAGCGGAGTTCGCCTATCTCGAGGAGCACCGTGGCATCGAACAACCGTCCGGACCGTGAGACCCGCGAGGCCCGTCAGCGGCTTCGCGCCTACCAGGCCCGGCAGAAGGTTCACCAGCACAGGGTGACCCGCCGCCGCCGCGACAACATCATCGCGAGCATCGTCGTGGTGGCCGTCGCCGTCATCGCCGTCGGCGCCCAGCTCGCCTATTTCAACGGCGGCCCGGGCACCCCTGTGGCCAAGCCCTCGGCCAGCGCCACCCCGACACCGACGCCCACGGCGGCGGCCGGCGAGAACTCCGGCGACGTGCCTCCTGTCTCGGTCGCCGAGGATCGCAGCTGGACCGGCTCGATGAAGCTCAACGACGTGACCCTCGACTTCACCCTCGACGGCGCGGCGGCACCGCAGGGCGTGGCCTCGACGGTCAGCCTGATCGAGAGCGGCTTCTACGACGGCGTCACCTGCCACCGCCTGACCACGGGAGAGGGCTTCGAGGTGCTGCAGTGCGGCGACCCCGACGGCACCGGCGCCGGTGGCCCCGGCTACAGCTACGGCCCGATCGAGAACGCACCGGCAGACGGCGTGTACCCGGCCGGCACCATCGCCATGGCCCGCCAGGGCGGCAACGCGTACAGCATGGGCAGCCAGTTCTTCATCGTCTACGGAGACACCACGATCCCTGCGGATGCCGCAGGCGGCTACACCGTCATCGGAACCGTCACCGGCGGACTCGACGAGCTGAACTCGCAGATCACCTCGAAGGGCGTCGAGGGCGGCGCCAGCGACGGCAAGCCTGCCGTTCCCGTGACGATGTCGGATCTGACCGTCGAGTAGCGGTCGACGGGCGGCGAACCCGCCGCATCCGATACCCGCGCCCCGAGGCGTGGAATAGGCTTATGCCGCTGTGGCCGTCGTCGGCGGCCGATCGAACGTGCGGCATCCGCGGGGCGAACCCGTGTTGCGCATCACAAACAAGGTGGAACTCGTGGTAACTGAGAAAGAGCACCCCTGGGGTCGCGTCGACGAGACGGGCACGGTCTTCGTGCGCGAAGCTGACGGCGAACGGGAAGTGGGTCAGTTCCCCGACGGCACACCGGAAGAGGCCCTCGGCTACTTCGAGCGCAAGTACACCGACCTCGCCGGTCAGGTCACCCTGCTCGAGCAGCGCGCCAAGCGCGGTGGACCCGCCGTCGACATCTCGAAGGCCGTCTCGACGCTGAGCTCGACCATCTCGACGGCCAACGCCGTCGGCGACCTGGCCTCGCTCACGCGCCGTCTCGACGCCCTCGGAGGCACCGTCTCCGAGCTGACCGAGGCGCAGAGCGCCGAGGAGAAGGCCGCGTCCGAAGCCGCCGTCGTCGAGCGCACCGCCATCGTCGAGGCCGCTGAGGCCCTCGCCGCAGCCGACCCGGCGAAGACGCAGTGGAAGCAGGCCACGGCCGAGCTCGACGCGCTCTTCGCCCGGTGGCAGACCCACCAGCAGGAGGGTCCGCGCATCCCGAAGGCCGCCGCCAACGAACTCTGGAAGCGATTCCGGGCGGCTCGCACCACCATCGAGCAGCACCGCAAGGCCTTCTTCGCCGACCTCGACTCCGCCCACCGCGACGTGCGCAGCCGCAAGCAGGCGCTCATCGAGCAGGCCGAGGCGCTGGCACCGAAGGGCGCTGACGGCATTCCCGCCTACCGCAACCTCCTCGAGGACTGGAAGACCGCCGGTCGCGCAGGCAAGAAGCAGGACGATGCCCTGTGGGCACGCTTCAAGGCCGCCGGCGACGTGCTCTACGGAGCCAAGGCCGAGGTCGACGCGCAGGAGAACGAGGAGTACTCGGGCAACCTGACGCTGAAGCTGGCCCTGCTCGAGGAGGCCGAGCCGATCCTCGCCGAGACCGATCGCACGAAGGCGCGCACGGCGCTCACCTCCATCCAGCGCCGCTGGGACGAGATCGGCAAGGTCCCCCGCGACCAGGTCAAGGTCGTCGAGGAGCGCCTGCGCAAGGTCGAGGCGGCCGTGCGCAAGCTCGACGACGACCACTGGAAGCGCAACAACCCCGAGACGAAGGCCCGCACCGAAGGCCTCGCCGGACAGCTGAACGACGCCATCGCCAAGCTCGAGGCAGACCTCGAGAAGGCCACGGCCTCGAAGGACGCGAAGGCGATCGCCGACGCCACCGAGGCGCTGGACACCCGCAAGGCCTGGCTGAAGGCCATCGGCCAGTAATCCACAAGCTGCACGACCGACGGCCCCGACGCACAGAATCACGTCGGGGCCGTCGGCGTTCCGGACCGGCGATCATGCTGGACGGATGCCGCGACTGCCCGATGTCCTGTCCCCAGCCGACCTGCCCCTCGCCGAACTCCACGCCGCCAGGCTCACCGGTGAGGTCTATGCGATCGGCGGATGCTTCGCCCCTGTTGACCTCCCCGAGCTGCGCGCCGTCCGCGCCGAGGTCATCTCGCGGCAGGCACCGGCCCGCTTCGTCGCAGACAGGCTGACCGCCGCCTGGGTGTGGGGTGCGGTGGCCACTCCCCCGGTGCGGCTGCAGTTCTGCATCGACATCCGCTCCAGGCATCGTCAGACGACGACGCGGTTCGACCTCCGCGAGGTCGTGATCGACGGCAGCGAGATCGCCGTCGTGCACGCGGCTCTCGTCACGTCGCCGGAACGCACGATGCTCGACCTGGCCCGTGACGGCGCCCTCGACGACGAGGCTGCCGTCGGCCATATCCTGGCGCTGATGGAGTGCACGGACACCCCGCTCCACGCCGTGCTCGCCCGAGTGATCGGTTCGGGGGCACGATCGCACATGCGCCGAGCCCGCTCGCGCCTCGAGCGCGCCGTGTCAGCCGTCGCTGACGCGGTAGACGTCGTAGACGCCCTCGATGCGCCGCACGGCGTTCAGCACGCGGTCGAGATGGGTCGTATCCCCCATCTCGAAGACGAAGCGACTGAGCGCCAGTCTGTCGCGTGAGGTCGAGACGTTCGCCGAGAGGATGTTCACGTGGTGCTCCGAGAGCACCCTGGTGACGTCGGAGAGCAGGCCGGCGCGGTCGAGCGCCTCGATCTGGATCTGCACGAGGAAGAGGCTCTTCGACGTGGGAGCCCATTCCACCTCGATCATGCGCTCGGGCTCCTTCATCAGGCCGGCGACATTGTGGCAGTCGGCCTGGTGAACCGAGACGCCCTGGCCTCGCGTGATGAAGCCGACGATGGGGTCTCCGGGCACAGGAGTGCAGCAGCGGGCGAGCTTGACGAGGATGTCGGGCGCACCCCGCACGAGCACGCCGGAATCGCTGTCGCGCAGCATCTGCGTGCGCCCCTTGGCGGGCAGCGCGAAATCGTTGGTCTCGACCTCGGTGTCGGCCTGCACACTCGCGACGACCTTCTCGAGCACCGACTGCGTCGACACGTGGCCCTCGCCGACCGCGGCGTAGAGGGCTGACACGTCGACGTACTTGAGCTGGGCTGCCACCTCGGCGAACGAGTCCTGGCTCATCAGCTTCTGCAGGGGCAGGTTCTGCTTGCGCATCGCCCGGGCGATGGCATCCCGACCCTGTTCGATGGCCTCGTCGCGGCGCTCCTTGGTGAACCACTGGCGGATCTTGTTGCGTGCGCGGGGGCTCTTGACGAAGTTCAGCCAGTCCTGACTGGGGCCGGAGTCGGGGTTCTTCGAGGTGAAGACCTCGACGACGTCGCCGCTCGACAGGGTGGACTCGAGGGGCACGAGTCGGCCGTTGACCTTCGCGCCCATGGTGCGGTGGCCCACCTCGGTGTGCACGGCGTACGCGAAGTCGACCGGGGTCGCATCCGACGGCAGGCCGATGACTCGGCCCTTCGGCGTGAAGACGTAGACCTCCTTCGCACCGATCTCGTAGCGCAGGGAATCGAGGAACTCGCCCGGGTCGTCGGTCTCGGCCTGCCAGTCCGAGATGTGCGCGAGCCACGCCATGTCGTTCTCGCTCTGCGGACCGGGTCCGTTCGACTTCCCGTTGACCTGTTCCTTGTACTTCCAGTGCGCCGCGACACCGAACTCGGCGCGCTGGTGCATCTCGTGAGTCCGGATCTGGATCTCGACGGGGCGACCGGCCGGACCGAGCACCGTCGTGTGCAGCGACTGGTACAGGTTGAACTTCGGCGTGGCGATGTAGTCCTTGAAGCGACCGGGCAGCGGAGTCCAGCGGGCGTGGATGGACCCGAGCACCGCGTAGCAGTCGCGCACGGAGTTCACCAGGACCCTGATGCCCACGAGGTCGTAGATCTCGTCGAACTCGCGACCGCGGACGACCATCTTCTGGTAGATCGAGTAGTACTGCTTGGGCCGGCCGACCACATTGCCGCGGATCTTGCCCACCTTGAGGTCGCCGTTGACGGCGTCGATGACGTTCTGCACGAACTGCTCGCGCTCGGGGGTGCGCTGGCGCACGAGAGACTCGATCTCGGCGTAGATCTTCGGGTAGAGCACGGCGAACGACAGGTCCTCGAGCTCCCACTTGATGGCCTGGATGCCGAGCCTGTGCGCGAGGGGCGCGTAGATCTCGAGGGTCTCCGTGGCCTTGCGGGTGGCCGACTCGGCGGGCACGAAGCCCCAGGTGCGCGCGTTGTGCAGGCGGTCGGCGAGCTTGATGATGAGCACGCGGATGTCCTTCGACATCGCGACGATCATCTTCCGGACGGTCTCGGCCTGGGTGGAGTCGCCGTACTTGACCTTGTCGAGCTTCGTGACGCCATCGACCAGCATCGCGATCTCGTCACCGAAGTCGGCCCGCACCTGGTCGAGGGTGTACTCGGTGTCCTCGACGGTGTCATGCAGCAGTGCGGCAGCCACCGTCTTTGCGCCGATGCCGAGGTCGGCGAGGATCTGCGCGACGGCGACGGGGTGGGTGATGTACGGCTCGCCGCTGCGGCGCTTCTGGCCGGTGTGGGCCTTCTCGGCGACGGTGTACGCGCGCTCGATGATCGAGAGGTCGGCCTTCGGATGATGCATCCGGACCGTGCGGATCAGGGTGTCGACGGCGCCGACGGGCTGCGCCTTCGAGAAGATGCGCGGCACCAGACGGCGCAGCGACGCCGTGGATGACGTGTTCATATCCGTCATGGCGTCGCCTCCTGTCCGATGTTCAATTATCCCGCTGCCGGGACCCTGGATCGACCAGGGCCCCGGTGTTCGCGGGCAGCGTCAAACCGTGATCTCCTCGGCTGGGGCGGCATCCGCCGCAGTCCGCTCGCGAATCGATCGCACCTTGGCGTCGTGCTTCTTCACGTTCTTCTCGCCCTCGCGCAGCATCGAGTACAGCGGGGCGGCGAGGAAGACCGTCGACCAGGTTCCGACCAGGATGCCGATCAGCAGCGCGAGCGAGATGTCGCGCAGGGTGTCCGCACCGAGGGCGAAGGCGCCGATGAACAGGATCGACGCGACCGGGAGGGCCGCGATGACGCTGGTGTTGATCGAGCGCACCAGGGTCTGGTTCACCGCGAGGTTCACCGACTCGGCGAAGGTGCGTTTGGTCTCGACCACGTCTTCCTGCGTGTTCTCGCGGATCTTGTCGAAGACCACGACGGTGTCGTAGAGCGAGTACGCGAGGATCGTGAGCAGACCGATGATCGCGGCAGGCGTGACCTCGAAGCCCGAGGCCGCATAGACCCCCGACGTGATCACGAGGTCGACGAGCAGGGCGACGATGGCGGCGAGCGACATCTTCCAGGTGCGGAAGTAGAGCGCCATTCCCACAGCGGCGAGCAACAGGAACACGAGCAGGCCCTGGATGGTCTGCCGGGTGATGTCGGCTCCCCACACCGGTCCGATGAAGGAGGACGAGACGTCGGCCTCAGTGACGTCATAGGCGTCCTCGAGCGCCGTCGCGACGTCCTTCGTCTCGGCCGTCGTGAGCTGGTCGGTCTGCACGCGCACGCCGCTGCCGCCTCCCACGATGGTGACGTGGGCCACGGCATCGGGCACGACGGATGCCACGGCATCCGTCGCCGGCTGGGTCTCGGCGTCGCTGACGCCGGTGATCTGGAACTGTGAACCGCCGCGGAACTCGATGCCGAGGTTGAAGCCTCCGCGCACCACCGGGATGAGGATCGAGATCAGCACCAGGGCGCCGACGATGATGAACCAGAGCTTGCGCTTCGCGACGAAGTCGAACGAGCGCTTGCCCGTGTAGAGGTCGTTACCGAACGTTGTCAGACGGCTGGCCATCAGGACTCCTTCCCGTTCTTCGAGATATCGCCGGAGGCCGACGGTGCTGATGCTGCGGACTTGGCGGGCTTGGACCCGCCGGAGGCGTCGAGCGCTGCGGCCTCGGCGGCCTTGCGCTCGGCGATGGTCTGGCGCTTGGCGGCCTCACGCGAGCTGCTGGCGGCCTTGGCCGCCGTCAGCTGAGCGGAGGTGCGGAACTCGGCGCGACCGCGGTAGACGGCACCGAGGGCCGACGGGTCCAGGCCGGAGAGCGGGTGACCGCTCGAGAAGAACCGGGTCTGCGCGAGCAGCTGCAGCATCGGGTGCGTGAACAGCACCACGATGATGACGTCGATCACCGTGGTGATACCGAGCGTCACGGCGAAGCCCTTGACGCTGCCGACGGCGATCACGAACAGCACGATCGCCGCGAGCAGGTTGGTCGCCTTGGATGCGTACACGGTGCGCAGTGCCCGCTTCCAGCCCGCCTCGACGGCGGAGCCGAGCACACGACCGTCACGCAGCTCGTCGCGCACACGCTCGAAGTAGACGATGAAGGAGTCCGCCGTGAAACCGATGGCCACGATCACACCGGCGACGCCGGCGAGAGACAGGCGGTAGCCCTGGTACCACGACAGGATGCAGAGCGTGAGGTAGGTGATCACACCGGCGACGAGCAGCGACACGATGGTGACGGTGCCGAGCAGGCGGTACTGGAACAGCGAGTAGCCGAACACCAGCAGCAGTCCGATGAGGCCGGCGATGAGGCCGCTCAGGAGCTGCGAGGAGCCGAGGGTCGCCGTGATGGTCTCGGAGGACTGCACCGTGAAGCTGATCGGCAGCGCACCGAACTTCAGCTGGTCGGCAAGGGCCTTCGACGACTCCTGGTCGAAGCTGCCCGAGATGGAGGGCTTGCCGTCGGTGATGACGCCGTTCATCGTCGGGGCCGAGAGCACCTGGCCGTCGATGACGAAGGCGAACTGGTTGAGCGGCGGGGTGGCGGTCAGGCCGTAGAGGCGCTGGCTGACCTCGCCGAAGTCCTTCGTGCCCTGGTCGTTGAAGGTGAGGTTCACGACCCAGCGACCGGTGGACGCACCCTGCTGGTTCGTCTCCTGGCCGTTCGTGGCGTCCTTGATGTCGGCGCCGTCGACCTCGACCGGGCCGAGCAGGTACTTGACGGTCCCGGTGGTGTCGCACGTGACGAGAGGGACGTCGGCGGGGGCCGCGTTCGTCGTCGCCGCCTCGTCCGACGAGCAGTCGAACGAGTCGTACTCCGCCTGCAGTGCCGGCGTGATCCAGTTGGTGTCCGAGCCGTTGGTCGGGCTCACCGTCGGGGTGGCGCGCAGCGATTCGGTCGGCGACGGAGTCGGAGACGCGCTGGCGTCGCCGCCGACGGAGGAATCCGACGGAGCCCCCGCGAGCAGCACCGGACGCAGTTCGAGCTTGGCCGACGACTGGATGCGGTTCTTCGTCTCCTCGTCGAGCTCGCCCGGGATGGCGACGACGATGTTGCTGCCGCCCTGCGTGCTGATCTCGGCCTCGCTGACGCCGGAGGCGTCGACGCGCTGGCGGATGATCGACACAGCCTGCGTGAGCTGCTCATCGGTGACCGTCTGCCCCGTCTCCAGCTTGGGCGCGAGGATGATCTGCGTTCCGCCCTCGAGGTCGAGCGCGAGCTTGGGGGTCCAGGACCCTCCGCCCCACAGCACGGCCGCGGTGTTGATCGCGACGAGGGCGATGACGATCGCTCCGAGCCACGAGAGGGAACGCCACGCCTTCTTGACGGGTGTCGACTTTGCCACCGAGGGAACTCAGCTTTCTACGCGCGCACTCGCGCCGCCATCGGCGCGAGTGCGAAGGGGAGGGAGGGTGTCAGTCGTTCGACTTCTTGGGGTCTTGCCCGTCGACGTCGATGTCTCCGACGACCGTGTTGTCGCTGTTGGCCGACTCGTCGATGCGCTCACCGAACTCGGGCTCGGTGGAGAGCTCGTCGTGCGGGGCGTCGACGGCGGTCGACTCGGTGCCGACGGCCGGCGTGACGACGCGGGCGACGGTCTGGCGGTGAACGGTCAGGACTGTACCCGGGGTGGTCTCGAGGAGCACCTCGTTCTCCTCTTCATCGATGGAGAGGATGGTGCCGAAGACGCCGAAGTTGGTCATGACCTTGGCGCCGGGGACGATCGTGGACTGCAGGTTCGCCTGGTCCTTCGAGCGCTTGCGGCTGTTGCGGAACATGAAGAAGATGAGCAGCGCCAGGACGGCGAGCATGATGAGTGTGATGGGATCCAACGGGGAAAGCCTTCCGGAATGGGCCCCTCAACCACGCCCGTCTGGCGCGGGATACAACGTGGGCCAAGTGGAATTATAGGTCATCGAGTGTGAGGCCGACTCCCGGCTGCCTGAGCCCGAAGTGTCGCCATCCCTCCGGAGTCGCCATGCGGCCCCGGGGAGTGCGGGTGATGAGCCCGATGCGCACCAGGAACGGCTCGACGACGGCCTCGATGGTCTCGGCCTCCTCGCCGACGGACACGGCGAGGGTGTTGAGGCCGACGGGTCCACCGCCGAAGCGCTCGAGCATCGTCGTCATGACCTGCCGGTCGAGGCGGTCGAGGCCGAGCGAGTCGACCTCGTAGAGATCGAGGGCCGCGCGCACCGATGCGACATCGGCTCGCGCCATCTCGGAGCCGTCGGTGGGCCGCCCGTGCACGAGCGTGTAGTCGCGCACGCGGCGGAGCAGGCGGTTCGCGATGCGAGGCGTGCCCCGGCAGCGGCCGGCGATCTCGGCGATGGCGTCGCGATCGATGCGCAGGTCGAGCAGTCTGGCGGCGCGCTCCAGAACCTGCTCGAGTTCGGAGTCGGCGTAGAACTCGAGGTGGGCCGTGAAACCGAAGCGATCGCGCAGCGGGTTGGGCAGCAGCCCCGAGCGTGTGGTGGCACCCACGAGGGTGAACGGCGCGAGATCGAGGGGAACGGATGTCGCTCCTGCGCCCTTGCCCACCATGATGTCGATGCGGAAGTCCTCCATGGCGAGGTAGAGCATCTCCTCGGCCGAGCGCGCCATGCGATGGATCTCGTCGATGAACAGCACCTCGCCCGGAACGAGGGAGCTCAGCACCGCGGCCAGGTCTCCGGCATGCTGGATGGCCGGACCGCTCGACATGCGCAGGGGACGCCCGGCCTCGTGGGCCACGATCATGGCGAGAGTGGTCTTGCCGAGGCCGGGAGGGCCCGCGAGCAGGATGTGGTCGGGGGTGCGCTGCTGCATCGTCGCCGCCGTGAGGAGCAGCTGCAACTGGCCGCGCACCTTGGTCTGTCCGACGAACTCGCCCAGCGATCGCGGACGCAGGGCGCCCTCGAAGGCGAGCTCGGACTCGCTCTCGAGTTCGGGGTTGGTGAGGTCGAGATCCGTCATGACCGGCTCCCGCTCTGGGTGGCCGGGCCGAGGCGCGACAGGGCCTGGCGCAACGCGACGGGGACAGTGATGTCGGGCGTCTCGCCGATGATCTCCTCGACGGCCGTCGCGGCGACGCGCTCCGACCAGCCGAGGCCGACGAGGGCGGCGATGACGCTCTCCCCCGTGCTGGATACGGGCACGGATGCCGGAGCCGGGGCGGCCCCCGGTGCGACCAGCAGCTTGCCGGTGAGCGAGAGCACGATGAGCTTCGCGGTCTTGGGGCCGATTCCGCTGACCTTGCGGAACGCCGCGTCGTCTTCGGTGGCCACGGCGCGGGCGATCTGGTCGGGTGAGAGCGCGGCGAGCACGCCCAGCGCCGACTTCGGGCCGACGCCCGTCACGCCCATGAGCACCTCGAAGACGCTGAGTTCCTCGCCCGTCGGGAATCCGAACAGGGTGAGCGAGTCTTCACGCACGACGAGCGTGGTGAGCAGTCGCGCCTCGTCGCCGATGCGCACGGACAGGGCGGCGGCGGGCGTGGTGAGGACCGAGAAGCCGACTCCCCCGACCTCGAGCACGACAGTGCCGCCGAGGGCCGAGAGGACTGTGCCGCGAAGGGAGGAGATCACCGACTCAGCCTACGGGCGCCTGCCGACGCCGAGGCGCTGCGCTCTGCGGCGCGCCACGCCTCCTGAGCCGGAGTGAGGGCGCCGCCGCCTGCCGGTGCCCCGGGCGTTCCGGAACGCCAGGCGTGGCAGAGCGCCAGCGCCAGGGCGTCAGCCGCATCCGCCGGCTTCGGAACGGCGTCGAGCCCGAGGATGCGGGCGACCATGGCTCCCACCTGCGCCTTGTCGGCGCGGCCGTAACCCGTGATGGCGGCCTTCACCTCACTCGGCGTGTGCAGCGACACGGGCAACGCTCGCTTGGCCGCGAGGTACATGGCGACCCCGGAGATCTGGGCCGTGCCCATGATCGTCGAGACGTCGCTGCGGGCGAAGACCCGCTCCAGTGCGACCGTCTGCGGTCGGTGCTCGTCGAGGATCGCCTCGAGCCCGGCCGCGACATGGGCGAGCCGCTGCTCGATCGGCAGGTCGGGCGACGAGCGGATGACGACCACGTCGACGAGCTTCGCCGTGCGGTCGGGCGCCACATCGATGACGCCGACACCGCACCGGGTCAGGCCGGGGTCGACGCCGAGCACCCGCACGGCGGGTTACTCGTCTGCTTCGAGTTCGGCCTGCGCCTCGGCGCTCAGGTCGAGGTTCGTGTAGATGTTCTGCACGTCGTCCGAGTCCTCGAGGGCGTCGATGAGGCGGAACACCTTGCGGGCGGTCTCCGCGTCGACCTCGATCTTGAGGCTCGGCACGAAGGCCACGTCGGCGGAGTCGTAGTCGATCCCGGCATCCTGCAGCGCGGTACGCACGGCGACCATCTGCGACGGGTCGGTGAGGATCTCGAAGGTCTCGCCCTCATCCGTCACCTCTTCAGCACCGGCCTCGAGCACGGCCATGAGCACGTCGTCCTCGGTGAGGCCGTCGGCGTGGGCGACGACGATGAGGCCCTTGCGGTGGAAGTTGTAGGCCACGCTGCCCGGGTCGCCCATGGTGCCGCCATTACGGCTGACGGCGGTGCGCACGTCGGCTGCGGCGCGGTTCTTGTTGTCGGTGAGGCACTCGATGAGCATCGCGACACCGTTCGGGGCGTAGCCCTCGTACATGATCGTCGTGTAGTCGACGGCCTCGCCGGTGAGGCCGGCACCGCGCTTGACCGCGCGGTTGATGTTGTCGATCGGGACCGACGTCTTCTTCGCCTTCTGGATGGCGTCGACGAGCGTGGGGTTGCCCGCCAGATCGGCACCGCCCATCTTGGCGGCGACCTCGATGTTCTTGATCAACTTGGCGAACGACTTGGCGCGACGCGAGTCGATGATCGCCTTCTTGTGCTTGGTCGTTGCCCACTTGGAATGCCCTGACATGCCTTCGATTCTACCCATCGCGAGTGCTCCCGGGTGTCAGGCGCGAGGGAAGGCCGACCGGGCGTCTCGCTCGGCCGCCACGGATCAGGCGAGCAGCTTGCGGAGCGTGCGCAGGTTGCGGTTCGTCGTCGTCGAGCGGTACCTCGCCTTCGCCGCGATCTTCGAGAACGCGCTGTCCACTCCGACATCGCGGCGGTTGTGCCAGTAGATGACGTGCTTCCCGGGGGCGATCACGTCGTCGGCGGCGTCGAGGTCGGAACCGAGCCCCGTCAGTTCGGCGAGCACGGCGTCATCGGAGCCGAACAGCACGTACGGGTGCCAGCCGTCGCGCTCGGCGTCGAACGGGAACGCCTCGACGACGGCCTCCAGGTCGGGGAGGCTGACCAGCACGATCCACGCGTCGTATCCGAATCGCTCCCGAAGCGCCGTCTCGATCGTCGCCTTCAACGTTGCGGCGTCCCTCGCAGCGGCATCCGTCGTCTCGGAATCGAAGCGCACGTTGCCGCTGGCGAGTACCGTCTTCACCTCGGTGAACCCGAGCGTTCGGAACAGCTCGGCCAGGTCGACCGAGAGGATCTTCACCCCGTTGACGTTGATGCCCCGCAGCAACGCGACGTATCTCTTCGCAGCCATGGGCTCATCATGCCCCACGGGACCGACGCCGGCGGCGGCAGCCGGGTCAGGCCGCCGCGCGCACCTTGCCGAGGAAGTACTCGTGGATGCGGTAGTCGCCCGTCACCTCGGGGTGGAACGAGGTGCCGAGGAGGTTGCCCTGCTCGACGGCGACGCAGCGGCCGTCGTCCAGCGTGGCGAGAGCGGTCGCAGCCGGCCCCACCGATTCGACGATGGGCGCGCGGATGAAGACGGCGTGCATGGGCTCTCCCCCGAGCACGGGCACGTCGAGGTCGGTCTCGAAGGAATGCGTCTGCGACCCGAAGGCGTTGCGGCGCACCGCGACGTCGAGGCCACCGAGGCTCTCCTGGCCCCGGATGCCGTCGAGCACGGTGTCCGCCAGCATGATGAGCCCGGCGCAGGTGCCGTAGACCGGCAGCCCGCCGCTGATGGCGGCGCGCAGCGGCTCGGCGAGCCCGAAAGTGCGCGCGAGCTTGTCCATGACGCTGGACTCGCCGCCCGGGATCACGAGACCGTCGACGGCAGCGAGCTCCTCGGGGCGACGCACGAGAGTGACGTCGGCCCCGAGGACGCGGAGGACCTGGGCGTGCTCGCGGAAGTCGCCCTGCAGGGCGAGCACGCCGACCCGCGGTGCGGCGACCTGAGGTGCTACCACCCGCGCTCGGCGAGGCGGTGCGGGGCTGCGAGGTCGGAGACGTTGATGCCGACCATGGCCTCGCCGAGCCCGCGCGAGACCTCGGCGATCACGGCGGGGTCGTCGTGGAACGTCGTGGCCTTGACCACGGCCGCAGCACGCTGGGCGGGGTTGCCCGACTTGAAGATGCCGGATCCGACGAACACGCCGTCGGCACCGAGCTGCATCATCATGGCCGCGTCGGCCGGAGTCGCGACTCCCCCGGCGGTGAACAGCACGACGGGGAGCTTGCCGGTCTCGGCGACCTCGACGACGAGGTCGTAGGGAGCCTGCAGCTCCTTGGCCGCCACGTACAGCTCGTCCTTCGACATCGACGACAGCGCGGCGATCTCGCTCTTGATCTTGCGGATGTGCTTGGTCGCCTCGGAGACGTCGCCGGTGCCGGCCTCGCCCTTCGATCGGATCATGGCGGCGCCCTCGTTGATGCGGCGGAGAGCCTCGCCCAGGTTGGTCGCACCGCAGACGAAGGGAACGTTGAAGCCCCACTTGTCGATGTGGTTCACGTAGTCGGCGGGGCTCAGCACCTCGGACTCGTCGATGTAGTCGACGTCGAGAGCCTGCAGCACCTGCGCCTCGACGAAGTGGCCGATTCGGGCCTTCGCCATCACGGGGATGGAGACCTCGGCGATGATCGCCTCGATGAGGTCGGGGTCGCTCATGCGTGCGACGCCGCCCTGCGAACGGATGTCTGCGGGAACGCGCTCGAGCGCCATGACGGCGACGGCGCCGGCATCCTCGGCGATACGGGCCTGCTCGGGGGTGACGACGTCCATGATGACGCCGCCCTTCAGCATCTCGGCGAGTCCGCGCTTGACGCGGCTCGAACCGAAGTGCTGGGAGGAAGTGCTATCGGTCATGAACGCCAAGTGTATTAGCCCGGCAGGGGTCTTCGAGACGCAGGTCGTCTCGCGCTGACTTCGGGGTGGGACAATCTGATGGTGAAGATCCTCTCGATTCAGTCCGCTGTCGCCTACGGCCACGTCGGGAACTCGGCCGCCGTGTTCCCGCTCCAGCGCATCGGGGTGGAGGTGCTCCCCGTCTACACGGTCACCTTCTCCAATCACACGGGCTACGGAGCCTGGCGTGGTCCGCTCATCAGCCCCGAGGACGTCGCCGCCGTCATCACCGGGATCGAGGAACGCGGTGTCTTCCCCGCGATCGACGTCGTGCTCTCCGGCTACCAGGGCGGAGCGGGCATCGGAGACGTCATCATCGACGCCGTCGCGCGCATCAAGGCCGCCAACCCCGCGGCGATCTACTCCTGCGACCCCGTGATGGGCAACGCGAAGTCGGGATGCTTCGTCGCGCCCGAGATCCCGGTGCTGCTGCGCGAGAGGGTCGTGCCCGTCGCCGACATCATCACGCCCAACCAGTTCGAGCTCGGCTACCTCACCGGCACCGAGCCCGACAGTCTCGAGTCGACGCTCGCATCCGTCGATCTCGCCCGCGCGATGGGCCCGAGCACGGTGCTCGTGACCAGCGTCGAGCGCCCCGATCGCGCGGAGGGCACCATCGAGATGCTCGTCGTCGACGACCGAGGCGCCTGGATCCTGCAGACGCCGTTGCTTCCGATGAAGGCGAACGGCTCGGGCGACGTCACCGCTGCATTGTTCACCGCTCACTACGCGCGTACCGGTGACGCGGCCGACGCCCTCGCCCGCACGGCGTCGAGCGTCTTCGACCTGCTCACCCGCACCCACGAGTCCGGTGAGCGCGAACTGCAGCTCGTCGAGTCGCAGGAGGCCTACGCCCACCCGCGGATGCAGTTCACGGCCCGGCAGGTGCGCTGAGCGCATCCCGCTCAGGCGGCGCGCACCGGCTCAGGACGTCGGCGCAGCCTTCGGCCAGGCGTCGGCTATCGCCTGTCGGGTCTCGCCCAGCAGGCGCGGGATCGCCTTCGTCTCGGCGATGATCGGGAAGAAGTTCGCGTCCGTCGCCCAGCGCGGCACGATGTGCTGGTGCAGGTGGTCGGCCACGCCGGCCCCGGCGACCCGGCCCTGGTTCATGCCGATGTTGAAGCCGTCGCAGTTCGAGACCTGACGCACGACGCGCATGGCGATCTGCGTCAGCTCGGCGATCTCCGCGACCTCCTCCGCCGTCGCGTCGTCGTAGAGGGCGACGTGACGGTACGGGCAGACCAGCAGGTGGCCGCTGTTGTACGGGAACAGGTTGAGCAGCACGTAGGCGTGCTCGCCGCGGGCCACGATGAGCGCCGTCTCGTCGTCGAGCTTCGGGGCGGCGCAGAACGGGCAGTTCTCCTCGTGCGGCGTCGGCCCGCCCTCGATGTAGACCATCCGGTGCGGGGTCCACAGTCGTTGGAAGGCATCCGGAACCGCGGCGAAGTCCGCCGAGCTCTCCAGCCCGGCGAACCCGCTCTGCTCATCCGTCATCAGATCTGGCCGGCGCTCGTCACCTGGGCGTGCGAGGCGATGGCGGCGCGGATGCGGCTGATCGCCTCATCGACGGGCACGCCGTTCTCCTGGGTGCCGTCGCGGAACCTGAAGCTCACCGAGCCCGCCGCGCGGTCCTGCTCACCGGCGATGAGCTGGAACGGCACCTTGAGCTTGGTGTGGTTGCGGATCTTCTTCTGCATGCGGTCGTCGGATGCATCGAGCTCGGCGCGCACGCCGGCAGCCTTGAGTCGGCCGATCACGTCGCCCAGGTAGTCGACGTAGTCCTCGGCGATCGGGATGCCGACCACCTGCACCGGAGCGAGCCAGACCGGGAAGGCGCCCGCGTAGTGCTCGAGCAGGATGGCGAAGAAGCGCTCGATGGAGCCGAGCAGCGCGCGGTGGATCATGACGGGCTGCTGGCGGGTTCCGTCGTTGGCCGTGTACTCGAGTTCGAACCTCTCGGGCTGGTTGAAGTCGAGCTGCACCGTCGAGAGCTGCCAGGTGCGGCCGATGGCGTCGCGGGCCTGCACGGAGATCTTCGGACCGTAGAAGGCCGCTCCGCCCGGATCGTCGACGAGCTCGAGGCCCGACTCGATCGCGACCTGACGCAGGGTCTCGGTCGCCTCCTCCCAGGCGGCGTCGTCTCCGACGAACTTCTCGGGGTCCTTGGTGGAGAGCTCGAGGTAGAAGTCGTCGAGGCCGTAGCCGCGCAGCGTCTCGAGCACGAACTCGAGCTGGCTGGCCACCTCGCCGCGCACCTGCTCGGGCGTGACGTAGACGTGGGCGTCGTCCTGGGTGAGGCCGCGCACGCGGGTGAGACCAGAGAGAGTTCCGCTCTTCTCGTAGCGGTACACGGTGCCGAACTCCGCCAGACGGAGCGGCAGCTCACGGTAGCTGCGACCGCGCGCCCGGAAGATCAGGTTGTGGAACGGGCAGTTCATGGGCTTCAGGTAGTAGTCCTGGCCCTGACGGGTGACGTGTCCGTCTGCATCCGTCTCCTGATCGAGGTGCATGGCCGGGAACATGCCGTCCATGTACCACTGCAGGTGACCGCTGGTCTCGAACAGCGAGCCCTTGGTGATGTGCGGCGAATTGACGAGTTCGTAGTCCGCGGCGATCAGGCGCTCCTGCATGTACTTCTCGATCTCGTGACGGATGATGCCGCCGCGCGGGTGGAAGACGGCGAGACCCGAGCCGATCTCGTCGGGGAAGCTGAACAGGTCGAGCTCCGCACCGAGCTTGCGGTGGTCGCGCTTCAGCGCCTCCTCCATGCGGGCCTGGTAGGCGCGCAGCTCGTCCTTCGTCGCCCACGCCGTGCCGTAGATGCGCTGCAGCTGCTTGTTCTTCTCGGACCCCCGCCAGTAGGCGGCAGCCACACGCGACAGGGCGTAGCCGTTGCCGATCATGCGGGTGTTCGGCAGGTGCGGGCCGCGGCAGAGGTCCTTCCAGACCGTCTCGCCCGTGCGCGGGTCGACGTTGTCGTAGATCGTCAGCTCGGCGCCGCCGACCTCGACGGACTCGCCGTCATCGTGGCTGCCTGCTCCCTCGGTGGGATGGCCCTTGAGCCCGATGAGCTCGAGCTTGTACGGCTCGTTCGCGAGTTCGGCACGGGCCTCGTCCTCGGTGACGACGCGGCGCACGAAACGCTGGCCCTGACGGATGATGCGGTCCATGGCCTTCTCGAGGGGCTTGAGGTCCTCGAGGGCGAACGGCGTCTCGACGTCGAAGTCGTAGTAGAAACCGTCGGTGACGGGCGGGCCGATGCCGAGCCTGGCCTCCGGATTGATCGACTGCACGGCCTGGGCGAGCACGTGGGCGGCCGAGTGGCGCAGGATGGTGAGTCCGTCGGGAGAGTCGATCGTGACCGGCTCGACAGTGTCGGCATCCGTCACCGTCGTCGCCAGGTCCTTGAGCTCACCGTTGACGCGCATTGCGACAACGGACCGGTCGGTGAAAAGCTCGAAGCCGTCAGCCACTGTCGTTTACTCCCTTTGTACGTTTCGGAACCCCTCAATCATAGAAGGGGCGCGGAACACGCCGACGCCGCTCGCCTAGGCTTCCGTCATGGCCTGGTGGAACCTGCGACACCCGATCGAGACGCTGCGCCGGGCCAGGGTGCTTCCTCCGTGGGTGCGGCGCATTGATGAGCGCACCGCGGCGCGCGTCAACGGACGACACACCATCCGGGGCGTCGACGCCGTCTATGTCGCCCTGTCGAGCGCGGCGAACCGCGGTGTGCTGTGGTTCGCCGTCGCCGGAGTGCTCGTGCTGCTCGGGCATCGGCGGGCGGCCGTGCGCGGCGCCGCGTCGCTGGTCGTCGCCAGCGCGACGGCGAACCTGGTCGGCAAGCAGCTGTTCGGAGGCGCACGTCCGGCCCTCGACACGGTCCCGCACGGGCGACGCCTGCGCACCACCCCGACCTCAGGATCCTTCCCGTCAGGGCACTCGGCGAGCGCCGCGGCCTTCGCGGCCGGCGTGGCCGTCCAGTCCCCCGTCGCCGGCGCCGTCATCGCGCCCCTGGCCGGCGCCGTCGCATACTCCCGTCTGCACACGGGTGCGCACTGGCTGTCGGATGTGCTCGGAGGGGTCGGCATCGGACTGGGTGTCGCCGCAGCCGGCGCCATCCTGGTGCCCGCGCATCCGCGCAACAGGCCCGGGCCCGTCGGGGCGTCGGATGCCGTGCGTGATGACCTTCCGGCATCCGTCGCCGGGGACGGGGTCTTCGTCATCGTCAACCCGGGCTCCGGTCACCGCGGCGAGGGCGAGCACATCCTCGACCTGCTGCGACGACGTCTTCCCGCGGCCACAGTGCACCCACTCGCCGAGGGCGAGGACGTCGCGTCGGTGCTCCGCTCGGCGCTGGACTCGGACACGCCTCCTCGCGTACTCGGCATCTCGGGAGGTGACGGGACCGTCGCCAGCGTCGCCCACCTCGCACGCGAAGCCGATCTTCCCCTGCTGGTGATCCCCGGCGGCACCTTCAACCACTTCGCGAAGGCCCTCGGCGCCCTCACCCCCGAGGCCGCCCTCGACGCCCTGGCCACGGGCACGGGTCTGCGTGTCGACGTCGGAGAACTGCGGGTGGCGGATGCCGAGCCCGTCACCGTGCTGAACACCATGTCGATCGGCCTGTATCCCGAGTTCGTGCAGCGACGCGAGAGGATCCAGAAGGCGATCGGGAAGCCCCTGGCCACCCTCGTCTCGGCCGTGGGCATCCTGAACTCGACCGAGCCCGTCGAACTGACCGCCCGCGGCGAGCGCGGTCGCGCCTGGTCGCTCTTCGTCGGCGTGGACCGCTACGAGCCGTCGGGCACGGCCGCGCCGCTCCGACGCAGCGGGGTCGACGACGGCGTGCTCGACGTGCGGGTGCTCCGGGCCGGCTCCCGCGCCCGCACCCGCGGAGCCGCTGCCCTCATCCTCGGTCGCCGCTCCGACAGCGTGCTGCACTCGCTGTCGCTGTGGTCGCCGCGCCGGTCCATCGCCGTGTACTCGGTGACCGAGCTCGAGGTGGAGGTGCACGGCGACCCCGGCGCTCTCGGCTACGCCCACGACGGGGAGGCGACGGATGCCGCAGCTGCGGCCGACGGCCGCTACACGGTCGCCATGCGCCTGATTCCGGCGGCCCTCACCGTCTACAGCCCGCAGCCCACCACCCCCGAGCAGAGAGCGAGCGCGCGATGACCGGCGAGTCGACGACGGAGCAGACGAGTCACGGCCTCTCTCCCGACGAGGTGGCCGCCCGCCTCGGCGACGGCCGGTCCAACGCCTTCGTCGAGGCATCCAGCCGCAGCGTGTGGAGCATCGTGCGAGCGAACGTCTTCACTCTGTTCAACGCCATCATCGGCGCCTGCTTCCTGGTGCTGCTCTTCCTCGGCCGGTGGCAGGACGCCCTGTTCGGCCTGAGCGCCGTCGCGAACGCCTTCATCGGCTCAGGCCAGGAGTACCGCGCCAAGCGGGCTCTCGACCGCCTCGCGCTCCTCAATGCTCCCCTGGCTCGGGTGCTCCGCTCCGGTGCGGAGAAGGAGATCCCCTCGGCCGAGGTCGTTCTCGACGACGTCCTGGTCCTCCGTGCCGGCGACCAGGTGCCAGCCGACGCCCGCGTGCTGCGCTCCACCCGGCTGCAGCTCGATGAGTCGATGCTGACCGGCGAGTCGGATGCCGTCGACAAGGACGCCGGCTCCGACATCCTCTCGGGCTCCATCGTGGTCGCCGGCGACGCGCTCGCCCAGGTGCAGCACGTCGGGGCCGACTCCTTCGCCAATCGCTTCGCGAGCGAGGCCAAGCGCTTCTCCCTGATGCACAGCGAGCTGCGTTCCTCGATCAACCGCGTCCTCAGGTGGGTGACTTGGCTCATCGGTCCGGCCGCGCTGCTGGTGCTGAACGCCCAGATGATCGCGGCAGGCGGGTGGGAGGAAGCCATCGCCTCCGGTGCCTGGCGCGATGCCGCCGTCGGCGCCATCGCGGCAATCGTCGCCATGATCCCGCTGGGGCTCGTTCTGATGACCAGCATCACCTTCGCCGTCGGCGCCGTGAAGCTCACCCGGCGACAGGTGCTGGTTCAGGAGCTGGCAGCCGTCGAGGGGCTCGCCCGGGTGGACATCATCTGCCTCGACAAGACCGGAACGCTGACCGAGGGCGACATCGTCTTCGACGGCTCGCACCCTCTGCAGACGGATGCGGCCCCGGGCTGGGAACAGGTGCTGGCCTGGTACGGCGCGCAGCCCGACGCGAACGCGACGGCCCGGTGCCTCGCCGAGCCCTACACGCAGCTGCCCGCGGCCGAGCCGGCCACGCGTATCGAGTTCTCGTCGGCTCGCAAGTGGAGCGCCGTCGCCTTCGCCGACGGCCCGGCGGGCACCTGGGTGCTCGGCGGTCCCGAGATGGTCTTCCCCGCGGCATCCGGAGGCCAGGACCCGGCTCTCGACACCATGGCCGATCGGGTGCGCACCCTCGCATCGTCGGGACGGCGCACCCTCGTGCTCGCGCGCAGTACCGCCGTCCTGACCGAGGCCGACGCCGAGGCCGAACGCCTGCTCCCCGACGTCGAACCCGTGATGCTGCTCACCTTCCGCGAGCAGGTGCGTTCCGATGCCCGCGAGACGCTCGACTACTTCGCCTCCCAGGGGGTCGCCGTGCGTGTCATCTCGGGCGACAACCCCGACACCGTCGCCGCCATCGCCCGCGAGGTCGGCCTCGACGCCCCGCACGGCTTCGACGCCCGACAGCTCCCCGAAGACGAGGATGCCCTCGCCGAGGTGCTCGAGCAGAACGTGGTCTTCGGCCGGGTCACCCCGCAGCAGAAGAAGCGCCTCGTGCTGGCGCTCAAGGCGCGCGGCCACGTGGTGGCGATGACGGGCGACGGCGTGAACGACGCCCTCGCCATCAAGGAGGCGGACATCGGCATCGCCATGAACTCGGGATCGGCTGCGACCAAGGCCGTCGCCCGGCTGATCCTGCTCGACGGCAAGTTCTCGCACCTGCCGGGCGTCGTCGGCGAGGGGCGCCAGGTGATCGCGAACATCGAGCGCATCTCCATGCTCTTCCTCACCAAGACCGTCTACGCGAGCGCCCTCGCGATCGTGTTCGGGGCACTGCTGCTGACCTTCCCGTTCCTGCCGCGCCAGCTCTCTGCCGTCGACGGCCTGACGATCGGCATCCCGGCCTTCTTCCTCGCCCTGCTGCCCAATCAGAGGCGCTACGTCTCCGGGTTCCTGCGACGCTCGCTGATCTTCTCGGTGCCCGCCGGCCTGGTGATCGCGGCGGCCCTCACCGTCTACACGTTGGCTGCCAACGCGATCGGCATCGACCAGGCGCAGCTGCGCACCGGCGCCACGCTCATCCTCACGCTGGTGGGGCTGTGGGTGCTCATCGTGCTCTCCCGGCCCGTCACAGCGCTCAAGGCCGTCGTCATCGGAGCCATGATGATCGCCCTCGTGCTGATGTACACGATCCCGATCGTCACCGACTTCCTCGAGCTCGTCGATCCGGGTCCGGATGCAGCCCTCCTCGTCGCGGTCATCTCGGCGCTCTCCATCGCGGGCATCGAGATCGTGCGCTTCGTCTACCGTCGCGTCATCCGCTCGTCGATCGCGCCCGTCACCCCCACCGACTCAGGCGCTGCCGATGGCGGAGCTCAGAACTCGTCGACCGTCGGCGCGACCGAATCCCGGAAATAGCGACGCCCGCGGCCCGTCCACAACACGAGCAGGATGGCGATCGCGATCAGGCCGTCGATGACGGTCCACCACGGCTCCCCCGCGCCCAGCATCAGCGTGACCACGTTGGCTGACAGGGAGAGGGCGAGCAGCACCGTGACGATCCACCGGGAGAACCGGCTGCCGCGGGCGATGCCCGACGCGACGGCGATGAGGAACAGGCCGAAGAGGATGACGGCGCTGCCGACCAGCGTCACGGCGAGCACGGCTCCCGGGTCACTCGGGTCGACCCCGTAGCGGGCGAGCACGAGCACGGTCCCGGCGATCACCTCGAGCACGGCCTGCACGTAGATCAGCACGACGGCGACGGTGACACCGGCAGGACGGCGAGGGCGGTTCACGGCGGGGTCCATCCAGCCATCCTGCCGGTCGACGGCGCGAGTCGCGACCCTCCGCGCGCGCACCGCCCGATGTCAGAGCAGAATGCGCACCGAACGGCTCGGGCTGGTCGACCCGAGAAGCGCGTCGCCACCGTCGAAGACGGCCACGATCGCGTGTGAGCCTCGGCCGAGCTTCGGCAGTCGGATCGTGCTCCTCACCGTTCCTGTCCCGCTGAGGGCGGTCTGCGAACGCGGCTTCCCGTCCACGAACAGGGTCACTGTGCCGACGACCGGCTCGGCGGGCCCGGCTGTGACCGTCACCTGGGCCCGCACCGTGGCGCGGCTCGTCAGGGCGAGAGTGCGGTCGAGGCGCAGGGCGGTGCCGGTCGCGGCCTTGTCGACGACGATGAGGCGGGTGGACCAGCTGCGCACCGTCGTGACCTCTGGCGTGGTGGCGCTTCCGGCGACGGTCGATCGAGCACGGGCGAAGACCCGGATGTCGGTTCCTGCCGAGGCGGGAAGCGACTCGGGGATCGTCAGTCCGAGCACGTCACCCGACGCTGTCGCAGCCGCCTGCTCCGCCGGTCCGCTCCAGAAGGGGAAGTCGCCGTCAGGCACCTCGATGCTCGTCGCGAGATCGTAGGCGGCCCCAGCCGGGAACCAGGTGCCGGCGTTGCCGCGAATGCGAACGCGCTCGCCGAGAGCCACGGGCGTGTCGAGGGCATACGACCCGCCGTCGAGCGGTTCGAACTCGGTCAGTCGAACGTATGTGGTCGGGTCGTGCTCGAGAACGACGGTCGCGGGTGCTGCGGCATCCGCAGTCAGGGTCCACTGCACCCGCGATGTGCTCTCGGATTGGGAGGAGCAGTCGACGAGGTACGGGCCGCCGTCTGTCGTGACGGAAGCCGGCGGCACGGTCAGGACGAAGGGTGGCGCCTGATCGACGTCATCCTCGCCCCAGTACCGCTCGGCCACGACGGTTCCCGCCGCGTTGGCGAGGGAGCAGGCGAGCTCGTAGAAGGGATCGAACGGAGGGCTGATCTCCAGCGATGACGTCGCCGGGCCGATCGGGATCACCCGCGAGGGCGGGCTCGCAGCACCGTACTCGCTGAGGAAGCTCGAGTCGCCGCCCGTACCGGCGGGCAACTCGATCGCCGGCACCGTGGGAGGGACGGCCTGCGCGGGTGCGGCCGCGACGAGTGAGACGGTGAGCATGGTGGTCGTCGCGATGCCCACGGCGATCAGTCGAGAACGTGACTTCATGGAGTCCCCCGCAACGCGAATCCAGATCGATCGGTCGTGCGTCAGTCTGCGCCCCCGAGCGCTGGGCGACAAGGGTGGTGCGCCCATCCTCCACGAGATGTTCACCGATCCGAAACGTGCGGACAACATGCGGCAGGAGGCCATCGGATCCGCCCGATCTCCACGAGTTCCCCTGTCGGCGCGGTCCCGGGAGGTCTATCCTGCAGGAAAGACGCCCGAGATGCCGATCGACGAGGATCGGCGCGCAGTCGCCTTGCCACGAACTCTTCCCGACGTGCAAGGAGCATCGCATGAGTGCATCACGATCGTTCACCGCGGGTTTCGCCGGCGCAGCGCTGGCAGCAGGATTGCTGGTCGCCACCGGGGTGCAACCCGCCGAGATCGCGCCGACGACGGCGAGCTCGGTGAGCTTCACCGCCTCGGGCGACCTCAACTCGACCACCCAGACATCGGCCGTCCTGAACCAGATCGACTCGATCGGGCCCGACCTGCACCTGGCGCTCGGCGACCTCGCCTACACGAGTGATCCCGAACAGGTGTGGTGCGACTACGTGACCAGCCGAACCGGCGCAGGATTCCCCTTCGAACTCGTCGCGGGAAACCACGAGAGCAACGGTCTCAACGGGAACATCGACAGCTTCTCGGCCTGCCTCCCGAACCAGTTGCCCGGAGCCATCGGGACCTACGGGCGCCAGTACTACGTCGACGTCCCCCAGCAGACACCTCTCGTGCGGTTCATCCAGATCTCGCCCGGGCTGACCTTCCCCGACGGCCTGTGGACCTACGCCGCAGGCTCCGCCCGCTACCAGTGGACTGCTGCGGCCATCGACAGCGCGAGGGCAGCCGGCATCCCCTGGGTGGTGGTCAGCGCTCACAAACCGTGTCTGTCCCTCGGGCAGTACTCCTGCGACACGGCAGATCTCACGAATCTCCTGATCAGCAAGCGCGTCGACCTGGTCCTCAACGGACACGAGCACCTCTACCAACGAACCAAGCAACTCGCTCTGCGCGGCGGCTGCTCGGCGTTGGTGCCCGGTACGTACACCGCAGCCTGCGTGGCCGACCCCGACAACGACCTCGCCGCTGGCGCCGGCACCGTGTTCGCCACCGTCGGCACCGGCGGAACTCCGTTGCGAGACGTCTCCGCCTCGGATTCCGAGGCCCAATACTTCGCCGCCTCATCGGGCCTCAACTCCTCGCCCACCTGGGGCTCCCTGCTCGTCACGGCGGATGCGACCCAGCTGAGTGCCGGCTTCCAGCCCGCCGCCGGCGCGAACTACTCCGACGCGTTCGTCATCCGTCAGGGATCCTCGACCCCGAACGAATCCCCCGTCGCCGCATTCACGGCGAACTGCACCGACCTCGCCTGCACAGCGGATGCCTCCTCCTCGACCGATTCCGACGGCACCATCGCGTCCAGCGCCTGGAACTTCGGGGACGGCACGACCGGCACCGGGACGATCGCCACGCACAGCTACGCCGTATCCGGCACCTACACGATCTCGCTGACCGTCACCGATGACGACGGAGCGGTGAACACCGTCACGCATCCGGTGACCGTCTCCCTGCCCGGCGGGCCGATCACCTACGCCTCCGACGCCTTCGCACGCACCGTCGCGAACGGGTTCGGGACTGCGGACACCGGCGGAGCGTGGACCTTGAGCGGTGCGTCCACGGCCTTCCAGGTGGCCGGGGGCGTCGGCGTCATCCGCCATGCGAAGGCGGGCGGAACCCTGGACGCCTACCTGCCATCAGCAACCTCGACGACGACCGACTTGCTCTACCGGATCTCGGCGGACAAGCCGGCGACGGGCGGCGGCATCTACATCGTGACGCACGGTCGCCGCATCGTCGGTGTGGGCTCCTACCGGGCGCAGGCCATCATCAAGTCGACGGGTCAAGTGACGCTCGCGCTGACACGGGAGAACCCCATCGGCGTCGGCGCCACGATCCAGGCGGCCGTGCTCGTTCCCGGAGTCGCGTTCGCCGCTGGCGACCAACTGCTCGTTCGGATGCGGGTCACCGGAACCTCGCCGACGACGATCCAGGCCAGGATCTGGGAGTCGGGTACACCGGAGCCCTCGGTCTGGCACCGCTCGATCACGGACTCGACCGGACCGCTCCAAGCGGCCGGGTCGACGGGAGTGAGCACCTACGTGTCCAGCTCGGCCACGAACGCCCCGGTCGTGCTGTCGGTCGACGACTACCTGATGCGTGCTCCGTGACGCGGTCGGCGAGGTGTCAGCGGATCACTCGGGGCTCACGGATGCCGCCGATCCGCCCACCCGGTAAAACAGGAAGGGGATCACCGAGATCAGGCAGCTCACTGCCGGCACCAACGTGATCGCAGCGAAGACCGTGTTCTGCATCGAGTCCGTGACGTCCACGCCGGCCTCGTAGCCCGCGAAGACGACGAACACGCCGAAGACGAGAACCGCGAGAGCGTTCATGATCTTCGAGGCGAACGTGAGCCCGGCGAAGGAGATGCCGTCGTTGCGCACCCCGAGGCGGCGCTCAGCGTCGTCGACCGAGTCCGCGATCATGGTCGCCTGGGTGACGAGGAAGATGCCCAGGGTGAGCCCGGTCAGGAAGATGAACACGAGGATGGCAACGAGGTTCGAGTAGCCGACTAGGTACATCGCCGCGTACAGCACGGCGGCGATCAGGGTGCTCACCACGACGAGCGTGCGTGCGGACGTGCGGCGCAGCAGCAGCGGCGTGGTGAAGGAGGAGATCACCATGCCGAGGATGATGGCGGCACCGACGAGTGTGAAGGTTCCCTCGTTGCCGTAGGCGATCACCACGAACACCGCACCGCCCGCCTGCACGATGAAGCGTCCGAAGCCGAGCACCGAGCCGAGCAGCACCATGAGCAGCGGCGTGTTGTGCACCAGCGTCGACAGCAGCTGACGCATGGTGAGGCCGGTGGATGCCGCCGTGGTCTGGCGTTCGCGGGTGAAGAAGAAGGCGAGGAGGAAGACGCCCATGCCGAGGATCGAGGTGATGAACACGGCGAGAGACCAGCCGGCACTCGTGGTCTCGGGACCGAAGCTCAACAGGCGGGCGAGCCACGGCATCCCGAGTGTCGCGAGCCCGAGGGCGATCGCGCCGAACGCCCGCACCATCCCGATCACGCGGGTGCGCGCTGCAGGGTCGGTGAACGCCGAGCCGATGAGCCCCCAGAACGGCACGTCGCAGACCGTGTAGGCGAGGCTCCAGAGCATGTAGCAGACGCCGAAGTAGACGAGCTTGAGCGGCTCGGCGACGTCGGGGATGGTGAACAGCAGCCCGGAGAGCAGGGCCACCGGCGCCGCGGAGAACAGGATGTACGGCCGGAGCTTGCCCCAGCGGGTCCGCGTCATGTCGATGATGCTGCCCATCACCGGGTCGAGGATCGCGTCGATGATCTTCGAGACCGTGATGATGATGGTGACCACGGCGAGCCCGGCGGTGCTGATGCCCGCGTACTGCAGCAGGTAGACGAGGATGAACGTCGAGACCGTGGTGAGCACGATGTTCTGCCCGAAACCGGCGGTGACGACGGCGAGGCTCTGGGTGCGCAGCGGGATCGCCGGTGTGGCGGTCTGATCTGCGGTGACTGTCATGGGGCGGGCTCCAGCAGGATGGTCTTGATCTCGAACGGTCGGAACTCCAGCCGCGCGAGGTCGGTGTCGGCCGTGGGCCGTTCGAGCAGGTCGGTCTCGTGGGCGGCACCATGCGGCAGGCTCACCCGGAGTTGCGTCGTGGTGGCGCGCCCGAGGCTCTCGTAGAGGCGGAGCACGACTCCGTCGCCCTGCTCCGCGCGCTTGACGGTCTCGACGATGACGGCGGCATCCGTCACCGTCGCGAGACTGTCGAAGGCTGCGCCGTCCGTGATGCGCAGGGGGTTGTTGAGCCTGTAGCCCTCACGGACGACCTTCTCGATGTCGTCTTTCTCGAACGGGCAGAACGCGTAGGTGAAGCGGTGCCGACCGCGGTCGGCGGTCTTGTCGGGGTAGGTGGGAGCACGCAGCAGGTTGAGGCTCAGCAGGCCGTTCTTGGCTCGGTGCCCGTACTTGCTGTCGTTGAGCAGGGCGAATCCACCGCTGGCGTCCTCGGTGGCGATCCACTTGTGCGCGCACACCTCGAACTGCGCCGCCTCGACGGAGTCGCGCTCGGTCGTCACCCGCTCGATGTGGCCGAACTGGATCTCGCACTTCACGGAGTCGCCGAAGTGGGCCGGCCGGAACTCGGCCCGGAGCATCCGGTGCCGCTCCTGCCATTCGACGATGGTCTCGAAGCGCACGACGTCGCTGCCCACCTCGAGCACGACGCGCTGTTCGACCGTCACGGTGCGACCACGGTAGAGCTGCCGCCGCACGACGGTCGCGCCGTCGACGAAGCTCTCGACCCTCGTGACCTTCAGCACCCGCGGCGCCCTCTTCACGTAGTCGGGGTTGATGTCCCAGGCGTTGAACGGCCACACGTACGGGTCCTTGTGCACGACGAGCCTGTTGAGACCGTCGCCCGCGTGCTCCGAACCGGTGGCATCCAGGCACGACACGATGGTTCCCGTGTCGTCGAAACGAAGGGTCAGGATGCCGTTGCTCAGCGTGTCGGCTGTGAATGCGAGCTCGAAGAAGTCACCGGCGGGCGTCAGCGCAGCGGCCGCATACGGCGGCACCACCGCCCGGTGCCAGGAGCCGTCGACCTTCACGTGCTCGTCGCGCGGCAGGCTGGTGAGATTCAGCGCGGTGGCCTCGTCGTCGCGCCTCGGGAGCTGGGCGACGAGGACGTCGGCGTAGGCGTCGAGCTCGCGCTCGATGCGCTCGTAGGTGGCGATGGCCTCACGGTTCACGCGAGCGATCGACGAGCCGGGGATGATGTCGTGGAACTGGTTCAACAGCACCTCGCGCCAGTGCTCCTCGAGCACGGGCCGACTGTCGTCTCCGACGAGCACGGCCAGCGCCTCGACCTCGTGGAGCTTCCGCTCCACCAGCCGGTTGTGGCGCTTGATCTGCGCCTGCGTCGTGTACGTGCCCTGATGGGTCTCGAGGTAGAGCTCGCCGACGTGGGTGTGGGCGACGTCGCGCTTCTCGAGGGCACGGAAGAAGTCCCCGGCCGAGGAGTACTCCACCTTCGGAAGCCCGCGCAGGCTCTGCTCGCGCCGGGTGACCTCGTGATGGATCTCGTTGGGCCCACCACCGCCGTCGCCCGAGCCGTAGACGAGCAGCGCCGTGTTCAGGGCCCGCTCGGGGTACTTGGCGAGCCCGGTGAGCAGGTTGTCGGCCGCGCCGCGGCTGTTGTAATCGCCCTCGGGCGGCATGTGCACGAGCACGCTCGAGCCGTCGATGCCCTGCCAGTGGAAGGTGCGGTGCGGGAAGTCGTTGACCTTGTTCCACGCCAGCTTGATGGTCTGGAACCAGTCCATGCCGGCTCCGCGGAGGATCTGCGGCAGGTTGCCGTTGTAGCCGAACGTGTCGGGCAGCCAGCACAGGCGCAGCTGCTCGTCCGTCAGCCCGAACTCGTCCTGCAGGAAGCGCCGGCCCACGGTCGCCTGGCGCACCAGCGACTCCCCCGACGGCAGGTTCGTGTCGGGTTCGACCCAGAAGGAGCCCTGCAACTCGAGGCGTCCGGATGCGACGGCCTGCCCCATCCGTTCGAAGAGGGCCGGATGCCGCTCCTTCGTCCACGCCATCTGCTGCGGCTGGCTGGTGCCGTAGATGTAGTCGTCCCGCTGGTCGATCGTGTTCAGCGCCCGCACGTAGGTGCGGGCCGACTTGCGCCGGGTCTCGCGCAGCGGCCAGAGCCACGCCATGTCGAGGTGGCCGTGGCCGACGGCACTGTAGACGAAGTCGCTCGTCGATGGCCGCGCCAGCTGATCGGCGAGCACGGCGCGGGCGCCGGCGACATCTCCGGCATCGAAGCGGGCGTAGGCGGCGGCGAGAGCCCGCCGCACCTCTTTCTCGAGCGTGGCATCGTCGGTCGCCCCGGCGAGCACCACGAGGGTGAGGTAGTCGTAGTAGAGGGCGTAGGCCTCGTCGTCGCGGGTGGCGAGCCGGGCGCCGTGGTACACGGCTCGACCTACTTCGTAGAGGATCCAGCCGTTGTAGGTGACGTCGGCGTAGATTTCGACATCGCCGGTGCTCAGGTCGACGTTCCGCACGGGCCGGTACTGCCCGCCGCTCTGCGGCAGGTCGCCCTGCTGGAACACCGTGCTCACCGAGTCGAGCAGCTCGCCTTCGGCGGAGTGAACGAGCCCCTCGCCGCGGATGCCGAGCAGCAGGACGGCGTTCTCGGCTCCGCTGGGCACCTCGCCCGTGATGCGCAGCCAGGCGCAGTCGAACACCTTGCCCCAGTGCGTCCCGGGCTTCAGCGGCCTGAACGCCGAGCGATCGAGCTCGGCGAACGGGATCGGCTCGGGCGAGCGCACGATCTCCGCCGTCAGCTCGGCGACGGTCGTATAGACACGCTCGCGGATGCGGGTGAGCTTGCGGTACTCGGCCGGCTGCTGCGCGGGAAGGCCGAACAACCATGACGCGAACCCCGCCATCGGTGCCTCCTTCGACTGAGGCCGGCCACTTCGCGACTCCGCCGCGGCGGTGCGGAAACGGATCGAGCGGCGGCTCGCGGGGAAAGTCTATGTCAGCCCGCCGACGACCCCAGCCGCTGACGCACCCCCACTGTTGAGGTGGTGCGCCAACGCCTCACGGGCAAACAAAAAGCAGCTCGAACCCGAGGATTCGAACTGCTTGTCTGTGGGCGATACTGGGATCGAACCAGTGACCTCTTCCGTGTCAGGGAAGCGCGCTACCGCTGCGCCAATCGCCCAAGGCTGGGATCTGCGATCTCAACTTGGAGGTGGATACGGGATTCGAACCCGTGTATACGGCTTTGCAGGCCGCTGCCTCGCCTCTCGGCCAATCCACCGTGCGGGTTCACTCCATGAAAATGAACCGGGCTTGCGCCCGATCCTTTTCGAGCGGATGACGAGATTCGAACTCGCGACCCTCACCTTGGCAAGGTGATGCGCTACCACTGCGCCACATCCGCGTAACTGCTCTCGCAGTCTCGCTGCTGCATTTCTGCAACAAGAACGACAATAACCGAAACCGTCGCCGCATACAAAACGAGCAGGCTCCGGGCGTGTCCAAGCTGAGCATCCGTTCAACGGATGCTGCATGCCAGCGTCAACCGTGCGTCGATGTGCGTCCCCCGCCATCCGTCGGCTAGTATCGGTATCCGCGGCACGGGAAACCCTGCAGCGATGGGCGATTGGCGCAGTTGGTAGCGCGCTTCCTTCACACGGAAGAGGTCATCGGTTCGAGTCCGGTATCGCCCACTCCCAACTCCCTCGGAAATCCGAGGGAGTTCTTCATTTGCCGGCCGGTCACCACGCTTCGAAATCGGCCCGTGACCACAACCAGCTTTCGGCGAGGGTGCACGCCCTACTGGTCGGTGCAGGTGTGGCTCCACATCGGCTCGAACTCGTTCTGATTGTCGCTGTATGTGTAGACGACGCTCATCGACCCGGTCACCCCCACCTTCTTCATGGCGGGGAACAGTGTTGTGTCGCAGAGGGTGTCGATGGCTGGGCGTTGGGCGTCAAGACCCTCCGATGTCGCCGTCCAGTCCATGGCCTGTGCGTACGTGTAGTCGAAGAAGACAACCGAGTACTTTCCGGCAGGTAGACCCTTGGTGCCGTCCTGCTCTTCCAGCGACCCGGTGATGTCCACCGTCGAGTACATGCCTGGATACATCTTCAACAGTGTCGGGATGGTGGCGCGTTCCGCTTCCACGTACACGTCCAACGCTTTCTGATTCGCTGCGTCCAGATCGGCATCGGAAGCGACAGCTTCACCTGCTGCGGTTGAGGATTCCGCCACTGGGACCTTGGCACGTGACCCGGTGGAGCATGCGGTGAGGATCCCGACAACCGCGAGCACTGCGACGGCATGGATGAGTGGGCGGCGCAGGTGGGGCATCGGTGGTCCTCGAGGTAGCAGGTGTTCGATCACGGTATCCGGGCCACGGCCGCCCATGCTCACCCCAGTTCGCGGCGACCGTCAACCCATACGCCGAACCTCCCTGCGGACGGGCGAGCCTCGGCTCGCCCGTCGATGAGCCCCGGCCTTCCGGGGGCTTTCTGTCTCTCGGAGACGCCATCTCCAGCCAAGGGCGCCTCCGGGAACGCCGAGGACACGGTGATTGCCCGCTGTCGCCGATAAGAGGATGCTGGTCACTACCTCAACGAGGAGACCCGTCATGGCTCGACCTGCCCGGCATTGGGTGGCTGCCGCTGTCGACGTTCGAACCGACACAGCCAAGTTCGCCATCCAAGGCGCCAGCATCACCGGCATCCACGTCCTTCACGCTGATCGCACCATCGAGATCCGTGTCACGAACCCTGCCACGAGAACCGCCACGGTCACCGTCACCGTGAGACCCGACTTCGACGGCGCCGACCCACGTCAGAAACCCCGCACGGGGCAGCAGGTGAGGCTCGGACCTCGGGATACGAAAACGCTCACATTCAGATCACCGCATCCGGACAGCATCCAGTCCGTGCAGCTCGACTCCGACCAACCCATCATCCCCGGCGGCGACGTTCAAACATTCCGAACCTGGAATCCGAGCACCACTGCCACCCTGTGGGAGGTCACACCACTCGTCTGGTACGAGGTCTCCGACGGCCCACCCGCGATACCCGGCGAGTCGACGACGGGCACGGGCACGGGCGCTGACGCTACAGCTCAGCCCCGCGCCTCGCGACTGAACCCGAACGGTGACCGCTAGCCTGATCGCACACTCGAGAAGGGCTGATGATGGACCACGACGACCAGAGCTCATCGGACGGCGGGGCTGATACTCCTGCGGACACCCAGGCACCACCTGCGGGTGACGCGGATGCTCCGGCGAAGCCCAACCTGCCCCGCTGGCTGATCGTGTCCGTCGGCGTCCTGGCGGCGCTGGTCCTCGTCGCCGGCGGGTTCATCGCCGGAACCGTCACCGCCTCCGCTCTGGCGTCCGGCCGTGGGGCCTGCGACGCCGAGTCGGTGGCGAACCGTGTCCTGCCCTCCATCGTGACCATAGTGGTCGGTTCCGGCAACGGGAGCGGCCAGGTCATCACCGAAGACGGCTACATCCTCACGAACAATCACGTTATCTCATCGGCTGCAGCGTCGGGGACTGTCACCGTGCGTTTCAGCGACGGCCACGAGCTGCCCGCGACCATCGTCGGCCGGGACCCGAAGACGGATCTCGCCGTCGTCAAGGTCGACAGTGACGAGGACTTCCAAGTCATCGACGAGGGCGACTCGGGATCCCTCTCCGTGGGTCAGCCCGTGGTCGCCCTCGGTGCCCCGCTCGGCCTGTACAGCACCGTCACCACGGGCATCGTCAGTGCACTGGGCCGCACCGTGCCCGTACCGAGCGATGACGACCGCAACGCCATCCTCGTCGGAGCGATCCAGACTGACGCGTCCATCAACCCCGGCAACTCCGGAGGAGCGCTCGTCGACTGCCGTGGCCGTCTCGTCGGGGTGAACACGGCTATCTCCTCCGTCTCCGGAGCCGGAGGTCAGAGCAGCACGGGCAGCGTCGGAATCGGATTCGCGATCCCCCAGGCGATCGCCATCCCGCTCGCCCACCAGCTCATCGAGCACGGGAAGGTGACGTACCCGAACATCGGTGCCGACCTCATTCCCATTCCCCATGCCGTGGCCGACCACTTCGGAGTCGAGTACGGCCTGTTCGTGGAATCCACCATCGCCGGTGGCCCTGCGGATGAAGCCGGCATCCGACCGGGCGACGTCATCACTGCCGTGAACGGACGATCCGCAGCGAATCTCGACGTGCTCACCCATGTCCAGCTCACCAGCGAAGCCGGCGACACGGTCACCGTCGACTACGTCCGCGATGGCGAGAAGTACACGGCTCCGGTGACGCTCGCCGACTGAGGGGCCTCCGAGGCGGGCCCCCGGAATCCGATGGCCCACCGCACCGAGGTCGGGTCAGCTCCAGCCGTACCTCGCCCGCAGAGCGCGCTCGACGAGTTCGTAGCGCCGCTGATCGAGGGCGGAAGCCTCCCGGCGCATCCCGGCTGGGCTCACTCGGAAGATGCGATCGATGTTCACCCAGCTCGCCCGCCCCTCGGCGTCCCACGGTCCTACTCCGAGTTCCACGAAGTCGCGCTCGCCTCCGTGGTCTCTGCTGGTGAGCTGGGCCGCCAGCAGCGTTCCCGCAGGCTCCGCGGCGACGATCACGACAGGACGGTCCTTGCCGCGCCCGTCGTTCTCCTCGTAGGGCACCCACGTCCACACGATCTCTCCGGGATCGGGATCGCCATCCGTCGTCGGCGAGTACGTCATGCGCACGGCTCCGACGCTGCGCGGGTCGACTTCGACCGTGGCGGAGGAACTGCCCTCCCGAACCGGGTGGGGGCCGGCGGAGGAGACGGGAACGTCTGCGCCGCGTTGTCCGCGCAGCATCCGTCCCACGCTTGCGAGGAAGGCCGGGATCCCATTCGATGACGCCACCCTCGCACCCTAGCAAGGCGCACGGAAAGGGGCGGTGGAGTCTCCTCCACCGCCCCGCACCGCCAGGTTCCGTGGCGGTGATCCGTGTTACACGGTCTCGAGTGCGTAGCCCTCTTCGCCGTGAACGATCGTGTCGACTCCAGCCACCTCGTCCTCGTTGGTGATCCGGAAGCCCATGGTCTTCTGGATGATCCAGCCGATGGCGAAGGCCATGACGAAGGAGTAGACCATCACGACGAACGCTGCGGCGAACTGCTTCCAGAGCTGCTCGAACGAGCCGGTGTCGATGAGGCCGATGCCGGCGCCGAAGATGCCGATGTACAGCGTTCCGATGAGGCCGCCGACCAGGTGGATGCCGACGACGTCGAGCGAGTCGTCGAAGCCGAGCTTGAACTTGAGGTCGATTGCGATGGCGCAGACGGCACCGGCGAGGATGCCGAGGACGATGGCCCAGAACGGCGTCAGGATGTTACAGGCGGGGGTGATGGCGACGAGACCCGCGACGGCACCGGATGCCGCACCGATCGCCGTCGGCTTGCCGTCCTTGATCTTCTCGACGATGAGCCAGCCGAGGATGGCGGCGGCGGGCGCTGCGAGGGTGTTGATCCAGGCGATCGCGGCGACACCGTCGACAGCGGCCTCGGAGCCGGCGTTGAAGCCGAACCAGCCGAACCAGAGCAGGGCGGCACCGAGCAGGGTGAGCGGCACGTTGTGCGGCTTCTGGATGCCCTTCTGGAATCCGACGCGCTTGCCGAGGACCAGCGCGAGGGCGAGTGCTGCTGCACCGGCGTTGATGTGGACGGCGGTTCCACCGGCGAAGTCGTTGACTCCCCAGACCGGAGCCCAGCCCTCGGCGAGGTTGAAGACCATGAAGGCGACGGGGAAGTAGACGAGCGTGACCCAGATGGCCGCGAAGACGATCCACGCACCGAACTTCGCGCGGTCGGCGATCGCACCCGAGATCAGGGCGACGGTGATGATGGCGAAGGTCGCCTGGAAGCCGGCGAACGCCAGGCCGGGCAGGTCGGGGTCCATCGCGCCACCCTCACCCAGGCCGAGGAGGCTGGTGAGGCCGATCGAGCCGTCGAAGGGGTTGCCGACGATGCCGGGGATGAGCGGCGTGCCGAACGCGAGTCCGTAGCCGTAGAGCACCCAGAGCACGCCGACCAGCGCCATGGCGCCGAAGCTCATCATCATCATCGAGATGACGCTCTTGGCTTTCACCATCCCGCCGTAGAAGAATGCGACGCCGGGCGTCATGAGAAGAACGAGTGCCGCTGCGACGAGCAGCCAGAGCGAGTTAACGCTCGTGGCCGCGTCGTAGTCGGCTGCTGCAGTCAACAACATACGAATGGTCTCCCTTGGGGTCTGTGCTCGGGACACCAGGCAACCGCCTGCGGCTCCACCGGTGTGTAGACGTCAGTTTTGACGTGGCACGTTTCGTCGGAGAGATTCGGATGTTTCGGGTCTGTTACGTGAACCGCCCGTTCGTAAACATCGTGTTTCGCGCCGCCCGGAAATCTCCCGACGGATGCTGGTGGTCGGCTGGGAGATCCTGCGAGGTCAGTCGTGCGGAGGGAGTTCGCCCGTCGTGAGGGCGATGAGGCGAGACATCGCGCGCAGGTACTTCTTGCGATAGCCACCGGCGAGCATGGTCTCGTCGAAGACCTCGCTGAGGGGGAATCCGCTCGCGATGATGGGGATCTCCGCGTCGTACACGCGGTCGATGAATGCCACGAGACGCAGGGCATCCGTCTGATCGTGCAATTCATGCACCCCGCTGAGGGCGATGACGTCGAGCGCATCGATGACCTTGACGTACTTCGACGGATGCACTGTCGCGAGGTGCGCCATGAGGCCGTCGAAGGTGTCGAGCGACACACGCTCGCCCTTCTCCCCCATGCCGGCGACCATGCGGCCGAGCGCATCGTCGTCGACGCTGACGGCGGAGCCCTCGACATCGCGACGGCGGTAGTCCAGTCCGTCGATGCGGATGGTGCGGAACTGCGCCGACAGAGCCTGGATCTCCCGCAGGAAGTCGGAGGCGGCGAAGCGGCCCTCGCCGAGGGCGTTCGGCGGCGTGTTCGAGGTGGCGGCCACCTGGGTGCCCGTGGCCATCAGCTCACCGAGCAGACGGGTCATGAGCATGGTGTCGCCCGGGTCGTCGAGCTCGAACTCGTCGATGCAGATGAGCTGGGTGCCCGTGAGCAGCTTGACCGTCGGGGCGTAGCCGAGTGCGCCGACGAGGGCGGTGTACTCGATGAAGGTGCCGAAGTACTTCCGCCCGGGCGCCTGGTGCCACAGGGCGGCGAGCAGGTGGGTCTTGCCGACGCCGAAGCCGCCGTCGAGGTAGATGCCGGGCAGGGCGGCCTTGGGCTTGCGGTTGCGTGAGAAGAACCCGCCGGGGCGCTGCGCCCTCCAGACGCCCGCGAACTCGTGCAGGGCCTCGACGGCCTCGAGCTGCGACGGGTAGTTCGGGTCGGGACGATAGGACTCGAACGACGCGTGCTCGAACTGGGGTGGCGGAACGAGCTCCGCAGCGATCTCGGCCCCGGTGATGCTCGGTGAACGGTCGGTCAGGCGGATGACAGGGCGTGCCGGAGACATGCGTTCGAGGTTTCGTTTCTGTTCGTTGCGCGACGACTGCAGTCGCCTTCGTACGCCGCGTAGGTTGGAGAGCGGACAGACCACCAGCCTAATCCGCTTCCCCTCATCCCCCGCCTGACCAGGCTCACCCAGGAGGTTCCCCATGACCGTCGATTCCGACCCGTCGCCGAAGTTCAGCGCCTACGCCCACCCGGAGCGACTCGTCTCCACGGCCTGGCTCGCCGAGAACCTCGACCGCCCCGGACTCGTCGTGGTGGAGTCCGACGAGGACGTCCTCCTGTACGAGACCGGCCACATCCCCGGCGCCGTGAAGATCGACTGGCACACGGACCTCAACGACGGCGTCACCCGCGACTACATCGACGGCGAGCGCTTCGCCGCCCTGCTGGGCTCGAAGGGAATCGCCCGGGACACGACCGTCGTCATCTACGGCGACAAGAACAACTGGTGGGCCGCGTACGCCCTCTGGGTCTTCACCCTGTTCGGCCACGAGGACGTGCGCCTGCTCGACGGTGGACGCGACCTCTGGATCGCCGAGGGACGCGAGACGACGACGGATGCCACGACTCCCGTTGCCGTCGAGTACCCCGTCGTCGACCGCGACGACGCCACCATCCGCGCCTTCAAGGACGACGTGCTGGCCCACTTCGGCAACCCGCTCATCGACGTGCGATCCCCGGAGGAGTACAGCGGCGAGCGCACCACGGCTCCGGCGTACCCCGAGGAGGGAGCGCTGCGCGCCGGACACATCCCCTCGGCGGCGTCAGTGCCCTGGGCTCGTGCCGCAGCACCCGACGCGACGTTCAAGACCCGCGCCGAACTCGACGACATCTACCTCGGCGAGGCCGGGCTCCAGGCAGGTGACGACGTGATCGCCTACTGCCGCATCGGCGAGCGCTCGAGCCACACGTGGTTCGTCCTCACCCACCTGCTGGGATTCGACAACGTGCGAAACTACGACGGCTCCTGGACCGAGTGGGGTTCCGCCGTGCGGGTTCCCATCGTCACGGGCACCGAACCGGGCGAGGCACCCGCAGCCCGCGTCTGACCGCGACGCCTCGCCTGCCGACGATGTCTGCGTCGGGAAGTGGGAGGATTGACATGATGAACGAGATCCCCCTTCCCGACCAGCTCGCCGAGATCCGAGACGACTTCCTGGCGCTCGCAGTGCCCGATCGCCTGCAGATGCTGCTCGAGTTCTCCAACGAACTCCCGGAGCTTCCCGAGCGCTACCGGGATCACCCCGACCTGTTCGAACGGGTCGAGGAGTGCCAGTCGCCGGTCTTCATCTTCGTGGAGGTGGAGGACGGCCTCGTGCACCTCTACGCCACGGCTCCGCGCGAAGCCCCCACCACCCGGGGGTTCGCGTCCATCCTCGCCCAGGGACTCGACTCTCTGACCGTCGAGCAGGTCCTCGCGATTCCCGACGACTTCCCGCTGACCATCGGCCTCACCGAGGCGGTCTCGCCCCTGCGCATCCGGGGCATGACGGCGTTGCTCGGCCGCGCCAAGCGCCAGCTGCGGGAGCGCGCCGCGGCCTGAGCCCGCGGCATCCGCCAGCCTCGGTCCACCCTCGGTCCAACTGCGTCCGCAGGCGTCCGCCGTTCGCCGTCCGTCGTGGTCAGCCCTCGAGGCCGGTCAACCACCCACTGACGCTGCGATCCCAGCGGTCGGAATCGTAGTTCCACAGCCTGGCGTGCCGCGCGACTCCCCACTCGTCGTAGCTGACGATGTCGGGGCGGAGTGCCGCCAGACGGGCCGAGCCATTGTGCGGCACGAAGCCGTCATCGCGACTGTGCAGGATGTGGATGGGCACCCTCAGCCGATCAGCCTGCCCGAGCACGTCGAGGCGGGCGAAGTCGATCGGGGTGGCCAGGCCGCTGATCGTGCGCCCCCACCCGTTCCCGAGGGTCCTCACGACCGTGCGTGTGATCGGCTCGGGCAGGCGGTTGAGCGTGCCCTGGAACGCGAGGATGTCGTGCCAGTCCACGGCTGGCGAATCGAGGACGATACCGGTGACGGATGCCGCATGTCCTGAGCGCAGCACCGTCTGCAGCGAGATGGCGCCGCCCATCGACCAGCCGGCGAGCACCACGCCCCCGGCGCCGTGCTCCCCAGCGAAGAGCAGGGCGCTCTCGACGTCCCGCCACTCGGTGTCGCCGAGGCCGTAGCGGCCGTCGGCGCTGTCGGGTGCCTCACCGTCGTTGCGGTACGACACGATGAGGCAGGTGTAGCCGGCGCGATGGAACGTCTCCACGGCGCGCAGGCACTCCGGTCGCCGGCCACCCCACCCGTGCACCATCACGACCCAGCGGTCGGTCGGCTCGGCGGCCGGGATGAGCCAGGCCGGGGCGGGGCCGCGTTCGGTCTCGATGGTGACATCGGAGTACGGATGCCCGAACTCGCCGGGAGCCAGGTGGAACCAGCTGCCTAGCCTGCCGCGGCTCACACCCCTCAGGTCGCCGAAGTCCACGCCGATGATGCGCCGCGTCACCGTGACGGCGCCGCCGCCGGTGATGTCGCCGACCCTGGCGTGCCCCTCGTCGTCGTCGAACCAGAAGCTGTATCGGCCGGGAGTACGGGAGTCGCCGTCGGCGTCGAACTCGATCTCACCGCGAGCCAGATCGACATCGCGCACGCGCACGGGCTCCGTGCGCTTGGCTCGGGGAACGACGATCGTCCGCACGAAGCGGGTCACGACCGCCAGCGCTCCGAGCAGCGTGACGATCCAGAACGAGACGGCCACGATACCCGTGACGAGGATTCCGACACGCCGTGCGAACCGGGGCGCGTCGGCGTCATCCTGCGGCATCCGCGGGGCCCCCTTCATCGCCGACGAGCAGTCGGCGTGCCTGAAGGACGCCGATGCGAAAAGACTCTAGTCTGCACACGTGTCCGAAACCCGACCAGCGCCGACTCCCCCGGAGTTCGCCGCGGCCCTCGATGCCGTGCGTCGGGCGCGAACGCGCCCTGAGCTCGTGATCTCCGAGATCGCGGCACCGTCGAGCCTCGCCCCGTGGGCCGTCGCCCTCGCCGCCGACGTCTCTCCCACCCGCCACGGCGGAGACTCCGAGCTCGGCACGGGTCGGTTCGTACTGCTCTACGACCCCGAGGAACCCGAGTCGTGGGGCGGGTCCTTCCGCGTCGTCTGCTTCGCCCAGGCTCCGCTCGAGACCGACATCGGCACGGATCCGTTCCTCGCGGAGGTCGCCTGGTCCTGGCTCGTCGACGCACTCGACACCCGGAACGCCAAGTACACGGCGGCATCCGGAACCGCCACCAAGATCCTCTCGTCGGGCTTCGGGGAACTCGCCCGTCAGGGCGATGGCGCCCAGATCGAACTGCGTGCCTCCTGGACGCCGCTCGAGCACGACGTCACCGCGCACGTCGAGGGTTGGAGCGAACTGCTGTGCATGCTCGCCGGCCTTCCTCCTGCAGCCGACGGCGTCACCTCCATCCGCTCCCGTCGGGCGGGCAAGTGAGCGACCGCCACGTCATCGAGACGCGTGAGGAGTACCTCGCCGCCGTCGATTCGATCTCAGCCGGCACGGGCCCGATCGCCATCGACGCCGAGCGCGCGAGCGGCTTCCGCTACTCGCAGCGTGCCTATCTCATCCAGGTCTTCCGCCGCGACGCCGGCGTCTTCCTGTTCGACCCTCCCGCCATCGGCGCCATGACCGAACTCGACGACGCAATCGCCGACGTCGAATGGGTCCTGCACGCCGCCAGCCAGGATCTCGCCTGCCTCCGCGAGGTCGGGCTCGATCCCGCCGTGATCTTCGACACCGAACTCGCCGCACGGCTGCTCGGCCTCCCGCGCGTCGGGCTCGGAACCGTCGTCGAGGAACTTCTCGGCATCCACCTGGCGAAGGAGCACTCGGCGGCCGACTGGTCGACGCGTCCTCTTCCCGCCTCCTGGCTCGAGTACGCCGCCCTCGACGTCGAGCTGCTCGTCGACCTGCGCGACGCCCTCGCCGTCATGCTCGACGACTCCGGCAAGCGGGGCATCGCCGGTGAGGAGTTCCAGGCCACCCTCGATCGCGAGGTCAAGGCCGTGCGGGCGGATCCGTGGCGCCGGCTCTCCGGTGTGCACGCCCTGCGCGGCCAGCGCAGCCTGGCGGTCGCACGGGAACTGTGGCTGGCCCGCGACGCCCTCGCCCAGGAGCGCGACATCGCTCCGGGTCGTCTGGTTCCGGATGCCTCCCTCGTCGCCGTGGCCCGCGCGATGCCCACCACCAAACGCGCCCTCGCCGACCTGCGGGAGTTCACCGGGCGGGCCAGCCGTTCGGAGCTCGAGCGCTGGTGGCAGGCCGTGGAGACCGGCCTCACCACGACCGACCTTCCCGTGATGAAGCAGGCCGGCGACAACACCCTGCCTCCGCCTCGGGCCTGGAGCGACAGGAACCCCGAGGCCGATGCACGTCTCAAGGGCGCTCGGGCCGCCGTGGCCGTGATCTCCGAGGAGCGCTCCATCCCGATGGAGAACCTGCTCACGCCCGACCTGCTGCGCCGCGTGGCCTGGACTCCCCCGGTCGTCATCGACGCGGCATCCGTCGCCGACGAACTCGCCAGACTGGGCGCGCGACCGTGGCAGGTTGCAGCAACCTCACAGGCGATCGCCGATGCCTTTGTGGATGCTGACCAAGAGCCCGACCAGAGCACGGAAGCCCTTTCGTAGGTTCTGTCAAACGATTCAGTGGCCATCGGCGCCCTGCCTAGGATCAAGGAAGACTGATCCGATAGTGGAGGCGAAGTGGCCGAAAGAGCTGATGTCGTGTTCGTCGACGGGGTACGCACCCCGTTCGGCAGAGCAGGCGAAAAGGGCATGTACTGGAACACCCGAGCAGACGATCTGGTGGTCAAGGCCATCGTTGGACTGCTGGAGCGGAACACCAGTCTGCCGAAGGACCGTATCGACGAGGTGGCCATCGCGGCCACGACGCAGCAGGGCGATCAGGGACTGACCCTCGGCCGCACGGCGGCGCTGCTCGCCGGTCTCCCGACCACCGTTCCCGGCTACGCGATCGAGCGCATGTGCGCCGGAGCCATGACCGCCGTCACCACGAGCGGCTCCGGCATCGCCTTCGGCCAGTACGACGTCGTCATCGCCGGTGGAGTCGAGCACATGGGCCGCCACCCGATGGGCGAGGGCGTCGACCCCAACCCGCGCTTCCTCTCCGAGAAGCTCGTCGCGGCGGACGCCCTCAACATGGGCAACACCGCCGAGCGCCTGCACGACCGCTTCCCGTCGCTCACCAAGGAGCGCGCCGATCGCTTCGGCATGCTGAGCCAGCAGAAGGTCGCCGCCGCATACGCGTCGGGCGACATCCAGCCCGACCTGGTGCCGGTGTCGCTCCGCAGTGACGCCGGCTGGGGCCTCGCCACCGAAGACGAGGGCATGCGCCCGAACACGACCATGGAGGGCCTGGCGTCGCTCAAGACGCCGTTCCGCCCGCACGGTCGCGTCACGGCCGGCAACGCGTCTCCGTTGACGGATGGCGCCACGGCGTCGATCCTCGCCTCGTCCGCCGCCGCCAAGGAACTCGGCCTCCAGACGAAGATGCGCATGGTGAGCTTCGGCTTCGCCGGCGTCGAGCCCGAGGTCATGGGCATCGGTCCGATCCCGTCGACGGAGCGCGCGCTGAAGAACGCCGGTCTGTCGATCGAGGACATCGGCCTCTTCGAGCTCAACGAGGCCTTCGCCGTGCAGGTGCTCTCGTTCCTCGACCACTTCGGCATCGCCGACGAGGATCCGCGCGTCAACAAGTGGGGTGGCGCCATCGCCATCGGCCACCCCCTCGCCGCCAGCGGCGTGCGCCTGATGATCCAGCTCGCCCGCCAGTTCGAGCAGCACCCCGAGGTGCGCTACGGCCTGACCGCCATGTGCGTCGGCCTCGGACAGGGCGGAAGCGTCATCTGGGAGAACCCCCACCACAAGAAGTACGGAAAGGGCCGCTGAGCCGACATGACCGACTACTCGACGATCGACTTCTCCGAGCTGGCAGCCCTCACCGATGACGAGGTCGTCACGCACTCCTACGTGCGCGACATCCCCCTCTCCTCCGGCCGCACGCTCGCCCTCGTGACCCTCGACAACGGACGCGATCACACGCGTCCGAACACCTTCGGTCCGGCATCCCTTCTGGAACTGGGCGCCACCTACGACGCCCTCGCCGACCGGGCCGCGAAGGGCGAGATCCACGCCGTCGCGACTACGGGCAAGCCGTTCATCCTCGCCGCCGGCGCCGACCTGTCGAAGATCGCCGAGATCCCGACGCGCGACATCGCCAAGAAGATGGCCCAGCTCGGTCACCACGTGCTCGGCAAGCAGGCCACCCTCGGCGTTCCGTCGTTCGTGTTCATCAACGGCCTCGCCCTGGGCGGCGGTGTCGAGCTTCCGCTCAACGCCGATTACCGCACCGTCGACTCGTCCGCCGCGGCGCTGGCCCTGCCCGAGGTCTTCCTCGGCCTCATCCCCGGCTGGGGCGGCACCTACCTGCTGCCCAACCTGATCGGCATCGAGAACGCCCTCAAGGTGATCATCGAGAACCCGCTGAAGCAGAACCGCACGCTGAAGGCCCAAGACGCCTTCGACCTCGGGATCGCCGACCGCATCTTCTCGCCGGTCAACTTCCTCGAGGACTCGATCCGCTTCGCCGACGGCGTGCTGAGCGGCACCGAGAAGGTCGTTCGCAAGAACGCCCCGGGCAAGCTCGAGCGCATCGCCAAGTGGGACATCGCCATCAAGATCGCCCGCGACACCGTCGCGAGCCGTCTCGGCACCATCCCGAAGTCGCCGTACGCCGCACTCGACCTGCTGAAGGCCGCCAAGAACGGTACGAAGGAGGAGTGCTTCGCTCTGGAGGACGACGCCCTCGCCGATCTGATCGCCGGAGACCAGCTGCAGGCATCCATCTACGCCTTCAACCTGGTGCAGAAGCGGGCCAAGCGCCCAGCCGGTGCGCCCGACAAGGCTCTCGCCAAGAAGGTCACCAAGGTGGGCGTGCTCGGCGCCGGCTACATGGCCAGCCAGTTCGCGCTGCTGTTCCTGCGCCGCCTGCAGGTGCCCGTGGTCATCACCGACCTCGACCAGGCCCGCGTCGACAAGGGCATCGGGTACATCCACGACGAGATCCAGAAACTGGCCGACAAGGGCCGCATCGGGTCCGACGAGGCCAACCGCCTGCGCGCCCTCGTGACCGGGACGACAGACAAGGCCGACTTCGCCGACTGCGACTGGGTCATCGAGGCTGTCTTCGAGGAGCTCGGCATCAAGCAGGACGTCTTCGCCGAGGTGGAGCAGTACATCTCCCCCGAGGCCGTGCTGGCCACGAACACCTCGTCGCTCTCCGTCGAGCAGATCGGTGCGAAGCTGAAGAACCCGGAGCGCCTCGTGGGCTTCCACTTCTTCACGCCGGTGGCGGTCATGCCCCTGATCGAGGTCGTCAAGACCCCGCACACCGATGACGCCACGCTGTCGACGGCCATGGTCACGGCTGCGAAGCTGCGGAAGAACGCCGTCATCACGGCTGACACTCCCGGCTTCGTGGTGAACCGTGTTCTCGCCAAGCTGCTCGGCGAGGCGATGTACGCGGTCGACCGGGGCACTCCGTTCTCCGTCGTCGACGAGGCGATGGCGCCACTGGGGCTTCCCATGGCGCCGTCGGCCCTGCTCGACCTCGTGGGACTGAAGGTCGGCGCCCACGTGCTCGACACGCACCACGCCGCGTTCCCCGACCGCTTCTACCGCAGCGAGAACCTGCACGAGCTGGCCGAGTACGGCACGTTGCTCGAGAAGGACTCCAAGGGCAAGGTCAAGGGCTTCGATAAGGGCGCCCTGAAGATCGTGGCCGGCGGCACCGAGCCCATGCAGGCCGAGGAGATCCTCGTGCGCCTGCAGGACGGCCTGGCCGACGAGGTGCACCGCATGCTCGAGGACGACGTCGTGGCGGCGGCAGAGGACATCGACCTCTGCATGATCCTCGGCGCGGGCTTCCCGTTCCAGATGGGCGGCCTCACGCCGTACCTCGACCGCGTCGGCGCGAGCGAGCGGGCCTTCGGCTCCACCTTCCACGACCCGCGGATCGTGGGCGTCGGAGCGTAACGGCTGCACAGACGACGAGAGGGGCGGATCACACGATCCGCCCCTCTTCTCGTTGCCGGCCCGTCAGCTCAGTAGCGCACCTCGTCGGCCGCCTGGAACCACGGCGGGTACACGGCGACCTTGGGCTTGTGGGCAGCTGCATGCAGGATGCCGCGCACCTCGTCACGCACCTTGTCGTTCGCGACGCCGATCAGCGTGATGCTGGCCAGCGGGAAGACGCCGGGGGCAAGGAGTTCGGCACGGAGCAGGGCATCGGGCTCATCCTCGTCGCCGAGCGCCACGAGCATGCGCTGCACGTCATCCGACGTGGTGGCGAAGCGGGTGAGCGGCCCAGGCGCGTAGCCGTCGGTGACGACGATGCCGGTCGACGAGATACCGTCATCCGTCACCTGCACGGAAAGCGCCTCGCGGATGGTGCTCACCAGCACCACGAATTCCGAGGCCGCGGATGCCGCAGCCGTCGGATCGATGCGGGGGTCGTCGATCCCGGCACGGATGCTCTCCCACGCGCTGGAGTTCGGCGTGAGGCTGAACGGCACGTGATCGGCCACGACGGTGTCGCGTCCCGGTACCGCCGTGCTCCGGCGGGCTGCACGCTCATCGGCCGAGAACACCTGGACGTCGGTGTCGGACGTCGCGTCTCCGGCGTCGGGCACGAGCATGTCCTGGGCGACGATGCCGGCGAGGTTCGCCACATGGGTCACGTGGTAGATGCGCCGGTCGCCGACGTCGACGGGCGGGCGGCGGAGCGACTTCGCAGACGCCGTGCCACTGCCGCCGATGGGCTCACGCAGCGATGACTTCGGAGCGGTCCTCGCCTTGCGCACCGGGGGTGCTACGACCACCGGAGCCGCCGGAAAACACGCGGCGCAATCGCCACGTCCGAATCCGTGAATGCATTCCTCGTCCAAGTCGAAACCTCTCGCGTGCGTGGCACCAGCCCCTCGAGACGAACGCCTCGAAACCACCTCTCTCTACGTTACGCGCCGCAGCACCGCTCTGCCGACACAGATGGCGTCGATCGGCTACCGATTGAGCGGCGTCATGTCCGCGTACCGGTCGCCGACGGGGGCCGGGAGGTCGCTCAGGGTGCTCAGCTGCGCCGCGCTCAGCTCCACGGCATCCGCCCCCGCGTTCTCCTCGACCCTCGAGACACGCTTGGTTCCGGGGATCGGTGCGATGTCGTCGCCCTGAGCGAGTAGCCAGGCCAGAGCGATCTGGGCCGGCGTCGCGCCGACCTCGGCCGCGACCTGCTCGACGGCGTCGACGATGCGCAGGTTGGCATCGAAGTTCTCGCCCTCGAAGCGCGGGTTGCTACGCCGGAAGTCGGAAGGCTCGAGCTGGTCGACGGAGCGCAGGGCGCCGGTGAGGAATCCGCGTCCGAGCGGCGAGTACGGCACGAAGCCGATGCCGAGCTCACGCAGCACGGGGAGGATCTCGGCCTCGGGGTCGCGCGACCACAACGAGTACTCGGTCTGCACGGCCGTGACGGGGTGCACGGCGTGGGCGCGGCGGATCGTGTCGGGAGCGGCCTCCGAGAGCCCGTAGTGGCCGATCTTCCCGGCGGCGACGAGTTCGGCGAGAGCGCCGGCGGTCTCCTCGATCGGGACACCGGGGTCCATACGGTGCTGGTAGTAGAGGTCGATGTGATCGGTGCCGAGTCGCTTCAGCGACCCCTCGACGGAGAGCCGCACGTTCTCGGCAGAACCGTCGAGCCCGCGCGAGCCGTCTCCGCGGTGCAGGATGGTGCCGAACTTCGTGGCGACCACGACCTGGTCGCGGCGGTCGGCCAGAGCCTTGCCGAGGAGTTCCTCGTTGACGTAGGGGCCGTAGATCTCGGCGGTGTCGAAGAAGGTGATGCCCAGGTCGATCGCGCGGTGGATCGTGCGGATCGACTCGGCCTCATCGGTTCCGGCACCGGAGTAGAACGCCGACATGCCCATGCAGCCGAGGCCGAGGCGGGAGACGTCGAGGGTTCCGAGTGTTGCGTGCTTCATGCGTGTGCGACCTTCTCTTCATAGATGGCGATCTTGACGTCGATGGCGGTCAGTGACCGTTGCATCTCCGCGAGCTGGGCCACCACGGTGATGCGGTGGCGCAGCAGGAGCTCGAGCCGTGACGCCGTCGATTCGTCGCCGTCGCGCACGAGTTCGACGTACTCGCGGATGCGGGCTATCGGCATCGACGTGGCCCGGAGCTTCGTGAGGAAGGACACCCAGGTGATGTCCTGCTCGGTGAAGCGGCGGTGGGTCGACGACGCGCGGTCGACGGGGGTCAGCATCAGTCCTGTTCGCTCGTAGTAGCGGAGCGTGTGGGCAGTCAGGCCCGTGCGTTCAGCGGCTTCCGAGATCGAGAACGTGTGCTCGAGTGTCTCCATACGGCCACGATAGAACTTCGAGCGCACTCGAAGTCAAACGCGTGCGGCAGATGCTCAGAGTTCGTTCGAACCCGCGGTGATCGAGGTGGATCCGGTGTCGATCGGCCTGGCGTGCGGCAGCTTGGAGCCGAGCACCATGCCGACGACGTCGTGGGCGATGTGCTGCGGCGTCATGCCCGTGCGCTCGAGGATGTCGGCGCGGGACCCATGGTCGAGGAACTCGTCCGGCAGTCCGACCTCGGTGACAGCGGTGTCGACCCCGGCCTCGCGCAGGTCCTGTCGGATCCGCGTTCCGATTCCGCCGACGCGGATGCCGTCCTCGATGCACACGACGAGGCGGTGCTGCGCCGACATGTCGACGACGCTGCGCGGCACGGGGACGACCCAGCGCGGATCGACGACGGTGGCGTCGATGCCCTGGGCGGCGAGCCTCTCGGCGACCTCGAGGCCGACGCCGGCCATGGGTCCGACCGTGACGATCAGCACGTCGCGCCCGGGTCCCTCGTAGAGCACGTCGACGCCGTCGTCTGTGCGACGGAGGGCATCGAAGCTCGCACCGACACTGCCCTTCGGGAAGCGCAGCACCGTGGGAGCGTCATCGACGGCCACCGCCTCGGTCAGTTCCTCCTCGAGGCGCACGGAGTCGCGTGGAGCAGCCAAGCGGATGCCGGGAACGACCTGCAGGATGGCGAGATCCCACACGCCGTGGTGGCTGGGACCGTCGGGCCCCGTGACGCCGGCCCGATCGAGCACGAACGTGACCCCGGCCTTGTGCAGGGCGACGTCCATGAGCACCTGGTCGAACGCCCTGTTGATGAAGGTGGCGTAGATGGCGACGACGGGGTGCATGCCGCCGAAGGCGAGACCGGCTGCCGACGTTGCGGCGTGCTGCTCGGCGATACCGACGTCGATGACGCGGCCCGGGAAGCGCTCGGCCATCTTGTGCAGTCCGGTGGGACGCAGCATGGCGGCCGTGATGCCGACGATGCGCTCGTTGTCGGCCGCGAGTTCCACGAGGCGGTCGGCGAAGACGCTGGTCCAGCTCGCCGCCCCCGCGGTCTCGAGGGACTCCCCGGTCTCGGGATCGATCTGCCCGACGGCGTGGAACTGGTCGGCGACGTCGCGGAGCGCCGGCCCGTAGCCGCGGCCCTTCTCGGTGATGGCGTGCACGATGACCGGGGCCCCGTAGTGCTTCGCCTGTTCGAGGGCCTCGCGCATCGCCTCGATGTCGTGCCCGTGCACGGGACCGATGTACTTGATGTCGAGGTTGGAGTAGAGCGCCTCGTTGTTCGTGAAGCGGGCGAGGAATCCGTGCAGGCCGCCGCGGAAGCCGCGATAGACGGCGCGCCCGGGGGCTCCCAGCTTGTCGAACGCCTCGCGGCTGGTGAGGTAGAGGCTGCGGTAGCTGCGGCGGGTGCGCACGGTGTTGAGGAAACGCGCCATGCCACCGATCGTGGGCGCGTACGAGCGTCCGTTGTCGTTCACGACGATGATCAGGCGGCGCGTGTTGTCGTCGCTGATGTTGTTGAGCGCCTCCCACGTCATGCCTCCGGTGAGCGCCCCGTCGCCGACCACAGCGACGACGCTGCGGTCATCCTGACCCGTCATCGAGAACGCCCGTGAGATGCCGTCGGCCCACGACAGCGAGCTGGAGGCGTGGGAGCTCTCGACGATGTCGTGTTCGGATTCCGCGCGCTGCGGGTAGCCGGCCATGCCGTCGGTCTGGCGCAGGGTCGAGAAGTCCTGGCGCCCCGTGAGGATCTTGTGCACGTAGGACTGGTGGCCCGTGTCGAAGACGATCGAGTCGCGGGGCGAGTCGAAGACGCTGTGGATGGCGAGGGTGAGTTCGACGACGCCGAGGTTCGGTCCGAGGTGGCCGCCGGTCTTGGCGACGTTCAGCACGAGGTGCTCGCGGATCTCCGTGGCCAGCTGCTCGAACTGCTCCTTCGTGAGGGCGTCGAGGTCTCTGGGACCCCTGATCGTCTCCAGAAGGGTCATCGCAACCGCCTTTCGCTCGCCTCCGAGGGTGCCCGGTGGCTTCGATCGAGTCTACGCGGTCGGGTCCCGTCGGCCCCGAGTCTGCTGCAGGGGCTTGCGCCGGGCCCCGGCACCGTACTCTGGACACGGCCGTGGAACGCACGACCTGACGAAAGGCCACCCCCGTGGACATCACCATGCTCCGCCACTACGTCGCCCTGGCGAGCGAACTCGACCTCGGGCGTGCGGCATCCGTTCTCGGCGTCTCGCACTCGACCCTCAGCGGTTCACTGAACCAGCTCGAGGCCGTCGCCGGTGCCGTGCTGATCCGCCGCGGCAACGGACCGATGACGCTGACGGATGCCGGAGAGCTGTTCCTGGCGACGGCGAACGACGAGATCGCCGCTTACGACGCGGCGAACGCCCCGCGCCCAGCCAAGACCGGCGGCAAGGCCAAGGCCTCGAAGGGCGTCGGACGCGCGCCGAAGGTCAAGGGCGAGCCCCTGCCGTACAAGAAGCGCCAGTCGCGCTGAGCCACCGCGCACTCGACATCGCCGGCCCAGCGCTCGGGCCGAACGCGAACTGCCCACTTCCGCCAGTGAGCTGACGCTCGGACTGGCGGAAGTGGGCAGTTCGGTGTGTTGCGGTGACTACGCGACGAGCGAGCGCAGCACGTACTGCAGGATGCCGCCGTTGCGGTAGTAGTCGGCCTCACCGGGGGTGTCGATGCGCACGACGGCGTCGAACTCGATGGTCTCCTTGCCGGCGGGCGAGTGCTCGCTCGGCGCCGCCGTGACGTGCACGGTCTTCGGAGTGGTGCCGGCGTTCAGCTCCTCGATGCCCGAGATCGAGACGACCTCGGTGCCGTCGAGACCGAGCGACGCCCAGCTCTCACCGGCGGGGAACTGCAGCGGCACGACGCCCATGCCGATGAGGTTGGAGCGGTGGATGCGCTCGAAGCTCTCGGTGATGACGGCCTTGACGCCGAGGAGGCTGGTGCCCTTCGCCGCCCAGTCGCGGGACGAGCCGGAGCCGTACTCCTTGCCACCGACGATGACGAGCGGCGTGCCTGCTGCCTGGTAGTTCTGGCTGGCGTCGTAGATGAACGACTGCGGGGCATCGGCCTGGGTGAAGTCGCGGGTGTAGCCACCCTCAACGCCGTCGAGCAGCTGGTTCTTGAGACGGATGTTCGCGAAGGTTCCGCGAATCATGACCTCGTGGTTGCCGCGACGCGAGCCGTAGGAGTTGTAGTCCTTGCGCTCGACACCGTGCTCGTCGAGGTAGCGACCGGCCGGGCTGTCGGCCTTGATGTTTCCGGCCGGGCTGATGTGGTCGGTCGTGACGGAGTCGCCGAGCTTCGCGAGCACCCGCGCACCGACGATGTCGGTGACGGGGGTGGTCTCCATGGTCATGCCGTCGAAGTACGGGGGCTTCCGCACATACGTCGACTCGGCATCCCACTCGAAGGTGGCGCCGGTCGGGGTAGGCAGGTTGCGCCAGCGGTCGTCGCCCTCGAAGACGCTCGCGTACTGGTGCGTGAACATCTCCTTGTTGATGGAGGTGTCGATCGTGGACTGGACCTCGGCGGCGTCGGGCCAGATGTCCTTGAGGAAGACATCGTTGCCGTCGCCGTCCTGGCCGAGCGCGTCGACCTCGAAGTCGAAGTTCATCGAGCCGGCGAGGGAGTACGCGATCACGAGCGGCGGGCTCGCGAGGTAGTTCATCTTCACGTCGGGGTTGATGCGACCCTCGAAGTTGCGGTTGCCTGAGAGCACGGCGGTGACGGCCAGGTCGTTCTCGTTGATCGCGGCCGAGACCTCCTCGATGAGGGGTCCGGAGTTGCCGATGCAGGTGGTGCAGCCGTAGCCGACGGTGTAGAAGCCGAGGTCCTCGAGGTCCTGGGTGAGTCCGGCCTTCTCGTAGTAGTCGGTGACGACCTTCGAGCCCGGAGCCAGCGTGGTCTTGACCCACGGCTTGGCCTTCAGACCCTTGCGCACGGCGTTGCGGGCCAGGAGGCCTGCGGCGAGCATGACGGAGGGGTTCGACGTGTTGGTGCACGACGTGATCGCGGCGATCGTGACGGCGCCGTGGTCGAGCGTGAACTTCTGGCCGTCGGCGAGTTCCACGTCAGTCGGCTTCGAGATGTTATTCGGAGCGTGGCTGAGGTGGTGGTGCGCGTGGGTCGAGTGCTCGTCCTCGGGCGTGTTCCCGGGCGGGTCGGATGCCGGGAACGACTCGGATCCCTCGAGGTCGACGAGGTCGTGCGAGACCTCGGCGTAGTCGGTGAGGTCGCTCTCGAAGTGGCTCTTGGCCTCGGCCAGGATGATGCGGTCCTGAGGGCGCTTCGGTCCGGCGATCGAGGGGACGACCGTGGAGAGGTCGAGTTCGAGATACTCGCTGAAGACCGGCTCCTTGTCGGCGTCGTGCCAGAGGGTCTGCAGCTTGGCGTAGGCCTCGACGAGCGCGACCTGCTGCTCGCTGCGTCCGGTCAGGCGCAGGTAGTCGAGGGTGACGTCATCGATCGGGAACATGGCGGCGGTCGAACCGAACTCGGGGCTCATGTTGCCGATGGTGGCGCGGTTGGCGAGAGGCACGGAGGCGACTCCGGCGCCGTAGAACTCGACGAACTTGCCCACGACGCCGTGCTTGCGCAGCATGTCGGTGATCGTGAGCACGACATCCGTCGCCGTGACACCCGTGGGGATGACGCCGGAGAGCTTGAAGCCGACGACCTTGGGGATGAGCATGGAGACGGGCTGGCCGAGCATGGCCGCCTCGGCCTCGATGCCGCCGACGCCCCAACCGAGCACGCCGAGGCCGTTGACCATGGTGGTGTGCGAGTCGGTGCCGACGCAGGTGTCGGGGTAGGCGCGGAGCACGCCGTTGACCGGGCGGTCGTAGATGACCTTGGCCAGGTGCTCGATGTTGACCTGGTGCACGATGCCGGTTCCGGGCGGGACGACCTTGAAGTCGTCGAACGCCGTCTGGCCCCAGCGCAGGAACTGGTAGCGCTCGCCGTTGCGCTCGTACTCGATCTCGACGTTGCGCTCGAGGGCGTTCTCGGTGCCGAAGAGGTCGGCGATGACCGAGTGGTCGATGACCATCTCGGCCGGAGCGAGCGGGTTGATCTTCTTGGGGTCTCCGCCGAGGGCCTCGACGGCCTCGCGCATCGTGGCGAGGTCGACGATGCACGGGACACCGGTGAAGTCCTGCATCACGACGCGCGCCGGCGTGAACTGGATCTCGGTGTCGGGCTCCGCCGTGGGAACCCACGAGCCGAGGGCACGGATGTGCGCATCGGTGATGTTCGCACCGTCCTCGGTGCGCAGCAGGTTCTCCAGGAGCACCTTGAGGCTGAACGGGAGCTTCTCGTAGCCGTCGACGGTGTCGATGCGGAAGACCTCGTAGTCCGTCTCACCGACCCGGAGGGTGTCCTTCGCCCCGAAACTGTTTACTGCAGACACGTCGCATCTCCTTAGGTGGTCCGCCCGGAGTGAATCCGGCAACACTTCATCTTCGTGGCCGGGTCCTGCTCTGATCCAGCAAGGCTAACCTAAGCGGTCCGCCCCGCGGCAGTGCTGATCCGGACTGTACCGGCCGTGAAATCTATCTTGATATCAAGATAACTCTAGCACCGGATGCCGCAGGGCTCAGCGAGCGGCGGCCGTGTCGGTCTTCGGGTAGACGGTGCGCACGATGAGCCACGACACCACGAGCAGGATCGCGTAGAGAGGCACTCCCATGAGGAGCTTCGTGACGCCCAGCGCCTCGACGTTGCCGGCGAAGAAGAGGGGAAGCTGCACCACCAGGCGCAACCCGAAGAGGGCCAGCCAGCAGACCGTGATGAGCACCATCGCGCGGTACTTGCGCTTGTCGGTCTTCCAGGCGAGCCCGTCGCCCATCAGGAATCCGACGGCGAGGCCCAGCAGTGGCCACTTCACCAGCAGCGAGGTGAGGAGGGCGATGACGTAGGCGGCATTGGTGATGAGACCCAACACGAAGTTGTCCTGGCCGCGTCCCGTCCAGAGCGCGAGCGCCGCGGATGCCGCCACGGCGATGAGACCGGCGAAGGCCTGGGTGACGGGCGTGCGGGTGGCCAGCCTGATGACCGTGAACACGGCGGCGAGGCCGACCGAGGTCACGAGCGCCAGCACGAGGTCCTGGGCGAAGGTGTAGACGATGAGGAAGACGAGTCCGGGAAGGATCGCCTCGGCGAGACCCCGGATGCCACCCAACGCTTTCAGGATGTCGCCGCTCGAGAGCGTCTCGTCCCGGGCGATCTGCCCGAGCCCTGCCTTCTCGGCCGCTCCGGCGAGCTGGGCGGCGAAGGTCGTCGCCAGCTCGGGCTCGTCGCTACCGCGCTTCGGGTCGGTGGCGCGCGCGTCGTCGCTGGAGGCACTGCGGGCGGAGTCGTCGGGAGCGGATGCTCCGGGCCCGGGGCGCGTCGGCTCGGGTGTCGTCGGCTCGGGGTTCGTGGACTCAGACACCGGTGGTGGTGTCTCCGGCCGGGTTGGCCGGCATGCGCAGCGGGATCAGGTCGCGCGGGGGCATGGGCGTCGTGCCGCGCACGACGACGATGCTGCGGAACAGGTCCTCGACGGCGGCAGCGGCGTCCGCGTTCACGGCACCCTCGCCGGCGATCACTCCGCGCAGGAACCAGCGCGGTCCGTCGACGCCGATGAAGCGGGCGAGCCGCGTGGTGCCCGGCGTGGCCGTGGCGCTCGCGACGGGGATCTGCGCCAGGAGCTCCGGCCCGAACGGACCCTCGCGGAGCGTCGTCGTTCCGCCCTGCTTGGCGATCTGGTCGCTGATCTGATCGCGGATCTCGTGCCACAGGCCGCTGGACCGGGGTGCGGCGAAGGGCTGCACCTGAAGGGTCGAGTTGGCGTAGTCGAGGCCGATGGCCACGACGCGCTTGGACTCCTCCTCGATCTCCAGCCGCAGGTGCAGGCCCTCGCGCGGAAGGATCTTCACGCCGCCGAGATCGACGTACGGGCGCACCGGGCTGGCCTCGGCCTCGTCGAACGGGCCGTTCTCAGCGCGGTCCTCGGGGGCCGACTTGGGCTGGTCGACGGGGATGTCGCCGATGGTCTCGATGTCGCTCACGCGTTCACTCCTGCAGTCGAGTCGGATGCCGTGCGGGCGGCAGTGCCCGTGGAACCGAATCCGCCCTCACCCCTGTCGCTTCCCGGGAGGCGTTCGACCTCTATGAAGCGGGCCCGGGTGACGGGCATGATGATCAATTGGGCGATGCGATCGCCGACTGCGACAGAGTACGGCATCGACGAGTCGGTGTTGAGCAGGGCGACCTTGATCTCGCCCCGGTAACCGGCATCCACCGTTCCCGGGGAGTTGACGATCGTGATGCCGTGCTTCGAGGCCAGGCCGCTGCGCGGAACGACGAAGGCGGCATAGCCGTCGGGGAGGGCGATCGCGACGCCGGTTCCGACCGTGGCCCGCTGGCCGGGTTCGAGGACGAGTGCCTCTGACGAATGCAGGTCGGCTCCAGCGTCACCCGGGTGGGAGTAGCTCGGGAGGGTGGACGCTGTGATGAGGACCTCGACGGAATCTGCCACGTGTCGAGGGTAGTGCAGATATCTGATCGAATAGAGCCATGCCCCTCTACCGCGAACGGCTCTGGCCGGCTCCGTGGCTGTTCATCTCGACAGCCCTCGTCATCCCCGCCTCGATCCTCGTTCTGGCCCCGATCTCACTGACGGCCGGCATCATCACGGCGGTCGTGCTCTATGGCGGCTGCGTGGCCGGCCTCATCCTCTCCGCACCCACCGTGGCGGTCGAGGACGGAGTGCTCCGTGCTGCGAAGGCGTCGATCCCGGTCTCGCTCGTGGGCGAGGCGACCTCGTTCAGCGGACAGGCAGCCTGGCGCGAGCGTGGCCCGAACCTCGATGCCCGAGCGTGGCTGATGATCCGCGGCTACGTCGACGACGTGGTGAAGGTGCCGTTGCTGCCTGCCGCAGAGGACCCGGCTCCGTACTGGATCGTCTCGAGCCGCCATGGAAGAGAACTGGCCGCTGCGATCAATGGATCGCAACGGCCAGTCGAGTCGAACGACGATGTGTCCTAGGCGGCGCACTCCAGGCACACCGGGCCGAGCTTGCTGTCGTGGTCGATCTGCGAGCGGTGCTTCACGAGGAAGCAGTTCACGCAGGTGAATTCGTCTGCCTGGGGAGGCAGCACGACCACGTCGAGGTCAAGGTCGGAGAGGTCTGCACCGGGCAGCTCGAAACCGCCGGGGTTGTCGGCGTCTTCGACGTCGACGACGCCGGACATCTTGTCGGGTACTCGCTCCTTGAGTGCTTCGATCGACTCAGAGTCGTCGTCAGTCTTTCGCGGTGCGTCGTAATCCGTTGCCATGCCCATCCATTCAGTTACCGCCGTTCCTCATGAGAACGGCGACGATAGTGTGCCCCAATCGGGCGGGAATAGCAAACGGCCATTCGGCGCCTTCTCAGGTCATCCGAGACAACTTCCGGCACGCGGATGCTATTCCCGCGAATTGGGGACTCGACGTGCGACCCTTGCCTTGAAGTTGCGAGCACGAGAGGGCTATCCCGATGCAGGAATTGAAGGTAATCGGAGTCGAGAACGGGGCACTGGTCGTCGCCTCTGACGACGGCGACCGCTTCCGGATCGTGATCGACGAGGTGATGCAATCCCGCCTGCGTCGAGCGAACCCCGAGCCGGCAGGCAGCCAGAAACTGTCGCCACGCGAGGTTCAGGCCTACGTACGCTCGGGCATGAGTGCCGAAGACGTCGCAGCGGTCACTGGCGCCTCGCTCGAGTACATCCAGCGGTTCGAGGGCCCGGTGCTCGCCGAGCGCGAGCACGTGCTCACGAGCGCGCTGAGCGTTCCTGTGCACCCCACCCAGGAACCCGACCCGGCAGATGACGATTCGAGCTTCGGTGGCGTGATGCGCCAACGCCTCGCCTCCCTCGGCGCGTCCAACGAGCGCTGGGCGAGCTGGAAGGAGCCGGCAGGCGGCTGGATCATCAAGCTCGAGTTCACGGCCGACTCCATCGACCACGACGCCCGCTGGGGATTCGAGCCGAAGAAGCTGGCCCTGGCACCTCTCAACAGCGAGGCCGTCACCCTCTCGCAGCAGGGTGAACTCTCAGGTTCGCTCATCCCCCGGCTGCGCGCCGTCGACACGACGGATGCCGATCAGTCGCGCTTCGACAGCGGGGCCTTCACGTTCCGCGACCCGCTCATCGAGCAGGCCGAGGTCGACGTCCCGGCCGAACCGATCCCGTACGGACGCACCGGAGTCTCCAGCGCCGCCGTCACCAAGGCCGCCATCAACCGGGCCGACGACCCGCCCAAGTCGCTGAGCGAGACGGCGGACCTCCTCGAGGCGCTCCGTCGCCGTCGTGGGGAGCGGGAGACCGCGAACTTCGACAGCGATGCCGCCGATGCTCCGAGCGTCGCTCCAGCCGGCTCGGGCAACATCACCGAACAGCCCGAGCTCCCGATCCCCGCGACGATCACTCCCCCGGCATCCGCTCCCACGGCGGCATCCGGAGCACGCCGCGACTGGGCCAATCAGACCGGCGGCGTGCCATCGGCCTCTCGCAAGAAGGGCCGCACGTCGATGCCGAGCTGGGACGAGATCGTCTTCGGCGCTCGCACGGACGACGACCTGGCCTAGACCAGACCTCCCCCACCGGCCTCGTCGCTCACGATGCGACGGGGCCGTTGTCGTGCCCCGGTGCTATAGTCGAACACATCTTCGAATGTCCCGTGGAGGCAGCATGACCCAGATCGACGAGGCCGTGGCCGTGTGGACCACGGAGAGCGGAGAACCGCAGCGCATCGTCTGGCGGTCGCGTCGTTTCCGGGTGAACGACGTGCCGACAGCGCTCGTGGGTCCGTGCGACTGGTGGCAGCCACTCGCCCGCCACGAACTCGGCTATGGCCGGGCTCCCCTGCAGATCTGCGGCTGGCGGTTCCAGGCGAGTACCGATGACGGGGAGACCCATGTGTTCGACGTCGAGTACGACGGTCGCACGCGCTGGAACCTGGTGCGGGTCTTCGACTAGCTGATGCTGCGGCGCGCGTCGTCCGCCGCCGCCACGAGCTCCTCGATCAGGCGCTCGCGGCTGACTCCACGACCCGCACGCAGGGCGTCGAGGCGCGCGGCCGTCACGGACGAGACCGGAACGACCGCGCCCTCGGTCGAGTCCGCGGCCTCCGGAGCCGCGGCTTCGTCCGCATCGTCGCGGAGGAAGATCGCGAGAACCGGAACGACGACGGTTCCGAGCACATCGAGAATGGCGACGGTGCCGATCAGTCGGGTGAAGCCGTCGCTGCTGATGCCCCACTCGGTGGCGATCTCGAGCACGAGCAGAGCCGCGAGGAGGGCGATGAGGCCGATCGTGACCCAGAGTCCGATGCGCACGAGCGGCCGTCGGCGTCGGCCCAGGATGAGAAGCAGGTTGGCGTGAGCGGCGCTCACGGCGAGGACCGCCGTGATGCCGAAGCTCTGCCAGCCGAAGGTGGAGCGGAACATCCAGTCGTCGGGAGCCCAGATCATTCCGAGTCCGATCAGCAGCGCGAGGGCACTGACCAGCAGTCCCGCAGCGGCGATCCATCGATACGCCCCGGCGACGATGGCGAGGTGGCAGAGCGCGAGCACGCTGAACGTGCCGACGAGCGATGTCGTGCCCAGGATGCGCCATTGCACGTCGCCGAGGCTCCCGACGAGCAGGGAGATGATGCCGACGAGGGCGGTGATCGAGAACGACGCCACGATGACGATGACGGCGATGCGACGCCAGCGGCTGACGGCTGCGGAACCGGATGCGGAGCCGTCAGGCGCAGAGCGCGCCGTGGACGTCGTGGCGGAGGCGGTGCGGCCGTCCGTGGTCGGCTCAGGGGCGGTCTGGCTCATGATCGGTCTCCTCGTCGAGGCGTGCCTGCGCAGGCACGCCGGGCTCTGAGTCTGCTGGGTGCGCTCCCCCGGCCGTATCCGGGCTGGCCCGCTTCCAGGGCGACAGCCACGCCATCAGCACCCCACCCACGATGAGGCCCCAGAACGCGGAACCGATTCCGATGATCGAGATGCCGGATGCCGTGACGAGGAAGGTCGCGATGCCGGTGATGCGGTGTTGGGGCGCCTCGAGCGCCCCGCCGATGGCCGTGACGAAAGCGCCGAGAAGCGCGAGACCCGCCACGGCGGTGATGATGATCGGCGGAGCCGCCGCGACGACGGCCGTCGCGAGCCCGGCGCACAGGCCGAGCACGAGATACACGACGCCTGAGGTGAATGTGGCGATCCAGCGCTTCGACTTGTCGGGGTGCGACTCCGGAGACGCCATGAGAGCCGCGGTGATCGCTGCGAGGTTGATGGCGTGACCCCCGAAGAGCGCGGCGCCGATCGTGCCGAGGCCGCTGCTCACCAGGACCGGACGGGGAGCCGGCGTGTAGCCGAACGTCGACATGACGGCGAACCCCGGCACGTTCTGCCCGGCCATCGTCACGATGAACAGAGGCAGCCCGAGGCTGACGATAACGAGGGGATCGAAGACCGGCATCACGAACTCGAGGTGCGGGGCCGCCGATGCACTGGCGAAGACGCCGGGACCGGCCGCGATGCCGATGCCGATCACGGCCACGAGCATGGCCGCAGGAACGGCCCAACGTGGTGCGAGCCTGGCCAACAGAAGCCAGACGAGCACCATCGGGATCGCGATGGCGGGTTCGGTGACGGATGCCGTGACCGGAGCGAGGCAGATGGGGAACAGGATGCCGGCGAGCATGGCGCTGGCGATGGGCTTGGGGATGCTGGTGATCGCTCGCCCGAGCGCCGGCCACAGCCCGGCCAGCACGATGAGCACTCCGCACACGAGGAACGCTCCGACGGCTGCCGCGAACTCCCCCGTCACGGCGCCGGCGGCGATGAGGAGCGCCGCCCCCGGTGTCGACCACGCGAACGAGATCGGGATGCGCATCACGAGCGGCAGCACGATGCAGGTGATGCCCGTGGCCAGGCACAGGGCGAAGAGACCCGATGAGGCCTGCCCATCCGTGGCCCCGACGGCCCCGAGGCCCGCGATGACGAGAGCGAAGGAACTGGCGAACCCGGTGATCGCGGCGATGACGCCGGCGAGGACAGTGTGGAAGAGGCCTCCCCCGTCTCTCCTCGAAAGCCCGAGGCGTTCCGGGTTCACAGTGCCGGTCAGGCGGACTTCTCTTCGCGGCGCGCCTTGACGGGCACGATCGTGGGAGCGGCGTTCTCGAGCACCGAGGCGCGCGTCACGACGACACCGGCGACGTCATCGCTGGAGGGGACCTCGAACATGATGGGCCCGAGCACCTCCTCCATGATGGCGCGGAGGCCGCGGGCACCGGTCTGGCGGAGAACCGCCAGGTCGGCGATGGCCTCGAGGGCGTCGGTCTCGAACTCGAGCTCGACGCCGTCGATCTCGAACATGCGCTGGTACTGCTTGACGAGGGCGTTGCGCGGTTCGGTGAGGATCTGCATGAGAGCGGCCTGGTCGAGCGGCGTGACGGTGGTCACGACGGGGAGACGCCCGATGAACTCGGGGATCAGGCCGAACTTGTGCAGGTCTTCGGGGAGCACCTCGCTGAACAGGTTCTGCTCGTTGCCCTTGATGTGCAGAGGGGCGCCGAAGCCGATGCCCTTCTTGCCCGCGCGGGAGGAGATGATCTCCTCGAGGCCGGCGAAGGCGCCGGCCACGATGAACAGCACGTTCGTCGTGTCGATCTGGATGAACTCCTGGTGCGGATGCTTGCGGCCGCCCTGCGGAGGAACGGAGGCGACAGTGCCCTCGAGGATCTTGAGCAGCGCCTGCTGCACACCCTCACCCGAGACGTCGCGGGTGATCGACGGGTTCTCCGCCTTGCGGGCGATCTTGTCGACCTCGTCGATGTAGATGATGCCGGTCTCGGCGCGCTTGACGTCGTAGTCCGCGGCCTGGATGAGCTTGAGGAGGATGTTCTCGACGTCTTCACCGACGTAGCCGGCCTCGGTGAGCGCAGTCGCATCCGCCACGGCGAAGGGCACATTGAGGCGCTTCGCGAGAGTCTGCGCGAGGTAGGTCTTGCCGCAGCCGGTCGGGCCGATCAGCAAAATGTTCGACTTGGCGATCTCGATGTCGTCGATGGCGTCGGCCGGCCCGATGGTGGTGCGGGCGCGCACGCGCTTGTAGTGGTTGTAGACGGCGACGGCGAGGGCGCGCTTGGCGGCCTCCTGGCCGATCACGTACTCCTCGAGGAAGGAGAAGATCTCGCGGGGCTTGGGAAGATCGAACTCGTCGGAGACCTCTTCGCCTGCCTCGGCGAGCCGCTCCTCGATGATCTCGTTGCAGAGCTCGACGCACTCGTCGCAGATGTAGACACCCGGACCCGCGATCAACTGCTGCACCTGCTTCTGGCTCTTTCCGCAGAAAGAACACTTGAGCAGGTCGGCGCTTTCGCCTATGCGAGCCATCAGTGCCCCCTTCAGTGCAACTGGAACCGAGCCTAACCTGTGCCACGGACAATTGCGGGAACCGTGCCGCCGTTGCCGTCAGCGCGCCGTTCGCCCTGCGCGAAGCGGCGCCGCTCAGTCGAGCAGGTGACGAAGGTAGCGCTGCGGGTCGTCGAGGTAGCTGCGCCAGTGGCCGACGAGTTCGAGGTCCTCCCAGGTCGATTCCCTGATGCCCCACTCCCCGAGCTCGAGGATCGATGCTCCGGGGAAAGAGGCCAGGATCGGCGAGTGGGTGGCGCAGATCACCTGGGTGCCGCGCTGCAGGGCCTCGGCCAGGCCGGCGATCCAGCGCAGGCTGGAGCCGAAGGAGAGTGCGGCCTCCGGCTCGTCGAGGCAGGCGAGGCCGGCGACGTACTCGGGGTGGTTGAGCTTGTCGTCGAGGATGCGATTGAACGATTCGCCGTGGCTCAGCTCGTGGAGGTCGCGATCGGGGCTGTTCGGCAGGGCCTCGAGATAGCTGTAGTAGCCGTGCATGGTCTCGGCCCGGAGGAAGAATCCCCAGCGCGGGGCGCTCGGGCTGCGTTCGATGCGCAACCACTCCGAGAGCCGCGACTCGCTCGGCCGCGTGGAGTGACTCCCCTGGTTGCTGCCTCCCTCGGGCGGCAGGCCGCAGGCCATCGCGATGCCTTCGAGCAGGGTCGACTTACCACTCCCGTTCTCGCCGACGAGCAGGGTCAGTCCGGGAGCGAACTCGCGGCCGCCCTCACGCAGGAACTGGCCGACGGCAGGGATGGATGCCGGCCACGAGTTCCACTCGACTGCGGCATCCGGATACACGGAAACGCGGCGGACGGCCCGGCTGTCGTGCAGCCAGTCGTCCGCCGCGTTCACGGTGGAGGTGTTCCTACTCGCCGGGTCGTGCTTACTTGGCGATGGCGGCGAGGCCCTTGCGGGAGCTCAGCACCTGGTCGATCAGTCCGTACTCGAGGGCGTCGGCCGCGGACAGGATCTTGTCGCGGTCGATGTCCTTATTGACCTGCTCGACCGTGCGGTTCGAGTGCTTGGCCAGCGTCTCCTCGAGCCAGATGCGCATGCGGAGGATCTCCTGCGCCTGGATCTCGATGTCGGACGCCTGCCCCTGACCGGCCTGGCCGACGGCCGGCTGGTGGATGAGGATGCGGGCGTTCGGGAGGGCGAGGCGCTTGCCGGGCGTGCCGGCAGCGGCGAGAACCGCTGCGGCCGACGCGGCCTGCCCGAGAACCACGGTCTGGATCTGCGGACGGATGTACTGCATGGTGTCGTAGATCGCCGTCATGGCCGTGAACGAGCCGCCGGGCGAGTTGATGTACATCATGATGTCGCGGTCGGGGTCCATGCTCTCGAGCACGAGCAGCTGCGCCATGATGTCGTCGGCCGACGCGTCGTCGACCTGCACGCCGAGGAAGATCACGCGGTCCTCGAAGAGCTTGGCGTAGGGGTCCTGGCGCTTGTAGCCGTAGGCCGTGCGCTCCTCGAACGTGGGCAGGATGTAGCGCGAGGACGGCTGGTGCAGTGCGCTGCCGCCCATCGAGCTCGTTGCGGATCCACCGAAGCTGGGGATGGTCATGTCTAAGTCCTTGTCTCTCTTCGGTGCTCTACTTGGCGTCCGTGCCGCCGCCGCCGAACACGTCGAGCGCCGATTCGCGGATGTGATCCACGAAGCCGTACTCGAGTGCCTGCTGGGCGTTGAACCAGCGGTCGCGGTCGCCGTCCTCGTTGACCTGCTCGACGGTCTTGCCGGTCTGGGCAGCGGTGATCTCGGCGAGGCGGCGCTTCATGTCGAGGATGAGCTGAGCCTGGGTCTGGATGTCGCTCGACGTTCCACCGAAGCCACCGTGCGGCTGGTGGAGCAGCACGCGGGCGTTCGGGGTGATGTAGCGCTTGCCCTTGGTGCCGGCGGTGAGGAGGAGCTGGCCCATCGAGGCCGCCATTCCGATGCCGACGGTCACGATGTCGTTGGGAACGAACTGCATGGTGTCGTAGATCGCCATGCCGGCCGTGATCGAGCCGCCGGGAGAGTTGATGTAGAGGTAGATGTCCCGCTTCGAGTCCTCGGCGGCGAGGAGCAGAAGCTTCGCCGCGATCTCGTTGGCGTTCTCGTCGCGCACCTCGGAACCGAGCCAGATGATGCGGTCCTTCAGCAGGCGGTCAAAAACACTGGGTCCCAGTGTCGGTTCGGCCATTGTGTCGCTCCTTCAGTTATCGCGTAAGACGAATCTAACCGAGCGGATCACCGGAACCGGGCCATGTTCGCCGTGAGCAGAGTCGGTGTCAGAGTGCCAACTCGGCCGCGTAGGCGCGCACCGAGCGCGTGTAGAGCTGAAGGTGCGGTGCGAGTGCGCTGAGAGCGACGGATGCCGCCCTCTCGGCGTCGCCGCGCGTCACGAGCGCCAGCGCCAGGAACGCGGCGGCCGCGTCGTCGAGCGGTGACTCCGGATGCTCGGCGCGTTCGGCCTCCAGCATCCGGATGCTGTCCTCGACCTCGCCGAGATTGCGGAGGGTGCTCGCGAGCTGGATGACGGCCTGCGGCCGGTGGACCTCGTCGAGGCCTCGTGCGAGAGCTGTGCGGTACAGCGGCGCGGCTTCCGACTCGAGTCCGGCCGAGTCTCGGGCGCCGACCATCTCGAAGGCGGCGCGGGCGTCGTCTTCGCCCCGCTCGGCGGCGAGGGCGTCGATGCGCTGGATGACGGCGTCGTCACCGAGCTCGTCGGCTGCGGCCCAGACGGCGTCGACGAGCGCGTTCCAGTCGTCGGATGGCGTGGGGTGCTGCATCCGTTCTCCTTCTCGTACGCGAAAGGGCCGACCGCGCGAACGCGATCGACCCTCCCGATGGTGAATGGTGCTGACTACTCGGCGTCTGCCTTCTTCGCCGGTGCCTTCTTCTTGGCGGGAGCCTTCTTCGGCTTCTCCTCGGCCTCGATGACGGCGTCGGCTGCCTCGGCGTCCTCGACGACCTCTTCAGCCTCGGCGACGACCTCGGCCTCAGCCTCGTCCTCGTCCTCCTCGGTGACGACGAAGTCGGACAGGTCGACCGCTGCACCGTTGGAGTCGGTGACGACAGCCTTGCCCAGCACGAGCGCGAGGGCCTTGTTGCGGGCGACCTCTCCGACCATGGCGGGGATCTGACCGTTGCTGCTCAGGGCCTGGACGAACTCGTTCGGGTCCATGCCGTACTGGGCAGCACCCTGGATGAGGTACTGCGAGAGCTCGTCCTGGCTGACCTTGACCTCTTCGGCCTCGGCGATGGCGTCGAGCAGGATCTGGGTGCGGAAGGTCTTCTCGCTCGAGATGGCGACCTCTGCGCGGTGCTCGTCGTCCTCGAGGCGGTTCTCGTTCTCGAGGTGACGGTGCACCTCGTCCTCGATGAGGCCGGCGGGAACCGGAACCTCGACGAGCTCGGTGAGCTTCTCGATGAGGAGGTCGCGCGCCTGGCCGCCCTGCTCGAAGGTCTTGGAGCGGCCGGCCTGCTCGGCGAGGCTGGCCTTCAGCTCGTCGAGGGTGTCGAACTCGCTGGCGATCTGGGCGAAGTCGTCGTCGGCCTCGGGGAGCTCGCGCTCCTTGACGGCGATGACGGTGACGGCGATCTCAGCGGTCTCGCCCTCGTGGTCGCCGCCGAGCAGCTTCGACTCGAAGGTCGTGGCCTCGCCTGCGGTGAGGGAGTCGAGGGCCTCGTCGATGCCCTCGATGAGGTCACCCGAGCCGAGCTCGTAGGAGATGCCGCTGGCGGTGTCGACCTCGGCACCGTCGATGGTGGCGATCAGGTCGATGGTGACGAAGTCGCCGCTCTTCGCGGGACGGTCGACGGTGCTGAGCGTGCCGAAGCGGCTGCGCAGGGTGTCGAGCTCCTTCTGGATCTCCTCGTCGCCGACCTCGACGGCGTCGACCGTGAGGGCGATGCCGTTGTAGTCGGGGAGGTCGATCTCGGGACGCACATCGACCTCGATGTGCACGAGGAGGTCGCCCGAGAAGTCCTTGTCGCTGGGCCACTCGACGATGTCGGCCGACGGGCGTCCGAGGGTGCGGAGGTCGTGCTCGGCGACGGCGGCGCGGAAGAAGCCGTCGAGGCCCTCGTTGACGGCGTGCTCGAGAACGGCGAGCTTGCCCACGCGCTGGTCGATGATGGGGGGCGGAACTTTGCCCTTGCGGAAGCCGGGGATGTTGATCTCCTCGGCGATGTGGCTGTACGCGTGGGTGATGCTGGGCTTCAGCTCCTCGGGCGTCACCGAGATGGTGAGCTTCGCGCGAGTCGGGCTGAGCTTCTCAACCGAGGTGTTCGGCATGGGGGAAGATCTCCTGTAGATGAGGGGGTGTGTCGATGCGGTGGTCGGGGCGACAGGATTCGAACCTGCGACCTCCCGGTCCCAAACCGGGCGCTCTACCAAGCTGAGCTACGCCCCGAGTCATCCGCTCAACTCGTTCTCGATCCAACGCGAGGCGCGCGCCAAGGCACGCGAATAGCGGGGAACCTCGGAAAGTCTACTGCACGGCATCCGTGCGTTCCGTCAGAGCGACGGCTCGGCATCTCGTTCGACGTGCGGCTCGATGCCCGGCTCGATGCCCGGCTCGACGTCGACGTGGACGGAGCACCCTCGAGTCTGTATTACGATGGTCGAGTTGCCTTTTCGCAGAGGCCACGGGGATGTAGCTCAATGGTAGAGCCTCAGTCTTCCAAACTGATCACGCGGGTTCGATTCCCGTCATCCCCTCCAGTACGAGGCCCGGACACTCATCGAGTGGCCGGGCCTTCGTCGTTCCCGGGCGCGTCATTCCGATCTTCTCGGCGAGCCCGGCGGGGGTTGCCCGCGACTCTGGCGGCCGCCTGCTGACGAGAGCACAATGTGTCCCATGACGGATGCGGCATCGCCTGCCTCCGCGGAGCCGCCGCCGGTTCCGCCCTCCGTCCGTGCGCAGATCCTCGCCACCGAGCACTGGGGTCTCCTCGCGTCGCGCAGCACCGCGCAGGCCGAGGTGCTCACGCGCATCGCGATCTTCCTCACTCTCGTCTCCGCAGCCCTCGTGAGCGTGAGCCTGCTCGGCCAGGCCACGCAGTACAGTGGGCCGTTCGCCCCGTCTGCGCTGGGCATCCTCGGTCTGCTGTACGTGATCGGCATCCTGACCCAGATCCGCGTGATCAACGTCGCCGACGAGGACATGATGTTCGTTCTCGCGATGAATCGCCTGCGAGCCGCCTATGTCGACATCGACCCCGGCGTCGAGCGATACTTCTTCGCATCGACCCACGACGACGAGGCCGGGATGAAGCGAACGTACTCATTCCTCCGGCCGCGTGGATCCACGCAGGTCGCCGGGAGTTCGATGGTCTTCATCATCGTCATCAACTCGGCGGTGCTCGGCCTCTTCGTCGGTGGCCTGCTGGCCGCCCTCACCGACTGGTACGGCCTCGCGATCATCGTCGGCGCCGTGCTGACGGTCGTCTCGGTCGCGACCTTCCTGGCGCTCGGGTTTCGCGGCTACAGGCGTTCACTCGCCTCGTTCGAGCCTGTCAATCCATCGGCGCCGGAGGAATGACGCTCTCCATCGAGGAGCTGCAGGCCGCCGAAGCTTCAGCTGAATCCGAGGATGCGCAGGAGCCGCCTCTGGGCCTACCGTGGGGGAAAGCGGTGTCGCCGTGGATATCGGCGAGAATCACCTGATCGACAGGGGGTTGCAGATGAAGGACCCGGTGCAGTCCAGGGAGTCCGCGGACGCCCGTCGTCGAGAGCGTCGCACTCCGCGCAGACCCGCGTCGATCCTCGCCGAGCGCTGGACCACGGTCGATGGCATCGACGTCTTCTACCGGGAATCGCCGGAGCCGCCCCCGGGTGCACGGGTGATGATGCACCTGCATGGCTTCGGACTGTCGGGCCGCTACCTCCTGCCGACGGCAGCCCTGCTGAGCGACGAGTTCCACACCTTGGTGCCGGACCTTCCGGGATTCGGTCGCAGCGGGAAAGCGCCCAACTCGCTCGACGTGCCCGACCTGGCGCACGCCGCGGCTCGATTCCTCGACGATCGCGGGATCGAGTCGGTCACGCTAGTGGGCAACTCGATGGGATGCCCCGTGATCCTGGAGTTCGCGCACCACTATCCGGAACGACTCGAACGGGCGGTCCTGGTCTCCCCCGCCGGCGGGATTCACAATCAACCCCTCAGGCGAGCGGTCGGGCAGCTGGCGCGCGATGGAGGCCGGGAGCCGACGCGGATGGTCGGAGTCGCCACCCCCGACTACCTGCGTTTCGGCGTTCCGAGCACCGTCAGGATGTTCCGAGCACTCACGCAGTATCCGACACTCGACCGCCTCCTCGCGCTGAAGATCCCCACCCTCGTGGTGATCGGCACCCGCGACCCGCTCATGCCCGGGCCGCAGCGGGTGCATGACGTCGCCGTGCGCACGGACAACCATCTGCTCCTCGTCGTCATCGAGGGCGCCGCGCACGCGATCAACTTCAGCCACCCTGGAGAATTAGCGCATGCCATCCGGCTGTTCATGGACGACAAGCCGATCACCGACGATCCCGACTCCCCCGGCAACGCCGTGACCTACGAGATCCATCGCAGCGAGCATCTTCCCCCGATCGGGGCCGAGTAGCCGAGACCCGCGCAGAAGCGGGTGCAGGCTCCGCGAGGCATACGGTGGAGGCAGTGACACTCACCATCTGAAGGGGGCTCGATGACACGGGAGGCAGAACCGCTCACGGCAGAGCGCGAGGCGACCGCATCACCGCGAATCCTGAGCGACGCGGATGCCGCCAGGCTGGTCGCGCTCCGGCAGATGAAGCGCATCGCCGGCGGGCTCCTCGTGCTCGCCGCCGTCGTGTTCGCCGTGTCCTTCTCGCTGCAGGACACCTACCCCTGGCTCGCCTATGTGCGTGCCGCTGCGGAGGGCGCGATGGTGGGCGCCATCGCCGACTGGTTCGCTGTGACCGCGCTGTTCCGGCATCCGTTCGGCCTCAGGATTCCGCACACGGCGATCATCCCGACCCGCAAGGACGAGATCGGGGCGAGTCTCGGCGAATTCGTCGAGGAGAACTTCCTCTCGGAGGAGGTCGTGCGCGGCAAGCTGGCCACCTTCAGCGTCGCCGACAAGGTGGGAACCTGGCTCGCGGATCCGCGGAACGCAGCCCGCGTCAGCGCCGAGGGGGCCGTCGCGGCGCAGGGCATGCTGAAGCTGCTGAGCGACGATGACGTGCGCGACATGATCGAGCGGCTCGCGCGTCGTCACCTGTTCGAACCCGAGTGGGCGCCGTCGCTCGGGCGGGTCGGATCGCAGCTCGTCGCGGCCGACCAGCAGCGGGCGGCGGTGGATGCCGTGCTCGATGCCACCGAGACGTGGCTGGTGGCGCATCCCGATGCTCTCGGCGACGTGGTCTCGGAGCGGCTCCCCCGCTGGGTGCCCGGCTTCGTCAGCGGAATCGTGGACGACCGTGCGCATCGCGAGGTGCTGAAGCTGCTGCAGTCGGTGCGCGAGGATCAGCAGCATCCGTTGCGCCTGTCGATCGACAAGTACCTCGCCGGAGTCACCGACAGGCTGCAGCACGATCCCGAGATGATCGAGCGCGTCGAGGCGATCAAGGCCGACTTCCTCGACTCCCCCAGGCTGCGCGAGTTCGCTGATGAACTCTGGAGCTCGGTGAAGGTGAGCCTGGCCGACTCGCTGGCCGACCCGTCGAGCGAACTCCGCATCGGGGCAGAGGCGGCGCTCGTCGAGGTGGGACAGCGACTGTCGAAGGACCGCGTGCTGGCCGGGAAGGTCGACGCGTGGATAGCGGATGCCGCCACCTACGTGGTGCTCAACTACAGGCACGACCTCGCCGCAGTGATCACGGAGACCGTCGAGCGCTGGGACGCCCGCGAGACGACCGAGAAGATCGAACTGCAGGTCGGCAAGGACCTGCAGTTCATCCGCATCAACGGCACGGTCGTGGGAGCGCTGGCCGGCGTCACGATCTACGCGGTGGCCACGGGGGTGCACGCCCTGTTCTGACGGGGGTCAGGTCGACTCAGCGTCCGTGATGTCCGGTCCCTCCGCATCCTCCTCCGCGGTGGTGCTTCGCGAGTCCGGTGATCTTCACCACCTCGCCACCGAGGGTGACGACATAGGCGGTGTCGCCCCTGAAGTCGACGGACGTCGGCAGATCGAGACCGTCGGCCACGACGGAGAACGTACCGGTGCGATCGACCCTCAGCAGCTCACCGCTGTCGGGCAGGGCGGGCGATCCCTCGGGCACCGTGCCCGGCGAGTCGCCCTGCGAGAGCGCGTAGAGCCCGCACGGACCGTACTCGACGTCGACGAGCAGGCTGTATCCGGATGCCACGTCCCGGGGCCGCGGGTTCCATCGACCGAAGGAGACGACCTTGCCGGTGGAGGCGACGTGCGGCACCGGTCCGGCCTCGGCCATGTACACGACGGAACCACGGCTGGTCAGGCCTGTCGGAACGATGTTGCCGAACTGGATCAGCTGACTGATCTCCCCGGACAGCGACACCTTCAGCACGCGATTGTGGTGCCCGTCGGTCACGAGGAAGCCACCGCGGGACGGCTGCATCGCGAACTGCACTCCGCGGGCGATGAAGATGTCGAAATCGGCCGGCGGGGGATTCTCGATCGACCATGCGCCGATGTCGGCGACCACCGTGAAGCTGTCCGGTCCGTCGACCCTGTAGATGCCGACGGTGTCATTGGTCGTGGCTCCGGGCACGTCATCGCCCACCATCGTCACGAGGACGTAGGCCGTGCGGCCGATGAACGCCACGTCGATGGCGCCGCCGATGCCGATGATCGCGGGCGGGAGTCCCGTCACCAGTGGCGATGTCGCCCCGGTCCGCGGATCGATCCGCGTCACCTGGCCTATCGCGCCTTCGGTGACGTAGAGCGCTCCGTCAGGTCCGATGGTGCTGCCACTGGCACCCTGCAGACCCGACACGAGCATGGTCTCTGCCGGGCCACCGCCGTGGCCGGGGCCATCGCCCGCCTGCGTGGTCGCGTTCGCCGCGGCTGGGGCGAGCAACGACGAGAGTACGAGAGCCGCGACAGCGGCACCCGAGAGCAGCGTTCTTCTGATTCCCATGAGTTTCCTCCGGTCGACATAGGTCGGTACCGGCCGCCATGCGTCACTCGAGCGACCGGCGTGGGTTGAGCCGCTCGTGACCTGTCAGAACACCGCTGCATGCTCCTTCGCCACCGCAGCTGCACAACACGGTCCTCCGCTGCTCCGCTGAGGTCAAGGAGTGAGCTCCTTTTCTCATGAAGCGCGTGCGAGTGAGCGGCAGCGCGGCATTGCCCGGCGCGCGGGGGCTAGCGGCGGAGCTCGGCCAGACCGCGGTTGATCTGGCGGGCCCACAGCGGGCCGCGGTAGAGGAACGCCGTGTAGCCCTGCACGAGGGTGGCTCCGGCTGCCAGGCGTTCGGCGACATCCGCCGCCGTGTCGACACCGCCGACGGAGATCACGCAGAGCGAATCGGGCACGACCGCACGGATGCGGCGGAGCACGGCCAGCGAGCGGGCTGCGAGCGGCGCACCCGAGAGTCCGCCGGCACCGGCAGCCTCGACGACCGACGCTGATGTCGCGAGACCCTCGCGGGAGATTGTGGTGTTGGTGGCGATGATGCCGTCGAGTCCGAGCTCCACGACGAGGCCGGCGATGCGGTCGATGGCGTCGTCCTCGAGGTCGGGAGCGATCTTGACGAGCAGCGGAGTCGCACCGGCGGCAGCCTTCACCGCGGTGAGCAGCGGGGTCAGGAGTTCGAGCTCCTGCAGGCCTCGCAGGCCCGGAGTGTTCGGCGAGGAGACGTTGACGACGAGATAGTCGGCGAGGGGCGCGAGCAGGCGGGTGGAGGCGAGGTAGTCCTCGGTGGCCTCCTCGACCGGCGTGATGCGGCTCTTGCCGATGTTCACGCCGATGACGGGTCGGTTGCGCCTGCGTCTGAGGGCGACGAGGCGGGTGCGGGCGACATCGGCGCCGGCGTTGTTGAATCCCATGCGGTTGATCACGGCACGGTCGGGGATGAGCCGGAACAGGCGCGGGGTCTCGTTGCCCGGCTGAGCGTGAGCCGTGATGGTGCCGACCTCGATGTGACCGAACCCGAGGCGGCCGAGGCCGATCACGGCGTGGGCGTTCTTGTCGAAGCCGGCTGCGACACCGAACGGCGTTGGGAAGGTCAGGCCGAGCGCGCGCACGGGCTGCGGCTTCGGTGAACGTGTGAAGCGGGCGACGATCGGTCCGATGACGGGCCAGCCCAGCATCCGGATGACCACGAAGCCCAGGTGGTGGGCGCGCTCCGGGTCCATGCGCGCGAAGAAGGTGCGGAAGATGAACTCGTACACGGGCGGCTACTCCTGCGGGCGGGCCGGGAGGCGGCCGTGCTCGTCGCGGAGCTGCTCGATGGCCGACTCGAAGTCGTCGAGCGATTCGAAGGCCTGGTAGACGCTGGCGAAGCGGAGGTAGGCGACCTCGTCGAGCTCGCGCAGCGGCGGCAGGATCGCGAGGCCGATGTCGTTGGCGTCGAGCTGAGATGCACCGGTCGAGCGGATGGTCTCCTCGACCTTCTGCGCGAGCACCGCGAGGTCGGAATCCGTCACCGGACGCCCCTGACAGGCCTTGCGCACGCCGCTGACGACCTTCTCACGGCTGAAGGGCTCGACGACTCCGCTGCGCTTGATCACCGAGAGGCTCGCGGTCTCGGTGGTCGAGAAGCGGCGACCGCACTCGGGGCACTGACGCCGACGACGGATGCTGAGGCCGTCATCGCTGGTGCGGGAGTCGATGACGCGGGAGTCGGGGTGACGGCAGAAAGGGCAGAACATCGTGCCCCCAGCCTAGCGAACGGGCGAGGGGGTTCCGGATGCGGCAGATCGCTCAGGCCGTGGGGGCCTGGGCGATGCGCACGGTATTGCCCGACGGGTCGCGGAAGGCGCAGTCGCGCGGACCCCACCCCTGGTCGATCGGCTCCTGCAGCACCTCGGCGCCCGAGGCGCGCAGGGTCTCGAAGGTGGCGTCGACGTCGTCGGAGGCGAACACGAGCAGCGGCAGCACGCCCTTGGTGAGGAGTTCCTGCATGGCGTCGCCGTCGGCCTGCGAGCGTCCGGCGTGCGGCACGGACAGCACGATGCCGAGCCCGGGCTGGGCGTCGCTGCCCAGGGTGACCCAGCGGTAGTCGCCCGAGGCGACGTCGTTCTGCACCTCGAGCCCGAGGGCGTCGCGGTAGAACGGCAGCGACTCGTCGACGTCGTTGACGGTGATGTTGGTGAACTGGAGTGCGATGGTCATGGAGTCGACGCTACGCCGCGCTCGAGACGCCCGCTTCTCCGATCCTGCTCGGATCGGATGCCGCGGATGCCGCAGGCGCTGATGCCGACTCCCCGGTACTCGGCGCGTTCCGCTTCGGCCGCGTGTAGACCTTCGCGATGCAGGCCGGCATGGCCTCCACGGCGTCGTGTCCCCGGCTGCGGTAGGCCGACGGCGTCTCCCCCACGATCTCGAGGAAGCGCGAGCTGAACGATCCGAGCGACGTACACCCGACGGCCATGCAGGCGTCGGTCACGCTCGACCCGGCCCGCAGCAACGCCATGGCCCGCTCGATCCTGCGGGTCATGAGGTGGTTGTACGGCGTCTCCCCGTAGGCGGCGCGAAAGCTGCGCGAGAAGTGCGCCGGAGACATGAGGGCCTTGGCCGCCATGGTGGGCACGTCGAGCGGCTGGGCGTAGTCGCGGTCGATCAGGTCGCGGGCGCGGCGCAGGTGAGCGAGGTTCTCGAGCTCCTGCGGCGTCATGATTCCACGGTAGCACCGCGGATTTCGGGGCAGAAGGATGCCGCCCTCCCGCGGACGCCCCTCAGCTGAACCGCGCCACCACGGCATCGCCGTGAGCCGGCAGCGCCTCGGTCGCCGACAGTGCGGCGATCGACTCGGCGACGTCGGCCAGACCCTCCTCCGTGTACTCCACGACCTGCTGCGACCGCAGGAAGGTCGCGGCATTCAGTCCGGCGGCGAAGCGCGCCTGGCCGCCCGTCGGCAGCACGTGGTTGGAGCCGGCGGCGTAGTCGCCGAGGCTCACGGGCGAGTGCGGTCCGAGGAAGATGGCGCCGGCGTTCTGGATGCCGGCGAGCACGGCCTCGGCATCCGTCGTCTGGATCTCCAGGTGCTCCGGTCCGAAGGCGTTGCTGAAGGCGGCGGCCGCCTCGAGGTCGTCGACGAGCACCACGGCGGACTGCCCACCGGTCAACGCCGCCGTGACGCGCTCGCGGTGGGTCGTGAGAGCGACCTGGCGCTCGACCTCCGCGACGACGGCATCGGCCAGCTCGGTCGAGTCGGTCACCAGCACGGCGGCGGCGAGTTCGTCGTGCTCGGCCTGGCTGATGAGGTCGGCGGCGACGAGCCTGGCGTCGGCTGCGGCATCCGCGACCACGAGGATGTCGGTGGGGCCGGCCTCGGCATCGATTCCGGCCTGGCCGCGGATGAGGCGCTTCGCCGCGGCGACATAGACGTTGCCCGGCCCGGTGACGAGCTGCACGGGCTCGAGGCCGAGGTCGTCGACACCGTAGGCGAGGGCGCCGATGGCTCCGGCGCCGCCCATGGCGTAGACCTCGTCGATCCCGAGCAGCCCGGCGGCCGCGAGCACCACGGGGTGCACGTGCGAGCCGTGGTCGCGCTGCGGCGGCGACACGAGGGCGATCGAGGTGACGCCGGCGACCTGGGCTGGAACCACGTTCATGACGACGCTCGACGGGTAGACGGCCTTGCCGCCGGGAACGTAGAGGCCGACACGGGCGATGGGCTGCCAGCGCTGACGGATGCGCGCACCGGGGCCGATCTCGGTGACGGTGTTCGGCGGCACCTGGGCCGCGCTCGCGAGCCGGACGCGCCGGATGGTCTCCTCGAGGGCCCGGCGGACGGCGGGGTCGAGGGTCGAGACGGCGTCGGCGATCTCGGATGCCGGAACGCGGAGGGCCGGCGGACGCCCGCCGTCGAAGCGATCGGCCTGGGCGAGAAGCGCCTCCGACCCACCCGTGCGCACCTCGTCGATGAGCGCCGCAGCGGCCTCGCTGGCCACGGCGACGTCGACGGCGGCGCGCGGAACGAGCGCGAGCAGTTCTGCCGACGTGTGGGTGCGGCCGCGGAGGTCGATCGTGTGCATCACGCCTTCGAGTTTATGGGCCGGGCCGCGGCATCCGCGTTCCGAGACGAAGCCTCACGGCGTTTACGTACCCGCGTGACGACCCGTTTCAGGAATAGCCCCGGCGGGACGATGATTGAAGCATTCGTATGAATGAGTCAGCCCCCGCCTCCAGCTCCATCACGTTCTCCGACGCCGCGACGCCGGAGGACCTGCTCTCGTTCAAGCAGGCGTTCCGCCGTCATGCGGCCGGAGTCGCCGTCATCACGGCGCTCGACTCGTCGGGAACCCCCGTCGGCTTCACGGCAACCTCGCTCGCCTCGCTCTCGGCGGTCCCGCCGCTCGCGACCTTCAACATGGCGCGCTCCGCCAGTTCGTGGCCGGCGCTGGCCGAGACCGATCGGCTCGTCATCCACATGCTCGGGCGCCGCAACCGCGGGCTCGCGCAGATCATGGCCGGTCCGGCCGCCGAGCGCTTCTCGGGCGACCACTGGACGCGGGGCCCGCACGACCTCCCCGTGCTCACCGACGTGACGGCGTGGATGCAGGGCCGGATCATCGAGCGCGTCCTGGTGCACAACAGCGCCGTCGTGGTCGTGCAGATCGAGACCGGTGCCCTCGGCCCGATCGACGCGCCGCTGCTCTACCACGAGCGGTTCTACCACGCCCCGGGAGACGTGCTCTCGGACTGAGCTTCCCTCGCTTTTCGGGGGTATTCCCCCGCATTCCTCGGGGGGCGAGCGGATGCCGGGCATCCGTCGACCGTCGCTACCGTGCTCTCGAGACCCACCGGGTCGAGAGACGAGGCGACCATGTCCACGACAGTTCCGACGAGGGCGGCCACGACCCGGGCGGGCTCGCCCCTGCTGCCTCCGCCGCCGGTTCGCTGGCATCGACCACTGATCGCACTCGCCGTCGGCATGGTCGCCCTCGGACTGGTGGCCACGATCGGACTGCTCGTCGACCAGCGCGAACTCGTCGGTGCGCCCGTGTGGGCGAAGCCGCTGAAGTTCGCCATCTCGATCGCGATCTACGCCGTGACGTGGGCGTGGCTCATCGGTCAGCTCACGCGGTTCCGGCGCACGGCGTGGTGGGCGGGCACGGTGATCGCCGCCACTCTCGCGATCGAGACCGTGCTCATCGTGCTGCAGACCGTGCGCGGGCACCGCAGCCACTTCAACCAGGCGAACCCGTTCGACGAGGCCGTCTGGTCGATCATGGGCACATCCATCGCCGTGCTCTGGATCGCCACCCTCGTTGCTGCCGTGCTCCTGTGGTTCACGCCCCTGGCGGATCGCGCGCGCTCCCTGGCGATCAGGCTCGGAGCGGCGCTCTGCATCGTGGGTCTCGGCCTCGGCTTCCTCATGACGTTGCCCCTGCCCGCGCAGCTCGACGACTACCAGGGCATCATCGGCGCCCACACCGTGGGAGCCGACGACGGCGGGGCCGGGCTGCTGCTGCTCGGCTGGAGCACCGAGCACGGCGACCTGCGCATTCCGCACTTCATCGGCATGCACGCCCTGCAGGTGCTTCCTCTCGCGCTGCTGCTCATCGAGCTCGCAGCCCGTCGCGTCAGGGTGCTCGCCGACGTGCGCGTTCGGGTCGGCCTGGTCTGGACGACCTTCGCCATCTACGGTGCCGTGATGGCGCTCCTGACCTGGCAGGCCCTGCGCGGGCAGTCGATCGTTCAACCCGATGCGGCCACCCTGCTCGGCGGCGCGGCGATCGTGGGTATGGCGCTGATCGGCATCGGGCTCAGCCTCCGGCAGGGTGCGGCAGCGCGCCGCTAACGTTGACGGGTGACCGAGATCCGCCATCCGCTCCCCCACGACCTGCCCGGCATCTACGCCATCTGCCTGGTGACGGGTGATGTCGGCACCGACGGCAGCCGAGTGTACGAGAACCCCCACCTGATCGGACATGTCTACGCCGGCCCGTACGCCGTGCGGCATCCGGAGTTCGCCTTCGTCGTCGCCGACGAGCACGGCATCGGCGGCTACGTGCTCGCTGCACCGGACACCCGCGCGTTCGAGGCGTGGGAGGAGAGCGAGTGGTGGCCGGCCCTCCGCACGCAGTACCCGGTGGGATCGGCGGCGACGGATGCCGACAGCGCCCTCGTCGCGCTCTTCCACGAGCCGGAGCGCATCTCGGACGACGTGCTGGAGCGCTATCCGGCGCACCTGCACATCGACCTGCATCCGCGGCTGCAGGGGCAGGGGCTCGGGCGGGTCCTCATCGGGAAGGCGCTCGACGCCCTGCGGGAGGCCGGCGTGACGGGGCTGCACCTCGCCGTCGACCCTCGGAACGTCGGTGGCCTGGCGTTCTATCCGCGCGTGGGCTTCACCAGGCAGGAGCGGGTGGGCGACGGACCGATCGTCTTCACGATCGAGTTGGACTGACCCGCAGCAACGACGCGCAGCCCCTCGAGTTACCCACTTCCGCTAGTGGACGGCACGCTTGACTGGCGGAAGTGGGCAGTTCGACGGGCGGCGATCGGGTCGTCCGAGCGCGCAACTCACACCAGGCAGTTGGGGCCGAGCAGGCTCTTGAGCTCGCCGTAGAGGTCCGCCGTGACGCGCACCGGATACGGCACCTCGAACACGCGCGCCGTCGAGCCCTTCACGAGCTTCAGCCGCACCTCGGTCGCCCCGGAGTGGCGGATGAGCACGTCGCCGAGCGACTGCATGATGTCCGTCGTCGCCCGCGACTCCGGCACCGAGATGACGACGGGTGCGCCATCCATGTCTCCCTGACCGAGATCGGGGCTGAAGATGCTGTACGCGTGCAGGTTCATGCCGTCGTCGCGCAGGCTGACGCGTCCGCGCACGACCACGATGGAGTCGCCGACCAGGGCCGGGGCGAACTCCTGGTACGCCTTGCCCATGAACATCACGGTGATCTCGCCGCCGAAGTCCTCGACCTGGATCATGCCGTACTGGTTGCCCGAGTTCTTCGCCGTGCGGTGCTGCACGCTCGTGACCAGGCCGGCGATGGTGACGGTCTCGCCGTCTTGAGTGCTCTCGTTCGCCATGAGGTCGGCGATGGCGACGTCGGCATGCTTGGCCAGCGGAACCTCGAGCCCGGCGAGCGGGTGGTCGGAGACGTAGAGGCCGAGCATCTCGCGCTCGAAGGCGAGCTTGTCGCGCTTCGACCACTCGGGTCGATCGGGCACGTGCGAGACCGGCGCGGCTCCGGCGTCCTCGAACAGGCTGTCGAAGTCGAACCCGACGTTGCCGTTGTCCTCGTCGCGCTTGATCTTCACGGCCGACTCGACGGCCTGCTCGTGGATCTCCACGAGCGCGCGGCGGGTGTTGCCGAGGGAGTCGAAGGCGCCTGCCTTGATCAGGGACTCGATGGTGCGCTTGTTCGTGGCGTGGATCGGGACCTTGCGCAGGTAGTCGTGGAACGACTCGAAGCGGCCCTTCTCCTCTCGGGCGGCACGGATGCCGTCGACGACGTTCATGCCCACGTTGCGCACGGCGCCGAGGCCGAAGCGGATGTCCTCGCCGGCTGCGGCGAAGAAGCCGATCGACTCGTTCACGTCGGGCGGCAGCACCCTGATGCCCATGCGGCGGCACTCGTTCAGGTAGATGGCCATCTTGTCCTTGGAGTCGCCGACGCTGGTGAGCAGCGCGGCCATGTACTCGGCCGGATAGTGCGCCTTCAGGTACGCGGTCCAGTACGACACGACGCCGTAGGCCGCCGAGTGCGCCTTGTTGAAGGCGTAGTCGGAGAACGGCAGCAGGATGTCCCACAGCGTCTTGATGGCCGCAGCGGAGTATCCGTTCGCCGTCATTCCGCCCGAGAAGCCCTCGAACTGCTTGTCGAGCTCGCTCTTCTTCTTCTTGCCCATCGCGCGCCGGAGGATGTCGGCCTGGCCGAGGGAGAAGCCGGCCACCTTCTGGGCGATCGACATCACCTGCTCCTGGTAGATGATGAGGCCGTAGGTGCCGCCGAGCACGTCTTCGAGGGCCTCGGCCAGCTCGGGGTGGATCGGCGTGATCGGCTGCAGGCCGTTCTTGCGCAGGGCGTAGTTGGTGTGCGAGTCGGCACCCATCGGGCCGGGCCTGTAGAGCGCCAGCACCGCCGAGATGTCCTCGAAGTTGTCGGGCTTCATCAGGCGCAGCAGGCCGCGCATGGGCCCGCCGTCGAGCTGGAACACACCGAGCGTGTCGCCCCGGGCGAGCAGGTCGTACGAGGGCTGGTCGTCGAGCTCGAGCGACTCGAGGTCGAGCCTGTGACCGCGGTTCGCCTCGATGTTGTCGAGGGCGTCGGAGATGATCGTGAGGTTGCGCAGCCCCAGGAAGTCCATCTTGATCAGTCCGAGCGACTCCGCAGCCGGGTAGTCAAACTGCGTGACGATCTGGCCGTCCTGCTCGCGCTTCATGATCGGGATGATGTCGATGAGCGGGTCGCTCGACATGATCACGCCGGCGGCGTGCACGCCCCACTGGCGTTTGAGGTTCTCGATGCCGAGAGCCGTGTCGAAGACCGTGCGGGCATCGGGATCCGTCTCAACGACGGCACGGATGTCCGACGCCTCCTTGAATCGCGGATGCGTCTTGTCGAAGATGCCGGTGAGCGGGATGTCCTTGCCCATGACGGGCGGCGGCATCGCCTTCGTGAGCTTGTCGCCCATGCCGAAGGGGAACCCGAGCACGCGGGACGAATCCTTGAGCGCCTGCTTGGCCTTGATGGTGCCGTAGGTCACGATCTGGGCGACGCGCTCGGAGCCGTACTTCTCGGTGACGTACTTGATGACCTCGCCGCGGCGACGATCGTCGAAGTCGACGTCGAAGTCGGGCATGGAGACGCGGTCGGGGTTGAGGAAGCGCTCGAAGATGAGCCCGTGGCGCAGCGGATCGAGGTCGGTGATCTTCATGGCGTATGCCGCCATCGATCCGGCACCGGAACCACGGCCGGGGCCGACGCGGATGCCGTTCCGCTTCGACCAGTTGATGAAGTCGGCGACGACGAGGAAGTAGCCGGGGAAGCCCATCTGCAGGATGACGCCGACCTCGTAGTCGGCCTGCTTGCGCACCTCGTCGGGGATTCCGTTCGGGTAGCGCTCGGCGAGGCCGGCGTCGACCTCCTTGGTGAACCAGGAGTCCTCGGTCTCGCCCTCGGGAACCGGGAAGCGCGGCATGTAGTTGGCGTTGGTATCGAATTCAACGTTGCAGCGCTCGGCGATGAGCAGGGTGTTGTCGCAGGCCTCGGGATAGTCGCGGAACAGCGACCGCATCTGGTCGGCGCTCTTCAGGTAGAACTCGTCGGCGTCGAACTTGAAGCGGTTGGGGTCGTCGAGGGTGGAACCGGACTGCACGCAGAGAAGGGCGGCGTGGCTGGTGGCGTCGTGGGCGTGCGTGTAGTGCAGGTCGTTGGTGGCGACGAGGGGCATGTCGAGCTGCTTGGCGAGCTTCAGCAGGTCGTTCATGGTGCGCCGCTCGATCGGCAGGCCGTGATCCATGATCTCGGCGTAGTAGTTCTCCTTGCCGAACATGTCCTGGAAGTCGCCGGCGGCCTTGACCGCCTCGTCGTACTGCCCGAGACGCAGGCGGGTCTGCACCTCCCCGCTCACGCAGCCGGTTGTGGCGATGAGGCCGGTGCTGTACTCGGAGAGGATCTCGCGGTCCATGCGGGGCTTGAAGTAGTACCCCTCCATCGATGCCTTGCTCGAGAGCCGGAACAGGTTGTGCATGCCCTCGGTCGTCGACGACAGCAGGGTCATGTGCGTATAGGCGCCGGCGCCCGACACGTCGTCCTCGCCGCCGTTGCCCCAGCGCACCCTCGTGCGGTCGCCGCGATGGGTGCCCGGGGTGACGTAGGCCTCGGTGCCGATGATCGGCTTGATGCCGGCCTCAGTGGCCGTGCGCCAGAAGTCGAATGCACCGAACACGTTGCCGTGGTCGGTCACGGCGACGGCGGGCATGCTCTGTTCGACCGCGGCCTCGATGAGCGGCTTGACGCGCGCGGCGCCGTCGAGCATCGAGTACTCGCTGTGCACGTGCAGGTGGACGAAGGAGTCACCGTTGGAGGGCAGATTCACTCCTGACGAGAGGGGACGAGCGGGTGGTGAGTGTCCAGCTTAAGACCTGCGCGGCCACGCATCGGCGCGTCGCCAGCGTGTCGGTCAGTCGCCGCGCAGAACGTCGAGGGCGTGCTGCAGTTCGGGCGCGTACGGCGAGGTAAAGGTGACCCATTCTCCGCTCGACGGGTGGTCGAAGCTGAGCTGGTGGGCGTGCAGCCACTGCCTGGTGAGACCGAGCTTCGCCGACAGCTTGGGGTCGGCTCCGTACATCGCATCTCCGACGCACGGATGCCGCTGGGCCGCCATGTGCACGCGGATCTGGTGCGTGCGCCCCGTCTCCAGGTGGATCTCGAGCAGGGAGGCGTACGGGAACGCCTCGAGGGTCTCGTAGTGGGTGACCGAGTGCTTGCCGTCGGCGATGACCGCGAACTTCCAGTCGGAGCGCGGATGCCGCCCGATGGGCGCGTCGATCGTGCCGAGCAGCGGATCGGGGTGCCCCTGCACCACGGCGTGGTAGATCTTCTCGACCTCGCGGTCGTGGAAGGCACGCTTCAGGGCCGTGTAGGCCTTCTCGCTCTTGGCGACGACCATGAGGCCGCTGGTGCCCGCGTCGAGGCGGTGCACGACACCGGCACGCTCGGGAGCACCCGAGGTGGAGATGCGGAACCCGGCGGCGGCGAGAGCGCCGACGACGGTCGGACCCTCCCAGCCGACCGACGGATGCGCCGCGACGCCTGCCGGCTTATCGACGACGACGATGTCGTCGTCGTCGTACACGATGCCGAGGTCGGGCACCGGGATCGGCACGATCTCGAGAGCCTGCTTGGGCGCCCAGCTGACCTCGAGCCAGGACCCTCCGCGCAACCTGTCGGACTTGTCGACGGTGCGCCCGTCAACGCTCACGCCGCCCGCTTCGGCGACCTCGGCCGCGAAGGTGCGTGAGAAGCCGAGGAGCTTGGCGATCGCGGCGTCGACGCGGGTGCCGTCCAGACCGTCGGGCACGGGCAGGGAGCGCGTCTCCATGCTCAGTCGCGACCCTCGGGGGCGGTGGGTGCCGCCGGAGCGGTGGGCGTGGCCGGCGCGGCGGGAGTCGCGGCATCCGTCACCGTCGCATCGGCGTCGACGGAGCCTGCGGCATCAGTCTCGGCCACGGGCTTGTCCTTGCTCGGCCGTGAACCGTCGAGGCCGATGCCCCGCAGGCTCAGGATGAGGAACAGGATCATGCTCGACACGATGGCCATGTCGGCCACGTTGTAGATGGCCGGGACGATCCACGGTGTCGAGATGAAGTCGATCACGTGCCCCATGCCGAAGCTGGGCTCCCGGAAGAAGCGATCGGTGAGGTTTCCCAGCACGCCGCCCAGGAGCAGGCCGAAGACGACGGCCCACGCCTTGGAGCGGATGCGGGTGGCGAACCAGATGATGAACACGATCACGAGTGAGGCGATGATCGTGAAGATCCACGTCATGCCGCTCGCGAGGGAGAATGCAGCTCCGGAATTACGCACGAACAGGAGCTGCAGCACGGGACCGAGAACCGGTACCGTCTCCCCCTCCGTCAGGTTGTTGACGACGAGGTACTTGCTCAACTGGTCGAGGCCGTATGCGCAGAGCGCGACCCCGGCCAGAAGCGCGAGTGTGGTGGAGCTGACCCTCTTCTTCGTGCCGGCGCTACGCGCCAAAGCCCTGGAAGCTCGGAGCCTGCTGGTCGCCGGAGGCGCTCACCGGCGAGCCGAAGGTCTGGGCTGCAGCAGGTGCAGTCGAGGCTCCGCCCGATGCGTCGAGCTCACGCAGCTGACCCTCGATGTAGCCCTTGAGCTTGGAGCGGTAGTCGCGCTCGAAGTTGCGCAGCTCGTCGATGCGGGTCTCGAGACTCTGACGCTCGGCGTCGAGCGCTCCGATCTGGGCGCGCTGCTTGGCCTCGGCCTCGGCGACGACGCGCGCTGCGGTGGCGTGGCCCTCGGCGATGAGCGCGTCGCGCTTCTCGATGCCCTCACGCACGTGCTCCTCGTGCAGGCGGCGAGCCAGCTGGAGGAGGTTCGTGGTGCTGGTCTGCTCGTCCTCGACCGCTGCCGCTGCCACAGGGGCTGCGACGGGTGCGGGAACCGCCGCGACGGGCTCGGCGAAGCTGGGCACGGGGGCGACGGCGGCCGGAGCCTCGTCGCTGCGCGAGCCGGACGACGCGAGCTGCTGGCGCAGCTCCTCGTTCTCACCGTTCAGGCGGCGCAGTTCGACGACGACCTCATCGAGGAAGTCATCGACCTCGTCCTGGTCGTATCCCTCACGGAACTTCGTCGGCTGGAACCGCTTGTTGACAACATCTTCCGGAGTAAGCGCCATGGCCTGCCACCCTTTGAACTTGAATCGAACTGGTCTTGGAAACGTTCGACTAACGCTAGCAAAGTCCGCTGGGGATTCGCACGGCGCGCCGACGTCTGACGTCGTATCGGGATCGGGTGCCCGCTCAGACGAACAGCGGGACGATCCACATCAGGATGATGACGATGAGCATCGTCAGGCTCCAGCCGAAGTCGAACGCGACGCCGCCGACGCGCAGCGGAGGAAGGAGACGCCGGAAGAAGCGGATCGGCGGCTCGGTCACCGTGTACACGCCTTCGGCGAGCACCAGGCCGAAGCCGTGCGGACGCCAACTGCGGTTGAAGGTCTTCACCAGATCGAGCACGAAACGCGCCCACATGACGAAGAAGTAGATCAGCAGCAGGTAGTAGAGGATGCTCGCGAGGAGCGAGACGATCGCCACGTACTGTTACGGCTGCGCGAAGAACGACGCTTCGACGTCGGACTCCGCAGCACCGTTCTCGCCGGAGATCATGACGTGCTGCGGCGAGAGCAGGAAGACCTTGTTGGTGACGCGCTCGATCTTGCCGTAGAGGCCCTGGGACAGCCCGCTCGCGAAGTCGATGAGACGACGGGCGTCGCCGTCCGACATCTGTGAGAGGTTGATGATCACGGGGATGCCCTCACGGAAGCTCTCGGCGATGACCTGGGCGTCGCGGTACTGGCGCGGGTGCACGGTCAGGATCTCGTTCATCTCGGATGCCACGGGTGCAACCACCTTCGGAGTCGAGGACTTGCGCAGGGGGGTCACCGGTGCGCCACCGCGAGCGGGAGCCGGAGCCGGTGCCGCCGCGACGGGCGCGGCAGGAGCCGCCGCGGGAGTCTCGTACTCGAGCTCCTCGTCGGCCAGACCCAGATAGACCATGGTCTTCTTGAGCGGGTTGGACATCGCTACCTCCGTTGCGTGATCACTACAGGTTCAGATTAACCGGGGGTCAGGACGATTCCCGGTAATGATGGTGCCGATTCGAAGGTGTGTCGCCCCTTCGAGGATGGCGGCTCGGAAGTCCTGGGACATGCCCATGGACAGCGAGGTGGCGTGCGGCGCCTGCCGCTGGATGCGCTCGGACAGTGCACGCACGTGGGCGAACGCCCGGCGCGGGTCCTCATCGAGCGGGGCGACCGCCATGAGGCCGAGGAGTCGCAGCCCGGGGGCGGCGAGAACCTCGTCGACGAGCCCAGGGAGCCGGGCCGGCGTCGCCCCGCCGCGGGACTCGTCCGCGGTGAGGTTCACCTGCACGAAGCAGTCGATGCTCGACTCCTCCGACGCCAGGGCGTCGACGAGCGACGACCTGTCGACGGAGTGGATGACGTCGGCGTAGGCCCGCACCTGCCTGGCCTTCTTGCCCTGCACCTGGCCCACGAAGTGCCAGCGGATGGGCAGGCCCGACAGCTCGGCGGCCTTGTCCCTGGCCTCCTGGTGACGGTTCTCGGCAATGTCGTGCACGCCGAGCTCCACCAGGTCGCGGATGAGGGCGGCCGGGTGGAACTTCGTGACGGCGATCGTGGTGATGTCGTCGACGGATCGCCCCGCCTCCGCTGCGGCGTCGGAGACGGCGAGCCGCAGGGAGCCGAGGCGTTCGGCGAGCGTCGCATCCGTCATTGTGAGTCGCTTCGCCCGCGTCCTATTTCAGGAAGTCGGGGATGTCGATGTCCTCGCTGTCGTCGGCGAACGCAGGGTCGGCGACGACCTGCTCGACGACACCGGAGTCGGCGGTCCAGACCGGCGACTCCACGAGTTCCTCGATGTCGAACTCGCCGTCGAGGGAGTCGGCGGCCGTCGGGCTCACCGCGATGCCGACGGCGGCCGCGGCGGCGCCGAGGCTGGCCTTGGTCTGGCCGGCCTTGCGGGCGGCCTCGTCGATCGGCTGCGGTTCTCCGCCGTCGAAGCCGGCTGCGATGACGGTGACCCGCACCTCGTCGCCCAGGGTGTCGTCGATGACGGCACCGAAGATGATGTTGGCTTCGGGGTGGACGGCCTCCTGCACCAGGCGAGCGGCGTCGTTGATCTCGAAGATTCCGAGGTTCGATCCGCCCTGGATGGAGAGGAGGACTCCGTGTGCGCCGTCGATGGACGCCTCGAGCAGCGGGCTAGCCACCGCGAGCTCTGCCGCCTTGATGGCACGGTCGGCGCCCCGCGAGGAGCCGATGCCCATGAGGGCGGAGCCTGCACCCTGCATGACGGACTTCACGTCGGCGAAGTCGAGGTTGATGAGACCCGGTGTGGTGATCAGGTCGGTGATGCCCTGCACACCGGCGAGGAGCACCTGGTCGGCCGTCGAGAACGCCTCGAGCATGCTGATGCCGCGGTCGCTGATCTCGAGCAGGCGGTCGTTCGGAACGACGATGAGGGTGTCGACCTCGTTCTTGAGGCTCGCGACGCCCTGCTCGGCCTGGGTCTGACGACGGCGTCCCTCGAAGCCGAACGGCTTCGTGACGACACCGATGGTGAGCGCTCCGATGGACTTGGCGATGCGGGCGACGACGGGGGCACCGCCGGTTCCGGTTCCACCGCCCTCTCCAGCCGTGACGAAGACCATGTCGGCCCCGGCGAGGGCCTCCTCGATCTCCTCGGCGTGATCCTCGGCGGCGCGACGGCCGACCTCGGGATCCGCTCCGGCACCGAGGCCGCGGGTGAGGTCGCGACCCACGTCGAGCTTGACGTCGGCGTCGCTCATCAACAGTGCCTGGGCATCCGTGTTGATGGCGATGAACTCGACTCCGCGCAAGCCGAGTTCGATCATTCGATTGACGGCGTTGACACCTCCGCCGCCGATTCCGACGACCTTGATGACGGCGAGGTAGTTCTGGTTTGTTGACACGTCCGGCCTCCGGTTGAAACCCTAAACCTCAAGTGGAACCTTAAAGTTATGCTGGGTATGCATTTCTTGATTTGACGTTAGGTCGACAGGGGCGAAGCGGGTCAGACAAGCGCGGGCGTGTCGGAACACCGTGTCGAAAGTCGCCCCGTCGTCATCGATTCCCTCGGAACCGGACCGATGCCGGACGAAGCCGGACGGATGCCGATCAGACGCCGGCCGCGAACCGTCAGCTGTAGACGGGACTCGACGGCGACGAGACGTCGTAGTTCGCCGCACCGGGAGCGACGGCCAGGAGCCGCGCGAGCACTGTCGCCTTTATGACCGAGTCGTCGGCGCTCCCCCAGACGACGGACGGGCCGCCCGCGAGCTGCAGGGTGACGTCGTCACGGGTGCCGGCCGTGACGGAGTCCAGGCTCGCGCGGAGCTCGGCCGGGAGCGCCCGGACCACCTCTCCGGCCGCGGCCAGAGCCGTCGGAGTCGGGGTGTCGAGAAGCGGGTAGCCGGCCGGTCGCTCGGGAGACGACGAGATGACGACGCCGGCGGAGTCGACGAGGTCGAATCCGGCATCGGTCGCCCGCGCACCGATGGGGTCGCGCTCGACGATGCGGATGACGAGGGTGTCGGGCGGATGGCTCTCGGTCGAGTAGCTCTGGATGAGGGTCATGCCCGAGAGCTTCTCGCGCACCGCGGCGAGGTCGATGAGGGGCAGCGGCGTGCCGAGCTGGTCGCTCAGTGCCGTGACGATCTGCGTGGGCGCAACGCGCTCGGCACCCTCGACCGTGACGACGCGCAGCGCCATCATCGGCGAGAAGGCCGTGCCGGCGACGACGAGCACCATGGCGAGCAGCGCTCCCCCGCTGATGAGCCAGGTGCGACGACGACGACGGGAGGCTGCCGTGAAGCGGCGCACCTCCGCGCGCTCGTAGCGCTTGCGGTCGCGCTTGGCCGCGCGGATGCCCGCGGCCGTCGCCCAGGCGGAGCGCGCGGGCTCGTCCGGTGCGTTCGCCGCGGAGGTGTCGGTCGAGCCTGACGGCGCGTCGGACGAACCGCCGACGGATGCCGCCGTCGATGCCCCCTTCGCCGACCGCGATCCGCGCTTCTTCCTGGCTGCGCGGCGCTCGGCCTCGGCGGCTTCGGCGGCTGCGGCCGCCTCGGCGGCCTCCCGGTCGAAGAGGATCACCGGCATGACGACCTCGACGGGTGCCGGGAGTGCGGCATCCGTCGTCGTCGTCGTCCTCGAGGTCGTCGGCGGCTGGGGCGTATCGGCACGGGGCTGCGTCGGCCGCTTGCTGGCAGGCGGCGGCTCGAAGCCCTGCGGCCGCTTCATCGGGCGGACCGCCTCATTCGCGCTCGGCCTCCAGCGAACCGAGCAGCTGCGGAACGATGCGGTAGACGTCGCCGCATCCGAGCGTGATCACGAAGTCGCCGTCGCGGGCGATCGAGGCCGTGTGGTCTGCCGCGGCCTGCCAGTCGGGCACGAAGGCGACGTGGGAGGCGTCGGTGAACCGCTCGCTGACGAGCGCACCGGTGACGCCGGGCTCCGGGTCCTCGCGGGCTCCGTAGACGTCGAGGACGACGGTCTCGTCCGCGTACTGCTCCAGAACGTCGGCGAACTCCTGGGCGAACAGGCGCGTGCGGCTGTACAGGTGAGGCTGGTGCACGGCGATGATGCGGCCATCGCCCACGACGGTGCGCGCAGCCGAGAGGGCGGCGGCCACCTCGGTCGGGTGGTGTGCGTAGTCGTCGTAGACGCTCACGCCGCGGACGGTCCCGTGCAGCTGGAAGCGGCGCTCGGTTCCCCCGAACTCGGAGATGGCGGCGAGGGATGCGGCAGGGTCGAGACCGACGCTCACGAGCACCGCGAAGGCGCCGGCGGCGTTGATGGCGTTGTGCACGCCGGGGATGCGCAGCTGGGCGCGGTACTCCTCGCCCTTCCACGACAGGGTGAAGGCGACGGGTCCGTCGGTGGCGACGTCGAAGACGCGCACGTCGGCATCTGCGGCCTGGCCGAAGGTGATGACGTTGCGGCCGGTCAGGGCGGCACTCACGCGCACCGCGCCCGGATCGTCGGAGGAGACGACCACGGTCTCGCTCGCGGCCGACGCGAAGTCGACGAAGGCCTGCTGGAACGCCTCGAGCGAGCCGTAGTGGTCGAGGTGGTCGGGGTCGACGTTGGTGATCAGGGCGACGGAGGTGTCGTAGAGGAGGAACGACCCGTCGGATTCGTCGGCCTCGACGACGAAGAGCTCGCCATCGCCCCGGGCCGAACTGAGGCCCAGGGTGTCGATGACGCCGCCGTTGACGAAGCTCGGGTCCTCTCCGAGGCCGAGCAGACCGGTGACGATCATGCCCGTCGAGGTCGTCTTGCCGTGCGCACCGGCGACGGCGATGAGACGCTGGCCCGAGACGAGCCACGCCAGGGCCTGCGAGCGGTGGAGCACGGGCAGGCCGCGCTCGAGCGCGAGCTGGTACTCGGGATTGTCCAGCCAGAGCGCGCCGGTGACGACGAGGGTGTCTGCGTCGCCGACGTTCGCCGCATCGTGGCCGATGTGCACTGTCGCGCCCAGATCGCGCAGCGCCTGCACGTTGGCGGAGTCGCGCACGTCGGAGCCGGTGACGGTGTGGCCGGCGCCGAGGAAGAGCCGTGCGATGCCGCTCATGCCCGAGCCGCCGATCCCGACGAAGTGCACGGTTCCGAGGTCGTCGGGGATCGTGATGCCGAGGTCGGGTTTGATCGTCACTGCGCGGTGCTCTTCTCGTGTCTGTGGAACGGGGTCGCCGTCAACGTTACGCGTCCGCGCCGGTTTTCCCCGGATCGCCCCGCAGCGCCTCGGCCACCAGGGCCGCGAAGCGCTGCGACCCGTCGAGGACGCCGACGGAGGCTGCGGCATCCGCCATCGCCTCCCGACCCGGCTCGTCTTCGAGGACGGGGAGGAGCTCGCTCGTGACCCAGGCCGGCAGGAATCGCGCGTCATCCACGAGGATCCCCCCGCCCGCCTCGACGACGCCGGCCGCGTTGAACCGCTGCTCGCCGTTGCCGACGGGGTAGGGAACGTAGACGGCGGGGATGCCGAGTGCCGACAGCTCGCTCACCGTCGCGGCTCCGGCGCGCGAGACGGCGAAGTCGGCGACCGCCAGGGCGAGGTCCATACGGTCGCAGTACGGCAGGATCGTGTAGCCGTCGATGCCGGGATCGGTGATCTCGGCGGCGTCGCCCGTGATGTGCAGCACCTGCCAGCCCGCCTCGATGACGGATGCGGCGGACTCGACGATCGTGCCGTTGATGCGACGCGCCCCCAGGGAACCGCCCGTGACGAGCAGCGTGGGACGGTCGGGGTCGAGACCGAAGTAGGCGACGGCGACGGGACGGGCCGCCTCGCGGTCGAGCTGCTCGATCTCGGGGCGCAGGGGCATTCCGACGAACCGGGCGTTCGGCAGCCGGGTTCCGGCGAACGCCACCCCGACCTGCTTCGTGTAGCGGGCTCCGAGGCGGTTGGCGAGGCCGGGCTTCGCGTTGGCCTCGTGGATGGCGATGCCGATGCCCACCCGGCGCGCGGCGAGATAGGCGGGAGTCGACACGTAGCCGCCGAAGCCCACGACGACATCGATGGAGCGCTCGCGGATGATCGCCTCGACGGCGGCGATGGTGGCGCGGAACCGTCGGGGGAAGGTGACGGCCTGGGTGTTCGGCCGTCGCGGGAACGGCACCTTCGGGATGGTCAGGAGCTCATAACCCCGCGCGGGCACCAGGCGTGCCTCGAGGCCCACGGCCGTGCCGAGCACGAGGATCTCGCTCGAGTCATCGCCGGCGCTGATGGTGTCGGCGACGGCGAGCAGGGGGTTCACGTGGCCGGCGGTGCCCCCGCCGGCGAGGAGATAGCGCTTCACGGCAGCCGCCGGGCCGGAGCGACGAGGGGCTTGTAGCCTGCACGCGCGAAGGACAGCACGATGCCGATGGCGAAGAGTGTGGTGAGCAGTGCCGTTCCTCCGGCCGAGATGAGCGGGAGCGGGACGCCGAGCACCGGGATCACTCCGAGCACGACGCCGATGTTGATGCAGGCCTGGCCGATGATCCAGACCATGACGGAGCCGGTGGTGACCCGGGAGAACAGGTCGGGTGCCTGACGCATGATGCGGAGGAAGGTGATCGCCAGCAGCACGAACAGCGCCAGGACGACGATGGCGCCGATGAGGCCGAGCTCCTCGCCGATGACGGCGAAGATGAAGTCGTTGTCGGCGGCGGGAAGCCACGACCACTTGGCCTTGGAGTTGCCGAGGCCGACGCCGAAGATCCCGCCGTTGGCCAGCGCGTAGTCGCCGTTGTTGGTCTGCCAGCAGTCGCCCTGCTCCTTGCCGGCGCAGGACTCGCTGAAGAACGCCGTGATGCGCTTCATGCGGTTCTCGCTCGAGATTGCGACGAAGAGCGCCACGATGACGGCGACGATCAGGGGGATCGCGATGTGGCGCAGCTTCACGCCCGCGAAGAACAGGGCGCCGAACAGGATCGAGCCCATCACGATCACGGTTCCGAGGTCGCCTCCCCGGAGGACCAGGGCGGTGGAGCCGCCGCCGACGAGGAAGACAGGGATGAGGGTCTGCTTCCAGTCGTCGAGCTTGTCGCGCTTCATCCAGAGGATGTTGCCGAGCCAGATCACGAGGGCGACCTTGATGATCTCCGACGGCTGGAACTGGAACGAGCCGACGGCGAGCCAGTTGGTGTTGCCGCCGACCTCGATGCCGAGCGGCGTCGCGACCACGATGATCTGGAGCACGCAGCCGATCAGGAGCGCCGGCCACGAGACCCGCCGCCAGAAGATGGCCGGCATCCGGCTCGCTATGAGCATGAGCGGGATGCCGAGGCTGGCGAACAGCAACTGCTTCCACGCTCCGCCGAACGGCGTCTCGTTGTCGAGGTAGGAGCCGACCGACGACGACGAGAGCACCATGACGATGCCGAAGACGACGAGGAAGAGCGTGGTGCCGAGGAGCAGGAAATACGTGGAGCCCTCGGCCTGGAAGACACGGCCGAGCGAGATGCGGGCAGAGGAGACCGCGGCCTCGACGGGGGCGAGCCTAGGCTTCGGGTCGGTCCGAGGCGGACTGGTCATCCGCCTCACCTCCCAAGAACTCTCGTACTGCCTGTGCGAACAGATGCCCGCGTTCCGCGTAGTCAGCGAACTGATCCATCGAGGCTGCGGCCGGTGCGAGGAGGACGGTGTCTCCGGCTCCGGCCACCTCGGCAGCCAATCGGACTGCGCGGGGCATCACCTCTCCAGTGTCATCGACCACGACCTCCACGACAGGCAGGGCGGGGGCGTGTCGTGCGAATGCGGCGACGAGCTCGCTGCGGTCGACCCCGATGACGACGGCGCCGCGCAGGCGCGAGACGTGGCTGCGCACGAGATCGTCGATGTCGACGCCCTTGAGCAGGCCGCCGGCGATCCAGACCACGGACGGGTAGGCGGTGAGCGATGCCGCTGCGGCATGCGGGTTCGTCGCCTTGGAATCGTCGACCCAGCGGATGCCGTCGGCCACCGCCACCGTCGCGATGCGATGCGCATCCAGCCTGAAGTCCGCGAGGGCGTCGTGGATGACGTCGGCCGGGACTCCGTAGGCCCGGGCGAGAGCACTGGCGGCGAGGATGTTGGCGACGACGTGAGGGGCATCGAGGCCGGCGGCCACGAGCTCGGGCACCGTCGTGAGCTCGATGGCACTGTTGCGCCTGTCCTCGAGGAAGGCCCTGTCGCAGAGGATGCCCTCGACGACGCCGAAGTCGCTGGGGCCGGGGATGCCGAGGTCGAAGCCGATCGCCCGCGCACCGTCAGACACCTCGGCGTCCTCGACCATGCGCTGGGTGGTCTCGTCCGCCTTATTGTACACGCAGGCGACCTTGGTGTTCGCGTAGACGGTGGACTTCGCGTCGCGGTAGGCGTCGAAGGACCCGTGCCAGTCGATGTGGTCGTCGGCGATGTTGAGGCAGACCGCGGAGTGCGGCACGAGAGCGCCGGGCCCGCTGCGACGCAGGTGGTGGAGCTGGTAGCTCGAGAGCTCGACGACCAGCACGTCCCAGCCCTGCGGGTCGCGGATGGCGTCGAGCACGGGGATGCCGATGTTGCCGCAGGGAGCGACGCGCTTGCCGGCAGCGTGGATCATCGTCGCCGTCAGCTGCACCGTGGTGGTCTTGCCGTTCGTGCCCGTGACCAGGATCCACTCGGCGGGCTCCCCCACCTTGTCGCGCAGGCGCCACGCCAGCTCGATGTCGCCCCAGACCGGGATGGCCTGCTCGGACGCCCAGAGCAGCACGGCGTGATCCGGGTGGAAGCCCGGCGAGGCGATGATGACGTCGGGCGCATGCTCGACGAGTTCGCTCGGGGGCGTCGAGAGGTCGGCGACGACCAGGCGTGCACCGATCACGTCGATCAGACCGGCCCGCTGCTCGTCGGCCGACGCTGCGACCACGAGCACGTCGGAGCCGAGCTCCGCCAGGGTGTCGGCCACGGCGAAGCCGGTGGCACCGAGGCCGAGCACTCCGACGCGCAGCCCGGTCCAGTCGGAGTGCCAGCTGGTCAGGGCGTCGAGGCGGCCTGCGGCATCCGTCGTCACTGCGAGAGCCATTCGAGGTAGAACGAGCCGACTCCGGCGGCGACGAGGAGTCCGGCGACGATCCAGAACCTCACGACGACCGTCACCTCTGCCCAGCCCTTGAGTTCGAAGTGATGGTGGATCGGACTCATGAGGAAGATGCGCTTGCCGTGGGTGACCTTGAAGTACGCACGCTGCACGATGACCGAACCGGCCTCGATGACGAACAGTCCGCCGATGACGATGACGAGGAGCTCGGTGCGGCTGAGCACGGCGAGGGCGGCCAGGGCGCCACCGAGGGCGAGGGAGCCCGTGTCGCCGAGGAAGATCTGCGCGGGCGAGGTGTTCCACCAGAGGAACCCGACGAGCGCGCCGGCGATGGCCGTCGCCACGATGGCGAGGTCGAACGGGTCGCGAACCTCGTAGCACTTGTAGACGTTGTCGGGATCGATGCCGGCAGCACTGCAGAGCTGCTGGGCCTGCCAGAACCCGATGATGACGTAGGAGCCGATCGCCACGATGGAGGCACCGGTTGCCAGTCCGTCGAGGCCGTCGGTCACATTGACGCCGTTCGACGTCGCGACGGTGATCACGCAGATCCACAGGATGAACAGGCCGATGCCGACGATCGTGCCGAGCTTCATGAAGTCGAGGAACTGGATGTCGCGGATGAGGGAGATGTTCGTCGATGCCGGCGTCAGGCCGGTCTTGCTCGGGAACTGCAGCGCGAGCACCGCGAACGTGCCCGCCACGATGACCTGGCCGAGCACCTTCGCCCAGCCGCCCAGGCCGAGGCTCTGCTGCTTGTGGGTCTTGAGGAAGTCGTCGATGAATCCGACGATGCCGAGACCGCCCATCATGAACAGCACGAGGAGGCCTGACGCCGTGGGTTTCACCCCGTCGCTGAGCAGGCCGCCGAAGTAGCCGAACAGCACACCGGCGATGACGACGAGGCCGCCCATGGTGGCTGTTCCGCGCTTGGAGTGGTGACTCTTCGGACCGTCGTCGCGGATGAACTGGCCCCACTCGAGCTTGTGGAACAGCTTGATGAAGAGCGGCGTGAGGAAGAGCGTGAAAGCGAGCGCCAGGACGCCGGAGGTCAGGAGAGCTTTCACGAGAACGATTCTCCCAGTCGATCGCCCAGGAAGCGCAGACCCGCCGAGTTCGACGATTTCACCAGGACGAGGTCACCGGGGCGGATGCTGCCCTCGAGCAGGTCGAAGGCCGCATCGGCCGTCTCGACATAGGCCGACTCCCCGTCCCACGAGCCCTCGTTGATCGTGCTGATGTGCATCCGGCGTGCCGCTGCGCCCACGACGACGATCTGCGAGACGTTCAGGCGCACGGCGAGCAGGCCGATGCGGTCGTGCTCCTCACCGGAGTACTCGCCGAGTTCGCTCATCTCACCCAGGACGGCGATGGTGCGCTGGCCGGGCTCGGCGATCTGCGCGAGGGTCTTGATGGCGGCCGACATCGAGTCGGGGCTGGCGTTGTAGGCGTCGTTGATGATGGTGACGCCGTCGCGGCCTCCCATGACCTCCATGCGCCAACGCTCGGCGATCGAGACGGACTCGAGCCCGTCGACGATGTCGTCGATGCCGACGCCCCACTCCTCGGCGACGGCTGCGGCAGCGAGGGCGTTCATCACGTGGTGCTCTCCGAGCACCCTGAAGTGCACGGAGCGCGATGCGCCCGAGGCGAGGTGCAGGGTGAAGGTGGTGCCGCGGGCACTGACGGACACCTCGTCGGCACGCACCGAGGCGGCAGGCCCGAGTCCGAACCACACGACGCGTGCCCGGGTGGCATCGGCCATCGCCGCGACGCGGGGATCATCGGCGTTCAGCACGGCGACGCCCGTCGCCGGAAGGTCGCTCACCATCTCGGTCTTCGCGCGCTGGGTGGCCTCGATGCCGCCGAAGCCGCCGGCGTGGGCCAGGCCCACCTTGAGCACGACGCCGACGTCGGGCATGGCCATGCGCACGAGGCGGGTGATCTCGCCGACGGCGCTGGCGCCCATCTCGGCGACGAGGAAGCGGGTCTCCTCGGAGACCTCGAGCATGGTGAGAGGGGCGCCCACCTCGTTGTTGAACGATGCCCGCGCGGCGATCGTGGCGCCCTGGCGCTCGAGGATGGCGCGGAGCAGGTTCTTGGTCGTCGTCTTGCCGTTGGAGCCGGTGATGCCGACGATCTTCAGCAGTCCGAGCGAGCGGATGCGGCGGATCACCTCGGTTGCGAGGGCGCCGAGGGCGTCGACGGTGTCGGCGACGACGATCTGGGCAACCGGCAGGTCGAGGGCGTGCTCGACGACGAGGAGCAGGGCGCCGTTCTCGACGGCGGCCGGGGCGAACAGGTGCCCGTCGGTCTCCTCGCCGCGCTTGGCGAAGAAGATGTCGCCTGTGCCGACCTCACGCGAATCGGTGTGAGAGGCGCCGGAGACCACGGTCTCGGGTCCGGATGCCGCAGCCGTCTCGAGGCGCAGGTCTCCCCAGATCGCCGCGGCGATCTCGGCGAGGGTCATGTCGATCACAGCCAGCCAGCTTCCTGAAGTGCGAGTCGCGCGTCATCACGCGCTGAGTACGGTTCCTTGACGCCGGCGACCTCGTGGTAGTCCTCGTGGCCGGGCCCGGCGTAGAGCACGGCATCGCCGTCACCGGCCAGCGCCAGCGCGGCGCGGAAGGCCGACCGCGGATCGGCGATCTCGAGGAACTCGCCGTCCGGAACGGCATCCCGGGCTCCGGCCAGCAGCGCCGCCCTGATGGCTGCGGGGTCCTCGAAGCGTGGGTGGAAGTCGGTGATGACCACGACATCGGCCCCGCGCGCCGCAATGGCGCCCATGTCGTGCCGTTTCGTGGTGTCGCGGTCGCCGTCGGCGCCGAACACCATGACCACCTTGCCCTCGGTGGTCTTGCGGATGGCCGCCAGGGTGTTCAGGAAGGCGTCGGGGCTGTGGCCGTAGTCGATGTAGACGACGGGACCGCGCTCCCCCGAGATGCGCTCGGCGCGACCCGGGATGTAGGCGAGGATGCCGCCGTCTCGCTCGAGGGCGTGGGCGATCGCGTCGAGGTCGTAGCCCGACTCGACGAGCATGGCGATGGCGAGGGCGGCGTTGGCTGCCATGTACCAGCCGAGGAGCGGAACGCTCGTGGTGAGGCTGCGCCCATCTGGGCCCTCGAGGCGGAACTCCGTGCTCTCGGCGGTCTCGCTGGTCACGGTGACGCGCCAGTCGGCCTCGATCGCGGGGTCGGAGGTGATGGTGGTGACGGGGATGCGCGAGGAGTCGGCGATGCGTCGACCCCAGTCACTGTCGACCGTGACCACGCCTCGGCGCGACCGATCGGGCTGGAACAGCTCGAGCTTGGCGGAGAAGTACTCCTCGAAGTCGGCGTAGTCGTCGAGGTGGTCGTGGCTGAGGTTCGTGAAGCCGGCGACGTCGAAGACGAGACCGTCGACGCGGTGCCGCGAGAGGGCCTGGGCCGAGACCTCGATGCCGACGGCCCGCACCTCGGCCTCCCGCATCCGTGCCAGCAGGGCGTGGAGTTCGGTCGCCTCGGGCGTCGTGAGGGAGCTGGTGACGGCGAGGTCGCCGATGCGCCGTTCGGCCGTGGACGTCAGGCCGGCCTCGATCCCGAGCTGGCTGAGCACGGCGAAGAGCAGGTACACGACGCTGGTCTTGCCGTTGGTGCCGGTGACGGCGAACAGCGTCGCCGGGTTGTCCTCGGTGCGGTGGATCCATCCGGCCACGGCGCCGAGGGCCGCACGGGCGTCGGGCGTGACGAGCACGGGGAGACCGGATGCCGCTGCCTCAGCTGCGCCCGCCTCGTCGGTGAGCACGGCGACGGCTCCGGCCTCGCGCGCGATCGCCGAGAACCTGGCGCCGTGGGCGTTGCGGCCGGGTACTCCCACGTAGAGGTCGCCCGGCTGGACCGTCGCCGAGCTCAGGCTGACGCCGGTGAGCTCGATGCCGTCGATGTCACCGCGGGCGTCGAGTTCGAACTCGTCGACGAGGCCCGACAGTGCACGGGGTACGGGGTGCAACGGCCGGAGCGCCGAGGGGGCCGATCCGGTCACGTGGCTCACTCTCATTTCATTGATGCTTGGGTCACCAGTTGGCTGGCAGTTGGGTGGCGGCTGTGTCGGTCGGGACGACGCGATACTTCTTGAGCACCTGGCTCATCACCTGCTTGAAGATCGGCGCCGCAGCTCCCGAGGTGTTCATGTTCACAGGATCAGCCAAGCTTACCGAAACCACGTACTGCGGATCGTCGGCAGGGGCGAAGCCGGACACCGACACGAGGTAGCCGTGCGAGTATCCGCCGTTGCCGTCGGGCATCTGCGCCGTACCGGTCTTCGAGGCTACGCGATAGCCGGGGATGTTCCAGACGTTGGCGAGCCAGCCCTGCTGGTAGACCATCTCGAGGATGTCGCTGGTCTGCTTCGCAGCCGTCGCCGACACGACCTGCTCGCCCTTGGTCGACGGCACGTCGGTCACGGTGCCGTCCTCCTGCGTGCAGCCCTCGACCAACTGCACCGGCAGCCTGACGCCCCCGTTGGCGATGGTCTGGTAGACGCTGGCGATCTGCACGGCGGTGGTGGTCAGGCCCTGCCCGAACATGGTGGCGTACTTGGTCTGCGGGTCCCAGCTGTCAGGCGTTCCGTTCAGGTTTCCGGGGTCCTGCGCGGGGAAGTCGGCCTCGGTCTCGGTGCCGAGCCCGAACTTCTTGTAGTAGTCGTAGCGCTGCTGATCGGTCAGCTTCTCGCCGATCTGCGACATGCCCGTGTTCGACGACTCGATGAGCACGCCGGTGAGGGTGAGGTTCTCGTCACCGTGATACTCGGAGTCGTTGATGTCGGCGCCGTTCGGGAAGTTGATCCTGTAGGGAGCGACGACCTGGGTGAGCGGGTCTGCGACGCCGGCGTCGATGGCGGATGCCGCCGTCAGCGCCTTGAAGGTGGAGCCGGGCTCGTACGAGGCCGTGAAGGCGCGCGAGCCGCGGTCCTCGGCATCCGTCGCATCGATGTTGTTCGGATCGACGGACGGGTAGTCGGCCACGGCGACCAGCTTGCCGGTCTTGACCTCCTGCACGACGGCCGTGCCCCATGCTGCTCCGACGGCCTGCGCCTGCTGGGCGAGGGCCTGCTGCACGTTCCACTGCAGGTCGGAGTCGATGGTGAGCTTGAGCGTTCCGCCGTTCTTGGCGGCGACCGAGTCGGTGGTGCTGCCGGGGATCTCGACGCCGTCGACGCCCGTCTGATAGCTGGTCGAGCCGTCCTTGCCGACCAGGCACTTGTCGGCCGCGGCCTCCTCGCCGGCCAGCGCTTCGCCATCGTCGCCGACGAAGCCGACGATGTTGCCGGCGACGGCGCCGTCGGGATAGGTGCGGCTGGGGTGGCCCTCGCCGTAGACCCACTGGATGTCGAGGGCGTCGACCGCCTGCCAGGTGGCGAGGTCGACCATCTTCTTCACGTAGGCGTAATCGCTGTCGGGGTCGTCCTTCAGGGAATCGGCGATGATCGCCTGCACGCTCTCGCCCGACATGCCCAGGGCACGACCGAGCTCGGCCGACGCCTGGGCGACCGAGACCGTGGCGTCCTTGCCGTCGACCTCGCGTTCGAAGGGCTTGGCGTTCTTCGGGGAGATGACGACGTCGTAGCGCATCACCGACTGGGCGAGCACCTTGCCGGACGCGTCGACGATGGATCCGCGGGCACCGAGGATGTCCTCCGTCGTCGACCGCGCCGCCAGCGACGCCGCGTTCAACTCGTCGGCCCGCACGATCTGGATGTCGACGAGGCGCACCACGAAGACCGACACCAGGGCGAGGAGGGCGACCATCGCGAAGAGGCTGCGCCTCCTACTGGATCGACCGAATTTCACGTCTCGTCCCCTCCCCCGGATGGTGCCGGGCTCAGTGTGTCACAGGGGTCGGGATGCCGGCAGGACCGACACCCGCCCCGGCCGCAGTCGCAGCTTCGGTCGTTCCGGCGGCGCCTGCGGTGGCCGCGGCATCCGTCGTCTTGTGGGTCTTCGTCGCCGGCTTCTCGGCCGGCTTCGCCGCGGGTTCGGCCGCTGCGGGAGGCGGGTCGGTCACCAGAGGCACCCCGGTCAGGAGGGAATTCGGAACGGCGTTGCCCGCTCCCCCGGTCGCCGAGTCGGCTGCCTGCGGCTGGCCGAGGACTGCGCCGTCGGAGAGACGGAGGTACGCCGGATGCGCGTTGGTCACCATGCCGAGGGCTGCTGCGTTCTCGGCGAGGTACTGCGGTGACTTGACCCTGTCGAGGTCCTCGCCGACAGCCTGGGCGTTCTGCTGGAGGTGCTTCAGCTCCGACTCGGCGTGCGAGGACTCGTAAGCGCCTTGCGAGAGCGCGACGCTCAGCAGCAGCTTCGCGATGAAGATGGCGGCGACCCCGCTGACGGCGACGATCGCGTAGAACAGCCGTGGACGGGCACGACGCTGATCGCGCGTGGGCGCGATGGTGATCGACGGACGCCAGCTCGGAGTCGCGGACGGTGCCTGGATCGGCTCCGGTGCCGCTGCCGACTGGGCGAGCGATCCCCACACGGGCATCTGGGGCGCTCGCGCGAGCGTCTCGTTCATGCTGCGCTCCTGACGCGTTCCGCCGCGCGCAGCCGCACGGACGTGGCTCGGGGGTTGATGGCCTTCTCCTCGTCGCTGGCCAGCTCGGCCCCGCGGATGAGGAGGGTGAACTCGGCCCTGTGCTCCGGAAGCTCGATCGGGAGCCCGGGAGGCGCCGTCGAGCTCGATGCGGCGGCGAGGGCGCGCTTGACGATGCGGTCCTCGAGCGACTGGTACGACTCCACGGCGATGCGACCGCCGACGCGCAGCGTCGACAGTGCGGCAGGGATGGCTCGTTCGAGCACGGCCAGTTCCTGGTTCACCTCAATGCGCAGCGCCTGGAAGACGCGCTTGGCGGGGTGCCCCTGGCGCTGCACCGCGACGGGGGTGACATCGGTGATGATCTTCACGAGCTCGGCCGAACGCACCAGGGGCGCCTCCTGTCGAGCGGCGACGATGGCCTTCGCGTAGCGGGCCGACAGCTTCTCCTCGCCGTACTCGTGGAAGATACGCCGCAGGTCGGCCTCGGAGTACGTGGCGAGCACGACCTCGGCCGTCAGCTCGCTGGTCGCGTCCATCCGCATGTCGAGGGGCGCGTCCTTGGAGTAGGAGAAGCCGCGCTCGACGCGGTCGAGCTGCAGCGACGAGACACCGAGGTCGAACAGGATGCCGTCGACCGCGGGAATGCCGAGGCCGTCCAAGGCGTCGACGAAGCCGTCGTAGACGGTGTGCACGAACTTCACGCGATCGCCGAACGGGGCGAGGCGCTCCCGGGCGATGCCGAGGGCGTCGAGGTCGCGGTCGAGGCCGACGAGCGTCAGGTCGGGGAAGCGCTGCAGGAACGCCTCGGCGTGACCGGCCATGCCGAGGGTGCCGTCGACGAGCACGGCGCCCGGGGCGCCGATCGCCGGGGCGAGCAGCTCGACGCAGCGCTCGAGCATGACGGGGGTATGGATGCGGTTGATCTCCATGAGAGCCGGGAGGGCTCCTGTCCCCTGATCCCCATCCGGAGTCTGACACCGGGGAAGTGTGTCAGCGTGGCCGGCTGGGAGTCGGGGAACAGGAACTAGAAGAGTCCCGGGATCACCTCCTCGGTGGTGTTCGCGAAGGTGGCTTCCTGCTCGGTCAGGTACGTCTCCCAGGCTTCGGTGTCCCAGATCTCGACGCGGCTGCCGGCGCCGATGACCGTGAGGTCGCGCTCGAGGCCGGCGTAGGCACGCAGGTTCGCGGGGATGGTCACGCGGTTCTGCTTGTCGGGGGTCTCGGCGCTGGCGCCCGAGAGGAAGACGCGGAGGTAGTCGCGAGCGGTCTTGCTCGTGACGGGTGCCTGCCGGATCTTGTCGTGCAGGTCCTCGAACTCACGGGCCGAGAAGACGTAGATGCAGTGCTCCTGGCCACGGGTCACGACGACGCCGGTGGAGAGCTCGTCACGGAACTTGGCGGGAAGGATGACGCGTCCCTTCTCGTCCAGCTTCGGTGCATAGGTCCCGAGGAACACGGTCTTCACCCCCACTCATCCGGCCACGGTTGCGGTGTTGCTCCACTTTACTCCACTACACACCACATCTGTTCTACATTCCCTCATTTTGCCCCGAATCGGGGTATTTCAGGCGCGGAAAACCGGGTGAGTACAGGGTGGAGGAAAATGGAGCACCAGAACGCCGTCAGGGGGCATCCGGGCATGAAAAAAGGGCCGATCCGTGAGGATCGGCCCTGAAGGGTGGAGAGGAGTGGGGAGGAGAGGCGCCCGGCAGGAGCCTAGTCCTGGCCCTTCTGGCGGTGGTCCCAACGATCGTTGAGTCTGTCCATGAATCCACGATCGGCGGATGCCGCCCTCTTGGGCTTGGACGCCGAGTCGGGAAGCTCCTCGGGAGCCGGGGCGCGCTTGCTCGGGGTGATCGCCACGAGGACGCCCACGAACATGAGGACGAAGCCCCCGATGCCCAGGATGAGGAGGTTGATCGCGACGCCGGCGATCAGCGCGGCGAGGCCGGCGACGGCCAGCAGCACACCGAGCACGATGGCTCTGTAGTTGGGCCGACCGCGGGGAGCCCCCACAGTCGCCACGAAATCGGCGTCGTTGTGATAGAGACTGCGCTCCATCTCATCGAGGAGTCTCTGCTCTTGCTCTGAAAGCGGCATCTCATTCCCTTCGCACTCGGGATCAGTCGAGATACGTTCAAAGTGTAGCCTCGCGAGTGAAAGCTAGGCTAGACGCGTGGCAGAAAGCACTCGGCTAGCCGATCTCGTACAGGCACGCATCGATGAGTTCGTATCGGATCGTTCCCTAATTCTCTCCTCCATCAGTGAGGAACTCACCCCGCTCGTCGAGATCTCTCGGCGCTTTCTCAGCGGTGGCAAGAGATTCCGCGCATTGTTCGCCTACTGGGGGTGGCAGTCGGTGTCGGGAGAGCCCGACGGATTCGATCCGTTCAGCACCGAGGACGACGTGCCCGACCTGTCGGCGGTGGTCTCCGTGGCCGCAGCGCTGGAGGTCTTCCACGCCGCCGCACTGGTGCACGACGACATCATCGACAACTCCGACACCCGCCGAGGTGCTCCTGCCGCCCACCGCAGCTTCGAGGCCCTGCACCGCGAGGGCGGCTGGGCCGGCGACGGCACCGAGTTCGGACGCGCCGCTGCGATTCTGCACGGCGACCTGCTGCTGGGGTGGAGCGATGAACTGCTCGACGAGGCCCTCGACCTCCTCCCCGACCGCGTCGCGGCCCGGCGCACCCGCCTGGAGTTCAATCGGATGCGCACCGAGGTCACGGGCGGCCAGTACCTCGACATCCTCGAGGAGCGGGCCTGGCCGACGCGCTCCGAGGAGGAGATGCGCTCTCGCGCCGAGACCGTCATCACCTACAAGTCGGCGAAGTACAGCGTGCTCGCGCCGCTCGTGATCGGCGCCGCCCTCGGCGGCGGGTCCGACGAGCAGCTCGCGGCGCTGCGCTCCTTCGGCCTTCCTCTCGGGATCGCCTACCAGCTGCGCGATGACCTGCTCGGGGTGTTCGGCGACGAGCAGGTCACGGGCAAGCCCAGCGGAGACGACCTGCGCGAGGGCAAGCGGACGATGCTCATCGCCATGGCCCGCGAGCGGATCGGCACCGGCCCGCGCCGCATCCTCGACGAACTGCTGGGAGACCCGACGCTCGACGCCGATCAGATCCGGCTGCTGCAATCCACCATCACGGCCAGCGGAGCGGTCGACGAGATGGAGGCTCTCATCGCCCGTCAGGTGGTGCGGGCGACGACGGTGATGACGGATGCGCCGCTCACACGCCGCTCACGTCGAGAGCTGGCGCTGCTCGCCGAGACCGTGACGCGTCGCGCGTCCTGACCCGCACGCTGAGGACGGAACTGATCAGGCGAGAGCCTGGGCGACCCGTCGAACCTCGGTCTTCCGACCCGAGCGCAGCGCCTCGACCGGTGCGGCATCGAGGGTGTCATCGCGCTCGAGCAGCCACGACACGGCCTCCTCGTCGCTGAAGCCGGCATCCGAGAGCACGAAGATCGTCCCCCGCAGCTCGTGCAGCGGCTCCGAGCCCTCGAGGAAGGCGGCGGGAACCTGCAGAACACCCTCCCGGCGCACGGCGAGGAGGTGGCGATCCTCGATGAGGCGTCGCACGCGGCTCTGCCCGATGCCGAGCACCTCCACGAGGTCGGGAATGGTCAGCCAGGGGCGATCGGAGATGTCGTCGGTCACGGTTCAAGAGTGCCATGTCGGGCGGCGTGCATCCAACAGTCTCGACTCCCACGACACCCGGGATCGACATCCGCTTCGACACATCAGTAACATTGGTACCTCCAGTCCCACTAGTTGACTCATGCTCACTTTCATGTCAGCCTTATCGACACCGTGACCCGACGGAGGATCATCCATGTCTCTCGCCCCAGTCGCGATCGCCAGTGCGATCGCCATGACCCTCGGCGGAACCGCCCCAGTGACAGCGACCCCGGCGAAACGCATGGTCCAGCCGTCGACGGATCGGGCGGCGCAGGCAGCACCGGCGGCGGTCGCGGTGCACACGGCCAAGAAGCCACCGGCGAAGTACACGGTGGTGGCCGGTGACACCGTGAGCGGGCTCGCCGAGAGGTTCGGCCTCAAGACCCGCACGATCCTCACGCTCAACGGACTCGACTGGTCGAGCCTGATCTTTCCCGGGCAGGTCCTCGTGCTGAAGGGTGCCGCCCAGGCCGCTCAGAAGCCGGCCGCACCAAAGGCCGCGGCCCCGGCCTCGGGCCCCACCCACACCGTCGTCGCCGGAGACACCGTCAGCGGCATCGCCGCAGCGGCTGGCCTCCGCACCCAGCAGGTGCTCGAGGCGAACGGCCTCGGCTGGTCGAGCATGATCTTCCCCGGCCAGAAGCTCCGCCTGTCGGGCTCTACGTCCACGGCGGCGGCGGCGGCACCGGCAGCGCCGGTGGCGCCTGCAATCGCCCCCGTGGCGCAGGCGGCACCGCTCAAGGTGCACACCGTCGTGGCCGGAGACACGATCAGCGACATCGCGGCATCCGTCGGCCAGAGCATCCAGGCGATCCTCGACGCCAACAACCTCGACTGGTCGAGCTTCATCGTTCCGGGCCAGAAGATCACGATCCCGTCGCTGCCCTCCCCCGAGGCCGCACGGTCGGCGGTCAAGGCCGGACGCATCGCCGAGCTCTCGGACTCGATGCGCACGAACGCCGCCACCATCGTCGCGGTCGGGCGCGAGCTCGGGGTGAGCGACCAGGGCATCGTCATCGCCCTCGCCGCCGCGGCACAGGAATCCGGGCTCGAGAACGTCGACTACGGAGACCGCGACTCGCTCGGACTGTTCCAGCAGCGGCCGAGCACGGGCTGGGGTACCAAGGCCCAGGTGCGCGACCCGCTGCGGGCCACGAAGGCCTTCTTCGGCGGATCGGCCAACCCGAACCCCGGACGCACGCGGGGGCTGCTCGACGTGGCGGGCTGGGAGAAGATGACCGTCGCCCAGGCGGCGCAGGCCGTGCAGATCTCCGCGTACCCCGACGCGTACGCCAAGTGGGAACCGTCGGCACGGGCCTGGCTCGCGATCCTCGGCTGAGCCGGTCCACGTCACGATCGACCACCAATGCCCCGCTTCACGGTGTTTTGACGGGGTGGATCGTCCGGCGTTTCATACAATCACGAGGTGACCGCCACGCCCACCGACCCGATGCTCGGCCGCCTCATCGACGGCCGCTATCAGGTGCGCTCGCGGATCGCCCGGGGCGGCATGGCGACCGTCTACCTCGCGACGGATCTGCGCCTCGAGCGCCGCGTCGCGATCAAGATCATGCACGGCCACCTCGCCGACGACAACACCTTCAAGAGCCGCTTCGTGCAGGAGGCCCGCTCGGCCGCACGTCTCGCGCACCCGAACGTCGTGAACGTCTTCGACCAGGGCCAGGACTCCGACATGGCGTACCTCGTCATGGAGTACCTGCCCGGCATCACCCTGCGTGACCTGCTCAAGGACTACGGACGCCTCACCCCCGAGCAGACCATCGACATCATGTCGGCCGTGCTGTCCGGCCTGGCCGCTGCCCACAAGGCCGGCATCGTGCACCGCGACATGAAGCCCGAGAACGTGCTGCTGGCGGACGACGGCCGCATCAAGCTCGGCGACTTCGGCCTGGCCCGCGCGGCCAGCGCCAACACGGCGACGGGCCAGGCGCTGCTCGGAACCATCGCCTACCTCTCCCCCGAGCTCGTCACGCGCGGGGTGGCGGATGCCCGCAGCGACATCTACGCGCTCGGCATCATGATGTACGAGATGCTCACCGGAGAGCAGCCGTTCGTCGGCGAGGCTCCGATGCAGATCGCCTACCAGCACGCCAACGAGCAGGTGCCGCGTCCCAGCTCACGCGTGCCGACGACGCCTCGCGGTCTCGACGACCTCGTGGTGTGGGCGACGGCCCGCGACCCCGAGAATCGTCCGCGCGACGCCCGCGTCATGCTCGAGCGCCTGCGCGACGTCGAGAAGCTCGTGCGCGATCCCGCTGCGGCCTCTGCCGAGGGAGTCGCGCCCACGATGGTGCTGCCGAGTACCCCGCTCGCGGCATCCGCCGACGACGAGACCCAGATCATCACGCCGGCGGCCGCACCGGGCAGACACCGAACGGGCCCTGTCGCGGCCGATGCCAGCACGGAGCTCGCGACGGCTACGCGCACCCGCGCCCGCAGGGGCTACTGGCTGTTCGCCCTCGTGCTGATCCTCGCCGGGCTGGCGGGGGCCACGGGCTGGTACTTCGGAGCCGGCCCCGGATCCCTCGCGACGGTTCCCGACGTCGCCGGTCAGTCCCAGGACGCCGCGCAGGCCGCTCTCGTCGCCGAGGGCTTCACCGTGAAGCCCGGCACCCGCTACGACCTCGCCGTCGCCAAGGACCTCGCGTCCGGCACGGACCCGAAGTCCGGCAGCCAGGTGACGAAGGGCGCCGCCGTCATCCTCTACGTTTCGCTGGGCGCAGAGATGCTCGAGGTACCGGCCGTCGCCGGGATGCCGGAGGCCGACGCGCGCACGGCCCTCGCCCGATTCACCGTCGGAAAGTCCATCCAGCAGTTCAGCGGCGAGGTCGACAAGGGTCTCGTGATCGCGGCCCTCGACGGCGACGGCGCCGAACTGCCCGCGACCTATCCCGACACCGGAGCCGTGACTCTGGTCGTCTCGGTCGGAGGCCTACCGCCCCTCGTCGGCATGGGGCGCGAGGAGGCCAAGCAGGCCCTCCTCGATGTCGACCTGGTGCCCAAGGAGGGCGACCTCGTCTACAGCGACACCGTGCCCGAGGGCGATGTCGTCTCCATCTCGTCCGACACCGACCCCATCCGCGTCGGCGACACCATCACACTCACGATGTCCAAGGGCGTCGAGCTGTTCGAGGTGCCCGACGTGTCCGGCCTGACGATCAACGAGGCCGCCCAGGTCATCGAGGACGCGGGCTTCACCTTCGAGACCGATGTTCCGGAGTTGTTCCGCGACGCCCTGTCGGTGAACTCGCAGAGCCCCGGGGCCGGCGAGCAGGTGCCGGCGGGCACCACCATCAGCGCGAACTTCTCGGGCTGAGGGTTCCGCGAGTCGACTGTGTCCCGCGCGCTGACGGCCGCGACGCATTCGGCGCCGAAGCGCATGTGAGGAAGCGCGCTCGTTGTGCCCTTCGGCGCGCTCGCTGCGCTCCCGTGCCTCTGCGGGCGGACACGGGAGCGAGCGGGCGGCTCAGCGGTGGGAGAGCTCCTCGGCCACGAGGAACGCGAGCTCGAGCGACTGCATGTGGTTGAGGCGCGGGTCGCAGAGCGACTCGTAGCGCGTCGCGAGGTCGGCCTCGTCGATGTGCTCCGATCCGCCCAGGCACTCGGTGACGTCGTCGCCCGTGAGCTCCACGTGGATGCCGCCCGGGTGCGTGCCGGCGGCCCGGTGCGCCTCGAAGAAGCCCTTGACCTCGTCGACGACGTCGTCGAAACGACGCGTCTTGTAGCCGAGCGGCGTGGTGAGGCCGTTGCCGTGCATCGGGTCGGTGACCCACAGCGGCTGCGCGTCGCTGGCCTTGATCGCCTCGAGCAGCGGTGGCAGGGCCTCGCGGATCCTGCCGGCACCCATGCGCGTGATGAAGGTGAGGCGACCGGGCTCGCGGTTCGGGTCGAGCTTGTCGACCAGGGCGAGCATGTCGTCGGGGGTCGTCGTGGGGCCGAGCTTGACACCGATCGGGTTGCGCACGCGCGAGAGGAAGTCGACGTGGGCGCCGTCGAGGTCACGGGTGCGCTCGCCGATCCAGATGAAGTGCGACGAGGTGTTGTACGGCGTGCCGGTGCGGGAGTCGATCCGCGTCATCGGGCGCTCGTAGTCCATCAGCAGGCCCTCGTGGCCGGTGTAGAACTCGGTGCGCTTCATCGCTTCGAAGTCGGCTCCGCAGGCCTCCATGAAGCGCACGGCCCGGTCGATCTCGCCGGCCATGCCCTCGTAGCGCTGGTTGGCCGGGTTCGCGGCGAAGCCCTTGTTCCAGCTGTGCACCTGACGGAGGTCGGCGAAGCCGCCCTGGGTGAAGGCACGGATGAGGTTCAGCGTCGACGCGGCCGTGTGGTAGCCCTGCACGAGGCGGGCGGGGTCGGCGGCGCGCGACTCCGGCGTGAAGTCGTAGCCGTTCACGATGTCGCCGCGGTAGGCGGGCAGCGTGACGCCGTTGCGCGTCTCGCTGTCACTCGAACGCGGCTTGGCGAACTGGCCGGCCATGCGGCCCATCTTCACGACGGGCATCGAGGCGCCGTAGGTGAGCACGACGGCCATCTGCAGCACGGTCTTCACCCTGTTGCGGATCTGGTCGGCCGTGGCGCCGGCGAAGGTCTCGGCACAGTCGCCTCCCTGCAGCAGGAACGCCTCTCCGCGTGCTGCAGCCGCGAGGCGATCGCGCAGGATGTCGACCTCGCCCGCGAACACGAGCGGCGGCAGGGCCGCGATCTGGGTCGATGCCGCAGCCGCGGCATCCGCGTCGGGCCACGATGGCTGCTGCTTGATGGGCAGCTCACGCCAATAGTCGAGACCCTCGATGACCGACGTGGCTGCGAGCACAACAGGTTCGGTGGGGTCTGACACGCTGGTGAATTCCTTAATCGAGAAGGGCGGATCCGTGCCAGGGCACGGTTCGGGCAAGCCTAGCGCGAAAGGCCGGCTCGCTTCTCCTTCACGGAACTGGCGTAGACGTCGACGTATTCCTGACCGCTCAGGCGCCCGAGTTCGTACATGATCTCGTCGGTCACACTGCGCAACACGAAGCGGTCGCCCTCGAGCCCCTCGAACCGGGAGAAGTCGAGCGGCTCGCCGAAGATGACCCCGACGCGACGGATGCGGGGAACGCGGGTGCCGATGGGCATGACCTTCTCGGTGTCCACCATGACGACGGGAACGAGGGGAACCCCGGCCTCGAGCACCATGCGGGCGACTCCGGTGCGACCGCGGTAGAGACGGGCGTCAGGGCTGCGCGTGCCCTCGGGGTAGATGCCGAGGATGGTGCCCTCTCCGAGCACGGCGAGGCCGGTGTTCAGCGACGCCTCGGAGGCCTTGCCGCCCGACCGGTCGATCGGCAGCTGCCCGGCGGCGGTGAGGAAGGTGCGGGTGAACCAGCCCTTGAGGCCGGTGCCCGTGAAGTACTCGCTCTTGGCGAGGAACACCATGCGCCGCCTCATGATGAGCGGCAGGAAGATCGAGTCGATGAAGGAGAGGTGGTTGCCCGCCATGATCACGGCGCCGTTCTCGGGAACCTTCTCGAGCCCGACGACCCAGGGTCGGAAGATGCCGAGCACGAGTGGACCCACCACGATGTGCTTCATCACCCAATAGAACATGCGACTCCTCGAGCCATCAGCCTAGTGGCCGCCCTCCGCACGGGCGGAAGGCGGCAACGTCGGTACCTCAGACGCCGGTGGCGCTGATGCGGGCGAGATCGGCGGCGCCGACGACGCCGGCGTCGTTGACGAGCTCGGCGATCAGGAAATCGGGCTCCGGGTGGTACCCGCGTGCGGGCAGGTGGTCGACGTAGGCCGAGCGGATGGGGTCGAGCAGCACGTCGCCTGCTGCAGCCACCCCGCCGCCGAACACGAAGACCTGCGGGTCGAGGACCGCCGAGAGGCTGGCCGCGGCCTGCCCGAGCCAGTGGCCGAGGGTACGGAGGGCGGCGTGAGCGCCGGGGTCCCCCGCGGTGATGAGTTCGCTCAGCAGCTCGCCCGTCAGGCCGTTGTTGCGATCCCGCACGTCCGCCAGGGTCTGACCGATGCCGCCGGCCGTGGCCAGCTCGTTGGCGAAGCGCAGCAGGGCACGGCCGGAACCGTACTGCTCGATGCAGCCGCGAGCACCGCATCCGCAGGGCAGGCCGTCGGGAACGACGCGCATGTGGCCGATCTCGGCTCCGGCGCCGAAACCGCCGCGCAGCAGGCGGTCGCCGACGACGATGGCTCCGCCGACTCCGGTGCCGATCGTGAGGGTCACCATGTCGGAATAGAGGCGCCCGGCGCCGTAGCGGAACTCGGCCCAGCCCGCGGCGTTGGCGTCGTTCTCGATGAAGACGGGCAGGGCGACGCGCGCCTCGAGCTTCTCGCGCAGGGGTTCGTTGCGCCAGTTGATGTTCGGCGCGTAGTAGACGGTGGACTGGGCGGCGTCGATGAAGCCCGCGGCGGCGACACCCGCTGCCGCGACGGTCTCGCCGTCCGACAGCGCACGGATCATCTCGACGACGACGTCTTCGAGGGCGGCGGTATCGGTCGGGGTGGGCACCCGCTCGCTGCGCACGATGGTCCCGAACTCGTCGACGAGGGCTCCGGCGACCTTGGTGCCGCCGATGTCGATTCCGATTGCCTGCACGCTGGTGACCTTTCGGGCGGAAGGGGGGTGGATGACGCGGCGCTGCCAGCACGGAGGCCGCACAATGCACCACGTAGAGTGTATGCAACAAGTTCTACCGGAGACGTTCCCCTCCCGATTCGGCACCGTCGCCGACACCGTGAGGAATCCGTGACCACCCGGTGCCGAAGGAGATACCGTGAACCAGTTCGACGCGCCCGCCCTCAGTCCAGCGGACCCCGACGCCAACACGACCGACCTGTTGATCGGTCGGCTCGCCGAGGCTCCGGATGCCGTGCTCTTCTCCACCCCGACGAAGGATGGCGGCTGGTCCCCCATCACCACGCGGGAGTTCCACGCCCAGGTGGTCGCCCTCGCCAAGGGCTTCGTCGCCGCAGGCATCCAGCCCGGCGACAAGGTCGGTCTGATGTCGAAGACCCGCTACGAGTGGACCCTGGTGGACTTCGCCATGTGGTTCGCCGGCGGCGTGCTGGTCCCGGTCTACGAGACGAGCTCCCCCAGCCAGATCCGCTGGAACCTCTCCGACTCCGGTGCCATCTCGCTCATCGTCGAGACCGCGGACAACTTCGCCCGCTTCGACGAGGTGCACCCCGAGCTCCCGCTCATCCAGAACGTCTGGCAGATCGATCTCGGCGACCTCGACAAGCTGGTCGCCCAGGGCGTCGATGTTCCGGATGCCGAGATCGAGCGTCGCCGCAATCTCGCCGTGGGCTCCGACATCGCCACCCTGATCTACACGTCGGGCTCCACCGGCAAGCCGCGCGGCTGCGTGCTCACGCACTCGAACTTCGTGGAGACCAGCCGCAACGCCCGCCTCGGCCTCGGCGAGGTGCTGGAGGATGCCTCGACGCTGCTGTTCATCACCACCGCCCACGTCTTCGCCCGACTCATCGCCGTACTGTCCGTGCACGCCGGAGTGAACGTGGGCCACCAGCCCGACACTCGTTTCCTGCTGCCGTCGATGGAGAGCTTCAAGCCGACCTTCCTGCTCGCGGTCCCCCGGGTGTTCGAGAAGGTCTACAACGTGTCGGAGCAGAAGGCCGAGACCGGCGGCAAGGGCAAGATCTTCCGTGCCGCGGCCGACGTCGCCATCGCCCACTCGAAGGCACTCGAGGAGGGCACGAAGATCCCGCTCGGCATGAAGATCAAGTTCGCCGTGTACGACAAGCTCGTCTTCTCGAAGCTCCGCACCGCCCTCGGCGGTCGCGTGAAGTACGCGGTCTCGGGATCGGCACCACTCGGCGCCCGCCTCGGGCACTTCTACCACTCACTGGGCATCACCATCCTCGAGGGCTACGGCCTCACCGAGACCACGGCTCCTGCCACGGTCAACCGCCCCGCGAAGTCGAAGATCGGCACCGTCGGACCCGCACTGCCCGGTGTCTCGATCCGCATCGAGGAGGACGGCGAGATCCTCGTCAAGGGCGTCAACGTCTTCGAGGGCTACTGGAAGAACCCCGAGGCGACGGATGCCGCCCTCAAGGACGGCTGGCTGCACACGGGCGACATCGGAGCCCTCGACGCCGACGGCTTCCTCACCATCACCGGCCGCAAGAAGGAGATCATCGTCACCGCCGGCGGCAAGAACGTCGCCCCGGCCGCGCTCGAGGATCCCATCCGTGCGAATCCCCTCGTCGGACAGGTGATCGTCGTCGGCGACCGCCGGCCGTTCATCTCCGCCCTGGTGACCCTCGACCCCGAGATGCTCCCGGTCTGGCTGAACAACGCCGGTGAGGATGCGGCGATGACCGTCACCGAGGCTGCGGTCAACCCCGTCGTCATCGCGGAGATCCAGCGAGCCATCGACGTGGCGAACGAGAACGTGTCGCGGGCCGAGTCGATCCGCAAGTTCCAGGTGCTGGCCATCGACCTCACCGAGGAGAGCGGGCACCTCACGCCCAAGCTCAGCATCAAGCGCAACGTCATCCTCGCCGACTTCGCCGACGTGATCGACGAGATGTACGCGGGAGCACCGGCGACCACGGGCATCAGCCTCGCGGGCTGACGTCCCGTCCCCGTACGACGAAGGCCCCGGATGCGTCCGGGGCCTTCGTCGTCCACGGCAGCGGGAGCGGCATCCGGATCCTGCCAAAGTCGGCACCAGATCCTGACACCGTGGCTGCCACGCCGTCGGCGGATGCCGCAGAGCGGCGTGCAGCGAGCAGAGTGTCTCCCATGCCCCTGTCAGTCGCCGTGCGTGCCGCCGTGCCCGCAGACCTCCCCGAGCTGATCGTTCTCATCCGCGAGCACGCCGAGTACGAGCGCGCGGCGCCGCCGCCGTCCGACCTGGCCGACGGACTCTCACGGCTGCTGTTCGGTTCGATGCCGCGGCTGTACGCCTTCGTGGGCGCTGCGGGCGACGACATCGTCGGCTACGTCACGGCGAGCCTCGAGGCCTCGACCTGGCAGGGCGCCGAGTTCCTGCACATGGACTGCCTGTTCCTGCGTCCGGCCGCCCGGGGAGCCGGACTCGGCGGGCTGCTGGTCGACGCCTTGCGCGATCTGGCCGGCGAGCTCGGCGCGACCGAGATGCGCTGGCAGACCCCCGACTGGAACGAGGGCGCCATCCGCTTCTACGACCGCACCGGCGCCACCCGGAGCGGCAAGCAGCGGTACACCCTGTCCATCTGACGACCCACCACCGAAAGAGGAGACGACCATGATCACCATCCACCTGCGCTACGAGATCGACCCCGACAAGCTCGACGACTTCACCGCGTACGGCCGCGCCTGGATCCGCCTGGTCGAGAAGCTCGGCGGAGACCACCACGGCTACTTCATGCCGAGCGAGGGCGACAGCGACGAGGCCTTCGCGCTGTTCACCTTCCCGTCGCTGGCCGAGTACGAGGTCTACCGCACCGCGTCGATGTCAGACCCGGAGTGTCAGGAGGCGTGGCAGCTGGCCCGCGACACGCAGTGCATCCGCCGCTACGAGCGCCGCTTCCTCACGCCGGTCTTCGAGTGACGGATGGCGCGCCGGGGCCTCCACCTCGGCGAGGGCGGCATCCGTTCTCAGCGGGTCAGAACCAGGTGCTCTCGCGGACTTCCTTCATGGCCGAGCGCCGGTTCGGCTTGTCGAGCCGATCGAGATAGAGCAGGCCGTCGAGGTGATCGGTCTCGTGCTGCAGCGCCTGCGCCATGAGGCCGGAGCCGCTGAGCTCGATCGGCCTGCCGTCGAGGTCGATGCCCTCGGCGCGGGCGAACGGGTAGCGCATCGTCGGATACCAGAGGCCGGGCACCGAGAGGCAGCCCTCGTCGACCAGCTCGCGCTCCCCCGACAGCTCGGTGAGCACCGGATTGATGATGTAGCCCACCTCGCCGTCGACGTTGTAGCTGAAGGCGCGCAGGTTCACGCCGATCTGCGCAGCGGCCACGCCGGCGCGACCGGGAAGCTTGACGCTGTCGATGAGATCCTGCACGAGCGAGCGGATGCCGTCGTCGATCGTGACGATCTCGCTCGAGACCGTCTTCAGGACGGGGTCGCCGAACAGGCGGATGGTGCGGTCGGTCATGGTCTTCTTCTGGGACAGGCCGCGTCAGATGGCGCGGTCGACGGGCAGGCCCTCGACCACGAGGGCGGCGAGGACACGGGCTGAGTGGCGGGTGAGGGGCTTGAGGTCCTTCCAGTGGATGACCGAGCCGGCGGCCAGCACGGGGTCGTACGGAATGCGCACGATCTCGCGCACCCGGGACTGGAAGTGCGTCTCGATCTCCTCGAGCTTGACGAGGTTCGTGCCCTGCGTCGCCGTGTTGAGGGCGACGATGGCGTTGCGCACGAGGTCTCCGTAGCCGTTGGCCTCGAGCCAGGTGAGGGTCTCCGACGCCAGCCGGGCCTCGTCGACGCTGCCGCCGGACACGATGACGATGGAGTCGGCTCGCTGCAGGGTGGCCCGCATGACCGAGTGGACGATGCCGGTTCCGCAGTCCGTCAGCACCATCGAATAGAACCGGGCCGAGAGATCGGCGACGACGTTGTAGTCATCGGCGTCGAAGGCCTCGCTCAGCATCGGGTCGGTGTCGGAGGCGAGAATGTCGAGGCGCGTCTCGTCGCGCGACACCAGGGCCGAGAAGTCGGTGAACCCGCCGATCGACGGGGCCTTGTTCACGACGTCCCGCACGGTCGAGCGGGTCTGACGCGTGATGCGCTCGGAGAGCGTTCCCCTGTCGGGGTTCGCGTCGATGGCGATGGTGCGGTCTTCACGGGCGTCGGCCAGAGCCATGCCCAGCAGTGCCGTGACAGTGGTCTTGCCGACCCCGCCCTTGCGGGTGAGCACGGGCACGAACCGGGTTCCACCGGAAAACTGCCGCTGGATGCGGGCGTCGAGCTCCTTGCGAGCGAGCACCCGGCGCGAGTCGCCGCGGTTCACCGTGTGGAACGTCGCGGAGTAGAGGAAGCGGTTCCAGCCACCCTCGGGCGCCGGACGGGTGCGTCGGTTGGGCTCGATGAGGCGGTCGGCCGTGAGCATGTTGGGAGATTCGGGACCCTGGCCGCTGTAGCTCGCGGCGGCGTCCTCGTCGCGGTCGATCGGCTCGAGCTGCGAGCGGTGGTGACCGGACGCCCGGACCGGGGGCTGCACCATGATCGGCACGGAGTGGGTCGAGCTCTCCGCCACGACGCCGGGATTGACGGCGCGCTCGGGGATGGCCACGGCGACCTCGTCGTCTGGTGCTTCCGGGCGGGGGGCCGGCGGAAGGTCGACCTGGATGCTCAGGCTCTCGGGCAGCGCCGAGGCGAGGTCGTCGCCGGCACGCGGCGCGAGCTCGCTGTTGTACTCGTCTCCGGCCCCGCGAGCACGGCGTGCGCGCAGGTCGAGTCCGTCGTCACTGGGTGGCACTGGTGCCTCTTTCTTCGGGGGACAGCGTTCGAGCCTAGCGCGGCACGACCACGACGAGGAGATCGCCCGCGTCCACCTGCTGCGTCCGGGGAATGGCGACCCGCTCGATCACACCCGCGACGGGGGTCGTGATGGCCGCCTCCATCTTCATGGCCTCGATGGATGCGACGGCCTGACCGGCCTGCACCTCGGCACCCGCCTCGACCTGCAGGGTCACGACACCGGAGAACGGAGCCGCGACCTGGCCGGGCTGGCTGGCGTCGGCCTTCTCGGCCGCCTTGCTCTCGACGGCGATGCTGCGGTCGCGCACGAAGACGGGCCGCAGCTGACCGTTGAGCGTGGTCATGACGGTGCGCATGCCCTTGTCATCGGCCTCGCCGATGGCCTCGAGTCCGGCGTAGAGGCGCACGCCCTTGGCGATCTCGACCACATGCTCTGCGCCCTGGCGCATGCCGTAGAGGTAGTCGGGGGTGTCGACGACGGAGAGGTCGCCGAACAGCTCCCGGATCTGCTCGTACTGGCGGGTCGGCGCGGGGAACAGAAGGGTGTTGAGGGCAGCGCGTCGCGTCGTGCTGTCGGCGGCGAGGGCCGCACGCTCCTCGTCGGTCAGCTCGGTAACTCCGATGCGTACCGTGCGGCCCTCGAGGACCTTGGTGCGGAAGGGCTCCGGCCATCCGCCGGGCAGCTCGCCCAGCTCGCCCGCCATGAATCCCACGACGGAGTCGGGAACGTCGTACTTCTGCGGGTTCGCCTCGAAGTCGGCCGGGTCGGCCTTGACGGCGGCGAGGTGCAGGGCGAGGTCGCCGACGACCTTCGACGACGGTGTGACCTTCGGCACGCGCCCGAGGATCTTGTTCGCCGCGGCGTACATGTCCTCCACCAGCTCGAAGTCGTTGGCGAGGCCGAGCGCGATGGCCTGCTGGCGCAGGTTCGACAGCTGGCCGCCCGGGATCTCGTGGTGGTACACCCGGCCTGTCGGGCCCGGCAGGCCGGACTCGAACGGCCGGTAGACCTGGCGCACGGCCTCCCAGTACGGCTCGAGGTCCGACACGTTCTGCAGCGAGAGGCCCGTGTCGCGCTCGGTGTGGGCGAGGGCGGCGACCAGCGATGATGCCGACGGCTGGCTGGTGGTGCCCGCCATGGGTGCCGACGCGACGTCGACGGCGTCCACTCCGGCAGCGGATGCCGCAAGCAGGGTCGCGAGCTGGCCGCCCGGGGTGTCGTGAGTGTGCAGGTGCACCGGCAGGTCGAAGCGCTCGCGGAATGCCGTGACGAGCTTCGCGGCGGCGGCGGGCCGCAGGAGCCCGGCCATGTCCTTGATCGCGAGGATGTGCGCGCCGGACTCGACGATCTGGTCGGCGAGACGCAGGTAGTAGTCGAGGGTGTACAGGTCCTCAGTCGGGTCGAGCAGATCACCCGTGTAGCAGACGGCCACCTCGGCGACGGCGCTGCCCTGGGCGAGCACGGCCTCGATGGCCGGGCGCATCTGGTCGACGTCGTTCAGCGCGTCGAAGATGCGGAAGATGTCGACGCCGGTGGAGGCCGCCTCGGCAACGAACGCCTCGGTGACGCTGGTCGGGTAGGGCGTGTAGCCGACGGTGTTGCGCCCGCGCAGCAGCATCTGCAGGTTGATGTTCGGCAGCGATTCGCGCAGGGTCGCGAGGCGCTCCCACGGGTCCTCGCCGAGGAAGCGGAGCGCGACGTCGTAGGTGGCGCCTCCCCATGCCTCGACCGAGAGCAGTTCGGGAGTCAGCCGGGCGACGTAGGGCGCGACGGCGGTGAGGTCGCGGGTGCGCACGCGGGTGGCGAGCAGCGACTGGTGGGCGTCGCGGAACGTGGTGTCGGTGACGGCCAAGGGGGTCTGGGCGCGGAGCGCGGCGGCGAAGCCCTGCGGGCCGAGCTCGAGGAGCCTCTGGCGCGACCCGGCAGGGGCCGCCTGCGACAGGTCGATCTTCGGCAGTTTGTCCGTCGGTGTGATGGTCGTCGGACGCGGCCCGTTCGGCTGGTTGACGGTGACGTCGGCGAGCCAGTTGAGGATCTTCGTGCCGCGGTCCTTCGACACCCGGCCGCGCAGCAGTTCCGGACGCTCCTCGATGAACGAGGTGCTCAGGTCGCCGGCGATGAAGGACGGGTCGTCGAGGACTCCCTGTAGGAAGGAGATGTTGGTGGACACGCCACGGATGCGGAACTCGGCCAGTGCGCGACGGGCGCGCGCGACCGCTGCCGGGAAGTCGCGGCCGCGGGCCGTCATCTTCGCGAGCATCGAGTCGAAGTGCGGGCTGATGTTGGCGCCGGGGTTGATGGTTCCACCGTCGAGGCGGATGCCTGCACCACCCGGCGAGCGGTAGGTCGTGATCTTGCCGGTGTCGGGGCGGAAGCCCGCGGTCGGGTCCTCCGTCGTGATGCGGCACTGCAAAGCGGCGCCGCGCAGCTTGATGTTCTCCTGCTGCAACCCGAGGTCGGCGAGGCTCTCCCCCGCCGCGATGCGGATCTGCGACTGCACGAGGTCCACATCCGTCACCTCCTCGGTCACGGTGTGCTCGACCTGGATGCGCGGGTTCATCTCGATGAAGACGTGCTGGCCGGCCCGCTCGCCCGCGGTGTCGAGGAGGAACTCGACGGTGCCGGCGTTGACGTAGCCGATGGACTTCGCGAAGGCGATGGCGTCGCGGTAGAGCGCCTGGCGGGTCTCCTCGGGGAGGTTCGGCGCCGGGGCGATCTCGATGACCTTCTGGTGGCGGCGCTGCACGGAGCAGTCGCGCTCGAACAGGTGGACCGTCTCGCCGTTCGCGTCGGCGAGCACCTGCACCTCGATGTGGCGGGGGCGGAGCACGGCCTGCTCGAGGAACATGGTCGGGTCGCCGAACGCGCTGTCGGCTTCGCGCATGGCCTCCTCGAGGGCGGCGCGCAGCCTGTCCTGGCTCGCGACCCGACGCATGCCGCGCCCGCCACCGCCGGCGACGGCCTTCGCGAAGATCGGGAAGCCGATCTCCTCGGCCTGCGACAGCAGCAGCTCGACGTCCTTCGACGGGGGCGTGGACTTGAGCACCGGGACCCCGGCGGCGATGGCGTGCTCCTTGGCCGTGACCTTGTTGCCCGCCATCTCGAGCACGTGCATACCGGGACCGATGAAGGTGATCCCCGCGGCCGCGGCGGCCTCGGCCAGTTCGGGGTTCTCCGAGAGGAAGCCGTACCCCGGGTAGATGGCGTCTGCTCCGGACTCCCGAGCGACCCTGATGATCTCCGCGACGTCGAGATAGGCACGCACCGGATGCCCCGGCTCGCCGATCTGGTAGGCCTCGTCGGCCTTCAGGCGATGCAGGGAGTTGCGGTCCTCGAACGGGAACACTGCCACGGTCTTCGCGCCCAGCTCGTAAGCGGCACGGAAGGCGCGGATGGCGATTTCACCGCGGTTGGCAACGAGGATCTTCTGGAACATACAGGCCTTTCGTGAGGCGCGCGGTACGGGTCTGACGGTTAGGTTCTCCCAGACTAGTGAAGGTAACGTATCTACTTGTGCACGTACTCTCCGTCAGCTCCCTCAAGGGTGGCGTCGGCAAGACGACGGTGACGCTCGGACTCGCTTCAGCGGCGTTCGCCCGCGGCATCCGGACCCTTGTCGTCGACCTAGACCCGCAGTCCGATGTGTCGACCGGTATGGCCGTCAGCGTCGCCGGTCACCTCAATGTGGCCGACGTGCTCGCGAGCCCGAAGGAGAAGATCGTGCGTTCCGCGATCGCTCCGAGCGGGTGGACGCGAGGCCGCCCGGGCTCCAAGCTCGATGTGATGATCGGCAGCCCGTCCGCCATCAACTTCGACGGTCCGCATCCGCACGAACGCGACATCTGGAAGCTCGAGGACGCCCTCGAGACCATCGAGAAGGAATACGAGCTGGTGCTCGTGGACTGTGCGCCGACCCTCAACGCACTCACGCGCACAGCGTGGGCCGCCAGCGACCGCGTCGCCGTGGTGACCGAGCCCGGACTCTTCTCCGTGGCCGCCGCCGACCGCGCCCTGCGTGCGATCGAGGAGATCCGTCGCGGGATGTCGTCGCGTCTGCAGCCCCTCGGCATCATCGTGAACCGCACCCGCGTCGCATCGTTGGAGCACCAGTACCGCATCAAGGAACTGCGCGACATGTTCGGCCCGCTCGTGCTCTCCCCCCAGCTTCCCGAGCGCACCTCGCTGCAGCAGGCGCAGGGCGCCGGCCAGCCGCTGCACGCGTGGCCCGGCGACAGCGCCCAGGAGATGGCGCGGTACTTCGACCAGCTGCTCGACCGGGTGCTGCGCACGGCGCGCATCGGAGAGTACGCCCACCTCGCGGCTCCGCAGCCCGTCGAGCGTCCGGCGATCGATCGCTCGGAGCAGTCGGCGGGCTGATCGGATCCGTTCGCCGACGCCCGGATGCAGTCCGCGGCCGAAGCGCGCTACGAGCGACACCCCGCCCGCTCGCAGAGACAGCGACGAAGTCGCCGTCGAAGCGGAGGGCGGCGCTGACCTAACGGCTGCGGCGCCGACCCGAGGGCTTCGGCGCGCTCGCTGCGCTCCCGTGCCTCTGCCAGCGGGAAGGCGCTAGGAGATCTTGCGGGTCTGACGACGAGCAGCGAGCTCGTCCAGGGTGTCGACGGGGTGCGAGTCGATCTCGACGAGGGTGGACTCCACCTCGCGCAGCACCTTGCCGACGGCGATGCCGAAGACGCCCTGGCCGCGGCTGACCAGGTCGATGACCTCGTCGTTCGACGTGCACAGGTAGACGCTGGCTCCGTCGCTCATGAGAGTGGTCTGGGCCAGGTCGTTGATGCCGGCCTCGCGCAGCTGGTTGACGGCGACGCGGATCTGCTGGAGCGAGATGCCGGTGTCGAGAAGGCGCTTGACGAGCTTGAGCACGAGGATGTCGCGGAAGCCGTAGAGGCGCTGCGATCCGGAACCGGCGGCCCCGCGGACGGTGGGCTCGACGAGCTCGGTGCGAGCCCAGTAATCGAGCTGGCGGTAGCTGATCCCTGCGGCGCGAGCGGCGACTGCGCCGCGGTAGCCGGAGTTGGCGTCCATGTCGGGGAGACCGTCGGTGAACAGCAGCTGCAGATCGTAACGATCTGCGTCACTCCGACTGAGTTCACTCATGGATTTCGCCTCTTCCAACAGGATGCGCACTGTCCGTGCGCCGCTTCACTCACGGTACTCAGGTCAGTGCCGTGCGGCAACGACATCGGCACCGCGTGTCGAGGAAGTCACGGATTGGTCACGCGCTGAAGGGCGGCGCGCAGCAGTGTCGATCGTACGACCTCCAGCTGTGAGGCGATCTCGAGCGCCAGTTCTGCGCCCTTCGCCCGGCTGGAGGCGTCATTGCGACGCACGATCGGCGTCATCGCCGTCTCGATGAGCGATGACTCGCGCTCGGCGGCTGCACGGAAGCCGCGGAGGTGCCGCGGCTCGATGCCTGCCTTGCGCAGCTCGGCGAGGGCGCGGAGCACGCTCACGGTCTCCTCGCTGTACACGTCCGCCGGAACTACGAGCGATGCCGAGACGGCATCCGCCAGCAGCTGCGGGGATGCCTCGGACTCGCGCAGCAGCTCGTCGCGGTTGAAGCGGCGTGCCGACGAGAGCATCGACGGCCCGGGAGCAGCTGTGCCGGGGAGCGTGGGCACGTGGCCGGCGTCGAGCTGCTCGAGGTAGCCGCGGATGACCTTGAGCGGCAGGTAGTGGTCGCGCTGCATGCCGAGGATGAGCTGGATGCGCTCGACGTCGGCTGCGCAGAACTTGCGGTAGCCCGACTCGGTGCGCGCGGGCGAGATGAGCCCCTGCTCCTCGAGGAAGCGCAGTTTCGACGGGGTCAGCTCGGGGTGCTCAGGCGTGAGACGCGCGAGGACCTGGCCGATGCTGAGGAGGGAGGGGGTGGCGGATACCCGCGCGTGGGCGCTGGCGCCCGCCATCATGCTCCGGCGAGGTCGGGCCTCGACGAGTAGAACGTGAGGCGGAACTTGCCCACCTGCACCTCGGCACCGTCGGCCAGCAGGGCCGTCTCGATGCGGACTCCGTCGAAGTACGTGCCATTGAGGGACCCGAGGTCCTTGACCTCGAACGCCGTACCGTGACGCAGGAACTGCGCGTGGTGGCGCGACACCGTGACGTCGTCGAGGAAGATGTCGGCATCCGGATGCCGCCCCGTCGTCGTCACATCGGCATCGAGGAGGAAACGCGCACCGGCGTTCGGTCCCCGGCGCACCACGAGCAGAGCAGATCCAGACGGCAGAGCCTGGATCGCCTCTTCTTCTTCAGCGGTCAGATCGGGGTCTATCGCAAGCAGTGACGCCGCCTGCTCCTGAGTGAAGGACAGTGTGGTGTCCGTGCTCACCTGGTCGACCTCGTCGGCCTGTGCCCCGGCATTCCGGTCATCGGACTCTCCCACAGTGCACCTCCCTATTCCTCCAGCGTATCGGATCGCCGGGTGCTCGGAACCAGCGGCAGGCGAATGACACGCCCGGTTTCGATCGCGTAGATGATTCCGGCCCACCAGTACAGGAAGACGCCCCAGAGGGTGATGGCCCATCCGATGGGCAGCGCGACGGCCGCCGTGACGGGGAATGCCGCACCGAGCATGAGCACGGGCAGGCCCAGGAAGAGCGCGAACGTGGCCACCTTGCCCAACTGGTGCACCGGAAGCGGGCCGTATCCGTGGTTCGCCAGCACGATGCCGAGAGCGGCGAGGAAGACATCGCGGCCGACGATCACGACGACCAGCCACCAGGGAACGAGACCACCGGCGGCCAGGCCGAGGATGGACGCGAACAGGTACAGGCGATCGGCGGCCGGATCGAGGAGCTGCCCGAGGCGACTGATCTGATTGAACCTGCGGGCGATGAAGCCGTCGAGGAAGTCCGTGAAGCTCGAGACCACGAGGATGACGAGGGCGGCGATGTAGTCGCCGACGATGAGATAGCCGAGGAAGAACGGCACCAGAACGAGCCGGAGCATGCTCAGCACGTTGGGAACCGTCCAGATCCGGTTCGTCGGCTCGCTCGGCTCTGCCACGGATCGAGTCTATCGACGGCGTAACATGCGCAGCATGCAGCCTCTCGTCGTGTGTCTCTGGATCTGCGCCGGCACCATCGTCGCCACCTGGCTCCTCTCGGTGCTCACCCGCGAATACTCGTGGGTCGATCGCGTCTGGTCGCTCTCCCCCATCGTCTACGTGTGGGTCTTCGCCGCGGCATCCGGATTCGAGAATGCCCGGCTCGTGCTGATGGCCGTTCTCGTGACGCTCTGGGGCGCCCGACTCACCTTCAACTTCGCTCGGAAGGGCGGCTACGCCCGCGGTGGCGAGGACTACCGGTGGGCGGCACTGCGGGCACGGATGCCGAAGCCGGCGTTCCAGGCGTTCAATCTGCTCTTCATCGCGGGGTACCAGAACGCGCTCATCCTCGGGATGACCCTGTCGACGTTCACCGTCTCCCAGGCCATGCCGACGCCGCTCGGAGTGGCCGACGTCCTCGTGGCGGCGCTCTTCCTCCTGCTCCTCATCGGGGAGACCATCGCCGACCAGCAGCAGTGGGACTTCCACCAGTGGAAGAAGTCCGAGATCGCCGACGGTCGCGCACCGTCCGCGCGATTCCTCCAGACCGGACTGTTCCGCTACTCCCGTCACCCCAACTTCTTCTTCGAGCAGGCGCAGTGGTGGGCGCTCTACCTCTTCGCGGTCGTCGCGACGGGGAGCGTCCTGCACTGGACCATCCTCGGCCCGCTCCTGTTGACCGCCCTGTTCATCGGCTCGACGATCTTCACGGAGTCGCTGTCGAAGGCGCGGCATCCGGAGTACGCCGACTATCAGGCGACGACCTCGGCGATCGTGCCGTGGTTCCCGCGTCGGCGCACGACAGAGGCTGCGGAGGCGCCGGCATCCTGAGCGTCGCGGCTAGCCGACCAGCAGGACGCGGAGGGCAGGCCAGCTCGCCGCGAAACCGGGGTGCAGCGGGAGTTCGGCGACCTCGTCGACCGGCACCCACGCCAGGGCGATGGACTCCGGGTCGCTGATGACGGGCTCGAACGGATGCAGCACGCGGGCGACGACCGTCGTGTACGACCAGAACCCCAGGTCGAGCACGGAGGTGGTGACGACCTCGAGGTCGCTGCCGCTGACTCCTGCCTCCTCGTTCGCCTCGCGGATCGCTCCGGTGACGGCGTCCTCGTCGTCGTGGCGGGCTCCTCCGGGGAGGCCCCAGGTATCGCCGAAGTGGCTCCAGCTGGCGCGGTGCTGCATGAGCACCCCGCGCTCGGGGTCCCAGGCCAGAAGCCCGGCCGCGCCGAACCGGCCCCAGAATCTGGACCCGTCAGGACCCTCGACCCAGGCGTCTCCGGATGCGGTGCTCATGCCTCCAGCATGCCCCACCGGATTGAACGCTACGAAACGTGTCGTGACCGGTCAGGACGCGGGAGGCGCCTCGGCCGTCGCGTCGAGCGGCGCATCGGTCGCCGGGTCGGTCGCGGCGTCGGTCGCCGAGTCGGCACCGGACCCCGCCGGTTCCGGGTCGTGCGCGAGCGCGACGGCGTCGGCCATCGCGGTGAGGAACCGCACGACGACGAGCTGCTCCTCCGGCGCGAAGGCATCGGCGACACCCATCATGCGGGCGTGCATGGCCGCGAGAGTCGCGCGGACCTCGTCGTGGGCGCCGGGCGTCGGATGCAGGATCTGCGCGCGGCGATCGTGCGGATGCGGGCGACGCTGGAGGTGCCCGGAGGCGACGAGCCTCTTGATCAGCTTGGTGGTGGCGGCGGTGGAGATGCCGAGATGGTGGGCGAGGTCCGTCGGGCCGACCTCGTGCTCGCGCTTCTCCTCGGCTATGAGGAAACGGAGTGCGGCCAGGTCGGTCTCGTTCATATCCATGTCGTCCTGGGTGCGCTGCCGCATCGACTTGTCGGCGCTGCGGAAGCGACGCAGGGCCTCGAGAACCCCGATGGCGTCGTCTGCGCCGACGGCCTGCGCGTCGTACCAGTACGGAGTCGTCACGTCGCGAGAATCCGCTTCTGTGGTCATGTCAGACATGGTAACGTCAGATTCGCTAACTCAGTTAGCTATTTTCCGAGATCCGACACCCGGGGGGCGATCGTGACACTGACGGACACCGAGGCGCACGTCGACGATGAGATCGTCCTGCTCGACATGGACGGCACCCCCATCGGCACGGCGTCGAAGGCCGCAGCCCACGGGCCGGACACGGCACTGCACCTGGCCTTCTCCTGCTACGTGCTGAACGCCGACGGCAAGCTGCTCATCACCCGCAGGGCGCTGAGCAAGAAGACCTGGCCCGGCGTCTGGACCAATTCGTTCTGCGGTCACCCGCGACCGGCGGAGCCCGTTCTGTCGGCCGTGCATCGTCGCGCCGATTTCGAGCTCGGACTCGAGATCTCCGACGTCGCCCTCGCTCTCCCCCTGTTCCGCTACAGGGCGACCGATTCCCGCGGAACCGTCGAGAACGAGGTCTGCCCCGTCTATGTCGCGCGCACCGACGGCGACCCCGACCCCGATCCGCGCGAGGTCGCCGAATTCGTCTGGGTGGAACCCGGTGCCGTCGCCCGAGCCGCCAGCCAGACCCCGTGGGCGTTCAGCCCGTGGATGGTCATGCAACTCGAGCAGCTAGAGAAGTTCTCATGATCGATGTCGCGACGGCCAGCGTCGAGAGCGAACTCGAACGCTACTTCGCCGCGTCCCGGTTGCGGGCGGGTGACTACGGTCCGCACTACGTCGAGCTGTGGGACCAGCTCGAACAGGCCAGCGCCGGCGGCAAGAGGGCGCGCCCCGCGCTCGTGCTGGCCGCCCACAACGGGCTCGGCGGCACCGACCAGGCAGCCGCGACCCAGCTCGCCATAGCCTTCGAGCTGCTTCACACCGCCTTCATCATCCACGACGACGTGATCGACAGGGACCTCGTCCGCCGTGGCTCCGCCAATGTCCTCGGCGCCTTCGCCGCCCGCGGCGCAGCCCTGGGCGCCGACGAGGAGCAGGCGAAGACCTGGGGTGAGGCTGCAGCCCTGCTCGCCGGAGACCTCGCGCTCAGCCAGGCCCACCGCATCATCGCCCAGCTCGACACCGATTCGGTCGTCCGCGGGCGCCTCCTCGACATCCTCGACAAGGCCGTCTTCGTCTCGGCGGCCGGGGAGTTGAACGACGTCACGAACACCGTCGCACCGCACCTGCTCGGCATCCCCGACGTGCTGGCGACCCTCGAGCAGAAGACGGCCGTGTACTCCTGCGAGGCACCATTGCAGGCCGGTGCCGTGCTGGCTGGGGCATCAGCCGGCGACATCGCGTGCCTGGGCCGGTTCGGCCGGCTCATCGGCATCGCCTTCCAACTCACCGACGACATGCTCGGCGTGTTCGGCGACGAGTCGAAGACGGGCAAGAGCACCGTCGCCGACCTGCGCGAGGGCAAGATCACGACCCTCCTCGCCCACGCCCGCACCACGCCGGAGTGGCCGAGCATCGCCCCCTTCATCGGCAAGGCCGATCTCGACCCGGCCGAGGCCGCCTTCGTGCGCGAGACGCTGACCGGATGCGGCTCCGCCGCCCACACCGAGCAGCTCGCCCGAGACCACGTCGCGCTCGCTAAGACCGAGCTGGCGGCATCCGACCTCCCCGCTGAACTGCGCGAGCTGCTCTCGACTTTCGCCGACAGGGCGGTGAACCGCATCCGATGAGCACTCACCAGGGTCCCCTCGAGCTCTACACCCGCGCCGCGTCGTCGAGCTCCGCCGTCGTGATCGGCCGCTACTCCACGTCGTTCGGGGCGGCGGCACGCCTGCTCGGCTCCGGGGTGCGCTCGCAGGTGCGCGACATCTACGCCCTCGTGCGGGTGGCCGACGAGATCGTCGACGGGGCCGCGGCAGCAGCCGGATTGAGCGTCGACGAGCAGCTCGCCCGCCTCGACGAGTTCGAGGCCGAGACGGACCGGGCCGTGGCGACGGGGTTCAGCACCAACCTGGTCGTGCACGCCTTCGCCGTCACGGCCCGCGCGACCGGGATCGGCCGCGACCTGACCGCTCCGTTCTTCGCCTCGATGCGCCGCGACCTCGACGAGTCCCCCTTCGACGCCGCCGAGGTCGACGTCTACATCTACGGATCCGCCGAGGTCGTCGGCCTCATGTGCCTGCGCGCCTTCCTGGCCGGACACCCCGTGCGCGATGACGAGCGACGCCTGCTCGAGGATGGCGCCAAGCACCTCGGCGCGGCCTTCCAGAAGGTCAACTTCCTGCGCGACCTGTCCGCCGACTGGACCAGCCTCGGCCGCAACTACTTCCCCGCCGTCGATCCGGCCCGCATGACCGAGCAGGAGAAGAACGTCATCCTCGACGACATCGACGCCGACCTGGCCATCGCGGCGCGAGCGCTCACGCGACTCCCCCGATCGTCGCGCGGCGCCGTCGCCGCTGCGCACGGACTGTTCCACCGGCTGTCGACAAAGCTGCGCAGCACTCCGGCATCCGAGCTCCTCAGCTCCCGCATCCGCGTTCCCGATGCCGAGAAGCTCACGATCGCGGTGAAGGCCGCCGTGACCGGAGGCGGACGGCCATGACGCACACGATCGTGATCGGCGGCGGCATCGCCGGACTCGCCACCGCGGCACTGCTGGCCCGCGACGGCAGGGAGGTGACGCTCCTCGAGGCTCGCAGCGAACTGGGCGGGCGCGCCGGCTCGTGGGAGAAGGACGGCTTCACCTTCGACACCGGTCCGTCGTGGTACCTCATGCCCGAGGTCTTCGACCACTTCTTCCGGCTGCTCGGCACCTCGGCGGCTGAACAACTGGACCTCACGCTGCTCGACCCCGGCTACAGGGTGTTCTTCGAGGGCCACGCCGAGCCCATCGACATCCGCGCCTCCCGCGAGGAGAACATCCGCACCTTCGAGCGGGTCGAACCCGGAGCCGGTCGCGCGCTGGAGCGCTACCTCGAATCGGCGAAGTCGACCTACGACGACGCCGTCGAGCGCTTCCTGTACACGAGCTTCCAGTCGTTCCGGCCGTTCCTCGACTCGGCCGTGCTGAAGCGCGGCGGCAGGCTCGCCCGCCTGCTGCTGCAGCCCCTCGACAAGTTCGTGGCCGGCTACGTGAAGGACACCAGGCTGCGGCAGATCCTCGGCTACCCCGCGGTGTTCCTCGGCTCATCTCCTGAGCGCACCCCGGCGATGTATCACCTCATGAGCCACATGGACCTGGCTGACGGAGTGCTCTACCCGCAGGGCGGCTTCTCCCACCTCATCGACGTCGTCGCCCGGCTCGCCCGCGAGCAGGGCGTCGAGATCATCACCCGGGCGCGGGTGACCTCGATCGATGCCGTCACCTCGGTGGGGGCATCCGTATCGGGGGTCACCTACACCGATGCAGCGGGCCAGAGCATCACGCTCTCGGCCGACGAGGTCGTCTCGGCGGCCGACCTGCACCACACCGAGACCGAGCTCGTCGACGAGGCCGTGCGCACCTACCCCGAGCGCTGGTGGAACCGGCGCATGTCGGGACCGGGCGCCGTACTGGTGATGCTCGGCGTGCGCGGCGAGCTGCCGCAGCTGACCCACCACACCCTGTTCTTCACCTCGGACTGGCGCACGAACTTCGACCGCATCTTCGGCTCCAAGCCGCGCATCCCCGACCCGGCGTCGTTCTACACCTGCATGCCGAGCGCGACCGACGCCGGGGTGGCACCGGCCGGAGACAGCAACCTGTTCCTGCTCGTCCCCGTGCCGGCCGACGTCGGCATCGGGCGCGGCGGCATCGACGGCGACGGCGACCTGCAGGTGGAGCAGGTGGCGGATGCCGCCATCGCCCGGCTCGCCGAGTGGGCGGCGATCCCCGACCTCGCCGAGCGCATCGTGGTGCGGCGCACCGTCGGCCCCGGTGACTTCGCGGCCGACCTCAACTCGTGGATGGGCGGCGCGCTGGGGCCAGCGCACACCCTGCGCCAGAGCGCGTTCCTACGCGGACGCAACTCCTCCCGCCAGCTGGACGGCCTCTACTACGCGGGAGGCAGCACCATTCCGGGAATCGGCCTGCCCATGTGCCTCATCAGCGCCGAGATCGCCTTCAAGCGCATGAACGGCGACACCACGGCCACGCCGCTGTCCGAGCCGATGCCCACCCCGGCACCGGCCCCGGTGGAGAGTCGGTGACGTTCGCCTACCTCGGCGCGCTCCTGGTGAGCCTGGCGGGGATGGTCGTCCTCGACTGGCGGTATCGGCTGTTCTTCTGGCGCTCGCCGGTGCGCGCGGCCATCGTGCTCATCTCGGGCGTCGTGTTCTTCCTCATCTGGGACCTGGTCGGCATCGACCTGGGGCTCTTCAGCCGTGGAGAGACCGCCTACATGACCGGCATCCTGCTGGCTCCGGAGCTCCCGCTCGAGGAGGCGTTCTTCCTCACCTTCCTCTGCTACCTCACGATGAACCTCGTGGCGCTGTTTGACCTGATTCTCACAGCGAGACGGCGCGCATGAGCTACCTGACGCTGAACCTCATCGTGCTGGCCGTCGTGGCCGTCGTCGCCGCGTTCGCGCTGCCACGTCGCCCACGGCTCATCGTCCCCATAGCCCTGACGGTGGTCGTGCTGTTCGTGCTCACGGCGGTGTTCGACAACATCATGATCGCCGTCGGGCTCATGGTGTACTCCGACTCCGGACGCAGCGGTGTCGACATCGGCCTCGCCCCGATCGAGGACTTCGCCTACCCCCTCGCCGGAGCCCTGCTGTTACCGTCGATCTGGATACTGCTGAGCCGAGGGGAACGAGACGAGTGATGGCCGCCGATCACACGGATGCCGCCCCGCGCGCGGGCGTCCTGCGTCAGGTGGTGCTGTCGTCGCGACCGCTCAGCTGGATCAACACCGCCTACCCCTTCGCCGCGGCCTACGTGCTCACCACGGGCCGGGTCGACGCGTTGTTCGTCGTGGGGACGCTGTTCTTCCTGATCCCGTACAACCTGCTCATGTACGGCGTCAACGACGTCTTCGACTACGAGTCGGACATGCGCAATCCGCGGAAGGGCGGCGTGGAGGGCGCCCTGCTCGATCCACGGGTGCATCGCGCCGTGATCGGCTGGGGCGTCGGGCTCAGCGCCGTCTTCGTGGTCGCGATGCTCGTGCTCGGCGGCACCGAGGAGCCGTGGTCGTGGGTGGTCCTCGCGATCAGCCTGTTCGCGGTTCTCGCCTACTCGGTGCCGGGACTGCGCTTCAAGGAACGTCCGTTCCTCGACTCAGCCACCTCGAGCACGCACTTCGTCAGCCCGGCCGTCTACGCCCTGGTCGTCGCCGGAGCGACGTTCACTCCGCAGCTGATCGCCATCCTCGTGGCCTTCTTCCTCTGGGGCATGGCCAGCCACGCCTTCGGCGCCGTGCAGGATGTCGTGCCGGATCGCGAGGGCGGGATCGCGTCGATCGCCACCTGGTTCGGGGCTGCCCGGACTGTGCGGCTCGCCATAGTCTTCTGGGCCCTCGGCGGCGTGCTCATGCTGGCGACCGAGTGGCCGGGACCGCTCGCGGCGCTGCTCGTGCTGCCGTACATCGTGTCGGCCGCGCCGTTCTGGTCGGTCACCGATGCCGACTCGGCGACGGCGAACCGCGGCTGGCGACACTTCCTGGCGATCAACTTCGTCGTCGGGTTCCTCGTCACGATGCTGCTCATCTGGTGGAGCTTCATCCGCGGTTAGTCTGGTGCGATGGATGCCGTGACGTCAGCCCGCGTGGATGCGTGGCTCTGGGCTGTGCGCCAGTTCAAGACGCGCTCGCTCGCCACGGCAGCATGCCGTGCGGGGCATGTACGGGTGAACGGCGAACGGGTGAAGGCGGCTCAGCCTGTGCGCATCGGCGACGAGGTGCGCGTGCGCGCCAACGGCTTCGACCGGATCATGGTCGTGCAGCGCATCATCGTGAAGCGCGTGGGCGCCGAGGTCGCCGCGGCCGCGATGATCGACAAGACTCCCCCGCCACCGCCGCGCGAGGCCGTGGCAGCGGTTCCCGTGCGCGATCGTGGGGCCGGGCGCCCCACGAAGCGCGAGCGCCGCGACCTCGAGGAGCTGCGCGGCCACTGAGCGGGCGTCAGCCGCGTGGGGCGGGATCCGCTGGAGCCGCGAGCCCCGCAAGGCTGGCCACGAGCCCCGCGGCGACGTCGTCGCCGACCTCGGTCGCCTCGACGTTGGCCGCCTCGACCGCTCGCACCACCTCGTCGCGCTGGATGCGCATGCTGCCAGGGGCATCGATGCCGATGCGCACACTGTCTCCGCGCACGTCGAGGACGGTCACGACGATGTCGTCTCCGATGAGGATGCGCTCACCGATCTTGCGCGTCAGGACCAGCATTCGAACCACACTATCGTCTTCATCCGGCACTCACGCCGAGAGCTGTTCGCTGACACGGATCACCCCGAGAGTCTCGATCTGGGCACCGATCGTCGTCACCTCGGTGTAGGACAGCACGGTCAGGTCGGGCGCCTGCACCGAGACGAGCCGGTGGATGGCCGAGCGGAGGGCCGGGGCGCAGACCAGAACGGCGTTCCGCCCCGAATCGGCGACTGTGCGCACGGTGTTCGTGACGCCGGTGATCACCTTCTCGATCATGGTGGCGTCGAGCACGATCTGCGTGCCGTTCTCACCGGGGCGCAGGCCCTCCAGCATCCGTTGCTCCAGTCCGGGTTCGATCATGATGACGCGCAGGATCCCGTCGTCGACGTGCGGGGAGGCGAGGGCCGGGCCGAGCGCTGTGCGCGCAGCCTCGATGAGGCCCTCGGGGTCGGTCGACACCCTGGCGCGCAGGGCGAGCGCCTCGTAGATGCGGGCGAGGTCGTTGATGGGCACCTGCTCGGCGAGGAGGCCGCGCAGCACCCGCTGCACTTCGGCCAGGGAGAGCAGCGTGGGGGTGAGCTCCTCGACGGCGGCGGGGTTGGACTGCCGCACGCTGTCGGTGAGGGTCCTGACGTCCTCCCGGCTGAGCAGACGATCGGCATTGGCCGTGATGATGCTCGACAGGTGGGTGACGACCACCGAGACGCGATCGATGACGGTGGCCCCGGCGATCTCGGCGCTGTGACGCATCCCCAGCGGGATCCACTTGCCCGAGAGGCCGAAGACCGGCTCGACTGTGGCGATGCCCGGCATCCCCTCGAGACCGTCGCCGAGTGCGAGGACCCGCCCGGCCGGGGCCGTGCCGCGCCCCATCTCCACGCCGGCGACCCTGATGACGTAGGTGTCCATGGGCAGTTCGACGCTGTCGCGCGTGCGCACCGGCGGCACGACGACCCCGAGGTCGAAGGCGATCTTGCGGCGAAGCGCCCGCACCCGACCCAGCAGGTCGTCGGCCGAACCCGAGACCAGGTCGACGATGTCGGGAGCCAGCAGGATCTCGAGGGCGTGCACCCGCATCTGCTCCATCAGCTCCTCCGGCGTCTCGGCCGGCGCCGGCGGCAGCGTCTCGGCGCGCTCGGCCTCCGCGGCCTTCTTCGCATCGCTCGCCTTGACGCGGGCGGCCGCCCAGAACAGCAGGGCTCCGACCACGAGGAACGGCAGCTTGGGCATCTCGGGGATGAGCGCCATCACGATGGCGGCGCAGGCGGCGATCTGCAGCGCCGTGCGTGACTGCATCAGCTGGGCGGATGCCGTGGTGCCGAGATCGGATTCGGCGTTCGAGCGGGTCACGATCATGCCCGTGGAGACGGCCATGAGCAGTGCGGGCACCTGCGTCACCAGGCCGTCGCCGATGGTGAGGAGGCTGTAGGTGCTGACGGCGTCCTCGATCGAGAGGCCGTCCTGGAGCATCCCGATCGCGATCCCGCCCACGATGTTGATGATGATGATGATGATCCCGGCGATCGCGTCACCCTTGACGAACTTCGAGGCGCCGTCCATCGCCCCGTAGAAGTCGGCCTCCGCCGAGACCTCGGCGCGTCGCTCCCTGGCCTGGACGTCGGTGATGAGGCCGGCGTTCAGGTCGGCGTCGATGGCCATCTGCTTTCCGGGCATCGCGTCGAGGGTGAAGCGAGCTCCCACTTCGGCGACGCGCTCAGCACCCTTCGTGACGACGACGAACTGGATGACGACGAGGATGAGGAACACCACGGCGCCGATGATCAGGGATCCTCCGACGGCGACGTGCCCGAAGGCCGCGATGACCTGCCCGGCATAGCCGTCGCCGAGGACGAGGCGGGTGGACGCCACGTTGAGCCCGAGCCGGAACAGCGTCGCTCCGAGGAGCAGGGACGGGAACACGGAGAAGTCGAGTGGGCGTCTCGCGAACATCGTGGTCAGCAGGATGATGAGCGCCAGCAGGATGTTGACGACGATGAGGGCGTCGAGGAGCCACGCCGGCACGGGCACGACCAGCAGCAGCACGACGGCGACGATCCCGACCGGAACGCCGAGCCTGGCGAAGTTGCGATTCACGTTCATCCTCCTGTGGCGCCGACGGCAGCCGGCAGAATCGTGTGCATGCCGCCGCGGGTTCCGCGGCGTTCGAGGGCCATGACGAAGGCGAGCACGCGAGCCACCGCCGTGTAGAACTCGGCGGGGATCACCTGCCCGACCTCGCAGCCGGCGTGCAGCGCACGCGCGAGCTGCACGTCGCGCACGAGCGGCACCCGGTGCTCCTCAGCCTTCTCGCGGATGCGGGTGGCGATGAGCTCGGACCCCTTCGCCACGACGCGCGGGGCGGACTTGCCCGGGGTGTAGCTGAGGGCGATGGCGATGTGCGTGGGGTTCACCAGTACGACGTCGGCATCGGCGACGGCGGCGATCATGCGATTGCGGCTCATCGCGAGTTGACGGGAGCGCCGCTGCGACTTGATCAGCGGGTCGCCATCGGTGTTCTTGTTCTCATCGAGCACCTCGCGCTTGGTCATGCGCGACTTGGTGCGGTTGCGCCGCAGGACGACGAGCACGTCGATGGCGGCGAGGACGAGACCGGCGGTCACGGCGGTCCGGATGAGGGTGGCGGATGCCTCCTCCCCGATGCCGAGCAGCCTCGAGATGGGAAGGGATCCTGCTGCGGAGAGCACGGGGACGAGACCCACGATGACGACGGCGAGCACGATGCCGACGACGAGTGTCTTGGTGAGCGACTTGACGCCCTCGTACAGGGCGCGCAGCCCGAACACCCTCTGGACCCCCGACACGAGGTTGAACTGCTCGAACTTGCCGGTGAATGCCCGCACGTGCACGCCGCCCTGCACGACGGCTCCGGCGATGACGGCGATCAGCACGACGCCGAGCATCGGGCCGAGCACGGTGCCGAAGGAGCCGAAGGCGTCCTGCATGGCCGTGACGGCCACGGCCGGATCGGGGTCCGCGATGACCGATGAGATGGCGAACATCTGGTCGACCCCGGCATCCGCCCCCCGCTGGATCGTCGACGGCAGCATGACCGCAGCGGCCCCGATGCCGACCCACGCCGTGAGGTCCTGTGAGGTGGTGAGCTGCCCCTTGCGGCGCACCTCCTTCATCCTCTTCGGAGTGGCCTGCTCTGTGCGTTCCTGGGAGTCGGACTCGGCCATCAGCGCACCCCCGCCATGAGTTCGACCGCCGTGCCCGTGAGGGCGGAGATCACAGCCGGCAGCGCCGCGTAGGCGAGGCCGCCGAGCATCAGCGTGAGCCCGATCTTGACCGGGAAGCTGAGGGAGAAGGCGTTGAGGGCCGGCGCGACCCGGGTGAGGAGGCCGAGGCCGATATCGGCCAGGAACAGCACGACGATCAGCGGGCCGGCGATCTGGAGCGCGGCGACGAGCATCTGGGTGACGGCCTGCACGAGGGACTCGACCGAGGCGCCGAGGTCGAACGCTCCCCCGACGGGCAGCGCGGTGAACGAGCGCACCAGCCCGCCGATCACGAGCTGATAGGCGCCGGAGGCGAACATGAGGGCCAGCGCCGTCATCTGGAACAGCCGCGCGAACTGGGCTCCGTTGATCATCTGCTGCGGGTCGAAGGCCTGCGCGAGCTGGAACCCGCCGAACAGGTCGATCAGGCCACCGGCCGACTGCACGGCGGAGAACACGACGAAGACGAGGAAGCCCATGAGCGCCCCGACGAGCACCTCCTGCACGAGCGAGCCGAAGAACGCGGCGGCGTCACCGACCTGATAGCCGGGTACGACCCGCGGGGAGACGGCGAGGGCGAGGCCGACCGCGAGCATCGCCTTCACACGTGCGGGGATCGCGCGGGTCGAGAACGGCGGCGCGATCACGAGGAACGCCGCCATCCGCACCCCGGCGAGCATGACGGCCTCGAGCCAGGCCGCGTCGATGGACAGGCCCATGTCACCCGCCACCGACGAGGGAGGGGATGCGGGCGAAGAGCTCATGGGTGAAGGCGAGGAGCTCGGAGATCATCCAGTGGCCGGAGATGAGAAGGGCCACGGACACGGCGACGGCCTTGGGCACGAACGAGAGCGTCACCTCCTGGATCTGGGTGATCGACTGCAGCAGCGAGATCGCGAAGCCGACGACCAGCGCCGTCACGAGCACGGGGGCCGCGAGCTTCGCCGAGATCAGGAGGCTCTGCATGCCGATGTCGAGGACCGCATTGGTGTCCATCAGCCACCTCCGCTGTAGCTCTGGATGAGCGAGGTGATGATGAGGCCCCAGCCGTCGACGAGCACGAACAGCAGGATCTTGAACGGCAGCGAGATCATCACGGGCGGGAGCATCATCATGCCCATCGACATGAGGGCGGCCGAGACGACGAGGTCGATGACGAGGAAGGGGATGAAGATGACGAACCCGATGATGAAGGCCGCTCGCAGCTCCGAGATCATGAAGGCCGGGATGAGGGTGATCATCGGGACGGACTCGGGGGTGACAGGGTTCGGCTGCCCGGCGGCGCGCGTCATGAGGGCGATGTCGTCCTCCCGCGTGAACGCGATCATGAACTCGTGCAGGGGAACGGATGCCGCCGTCACGGCCTGCGTGAAGTCGGTCGTGCCGTTCAGGAACGGCTGCACGGCGACGGTGTTGATCTCGGTCAGCACCGGAGCCATGATGAACAGCGACAGGAACAGGGCGAGCCCGGCCAGCACCTGGTTCGGCGGGATCGTCGGCAGGGCCAGGGCGTTCCGGGTCATGGCGAGCACGACGAAGATCTTCGTGAACGACGTCATCATGAGCAGGAGCGCCGGCGCCACCGAGAGCAGCGTGATGCCGATCAGCGTGATGACGGCCGTGCTCGGCTCGCCGTTGGGGCCGTTGATCTCGACGCTCACATCGCCGCCGCCGGTAGGCGCTGCGGGATCCGTCGGCGACACGGGGTCGGACGGGGCGGCCGACGCGGGGTGCGCGCCGAGCATCATGAGCACGAACGCGATGGCGGTCGCAGCGATCAGCAGGGCGAGGATGCGGCCGATCGCCGGGCCTCTCCTGGTCGCCGCGGCCCTCACCGATCCTGCCGGAGGAAGGCGGCTGTCGCCCGCCAGGTCTCCCGCGACAGGATCGAGCCGCTTCCGGCGAGGGCCGGAGGGTTCGCCCGCTTGACCGAGGCTCGGGTGGGGAGGTCATCGGGAGCGGCGGCTGCTGCGGGTTCCGCGTCGAATGCCGCGTCGGCCAGCACGCGCTGGAACTCGTCGTCGGTCGTCGAGGGATCGACGACGGGCGTGCGCTCGCCGGAGTGCAGGACGTTGATGTTCTGCTCGGTCACGCCGAGCACGAAGCGACGGCCGTCGACGTCGACGACGACGACGGATGCCTTCGACCCGACGCCGGTGCGGGCGACGACCTCGAGCGGGCTCGCCTTGCGCATGCGCCGCTTCGAGCCGCGCGTGATGCGGCGCTGCAGGAAGACGAGCAGGCCGAGCACGGCGGCGAGCGACAGCGCGACCCGGGCCACGACGATGACGAGATCCATCTAGGCGTCGCCCTCGGCGACGTCGAGGATGCGGGTGATGCGCACGGCGTAGTCCTGGTCGACGACCACGATCTCGCCGTGCGCGATGAGGCGGCCGTTGAGCAGGACGTCGGCCGGGGCGCCGGCCGAGCGGTCGAGCTCGATGACCGAGCCCGGCTCGATGGAGAGCACGTCGCGCACCGACATCCGCGTGCGCCCGAGCTCGACGGCGAGGGTCATCTCGACGTCGCGGATGCGACCGAGGTTGGGCGCATCGCCGGATGCCGCATCCGTCGCCGGACGGGTGGGACGGTGCATCCGGAGCGCGAACCAGCCGACGGTCACGCCTCCGTCGGTGAGGGCGTAGACCTCGGCCTCGGCATCGGCGACCCAGCCGGCACGATCGACCCTGGCGGTGCCGAGCACGCCGGGGCCGAGCGTCGCTGCGGCGGCCTCGAGCGCCGGGCGCAGCGCATCGGCCTGCGAGACGGCGGTGCCCGCGGTGCCCAGGGCGTCGTCGATGCCGGCGGCCGCCTGGAGCACGAGCGCGAGCTCGGCGGAGGACGATCCGACGAACGATGCGACGACGGCGTCCGAGAACGATGCCGCGAGGCCGGACCGGTCCGACAGGAGTTCTGCCGAGAGGCGGCGGTCGGTCGGGAGCACCTCGACGAGGGTGGTGACGGCGACCGAGGAGACGGAGGCGGTGGAGATCATCGGGGACTCTCTTTCATGCTGACGACGACGAGGGCTCTGCGGGACCCGCTGGTGCCGACAGCGGCGTCGGCGAGGACCTCGCCGTTCACGCTGAGCTGCAGGGGGCGGTGCTCCGGATGCGGAAGGGGGATGACATCGCCGACGGCGAGCCCGAGGACGACTCCGGGGCGGATCGGGGCCTCGGCCAGGCGCAGGGAGACCTCGACGGGAACCGTCTGTACCTGGGCCTCGACGAGGGAGCGTGCGTTGGCCGTCGACGCCGCGCCGAGGCCGGAGCCGAGGCGCGGGAGCAGGCTGGCGGCAGGCAGGGCGACCGTGGCCCTGGTCTCGCGCTCTCCCACGGTCAACGCGAACTCGGCGATGATCATGAGCTCGGTGGTGGGGGCGGCCTGGGCGAACTGCGAGTTGTACTGCACCCCGTCGACCGCGATGGGGGCGACGAGGAGGGCTCCCAGCGCGTACTGCAGGTCTTCGAGGGAGTCGTCCATGATGCGGCGCACCAGGGCGAGCTCGATGGGGGTGAAGGTGCGCTCGGGGAAGGACTCGCCGGCGTGACCGCCCAGCATGTGGTGCACCCACCCGAGCGCGTCGGAGGCCGGGAACTGCACGACGGCCTTGGCGTCGGTGTCTCCGATCGTGCAGAGCACCATCGCCGTCGTCGACGGGAGCGAGGCCGAGTACTCGTCGTAGCTCTGCATGACGACGCGGTGGCAGGTGGCGTGGGAGAGCACGCGCACCCGCGCCGTCATCTGCGTTCCCCAGGCCCGGGCGAAGGTCTCGAACGCGAGCTCGAGCATGCGCGACTGCTCGCGGGCGAGGCTCGTCGGACGACGGAAATCGTACGGTTCGGCCGTGCGCTCACGCGTCGTTCGGAGGTCCTGGGGTGTCACATGCAGCACTATCGGCCTCGGCGGCCGCGCCGTTAGCCGGCGATGGCAGCGATTTCCGGCATGCGTGCTCAGCCGGCGCGTTCTGCGAGTACCGACGGGATCAGTGCCCGGACGTCGTCGGGCAGGTTGGAGAGCACGGCGATGTCGACCCGGCGGTTCTGGGCGGCATCTCCCTCCGTCGGGCCTGTCGCGGCCGGGCGAGCCGACCCGTAGCCGACGGCGGAGATGTGGGCGGGTTGGATGCCCCCGACCTCGACCAGTCGCCGCAGCACCTGCGTGGCGCGCCCGCTCGAGAGCTCCCAGTCGGTCGGGAACGGGAACGACGTCCCGCGGTAGTCGGCGTGACCCTCGACGGACACCTGTCGCTCGGTCGGCGTGACGATCGGGCCGATCGTGTCGAGGACGCCGACGGCCTCGCCTCCGAGAGCGTCGCTGTTGGGCTGGAAGAAGGTCTCCCAGCCGATGAGGCCGACGGTCAGTCCGCGCTGGTCGATGGTGAAGGTCACGTCCGAGGCCATGCCCTTCGCGTCGAGGGCGGAGTGCAGGCGTTCCCTCAGCTCCGTGAGCGAGTCGACCTCGTCCTCGGCCTGCTGCTGGTCGGTCTGCGGATCGTCGGTTCCGGCGAGGGCCGTGTCCTCCGAGGCGCCGGTGAACCCCTCGGCATCGTGGTCGACCTTGTCGGGCGGCACGACGATGCCCGATGCCGTGTCGACTGACCCCTCGTCGACGACGCCGAATCCCGTCGCCAACGAGTTCTTGAGCGCCGTGAACTTCGCCTGGTCGACGCTCGACATCGCGAACAGCACGATGAACAGGCACATCAGCACAGTCACCATGTCGGTGTACGACGCCATCCAGCGCTCGTCGGCGTGGAACTCGCCGCCGGTGTCGAGCTTGCGCCGTCGTCGTCTGCTCATGCCGCGGCCGCTGCGTCGGCCGGGGCAGCCGGACGGGCATCCGGGACCATCGCCCTCAGCCTCTCCCCCAGCACCCGGGGCTGGCTGCCGGCCTGGATGGCGAGGACGCCCTCGCACAGCAGGGTCATCCGCTCGGTCTCGAGTTCGGCGAGGCGCTGCATCCTGTTGCCGATCGGGAACCACACGAAGTTGGCCGTGAGGAGTCCCCAGAGAGTGGCCACGAACGCCGACGCGATCATCGGGCCGAGGGTGTCAGGAGTGTCGAGCTTCTCGAGCACGTGGGTGAGGGAGACCACCGTCCCGATGATCCCGACGGTCGGGGCGTAGCCGCCGAGGGCCATGTAGAACCGCGCCGAGTTCTTCGCCGATCGGGTCTTGGTGGCGATCTCGTCCTCCAGCATGACGCGGAGGTCCTCCTCGTCGATGCCGTCGGCGATGTTGAGGAGAGCGTTCTTCAGGAACGGATCGTCGACCTCCTCCGCCTGCTGCTCGAGGGCGAGGAGCCCGTCGGCGCGGGCGGTCTCGGCCAGCGACACCAGGGTGTCGATCGTCGCCGTGGGCGTCACGACCTTGCCGCGGAAGGTGCGCGGGAGAGCCTTCACGGCTCCGAAGAAGTCCTTCATGGTGCCGCCGGCGATGCCGACGGCGATGGTCGCACCGATCACGAGCACCATGGGGCCCGGGATGATGACGGAGTCGATGTGGGAACCCTCGAGCGTGATGGAGGCTGCGACGGCCCCGAACGCCAGGAGGATCCCGATGATGGTCGCCGGATCCATCAGATCCTCCTCGGGAGCACGGGAACCGCGCGGGCGCGTCCGTCGTCATCGTCGTCGGGATGGGGATCGTCCCTCGAGTCGTGATCAGCCGACGTGACCAGTTCGAGCTGACGGATGCCGGACCGCGACACCGGGATCTCCTGGGCGAGGGAGAGCACCCGGGCCCTGTAGGCGGCGATGCGCTCGATCACCTCGGGGAGGCTCTCGGTGACGATGTACTTCGATCCGTCGACCAGGACGATCGTCGTGTCCGGACTCGAATGGATGCGCTCGATGAGATCGGGATTGATCGCGAACTGGGAGTCGTTCAGCCGCGTGACTACGATCATCCGCCCGATCCTGATCTCGACCCCCTGTGGGTCGTCATCAGGCACTATCGACCGGGGAAGCGCGGCCGTTAGCCGACCGCACTCCCCTCCCGGGCTCTATCAGCGCTTGAGGTTGGTGAGCTCCTGCAGCACCTCGTCGGAGGTGGTGATGATGCGGGCGTTCGCCTGGAAGCCGCGCTGGGCGACGATCAGGTTGGTGAACTCCTGCGACAGGTCGACGTTCGACATCTCGAGGGTTCCGGCGGTGACGGAGCCGAGTCCGTCGGAGCCCGGAGCGCCGAGTTCCGGCGCTCCCGAGTTCACCGTGACGCGGTAGCTCGACGAGCCGGCCTTCTCCAGGCCGCCGGGGTTCGCGAAGGTCGCGAGGGCGATACGGGCGATCGCCTGCTTCTCGCCGTTGCTGAACAGGCCGACGAGGGTGCCGTCCTTCGACAGGGTGAACGACTCGAGGGTTCCCGCCTCCCGGCCGTCCTGCGACGAGATCGCGACGGTGTTGAGCTCGGCGAAGCCGCTCACGCCGCTCAGGTCGACGGCGACGCCGCCGACGGTGATGCCGGTCGGTCCGGTGAGCTTGCCATTGGTGAAGCTGAGGGTTCCGGATCCGGTGGCGCCCGTGCCGTCGGCGCCGGCGACGTCCCAGCCGGTCGCTGTCTTCGACAGCGTGAGGGTGAGTGTGCGCTTGGTTCCCGATGCGTCGAAGACGTCGACGTCGCGCACCAATGAGGTGCCGACGGCTGCGTCCGAGGGCAGGTTGCCGCCGACAGTGGCCTTGGTGGTCGTGACCGCGGGGATCACGGCATCGAGGGGCAACGTGATGGTGCCGATGGCACCGCCCTCGGCGATCTGGCCGTTGACGGCGTTCCAGCCCTGCAGCAGGGAGCCGTCGGGCGTCACGAGACGGCCTGCGGCATCCGGATCGAAGGACCCGGCCCGGGTGTAGAGCACCTCGCCACCCGACCGGGTGATGAAGAAGCCGTCGCCCGAGATCATCATGTCGGTGGCGCGGCCCGTGGCCTGAGCCGAACCCTGGGCGAAGTTCGTCGAGATGCCGGCGACCTGCACGCCGAGGCCGATCTGCGCGGGGTTGGTGCCGCCGACCTGCGCCTGCGGAACACCAGCGCCCTGGGTCATCTGCGAGAGGGTGTCCTGGAACTGCGTCGCCGACGACTTGAACGCCGTGGTGTTGACGTTGGCGATGTTGTTTCCGGTGACGTCGAGCATGGTCTGGTGCGAGCGGAGGCCGGAGATTCCGGAGTAGAGCGAGCGGAGCATGGGAATGACCTTTCAGAGGAAGAACGGATGCGGTGGGAGGTTCAGGAGGCCGTGCTGACGGAGGAGACGAGATCGAGGGCGACGGTCTCCTTGCCGACGGTGACCGTCGGAACGGAGCCGGTGTAGGAGACGGAGCTGACGACACCCGTGGCCGTCGTGCCGTCGGGGCGCAGGAAGCTGACCTCCTTGCCGACGAGGGCAGCGGCTGCGATGCGCATCTGCAGCCCGAAGTCCTCCGTGCTCGTCGTGGCGAGCTCGGTCATCTTCTCCATCATCGCCAGCTGGGTGGTCTGGGCGATCATCTGGTTGCTGTCCATCGGCGAGCTCGGGTCCTGGCTGCGCAACTGCGCCACGAGCAGGGACATGAACGCCTCGGCGTCGAGGGACTGCTTGGGGGCACGGGTCGGGGTGGAGGCGTACATCCCCGAGGTCGCTGTGACCGCGTCGATCGTCATGGTTCTCCTTCTCTCAGGCCATCACGTCGATGGTCGAATGGGTCGTGATGCCCCTGGGGGCGGTGGTCTGAACGGATGCCGGCACGATCACGGGACGGCGCCGCTGCGACGAGCCCGTGTCGGCGCCGTCACCCGGCATCCGGCCCTCGCCGTGCTCGCCCTGCTCCCCCGCAGCGTTCTGCTGGGCGCCGGAGTCCCGAGGATCGCGCGAGGAGAGGTCGAGGCTGGCGCCGAGGCCGGTGGTGGCGAGGTCGCGGCGCAGGTCGCCGATGATCCCCCGGATGGCATCGCGTCCGGCATCCGTCGGGGCGAAGAGCTCGATGCGCAGGCCGTCGACTCCGAGGTGCGCCCGCACCGTGACCGGTCCGAGTGCCTCGGGCGCGATGTCGATGCTGAGAACGTGCTGACCCGGGCCCGCCTGTGCGAGCGCAGTGAGCGGCCGCAGCAGTTGCGGCGCGAGCGGCGGGTCGACCGGCCGAGCGGCCGGCGGTGCCGCGGACGGCGCCGAGGCCTCCGTCGGAGTCTGGACCACGCTGACGCCGGCGGCCACGACCGGGCTCGCCGGGGCGGCGGATGCGGATCCGGATGGGGCGGGAACCGGAGCGCTCCGGTCGGGTGACCCGGAGCCCCCGTCGGTCCGCGCCGCAGCGACCTCGATCGCGGCAGCCGGGGCGGCCGGGTCTGCCGGGGCGGCCGGCGTGGACGGCATGCTCGTCGTCGTCTGCCTTGCCCGGGCATCGTCCTGCGAGGACGCGAGTGGTGCGGACGCGGCCGGGGTCGACCCGGGTTTCGCCTCATCGTGAGGGAGGGCTTCGGCGGGGGCAGGCGGTTCCGACGAGGACGCTGACGCGGTGACGGCCGAGCCGGAGCCCGAGGTCGGAGGTCGGGAGACGAGTCCGTCGAGCGCGGCGGTCGATGCGGCGGACGGAGATGCGGTTCCGGATGCCGGGACTGCGACGGCCGGCGGCCGGGATGCCGCGTCACCGGCCTGCCCGCTCGCGGACTCTCCTGAAGCCGAGACCGTGGCCGAGATCGACATCGAGTCGGCGACCGACGTCGACGCTCCCGCAGCGCCGTCCGCCGACGGCACGGTGACCGTCGCACCGGGCGCCACGAGCGGGGGCAAGGAAGCCTGCTGCGCGGCGAGGCCCGCGTCGGGGGCGACGGAGGCTGTGGCATCCGTCGTGTCCGACTCCGCCGTGGGCGCGTGATCACCGGCCGATGCGGTGCCCTGGTCAGCCGAGGCGGGCGGAGCGGGCGAGGCGTCCGCAGGGTCGGCCGTGGTGGCTGCTGCCGACCCTGTCGGACCGGTCGGACCGCCGCCGGATCCGTCGAGCTCGCGGCCGAGCGCCCTGTCGAAGTCGACGGCAGCGGAGGCGTCGGCCCGCGGCGTGTGGCGTGCGACGGGAACGAGGGCGCGATCCGACGCGACGCCGAGCCCGATCACGCGGCGGCCCCGGCGAGCAGGGAGCGGTACGCCGCGGTGATGAGATCGGTCATGGCCGCGTTCGTGTCGGCGGCGACGCCGGCGGCCGAGGTGACGGCTGCCGCAGTCGGCACTGCCGCCGGCGCAGCGGATGCCGTCGGAACGATGCGCCGGATGGTCGTGATCTCGTCGTCGCTCATGTAGGCGTCGACCAGGCTGACCGTGCGACCCTCGTACGGTGCGTGGATCACCTTGCCGTCGCCGGCGTAGATGAGGATGTGGTCGCCGCCGCCGGTGACGATGAGGTCGCCGGGCTGGGCCTCCGCGAGGGAGCCGACCTCGGTGCCCTCCGTCATCTGCTGCGTGACCCGGCGCGGCAGGTCGATCCCCAGGTCGGCATAGACCCGCTGCACGAGACCCGAGCAGTCCATGCCCGAGGAGTCCTCGCCGCCGAAGACGTAGGGAACGCCGAGATAGCCCTTCGCCGCTGTGACGACGTCGGCGCCCGTGGCGCTCCCGGTCGACGGCGCGGACGACCGAGCCTCGATCGCGCTCCCCTGAACACTGGACAGCTCGCTCGCGAACCCGGTGGCGGTCGCGGCATCAGCGCGGGTGGTCGTCGTTGCGGCCGGATTCGTCACGAGTCCGTCGATCATCCCGCGGATGGTCTCCACGCGGGCGGCGGCGTCGACAATGCTCATCGGTTCTCCCCCTGTGCCGTCTGCGCCGGCATCCCGGCCTGCATCACGGCACGGCGGCGCGACGCGATCTCGTCGAGCACGATCTGTTCGCGGCGGCGCTCGTCGAGCTCGACGGCTGCGGCGTGCCGCTCGGCGAGCTTTTCCAGTGCTCCGGCATCCTGTCGCGCACGGGCGTGCGCCTCTCGGGCGGCGGCGGCCTCGGCGTCGCGCTCCCGGCTGAGCTGGTTGAGCTCACCAAGCATCGTGCGGGACGAGGCCCTGGCTGCGGCGATGGCGTGCAGGGCCGAGATGGGCACTGCAGCCGGTGCCTGCTCCGAGTCGAGCGCGGCCCTCACCAGGTGCTCGCGCTCCGTCGCCTCGGCGACGCGCTCGCGAGCGAGCGAGAGGTCGACGGCGGCGGTCTCCTCCTCGAGCCTGCGCAACCTGAGCAGTCCGGTCAGTGAGAACGTGCGGTTCATGATCCTCCTCCGAGCAGCGCGACCAGGGCATGCAGGCGCGTGCGGGTCTCCTCCGGTGTGCAGCTCTCGTTCATCGACTGTCGGAGGAAGCCGTTGATCGCGTCCTCGTGGTCGACGGCGGCGTCGACGAGCGCGTTGGCGCCCCGGCGGTAGGCGCCGACATCGAGCAGGTCCTGTGCTCGCGCCCGGGCCGCGAGCACCCGGCGGAGCGCCGAGGCGGCCGCGAGGTCCTCGGGCCGGCTCACGCGGCTCGCCACCCTGGACACCGAGCCGAGGGCGTCGACGGCCGGGAAATGCCCGCCGACGGCGAGGGATCGGTCGAGGACGACGTGCCCGTCGAGGATCGACCGTGCCGAGTCGGCGATGGGCTCGTTGTGATCGTCACCGTCGACGAGGACCGTGTACAGCCCGGTGACCGATCCGACCTCGGCTGTTCCGGCGCGCTCGAGCAGCTGGGCGAACACGGCGAAGGTCGACGGCGGGTAGCCGCGGGTGGCCGGAGGCTCGCCGACCGACAGCCCGATCTCGCGCTGGGCCATGGCCACGCGGGTGAGCGAGTCCATCATCAGCACGACGTGTCGTCCGTCGTCTCGGAACGCCTCGGCGATGCGGGTGGCGACGAAGGCTGCGCGCAGCCGCACGAGGGCCGGTTCGTCCGAGGTCGAGACGACCACCACGGACCGGGCGAGACCCTCGGGACCGAGGTCGTCCTCGAGGAACTCGCGCACCTCGCGGCCGCGCTCGCCCACGAGGGCGATCACGGTGACGTCGGCATCCGAGCCTCGGGCGATCATCGACAGCAGCGACGACTTGCCGACGCCGGATCCGGCGAACAGGCCCATCCTCTGGCCGCGCCCCACGGTCGTCAGCGAGTCGAGCACGCGCACGCCGAGGTGCAGCGGCTCCGCGATCCTGGCCCGGCGCATGGCGGGCGGGGCGTCGTTGTCGATGGGCACCCGCTCGACGACGTCGAGGGCGCCCCGGCCGTCGATCGGTCGTCCGAGGCCGTCGATGACCCGGCCGAGTAGGCCCTGACCGATCGGCACCGAGAGCGGAGCACCTGTCGTGCGTACGGCGTCGCCGGATCGCACGCCGGTGAGCCGGGCGAGCGGCATGCAGCGCAGCCCGGAGTCCCCTGACGCCACGACCTCGGCCGGCACGGCGTCGGCTCCGATCAGCACGATGTCGCCGATGGCGGCCTCGACGCCGCGCACGTCGATGCCGAGTCCGACGACGGAGGAGACGCGGCCGACGCGCTCGGGGCGGGCGGCGAGCAGGGCGCGGGAGAAGGAGTCGGGGCGGGGACGCACCAGGGTCGCCGTCATCGCGTGCCCTCCTCGAGGAGGATGCGCCGGGCGCGGTCGAGGGCCGAGCGGATGCCGGCATCGAGGAACCCGTCGGGGAGCGTCGCCGTCGCCTCGCCGCGCTCGACGGCAGGGTCGGCGACGATGGCCAGGCCGCCGGCGCGGTCGGAGTGCTCGGCGAGGAGGGCCGCATCCGCCGGGTGCATCCGCAGCTCCACGACGAGGTCGGCGGCGACGCCGGCGAGAACCCGGTCGACCGCAGCGGTGGCCGCGGTCAGCGGATCGGAGAGCTCCCGGCCGATGATGGCCTCGGCCAGGTCGACGGCGGAGGCCGTGAGTACCTCGCCGGCCTCGCGCAGCACGGGGAGGGTGATGGCGCGCACGGCGTCGGCCGCACTGGCGCTCGCGCGGAGGGCGCTGGCGTGGGCGTCCGCCCGGGAGGCTGCGAGGCTCGCCGCCTCGACCTCGAGGGCCGCGCGACGCTCGGCCCACTCCTGCTCGGCCCGGCGCAGTCCGGCAGCGTAGCCGAGAACATGACCGCGGGATCGGGCATCGGCCTCGATACCGGCCGGCCGCTCGCGCGCCTGGCCGACGGCAGGGAATGCCGTCGCGACGAATCCGGTGTCACTCGACAAGGTCGTCCTCCTCGGCTCGATGGAGCGTGATGACTCCCTCGGCCTCGAGCGTGCGGATGGAGCGCACGACCTCGGCGCGGGCCTCCTCGACCTGGGCGGACCGCACGGGGCCGAGCAGTCGGGCCTCGTCGTCGATCAGCTCGCGGTTGCGCTCGGACACGTTGGCGTGGATGACCTCGATCACGGGCTCGGGGGCGCCCTTCATGGCGAGTGCGAGCACGGGGGCGTCGATGCCGCGCAGCACCTGCTGCACGGCCTTGCGGTCGAGGCGCACGATGTCGCCGAAGGTGAGCATGCGCGAGCGCACCTCCTCCGCCAGCTCGGGATCGCGGATGTCGAGGCCGTCGAGCACGGCTCGCTCCGTGCCGACATCCGCCCGGTTGATGATGTCGACGAGGGGCTGGACGCCACCCACGGCGTCGCCGGACTCGCGCGATGCGACCACGGCGCCGGCGCGCGACTTGAGCGTCTCGGCGACGACCTTGACGGCCTCGGGCGTCGCCGTTCCCATCGTGGCGATGGCGTGGGCGACGGCCGTGCGCGCCTCGGGCTCCAGGCCCGCCATCACGGCGGCGGCGTGCTCAGCCCGGAGCGAGGCGAGGACGAGGGCGATGGTCTGCGGCAGTTCGGCCTCGACGAGGGTGCGCACCTGGGCGGCGTCGACCTCGTCGAGGAACTCGAAGGCCCGGCCCGCCATCGACGAGGCGACCCGGCTCAGCACGCCCGCCGCCCGCTCGGCGCCGAAGGACGCCTCGAGCAGCCCGACGGCCACGTCGCGCCCGCCGCGGGTCTGCAGGGAGCCGCGCACGCTGAGTTCGTGGAACTCGGCGAGAACGCCGTCGGCCGTTGCGCTGTCGACGCGCCGCAGGCGCATGATCTCGGAAGTGATCTCCTCGGCCTCGAGGTCGTTCAACTGCTTCATGACCTCGGCGGCACGCGTCGGCTCCATGTTCATCAGCACGACGGCGGCCTTCTGGGCGCCGTTCAGCACTGCGCGATTCTCGGTCATACGGGCTGCCTGTCATCCATGAGCGCGCGCAGGAACTCGGCTGTCTTCTGGGGATCCCGGCCTGCCATCGCCTCGATCTCGGCGAGGCGGCGTCCGGCATCCGCCTGCCCGCGCAGGGCCGGGTTCGAGAGTTCGACGGTGTCGATGGGCAGGGTGGGCATCATGTCGATCGCCGTGGGACCGGCGAACGTCTGCTCGAGCTGCTGCGTCTGCTGTGCCTGCTCGAACTCGAGCACCTCCGCATCGCGACGCCGCGAGCGACGGGCGATGAGGATGATCGCGATCATCACGGGGATCGCGATTCCGAGGGTGATGACGGCGGTGCGGATGAGCGACGCGAGTTGCTCGGCGGCCGCAGCATCCTTCGCCGCGGCGAGAGCGGCTGCGGCATCCGTCGCTCCGGCCGTGCTGAACGGAACGGTCTCGACGGTGACGACGTCGCCCCGGGTGGTGTCGATGCCCGCCGCCGACGAGACCAGCGAACGCAGCCCGGCCATGTCGATGTTCTCGGCGTCGGAGTTCACGGCGACGGACACGGTCTGACGGGCGAGCGACCCGGCCGGGATGGTGCGGGTCTCGGTGACCTTGTTGACGGCGTTGTTCTTCGTGGCCGATTCGGATTCGTAGGCTCCGTCGCCGGCCGCGCCGTCCGGCACGGCGATGTTGTCCGGTCCGAGCACGCCCGCGGCGGTTCCGCCGCCGCCCTGGTACGTCTCCTTGGTCGTCGTCTCGTTGATCGCGGGGATGTCCCCGGCCCCCGTGTAGCTCTCCTCGACCCTCTCAGCCGATTCGCTGCTCACGTCGGCGGCCACGACGACTGTCGCGTTGCCTGCGCCCACGACGCGGTCGAGCATGGCCTGCACCGCATTCTCGATGCGGCCCTCGTAGTCGGACGCCTGCTCGTCGGCGCCGCCGGTCGCCCCGACTCCGACAGCCGAGAGCACTTTTCCGGTGGAGTCGACGACGGCCACGTCCTCGGGCTTCATGCCCTCGATCGATGCCGACGTGAGGTGCACGACGGCCTCGACCTGCGCCGAGGTGAGGGTTGTGCCGTTGCGGGTCTCGATGAAGACGGATGCCGTCGGGTCGGTCTTCTGGTCGACGAAGACGGTCTCCTCGGGGATGGCGAGCCTGACCGACGCCGTCTGCACGCCGTCGAGGGCCGAGATCGTCGAGGCGAGCTCGCCCTCGAGCGCGCGCTTGTAGGTCACGGACTGCTGGAACTCGGAAGCTGTGACGCCCATATCGTCGAGGAGCGAGTATCCGCCGTCGCTCGAGCTGGGCAGGCCGGCCGATGCAGCCTTGAGGCGCTCGTCGTAGACCGCCTCGCGCGGCACCATGACGGTCGCGCCGCCGTCGGCGAGCTCGTACGAGACGCCGTCGCTGCGCAGTTGCTCGACGATCGCATTGGCATCCGCCGCCTGCAGCCCGGTGAAGAGCGGCGAGTACGACGGCGCCGTCAGCCAGGAGACCAGCGCCGTCACGCCGAGGGCGAGAACGGCCAGGCCGATGATGGCCACGGTTCGCTGGGCGAGGGTGAACTGCCGGACGCCGGCGAGGAGGCTGCCGAAGCCGGAGCGGAGGGCGGCGGGCATCAGGCCTGCATCCGCATGATCTCGTTGAAGGCGTCGACGCCCTTGTTGCGCACGGCCGCGACGAGCTCCATGGTGACCTGGGCGCGGGTGGCGGCGATCGTGGCCGTGTGGATGTCGCTGAGGTCACCGGTCACCGCGGCGACGGCGAGGCTGTCCGACGTTCCCTGCAGCTTCTGCAGCTCGTCGACGGCACCCGTCATGGAGGCCGGGAAGGTCGAGTTCGCGGCACTGTCGGCGGCGTCGGCCTTGGTCGGGGGCTGCACGAGGGCGACGGGGGTGACAGTGCCGACGGCACCGATCGCGGGAATGGTCATCAGGCACGTCCGATCTGGATGGCGGCGGTGTAGGTCTCCTTGGCGCGGTCGACGACGGCGGCGTTCGCCTGGTAGCCGCGCTGGGCGAGGATCAGCTGCCCCATCTGCGAGGCCATGTCGATCTCGGGGTAGCGCACGTAGCCCTCGGCGTTGGCGAGGGGGTGGTCGGGCTCGTAGACGAGGCGTCCCTCGGCATCGCCGTAGGCGGCGCCGGCGACGTACACGCCCGTCGTCCCCTCGCCTGCCTGGGCGAGAACGTAGCGGGCCTGGAAGGCCTCGTCGTCGCCCGAGGTGGCCGTGTTCATGTTCGCCAGGTTGTCCGAGACGGCGTCGAGCCACTTGCGGTGCAGGGTGAGGCCGGTGCCGGCGATGCCGATCGCGTCGAAGGTCATCAGCTCGTCCTCATCGCTGCGCGGACGCTGCTGAAGGCACCGTCGACGGCCCGGGAGGCGAACTGGTACCGCAGCACGGTGTCGACGTTCGACAGCGTCTCGGTGTCGAGATTCACGTTGTTTCCGTTGAGCTGGGTGGGCTCGAGGGACCGCGCGATGGTGGGGGCGACGTTCCCGTCACCCGAACGCACCGAAGCGGCGAGGGCGTCCTCGAACGCCACGCGCTGGGCCGTGTAGTTCGGCGTGTTGACGTTGGCGATGTTGTCGGCGATGGCGCGCTGGCGCATCGCCAGGCCATCGAGGGCGCTGGAGAGCGCCGAGATGCTCACGGAATCGAACACGAGACCTCTTCGTGATTCAGGGGAAGAGGGCCGATCCATGGCCCGTTCGTGAGCGATCCGTGCTCGATGACAGCTATCGGCAGTTCGGCTCGCGACGTTAGGCAGGGGCCGGGAGATTTCCGAGACGGATGCCGCCCGCCGGAATCAGCCCTGAACGTCGAGGTAGACCGCGCCCGATGCTGCGACATCCGGAACCGTGCGAACGGCCTCGAGGTGGCGCCTCACGGAGCGGCGTTCCTCGATGAGGAGTTCGAGCATCTCGCGCTGGAGCGCCAGGACCTCCGCCGCGCGCTCGTGCAGCTCGTCGGGCAATGCGCCGAGCTCCGGGTCTGGGCGCCAGTCCCCCGCGCTGCGGTGTCCGGGGTCGGGCGCTCCGTCACCGCGTTCGGGGTCGGGATCCGGGTCGGACACCGCGAAGAGGGCGTCGGCCTCGAGCGCGTCGAGTACCTCGGTCCACGAACGAGGGGTGCGATCAGGCGAAGCCAAGGTGCAGGCCTCCCCCGCCGACGGGTGCGGCGGAGGTCGGGGAGCCGGCGGCGGCCGTCGGCAGGGCTGCTGCCTCGTGCCAGGCTGTCGCGAGGGGCTCCAGCAGGTCGATGGCCTGCCTGGTGAGGGCTGCATCGCGCTGCACGTTCGCGTTGCGCAGGGTGGTGGTGACGAACGCGTACACGGCGAGCAGCCCCTCGGCGCCGTCCCAGAGGTCGACGCGCAGTGATCCCGACAGTTCGGCGACGATGTCCTGGGCGTGCAGCAACGCGGTGGACGCGTCGCTCCACGATTCCGAGCGCTGGGCGTGCTCCGCCCGGTGCAGGTCGAGCAGCAGCCTGTCATAGAGCATGGTGAGCAGGCGTGCCGGTGTCGCCGAGAGCACGGCTTCGCGGCCGTACTGGGCCTGGGCCTGCAGGAGGTTCGTCACTTGGAACTCGATCCGCTCGTGGTGGGCAGTGCGGCGATCTGGGAGGTGAGCCAGGCCGATTGCGAGTTGAGGGCGCTCATGCGCACCTCGAGGGCGGCATACGTGCGCTCGAGGCTGGCCCGACGGTCGTCGAGCCGGCGGGTCCAGCTCTCGATCTGCTCGTTCATCGACTTCACGACGGTCTCCTGTCCGTTGATGCTGGTCGTCAGCCTGCCCGTGTACTTGTCGGAGACCGTGGTGGCCGCGTCGGCGACGCGACCGGCGATCGTGGCGAGCATGCCCTCGGCTGCTGCGGGATCCTTCGCAAGGGCGGCGGAGAAGGCGTCTGGGTCGAAGACCAGGCTGCCGTCCTTCAGGAAGCTGATGCCGATCTGCGAGGGGGACGCCCCGCCGATCGGCATCGAGACGGCCGAGGCCAGGGCGAGGCGCGCCGAGCGCACCGTCGAGTCGCCCGTGAACGACCCGAGCTTCGGCGTCGTGCTGCCGTCGGCGTTGGTCGTCGTCGAACTCGCCGACTTCGCGTCGATCGATCCGAGGATGGCCTTGATCGCATCGGTCAGGGCCTTCGCGGCCGTGGAGGCGACGGAGGGATCGCGCGCGACGGTAACGGTGACCGGGTCGACGGATGCCGCGGACACCGTGACGTCGACGTCGCCGATGAGACCGGTGAACGTGTTCGTCGACGACCGCACGACCTGCTCGGCGGCCGTCCCGGACCAGAGCGCGACCTCTGCGTCCTGGGCGGTGCGAATCGCGGCCGCCCCGGGTTCTGCGAGCAGGTTGGTGCTTCCGCGGAGAACGCCGAAGGCGGCATCCGCCCCCGTCGCGGTCGAACTGAGCTGCAGTCGGTACTGCTGGTTGCCGTCGGCGTCGAGGCCGGCGCGCACTCGGGTGGCCGTGACGGGTCCGCCGGACTTGTTGATCGCCGAGGCGATGTCCTCGAGCGAGGTGCTCGCGGCCGTGACCTCGGTGCGGGTGCCGTCGTGGGCGACGAGAGTGAGGGTGGCCGGGATGTCGGGCCACGCCGTCATCGGCGCCGTGACCGAGGTCTGGCCCTGGGCGACCGAGCGCACGACGATGTCGATGCTTCCGGCCACGGCGTTCGCGCCGGCCTTCGCGGTGACGGTGCTGGAGGACGACGACGCGGTGAACGCGGTCAGCGACGATGCCGTGCGGTTCGAGGCGGCCAGAGTCGCGAGCGAGGAGAACTTGAGGTTCAGGGCCTGCAGGTCGCTGATGGTCGTGTTCGACGACGCGACCCGGGCGCTCAGGAGGGTCTGCGGCGCCGCCTCGATGGCCATCAGCTTCGTGATGAGTGCTGCGGTGTCGAGACCGCTGGCCAGTCCGTCGAGTGAGATCCCCATGGTCGTCCTTCCTGTGCGTGGCGTGCAGGGTCGAGCCGGACGGACCCGGCGAGCGCGTGGTGGGCCCTACACCCGTCCGCGTCCGCCGGGACCATCCGTCATGCCGATCTAGCCGAGGAGCTTGAGAACGCCCTGGTTCGACTGGTTGGCCTGCGCCAGCATCGAGGTGCCCGCCTGCGAGAGGATGCTCGCACGCGTGTAGTTGACCATCTCCGACGCCATGTCGGTGTCGCGGATGCGCGACTCCGCGGCCGCCAGGTTCTCACCGGCGACGTTGAGCGAGTTGACGGCCGACTCGAAGCGGTTCTGCTGGGCACCGAGACCGGCGCGCGAGGTGGAGACAGCCGTGATCGCCGCGTCGATGGCGGTGATCGTGGTGTTCGCCGCCGTGTTGTCGGTCACGTCGAAGCCGGTCGGTGCCGCGGTGCCGTCGGCCGAGGCCAGCGCTCCGACGTCGCCGGCGACATCCGCCAGGTTCACCGCGATGGTGTCGCTGGTGCCGCTGCCTGCGCCGACCTGGAAGTTCAGCGAACCGCCCTTGAGCAGGTCGATGCCGTTGAACTTCGCGTTGTCGGTGATGCGGAACAGCTCCTTGCCGAGCTCGTCAGCCTCCGTCTGGATGGCGGCGCGCGAGTCGGCGTTGTTGGAGTCGCTACCTCCCTGGACGGCGAGGTCGCGCATGCGGTGCAGGATGTTGTGCACCTCGGTGAGCGAGCCTTCAGCGGTCTGGATGACGCTGATGCCGTCCTGGGCGTTGCGTGCGGCGACCTTGTTGCCGGAGATCTGCGAACGCAGGCCCTCCGAGATCGACAGGCCGGCCGCGTCGTCGGCAGCACGGTTGATGCGCAGTCCGCTCGAGAGCTTCTCGAGCGACTTCGACAGCGCGTTCTGCGTGTTGTTGAGGTTGCGGTAGGCGTTGTTGGCCGCGGTGTTGGTGTTGATCTGCATACCCATGGTGTGTTCCTCCGTGATCTGGGTGTCGTCACGGGCCCATCCGTGGGCCCGCATCCAGAGCTATCGGCACACCGGGAGGACCCGTTAGACGAATCCTCGGGTTGATCGGCAGGGGCGCCTCAGGAGACGGTGGAGACCCGGCCGCGCAGCGCCGCCCGACGCGAGACCTCGAGCACGGCCTGCTCGGCGACGCGCGCGAGGTAGGCGCTGCGGCTGGCCGTGGCGACCCTCGAGACGGGCACGTGCGGCTCGTCGCCGTCGGAGTAGTGGGTGCCGAGCCCGTCGCGGAGCAGGCGGATCGCCTCGGAACGCTGCTGCGAGACGGCGGAGTGGGTGATGCCCAGCTCGGCGGCGATCTCGGTGACGGTGCGGTCCTCGAAGTAGACGGCGACGATGATCGCCCGCATCCGTTCGGGGAGTGCGTCGACGGATGCCCGCAGGTAACGCAGCTCCTCCCCCATCAGCAGGCTCTCCTCGGGCGAGACGATCTCGGCGGCCAGGGAGTCGGCGACGGTGTCGTCGAGCGACGTGACCGAGCGCCCGGCGTCGGAGAGTGCGGCGCGGGCGGTCTCCCGGTCGATGCCCATGGCGTTGGCGATCTCGTCGACGTCGGGGGTGCGCCCGAGGGCGGTGGTCAGGGTCTCCTGCACCGCGAGCGTCTCCTTGATGCGCTTGCGAGCCGAGCGGGGCGCCCAGTCGGCCGAACGCATGTCGTCGGCGAAGGCGCCGACGATGCGGCGCCGCGCATACGCGCCGAACGGGATGCCGAGGGTCGGATCGAAGGACTCGGCGGAGGTGATGAGAGCGATGGCGCCCACCGAGGCCAGGTCGTCGCGGGACAGGTGGGTCGCCCTACCGCAGAGCTCGGAGACCAGGTAGCCCACGAGCGGCAGGTTCTCGACCACCAATGCGTTGCGCTCGATCCGATTCACTGTCCATCCCCCGTTGTCCGGGCACCGGAAACGGTGCCTGTCCTCACTCACTTCGGGTATGGGTGTGGTCGTCATTGCACGCCGGATCCGTACTCCGATCCGACGGTGGAACAGGCTCTCGACGCGTGTCCAAGCTATCCGTCGGGACCCCGGAATCTCGCCCCGGAACGCGCCCCAGTCCGAGTGTCGGCACGTTGGCCGACACCGCCGTGTACCCCGGAGTCGCCGGCTCGGAGCATGATATGTACCCCTCTGGAGAACGCGGACATGCGCGCTCACTAACATTGAGCGCGATGCGACCGACAGTTGCTTTCACGAGCGGAAAAGCGTCGGAGATCGACGATGGATCGTCATCATGCACACCCGATGCGAATGGAGAAACACGTGGGGGCCACCGAATTGTCAGCAGTGCTCTGGCATGAGCGCGAGCTCCTCGAGTTGTTGCTCTTCAAGCTCGAGGAGCAGCAGCTCCTGCTCACGGCGGGGAAGACCCGGTGGATCCCGTTCGCGACCCGCGAGATCGAGCAGGTGGCCGAGCGCCTCCGCGAGAGCGGACTCGGCCGGTCGGTCGAACTCGACGCCATCACCGCCGAGTGGGGCGTCGATGCCGAGCTGCCGCTGCGCGAACTCGCCGACGCCGCCCCGGACGGCCCGTGGGGCGACATCCTGCGCGACCACCTGCAGGCGATGCTCGAACTCACCGCCCAGATCACGGCCGTGCGCGATGTCAACGATGCGCTCCTGCGTTCCGCCCTGCGCTCGACCCAGGAGGTCGCGGCGGGCATCGACGGCGACTCGGGCACCTACGACGCCAGCGGCACCACCGGTGCTCCGGCACGCGGCGCACGCATCATCGACCGGGAGCTGTGAGCGCACCATGAGCACCTTCGGCGCCCTGAACACCGCCTACACCGGGCTCGTCGCCGCGCGACTCGGTCTCGACGTCGTCGGCCAGAACATCACCAATGCGAACACCGACGGCTACACCCGCCAACGGGTCTCCTCCTCGGGGATCGGAGCTGTGACCGCCGGCCGATTCAGTACGGGCGCGCACGTCGGGCAGGGCGTCTCGATCGACGGCATCGCCAGGCTCGCCGACGCCAGGCTCGACGCCCGCGTGCGCGGCGCCCTCTCGATCGCCGGATTCTCGGATGCCAGGGCCACGGCCCTCGGCACGCTCGAGAAGTCGCTCAACGAGCCCGGCGCCACCGGCATCTCGGCGCAGCTCGGCCAGTTCTGGGCCGCGTGGGGCGAGTTGTCGAACCGCGCGGGTGAGCCGGCATCCGAGAGCGTGCTGCTCCAGCAGGCCTCGGTGCTCGTCAATCGCATCGCCTCGGGCTCCCGGGCGGCCCAGACCCAGTGGTCCGAGGTTCGCGGCGGTGTCGACGACCAGGCAGCGCAGCTCAACGCGGCTGGCGCCGAGGTCGCCGAGCTCAACGCCCGGATCAGGTCGACGCTGGCCTCGGGAGGCTCGGCCAACGAGCTGCAGGACCAGCGCAGCCGCGTGCTCACCACCATCGCCGGGATCGCCGGCGGACGCGTCGAGCCTCAATCCGACGGAACCGTCACGGTGTTCCTCGGCGGAAACGCGCTCGTCACGGGCGACTCGTTCCGCCCCGTCACGGTTCTCGGCGGCGGCAGCATGGCCACGGCGGCGACGGATCCGGTGCGACTGGAATGGGCCCACCATCCCGGCATCGCCGTCGAACTCGACGGCGGCTCGCTCGGCGGCGCACTGACGGTCCTCGCTCCCGCCGAAACCGGCGGAACCGGGGGCGCCCTCGCCGAGACCGCGGCCTCCTACGACGCCCTCGCCCTCGCACTCGCAACCCAGGTGAACGCGATCCACCGCACCGGAGCCACCGCCGACGGAACCACCGGGCACGACTTCTTCGTTGTCGACGCCGGCGTCTCGGCCGCCCAGGGTCTGCGTGTCCTTCCCACCGACGGTTCCGGCATCGCGACGGGCACTCCGGGTGCCGGCGGCTCCGACGGATCGATCGCCGATGCCATCTCGGGCATCTCGAAGACCGACGGCTCCCCCGACGACCTGTGGTCGGGCCTGGTGACCCGCGTCGCCGTCGCTGCGCAGACCGAGATCCGCAACTCGGCCCTCGCCGACCTCGCCTCCTCGAGCGCCGTCGCCGCGCAGCAGTCGAACTCCGCGGTCGACCTCGACGAGGAGAACATGAACATGCTGGCGTTCCAGCGCGCCTACCAGGGGGCGGCGCGTGTGATGACGGCCATCGACGAGGCCCTCGACACCCTCATCAACCGCACCGGACTCGTGGGGAGATAGCGATGATCACCCGTGTGACGCAGACCATGATGATGCGCTCGGCCCAGCAGAACCTGCAGGCCAGCGCCGCGCGCCTGGCAGCGACCCAGGAGAAGGCGGCATCGCTGCGCGCCATCTCCCGCCCGTCCGACGACCCGACAGGCACGGCCGACGCCCTGCGCACGCGGGCGGAGCAGCGGTCGGTCGACCAGTACACCCGCAACGCCGACAACGGCATCGGCTGGCTGACGACGGCCGACACCGCACTGTCGACAGCCTCCAACGTGCTGCGTCGTGCGCGCGACCTGACCGTGCAGGGCGCCAACGACGGCGCTCTCTCGCCCACGGCCAAGGAGGCCATCGCTGTGGAGCTGGAGTCGCTGCGCGACGACCTGCTCGGCATCGCGAACACCGCCTACCTGGGTCGCAGCGTCTTCGCCGGCAACTCCGACGCCGGAGTCGCCTTCCAGGCCGACTTCTCCTTCACCAGCGCTGCCGGAAGCACGGTGCAGCGCCGGGTCGCGGACGACCAGACCGTGCGCGTGGATGCCGATGGCGATGCCGCCTTCGGCAGCGGTGCGGCGTCGGTCTTCCAGCTCCTGACCGACATCGCGGCCGACCTGCGATCGGGCCGGAACGTGCAGGCGCGCCTCGGCGAGATCGACGACCGGGCCACGAAGATGGTCAGCACGCAGGCGGAAGTCGGACAGAGACAGGCGCAGATCGAACGCGCAGAGGAGATGCTCGTGGCACAGACCGGATCGCTCGAGGCCCGACGGGCCGCCATCGAGGACGTCGATCTCGGGCAGATCTCGCTCGACCTGAAGATGCAGGAACTGGCCTACCAGTCGGCGATCGCCGTCTCGGCCAAGGTGCTCCCCGCAACGCTCATGGACTACCTGCGATGATCGGCGAGCTGAGGTTCCTCAGCCCTCCCCCCGGACTCGAGCCGGCCACGCGATTCAGCCTGCAGGCGCTCGACGGCGCAGTCGGCGTCTTCGCGCTGCGGTCGGAAGACGACCCGGGGCTGAGGCTCTTCGTCCTCGATGCGCCCACCTACGTCTCCGGGTACACGCCCGAGCTGGGGGTCGAGCAGCGCGACGCCCTGCAGCTCGGTGACGTCGACCCCGTCGTCCTCGTGGTCTCTTCGCTGACGGATTCCGGCCCCACGGTGAACCTGGCGGCACCGATCATGGTCAACCCGCAGACCGGTGCTGCCCTCCAGGTCATCCTCGACGGCCAGGACTGGCCGCTGCGGCATGCCCTGACCGCCGCCTCGGCCTAGCCGGGAGCTCCCCTAAGCCGACGTGTCGTCGGCCGCGAGCAGTTCCCGCACCCGAGGTACCACGACGGTGCCGTACAGCTCGATGCTGCGCATGAGCTTCTCGTGCGAGAGCGTTCCGTTGGAGTACTTGAGGTCGAAGCGCTGCACTCCGAGGTCGCGCACCGTCGCGGCGATCTTCTGGGCGACGGTCTCGGGAGAGCCGACGTTCAACGCACCCTCGTCGGCCTCGTTCTCGAAGGTGTCGCGGGTGATCGGACCCCAGCCGCGCTCCCGGCCGATGCGGGTGATCATCGCCTGGTGATGCGGCCACAGCTCCTCGCGGGCCTGCGCGTCGCTGTCGGCGATGTGCCCGGGCGAGTGCACGCCGACGGGCAGCGTCGGCTGGCCGAGCTGCGCCAGGGCGCGGTGGTACAGGTCGACGAACGGGCGGAAGCGCGCGGGCGCTCCCCCGATGATCGCGAGCATGAGCGGGTAGCCGTAGGTGGCGGCGCGCACGACCGACTCGGGAGACCCGCCGACGCCGATCCATGCCTTGAGGGCGCCGGATGCCGTCTTCGGGTAGACCTCCTGGTTCACGAGGGCCGCACGCTTGCGGCCCTCCCACGTGACGGGAGTCTCCTTGACGAGCTCGGCGAACAGCTCGAGCTTCTCCTCGAACAGGTCCTCGTACTCGCTCAGCTGGTAGCCGAACAGCGGGAACGACTCGGTGAACGATCCGCGCCCGAGGATCACCTCGGCGCGTCCGTCCGAGATGCCGTCGAGGGTGGCGAAGCGCTGGAACACCCGCACGGGGTCGTCGGAGCTCAGCACTGTCACGGCGGACCCGAGGTGGATGCGCTCGGTCTTCGCGGCGATCGCCGCCAGCACGACCTCGGGCGCCGAGACGGCGAAGTCGTCTCGGTGGTGCTCGCCGACGCCGAAGAAGTCGAGGCCCACCTGATCGGCCAGCACGCCTTGGGCGACCACGTTCCGCAGCACCTCGGCCTGCGACAGCCTGTCGCCGTTCGCGTCGACCGTGACGTCGCCGAAGGTGTCGACTCCGAACTCGACCTGCTGTGCCATGAGGGCTCCTGACTATTCAAATCACTTCATACGTTTGCATAAAACAGAACTGTGGGTCGCATCCGGCTATTCCCGAGGCGACGGGTGCCGCCATCAGGCCAGCGCGGGCAGCACCTCGCGCTCGAACAACTCGATGCCCGACCTGTCGTAGGCCGCTTCCGGGAAGTAGTGGATGGCGTACCCCAGTCCGTGCTCGCGTCGCTCGCGCAGGCGCTCGACGACCTGTTCCGGCGTACCGACTGCCGGGGTGCCGTTGCGGTACTCCGCCACGAACTCCCCCGCCTTGACCTCTCCGAGGTACGGCAGCACGCGAGCGTGCAGCGCGTCGATGCGATCGGCGACCTCGGCCTCGGTCGCGGCGACGATGGTGTTGAAGTTCGACGACCGGGTGATCGAGGCGAAGTCGCGACCGATCGCCTCGCAGTGGCCGCGGAGCACGGCGCTCTTGTGGTCGAACTCCTCGAGGGTCCCGGCGAAGTTCGTGTAGGCGGCGTACTTCGCCGCGATCTTGAGCGTGACCTTCTCTCCACCGCCGGCGATCCACATCGGGATGCCGCCCTCCTGCAGCGGGAGGGGCCGCACGATGGCGCCGTCGACCTGGTAGTGCTTGCCGTCGAGGGTCGCGCTGCCCGTCGTCCAGGCCTGGGAGAAGATCTCGACGCCCTCGCGCAGACGCGCGAGCCTCTCGGGGACGGGCGGGAAGCCGTAGCCGTAGGCGCGCCACTCGTGCTCGTACCAGCCGCCGCCGATGCCCATCTGCGTGCGGCCGCCCGAGATGATGTCGACCGTCGCGGCGATCTTCGCCAGGTGCACGGGATTGCGATAGCTCATGCAGGTGCACATCTGGCCGAGCTTCACGCGTGACGTGCTCGCGGCGAAGGCGGCCATCAGCGTCCATGCCTCGTGCGTGGCCTCCTCGGAGGGAACCGGCACCGTGTGGAAGTGGTCGTACACCCAGAGCGAGTCCCACGGCCCGGCGTCGGCGTGCTGCGCGAGGGAGTTCATCGTCTCCCACTGATCGGCCGGGTCGATGCCGAGAAGGTCGTGTCGCCAGCCCTGGGGAATGAAGAGTCCGAAGTCCATGATCGCCAGCCTAGGCGGCTCGGCGCCCGCCGAGGCGGCAACGCAGCCGCCACCTCCGCCCGCCGAGGCAGCGACGAAGTCGCCGCCGAGGTGCAGGGATACCGCGACGCCAGGGTGCATGATCGAGGGATGAGCAAGCGCATCCTGTTCCTCGGCGGTACCGGCGTCATCAGCGCGGCATCCGTCTCCCGTGCCATCGAACTCGGCCACGACGTGACGGTGCTGAATCGGGGTGAATCGAGGGTGCGTCCGCTGCCGGATGCCGTCCGCAGGCTGACGGCGGATCTCCGCGATCCCGCGAGCGTGCGTGACGCCGTCGGCGACGCCGAGTTCGACGTCGTCGCGGAGTTCCTCGCGTTCACTTCTGATCACGTGCAGGCCGACATCGACCTGTTCGAGGGGCGGGTGGGCCAGTACGTGTTCATCAGCTCGGCATCCGCGTACCAGACGCCTCCTTCGCGGCTTCCGGTGACCGAGTCGACGCCGCTGCGCAACCCGTTCTGGCAGTACTCCCGCGACAAGATCGCCTGCGAGGACCTTCTCGTGGGCGCCTACCGCGACCGCGGCTTCCCGGCCACGATCGTGCGACCGTCGCACACCTACGACCGCACGCTGCTGCCCACCTCGGGCGGATGGACGGACATCGCACGGATGCGGGCGGGCAAGCCCGTCGTCGTGCACGGTGACGGCACCAGCCTCTGGACCCTCACGCACACCCGCGACTTCGCCGTCGGATTCGCCGGCCTGCTCGGCAACCCGTACGCCGTGGGCGACACCTTCCACATCACCGGCGACCACGCTCCGACGTGGAACCAGATCTACGGCTGGCTCGGCGAGGCCGCCGGCGTCGAGCCCGTGCTCGCGCACGTGTCGTCGGATGCGATCGCAGCGGCGCATCCGGAACTCGGTCCCGGCCTCATCGGCGACAAGGCCCACTCGATGGTGTTCGACAACTCCAAGGTGAAGGCGCTGGTGCCCGGGTTCGCCACGACGGTGCCGTACTGGGAGGGCGCCGCCGAGGCGATCGCCTGGTACGACGCGCACCCCGAGGCCCAGGTCGTGGATGCCGAGCTCGACGCCGTGTTCGACCGGTTGACAGCCTGAGGCCCGGCTGCCTCAGCTCTGGGGGCGGTGGGCGAACACCAGCAGGCTGCTCGTCGCCGTGGCGAGGAGGTTTCCGGCGCTGTCGGTGAGCTCGGCCTCGGCGAAGATCACCCGGGTGCCGCTCTTGCGCACTCGTCCGGTCGCTCGCAGTGGTGCTGCCGACGGCTGGATCGGGCGCACGTAGCTGACGGTGATGTCGATCGAGGTGTAGCCGGTGCCGGCAGGCAGAGTGCTGTGGGCGGCGCATCCCAGCACGGTGTCGAGCACTGTGCAGGCCAGTCCGCCGTGGATGGTGCCGAGGGGGTTGTAGTGCGCCTGGGTGGGGCGCGTCTCGAAGACCACCTCGCCCTCGGAGACCGCGACGATGTCCATGTTCATCAACACGGCGATCGGCGGTTCGGGGATGCGCCCCTCGAGGATGCCGGTGAGGTACTCGAGGCCGCTGAGCTGCGGCAACTGCGCGAGCCCGACGGCCGGATCGACCCAGGTGTAGGTGGCTGAGGAGGTCGGAAGCTCGGTGTCTGTCACGGTCGTCACGATAACACCGGGCCTTCTGCATGCGACGAGCGGAATACCCCGGCGGGTGCCTACGCTGTGGTCATGGTGAAGCGCATCGGATTCCTCTCCTTCGGCCACTACCAGGCCGTGCCCGGGTCGTTGACCCGCACGGCCGCCGACGTCCTGCAGCAGTCGATCGACCTGGCGGTCGCGGCCGAGGAGGTCGGCGTCGACGGCGCCTACTTCCGGGTGCACCACTTCGCCCGCCAGCTCGCTTCGCCGTTCCCCCTGCTCGCCGCCGTCGGCGCCCGCACGAAGACCATCGAGGTCGGCACCGGCGTCATCGACATGCGCTACGAGAACCCGCTGTACATGGCCGAGTCGGCCGCTGCTGCCGATCTGATCGCCGGTGAGAGGCTGCAGCTCGGTATCAGCCGCGGGTCACCCGAGACGGCGCTGGCCGGCTACGAGTCGTTCGGCTACGTGCCCTCCGACGGACAGACGGATGCCGACATGGCGCGTGCCCACACCGAGCTCTTCCGCGCCGCCATCGCCGGAGCCGGGCTGGCGCACGCCAACCCGCAGATGACGGGGACCTCGCATCCGCTCGCCATCGAACCCCTGTCCCCGACCCTGCCCGAGCGCATCTGGTGGGGCGCCGGCACGCGCAAGACGGCGGTGTGGACGGCCGAGCAGGGCATGAACCTGATGAGCTCGACCCTGCTCACCGAGGACACCGGGGTACCGTTCGACCAACTGCAGGCCGAGCAGATCGCGATGTTCCGAGCGGCGTGGGCCGAAGCCGGGCACGACTTCGAGCCGCGGGTGTCGGTGAGCCGCAGCATCCTGCCGCTCATCGACGACGAGTCGCGCCGGTACTTCGGGCTGCGGGCGCAGGCCGATGCGAAGGACCAGGTCGGTCACCTCGACGGCGGTCTCGCACGCTTCGGGAGGAGCTACATCGGCGAGCCCGACGTGATCGCGGCCGAGTTGGCTCAGGATGCCGCCGTGCAGGCTGCCGACACTGTGCTGGTCACGGTGCCCAACCAGCTGGGCGTCGACTTCAACGTGCGCATCCTGGAGTCGATCGTGCGCGACATCAAGCCGGCGCTCTCCCGCTGATCGCGCTTCGGGCGGTCGCTCCGCTCGGCCCTCAGCGAGCGGATCATGCTGGACCCGCTCGCTGAGGCCCGGACGCAGTCCGCGGTCGAAGCGCCCAGATGACAGGATCGACTCGTGACCGACGCCGCCTTCCCCGTCCTGAGCGACGACAGCCGCTGCCCCTGCCTGAGTGGCGAGACCTACGGCTCCTGCTGCGGAAGGTTCCACAGCGGAGAAGCCCTCGCACCCACGGCAGTGCAGCTCATGCGCTCGCGCTATTCGGCCTACGTGCTGGGTGACGTGGCCTATCTGTTGCGCACCTGGCATCCGTCGACCCGACCGGCAGACCTCGAGCTCGATCCGACCGTGCGCTGGTTCCGCCTCGAGATCGCCGGGACCACCGGGGGCGGTCCGTTCGACACGACCGGCACCGTGGAGTTCACCGCGCGCTCGAAGCACGGCGGCGTCGCCCACGTCCAACACGAGAACAGCACCTTCGTGCGCGAGCGCGGCGCCTGGCTCTACGTCGACGCAGTCTGACGCGCGGCGCTCGGATCAGGCCGGGACGCCCAGCTCGTCGAGAGCGTCCTGCACGATCGTGAGGCCGCCGAGTCCGGGCATCCCGCTGATCGAATCGTCGACCTTCCTGGCGGCCTTGCGTCCGTCGGGTCCGCTCATGAGGTGGTTCATGACGTGCTGCACATCCGAACGCTCCATGATGCTGGAGCCGACCGGCGCCCAGAACCTGCTCAGCGCGAATCGCGTGATCTTCTGAGCCTTGGTGCTCTTCGCCAGCCGTTCGCGCGCCTGCGAGGTGTAGAAGGCGACGTGTCGCGCCTCCTGCTTCGCGATGCGGCGCAGCAGTTCGGCGAGCACGGGATCCTGCTCGAGCTCGGCCATGCGGTTGTAGGCGGTGATGGCCGACCACTCGTTGGCCGCGCCCCACGACATGTGCACGGCCACGAAGTCCTCGCCCACGAGCGAGCCGAGCACCGACTGCTTGATGGGGTCGAGTCGGTCCTTCCAGCCGAGCTTCAGCCGGTTGGCCTTCAGCTGATCGAAGTCGACGGTGATGTCGTGCATCGCGAGCACGGCGGCGAGAGCCTCGCCGTGCCAGAACTCCTCGCGGTTCCACATGGTCATGAACGAGCTCACATCGGCCTCGCGGTGCGACGGCGTGGTGAGCAGATCACGGGTGTAGCAGACGGTGTGATACTCGACGTCAGCCATGTAGCGGAGGGTCCGCAGCGAGTCCTCAGGCAACGGATGCTCGCGGAAGACCTCGAGGTCGAGGTCGTCCCAGTTCACGCTCACGCTCGTCGCGGTGTACGTGTCGATGTCGAATGCCACTGTGCTCCCTCGTTCCGCTGATCATCCAAGCACGCGCGTGCTCAGGCTGCGAGTCGCAGCTGCACGGCTCTGATCGTGCCGTCGTCCATGCCGGGCAGGTCGGCGACGCACGACGCGACCCTCTGCGCCCGCATCGGCCCGATGTCGCCGGCGAAGGAGAAGCGCGTGAAGAAGGCTCGGTCGCCCGGGGACAGCGTGACCGCCCCGAGCGGCAGCACGTCTCGGCGGAGCTCCCGACGGGTGAGCCGCACGGCGCGTGGGCTCTTGAGCAGGCGGTGCACAGCCTCCTCCTCGAAGAAGCGCGAGTGGCGGGCCTTGAGTTCGAGCACCTCGCCCAGGGCGCGGGCGACCTCGGCGTTCTCACTCACCTCGATCACACGCTCGTAGCTCGCCCGCAGCATCCAGTCGTCGACGAGTCCGCTGGTCACGTGCACCGCCACGATCGACTCGCCGGCGAGGAAGCCCGACACCGAGCGGCGCACGGGCCCGCGGCGGGCGCGCCGGTCCGCCCGGCCGCGCGAGGTGGCGGCATCCGTCACCGGCGTCGTCTCGACGGCAGCGCGGTGCGCCTCGGGTTGAGCCTCGATGACGGCGGTGAGGGCGTCGGCGATCCAGAACTTCTCGAACGCCCAGCTCACCAGGAACGCCGTGACTCGGGCGTCCTTGTGGGTGGCTGTGACGAGGACGTTCCGCAGCCGGTCCATGGTGGCGGCCTCGAGGTCGCGCAGCACCCTCACGGCCCGAAGCGCGTCGCCCGGAAGGGGCTGGGCGGCGAGGGCGGCGATGTCGAGGCGATCGCGGTGCGTGCCGACGGCGGTGCGGGCGAACTCGCGCACGTCGAATCGTTCGGATCCTGTCATGAGCGCCTCGGTCGCATCCGTCGTCATCGTCAGATACTCGCGAAGAAGGCTGTGAGATGGCCCCCGAGCAGCTTCGGTTCCTCATGGGCGAGGAAGTGCCCGCCGACGGACGGTTCGTGCCAGACGCGGATGTCGGAGCACGACCTGTCGGCGATGCTGCGCGGCATCTCACGGATGCCGGGCTCGGCGCTCACGGTGAAGCCTGCCGGCACCGTGATGTCGGGCCGGGGCCGGTTCGCGTCGTAGTCGACGTATTGGCGGAACGAGGTTCCGATGGACTCCGTGGCCCAGTAGAGGGTTCCGATGGTGAACAGGGTCTCGCGATCGAAGCGCGTCTCGAGATCGCCGCCGCAGTCGCTCCAGTCGCGGTACTTGTCGATGATCCAGGCGAGGAGGCCGGCCGGTGAGTCGGCGACGGCGGCTCCGATGGTGTCAGGACGCGTGATCATGATGGCGCTGTAGCCGCCGTCCGACTGGTCGAACTCGGCCTCGGACTCGAGGAACTCGTGCTCCGCGTCGGTGAGCGGTGCCTCGAACTCGGCTGGGAACGGCGGGTGGATCATGTAGAGGCCGGTGACGGACTCCGGATGCTTCGCAGCGAGCCAGGCCGCGACGGTGCCGCCGATGTCTCCCCCGAACACCCCGTAGCGCTCGAAGCCGAGCTCCTCGGTCATGAGCGCGTGCATGACGTCGGCCATGGCCTCCCGGGTGAGCGGCCCCTCGGGCAGCTCACTGAACAGGAAGCCCGGCATCGACGGAACGACGATCTCGAACGGGGCGCCCGCTGCCTGGAACTCCTCGACCAGTGCGAGCATCTCGACGAAGCTGCTCGGCCAGCCGTGCATCAGGAGAAGCGGCATCCGTTCGCCGTCGACGGGTCCGGAGGTCGCGCGCACGATGTGGATGCTGGTGCCGTCGACATCGATGAGGCGGTGGTCGAGTGCGTTGAGGCGGCTCTCGACGGAGCGCCAGTCGGAATCGAGCCAGTCCGCCCACCCTGCGACGAGCGACGCGAGGTAGCCGGGGTCGACGCCGGCACCCCAGAATTCGGCGCGACTCGGAGTCGTGAAGCGGGTGTTGCGCAGCCGCATCCGCAGGTCGTCGAGCGTGTCGTCGGGCACGGCGATCATGAACGCGGTGGAAGTCATCCCTCCACTGTCGCAGAAAGCCGCCGGGTCGGGCAGGATCGACGCATGGAACCCTCGGCGACGTCGCCCATCTCCCCCATGCTCGCGAAGGCGCTCGACAGCGTGCCCGATGCCGACAGCGTCGCCGGAGGCCTGCTCTACGAACCGAAGTGGGACGGCTTCCGGGCCGTCATCTACTTCGACGGCGAGACCGTGGAGATCGGCAGCCGCGGCTCGAAGATGCTCACGCGCTACTTCCCCGAGCTGGTCGAGGCGTTCACCGCCCAGCTGACGCAGCCGACGGTGCTGGACGGCGAGATCATGGTGCGCGCGTCATCGCGCGGATCCACCGGCGGCGAGAGGCTCGACTGGGAGGCGCTGTCGCAGCGCATCCATCCCGCCGCGAGCAGGGTCGCGAAACTGTCCGTCGAGACTCCGGCGATGTTCGTGGCGTTCGACCTGCTGGCCCTCGGCGACGAGTCGCTGCTGGAGCGACCGTTCTCGGAGCGCCGCGCAGCACTCGAGGCGTTGGCGCAGGGTTTCGCGGCACCCCTGACCATCACGAGGACGACGACGGATGCCGCCCTCGCCCGCGAGTGGCTCGTCGAGTTCGAGGGAGCCGGCCTCGACGGGGTCGTGGCGAAGCCGTTGGCGGCCTCCTATGCGCCGGGCAAGCGCGTGATGCTGAAGATCAAGCACCACCGGACGGCCGACGTCGTGGTGCTCGGGTATCGCGTGCACAAGAGCGGCAACGGAGTCGGATCGCTCCTGCTCGGGCTCTACGACGAGAGTGGCGAACTGCGAGGCGTGGGCGGGGCGTCGGCGTTCTCCGACGCGCGGCGGCTCGAGCTGGTGGAGGAGCTCGCGCCTCTCGTCGTGCGAGACGAGGACGGCGCCGCCGTGACCGGTGAGACCGACCGCAGCCGGTTCTCCGGCAGCAAGGACGTGTCGTTCGTGAAGCTCGAGCCGACTCGTGTGATGGAGGTGCGCTACGACCAGATGGAGGGCTCGCGCTTCCGGCACACGGTGCAGTTCGCCCGCTGGCGACCCGACCGGGATGCGAGGTCGTGCACCTTCGAGCAGCTCGAGATCCCGGCGGCCTACGACCTGAGCAAGGTGCTGGAGTAGCGCACGCGCACGCCCCTCTTCCGCCCGCAGAGGGACGGGAGCGAAGCGAGCGCCCTCCCCCCGCCCGCAGAGGGACGGGAGCGAAGCGAGCGCCCCGAAGCGCACTGACCGGCGCCCAGCACCCTCGGCTTCGGGGGCGACTTCGTCGCTCCCTCTGCCAGCGGGACGGGCTTACTCGGCCGTGGGTTCCTTCTTCGCGCGGCTCGGCTGCACGCGCGGCGGCTCCCCCGGCATCTTCGGGAAGTCGGGCGGGAACGGCAGCTCGCCGAGGCCGTTCGCCAGGTCGCGGTCCCACCACTCCAGCAGGGTGTCGATCTGGCCGGGCTCGTCGTGCAGTGCCGCCCACGGGTCGCCGACGGTGCGCAGGCGCTCCGGGACCGTCAGCACGGTGAAGTCGCGCGGATCGGCATCCGCAAGCTCGTCCCACGTGATCGGGCAGGAGACCGGAGCGTGGGCGAGGGCTCGGGGACTGTAGGCGCCGGCCATGGTGCGGTCGCGATTTGCCTGGTTGAAGTCGACGAAGATGCGCTCGCCGCGCTCCTCCTTCCACCACGCCGTCGTCACGGCATCCGGCATGCGTCGCTCCAGTTCGCGGGCGGCGGCGATCACGGCGTGCCGAACCTCGAGGAACTCGTGCGTGGGCTCGATCGGGGCGAAGACGTGCAGGCCGCGGTTGCCCGAGGTCTTGATGAAGGCCGTGAGCCCCGCGTCGGCGAGCACTGAACGCAACTCGACGGCGGCTGCCTTGGCGTCGGCGAAGTCGGTTCCGGGCTGCGGGTCGAGGTCGATGCGCAGTTCGTCGGGGTTGTCGGAGTCTCCGGCGCGCGATGCCCACGGGTGGAAGACGATGGTGTTCATCTGCACGGCCCAGACGGCGACGGCCGGTTCGTCGATGACGAGCTGCGGATGGGACCGGGCGCTCGGATAGACCACGGGCACCGAGCGCACGTAGTCGGGAGCACCCTTGGGCGGGTTCTTCGAGAAGAACTGATCGCCGTCGATGCCGTCGCCGAAACGCTGCAGTGACACGGGCCTGTCACCGTTCGCCGCCACGAAGGCGTCGCCGACGTCCACGATGTACTGCGCGAGATCGAGCTTGGTGATGCCGGGCTCGGGGAAGACCACCCTGCTCGGACTGGAGATGCGCACCTCCCGGTCGCCGTGGGGCCCGGGTACGGTCAGCATCGTCGCTTCGCTCGCCATGGCACCAACCTACTCGGGGGCTGGGCGGCGGCGCTTCGACGGCATCCGCCTCGGAGGCGTCACCGGCAGCGCGGTGGGCTTGACCTTGGGGCCGGCGGTGCGCAGCGCCGTCTCCTCGGCGTCGATCGCGGCGAGCACTGAGAGCACGGCGGCCTCCTGGTACCGCCCCTCGCGGCGGGCCGCGAGCACGGCCTCGCGCTGCGCCTCTATCATCACGCGACGCAGCCGGGTGTACGCGACCGGGCGGGGTTCCCCACCGGTCGTCGGCGGGTTCTGCAGCGCCTCGGCGAGGAACGCCGCATTCGCGCGCAACCTGTCGATGACCTCGAGCTCGTCGTCGTCGGTGCGCTCCTGCTCGAGCCTCGCCACGCCGGCGTCCTCGGCCTCGGCCATGAGCAGCATCCGCTCCGAGTGCTCCTGGCTGTAGTCGGGGGCGGGAAGCTTCAGCAGCTTGAGGATCCGCGGCAGCGCCAGCCCCTCGAGCAGCGTTCCGACCACCACGACGAAGGCGAGGAACTGCAGGAACTCGCGCTGCGGCGTCTCGGGCGGGAGCAGGAACACGGCGATGAGCGTGACGACGCCCCGGATGCCGGCCGACGAGACGGCGGTCGCATTGCGCCAGCTCCACTGGCGTGCGCGCAGGAACTGCGGCCCGTGCTTGTACAGCCAGGTGAGCATGAAGACCCAGGCGAACCGCGACACGATGAGCGTCACGAGGATGGCGAGGCAGATGCCGATGGTGGGCCAGATGCCGGGGCCCGCCGACGACGCGCCCTCGACGATGCCGGCGAGGTTCAGGCCGATGAAGAGGAAGACGGCGTTCTCGAGCAGGAACTGGATCGTCTTCCAGTTGAGCCTCTCGGCGATGCGTGCCTCGGCCGACTGGACTGTGGGCGAGCGATAACCGAGCAGGATGCCGGCGATGACGACCGCCAGAACGCCGGAGCCCCCGATCGCCTGCGCGATGATGAAGGCGAGGTACGGGGTGATGAGCGACAGGCTGGTGTCGAGCACGGGCGCACGCAGGCGCTTCCGCACCTCGGAGAGCACCCAGCCGATGCCGAGGCCGACGCCGACTCCGCCGACCACGGCGAGCACGAAGTTGCCGGCGATGGCCCAGGGGTTCAGCACCGTGACACTGAGGATCGCCATGATCGCTGCGTTCAGCGCGACGAGGGCCGTGGCGTCGTTCAGCAGGCTCTCGCCCTCGAGGATCGTCACCAGGCGACGGGGAAGCTTCAGGCGGCCGGCAACGGCCGATACGGCCACGGCATCCGTCGGGGCCACGACGGCGCCGAAGGCGAACGCTGCGGCGAGCGTGATGGCGGGAACCAGCATCCAGGTCGCGAAGCCGACCACGACGACGGTGAAGGCCACGAGGCCCACGGAGAGCGCCAGGATGCTGTCGTCGCGGGCACGGATGTCGATGAACGACGTGCGGATCGCCGCGGCGAACAGCAGGGGCGGGATGACGGCGTAGAGCACCAGCTCGGGCTCGATCTCGACCCGGGGAACCGCGGGGATGAAGGAGGCGACGGCGCCGACGGCCACGAGGGCGACGGGGGCCGACCAGCCGATGCGCCCCGTGAAGCCCGTCACCGTCACGGTGACCAGCACGAAGGCGACGACCCAGACCACTGTCGTCACGGTATCCATCTAGGCGTGCCGTTCCGACAGGGTGGTTCTGCAGGCGCCGGTTGCAGTCATCCGACAACGATAGCGACAGCGATGCTCCGGTTGGTGCTGCTGTCCGAGACAGGCCAGAATGGAGTCTCACCGCATGAAATGGAGAGCCTGATGTCGGCTGAAGTGATCCTCTGGTCCGTTGTCGGACTGATCGGCCTCGTCGGCGGAGTCGGACTCGTCGCGGCCATCGTCGCCATGGTGAAGTCGGGCTACCAGGGCTGACGCCGACGCGTCGCCCTCAGGCGCGGAACATCCCCAGCACGGTGAGCTCCGTGTCGGGGCTGTGCACGACCTCGATCGGGTCTCCGGCTCCCACCGACCCGCGCTTCACGACGCGCAGGTAGGCTCCCAGCCGGCCGGCAGCGCCGAAGCGCTTGACCCAGCCACGTTCGTGCTCGCCACCCACCCAGCGCGCGAAGGTTCCGCAGGGCGTGCGGGGCATGGTGACCTCGAGCACGACGGATGCCTCATCCGTACCGATGCGCCACTGCTCGCCGATGCGCGCGGCATTCACGTCGATGCCCGACACCCGCAGGTTCTCGCCGAACCAGCCGGCGGGAAGCTCGCGGCCGAGCTCGTTCTCCCAGTACTCCGCGTCCTCCTGGGCATAGGCGTAGATCGCCTTGTCGAAGCCGCCGTGGTGCTTGCGGTCGACCTGCACGTCGGAGCGCAGTCCGTACGGCCCGATCTTCGCGCGCGACCTGACCGCCACCTTGTCGATGGCCGTGACCCCGTTGCCGCGGTCGGGGCGGAGGTCGCGGACGACGCAGGCGGCGAGGAGTTCTGGCATGAGGCAATCCTAAGAGGAGCTCCACCACCGATCGCGCAGCGCGAGCTGCAGCTCCCGGCGTGGGGAGCTCGGCGGCCCGGGCGCCTGGACGACCGGGCCGATGCGCCTACTTCTTGTGGGTGGCGCCACTGACGGCGTCGCTCCCGGAACGGCCTTCGACCTTGGCCTTCTTGTCGGCGCGCTTCTCCTTGAGAGTCTTGCTCGCGGCGGTCTTGCTGGACGATTTCTTCGGTGACTTGTCTGACACTGTGACGCCCTTTGATCGGGAAGCCTGGACGGCCCCGTGCGGCAACCTTACGCGTCCGCCGCCCGCCCGCCGGGCACATGGGGTGCTTTCGCGGGAACGGATGGCCGGCGCCGCGCGAACCGGCGCATGATCGGCTGTCCGAGCAGCACCCCCACGAGCACCAGAACGATACCGGCGACCTGGCGGCCCTCGAGCACCTCGTGCGCGACGATCGTGCCGACGAGCACGCCGGTGACAGGATTGAGCAGGCCGATGAGCCCCACGGTGCCGGCATCCAGATGACGCAGGCCCGTGAACCACGCCACGAACGCCAGCGCCGTCCCGATCACCCCGATGTATGCGAAAGCCACGATCTCGGTGCCGTCCAGCGCCGGCGGCGGCCCCTCGACGGCGAAGGCGAGCAGCAGCAGGACTCCCCCGCCGGCGAGCAGCTGCCACGACGTCAGCGCCAGCACGTCGACGTCTGTGCTCCAGCGTTTGGCGAGGATGAACCCGAGCGACGACATCGTCATGGCGGCGACGGATGCCGCAACGCCGAGCAGGTTCACGCCGGCTCCGGTGCTGAACAGCATCAGGCCGACGCCGAGGACACCGATCACGCCGCCGAGGAGGGGCAGCATCCGGAGTCGTTCCGAGATCAGCACCCGGGCGAGCAGCATCATCACCAGCGGCGCGAGCGCCATCACCGTCGCCGCGATGCTGGTCGGGAGCAGTTGCGCGGCGACGTACACGAGAGCGAAGAAGGCCCCCATGTTCAGCGTTCCGAGCACGACCGACCTCCACCACCACGCGCCGCGCGGGCGGTGGCGGCTGAGCGCGAGCAGCAGGAGACCTGCCGGCACGGCCCGGATCACAGCACCCCACAGCGGAACGTCGGGTGGGAGGAACGTGCGGGTGACGAAGTAGGTGGTGCCCCAGACGATCGGGGCCACGGCCGTCACGAGACTCCATCGCCATGTAGCTTCCATGGAAACCATATTACCTTCCCTGGAAGATATACTCGAGGAATGTCGAACCCCGATGACCACGTCGCCCACGTCATGACGGCCTGGGCGCGGGAACGCCCCGATCTCGACGTGAGCCCGCAGGCCGTCATCGCCCGGCTGCACAGGCTCGCGAATCGCCTCACCACGGAACTCACCGCGGGCTACCGGGAGTTCGACCTCGGCGAGGGAGAGTTCGACGTGCTGGCGACCCTTCGGCGCACCGGAGCCCCGTTCGAGCTCACGCCGACGGAGCTCGCGGGATCGACGATGGTCACGTCGGGCGCGATGACCAAGCGCGTCGATCGTCTGGAGACCCGCGGGCTGGTGAGCCGCCGAGGCAGCGAGGCCGACGGACGCGGGCGCGTCATCGCCCTCACCCCTCACGGGCGAGAGCTGATCGACGCCGCCTTCACCGCCCACATCGCGAACGAGCACAGGCTCCTCGCGGCGCTCTCCGCCGACGAGGTCGCCGACGCTGAACACATTCTCACGAAGTGGATCGCCGCCCTCGACTGACGGAGGATGGGACCATGACAACGAACACCAGCACGCAGATCCAGCTCGTCGCCCGGCCCGTCGGCTGGCCGACCCACGACGACTTCCGCAGTGTCACCGTCGAGCTGCCCGAGCTGGCTCCCGGCGAGGTGCGGGTCGCGAACGAGTTCATCTCGGTCGACCCGTACATGCGCGGCCGCATGAACGACGTCCGCAGCTACACCCCGCCCTACGCCCTGGGCGAGACCATGACCGGCGGCGCCATCGGACGGGTCGTCGAGTCGACCTCCGACGCTCACTCCGTCGGCGACGTCGTGCTGCACCAGGAGGGCTGGCGCGATGTCAGCCAGGGTGCGGCATCCGGCTACAGGGTCGTTCCCGAACTCCCGGGCGTTCCCCTGTCCACCTACCTCGGAATGCTGGGCCTGACCGGATTCACCGCCTACCTCGGACTGCTCGAGATCGCGAAGATGAAGGAGGGCGAGATCGTCTTCATCTCGGGCGCGGCCGGCGCCGTCGGAACGGCCGCAGGACAGATCGCGCGACTGAAGGGCGCCTCGCGCGTGATCGGCTCGGCCGGAACGCCCGCGAAGGTCGCCCTGCTCACGGAGAAGTACGGCTATGACGCGGCGTTCAACTACAAGGACGCCCCCGTGCGGAAGCAGCTGAAGGCCGCCGCGCCCGACGGCATCGACGTGTACTTCGACAACGTGGGCGGCGACCACCTCGAGGCCGCCCTCAGCTCCTTCAACGACGGCGGCCGCGCGGCACTCTGCGGCGCCATCCAGGACTACAACGCCACCGAGCGCGTCGCCGGGCCCTCGAACATGTCGAACATCGTCACCCGCGGCCTCACGCTGCAGGGGTTCACCGTCGGCAACCACTTCCAGCACTACCGCGCCTTCACCGAGGAGATGACGGGCTGGTTCCGCGACGGGAAGATCGTGTTCGACGAGACCGTCGTCGAGGGCATCGACAACGCCGTCGAGGCCTTCTTCGGGCTCATGCGCGGCGAGAACACCGGCAAGATGGTCGTTCGGGTGGGCTCGGCCGCCTGACGGCCCTCTGCTGCCGGATGCCGCCCCTCGTCACTCGCCGACGGGCGGTATCCGCGAGTCGATGGCGGCGTTCAACGCGTCGACCTGCACGTTCATCTGCTCCAGCTTCTCCGCCTTCTCATCGAACTCGGCGCGACGAGTCGTGATGGAATCGTAGAGCGCGTCGAGCGTCGCCTGTCGATCGAGCAGCACCGCGCGCTCGACATCGAACTGCTCCTGGGTTCCGGCATCCGGGGCGTCCCAGCGGGCGTTGAACTCGTCGATGTCCGCGCTCAGCCGATCGGACTCCTCGGTGTAGTCCTGCGAATCGACCTCGATGTCGCCCCGCAGGGTGTCGAGCTCGGCGACGAGGGCCTCGGACTGGGTCTGCAGCGCCGAGAAGACGGCCTCGCTGGTGACGTGCAGTGCCACCAGCTCATCCCGATCATCGAAGTACCGCGCGTAGTGCTTCTCGAGGGCCGGAGACAGCCCGGTGAACTCGGTTCCGAGGATGGAGTGCAGCTCGGTGGCGCGTCCCGCGTCGTCAATTCCCGCGTAGAGCGCCAGCTTGTCGATGAACGCCGGATCGTCGGCGAGTCGTGCTGCCTCCTCCTCCAGGAGCGACGAGATCTCGCTCTGCTCTCCGAAGCTCATGCGCGCCCACACGGCGTGCAGCATCTCGTGGGCGGCGGTGACGACCTGCATGCCGTCGAGCCGCTCATCGGTGATGTCGAACAGGTGGATCGCACGACCCACCGGCACGTAGCATCCGAGGGTCACTCCCTGTTCCAGCTGCTGGTTGCACGACGAATTGAACGCGGCACGGTCCTCGATCGCCGGAACGCTGGCGTAGAAGGTGAAGCGCGCCTCGTCGGTCATTCCCGCACGCTGGGCGAACTGAACCGCGGCGGCCTGCGGCTGATGCGTCCACACCACGATCTGATCGGTGAGCCGAACGGGATTCATGAAGGCCCATGCCGCGGCGACGGCGGCGAGCGCGACCAGCAGCCAGACCACGATGCGACGACCGCGCCTCGGGCGACGCGGCGGTTCGGCCTCGAACGGGCTGCCGTACGGCGAGGTGTACGGAGAGGTGTACGGCTCCCGGGGATCGGACGAGAACAGGGTCACCGCCGCCCTCCCCTCCACCGGCCGCGCAGGGTCGGCCCGAGCGGCAGTTTAGGCGCGCGCGGCCGCGAGCGCATCGGTGCGACATGCGGGGATTAGGTCATGCCGCTCAGCTGCACGACACTGTGAATGCGTACGCATCTGTCTTACGGTTGTCTGCGTGCGTGGCGGACGCCGCGCCAGGCGAAAGTTCGTTCGACTCGAGGAAGCAGGCATCGGTGCCGACCATCACGACCACGGATGACGTCAGGCTGCACTACACGGAATCCGGCTCGCCCGATGGCCGGCCTGTGGTGCTGATCGCCGGCTTCAAGGCGGCGGCCACGAGCTGGGTCTACCAGCGCAAGGCCCTCGCGAAAGCCGGCTACAGGGTGATCGCGTTCGATCGGCGAGGCCACGGCGAGTCTGAGACTCCGGATGCCGGTCACACCATGCAGCGCCACGGAGCCGATGTGCGCGAGCTGCTCGAGAGTCTCGACCTTCACGACGCCGTCCTCGTCGGAGGCTCGATGGGCGGCAACGCCATCTGGTCGCTCACGTCGCAGTTCGGCACGGATCGGGTGGGCGCCATCGTCATCGTCGACCAGACGCCGACGATGCTGAACACCGACGACTGGCCCTACGGCTTCTACGACTACGACACGGCGACGATCGAGTCGATGTTCGCCACGGGGGTTCCCGACACGGGCCGCGCCACCGCTCGATCCAAGGGGGTCGTGCGCATCGGACGCCTCGTGCGTGCCATGGACGTGCGTCGCAGCGGGCTCAAGGTGTCGTTCAGCGCCGGCGAGCTGGCACTGCTCGATGACCACGCACGACAGGACTGGCGTGAGGCTGTGGCCGCGGTCGACGTGCCGGTGCTTTTCGTAGCCGGGCGCGAGAGCGAGTTCTGGCCGAGCGAGCATGCACCGGCGGCGGCCGCACTGAACCCCTTGGCGGCATCCGTGATCATCGAGAAGGACGGCCACGCGGCGAACATCGAGCAGCCGGCGAAGTTCAACGAGGCGCTGCTGGGGTTCCTGGCGACGACCGCTCGCTGAGGCCCGGCTGATCGAGTAGTGCCCGACGAAGTCGGACATGTATCGAGATCCACCAGACGTCGCGCCCGAGCGGGCGTGGTTTCGATACGGCTGCTCGCTGCGCTCGCGGCCTACTCAACCAGCGGCGGGCTCCGCGGCCGGGAACGCCTTCCCCGGATTCAGCGTGTTCAGCGGGTCGAGCGCGAGCTTGATCGAACGGTGCAGCTCGATCACCCTCTCACCCAGTTCATCCGCCAGCCCGGGCAGCTTCAGCAGGCCGACCCCGTGCTCACCCGTGACAGTCCCGCCGAGCGCCAGGCACTCGGCGATGATGGCGTCGAACGCCACCTTGGCCCGTGCCTTGGCGGCGTCGTCGCCCTCCGGCGCGATGATCAGGGGGTGCAGGTTGCCGTCGCCGGCGTGGGCGATGTTCGCGATGACGACCTCGTTGGCCTCCGCGATCGCCTGGATGCGCGCCAGCATCTCGGGCACGGCTCCCCGGGGAACGCAGACGTCTTCGGTGAGCACGGGCCCGAGCCGCTCCAGCGCCGGGTACGCGAGTCTGCGCGCGAGGAAGAGGCGATCGACCTCGGCCTGCTCGCTGGCCCGCTCCACGTTCACTCCCCCGGCGGTGGTCATGGCCTCGGCGACCCGATCCGCGAGCGCGTCGCCCGAGGCACCGGCGTCGTCGATCTTCGCGAGAAGCAACGTGTCGACGTCGCGCGGGAGGCTCCACTGCTGCCAGTCGTCGACGGCGCGCAGGCAGGTGCGGTCGATGAGCTCGAGCGCCGCCGGGATGATGCCGGCGTGGGCGATCGCGGCGACGGCGACTCCCGCCGCGTGCAGCGACGGGAAGTACCCGACCACGGCGCGCTCCTCCCGGCCGGCCAGGGGCAGCAGCTTGAGCGTGAGTTCGGTGATGATGCCGAGGGTGCCCTCCGAGCCGACCATGAGTGCTGTGAGGTCGTAGCCGGCGACGCCCTTGGCCGTGCGGCGTCCCAGCTGCACGACGGCTCCGTCGGCCAGCACGACGGTCATGCCGAGCACGTAGTCGCGGGTCACGCCGTACTTCACGCAGCAGATGCCGCCGGCGTTGGTCGCCGCATTGCCGCCGATGGTGGAGATGGCCGAGCTCGCGGGGTCGGGCGGATACCAGAGACCCTTCTCGGCGACGGATGCGCGCAACCTGTCGTTGATCACACCGGCCTGCGCGACGACGTAGCGCTCGTCGGCATCGATCTCGAGCACAGCGGTCATGCGCTCGAGGGAGAGCACGATCGAGTCGGCGACGGCGTTCGCACCACCGGAGAGTCCGGTGCCCGAGCCGCGCGGGACGACGGCGACGCCGTTCGTCGCACACCAGGCAACGACGGCGGCCACGTCGTGCGTGCTCTCGGCGAGCACGACGGCGAGCGGGCGGTCGTACGCGGCCCACTCCGCATCGTCGTGGCTGTACGCGGCGAGGGAGGCGGCATCCGTCAGCACCTGGTCCCTCCGCACAATGGCCGACACTGCGGTGACGACGTCTGCTTCGACGATGGTGCTCACGATCACTCTCCCTGGCTGGCGCGCTGCTGCGTCATGAACGATTCTGCGGCATCCGCGCCCGTCCTCGTCGTCGTGGCGGGGCGGGGCCTGTGCGTGGACTGGGCGTCTCTCGCATGCGCGCTGCACGGCCGTAGTGTGGAGAGATGGAATTCAGATACCTCGGAAACAGCGGACTCAAGATCTCGGAGATCACCTACGGCAACTGGCTCACCCACGGCTCGCAGGTGGAGAACGACACCGCGGCCCAGTGCGTGCGGGCCGCGCTCGACTCCGGCATCACGACCTTCGACACCGCTGACGCCTACGCGAACACCGCGGCCGAGACCGTCCTGGGTGACGCCCTCGCCGGCGAGCGACGCGCATCCCTCGAGATCTTCACCAAGGTCTACTGGCCGACGGGCCCCAAGGGTCCGAACGACTCCGGGCTCTCGCGCAAGCACATCCTCGAGTCGATCGACGGATCGCTGGCGCGCCTGAAGACCGACTACGTCGACCTCTACCAGGCCCACCGCTACGACCACGAGACCCCGCTCGAGGAGACCATGCAGGCATTCGCCGACGTCGTGCGCTCGGGCAAGGCCCTCTACATCGGTGTCTCGGAGTGGGATGCCGACCAGCTGCGCGCCGGACAGAAGCTGGCGTCGGAGCTCGGCTTCAGGATCATCTCGAACCAGCCGCAGTACTCGATGCTGTGGCGCGTCATCGAGGACAAGGTGGTTCCGGCCTCCGAGGAGCTCGGCATCTCGCAGATCGTCTGGTCGCCGGTGGCGCAGGGCGTGCTCACGGGCAAGTACAAGCCCGGAGCCGAGCTTCCCGCTGGTTCCCGGGCGACGGACGAGAAGGGTGGCGCCAACACCATCAAGAGCTTCCTGAACGACGAGGTGCTCACGGGCGTGCAGAAGCTGCAGCCCGTCGCCGACGGCCTGGGGCTCTCGATGGCGCAGCTTGCGCTGGCGTGGGTGCTGCAGAACCGCAATGTCGCGTCGGCCATCATCGGCGCCTCGCGGCCCGAGCAGGTCAGCGACAACGTGAAGGCTGCCGGTGTGAAGCTCGATGCATCAGTGCTGTCGGCGATCGACGACGCCATCGGTTCGCTGGCCGAGCGCGACCCCGCGAAGACGGTCTCGCCGCAGTCGCGGCCGAGCTGAGGCTGAGCGCTTCGACCACGGACGCCGTCCGGGCCTCAGCGAGCGGGACTCAACTCACCCGCTCGCTGAGGGCCGGGCGCAGCGACCGCCCGAGCGCATCCAGTCGCGAGAACAGGCCGGACGCGCGAGAACAGGCCAGTCCGGCCTGTTCTCGCGAAGCTCCGACGTTCCGGCCTGTTCTGGCGCCGTTCAGCGAGCGGCGGAGGCGGCGGCGTAGTGCGCCGTCAGCCGCTCGAGGCCCTCGTCGAGGGTGACCGACGGCGTCCAGTGGAGCTCGGCACGGGTGGCGCGCTGGTCGAACCAGTGCGCCGTCGAGAGCTGCTCGGCGAGGAAGCGCGTCATGGGCGGCTCGTCGATGCCCGGGCGCACGCGCCACGCCGCCTCGACCAGTCCTCCGGCGGTGCGGGCCACGGATGCCGGAACACTCCAGCGCGGCGCCGCGACACCGGCTGCCGCGCAGATTCCGGCGAGCATCTCGGCAACAGGTCGGGGCTCGCCGTTGGTGACGACGTACGACCGGCCGTGCACCTCGTCGATGTGGGTGAGGGCCGCGGTCATGGCGGATGCCGCGTTGTCGACGTAGGTGGTGTCGATGAGCGCGGCTCCGTGGCCGAGCAGTGGCAGCCGCCCGGCGCGGGCGCGCTCCACGATGCGTCCGACGAGCTGCGTGTCGCCGGGTCCCCACACCAGGTGGGGGCGCACGGCGACGACGCGCAGTTCGGCGGAGTCCGCCGCCAGGGCGAGCAGTTCGGCTCGGGCCTTGGTGCGGGCATAGTCGCCGAGCGCCGACGCCGGATCGGCCGGCAGCGCTCCGTCGCCCACGATCGACGACCCCGAGTGCGCCACCGACGGCGACGATACGAACACGAGCCGGCCGACGCCGGCCGTGCGCATGGCCTCGACGAGCGTGCGCGTTCCGCCGACGTTCACGGCCTCGAACTCGGCGGGGTCGCCGGCCAGCGACACCTTCGCCGCGAGGTGGACGACTGCGTCGATGCCGTCGAGGGCCGACGTCACCGCCGCGGCATCCGTCACCGACCCGAGCACGTCGGTGATGCCCGGTTCTCCGGCGAGCCCTGACGGACGGCGCTGGAAGGTGCGCACCTCGTGCCCGGCCGACACGAGGTCGCGCACGACGGCTCCCCCGAGGAACCCGCTGGCGCCGGTGACGAGCACTCTCACGGCGACACCATCCGTCCGCCGCGGAGGATCCCGTCGGCCCAGCGCGCCAGAGCGGCGCGGTCGATCTTCGAGTTGTGACGGATGTCGGTGGGCAGTGTGGCCGCCACGAGCACCGCGGCGATCTCGTGGCCACCGGATGCGGCAGCCTCGCGCACGGCCGCGGCCAGAGCCGGCTCGGCCAGACGCGAGCGTCGCTGCCGCGCCGTGAGCTCGACCACGACGACGATCTGCTGCGCCCCGCGCGGGCCGACGCCCACGGCGGCGGCGCGGCGCACACCGTCGACGCGCTCCACCGCCTGCTCGATGCCGACGGGCGTGACAACGCCGTCCGCCGTCACGATGATGTGCTGCAGCCGACCCTCGACCCAGAGGCGGCCCTCGCCGTCGAGATGACCGACGTCACCCGTGTGGTGCCACCGCTCCCCCGGCGTCGAGTGCGCGTCGGCGAGCCGGTTGGTGATCCAGAGCCTGTCGTAGTGCGACTTGAGGTGCGGCGCCGAGACCACGATCTCCCCGGTCACGCCGGCGGCATCGGTGAGGTCGCCGCCGACGGATCCCGCCGCATCGAGGGGCGCGATGCGCACACGCGTCGTGGCCGTGGGGTGGCCGACCGGAACGCCGCCGGCAGCGGCATCCGTCACGGTGTCGGCAGCGAGCGAAGCCGTCGATGACCTGATGCCGTCCAGCGAGATGTCGGCCATGAGGAGACCCTCGGTCATGCCGTACGGGGTATGCGGCTCGGCGTTCGGCATGAGCTCGGACGCGGCCGTCAGCAGCGCTTCCGAGACGGGCGCCCCGGCGGAGAGGAAGGTGCGCACGCGGGCGAGGGCGGCACGCTGCTCGGCGGAGAGCTCGCCCGAGGTGGCCACGACGTTGGCGATGGCGGCCGGCGAGAGGAACACCACGGTGGCATCGGCCTCGGCTGCGGCATCCGCCACGGCCCGAGCCGTGAGGGTGCGCGGAGACGTCACGTCCATGTCGGGCGTCACCGACCGGGCGCCGAGCGCCGGACCCAGCAGTGCGAACGGGGCGAATCCGGCGACGAGGCCGGTGCCGACGCCCACGTCGTATTGCGCGGAGAGGGCATCTCGCAGGGCCGTGAGCTGGCCGTGGGTGTAGACGACGCCCTTCGCGGGCCCGGTGGATCCCGAGGTGAACAGCACGGCGGCGACGGCGGATGCGGCCGGCGGATGCGGCAGCTCGAGGTCGTGCGCAGCCTCGCCGGCCCTGATGACGCCGGCCAGCGAGGTCGTCACGTTCAGGGCACGCGCCGACACGGCGGGCAGTGTGGCCACGGAGATGCGCTGCCCGGGCCAGCCGAAGGCGCGCGCGACGGTGAGACCGGGCATCTCGCCGATGATGTGGTCGGGGCGGGCACCGCGCACGGCTCGGCTCAGGCCGCGCAGGCCGAGGCCGGCGTCGGCGACGACGACGATCGCCCCGATGCGCAGGCACGCGTAGACGACGGCGGTGAGGTCGGCACTCGGCGGAACGAGAAGCGAGACCCTGTCGCCGGGCTTCACACCCACGGCGACGAGTCCGCGGGCGATCTGGTGCACGCGCGTCGACAGCAGGGCCCAGCTCACGACGCGCGGCGAGCCGCCGGGGCCGGCGACCATGTCGACGACCGCGGGTTCGGGGCTGTGTGCGAGCGTCTCGAGGTGGTGCCACATGGGAGGCGTGTCACTCGCATCGGAGACGTCCGGCACCTCGGGCTCGTCGGTCGAGGGAGACTCCGGCGCCGAACCGAATCGATCTCCCAGCCAATCGAGCGCCGGCCCGGCGTACTCCACGTCCTCGGCGATGAGGTGCCCGGCGTTCTCGAAGCGGTGCACGTCGGCGTGCGGCATCCGTCGCTGCAGGTCGTCGAGGTAGCGATCGCTGAAGACGGGGTCGCGCGGTCCCCACATCATGAGGGCCGGCACTGTGAGCCTGGCGACGCCGCCGGAGATGCGTGCGAGTTCGGCGGCGCTCTCGTGCGCGGCGTCGACGGGGATGTCGGCGACGAAGCCGCCGATGCCCTCGCGGCGGTCGGCCTCGAGGTAGGGAGAGCGGAAGGCCCGGCGAACGTCGGACGACAGCCGAGGGTGCGCGATGGCCAGCGTGGTGTCGAGGAACGCCGTCGTCGTGACGGTGCCGGTGCGCAAAACTGACAGGGCGAGCCGGAGGGCTGCGGGAATGGGCACGTCGTCGGGCTGGTGCACAGCGGTGTTCAGCAGCATCACGCCAGCGAGCTGGTCGGGATGGTCGACGGCCCACCCGAGCGAGATGACTCCGCCCCAGTCGTGGCCGAAGGTGACGACGGGGCCGTCGACGGCGAGGGCGTCGGTGAGGTCGGCCAGATCCTGCACGCGTCGGGCGAGCGGTCGTGCCACGCCCGTGCGCTCCGAGAAGCCCATCTCGAGCTGGTCGACGGCGATGACGCGCCACGCGGGGCGGCCTGCAGCAGCGGCATCCGTCGCCGCGGCCACGGTCTTCCGCCACAGGTACGACCACGTGGGGTTGCCGTGCACGCAGAGGATGGTGCCGACCGGAGTCGCCCCGAGCTCGGCGAGGTCGGCGGCGTTGTCGAGGATGTGCCAGCGGTTCGTGCGGGTTCCGGATGCCGCAGCCGGAGCATCCGGAGCAGAACCGATCGCGCGCTCGGGCACGTCGACGAGGCGCGACCACGACGGGTCGAGGCCGGGAAGGCTGGCAGGCGGCAGGGAAGCCGTCCGAGCCCGACTCACCAGGCCAGTTCCATCATCGAGGTGTTCAGGCCGGATCCGACTCCCATGAGCAGCACCCGGTCGCCGCGCTTGAGCGTCGACGTCTGGCCTGCGAGGGTGATCGGGATCGACGCGGGGCCGATGTTGCCGAGCAACGGATAGGTGAGCGGAACCCGCGTGCGGTCGAGGCCGACGGCCTTGACGATCGCGTCGGTGTGCACGTCGGAGACCTGGTGCATGATGTAGCGGTCCATGCTCTTCCAGTCCCAGGTCTTCAGCGCGTCCTTCCAGGCAGACGTCACCAATTCCATGCCGCCGCGCAGCAGGGCCTTCGCGTCGGTGAACATGCCGTCGACGCTGCCGACGCACAGTTCGTTGAACTGCGTGGCCGCACGGGTGATGCCACCGAGGATGCGGTGCGCCTCGGGGTGCTGGTCGGCACGGCCCAGGACTGCGGCCGCCGCCCCGGACCCGAGGGTCAGGCTGGCGAACTCGCTCATGAACTGCTTGCGGTTGATGCCGTCGCGGCCGAGGCGCTCGATCGTGTTCACCTGGATCTGGTCGGCGTCCTCACCGTCGACGATGATCGCGTAGTCGATCTGACCCGAGTCGATGAGGCCCGCGGCAAGCGACATGCCGTTGACGAAGCCGAGGCACGCGTTCGTGATGTCGAAGTTGATGGCCGACGTCGGCAGGCCGAGGCCGTGGTGGATGCGCACGGCGACGGAGGGTTCGAGGTGCGGACGGGTCACCGAGGTGTTGATGAGCAGGCCGACCTGGTCGGGACGGATGCCGGCCTCGGCCATCGCGCGCTGGCCTGCTGAGATGGCGGCGTCATCGAAGGTGGCGCCCTCCTCCCAGTTGCGGCGTTCGCGCACACCGGCGACGCGCTGCAACAGACCGGTCGGGAGCTTCAGTCGCTTGAGCACTGGAGCCAGTCGCGTGTCGATCTCCTCAGAGGTGGTGACCCGCTCCGCCATCGTGCTCGCGACTGACAGCAGCGCTACATTCCGGTGCGTCGTCGTCGCATTTCCGTCCAAGGAGATCCATCCCTCTTCACGTCGGCTGGTTCTCGAATCCTCGGCGATGACGCCGTCGAGGCCATCGCCCCAGCCTAGTTCCGTTCATATGCGCATTCAGTCACGTACAGCGAAAGGATGCGGGGGCTTGCGCTCGGCCGATCGTACCGCCCTCAGAATCAGGTGCCTCGGGTGCGAGCGCAGGACACTACAGCGGAAGGCACCTGTCCCGCTACGCTGGCGATAGCCGCTTGAAGGCGCGGGAGGGCGCAGAGTGTTCGATTCATTCCTGTTCTGGGCGCTCTTCGTGGGCCTCGGGTTGGTGTACGCCATCGGTGTCGGCTTCGCCACGCGCTCCCTGATGGGCGCCCCTGTCGGCTGGCCGCGCACGTACGTCGTCGGGCTGTTGGTCTATGCAGCGAGCTGGCCGTTCGCGGCATCCACGGCAGCGCAGTCCGGGGTCGTCGATGCCGCGGGCGACCTCGACGTGCCCTGGCTGGTGGCCGCACTGTTCATAGCCCTCTCGTTCGGCTGGGTCTTCGCCTTCGGCGTCGCGATCCTCGTCGTCAGTGAGGCCCTGTTTCCCACCCAGGCCCTGCCGAACCCGATCACCTCCTTCCGCGACCTGTTGCACAGGCGCCGACGGACGCAGCGCTACCTCGAGATCCTGTCGATCCTGTCCCGCCACGGAATCGGCTGGGTCATCCAGGGTCGCCGACGATCCGCGGCGCGCCATCCCGTCCGGCCGCAGCGCACGTCGACGCCGCAAGCGCTCGTCAATGCGCTCAACGACGCCGGCGTCACCTTCGTGAAGCTGGGCCAAGTGCTCGCTACGCGCCGGGATCTCCTCCCCGCTCCGTACATCGAGGCACTCTCCACCCTGCAGACGTCGGCGTCGACCCTGCCCTGGGAGTCGATCCGCGAGGTCATCGAGACGGAGATCGGCGGACCGATCGACACGGTGTTCGCCGAGGTCTCCGAGACGCCCCTCGCTGCCGCATCCGTCGCCCAGGTGCACGCGGGACGACTGCACGACGGCACCCCGGTCGTGCTCAAGGTGCAACGACCCGGCGCAGCCGCGCAGGTGGCCGCCGACGTCGACATCATCGTGCGGTTGGCCACGCGGCTGGAGGAACGCACGAGCTGGGGCCGCGACTTCGGTGCCGTGACCCTGGCGACAGGTTTCGCCCGCTCGCTCAGCGAGGAGCTGGATTACCGCATCGAGTTCCGGAACACCCGGCAGGTCAGGAGCGCCGTCGCCGCGTCTCGCAATGACATGCTGATCGTGCCCCGGGTGTACGACGAGGCGAGCACGCGCCGCCTCCTCACGATGGACCGCGTCGACGGCACCCCGCTCAACGCCTCCCGGCGCCACCTCGCCTCGTTGCCCCCGGCCCAGCGCGAGGAGCTCGCTGCAGGACTCCTCGACTCGGTGCTCGAGCAGATCGTCGTGCAGGGCGTGTTCCACGCCGACCTGCACCCGGGGAACCTCCTGCTCGGAGACGACGGGCGCCTGGGCATGATCGACTTCGGAGCCGTCGGGGTGCTTGAGCGGAGCATGCGGGAAGGCCTCGCCACGCTGCTGGTCGCCGCCGCCTCGGAAGACGACATCGCGACGACGGACGCCCTGCTCCTCCTCGTCGACGCGCCCGACGGGGCGGACCTCGCGGCCTTGCAGGCCGACATCGGCCGGGTGCTCACCCTCATGAAGCACAGCGACGGCAACAGCTCGATCTTCTCCCAGCTGCTCGACGTCGTGCGCGAGCACCGTCTCGGCGTGCCTGTGCCCCTCGGCATCGCGTTCAGGTCGATCATCACCCTGCAGAGCTGCCTGCGCATCCTCGATCCCCGGTTCGACATGGCCGAGCGCGCCCTCGACCGCGTGCCGCACTTCCTGGGCAGGCTCCTCGCTCCGCGCGCAGTGCTCGGCTCCCTCGAGGCGCAGACGGCCATCCTGATCGCCACCGTGCGCAAGCTCCCCAGACGACTGGACTCTCTGACGACGAACGTCGAGAAGGCCGTGCGCGCGCTGGGCGGCCCCCAGGACCACGGCTGGGTGGGCGAGATCGTGACGGAGAGCGTCGGCGCGTTGATCGCGATCGCCCTGGTCGCCCTCGGGATCGTGCTGGTGGTGGCGGATGCCGGACCGCTGATCACTCCCAACGTTCGCCTGTACTCATTCCTCGGCGCGAGCATCGCCCTGGCCGGATTCGTCCTGATCCTCCGGTCGCTTCGGCGCCTCTTCGTGCGGAACCCGCGCTAGCGCCCTACAGCTTCGGACCGCTGAGTCCGGTGGCCGACCTGTCGCTCGGCCTGCCGATCAGCCACCAGGCGATCACGCCGAGGAACGGGGCGACGATCACGATGAGCGCCCACAGGGCCTTCGCCGTGGCGTCGAGACCCGACCGGCCGATCTGCACGAGCGCGACGGCCCACACCACCACCAACGCGATCATGGGCAGAAGGATGAGCAGGTGCCAGCCGGTGAGATTGTCCATGAGGCCATCATGTCGGCTCGTGCGTCGCCGCCACCAGCCCCGCGCCCGAGTGGGCCGTCGCGATGCCGGCCCCGCGGCATCCGTTCTCGACGAGGACATCAGCGCCCCGTGCGAATCTGCACCGAATCAGCGGATGTGACTGAACGCGGGTGTAGGCATGGATCATGAACCGCATCACGTCTCGCAAGCGGGTGACCCGGGTGACGCTCGGGTCGTCGCGCACAGTCCGCGACGATCTCCTCGCCGTGGAGGAGCCTTTGGAGATCCGCGTCGGAGGCACGGCGCTGGCGATCACCATGCGCACGCCGGGCGCCGACTTCGACCTCGCGGCCGGCTTCCTCGTGTCGGAGGGCGTGATCTCCCGCGGGGACGAGTTCGCGGCGGCACGGTACTGCGCCGGCGCCACGGATGAGGGCCTCAACACCTACAACGTGCTCGATGTGACTCTCGCACCGGGCGTCGCGGCGCCGCATCCGAGTCTCGAGCGCGCGTTCTACACGACCAGCTCGTGCGGGCTCTGCGGCAAGGCGAGCATCGACGCCGTGCGCACGAGTTCGCAGCACGCCGTCTCCCATGACGACCTCGTCGTCGATCCCGCCGTTCTCGTGACCCTCCCCGAGCACCTGCGCGCTGCCCAGGCCGTGTTCGAGAAGACCGGTGGTCTGCACGCGGCAGCCCTCTTCGACGGACGGACCGGACGGATGCTGGTGCTGCGTGAAGACGTCGGCCGCCACAACGCCGTCGACAAGGTGATCGGGTGGGCCGTGAAGGAGAACCTGCTCCCCCTGACCGGCATCGTGCTCATGGTGTCGGGCCGGGCCAGCTTCGAGCTCACGCAGAAGGCGTCGATGGCCGGCATCCCGGTTCTCGCGGCCGTGTCGGCGCCGTCCTCGCTCGCCGTCGACCTCGCCTCGGAACTCGGCATCACCATCGTCGGATTCCTCCGCGGCGAGAGCATGGTGGTGTACTCCCGGCCCGATCGCATCGGGACGAATGCGGCTCCGGATGCCCTCCCCGACGCAGCGCCTGCGGCGAGCGCCGCCGCGCTCGTGACCGCGGTGAGCGCATCATGAGCCGTCGTCCGCCGGTCGATGACGTGACGGATGCCGACCTCGAGGTCGGCGCACCGAGCAGCTGGGCGGCAGGTGTGCCCGGCATCCTGCACGCGATGGAACCGGCGGTGCAGCAGTTGGGCATCACCCGCACCATGAAGCTGCTGGCGACGCTCAACCAGAAGGGCGGCTTCGACTGCATGAGCTGCGCCTGGCCCGACCCCGACCACCGCAAGGTCGCCGAGTTCTGCGAGAACGGGGCCAAGGCGGTCGTGTGGGAGGCGACGCCGGTTCTCGTTCCGAGCGCCTTCTGGGGCGAGCACTCCATCGACGACCTGCTCGACAGGAGCGAGTACTGGCTGGGCATGCAGGGGCGTCTCACCGAGCCGGTCTACAAGCCCGCCGACTCCGACCACTACGCGCCCGTCACGTGGGACCGCGCCTTCGAGATCATCGCGGCCAAGCTGACCTCGCTCGACTCCCCCGACGAGGCGTCGTTCTACACCTCGGGCCGCACGTCGAACGAGGCGGCCTTCCTGTACCAGCTGTTCGTGCGCGCCTACGGCACCAACAACCTGCCCGACTGCTCGAACATGTGCCACGAGTCCACGGGCACGGCCATGGGCGAGACTCTCGGCATCGGCAAGTCCACGATCGCGTACGACGACTTCGAGCACGCCGACCTCGTGATCGTGCTCGGGCAGAATCCGGGCACCAACCACCCGCGCATGCTCACCGCGCTGGAAGACGCGAAGAGGAACGGCGCCCGCATCGTGGCGGTGAACCCTCTGCCCGAGGCGGGGCTCCGGCGCTACAAGAACCCCCAGACGGCCCGCGGCCTGGTCGGTCGCGGCACCGACATCGCCGACCAGTTCCTGCAGATCAGGCTGGGCGGCGACATGGCATTGCTGCAGGCGGTGTCCAAGCGCGTACTCCTCGCTGAGGCATCCGCCCCCGGAACAGTGCTCGACCACGCGTTCATCGCCGAGCACTGCAGCGGCTTCGACGCCTTCGCCGCTGCCATGGCCGACGTTGACGACGATGAGGTGCTCCTCGCCACGGGGCTCTCGCTCCAGCAGATCGACGAGCTGGCGGATGCCTACATCAAGGCGGACCGCGTGATCATCACGTGGGCGATGGGGATCACCCAGCATCGCAAGGCGGTCGAGACGATCAAGGAGATCGTGAACCTGCTGCTGCTTCGCGGCAACATCGGTCGCCTCGGAGCCGGCGCCTCCCCCATTCGCGGACACAGCAACGTGCAGGGCGACCGCACCATGGGCATCTGGGAGCAGATGCCCGACCGCTTCCTCGACGCGCTCCGCGACGAGTTCTCCTTCGAGCCGCCGCGACACCACGGAGTCGATTCCGTCAACGGCATCGCGGCCATGCAGCGCGGGGAGATCAAGTTCTGGATGGGCATGGGCGGCAACCTGGTCGCAGCCATCTCCGACACGACACTCGCCGAGGCCGCCATGCGCGGCACCGAGATGACCGTGCAGGTGTCCACCAAGCTCAACCGCTCGCACGCCGTGATCGGCACGGAGGCGCTCATCCTGCCGACTCTCGGCCGCACCGAGATCGACATCCAGGCATCCGGACCCCAGTTCGTCTCCGTGGAGGACACCGTCTGCGCGGTGCACGGCAGCCACGGTCAGGTGCCGCCCGTCACCGCCGGACTGCTGAGCGAGGTGGCGATCGTGGCTCGGCTCGCGCAGGCCACCCTCGGCGACCGCGCCGCAGAGGTTCCCATCGACTGGGCAGCGTTCGAGCACGACTACGACGTGATCCGCGAGCACATCAGCCGCGTCGTTCCGGGTTTCGAGAACTACAACGAGCGCATCCGCACCCGCGACGGATTCGTGCTGCCCAATGGTCCACGCGACTCCCGCACCTTCGCCACGGCGACGGGCAAGGCCATGCTCACCGTCAACACCCTCGAGCACGTGCAGAGGCCCGACGGATGCCTGCTGCTGCAGACCCTGCGCTCGCACGACCAGTACAACACCACCATCTACAGCCTCAACGACCGGTATCGCGGCATCAAGAAGGGTCGCGAGGTGGTCTTCATCAACCCGCTCGACCTCGCCGAACTCGGCCTCGTCGACGGTCAGCGCGTCGACGTCTTCACCGAGTGGGACGACGGGGTGGAGCGATCGCTCCGCGACTACCGCGCAGTCTCCTATCCGACAGCACGGGGTTGCGCGGCCGCGTACTTCCCCGAGGCGAACGTGCTCGTCCCGCTCGCCAGCACCGCCGTCGGCAGCAACACCCCGGTGTCGAAGGCCGTGCTCGTGCGGGTGGTGGCTGCGAGCGCCTCTCCGCGCTGAGGCTGAGGCGGCGCGGCCGTGATCGGGGCGGCTGTTCGCGCGCCGCGCCATTTCCCGGGGTTGCGCGCCACATCAGCTGGCGCAGTACCCCGCGAAATGGCGCACGGGTCCCGCGGTGGTCGACGGGTCGGACGATCAGTGACTGTCGATGACCGGATGGGGCGGCATTTTCACTCTGTCGGCTGATGCGACCGTGCCGCTACGATGAGCGCGACGCGGCTCGAGCCGTGCACCGACAGGTGCACGCGGAGCGCGAGGGATGGAGTGAGCACACATGAGCGACGCCCAGGTTCCGCCGACCGATCAGCCCGACCCGTCACGGCCGCAGCCGTCGGATTCCAGTGCCACTGGTGATGCGACCCTGCAGCCGAAGCCAGCCGGAGTCAGCAGAGCGGCTCTGCTCTGGATCGGTGCCGCCGTGGTCGTGCTCACCTTCTGCGCGTCATTCCTCGGCGCATGGTTCGCTCGATCCGTCGATGCGACAGAGGCGACCGCGACGGCGACCACAGCCCCGGCCGTCGACGACGTCGCCTACGAGGAGGCGATCGCCGAGATCCTCCCCGCCGGATCCGCCGTGCGCGCAGGCACCGGGGTTCCGGAAGCGGGCAAGGGCTACGAGGGCGACGTGTACATCGACATGGCCACCTCGAATGTCTACCTGTTCAAGGACGGCTCGTGGACACTCGTGGGCAACATCCGCACCTCGGCGGCCGAGAACCTCACCGGCGCAACCGGCGAGACGGGTGCCACCGGCGAGACCGGAGCGACCGGCGAGACCGGAGCCACTGGCGAGACCGGGGCCACCGGCGAGACCGGGGCCACCGGCGAGACCGGGGCCACCGGCGAGACCGGAGCTCCCGGTGCGCCCGGCACCCAGCTGACCCTGGGCCTCGGTGCACCGGTCGACGACAAGTGCACGACCGACGGCGACGTCTACATCGACACCGAGACTGTGGAGTTCTACGAGTGCAGCGAGGGCGAATGGGCCCTCTTCGGGCCGACGGATGCTGCCGCACCCACGCCGAGCCCGGAACCGACGACCGACGGCGAGTGAGGCCGAGCGACGGCCCTGCCGATCAGTCGCGGTCCGTGGGACCGCCGTCGGTGGGGTCGTCGTCACGTCGCCAGACCCGCACGGCGGCGATCACCGTGACCACCAGCGATCCGCCGAGGATCACGATCGCGACTCCCCACATCAGGAATTCGGGCATCAGTTCGCGTCCTCGGTCATGCCGCCAGAGTAGCCGCCCTCGGCGTGCGGACGGGCACGCCGGGCGCCCGACCGCCCGTGTGGACGCCCTGGATCCGAGCAGACTCCCGACCGGTCAACCCCCGGCCAGCTCGGCCCACGGCACGTCGAAGTGCTCGACCGTCGTGTCCCGACCGATCAGGTAGCGGTCATCCTCCGGGTAGAACACAGCGGCCGCGATGTCCTCACCGGCGAAGGCGACGATGTCGTCGCGCGAACGCCACAGGGAGAGGGTCCTCACCTCGGTTCGGTCGTCCTCGTCGTCCCGGTAGAGCAGAACGGCGCCCAGATTGCCGGGCGTCTCGCGGTACTCGCGCAGCCCGGTCCCCTCCAGGTAGTCGCGGTAGGGCTCGCGATCCGCAGTTCGGATCCAGCCGGTCCAGCTCCTCAGCACTGTCGGTTCGGCAGACATGTCGACCTCCGTTCCCAGCCCGTCGACGATCGGAGTGCGACGGACCGCCGCATCCAGTCAACCCAAGCGATGACACGCTGTCATCGGCCGGGGCGCGCTGTGGCGGAATGGTGCTGGTGTCTGTCCGTCACGGACCTTCAGTACGTCGTGCAGCGGGCTGGCGCTCGGGCTCGGGCTCGCGGCGACGCTTCGACGCAGTGTAGATGCGCTCGACGATCCAGAGCAGGATGCCGATGCCCAACAGGACGAGCGCGATGACGTACTGGGCGGCCGGCCGGCCGGAGGTCCACGGGAACACCAGGTACAGACAGGTGATCGCGCCGATGATCGGCAGCACGCGGGGCGTGCGGAAGTGCTTGTGGTCGACGGGCTGACGCCGCAGCACCAGTACCGTCACGTTGACGATGGCGAACACCGTGAGCAACAGGAGCGATGTGGTGCCTCCCAGCAGGGCGACGATCGAGCCCTCTGCGTCGAGGGACACGTAGGCGACCAGGCCCACGGCGAGTGCAGTCGTGAACAGGATCGCCGCCCACGGCGTCTGGCGCCTCGGTGCGACCTTGCCGAGGAAGGGCGGCAACACGTTCTGCCTGCTCATGCCGTAGAGCAGGCGGCTGGCCATCATCATGTTGATGAGGGCCGTGTTGGCCACGGCGAACATGGAGATGAACGGCAGCAGATCGTTGATCGGGAAGCCCGGCGCCGCCGCCTCCACCGCAGTCACGAGGGGGGTTTCGCTGCCGACGAGCTGCCCGATGGGAACCAGGGCGACCACGGTGATCGACACCAGAACGTAGATGATCGCCGCGATGCCGAGTCCACTCAGCATCATCTTCGGGAAGATGCGGCTCGGGTCCTTCGTCTCCTCCGCCATGTTGACCGAGTCCTCGAAGCCGACCATCGCGAAGAAGGCCAACGAGGTCGCGGTACTCACCGCGAGTACCACGTTCTTGTCCTCCGGGGTGTTGAAGGCCACGACCCGGGACCAGTCGGCGTTGCCGCCGGAGATCGCCCACATGCCGATGAGGATGACGAGCAGCAGTCCGGAGAGCTCCACGAGGGTCAGCACGACGTTGAGCCAGACGCTCTCACTCACGCCGCGCAGGTTGACCAGCATGATGAGCACGATGAAGGCCAGGGCGATGAGCATCGTCGAGACTGTGGCATCCGGGATACCGAAGGCCACGAGGAGATTGGCCGCGAACGCGCGCGACGCCGTCGACGCCGACGTGATGCCCGAGGTCATGACGACGAAGCACACGATGAACGTGAAGAAGTGGATGCCGAAGGCCTTGTGCGTGTACAGCGCCGCGCCCGCCGCCTGGGGATACTTCGTCACCAGCTCCAGGTAGGAGAACGCCGTCACAGTGGCCACCGCGAACGCGAGGAGGAAGGGCAGCCAGGCGGCCCCACCGACCTCAGCGGCAACCTGGCCGGTGAGGGCGTAGATGCCCGTTCCGAGGATGTCGCCGACGATGAAGAGAAGCAGCAGACCCGGCCCCAAGACCCGTTTCAGCTCCGGCTTCTCGGGCTCGACGGTCTTGACGACTTGTGTCCAGGACGGATCGCTCATGGTGGCCCCCTTGCCTTGATCCACCCGACCACATCTGGACCGCGACGGCAAGCCCCGCGGCCACCGAGCAGAAATAAGCTGGCGGCATGTCGTTTCACCCGATGCCGTTCGCCCTGGACACCGCGAGACTGCGGCTCCGGCTGTGGGAGGAGACGGATGCCGCCGGCTACCGTGCGCTCGTCGGCGAACGCGGAGGCGACACTCCGACCCTGGAGGACGCCACAGAGGAGATCCGCGAAGCTCGGGCGAGCGCGCCGGGCCGCGGCATCCATCTCCTGACGCTTCACCGCAACGGCGAGGACGACTTCCTCGGCTACTGCGGCCTGATCATCGGCCGCTCCACCGTCGAGGAACCCGAGCTCGCCTATGAGCTGCTGCGCAGCGCGCATGGACAGGGCTACGCCACCGAAGCGGCTGCTGCGGTCGTCGACGCGGCCCGAGCGACGGGCAGGCGACGGCTCTGGTCCACCGTCGGTGCGTGGAACACGCCCTCGTTCCGGGTGCTCCAGAAGGTGGGATTCCGCCGTGATCACGTCACGTCGGCGGAGAACGGCGAAGTGGTCTGGTGCGTCCTCGACCTCTAGGCGATCAGGCCTGAGGGGTCGGTTGGCGTCCGCGCATGCGGAATCAGATCGTGAACGGCTGCGAGGAACGATCCCGTTCCATCACTGCTGGCGGCGGCGACGCGTGCTGGCGGGCCACGCCTTCTTGTTCGCCTGATCAAGGGTGCGCAAGGCTTCAGGGTCACCGTTCCCGCCGCCCAGCGTCTGGATCGCTACACGACCCCACTCCACAGAGGAGAACCAAGTCCGCATCAACCAGTTGAGCATGGCGGGCAGTCTAACGGCCGGTCCTGACGAACCGGGCTGCCTCCGGCCAGGGCCACGGAGCGCCGTGGCCATTCGCGAACGAGCTGGTCGTTCTGCAGACTTCAGTGTGCGACGTCGGCTGGGTGGTTCCGTCTGGCCAGCCGTGACACTCCCGCCATGATCGCGACGATGATCAGACCGAGGAGAAGCCCGAAGACGGCCGACATCGCAGTGTCGGCTACCCAGACGACGACGGGCCCGGCAGCCTCGATCGCATGCGTCACCGATTCGAGGATGTCGTGGGGCGCGGTCCAGAACGTCTCGCCGAGGTTCGCTATCACCAGGTGCCCGCCGACCCACAGCATGGCGACGGTGCCGACGATGCTGATCACGCGGAACACGGCAGGCATCGACGCCACGATGCGGGCACCGGTGCGTCGTACGCCCTTCGTGGGACTCTTCATGAGTCTCAGTCCGATGTCGTCGATCTTGACCAGCAGCCCAACCGTGCCGTAGACGAGCACAGTCATGCCGAGCCCGATGGCCGCCAGCGCTGCGAGCGTCATCCAGATTCCGAAGTCGGGATCGAGACTGTCGAGCGCGATGAGCATGATCTCGGTGCTGAGAATGAGGTCGGTACGGATGGCGCCGAACACGAGTTTGCGCTCGTCGCGCGGCTCTTCCGTCTCGCTGGCGTGATGGGCGCCGAACCATTCGGTGACCTTCTCGGCACCCTCGAAGCACAGGTACGTGCCGCCGATGATGAGGAGGAAGGGCAGCACCCACGGCGCGAATGCGGAGAGCAGCAATGCGACCGGGATGATGATGACGAACTTGTTGAAGAGGCTTCCGAGCGCGATGCGCCACACGACGGGCAATTCGCGCGCCGGCGTGAGGCCCTGGACGTATTGCGGAGTGACGGCAGCATCGTCGATGACGACACCCGCGGTTTTCGCACTCGCTTTGAGGGCGGCGGTGAGGACGTCGTCCACGATCGCGAGCAAGCCGACCGACATGTGTGTTTCTCCTTGGGCGAGGGCGCTGACCTGCTGTCAGGGCGTCGACAACGGTGCCCACAATATCGCGGCCGTCGCGGGATCCCTCGCCATCCAGGCCGCCTCCGGGAAACCGGTGCTGGTTTGCCAGCAGACGGACGGACCGACGTCCTGTCCATGTCGCCGGCGCTTCCTTGCGTTCATGCGGCGGCGGCCCCGAGCTCGAGCCGCGCTCCCCTGAACCTCCGACGCAGCATCCGGTCGTGCGTGACCAGCACGACTGCGCCGTCGTAGGAGTCGAGGGCGGACTCCAGTTCGTCGACGAGTTCCGGGGCGAGGTGGTTCGTCGGCTCGTCGAGCAGCAGCAAGTCATGCGATCCACTCACGAGCAGCGCAAGTTCGAGTCGCCTCCGCTGGCCGAAGGACAATGCGGCGACGGGTACTCTCAACTCCTCCGGCCGGAAGAGCCCGAGGCGCAGAATTCGCTCTTCTGCGGTGTCGACGTCTTCACGGATACCGCGGGCGAACGCGTCGCGCACGCTTCGCGGGCTCGCCGCGATCGTCGAGTGCTGGCGGAAGTACCCCACCCGGCCACTCACTCTCACCTCACCCTGCGTTGGCGTCAGCTCGCCGGCGATCACCCGCAGCAGGGTGGTCTTGCCCACACCGTTCGGTCCGGTGACGAGCACGCGATCTCCCGCCCCCAAACGCAGGGCGTCGACGGTTGCCGCAGCCACACGCACATGCTCGAGGGCGAGGATCGGCGTGGTCGCGAGATCCGCCGCCGCCGACGCCGACGCGTCGCGCGCGACATCCGGTCCGGCGAGGGCTGCCTTCCTCGACAATCGCGGCGCGAACACGAGCGGCTCGGGCGGTGGCGCGACCGGCTGCTCGGCAAGACGGGCAAGCCGTTCCTTGGCATTGCGGATGCGGCCCATGGCACCGTGATCACGCCCGCGAGCCCGGAACGCTCCAGCGCCCATACCCGCCTTGTCGAGCTTGCGCGGGATCGCGTCGAGACGACCAGCGTTCGCCGCGACCAGCGCGCCGTGCCGTGCGACCTCCTCCTTCCAGGCCTCGTGCGCGAGACGGTGACGCTCCCGCGCCATCGCTCGTGCGACGAGGTAGCCGCGATACCCGTCGCCGGAACGAGTGATCGTGCCGTCGCGGACCGTGAGGATCACGTCGGTGAACTCCTCGAGGAACGCCCGGTCGTGCGTGACCGCGACGACCGTGCCCCGATGTGCGCGCAGGGTGGCGAGCAGCCAGTCCCACGCATCGTCATCGAGGTCGTTCGTCGGCTCGTCGAGCAGCAGCAGTTCGGCGTTGCCCGCCGTCGTCGCCGCGACCGCGACGCGCGATCGCTCGCCTCCCGACAGCGATGCCCACGGACGGTCGTGTTCGATGCCGGCCACGCCGAGCGAGTTCAGTGCGATATCCAACCGGGCGGATGCCGCGTATCCGTCACGTGCCTCGTACCGGTCGACGAGCGCGGCGTACCGAGCGAGAGCGGCTTCGAGCTCGGCATCCGTGGGCGCGCTGAGCGCTGCCGCCGCGTCGTCAATGGCATGCTCGAGCGCTCGCAGCTCACGCAGGCAGGTATCGATCGCGTCGCGCACGGTCGCGTGCTCGGGCAGGTCGAGCGATTGCGCGAGCACACTCATGCCGCCGGGTGCGACGACGGTGAGTTCGCCGGCATCGGGCTGCAGCTCACCTGCGATCAGCCGGAGCAGCGTCGACTTGCCGGCACCGTTGTCGCCGATGATGCCGACATGCTCGCCGGCGCGGATGGACACGTCGACGCGATCGAGCACGACCCGGTCGGCGAAACGCTTCGTCACGGAGTGCAGGGACAACTGAGATGGGAACATGGAGGTCTCGGCTTCCCGACCCGCGCGCTTCGTAGTGAGTCCGATCGCCTCCGACAGGTCGGTGGCGGACACGGCGAGGGGCTCACGCGATGCGAGCGCGGGTCGTGATCAGGTGGCGGAATGCGCACAGGACATGCGCTCGGATGTCCGTGGAGCAGAGCTCGACACGGAACCACCTACAAGAAAATCAGCGTACCCACCCGCGAGAAGTTATCAGCCGGGCCGCAGCTGGTCAACCCCAGCCTCCGCGCGACCGCTTGCGGTTGTTCCCGCAGTTCGTCGGCGAAAGCGACCGTCGTCTGCCGGTACTCGTCTCGATCGAACGGATGGAGCCTCGGGCGGTGGTGAAAAGAGCCGCCATCGTCGCAATGCACATGAGAAGAACATGAGAGGTTCGACTCTTTCCCATCCGAAGTGAGGATTCCTCCGAATCACTCCCATGACAGACGGCACCAACGCGTGCTGACTTCCAAGCTGAACTGTCGGCTGACGGACTTCGCCAAGCCGGCATATATCGAGAGGAACAACATGCCTCACCACGGCTCGAGGACGCGCCGCGCCCTCCGCACTGTCACCGCCGCCGCCATCGTGGCCATCGGCTTCGCTTTCACGCCATCGGCAGCGACCGCCGCCGATGCGGGAACCGGCTGGCTACGCTTGGGTCATCTCTCGCCCGACACCAAATCGGTCGACGTCGAGGTCACCGCACCGAACGGCGACACGGTGCTCGAACTGAACGGCGTCAGCTACGGCGACGTCTCGCCCTACTCCGAACTCCAGTCCGGCACGTACACGGTCAGCATGGTGCCCGAGGGTTCGTCGGCGGCTACAGCACCGGTGATCTCGGCTGACATAGAGGTCCCCGCCAAGAGTGCGATGACGGTCGTCGCGTACGGTCCGACGTCAGACCTCGAGGTGAAGGCGGTCGAGGACGACCTGGCCCCGCCGACCGCCGGCTTCGGCCGCATTCGACTGTTCCAGGCATCCACGATCACCGATTCAGTCGATGTCGAGACCTCGACCGGTCTCCCGATCGCGAAGGACGCTGCAGCCGGAACGGTGACCGACTATGCCGAGATTCCAGCGGGCTCATGGACGCTCGAGCTCACGGGCGGGGACGCGGCTGCCTCATCGGACGTCGACGTCGCTGCGGGTAGCGTGTCGACGCTCTTCGTCCTCGACACTGCCGACGGTGGCCTCACGATCCTGCCGATCGTCGATTCTGCGGCGGTGGGCCGTTCGCCCGACGGTGGCGTGCAGACCGGTGGCGGTGGCACCGCTCCTGGCGGCTCGCTGTTCACGGCGGGCCGGATGCATGGAGGGCTGGAGGCTGTCCGATGATCGACGCGACGCGACGCGCTTCGCGGGCTCGTTCTGATCGCGACCGAGCTCCCGATGCTCGAGGAGTCGTGACTGCACACCACTGGGTCGTGGGGATCCTGGTAGCCACAGTCGTCGCGGGTACGCTGATCGCGGCCGTCGCGATCAGGCCCGAACACCAGGGTCTGGCGCCTGAGGCTGGGCCCGTGGCGACACCGACCGCGACGCCGAACGCCTTCGCTGCGGGCGGTCTGCAGAATCCATCCGGCGTGGCGACCGTCGTCGACGTCGGCAAGCCGGTCGCGGTGCGGATTCCGAGCCTCGGTATTTCTTCCTCGCTTGAGCACTTGAGCGTCGAGCCATCCGGAGCGCTCGGAGCGCCGGTCGACTACAACCGGGCCGGCTGGTACGTCGACGGACCGGTCCCGGGTGAGATCGGCCCGGCGATCATCGCCGGCCACGTCGACTCCGTGACCGGGATCGCCGTATTCTCACGCCTCGCCGAACTGAAGCTCGGTGATGAGGTCGTCGTCGACACTGAGGCCGGCCAGTCATTGAGCTTCACCGTCACCGGGCGGGCGCAGTCAGCGAAGGCGGCTTTTCCAACCTCCGATGTGTACAGCAACGTCCCGCGCCCCGAGCTGCGCCTCATCACCTGTGCCGGCGTCTTCGACCGATCCGTCGGCCACTACACCGACAACCTCATCGTTTTCGCAGCCCTGGCTCCGTGACCGGTGCATCCGACCCGAAGGACTTTTCATGCTGAGGACTATGGTCGGCATCCCGACCTGCAACGAAGCGGAGCCGGTTCCGATCTGCTGTTCCGTCGACCAGATGACCGACGCACTCCGAATTCGGAACAAGGCCCGACCCGACGGCACCGTCCGGATGCGGTCGCATCGATTCATCGGGAACGAGCCGAGATGACGAAGTCACCGTTGTTCCTGGCGGTCGATGTCGGCGCGAGCCGGACCGCCGCCGCCATCGCCCGGTTCGGTCCCGACGGACTGGTCTCGACCACGCCGTTCCTGCTCGGCCGGCACACCGACAGCGTCCCCAGCGCGATCTTCGTCGGCGACGGCGAGCTGCTGTTCGGCGACGCGGCCGAGCGCCGCGGCATCGCGCAGCCCGAACGACTCGTCCGCGAATTCAAGCGCCGCATCGGCGATGCGACGCCCATCCGTGCGGGCGACCGGCGATTCACCCCCGAGCAACTGTTCGCGCTCATGGTGTCCTGGATCGTCGATTGCATCGCCGAACGCGAAGGAGAACGGCCGACCGCCCTCAGCGTGTCCATCCCAGCGTCGTGGGGCGAGCACCGCTCAGGTCTCGTGGCGAGCGCACTCGAACGAGCCGGATGGCGCGACGTGCGTTTCATCAGCGAGCCGGAGGCGGCAGCGCGGCACTACGCTTTCGAGCGCTCGCTCGTGCCCGGATCCCTTCTCGCCGTATACGACCTCGGCGGCGGTACGTTCGACGCAGCACTCGTGCGCATCGAGGACGATCGCAGCATCGACATCGTCGGGGATCCGGTCGGCCTCGATGCATTCGGTGGGGCGGACTTCGACGATGCGGTGATTCGACACGTGGTCCGAGCGGCACGTCTGTCGCTCGACGATCTCGCGGCCGATGGGGATTCTCGTGTCGGGCTCGCCGCGCTGCGTCGCGAAGCCATCGATGCCAAGGAAGCGCTCTCGTTCGACTCCGAGACCGTGGTCCCAGTCCTCATGGGTGACGGGGACGCGACCGTCAGACTCACCCGCGCGGAATTCGAGGAGATGATCGAGGACGGCATTGAACGGACGGTCGACGTCGTCGCGAACCTCTTGGAATCCGCGAACAAGACGCCCGAGGGCGTAGCCGCGATCCTGTTGACCGGCGGCTCATCTCGCATACCCCGGGTTGCACAGCTGCTGTCGGAGCGCTTCGATCGCCCGGTGGCGGTCGACGCCGACCCGAAGGCGGCCATCTCGCTGGGTGCCGTGCGAGCGATCGCCGACGCCGACGCCGACCATCGCCCGGTGCTCGTCGACGGTCATGCGCTCGAGCTCGACCCGCGGAACGATGACGATACGCGTTTCGACGAGAATGCGGCGCCATTCTTCGTTCGATTGGAGACAAGCGGGTCGTGGCAGGGGCGGGCGGCCACCATTGCCGGGGTCGCCATTGGAGCGATCGTCCTGGTTGTCGGAATCGCCGTCGCTGCTCTCTCGCCCTCCCACGCATCGCGCGGGCCGCAGCCCGGGCCTGGCGACACACCCCCGAGCTCGTCGACTCCGCATTCGTCGATCTCGCCGACCCCGTCGACTGAACCTCTCCTCACGCCCGCACCGGCTGACGTCGTGACGGACCTCTTCCCGTAACACGGCGGCCCGCCCACCGCTCAGCCGAACTCCCGATGACAGGAACCCGATGATGCCAACGACGCCCATCTCCACTCCGCTTCGCCTGGCGGAAAGACCCTTTCTGTGGACGGGTCACGCCCGCGCCCACATAGACGCGGTGATCTCCGCTCGCAACTCACGTCGCGTCCTGCTCACCGGTCCAGCCGGGTCGGGCAAGTCGGGATTCCTTCGCCATCTGCGCCGGGAGCTCACTGCAGTAGGTGCGACGATCAGCACGACGCGCTCCAGCGTCGAGATCGCGGCCCTGCCGGCTGAGCACGTGCTCGTCATCGATGATGCGCACCTGCTCGCCGTCGGTCAGATCTCCGCGCTGAAGGAGCGCAGTTCGAATCCGGATGCCGCCCTCGTGCTGGCGGCTCGTCCGTGGCCGCAGAGCGACGTCTTCCGCGCTCTCGCAGAAGAGCTCGAACGCTCCCAGCCGGCTGTCGTGCTCGGGAGCATCGGCCGCGCCGACCTCCGCGCGTATATCGAGCAGGTCGGCGACATCGTGTCGGATGCCTGCCTCGACGCAGTGCTCGACGCGACCGGAGGCACCGCCTGGCTCGTCTCGGAGTCGCTCGCGGTCCACGACTCGATGAATTGCACCGGCGATGCCGATCACGACGCCCTCCATGTGGCCCTGCGCGACGTCATCGCACATCGCCTGCGCACTGTGGCCCCCGACGTGCGGCACCTCGTCGAGCTCCTGTGCCTGGGCGGCGACGACGGGATGCCCGCGGACCGCGACGACCTCGTCCTGTCGGCCTACGCCGATGGCCTCCTGTTGCCGGGAGGTCGGCCTGCCCCGGTCGTCCGGTCCGCGGTTCGGGCGATGTCGTCCATCGACAGCATCATCCGTCTGTACGAAGACGCCGTCGCGGGGGCACCGGGTCCGGCAACCGCGGACGTTGCCCTGGACAGCCTGGTCGACGGCGTCCGCGATGCACACCTGGCTGCTCTGCTGCTGCGCCATGGCGATGCGGTGCGAGCGACCGACGCCCGCCGCGCGCGCGATCTCTACCACCGTGCGCGTGAGGCGGGAGCGGACGCTGCAACCGCCGCGATCCGCGAGGCGCGGGCGGAATGGGAGCTCGGCAGGGTGGAGACGGCCAGTCGCCTCCTCGACGGTGTCAGCATTCCCGCCGACCATCCCGATCACGACTCCGCGGCAGACACCGCCGCGGCGGTCTGGGCGGCCCGCGGCCTGACAAGCATGAGCGATGCGGTGTACCACGCATTCGCCCCGTCGTCTCAGACGTCCTGCGTGCGCGCGACGGTAGCCGCGTTCGCTGTGGCCGACGCCGGGATCCTGGACTCGATGTCGGTCCGGGCGCCGGGGCTCACGATGCCATCGACGCTCGCCGTGTCGATGGACCTGCTCGAAAGCGGCCTGCGCGCCACGCTCACGACGTCGGCGAACGCCTCCCTCGGCGTCCTCATCCGCGCCGCGGAGATGTACTCGGCTGCCCGAACGTCCGCTCCGATCCCTGAACTGCCGGCCGTCGTGGCGGCGCTCGCTGCACTCCACCTCGGGGAACCGGACGTCGCACTCGCGGTGCTGGACCGCGCGCTCGGGGACGGCCACGGCGGCGCATGGGCCCATGATCGGCTCGTGCTGTGGCGTGCGTGGGTCGCTCTGCAGCTTGAACGCCCGCACGAGGTCGAAGCGGCACTGGACGCGATCGCGCCGAGGGCCCATGCTCTCAGCCCGCGCGAGCGACTGTTGTTCGACGCCCTCACGGTGTCGATCGCCCGCCGTTTCCACGACGCCGTTGCGCTGACGGTCGCGTGGCGGGGGGCGCGCGAGAGCCTCCTGCGTGCGTCGTTCGACTTGTTCAGCATCCTGCCTCTCGCAGAGTTCGTCGTGACGGCGGCCAGAGTCGGCGAGCCGGAGCGCGTCGAGGCGCACTTCGTGCAGGCTCTTGCGCGGCTCGAGACGCTGGGCTCGCCGTCGCTCTGGGCACCGCCCGCGCACTGGGCCGGCATCCAGCAAGCCATCCTGCGCGGACGTCCGGAGGACATGAAGCCGCACGCACACGCGCTCATCGACGCAGCGTCGCACAGCCGGCTGGCGTCGATCATGGCGCAGGCGGGGCGTGTCTGGACGAATGTGCTGTCGGGCACCGTCGATGCCGACGCAGTAGAGGCCGCGGCGACCGCGCTGGGCACCGTCGGGCTCGCGTGGGACGGTGCGCGCCTCGCAGGGCATGGAGCGGGGCACACCGGCGACCGGCGCATCACCGCCCGGCTTCTCGCGGCGGCCCGCCGCCTGCATCCGCACGAGGACCTTCGACCCCCCACGGTCGAGAACGACGCGGCATCCACGCCGCGCCCGCGCACCCCCTCCGACTTGAGCCCGCGAGAGCTCGAGGTCGCGGCCCTCGTCGTACAGGGCAAGACGTACAACGAGATCGGTGCGGCCATCTTCATCTCGCCACGCACGGCGGAGCACCACATCGCTCGCATCCGTCGACGCCTCGGCGCGACGAACCGGTCGGATCTCATCGCGAAGCTGCGCATCGCACTCGACGACGCCGAGAGTGGCGATGCGACCCACGACGGCACGAGGGCCACCGCATGATCGGCCTACCCCGGGGATATCCCCCTACTCCGAACGTCGCGCGTGCGGGCTATACCCCGACGCGGTTGCAACACCCAGCCCGTACGGTCGAAGGACAACTATGGAAGAGGAGCCGAGCATGAGCCTCACGCTCGCGACAGTCGCAGACGCCCTGATCGAATTCATCCTCAGTCTGCTCCGAGACCCGGATGCTGCGGAGGAATTCGAGGACGACCCTCTGCGGGCGCTCGCCGCCCGCGGACTCCAGGACGTCGGCCCATCGGATGTCGCGGCCGTAGCGCCGATCATCATCGAACGCACGCACGTCGTGCAGGTGCCGGTACCGCATCACGGGCAGTCGGAGCGCCACCCTTCCCAGGTTGCGAATGAGAGCAACGACTCCCAGGTCGTGAATGAGATCAGGCAGGTCACATCCCACTTCCAGTGGGTCGACGACCGCGACACCGTCGTCGACCAATCGGTCAACCAGAACATCTGGGCCGATGGCGACGTGACGCAGACGTTCGACAACCAGGCGAACGTCGCCTCCGGCGACGACGCCGTCGCTGCGGGTGGGGATGCCACGGTCGACAAGACTTGGGACGATTCGACAACCATCGAGGCCGACGACGACGTCAACATCGGCAACGACACCGATGTGGAGCTGATCGAGGACTCCCAGAACGAGCAGACGGACGCATCGACGACGACCGACGAATCCACGACCGTCGTGATCGAAGACTCTTCGAACGAGCAGCCCGGCTCATCGGACGACTCAGGGCAGGCCCCGGTCGACGTGGCCGTCGGCGACGACGGCGCGGCCGCTCCCGCGGATACGACTGAAGCGCCGCCTGCGGATGCACCCCAGGATGGTGCATCGGAGATCGGCACCGACCCGTCATCTCCCGACGACGCAGCCCCAGTGGACCAGCCGCCCGTCGCCGAGACCATCGACGTGGCCGTGGAGTCGGAAGCACAGTACATCGAGGTCGACATCGATGACGATGACACATTCACCGGTATCGAATCGATGAGTGCCGACGAGGGTACCGACGATGACAGCTTCTGAGACCAAGTCCCTGGCGCATAAAGACGACACCGGGCGCGTCGAGGTCAAGTCGCCCGATCGGCCGTCGGTCACCGGCAAGGAGGCTGCGCCCGTCCTTGTGAAGCTGCCGCCGCCATTCTTCGTGCGGCTGAGTCAGATCGCATGGGTGATGAGCCTGATGGCCGGCGGCGTCGCGATCGGCTACTTGTTGATCATCCGCAAGGCCCAGCTTCCCGCCATCGCTGATCTGGTGAAGTCTGTCGATGGCTCCCGGGCCGATGTGACGTATGCCACGGCGGCCGACATCGTGTTCTGGTCGGTATTCACACCGCTGGTCGTGATCGTGCTCGCGCAGATCGCCATGCAGGTGTCGTTCGCGAACCGGCGCCCGAACGTCCGCTGGTGGCAATTCGGCTCGGTCCTCTTCCTGGGGGGCGTACTCCTGATCACGCGCGAGCTGGTGGCATTCGGTGAGCGGGGTCAACCTCTCGACCGGATCCTGCTCATCCAGCTGGGACTGGCCGTACTCGGCCTCCTGCTCAGCCTGCTCCCTCAAGCCCTACATTGGACGGCTCGCGAGCACGACATCCGACGTGGCGAACCTGTCGCTCCCGTCACCGACGGCCAGCTCTGACGCGATCCCCTCGACGCTGCGGACGACGACCCGGCACATGTCGCTCGTCGCGCGGTCGGCGAGCGGGGCCTCGGCGAGCCTCCGCCAGTGTTCGAGCACGTCGGCGATGCGAGCGCGGATCGCCTCAGCATCCGCATCATCCTGCAGACCGAGCCGCGCCAGGGCCGACGTCCCGGCGCCGCCCACGAGCCGCTCGGCGGCGGCGGCATCCGATCTCGACACGACGGGTTCGGTCGTGCGCAGCTGAGAGAGCAGAGCGAGCTCGCGAAGGTCATGGCTGTTCGCTGTGACACGCTCGATGCCGGCACGGATGCGGCCGGACTCGCGTGCCGGACGGTCTTCCAGCAGCAGCTCGAGACCCACCAGGACGCTCCGCGCCTTGAGAGTCGGGCCACGCGAGCGGAATTGGTCGGCGACGAACCGCTGCACATCGATCAGGCCGCTCTGTGCGATCATGCGCTCGGACAGCTGAGACGACGTTCGTGCGCCTCCGCGGATGAGCGCGGAGCCCAGGCGCACGCCGAAGATGCCAAAGCGTGCGAGCAGGTTGCGTCGGTCGGCCACGCTCAACGTCGTGTCGTGGGTGGGGCGCGTGAAGCGGTCAACCGAGATGAGCATCCGGTCCCGGACGACTCGATCGAGTGCGGCGAGTTCGCGGAACGCCGCGAACTCGCTCTCTCGAAGGGTGCGAGCACCCTCCGCGAGGAGACCCGCGATCGGGATGCATTCGAGCGCCAGGGATCTCAGCTCGCCGTCGTGACGATAGCGCTCGGCAATGCGGGCCGCAGAGAGTAGAGAGTCGATGCGGCCGGAGCCGATCTCGTCAGCGCGGGAGAGGAGGCTGACGGCGTTGACGGTCTGCGAAGCGCCCGCCGCCGTGTCTCGGAAGCCCTCGAGGAAACGCACGTCCGACGCATGGATGTGACGCAGCAGGTACAGGATCGCGTCGGCCTCGGACGGAGAGCGCGTCGGCGTGAGGAAGCGCGTCGACCGCTCCGACACGTCTTGTGAGATCGAAGCGATGCCCGGCGTGTCGATGAGGACGGTGGAGCGGAGACTCTCGGACGGCCAGACGACGTCGAGCCAGGCGACGTCCTCGGCGGTGCGCGATCCGAGGTCGAGGACGAGTGCGCCGTCGGATCGGGTGACCGGCAGACGCACCTCGGCGCCGCCGTGAAGGTGCGCCGTGATCGTGGCGGACCGACCGTAGCGATACCAGGTGACCGTCCTCGTACACTCCCCGGCGTCCGTCGGCGCGATCTGCTCGCCGATGAGGGCGTTGAGCACTGTCGACTTGCCAGCCTTGACCATGCCCGCCACCGCGAGTCGCAGCGGCTCGCGCAGGCGACGCGCATAGGTGTCCAGCACCGCCTCGGCTACGCTGTCCCCGGCGTACACCTCACGAGCTGCACCGAGGAGCTCGGTGACGTCTGCGAGCACCGCACTCATCGTCCTGCGCCCGCGTCGTCAACCGACGCCGGGATCTCGGCGCGCAGGGCCTCGATGTGCGCGAGCTGCCGCTTCAGCTCGATCACGCGTCCGTTGCGGTCGGATTCGAAGGTCGCCGCGGCCTGCTTCGCTGCCAGAACCGACTCGGACAGGGACCGATGCAACTGGTCGGCGATGCCGCCGAAGTGATCGCGCGCGACGCGCTGAACGAACCGAAGACGATCCTTGAGCTGTTTGCCCACTTGGAACACGACGTCGTCGATATGCCGGCGCGCGAGGTTCTTGGCCTCCGCCTGACGCCGACTGAGGCGCGTCGTCTTGTCCTCTCGATAGGCGCGACGACCGACGAGCACGCCGACCACGAGAGACACGGGGTTGATGAGCGCCACACCGATGAGGCTCATCGCAAGGCCGGCCATGAGCACACCGCTGTACGAGCCGCGGAGGCCGATGTAGATCTTCTCGGTCGCACCGAGCCGGCCCGCATCCATGCCTTGGACGTCTTCGACCGGGTCCAGCACGCCGTCGGTGTCGCTGACGTCGATGAACGGGAGGGTCGACTCCTCGAGCGAGAACTCCTCGGCCACCTGCTCGGACAGCCAACGGGATCGGTCGTTCGTCCACACGAAGGTCTCCGATACCGCGTTGGCCACCCTCTGGTCGAGCCACTCGGCGATCTGGTCCCAGATGGGGCCGGGGTCGCCCTCATCGATGGCGACCTCGGCGTCGCGTTGCACCTTTCGAAGGCGATCCCGCAGATCATGCTCGGTATCGGAGATGAGATCGGCGATACCGTCACTCAGGGTGACCTGCCAGCGCGACGATCGGCTGCGGAACTCGTCGGCGCGCACCTTGGCAGCCTCGAGCTCGGCGATCATCGCCGGCGTGTCCTGCGGGTTCAACAGCGCATTGAGCTCGGTCTTGACGGCCATGCCGAGCTGATCGACGACTGACACGAGGTCGTGAACGGCTGCCCGGCGATGCACGATCTCTGCCCTGTCGAGCACGTCGCGGCGCAAGTGCGCCACGAGCGCGGGAAACCCGGACTCCTCGTTCAGCACCCGATCCTGCTCCTGGGCCGCCAGCATCCGCAGATCGCTCGATACGGCGAACATGGGGATCCGTCCGAGATCGCCGAGGTGCGACCGGTCGATCTCCTCGATCTGGCGCCACGACGGGTAGATGTCCGTCTTGGACAGCACCGCAGCGACGTTCGGGGACACCCGCAGCGCGTGCTTCAGGAACTGGACCTCCGGCTCGGTGTACTCCTGCGAGGCATCCGAGACGAGCAGGACGGCGTGCGCCGTCGACAGGGCGGCGAGCGTGCTGACCGATCGGGTCGATTCGATGCCGCCGACACCGGGCGAATCGACGAGGCGCAACCCGCCGCGAAGCAGTTCGCGCGGGAGCACGACCTCGGCGCCGACGATGTCGTGCTCGTCGTTGCGCCTGCCACGCTCGGAGACGAAGTCGGCGAGCGAGTCGAGCGGGATGGGCAACCGCTCGACCCCGCCTGCCGGGCTGTTCCCGTTGCGGACGATGGCGTACGCGGCAGGCTCCTCGGCGTACGACACGGACGTGGGCACGCTCGTGGCGATGTCGTCGTCGACGGGGCACGCCGGGGCGTTCACAAGAGCATTCACGAGTTTGCTCTTGCCCTGCTTGTATTGTCCGACGACGATGACGCGTACGAATGGGTCGTTCAGTCGAGCACGCGTCTGCTCGAGTCGCCCGACCAGATCTGCGCGCCCGAGCACGGCGGACAGGTCGGCGGTCTTCTCGACGAGGTGCGCCAGTTGCTGGTTGGCAAGGGCCAGTGTCGTCGAGGAGGTGTCGTCCCCAGGGGCGGACGTCAGTGGTGCGGGGGGCGCGGCCTTCGTCATCGTCGACACTCCTTCATCGTCCGGCGGTCATCGGCGGACTCTCGTGCGCATGGGGCAGGCGGTACCTCCGGAGGTTCCGAAGGCACCGCCTCAGGGATTCGGCGCGGAGCGGTCAACGGATCGGATCAGGACTCGTCGAACGCGTCGTCGAGCGTCGGCGTGTCGGCGATCACGGCGTCGCTGCTGCCCCAGATGACGTCGGCGTCGACGTTCCACGTCTCGTCGGTCTGCGACGTCAACTCCTCGTTGAACGAGTTCGTGGCCGTCCAGCTCGTCGTGTCCGCGTCGTACGAGTCGTTCACGTCGAGGTGCGTCGAGCTGTCGGTCCAGGAAGAGTCATCCGTCGTCTCGTTGTACGAGTCGGTGATGGTGACGACCTGTGTCTCGTTGCCGATGTTCACGTCGCCCCCTCCCGAGATCGTGGTCGAGTGGTCGACACTCTGGCTGAGGTCGACGTCGTTTCCGGCGGCGACAGATCCTCCGCCGGATGCGACAACGGCGGAGCTGCCGCTGTCCGAGCCGTAGCCGCCCTCCCCGTCGATGCTCGCGTTGTACGACTGGTCGACGATCGTGTTCTGGTTGTTCACCCACGTATCGCCGCCACCGCCACCGCCACCGCCACCGCCACCGAGGCCGAGGCTGCCGATACCCGTGTTGTAATCGCGGGTGCCGACATCCACCGAGTGGTCGTCGACGGACTCATCGAGGTAGTAGTTGTACGACCCGCTGACAGCACTCGTCGACCCGTCGTTGTACGACCCGTGGATCGAGTCGTCGCTGTTGTCTGCCGTCGAGTTGTCACTGTTGTCCTCGACGGAGTTGTCACTGTTGTCCTCGACGGAGTTGTCGCTGTTGTCCTCGACGGAGTTGTCGCTGTTGTCCTCGACGGAGTTGTCGGACCAGTCGTTGAACGAACCGTTGGAGTCCACTGTCGTGTCGTGAGAGTCCGCGTTCCCTACATCGTCCAGGCCGACCGTGAGGTTGTTGCTGTCGTTGGTCGAAGAATCGGTGTTGCCGACCTGGTTCAGGTCGACGCCGAGGTTGCTGCTGGTATTGGTGCTGGTCGTGTTGTTGGAGTCACGGACCCGCGAGTTGAACGAATCATCGAAGTTGGTCTCGGTGTAGTCAGGCATGATTGATCGCTTTCTTCAGATCGAGATGATGTGGCACCCGGCCGAGGCGAGCTGTTCGCGTCGCGACGGCCGGGTATGGGTCAGCCGGCGAAGGGTTCGCCGATGGACGCGTCGCCGCTGTCGACGATCGCGTCTACGTCGATCGAGACCTCGGTGGACTGGAAGAGATCGTCGGTCTCGTTGAACGAGTCCTCCGCCGAGTAGGTCTCGGTCCACGAGTTGTAGGAGTCCGCCACTGACGTGTGCGTCGAGCTGTCCTCCCAGCTGGAGGAGTCTTCGTACGTGTTGTACGAGCCTTCCACGGTGGTGATCGTCGTCTCGTTGTTCAGGTTCACATCGCCCTCGGCCGACGAGATGTTCGTGGAGTAGTCGACGTCGGTCGTCACGTGCACGTCATTGCCTGCCGCGATCGAGTCATCGCCCGATGCGACGACGGCGCTGCTGCCGCTCCAGCCACCCCCTCCGCCCGCGGCGTTGTACGACTGGTCGATGATCGTGTTCTGGTTGTTGATCATGGTGTCGCCGTCGCCGCCGGAACCGCCTGCACCACCAGCGAGGGACACATCGCCGATGCCCGTGTTGTAGGAGCGCATTCCGACGATGGTCGAGTGGTCGTCGGTCGACGAGTCAGTCCAGGAGTTGTGCGAGTCGCTCACCGTGTCCGTCGACCAGTCGTTGTACGAGTCGTTGGTCGAGTTGTCGGAGTTGTCCGTCATCGAGTTGTCGGAGTTGTCCGTCATCGAGTTGTCGGAGTTATCCGTCATCGAGTTGTCGGAGTTATCCGTCGCCGAGTTGTCGGAGTTATCCGTCATCGAGTTGTCGGAGTCGTCGTTCCACGAGTCCGAGATGTCTGTGTTTGTGTCGTTCGAATCTTGATTGAAGGAGTCCGCGACATCCACGACGACGTTGTCGCTGTCGTTGGTCGAGTCATCCGAGTTGAAAGAGTTATCGGCCGCCAAGCCGAGTGTGGTTGTGGTGGTCGTGGTCTCACTGTTGCCCGATCCCCACATGCCGCTGTTGAACGACTCGTTGAAGTCGTCGATCTCGATGTTGTCCATGAGCCTTTTCCGATCCCGGGACTATCCCCGTAGGTGATGTGCCTACACGCTAAGAGCAGCAAGGCATGAGGCGAATCGGGGAGGACTCCGCGACCCCACACGACCCAGTAGGGGTTATGCGGTACCGCCGGGTAGGGCCGACGGGCCAATCACCGCAGAGGTGGACGCCGGTGGAGTCCGATCAGACGTCGGAGCGTTGGATCGCCACGCTGGGACTGCCGATCCTCTGCAGGTACCGCCGCAGCCCCGCGGCGCACACATGTCTTGGTCGGTATCGCCGGATCGGGATCGTGGTACCTGGCGCGCCCGGAAGGCGCACTGGGACGGACAAAAGACCTAAAGCCGATCTTGAGCAACGGCGACCACCACGGCCGACAGCTCAACGAAAGAAGGACCGCTCCCGAGATTTCGGAAGCGGTCCTTCCTTCTTGGGAACAGTTCTTGGATCGATTTCCAGAACGGCCCACTGGTCGGGCTGGCAGGATTTGAATCTGCGACCCCTTGGAGGCTGCAGCCTTAATTCGGTTGTAGCCGAATGCCTCTGAAACTCGCGGATTCCCTTGTATTTGTAGGGAACCGGGCGGTTCGCTGGCTCCGAGTCTACCGGTCGTTCGGGGTCGCTGCCGGGTCAATCAGATGGGTAAACGATGGGCATTCCGGCTCAAATCAGTCTCTCGCGTCCCTAACCGGTCTCATACTCGCGAGCCTCCTCCCGGATCGCATCCGCAAGCCCCCATCAGTTCGTCGTGACTACGTCAATCAGCACGGGCAGGCCATCCCAATCAACCGAATGCAACCAACCCAACGGCCGGGTGCACCTAGGCCCGGCATCACCGGACCCTTCCTATGTGAGCGGCGCGCTCCGCCGGCGGGTGCGCTCGACCAGCCAGACCGGCTGGCCACGCATCGAGAGAGGCAATGTCCGAGCCAGCCCCACCGGCTCAACCGAGAGACATGTGGCGAAACGGAAGAACTACGAAAAGCGCGCCGCTGCCCGGCTTGGTCCTGCGTTCCGAATTTAGGTCCGGTGAGACGCCTTCACCGGGTCAACATCGGATCCCGATTCCGAGCCACAGACCGAACCGGCGAGTCCCCGTAGCAAGCATCCAGCAGCGCTCAATTCTTTTCTGGTCAGTTGTCTTCGTCGGGAGGGACGCACCTGTCTTTGAGGCCGTTGAAGTCTGGGGTGGGTGTGTCCATCTCTTCGAGGACCTCGTCCGTCACCTCGTCGATCGTCTCATCGTCGGCACGTAGCTCCGTTACGAACTGATTGATGGAGCCGAGGACCTCTGCGGTGGACGTGACAGCTTTGATGATGCATTCGTTCTGCTCTTGTGTTGAAGCGATTGGCTGGTGGACTCGGATCCCGATGAACGCCCAGTACATGTCACTCACCCGGTTGCTTAGCGCCGCGCCGAGGTCCGAACTCTCTGGCACGACAGGCTCGGAGATGCAGCTTGCGGTGTGGAAGAGGCTTGCCATGACTGCTTGCTCCACGAGAGGGTCCCGGGCGACCATGTCGGCAGCGGGACCTTCGGGATCTGGATCGTCGTTCAGCCATCGGCCGAGCAGGCCTGTCGTCTGCGCCATTGCGTCCTGAACCAAGAATTGGCACTCGGCTCTGGAATCTGAGATTCGTGCCGCGTTTACCGCGGCGATCTCCTCAGCTGTGGAGTCGGCGGCTCTGTTGGCCGCAAAGACGCTGAAGATCGCCACGATGACTGAGACGGCTACGAACACGGCGCCGACCCAGCCGATAATCTTGTTCTCGACGTGGCGTCGTTCAACTGCGGTCAGCTTCTTCGCTGGCTGCTGGCCCTGCAGTTCGTTCAGGTCGACTTTCGGGAGACGACCTTCGGGTGTCATCTGCCAACAGTGGCCTCACTCAGTTCACTGGCGCAAGACCAGGATCCGGAGAGACCAGTCAGCAGCCGCTGGCGAGGACGGTCAGCGCGGCTGCGAAGTGTCACCGGCCTGTGTTCCGCGTTGCTCGGCTCTCACGTCGGCGTAGACCGAGGGCCGATGCGGGTCGGACAAGCCCCGTCAGCAACGGCCGTTTGGCGCGCACGAAGGCCGGCGAGAACCGGGTCGGTCGCGCCGGGATTCCAGACGACCATGTCGGCGGTGCTCATGTCCACTGACCACGGGACTATCTCCGGTGCTCGACGCGGGCTAGAAGACGCGGAGGCCGAACCTCTGGGCGACCGTCGCGAGCCGGCCATCGTTCACCAGGATCGGCTCAGGACTCAGCGCGAGCAGCTCCAGCTCGTAGGCGGCATCTTCCTCGGGAAGCCAGATCGCACGGCACCATCCGCCGCCCCACTTGCTGCCGAAGTGGATGCCGACCGGCTTCGAGCCGTCGTCGAGCGTGAGTAGACGGAGCTCATCAGCAATGCCTGTGGTGAGTGGTCGGTAGGGTCCTCGTAGATCCGCAGTGGTCAATGCGTCGACGCCTGCCAACCGGATCTCCGACGCGATACCTGGATGTGCCTCCAGTGCCGCCATCGAGTCGGGGTCTTCGATGTCGATCCACCACCCGTTCGATGGAGTGATGATTTCGTTTATGCCCCGAACGTCGCGCCAGAGAGCAGGCAGTGCACCCTTGGACATGAAACCGCGTTCGCTCCACTCGCGGGAGACATCGCGCACGAACTCCTCCACGGTCATACCGACTGCTTCCGCGTCGGCGGCCAGTGGGTCGGCTGTGCCGACCTTCCTCCGGAAGCCAGCGAGCACCTCAGAGAAGGCGCATTCGATGGTTTCAGCGACGTAGAGCGTAGATCCGAACGTGTCGTACCGCCCCCAACCGTCTCGATGCTCGTCCGCCGTCCGAACCGGCGCGGAGATCGGTGGGTAACGGCTCTTGGAGACACGGAAGCCGGAGTCACCCGTGCACGGCATGAGCCTGAGCCCCGTCTCGGTACAGATCCGCCCGCCGGCCGCTCTCATCAGGCGGGCTGGTCGCGGAGAAAATTGTCGACAGCAGCGGCGACGTCCGAATGGTCGTCTTCGCGGATGGCCGTCAGTGGTGTGCGCTCGCCCAGGGATGGGTTGCTACCGATGAAGAAGGCACGGGCCACGTGCTCGCCTTCGACCGCCTCGATGGCACGCCACATGCGGTGGGCGAACTTCAGACGTCGATTGAAGTCCGGTCCAGGGGTAGTCCCGTCAGGCTTGGCCCACTTGATGGGGAGCTTTGTGTCCTTCGAGCCGGTGAGGGCAGCGACAAGGGTCGGGCCGAGGGCTGCGTTCAGCTCCTTGGCGACCGCATGGATGTCCATGCGAGCAGTTTCGCCGAACTGTCGTGTTGCCGTCGTAGTTACCATGACACCGACTTTACCCCCAATTGCCACCCACTGCCAGACTCAACTAAGGCGCTAGTGGCCTCACTTCGGGGTGCACTCACTTGCCGCGGCGCCGTCCTCAACTTGCCGACGTCCGTGCCCGCAGCGCACATACTGACTGGAACGCTTGTTCGAAGCTCGGAGATTCCGGATGTCGCTCACTGCTCTCGCAGTCGAGCCTGTCGCGAACCTTCGCGAGGCTCGTTACTGGGTTGCCCCGGCCTCGGTGCCGGCGGCGTTGCCCTCCCCGCGCAAGACTATTCAACGGTCCGATAGACCTGAGGGGCGAGTGCAGTCCCACCCGAGCGGGGCCGTGACACGCTGGCGGCGGGAGTGCCGCTGAAGGTCGTGTCCGAGCTGCTGGGCCATTCCTCGATCGTCATCACCGGAGACGTGTACGGGCACGTCGCCCCGCAGGTCTCGGCGGGCGCGATCGATGTCCTCAGCGCCGCGCTCGCCTGACCGCCATTTTCGCTTAAGGTGGTAAAGAAAGGCGGTCAGACGCCTCTCGTGGACATGAAGAAGGCCACCTCGCATCTCGCGAAGTGGCCTTCTATCTGGGATTTCTCCCGGTCGGGCTGACAGGATTTGAACCTGCGACCCCTTGACCCCCAGTCAAGTGCGCTACCAAGCTGCGCCACAGCCCGATGCCCCGGCTCGCCGAGGCAACCTGACAATCATAGCGTGCCGAAAGGAGTGCTGAAGACACGGGGACCGCCGGCATCCGGTCGCTCAACCGCCCTCGGTCGTAGGGTGAGGGAATGGCAGCGAAGGTGCGCATTGTTCCGGTGACGGATGCCCCCTGGGCCGATGTGGAGCGCGTGTTCGGCACGCGCGGTGACCCGGCGGGGTGCTGGTGCCAGTTCTTCAAGCTGCCGAACGCGGAGTGGAAGACCATCACGCCCGACGATTGCCGCAACCTGCTCGAGAAGCAGGTGCAGGCGGCAGGGGCGGGAAAGGCGCATCCGCCGGGGGTCATCGCCTACCTCGAGCCGAAGGCCGGCGACCGCGCTGGCGACACCGACCACGGCCAGGGCGACGACAGTGCGGCCGAACCCGCCGGTTGGTGCGCCGTCGAGCCGCGCACGGCCTACGACCGGCTCCGCACCGCGGAGGTGGTGAAGGGAAGCGCCGAGGACGAGGATGACGACTCCGTCTGGGCGATCACCTGCTTCGTCGTGCGCGTGGGGCACCGCCGCCAAGGCATCGGCGGGGAGCTGCTGCGGGGTGCCATCGAGCAGGCCACCCGGCTCGGCGCGCGGGTCATCGAGGGCTATCCGGTCGATGCCGCGGGAGGCAAGAAGTCGAGTGCCGAGCTCTACCACGGCACCCTCTCGCAGTTCCTGGCCGCTGGCTTCGAGGTCACGTCGCGGCCGTCGCCGAGCCGCGCGGTCGTCACGCTGCGGGTCACAGCCCCTGCCTGAGTCGCTGAGCGGTACTCTGGCGACACCCTCAACAGAGAGACCACGCCGATGAGCACAACAGGACGCCTCCGGTTCGACCACGCCGAGCTCACCCGCCAGGACGAGCTCCTCGCCATCGGCAAGGACCGACGACGGCAGCTCCCCCGCCGCGCTCAGCGCACCAGGGTCGACGACGCCGACCGCGATCCCCTCGGCATCCTCGAGCGCCAGCACCACCCGCGCCTGGCCGACCTCATCCCCCTCCGGGTGCACCGGATGCTGCAGAGTCCATTCGCCTTCTATCGCGGCACCGCCGCCATCCAGGCAGCCGACCTTGCCGCCGAGCCGAACACGGGGTTCGACGTCGTACTCTGCGGCGACGCCCACATCGCCAACTTCGGCATCTACGCATCGCCCCAGCGCAGCCTCGTCTTCGATCTCAACGACTTCGACGAGGCCGCATCCGGCCCGTGGGAATGGGACGTGAAGCGGTTGGTCACCAGCGCTGTGATCGCCGGCCGCGACAACGGCTTCAGCGAGACCGACGTGCGCACGGCCGCGTTGACGGCGGCGGCCTCGTACCGCACCACGCTGCGCACGACGCTGGAACTCAGCGCTCTCGACCGCTACTTCCTGCACGCCGAGGTGCGGGAGGGCACGTCGCGATTCGGCCCCGAGACGCAGAAGATCATCGACAAGGCCGTGAGGGCGACGCAGAAGCGCACCTCGGAACGCGTCGTCGAGAAGATCATGACTCGAGCCGATGACGGCTCGCTGCACATCATCGAGGACCGCCCGACGATGATGCACATCGAGCCCGAGATCGAGGCCCGCCTCGCCGAGATCTTCGAGGCCTACAGCGCATCCGTCTCCCCCGATGTCGCTCTTCTGCTGTCGCAGTACACGGTGACGGATGCCGTGCGCCGCGTGGTCGGAGTCGGCAGCGTCGGCACCCGCTGTTACATCGCCGTGCTCACGGGTCCGCTCGGCGAGCCTCTCGTGCTGCAGTTCAAGGAGGCCGCCCGCTCGGTGGTGCACGAGTTCGGTGACGTGCCGGTGCGGCCGGCGCCCGGGGTGGACCCACAGCGCGTGGCATCCGTTCACGGCTATCGGGTGATCGCGAACCAGCGGATCCTGCAGGCCGTGTCCGATCCGTTCCTCGGCTATCTGACCGGCGACGAGGGGCGCAGTTTCTACGTGCGCCAGTTCCGCGACCGCAACGTGTCATTCGACATCGCCACGCTCACCCGCCGTCAGTTCCTCGACTATGTCAGCGCCTGCGCATCCCTGCTCGCTCGTGCTCACGCGCAGAGCCCGGCGGCGGCCAGTGTCGCGGGCTATATCGGCACGTCGACGGTCTTCGACGAGGCCGTTGCGGACTGGGCGGAGTCGTACGCCGACCGCTCGTACGCCGACTTCGTGATGCTGCGCGACGCTGTGGAGAGCGGTCGCTTCGTGAGCTCCGAGTTCGGGGCCTGACGACGCGACGCCGTCTCGTGTGAGCTCAGCCCAGGCCGAGCACCCCGTCGAAGACGAGGTCGGCCGGGCCCGACAGGGCCACGTGCTCGCCGTCCTCGGTCGGGAACATCCGCACGCCGACGCGACCCCCGGGTACGTCGACGCGCCATTCGTTGGGGGCACCGACTCCGGCCCAGTGCCGCACGGCGAGGGCAGCGGCCACGGCGCCGGTTCCGCAGGAGAGGGTCTCTCCGGAGCCGCGCTCGTGCACCCGCATCCGGATGCGGCCGACCCCGTCGTGCACCAGTGGCTCGTGCGGAAGCACGAACTCCACGTTCGCGCCCTCCGGCGCCTCGGGCTCGAGGATCGGGACGACCGTCAGGTCGATGCCGGCCAGTTCATCCTCATCGGCCAGAGCGACGACGACGTGCGGGTTGCCCACGTTGATGCCGAGGCCGGGACGGGCGACGGACAGTTCACGGGCGCGCACGAGAGGCTCGGTGCCGTCGAGCTTCCAGCGCCCGAGGTCCACCTGGAAGCCGGTGCCCGAGCGCTGCAGGTCGCGCACTCCCCCACGCGTGCCGATCGCGACCGAATCACCTTCGGCGAAGGCCAGCAGGCCCTGCTCGATGAGGAATCGTGCGTAGACACGGATGCCGTTGCCGCACATCTCGGAGACCGTGCCATCGGAGTTCCAGTAGTCCATGAACCACTCGGCGTCGGGGTCCTCGGCGAGGGCTGCGGCTCCGTCGGCGAGATTCCTGGAGCGGACCGCTCGGATGATCCCGTCGGCGCCGACGCCGAAGTGCCTGTCGCAGATCGCGCTGATCTGCTCGGGCGTGAGCTCGAGTTCACCGTCGGGGTCGGCGAACAGCACGAAGTCGTTTCCGGTGCCGTGTCCCTTGGTGAAGTGCAGATCGATCGCCATGGGGAAAGTCTATGGGCGGGTTCTCATCGCTTCGGACTGCGCTTCGGACGGTCGCTTCGCTCGGTCCCCGGCGAGCGGTGAGTGGAACATCCGCTCACAGAGGCCCGGACGCAGTCCGCGGTCGAAGCGCGCGTCAGCCGGCGGGCGTTCCCGACACGATGGCCGTGATGTCGGCCTGCGTGAGCGGCTCCCACGGCGACGAATCGGGGTCGGCCGCCGATGCCTCGGGGCTGTCCGCCTGCGTCCACCACTTCGCCTCGTAGGGCACTCCCTCGAAGAGGATGCGGTCGCCCTTCAGGTAGGTCGCGGCGCCCGTCCACTCGGGGAAGGTGCCTGCGGGCAGGGTGGCCTGCGGAATCGGCGTCTCTCCCTGCAGCACCGGGCCGACGAGCTGCCACGGCGACTCCCAGTCGTTCAGCACGGGGTTGTCGGGAACCTCCGCCTTGGTCCACCACTTCGCGGTGTAGACGTTGCGGTGCCAGACGACCTTGGTGCCCTTGAGGTAGGAGGCATCCGACGACCAGATCGGGTAGGGCGACGTGGCCGGGTCGTCGGCGATCTCAGCAGCCAGCGTGGGCTCGCTCGTGGTCGCGGCGGCGTTCTCGCCGGCAGCGAGCGAGCCCGTGAAGCCCGTCGCGAGCACGTCGGCGAAGAAGGTGTCGCCCTGATCGACGCCGCTGCAGGCATCGGAGACGATCGACGTCGTGGTGTAGTTCGAGCCGCAGGTCTTGTCGCGGTTGGCCGACCACATCGACATGCGGCCGAGACCCTTGTCCGCCGCCCAGGCGTTCAGGCGCTTGGCGTCCTTCAGGGAGAAGACCTCATCGGCCACGTCGTTCTGCCCGATCATCGGGGTCGCGCCGACCTTCGCCCAGAGGGTGGCGGTGCCGAGGGTGATGTCGGCGCGGCTGTAGAGCACGCCGAGCTGGCGCTGGGTGGCGGTCAGGGCCTTCTCCGACGCCTCGGCCATGCTGTCGCCTTCGGTGAGGCTCGAGCCGTAGTCCATCGTCATGGCGTTGACGCCCGCCAGGTCGACGCCCGCGTCGAGCATCGCGCTGACGGCGTCGGTTCCGTCTTCGGTCATGCCGGTCGGGGCGACGGGCAGCGTGAGCCAGACGGCGATGGGGTCGCCGGCGGCACGGCGCTGCTTCTGGAGGGCTGCGATGGCCGTGGCGCGTCGGTCGACGGCGGCTGAGTCGGTGAGGCCGGCGCCCTCGAGGTCGAGGTCGATCGTCCCTACCTTGTATCGGTCGAGAACGCTGGCGTAGGCCGCCTCGAGCTTGGCCTCGTCGGTGCAGTTCACGGCGAGCTCGTCATTCAGCAGGCCGCCGAACGAGACGGCGATGGTTCCGCCGCCCTGCTGCAGGCGGGCGATGCGCCTGTCGAGGTCGAGGGTGTCGCCGGCCTGGTCCATCGTGTAGGCCGTGCCCCAGCTCGGAGTGCAGGCATCCGTCGTCGCCGAGACGATGAAGGAGAGCACGGCGTCGGGGGTGTCCGTGCCTCCGTGGGTCTCGAATTCGTACGTCGGCGTGGCCGTCACGTCGACGTAGCCGGCGAACCAGGGCTGGGCCTGCGTCGGGTCGGCCTGTGTGGAGGCCCAGGAGCGTGCTCCCAGGAATCCGGCGGCGATCACGGCGAGCAGCACCACGATGGCGATGCACACCCGCAGCGGCGAGAGCCTGCGGTCGGAGAGCTCGGCGACCTGGACTGCCTCCGTGGGAACGGATGCGCCCGCGCGGTTCTTCGTGGCCATCAGGCTGCCTTCTTCTCTTCGTGGTGGACGTCAGCGTCGTGTGCGTCGTGTGCGTCGTGCGCTTCGGGGGCGGGGCGAACGGATGCCGCACTGCGGCGCCGCGCTCCGACGGCCTCGAGCATCGGAACCTCTGCATCGGCGTGACCGTGGTAGAGCACCGAGCGCCAGTCGAGGGCATCGGCATCCGTCGCCGTCTTCTTCTCCGCGACCGGCTGGGCGCGAGGCACGTACAGCGGCCTGATGAGGCCGAGCCAGATGTCGACCAGGGCGTTGCCGATGCCGATGTAGGCCACGATGGCCCAGCTGGCGAGTGCGGCGTTGATGCCGGCGAACGCCGCGTTGCCCCAGTTGCCGGCGTTGACATCGCGCCAGAGCGTGAACAGGGAGAACGCCACGATGAGGAACGGCGCCACCACGTAGAGCAGCGGGGCCGCTGTGCGGTCCTTCACCTTGGGCGTGCGCACGAAGGGGATCTTCTTGCCCGTGAGCGCCTGCTGCATCGACTTGAGAACGCCGGCGAGGTTCACCGGCAGCATGATGAGGTTGAAGCCGTAGATGCGCAGCACGTCGCTGCGGCGGTAGCCGGCGTAGCGCAGGTCGCTGGCCATGGCGAGGAAGTACGGCAACGCCGCCAAGAGCACGACGGGGCTGAGCAGGCGGCCGTCGTACGGGTACGCCAGCAGGAACACCAGGCCGAAGCTCGCCCACGCGATGGATGCCATGTAGTTCACGCGCAGCATGAGCTCGAGCATCGGCACCTGCTCGCCGCGGCGCTTGCGAGCGCGGACCTGGCGCCAGAGCTTCGGCAGGATGAGGAGCCCGCCGTTGGCCCAGCGCCGACGCTGCACCACGAGGGAGCCGAAGTCGGGCGGAGTGGCCGAGTAGCTGAGGCGCTCGGGGTAGTTCACCAGGCTCCAGCCGTGGGTTCCGAGGTCGACGCTCGACTCGGTGTCCTCGATGACGGTGCGGTCCTGGATGTAGCGCTTGACCTCGAAGCCGCCGACGAACTCGGTCTCCACGATGTCCTCGATGGCGACCTTGCGGATGACGGCGTTCGCGCCCACCCAGAAGGTGGCGCCGAAGTGGCTCATGCCCTGGTGCAGCACGTGCTGGATGTCCGTCGTGGCCGCGGCGAGACGCTCGATGCGGGTGGCGGCCCCACGGAACGACGAGTACGGGGTCTGGGTGACGGCGACGCGGGCATTGTCGGGCTGCTGCAGGAAGTAGACCAGGCGCAGGCAGTAGTCGCGGAGCAGGATCGAGTCCGCGTCGAGGGTGAGCAGGAAGTCACTGTCGGCGAAGCTCACATCGAACGGCTCGCCGGCGGCCGCGGGGAGGAGCGCCGGACCGTTCGGAGTCTCGGCGAGGGTGTACTGGCCGCCCATCAGACCGATGTAGGCGTTGAGGTTCATGGCCTTGTTGGCCTCGTGCGAGGTGGATGCGAACCTCTTGCGCTCGAACACGTCGAGGTCGGCGTCGAAGGTCCAGGCGAGGCGGCGGTAGAGCTGGCCGATGCGATCGGCCGACAGCACGGCATCCTCCTCGACGGACGTGGCGATGGCGCGACCCGTGAGGAGCAGCTCGTCGGCGAGTCCACCGAGAACCTGCTCGACGAAGAAGAGGTCGACGTGGTCGTCGAGGGTCTCCTGCTCACCGGCATCCGTCAGCCACCGCGCAGCGAAGGCGTAGTGCTCGGCGAGGGCGTGCGCATGGTCGATCGCCAGGTCGTCGGCGAGGGCACCCGAGGAGATCTGCGCCTCGAAGTCGGCCAGGGCGGCCGCGAAACGGTCCCTGGGCTCCGCGAGCATCGCCGAGATGTCGTCAGCGAGGGCACGGGTCTCCTCGAGCCGGGAGAGCACGCTCGGCTGCTTCGGGAAGGGCGGGTCGTCGAGCAGCAGCACGACCTTGATCGACGGGTACTCCTGCAGCGCGGCGGAGAGCAGTGTGGCGCGCACGACGTGGGGCTCCTCGGCGTAGGAGGGAACCAGCACCGTGATCGAGGACCGGTTCTCGGCGAAGTGTCGGTCGAGCTCGGCGCGGGGCACGCGAACGTGCTTGCTGAATCGCTGGAGCGCGCCCTCCCGCGCGACGAGGTACATCAGGGCCGAGAAGGTGAGGAAGGTGACGACCACGAGGTAGCCGATGGCCTCCATGGTGAAACGGAAGTCCTGTCGGCCGCCGTCGATGAACTGTCGGATGACCGTGGTCACCACGTAGACCGCCCAGAAGACCACGGTCAGGACGATGGCGACTCGGCTCCACGTGATGGTGCGGTTCGACGGACGCGGGTGCACCGTCGGCAGCGGCTGGGTGCGCTTCTCAGCGCCCCACTGACGCTTTCGGGCGTGCGGAAGTGATTTCACGGAGGACATCTGAGGCTCTCGTTCGGGGTGATTGAGCACCCGTCAGCGATAGGGAGGCGAGAGTGACTCATATGAGAATCTATGCGCCGTAATGGTTAGAAGGCTGAGAATTTGTCCTCAGAAGTGCGGACACGCACCCCCAGAGTGGGGCACATGACCCACTCCAGAGTGCCGGATTCACGGGGATCTTGCAAGGAGCGCCGTTTTCTTGCGTGTACCCCGGTCGGATCGGCGTGTCGGCCCCGGGCGGACCTCGAGGTCAGCGCCGGTCGCCCACAGCGCGCATGGCCGACGCCACCCTGGCGGCATCCGTCGCGCCGATCCAGGTCGTGTTCGGGTAGCGCTTGAACCAGCTGACCTGGCGTCTCGCGTAGCGGCGGGTGAGCGCCTGCGTCTGGTCGATCGCCTCGGCCTCGTCGATCTCGCCACGCAACTGAGCGAGCGCCTGGGCGTAGCCGATCGCCCGACTCGCGGTGACGCCGCGCTCGATGCCGAGAGGGATGAGGGTCTCGACCTCGGCCAGCATTCCGTCGGCCCACATCTGCTGCACCCGGGCGTCGAGCCTGGGCACGAGATCGGCGCGATCGAGGGTGAGTCCGACCATGGCCAGCGGCATCCACTCGACGGGCTCGTCGGGGAGCGACGCCGCGTGCGGCTCCCCGGTGATCTCGATGATCTCGAGCGCCCGCACGAGGCGGCGTCCGTTCTGGGAGCCGATGCGCTCGGCCGCGTTCGCATCGAGCGCCTTGAGCCGCTGGTGGAGCAGGCCGGGGCCGCGTTCGGAGAGTTCGGCCTCGAGCCTGGCTCGGAGTGCCGCATCGGTGCCCGGGAAGCGGAAGTCGTAGACGACGGCCGAGACGTACAGGCCGGAGCCGCCGACGAGGATGGGAACAGCGCCACGCTCGCGGATGCCGGTGATGACGGCGCGCGCCTCGGTCTGGTAGCGCGCGACGCTCGCCTCCTCGGTGACCTCGAGCACGTCGAAGAGATGGTGACGGATGCCGCGACGCTCGCCCGGCGCGAGCTTGGCCGTGCCGATGTCCATGCCGCGGTAGAGCTGCGAGGCGTCGGCGTTGACGATCTCGACGGACCGCCCGTCGCCGATGAGCTGCTCTGCGATGTCGAGGGCGAGCGCGGACTTGCCGGTACCGGTGGCGCCGACCACGGCGATGAGCGGCAGCGCCGCCGCCTCAGTGGTCGTGGTCACCTGTGGCGTGAGCGGCGGTCAGGCCGAGATCGACACGCGTTGCTGCTCGCAGCGTCGGGAGTCCGAGGGAGACCGTGCCGGACGTCGAGGTGGCGCCACCGCCCGCTGGGGCACCTGCGGGTACCCCGCAGGACTCGGCCTGCGCGAGGTCCCAGGCATCTCCGGCTCGGGTGCGACGGATGCGGAGGGGCTCGCCGGGTACGGCGTCGGCGATGAGATGGAACGGTGCTGCCTGGGTCACGACGACCGAGACGATATCGCCGGGCCTGGGAACGACACCGTCTGCAGGCACCTCGAAATGCACGAGGCGGCTGTCTTCGGCGCGGCCGCTGAGGCGATGCGTCGCGGCGTCCTTGCGACCCTCGCCGTTGGCGACGAGCACGTGCACCTCACGGCCGATCACATTCTGGTTCTCCTCCCACGAGATGCGCTCCTGCAGGGCGACCAGGCGCTCGTAGCGCTCCTGCACGACAGCCTTGGGAACCTGGTCCGCCATGGTCGCCGCCGGGGTGCCTGCGCGGATGGAGTACTGGAAGGTGAACGCCGTCGCGAACCTGGCCAGCTCGACGACGCGCATGGTCTCGAGGAAGTCCTCCTCGGTCTCGCCGGGGAAGCCGACGATGATGTCGGTGCTGATGGCGGCGTCGGGCATCTTCGCGCGTACACGATCGAGGATGCCGAGGAACTTCTCTGAGCGGTACGAGCGCCGCATCGCCTTGAGGATGCGGTCGGAGCCCGACTGCAGCGGCATGTGCAGTTGAGGCATGACAGCGTCGGTCTCGGCCATGGCGTCGATGACGTCATCGGTGAAGGCCGCCGGATGCGGGCTCGTGAAACGGATGCGCTCGAGGCCGTCGATGGCCCCGGCGGCGCGCAGCAGCTTGCCGAAGGCCAGCCTGTCGCCGAATTCGACTCCGTAGGAGTTCACGTTCTGCCCGAGGAGCGTCACCTCGATCGCACCGTCATCGACGATAGCCTGGATCTCGCCGAGCACGTCGCCCGGGCGGCGGTCCTTCTCCTTGCCGCGCAGAGACGGCACGATGCAGAAGGTGCAGGTGTTGTTGCAGCCGACGGAGATGGACACCCAGCCGCTGTAGCTGGAGTCGCGCTTGGTGGGCAGCGTCGAGGGGAAGGTCTCGAGGGAGTCGAGGATCTCGAGCTGCGCCTCGTCATTGTGCCTGGCACGCTCGAGCAGACGCGGGAGGGCACCCATGTTGTGGGTGCCGAAGACCACGTCGACCCACGGCGCCTTCTCGAGGATGGTGGTCTTGTCCTTCTGGGCGAGGCAGCCCCCGACGGCGATCTGCATGCCGTCGTGGCGCTTCTTGACCGAGGCGAGGTGGCCGAGATTGCCGTAGAGCTTGTTGTCGGCGTTCTCGCGCACGGCGCAGGTGTTGATCACGACGATGTCGGGCTCGCTGTCGACGGCACGCACGTAGCCTGCAGCCTCGAGCGAGCCGCTCAGGCGCTCGGAGTCGTGCACGTTCATCTGGCAGCCGAAGGTGCGCACCTCGAAGGTGCGTGCCCGGCCGTCGTCGTCGAACGCCGCGACGGACGGCGCGATGACGGTCGGTTCACTGCTGACGACGGTACTGCTCATGCAGACCAGTGTACGTTCAGCGGGCGCGTCGCCCGATCGCCGTGAAGGCCGTCTTGACGGCGTCCCGGGACACGCTCGAGGAGTAGCCCTTGCGCATGAGGAAGGACAGCAGCCGGCGCTCCGCGGTCTCGTCGTCGAGCGAACTCATGCGACTGAGCCTGCCGGCGGCGAGCTCTGTCGCCGGGCCGCTCTCGTCGACCGAGAGCTCGTCGAGCACGGCGCTCATGGCGTGCTGGTCGAGCTTGCGGCGCCGCATCTCGGCCTCCACTGCGGAACGGCCGAGGCCCTTGCGCTCATGGTGGGTGTGAACGATCTGCTCGGCCAGGCGGGTGTCATCGAGGTAGCCGATTCGTTCGAAGCGCTCGATGAGTTCTTCGGCGGCTCCCGCGTCGAGTTCAAGCTCGACGAGCACCGCCCGCGCCTCGGCCACGGAGAGCGAGCGGCCGCGTAGGCGCCGGGTCAGAACATTCTCGGCCTCGAGCAGGTCGCGCTCGGGATCGACGCCGGGAACCCGGCGCTGCGGAACCAGTTCGTCTGCAGCGGCATCGGCGTCGGTCTCGGACCCGGCCCAGGGAAGATACGAGACCGGGGCGAGACGCTCGTCTGGGCCGCCCGTGCTGTTGCTCGTGCTGCTGTTCGACGGCATGTGTCTCTCCCCGGTCTCGTCTCTGGATGGTGCTGTAGGAGCTAGGCGCCCTTGCGCTTCGCCGTGATCGACTCCACGTTGGCCGGAACCTCGGCGGCCAGAGCCGCGTCGGTCGCGGCCTTCGCTGCGGCGCCGGCGATGCCGACTCCGAGCTTGGCGAGGATCTTGTTCTCGATCTCGAGGGCGATGTCGGGGTTCTTGAGCAGGAAGTTGCGCGAGTTCTCCTTGCCCTGGCCCAGCTGGTCACCGTCGTAGGTGTACCAGGCACCCGACTTCTTCACGATGGCGTGGTCGACACCGAAGTCGATGAGCGAGCCCTCGCGCGAGATTCCGACGCCGTAGAGGATGTCGAACTCGGCCTGCTTGAACGGCGGAGCCATCTTGTTCTTGACGACCTTGACGCGGGTGCGGTTACCCACGGCCTCGGTTCCGTCTTTGAGGGTCTCGATACGACGGATGTCGAGGCGCACCGAGGCGTAGAACTTGAGCGCCTTGCCACCGGCGGTGGTCTCGGGGCTTCCGAAGAACACACCGATCTTCTCGCGCAGCTGGTTGATGAAGATCATCGTGGTGTTCGTCTGGCTGAGGCCACCGGTGAGCTTGCGGAGGGCCTGGGACATGAGGCGGGCCTGGAGACCGACGTGCGAGTCGCCCATCTCGCCCTCGATCTCGGCGCGGGGAACGAGCGCCGCCACCGAGTCGATGACGATCAGGTCGATGGATCCGGAGCGCACGAGCATGTCGGCGATCTCGAGCGCCTGCTCACCCGTGTCGGGCTGCGAGACGAGGAGGGCATCGATGTCGACGCCGAGCTTCTTGGCGTACTCGGGGTCGAGCGCGTGCTCGGCGTCGATGAAGGCCGCGATGCCACCGGCGCGCTGGGCGTTGGCGATGGCGTGCAGAGTGAGGGTCGTCTTACCCGACGACTCCGGACCGTAGATCTCCACGATGCGGCCGCGCGGGAGTCCCCCGATGCCGAGCGCGACGTCGAGCGCGATCGAACCTGTCGGGATGACGGCGACGGGTGCGCGCTCATCGCTTCCGAGGCGCATGACCGACCCCTTGCCGAACTGGCGGTCGATCTGGGCGAGAGCTGTCTCGAGTGACTTCTCGCGGTCTGCAGCTGAGGGCATCATGGTCTCCTTCTGTCGATATTCCGTCGCCTCTAGGCTGTCGTGTCGCGTGAGGCTAGAGCTGGCGCTCATGAACCGGGCACGCGACTGACAAGGCAGTCAGCAGTTCATCGCTGATGGAAAGGACGCTACGCCGAGCCTCCGACATTGCTCGGATGACCGGGACGACAGTGGACTGTCCGTCTTCGATTCGCTGCTGTTGAGTAGCCTAGCAAGATCCGAACATCCGTTCGAGATGTTCGGACGGCGTGTCGAGGACGATGGCGACGGATGTGGCAGCCCGCCTAGCGGCGCGGCTCCCTGAGCCCAGCACCGTGGCGGCGGTTCTCGGGCACGTCCATCGCCGCGCAGAGGGCGTACCAGACGTCGCGCGGGCGGGTGCCGGCAGCGAGGGCCTCATCGCCGGTGATGTTGCCGAGGTCGGGCAGCACGAGATCGCGGAGGAGGGAGCGGCCGTAGGCGTCGCCGAACTCCTCCTGCACGGCGAGGCGGAACTCGCTGGACTTCACAGATCACTCCATGGGCGGGACGACCCGGATGCGCGGTGCTGGACCACGATCGCGGGAACGAAAAGGGGACAGAAACGCCAGCCGGTCGATGACCGGCTGGCGTTCGTGATGTATGCGGGACTCAGCGGACGAGCAGCTCGGCGTCGAAGTCGACGACGAGGTCTTCGGGCACTGTGTCGGGAATCGGGTTGATCCCCTCGAGCACGGCCAGGCGGTCGCCCACCTCGCGCATGATGACCGAGATCGGAGTGTCGAGTGCATCGGCGACTGATGCGAGGATCTCGCTGGATGCTTCCTTCTGTCCGCGCTCGACCTCGCTGAGATAGCCGAGTGCGACGCTGGCCTTGCTCGCGACCTGACGGAGCGTGCGGCCCTTCTGCAGACGGAAGTCCCTGAGAACATCGCCGATTTCCTGACGAACCAGAATCATTGGAACCCCCTTCTGTGCTGCCAGTTCACCCCGGTGCGGGTGAGTTGATACAGAGTACGACAGGTACTCGTTCATCCAGCGTACTGCGCTGTTCCGGCGTTTTCTTGTGAATACGCCCGATGTAACGGCGAGTTAACGCAGGTTATTCCGCCGTGTCGAGCAGGAGGTCGAGAGTGGCGGCGATCGCCGCGGTCACGACGGCGGCCCGGATGGCTGCCCGACCACCGTCGAGAGCGAGCTCGAGCACCTGCATCCGTTCACCGATGGAGATGCCGATGAACACCGTCCCGACCGGCTGGCCGTCCTGCGGATCGGGGCCGGCGGCTCCCGTCGTGCCGATACCGACGTCGGCGTCGCGTCCGTCGACGGCGAGCACGCTGCGCACTCCGGCAGCCATCTGCTCGGCGACCCGGGGGTGCACGGCTCCGAATTCGTCGAGAAGGGCTGCGTCCACGCCCAGCACGCTGCGCTTGATGGCCGTGTTGTACGCCACCACTCCCCCGGTGACGACGACGGATGCCCCGGGGATGCGCATCAGCTCGGCTGCGAGCAGGCCGCCCGTGAGCGATTCCGCGACGGCGATCGTGAGTCCGCGGCGCGTCAGCTCGGCGACGAGATCAGCAGTGGCGTCGCGCACGCTGGGCTCAGGCATCCGTTCCCGAAGTCGACGTCGATGATGCGGGGAGGGCGCGCTTCAGCTTCCAGGCGGAGACGAGGTACTCGACGCCCGACCACACCGTGAGGGCGAAGGCGATGCCCATGGCCACCCAGTTGACCCAGAAGATCCAGTCGCCGAGCACGGTCCAGAGCGGAACGAGCGCGAGCGAGATGGCGATGGACTGCGCGATGGTCTTGAGTTTGCCGCCGCGGGATGCGGGAACGACGTTGCGGTGGGAGAGCTCGACCATGCGCCACACCGTGATGCCGACCTCGCGCACGAGGATGATGATGGTGACCCACCACCAGAGCTCGCCCAGGATCGACAGGCACACGAGGGCGCCGCCGGTGAGCAGCTTGTCGGCGATCGGATCGAGGATCTTCCCGAGGTCGGTCACGAGGCCCTGACGGCGAGCGATGGCCCCATCGACGCCGTCCGTGGCGATGGCCACGATGAAGACGACGGCGGCCCACCAGCGGAGTGCCCCGTCGGCCCCGTTGTCGACCAGCAGCATCCAGAAGAACAGCGGCGCGAGCAGGATGCGCACGACCGTGATCAGGTTGGGCAGGTTCCAGTTCGAGGCGCGAGGCACCTCGGCGTCGAGCGAAGCCATGTCAGTCCCTGCCGGTCAGGTTCCAGGCGTCCTCGTCGGAATCGCCCTCCTCCTCAGGATAGCCCTCGGTCATGCGGGCGACGGGGTCGTCGCCGTAGGGGTCGACAGGCGCTCCGGTCTGCTGAGCGCCGGGCTGAACGCCCTGCTGCACCGTCGTCTGCTGGGGGGCTGATGGGGCGACGGATGCCGCACTCGGCGCCGGCGCCGACCCGTCGTCCTCGCCGCGCAGGCGAGCCAGCACACCGGGCAACTGCTCGGCCGTGACCAGCACGTCGCGGGCCTTCGATCCCTCGGAGGGGCCGACGATCTCGCGCGATTCGAGCAGGTCCATGAGGCGGCCGGCCTTGGCGAAGCCGACGCGCAGCTTGCGCTGCAGCATGGAGGTGGAGCCGAACTGCGTCGAGACCACGAGCTCGGCGGCCGCGAGCAGCAGTTCGAGGTCGTCGCCGATGTCGGAGTCGATGGCCTTGCGCTCTGCCGACACCGCGACATCCGGTCGATACTCGGGACGCGCCTGACGCGTGACGTGCTTGACGACGCGTTCGATCTCGCTCTCGCTGACCCAGGCACCCTGCACGCGCAACGCCTTGGAGGCACCCATGGGGAGGAACAGCGCGTCGCCCTGCCCGATGAGCTTGTCGGCGCCGGGCTGGTCGAGGATCACGCGGGAGTCCGTGACGCTCGTGACGGCGAAGGCGAGGCGGCTCGGCACGTTGGCCTTGATGAGGCCCGTGACCACGTCGACGCTCGGACGCTGGGTGGCGAGCACGAGGTGGATTCCGGATGCTCGGGCCAGCTGCGTGATGCGCACGATCGAGTCCTCGACGTCGCGCGGGGCGACCATCATGAGGTCGGCGAGCTCGTCGACGACCACGAGGAGGTAGGGGTAGGGCTTGAGCTGGCGCTCGCTGCCGGCGGGGAGGATGATCTCCTCGTTGATGACGGCCTTGTTGAAGTCGTCGATGTGACGGAAGCCGAACGACGCGAGGTCGTCGTAGCGCATGTCCATCTCTTTCACGACCCAGGAGAGCGCCTCTGCGGCCTTCTTGGGGTTCGTGATGATGGGCGTGATGAGGTGCGGAACACCGGCGTAGGGGGCGAGCTCGACGCGCTTCGGGTCGATGAGCACCATGCGCACGTCGGCCGGGGTGGCGCGCATGAGCAGGCTGGTGATCATGGAGTTCACGAAGCTCGACTTGCCCGATCCCGTCGAACCCGCGACGAGCAGGTGGGGCATCTTGGCGAGGTTCGCGAGCACGAAGCCGCCCCCGACGTCCTTGCCGACGCCGATGGTCATCGGGTGCGTGCTCTTCGCCGCCGCGCCGGAGCGCAGCACGTCTCCGAGCGTGACGATCTCGCGGTCGCTGTTGGGGATCTCGATGCCGATCGCGCTCTTGCCGGGGATGGGCGAGAGGATGCGCACCTCGTTCGAGGCGACCGCGTAGGAGAGGTTCTTCGAGAGTGCCGTCACGCGCTCGACCTTCACGCCGGGGCCGAGCTCGACCTCGTACTGCGTGACCGTCGGGCCGCGCGAGAAGCCCGTGACGCGGGCGTCTACGGAGAACTGCTGCAGCACGTCGGTGATGGCCCGCACGACCTCGTCGTTCGCGGCCGAGCGCGTCTTGGCCGGGGCACCGGCGGCGAGGGTGGATGCCGCGGGCAGGTGGTACGGAGCCGTGGGCTGGTCGTCGACCGGTGCGACGCCGGCCTGGTCGAACACGGCGCCGGCCGCCGAGAATCCGGGGAGCACGCCGGGAGCGGCATCCGGAACCGCGGCACCATCGGCGAGCAGGGTGGTGGCTCCCCCGACCTCGCCGGTGAAGCGCTTGACGGCGTCTTCGGCCGCCTGCAGATCGGCCATGACCTCGGTGCCGTAGTGGTCGCCGTTGACACCTCCGCGGGCGCCCGGCGCGTCGGCATCGACGCCGTCGAGCGCGCTGTCGAATGCGCCTTCGGGGGCACCGCCGAAAACATCCGTGAGTCCGTCGACTCCCGCGGCCTCGAAGGCAGGATCCTCTTCGCGGCCGCTGGTGTTGCGGCGCCACCAGGGCAGGTTGTCGGGCGTGGAGGATTCGCCGTCGCCGTCTCCATCGAGGCCGAGGCTGTCGATGCCGTCGAGCTCGACGGACTGGGAGCGCTCCTTCTTCGCGGCCTTCGCTGCGAGGCGGGCCTCGTCGCGGGCCTCCTCGTCGGGCAGGTGCGCTCCGAACAGCCAGGCGTAGAGCTCGCGCATGCGCTGCGGGATGCGGTTCGGAGGGGTCTTGGTGATGATGAGCAGCGACAGCGCGATGAGCACGATCATCACGACGACGGCGAGCCACGGGGCGACGAGCATCATCGGCCAGGTGATCATCCAGCCCAGGATGCCGCCGGCGCGGGCGAGCACGTCCATGCCGTCGCTCGGGGCGGGCTGACCGCCGAAGACGTGGCACAGGCCGGCGATCGAGACGAGCAGGATGCCGAGGCCGATTCCGATGCGGGAGTTGTCGTGCACCGACGACGGATGCCGGAACAACCAGACCGCGAACACCAGCATGATGATCGGCAGCGCGAACGCGACGCGGCCGACCAGGCCGCCGAAGGTCCAGGCATCGAGGGTCTGCGCAACGGGCTCGTTGATGAGGAACCACTCGATCACGGCGCCGGCGATGGCCAGAAGGATGATGAAGAAGGGCAGGCCGTCGCGGCGCTCCTCCTTGGCGAGCTGCTCGGGGCCGAGGGCACGGGCCGCTCCCCCGGCGACGTGCGCGAGCCCCATCCAGGCTCGCACGAGGACGTTGGGCTTCTCCTCGACCGCAGTGAACTTCAGGGTCTGGGCGCTCGTCTTCGTGGACGCGCGGGGCGCGGCCTTGGTCGGAGTCTTCGCGGGGGTCTTGGCCGGTGGCTTCGTCGCGCCGCCGCGCGACGAAGGAGTCGCGCGTGCGCGACCAGTCGCCTTGGTGCTCGTAGCCATGGCTCAACGGTACTTCCGGCCCCGGTCATTCCCGCGGAGGCCGGGTCGGGTGTCTCGCGATCGACGGCGAACGGATGCCGCGCTCAGCGCAGGTTCTTGACCATGGTCTCGCGGCTGCCGGGGGTGGCGACGGTCACGAAGCCCTCGCTGCGGTAGAGGTCGACGGCGTGATTGCCGCGCTCGACGCTCAGCGTCAGGCGCGCGTGGCCTGCTGTGCGGGCCATCGACACGACTTCGCGGAGCAGCGCACGCCCGGCACCCTGCGCACGCCAGATGGGACTGACCCCGAGGATGAGTTCCGGCACCCCGACGGCGACGAAGCCGTGCCCCGGCGCGTTCGTCGGGAACAGCCGGAACCAGCACGCGCCGACCGGCATGCCCTCGGTGTCCTCGGCGACGACCCCGGCGTCGCTCGGCCGCTGCCAGCCCGCGATGTAGCGGGTGTACTCCGGATCGGCCAGAACACTCACGCGCTGCCTGCTGGCGCTCGGGTTCCAGTTCGCAGCCTCGACGACCATGTCGGTCAGGAAGCGCGAATCGCTTCCGACCGCTGCGCGGAGGCCGAATGCCGTCATCCTCAGATCGTAGGGCGCGCGCGTTACGGACGGGTTACGGATGCGGCTGCGGCTGCGGCTGCGCCGGTGTTGCCACCGCGTGGAGGCATCCGCCCGACATGCCCAGGCAGGCAAAAGGCGACCCGCGGAATTCCGCGGGTCGCCCTCTGCTGATGCCTTCACACGGTGGGAGGCTGGGGCTTACGCCTCGATGACCAGGGGGACGATCATCGGACGGCGGCGGAACGAGACGTTCACCCAGCGACCGACGACCCGGCGCACGACCTGCTGGAGCGCGCGCTGGTCGCGCACGCCCTGCTGCGACGCCTCGGCGAGGGCGGAGACGATTTTGGGCTTGACCGAGTCGAAGACGGTCTCGTCCTCGGCGAATCCGCGAGCGTGGATCTCGGGGCCGGTGATGACCTTGCCCGTTGCGGCATCCACCACGACGATGACCGAGATGAAGCCCTCCTCGCTGAGGATGCGGCGATCCTTGAGGTCGGCATCCGTGATCTCACCGACGGTCGAGCCGTCGACGTAGACGAAGCCGAGGTCGAGCTGGCCGACCACCTTCACCTCGCCGGCCTTCATGTCGAAGACGGTTCCGTCCTCACCGAGGAAGGTGTTGGCCTCGGGGATGCCGGTCTGCTGCGCGAGCGCGGCGTTCGCCCAGAGGTGGCGCCACTCGCCGTGCACGGGGAGCACGTTCCTGGGCTTCAGGATGTTGTAGACGTAGAGCAGTTCTCCTGCTGCAGCGTGACCCGAGACGTGCACCTTGGCGTTGCCCTTGTGCACGACGTTGGCGCCGAGCTTCGTGAGGCCGTCGATGATGCGGTACACGGCGTTCTCGTTGCCCGGGATGAGGCTCGAAGCGAGGATGACGGTGTCACCCTCCCCCACCTCGACCGCGTGGTCGCGGTTGACCATGCGGCTGAGCACGGCCATCGGCTCGCCCTGCGAACCGGTCGACATGTAGACGATCTGGTTCTCGGGAACGTTGCCGGCCTTCTTGTAGTCGACGAGCACGTTCTCGGGCACCTTGAGGTAGCCGAGGTCGGCGGCGATGGTCATGTTGCGCACCATCGAGCGTCCGAGCAGGGCGACGCGGCGGCCGTTGGCGTGCGCGGCGTCGAGCACCTGCTGCACGCGGTGCACGTGGCTCGAGAAGCTGGCGACGATGACCTTGCCGGTCGCCTTCGAGATGACCTGGTCGAGAACCGGGCCGATCGCGCGCTCCGGCGTCGTGAAGCCGGGAACGTCGGCGTTGGTTGAGTCGACGAGGAACAGGTCGACGCCGCTCTTGCCGAGGCGGGCGAACTCGCGCAGGTCGGTGAGGCGGCCGTCGAGCGGCAGCTGGTCCATCTTGAAGTCACCGGTGGCCATGACGGTTCCGGCAGCCGAGTGGATGACGACGGCCAGGGCATCCGGGATCGAGTGGTTGACGGCGACGAATTCGAGGTCGAACGGCCCCATCGCCTCCATGTCGCCTTCCTTGACGGTGAGGACGAACGGCTTGATGCGGTGCTCCTTGAGCTTCGCCTCGATGAGGGCGAGCGTGAGACCGGACCCGATGAGCGGGATGTCGGCGCGCAGCTTCAGGAGGTAGGGGACGGCGCCGATGTGGTCCTCGTGGCCGTGCGTGAGCACGACGGCGACGATGTCGTCGAGGCGGTCGCGGATCGGGCTGAAGTCGGGCAGGATCAGGTCGACGCCCGGCTGGTGCTCCTCAGGGAAGAGCACGCCGCAGTCGACGATGAGGATCTTGCCGTCGATCTCGAACATGGTCATGTTGCGACCGATCTCGCCGAGACCACCGATGGGGATGATCCGCAGGGTTCCCGGTTCGAGCGGGGCTGGTTCGTATACTTCTCCGGGCATGAGCCCTCCGTTACTTGTTCTTCACGCGCTGGATTCGCTCCAGCGCTAGCGTGTTGTGCCCGCGATTCGGGGCAGTGCGCCGCCTGCTGCGGCATTACGATCTGGGCGGAAGTTCGAGAAATTGACTCCCGGAATGTGGCGCACGAGATCGATCTCGTCTTCGATCTGCGCCGCCTCCCACTCCTCGGGTCCCACGAGGGGAAGCCGCACGCGCGGGCTCCCGATGCGGCCGAGGCCATGGAGGATGTACTTGGCCGCGACGGTGCCGGGCACGTGGGTCATGACCGCGCGCACCAGTGGTTCGAGCTTGCGGTGCGCATCCGTCGCCGTGTGGAGATCGCCGGCGTTCACGGCGTCGACGATGGTCCGGTACGGCTTGGCCGCGATGTTGGCCGTGACTCCGATGAGGCCGGATGCTCCGATGGCGAGGTGCGCGAGGATGTTCGCGTCGTCGCCCGAGAAGTACATGAGGTCGGTCTGGTTGAGCACACGGCTCACCTCGCTGAAGTCCCCCTTCGCGTCTTTGACGGCGAGGATGTTGGGGTGCTTCGCGAGGCGGATGATCGTCTCGTACTTGATGGGCACGCCGGTGCGACCGGGGATGTCGTAGAGGATGACCGGAAGGTCGGTGGCATCCGCGACCATGCGGAAGTGGGTGAGGATGCCGGCCTGGGTCGGCTTGTTGTAGTACGGCGTGACGATCATGTTGCCGTCGGCGCCGGCCTTCTCGCTCTGCTGGGCGAGCTGGATGGCGTGGGCGGTCTCGTTGGATCCGCCGCCGGTGATGATCTTGGCGCGGCCGGCCGAGACGGACTTGCCGACCTCGACGAGCTTGAGCTTCTCCTGGTCGGTCAGCGTGCTGGTCTCACCCGTGGTGCCCGTGACGACGATGCCGTCGGCTCCGGAGTTGATGACGTCGTCGATGTGCTTCTCGACTCCCGGCCAATCCACCTCACCGTCGGCGGTGAAAGGCGTGACGAGAGCGACAAGGACCTGACCGAAGGGGTTTTGCGTCGACACGCCCTCCAGCGTATCGGTTCGGGCGCCTGGCCCGCCGCGCCATGACGCCGACGCAGAACAGGCTCGATCGCCGTCGACAGGCGCGATCGGTCGAATCGAGCCTGTCGAGGCCGATTCAGCCTGATTCGTGCGTCTGCGGGTGGGCGGACGGGCGATCAGCCGCGAGTGTAGGTGAGGAAGCGGTACTGGAGGCCCGTGCGGGAGGTGTGCCAGCGCAGGGGCTCGGACTCGGCGGGGTCGGTGATCGCGGCCGACCAGGCCGCGCCGATGAGCGGAGCCTCGGTGTCGCCGGGGAACGACGCGTCGATCTCGGTGACCTCGAGCACGTCGGCCTGGTCGATGAGGGCGGCGAAGAGCTCCGCCCCGCCGATGATCCAGATGCGCTCGGGGGCGGCATCCGTTGCCGAAACGGGCTCGGCGGCGAGGGCGATGGCTGCCTCGATCGAGTGGGCGACCCCGGCGCCGTCGGCCGACCAGTCGCGCTGGCGGGTCAGGACGATGTTGCGGCGTCCGGCGAGGGGGCGGAAGCGGGGCGGCAGCGAGTCCCACGTCTTGCGACCCATGACGACCGGCGCGCCGAGCGTCACCTGCTTGAAGTGCGCGAGGTCTTCGGGCAGGTGCCACGGCATGACACCATCACGTCCGATCGTGCCGTCGGAGGACTGCGCCCAGATCAGACCGAGGGGAACGGATGCCGCATCCGTCATACGGCGACGACGCCGCGAATGGCGGGGTGGTGCTCGTAGCCCTCGACGACGAAGTCGCCGAACTCGTAGTCGAAGATGCTGTCGCGCTTCGCGTCGATGCGCACGGTCGGATACGGGTAGGGATCGCGCGAGAGCTGCTCTGTGACCTGGGCGACGTGGTTGTCGTAGATGTGGCAGTCGCCGCCGGTCCAGACGAACTCACCCGGCTCCAGGCCGACCTGGTCGGCGACCATGAGCGTGAGCAGCGCATACGACGCGATGTTGAACGGCACACCGAGGAACATGTCGGCGCTGCGCTGGTAGAGCTGGCACGAGAGCTTGCCGTCGGCCACGTAGAACTGGAACAGGGCGTGGCACGGGGCCAGCGCCATGTTCGGGATGTCGGCGGGGTTCCACGCCGACACGATGAGGCGTCGCGAGTCGGGCGTGGCACGGATGGCGTCGATCACGTCGCTGATCTGGTCGATCTGCTCGCCCGACGGCGTCGGCCATGACCGCCACTGCACGCCGTAGACGGGGCCGAGCTCGCCGGCGGCATCCGCCCACTCGTCCCAGATCGTGACGCCGTTCTCACGCAGCCAGCCCACATTGCTCTCGCCGCGCAGGAACCACAGCAGCTCATAGGCGATCGACTTGAAGTGCACGCGCTTGGTCGTGATGAGGGGGAAGCCCTCGGCCAGATCGAAACGGATCTGGCGACCGAACACGCTGCGCGTTCCGGTGCCTGTGCGGTCGGTCTTCTGCACGCCGTGCTCGAGCACATCGCGCAGCAGGTCCTCGTATGGGGTGGGGATCGTGGCGCTCATCGCGTCGATCGTATCGCGGGGCGGCGACACCATCGAGGCGTGTCGAGCGCGTCGTCGACGGATGCCGCCGCCGACGTCATGGCAGGTCATACTCGCCGCCTCCGGTCCGCCCTGCGCGACCATGGTCGGATGCAGTGGATCGTCGCCCTCGCAGCAGCCCTCGCGCTGGTCGCCGCGACCACTGCGCTCGGATTCTGGCTGCGCTCCCGCGATGGTCGCATCACGGTGACGGATGCCGCAGGCGAGGCATCGGCGGCGGTCGCGACTCCGAGCGCGGCCGGCTCTCCCTCCACGGCGGCGCCCGCATCCACGCTCGCCTCTCCGCACGCCGCCCTGATCGTCACCCCGGCCGACGTCGACACCGACGAGCAGTTCGGTGAGAACGCGACGCTGCTGCAGTTCTCCACCGAGTTCTGCTCCCGCTGCCCGCAGACCCGCGTCGTGCTGGGCGACATCGCGGGAGAGCACATCGGCGTTCGCCACCTCGACGTCGACCTCACGCACCGTCCGGACATCGCCCGCCGCTACAACGTGCTGCAGACGCCGACCACCCTCATCCTCGACGGACGCGGAACCGTGCGCGCCCGCGTGGGCGGCGCCCCGGATCGGCGCGCCGTCTCCGACCGCCTCACCACCATCATCGGGAGCCCAGCATGACCGCCGAGAACCAGACCCGACGCAGCGCGAGCGCCAGCGCGAGCACAGCTGCCGCGCCAACCGCAGCCGGCACCGCAGCCCCGCAGGCCCCCGCCGGCATCGACCCGCGCGGCCCGCGCTTCGTCGCGACGATCACCGCCGTGATCCTCTTCATCGACGTCGTTCTGGGCCTCGCCGGCGCCGACCTCGCGGCGCTGCTGCTTCTCGCGGTCGTTGCGGCGACGTTCGCGTGGACGACGATCGCCGGCATCCGGCGGCATCCGTTCGCCATCATCTTCCGCCGGGTCGTCCTCCCCCGTCTCACACCGACGTCGGATCGTGAGGATCCGCGTCCGCCGACCTTCGCCCAGGGAGTAGGGCTGTTCGTGACCGGCGTCGGCGTGATCCTCGGCCTCCTCGGCATCGCACCGGCCGTCGTCATCGCCGCGGCGTTCGCGTTCGTGGCGGCCTTCCTCAACTCGGCGTTCGGCTTCTGCCTCGGCTGCCAGATCTACCTGCTGCTGCAGCGTCTGCGGCCCGCCGCCGCCTGACGAGCCGGCGAGCGCCGTTGCTGGGCACCAGCCGCACATCCCCGTGCAGGGCGTAGATACCGGGCGTGCAGTTCCTTAGGGTGGGAAGAGTCCACTTCGAGGAGGAACCCATGGCGCTCACGAGCGAGGCAACAACGGTCTGGAACGGCGAACTGTTCACAGGGAACGGCACGGTGAGCTTCGATTCCTCGAAGGTCGCGACCTTCCCGATCAACTGGAAGGCCCGCGCCGACGGCGAGTCGGGAACGACGAATCCCGAGGAGCTTCTGGCCGCCTCCCACGCGAGTTGCTTCTCGATGGCGTTCAGCAATGAGCTCACCAATGCCGGGCACCCGCCGACCTCCATCCAGACGACCGCGGCCGTCACCTTCGTCGCCGGCACCGGTGTCACGGGCAGCCACCTGCTGGTGAACGCGAGCGTTCCCGGCATCTCCGACACCGAATTCGAGTCGATCGCCCAGCTCGCCAAAGCCAACTGTCCCATCTCCAAGGCTCTCGCCGGCATCCCCATCACGATCGAAGCGACTCTGGCCTAGGCGCTCACCGCATGCGCATCCTCGTCTCCGGAGCGTCGGGCTTCATCGGCAGCGACCTCGGGCACTCCCTCACGTCCCACGGCCATGAGGTGCTGCGCCTCGTGCGCCGCGCCCCCACCCGAAGCGACGAGGTCGAGTGGCACCCCGAGAAGGGCGTCATCCCCGGCGGGATCATGGACGACGTCGACGCCGTCATCAACCTCTCGGGCGCCTCGCTGGCGCGCCTGCCGTGGACGCCGAAGTGGAAGCGCGAGATCTTCACCTCCCGCATCCGTGCCACTCACACGCTGACGGATGCCATGCGCACGGCCTCGAAGCCGCCGTCGATCTTCCTGAGCGGGTCGGCGGTCGGCATCTACGGTGACCGTCCGGGCGACGTGCTCACCGAATCGTCGGTGCGTGGCCACGGCTACCTCGCCGATGTCGTCGACGCTTGGGAGAAGGCCGCCAGGCGGGCACCCGACGGCGTGCGCGTGGTGACCATGCGCACTGGTCTCGTCGTCGGTCAGGGTGGCGTGCTCTCGCTCGTCGAACTGCAGAGCCGTCTCGGCCTCGCCGGCCCTCTCGGGAGCGGCAAGCAGCACTGGCCGTGGATCACCCTGCCCGACGAGGTGGGCGCCATCCGTCATCTGCTGACGGCGGACGTCTCAGGTCCCGTGAACCTCGTCGCCCCGGTCGCCGCGTCGGCGGAGCGCATCATGCGCGCCTTCACGACGGCGCTGCACAGGCCCTATCTCGTGCCTGCGCCGAAGAAGCTCGTCGAACTGGCACTGCAGGACGCCCGAGACCTGCTGCTGGCCGACCAGGAGGTCGTGCCGCAGAAGCTGGTGGCGAGCGGCTACAGGTTCCAGCACGAGACGGCCGAACAGGCCATCGACTGGATGCTCAGCGGACGTCGCCCGCAGCGGGATCGGCCCGAGACTCGGCACGCTCGAGCCTGATGGCGTGTGAAATGGCTCGACGAGCCCGTCGGCGATCGCGCGCGGCGTCGTAGGCGAGTCCGAGGCGGAACCAATCGCGCCAGGATTCCGGATGCTCCTCCACCGCGCTCTGGAAGCGCGCGAAGTCGGCGGCAGCCTCGACGCGGTCCGGGCGCCCCGTCGCACTCACCGTGAGCTCCTCGACGGGCAGCTCGTCTTCGGCATCGAGACGCTTGACGAGGCGCTCGCTCCCGAAGCCGAACGCCAGCTCGCGCCACAGCGCCCACGCTCCGACGAACGGCAGCACGATGAGGGCGATGCCGATGAGGATGCCGACGAGCTCGCCGGTGCCCATGAACTGCACGGCGCGCCAGCCGACGAGCACGAAGTAGAGAACGAGCAGCAGGGCCATCAGCCAGGCGGCGGTGCGGGACTTCACGCGCGTCAGTCCTGCACGAGGTCGGAGGTGTCGCGAGGGTCGACCGGTGCCGGCGGAACCTCGCCTCCGATCGATCCGAGGCCGAGCAGCGCGTCGAGGCCGACGGTGACGCCGCTCGCCTCGCGCAGGGCACGGAGCGCGAGCATGATGCCCTGCTCGTAGGACTCGTCCGAGATGGTGTCGTGGCGAATGGCGAGGGTCTCGCCGCGGCCGCCGAAGACGACCTGCTGGCTGGCGAGAAGGCCGGCGACGCGCAGGCTGTGCACGGGGATGCTGGCGACCTGCTGGCCACGGGCACGCTGGTCGGTGTGCGGGGCGTCTACGGGTCCGAGCTCGGCGCGGGCACGGGTCATGAGCTCGGCCGTGCGCACGGCGGTGCCCGAGGGCGAATCGACCTTGCCCGCGTGGTGGGCCTCGACGATCTCGATGGAGTCGAAGTAGCGCGCCGCGATCGTGGCGAGGCGGGTGCCGAGCACGGATCCGACCGAGAAGTTCGGGATGAACACGACGGCTCCCTCGCTAGCCGTGACCCGCGAGGTGATGGCGCCGATGCGTTCCTGGCTCCAGCCGGAGGTGCCGACGAGCACGCGCAGGCCGTTCTCGACCGCGTACTCCACGATCTCGCCGCTGACGGCCGGGTGGCTGACGTCGACCGCGATGTCCGCTCCGAGCATGGCGTCGAGCCCGCTGCGGGAGCTGAGTTCGGCGACGAGCTCGAAGTCGTCGGACTCGCGCACGAGTCGCGAGACGAGGGAGCCGAGCCTGCCTGTGGCGCCGATGACGGCAACGCGTGTTGTCACCCGGTCAGCCTAGCAATCGGGGGTGGGAGGTTCGGGGTCTCGCGGCAGGCGTCGGCCCCGGGCGACCTCGGGAGCCCGCCTGGACGAATACGCTGGCAGCATGGTGCGTTTCCGCGAGGTTCCCGTGACGGATGCGACGGCCCACACGCTGCTCGCCGAGTACTTCGCCGAGCGCGCGGCGACCTTCCCGAGCGCCGGCGGGTATCGCACGACCTTCCCGTCTCCCGAGCAGTTCGTGCCGCCGGCCGGGGTGTTCCTGGTGGTCGAGGACGATGCGGCGACGGATGCCGCGGACGACGACTCCGCTGCTGTGGGATGTGGCGGCATCCGGCGCCTGCCGGCGCCCGACGGCGTCGTGCGCTACGAGGTCAAGCACCTGTACCTGCGACCCAGCGCGCGGGGACTCGGCGCCGGGCGCGCGCTGCTCGCCGAGCTCGAGGACCGTGCGCTGGCCTTCGGCGCCACCGAGGTCGTGCTCGACACCAACGCCAGCCTCGAGGCCGCCGGCGGGCTGTACCGGCGAGCGGGCTATATGGACGTGGAGCCGTACAACGACAACCCGAACGCGACGAACTGGTACGCGAAGAGGCTGGCTCGCCCATGAGCGAGGACCGCATCGACGAGACCCGTCGGCTCTACGACACCGTCGCGCACACGTACGCCGAGGTCCTGCCCGACACGCGCTACGAAGCGCCGCTCGAACTCGGCATGCTCGATCACTTCATCGCGCACCTCCCCGACTCGGATCTGCCCGTGCTCGACGCGGGGTGCGGCACGGGCAGGATGCTGCACTACCTGTCTGCTCGCGAGGTGTCGCCCCTGGTCGGTATCGACCTGTCGCCGGAGATGATCGGCCACGCTCGAGCGAGCAACCCAGGAGTCCCTGTGGAGACCGGTGACCTCCGGACGCTCCCGCACGCTGATTCCTCGATCCGGGCGGTCCTCTGCTGGTATGCCGTGATCCACAGCAGCAAGACAGATGTGGCCGCCATCGTTCGCGAGGTCGGGCGGGTTCTCATCCCGGGCGGCACCGTGCTGTTCGGCTTCCAGGCGGGCACGGGTGAGCGGGTCGTCGAGAGGGCCTACGGACACGACGTCACGCTCCACGGCGTGCTTCACGAGACCCGGGAGTTCGTGCCCTGGCTGAACGACGCCGGCTTCGAGGTGACGGCCACCGCCGACCGGGGGCCCGTCGGGTTCGAGCGCAACAGCCAGGGGTTCATCTTGGCGCGACGGCGCTGACTTCCCGCTCGCTGAGGCCCGACGCAGTCGCGGCCGAAGCGGATGCGGATCACGCGGAGTGGTCTCGATACGCCTGCTCGCTGCGCTCGCGGGCTACTCGACCAGCGGAGGTGAGCAGGGTCGGCGAGAGCTGCTCGCGCGCTTCGACCGCGGGCTTCGCCCGGGCCTCAGCGAGCGGTGAGGTGGGAGCGGAACGGAGTGCGGCGGCTAGGCCGGAAGCGGCTCCGCCAGGCCCGTACGCAACTCGACGGGGAGGTGCGCGAGGTCGTTGTGGGAGAGCAGGGTCCACGGGCGTCCGGGCTTCTGCTGCAGGATGGTGAGCCCGCAGTTGGCCTGCGGAATGCTCATCCACCGCCAGTCGGGGGCGCCGAGCACCTCGCGCACGAACCACCCGATGATGAAGTTGTGGGTGATCAGCAGGTCGTGGCGTTCGCCGCGGGCCGGCTTCAGGAACTCGGTGACGGCATCCTCCATCTGGGCCCGTCCGGCCTCGATCTCCTCGGGGGTGACCGAGCCGAAGAAGGCGTCGAAGGCATCGGGAGTCTCGGGCGACGGCCCGGACGGGATGCAGTCGAACAGCAGAGCCGAGGGCTCCGGCGTGATCGCCGGCATGCGATCGGCGATGATCGCGGCGGTCTCGGCAGCGCGCTGCAGCGGCGAGTGCCAGGCTGCGTCGAACGGCACTCCCCCGAGGCGTTCGGCGAGCAGCTGGGCCTGGCGCACACCGCGGGCTGAGAGCGGTCCGTCTGGCAGGCCGTGCTCGGCGTGCTGCTGTTCTCCGTGGCGGACCAGGTAGAGGTAGTGGGGCACCGGTGTCCCTTTCGTGTTGCGGCGTGCGGATGGTGCGAAGTTCGGTGCGGGCCGGATCGGCCCGGGTCAGCCGGCGTGAGCTCCGAGGAGCGGCGCGAACAAATCGGTGTCGACGGCGCCGACGGCCGAGAGCGAGAGCTCGCGGGAGACGAGCTCCGAGGCGAGTTCCCGTACGTCTGCTGCCGTCACGAGACCCACCCGACGCAGGCCCTCGTCGAGGTCGGTGAACTCGCCCTGGGTGATCTCGGCGCGGCCGAGGCGGCTCATGCGGGTGTCGCTGTCTTCGAGCGCGAGCGCGGATGCCCCGGAGATCTGGCCGATCGCACGGTCCATCTCGGCATCCGTCACCCCCTTGTCGGCCAGCAGGTGCAGCTCGTCGAGCATCAGCTCGGCGACGGGAGCTGCCTTCGCCGGCGAGCAGCCGGCGTACATGCCGAAGACGCCGGCATCGGAGTAGGCGGCGGCGAAGGAGTATACGGAGTAGGCCAGGCCGCGCTTCTCGCGCACCTCCTGGAACAGGCGCGACGACATGCCGCCGCCGAAGATGGAGTTGAGCACGCTCATGGTCATGCGGCGATCGTCGGTGGCGATGAGTCCGGGAACGCCGAGGAACATGTTGACCTGCTCGAGCTGTCGATCGACGACGACGAGCTCGGAGCCGCGTGTGATGGCCGAGGCCTCGGCGGGGCGGCGCTCGACCGGAGTGGCGGGAACGGAGAGGTCCCAGCCGGCCGATTCGAGCGCTGTGGTGACCGATGCCACCAGCTCGTCGTGGTCGACGGCTCCTGCCGCCGTCACCACGAGGTCTTGCGGGCGGTAGTTGGCGCGGTAGTGGTTCCAGACGGCCTCGCGGGTGGCCGCCTCGATCGTTGCCGGGCTGCCGCCGATGGGGCGTCCCAGCGGGTGCTCGCCCAGCACGGCCTCGAAGAAGCGCTCGTTCGCGACGTCGGACGGGTCGTCTTCGGCCATCGAGAGCTCCTCGAGGATGACCCCGCGCTCGTTCTCGAACTCCTCGGGGTCGAGCAGGGAGGAGGTGAGCATGTCGGTGAGCACCGCGGCGGCCATGGGCAGGTCGCGGTCGCGGACCTTGGCGTAGTAGCAGGTGTACTCCTTCGCCGTCATGGCGTTGTGCTCGCCGCCGACGGCGTCGAAGGAGACGGCGATGTCGAGCGCCGTGCGGGTGGAGGTTCCCTTGAAGAGCAGGTGCTCCAGGAAGTGCGTGGAGCCGAAGGTTCCCGGATGCGCCGAGCGACCGTTGATGGCGGCCAGCGCGGGAAGCTCGTCGCGCGATCCGACGGCGACCCAGTAGCCGATGGTGGCGCTGCGGGAACCCGGTACGTGCTCGGTGAGGATGCGCACCCCGCTCGGGAGGACCGATCGCCTGACGAGGCAGTCACCGGATGCGGTGAAGCTGAGCTCGGGCACGCCGAGAGGGAGGTCAACTGCGCCGTTCATCACACTCCACCTTAGGCCAGCGTTCCGACACGGGCCGGGTTCGGGACTGCGCGCCGACGCCGGGCAGGCACCGAAACGACGGTTCGCGCGGGTCGGACCTGTCAGAGCTGGTGAACGGCCAGAGCTGGTGAGTGGTCAGGCTGTTGAGTAGTCAGGATGGTGAGTAGTCAGGCTGGTGAATAATCACAGCGTCACGCGGTCGAGGTCGAGCATGTCGGACCGCGTGAGGGTGACGCGCGGAGCGGCCATGAGCGACTGCAGCTCACTGATGGAGCGAGCACCGGTGACCGGCGCGACGACGTCGCGCCGGGCCAGGAGCCACGCGATGGCGATGGTGGCCGAGGGAACCCCGTGCTCCGTCGCGATGCGGTCGACGACCGAACGGATGCGACGCAGGCGCCGGTTGAGGTGCAGCGCCAGCTTGCTCGCGACGCTGGCGGGAATGGATCCGTCGCCGCGGGTGGAGCCTGCGAGCACGCCGTGGTTCAGGGGGCTCGACGGGAACACCGCGAGGCCTTGGGCGTTCGCCGATACCGAGACCGAACCCTCGAACGGCACGCGCTCGGCGAGACTGTAGGACGACTGCACTGCCCGGAAGCGCGGCAGCCCGTTGGCGGAGAGCACACGTGCCTCGATGAGCCTGTCGGCCGAGAACCCGGAAGCCGCGATGTAGCCGACCTTGCCGGCCTGCACGAGCGCGTCGATGGCACCGAGGCTCTCTTCCAGCGGGACCGGCACGCCCGCGGACTCGCGCATGAACAGGAGGTCGAGACGGTCGACGCCGAGGCGCTGGAGCGACGCATCGACGCCGGCGACGATGTTGGCCGGGGTGAGACCCGGGAAATCGGATCCGCCGCCGACCGTCGTGGCGAGCACGATGTCATCGCGGCAGTGGCGGGCACGAAGCCACGCGCCGATGAGCTGCTCGCTGCGCTGGGCGACGACGGCGTCGACGGTGTCGATGAGGTTGCCGCCGCCTTCACGGTAACGATCGAGCATGTCGACGGCCGTGCGCGGATCGACGGTGCGGCCGAATCGCTGAGCGCCGAGCGCGAGCGGGAAGACCCAGAGGTCGGTGTCTGGGATGTGCCGGCGAGCAGGTGCGGCGACCTGCTGTATGCCGATGGCGCCGGAGAACGGGGACGACGTCTCTTCGAGTGCGGGAATGACGATCTCAGGAGCGACCTCGGCCGTTCGCTGCGCGGCCCGCGGCACCACCTGAGTCATTCTCAACACCTCCCCTAATGCATCTGAGAGTAGGGCAGACCGCCGACACTGATGTGCCGAATCGCCCGGTATTCCACAACCGTTATAGAAACGTTTGCGAGTGAACGAGGAGTGAACTCCCCGGCCCGTCGGGCACCGGACAACCGGACTCCATCCTCCGGAATCACCGACCCCCGTCGCCTGCTCGAATCAGGCGTTTCCGGCCCGTCGGAGCACGGCCTCGGCGTGCCGGAGAACCGGGCCGTCGACCATCCGATCACCGTGTCGGAACACCCCGTGCTCGCGTGCGGCGACGGCGATGACAGCCCGAGCATCGGCGATCTCCGCGTCGCTCGGCCTGTAGGCCGCACGGATGATCTCGACCTGGCTCGGGTGGATGCAGGCTGTGGCGGCGAAGCCGCTGGCAGCAGCATCCGTCGCCTCCTCGGAGAGGCCGTCGAGATCAGCGATGTCGAGGTGCACGGTGTCGATCGCCGCGATACCGGCAGCACCCGCGGCGAGCAGGACGCTGGAGCGCGCGTGGTCGGCCACGGCGCGGTAGCGGCCGTCGGCGAAGCGGCTCGAGGTGCCGCCGAGGGAGGCCACCAGGTCTTCGGCTCCCCACATCAGGGCCACGACGTTCGGCTCGTGCGCGATGGCCGGCGCCGCGAGCACCCCGGCCGCGGTCTCGCACAGTGCGATCACGCTGTAGCCCGCGACGGCGGCTGCGGCATCCGGATGCTCCGCCTTCGGCAGCATCACGAAGCGGTACGCCGTCGCCTCGAGAGCCGAGAGGTCGGCGGAGAAGTCGTGGCTGCCGACCGGGTTGAGGCGCACGATGACCCTCGCGCGGTCGAGGGCGGTCTGCACGAGGGCCTCGCGGGCGTCTTCGCGGTCGTCGGGCGCGACGGCGTCCTCCAGGTCGATGATGACGGCATCCGCTCGCTCGAGCGCCTTCTCGAAACGATCGGGTCGGTTCGCCGGGCAGAACAGCAGCGCGGGGCCGAGGCGGAACGTCATGGCCGCGCCCCCTCGCACCAGACCAGCGTCGTGCGGGACGCCGTGGCCACCACCACGTCGTCCTGGTTTCGCGCCAGATGCTCGAGGGTGACGATGCCCTGCCCGGGCCGCGACGCCGAGAGTCGCTTGGCCGCGACGGTGGTCTCGGCGTAGAGCGTGTCGCCGATGAACACCGGGGCCGGGAAGGCGACGGCGCCGAATCTGAGGTTGGCCACGAGGGTGCCCTGGGTGAGTTGGGCGACGGATGCCCCCACCAGCGTCGACAGCGTGAACATCGAGTTCACGAGCCGCTGCCCGAACTCCTCACCAGCGGCGTAAGCCGCATCGAGGTGCAGCGCCTGCGTGTTCATCGTGAGGGTGGTGAACAGCACGTTGTCGGCCTCGGTGACAGTGCGCCCCGGCCGGTGCAGGTAGCGCGCCTCGAGGTCGAACTCCTCGAACCAGAGTCCGCGTTGCACGATGTCGTGGGTGTTCGGCATCCGTCGCCCTTCAGTCAACTCGCGAGGCCGAGCTCACGGGTGATGATCATGAGCTGCACCTCGGTGGTGCCCTCGCCGATCTCGAGGATCTTCGAGTCACGGTAGTGCCGTGCCACGGCGTTCTCGTTGAGGAAACCGTAGCCCCCGAACACCTGCGTCGCATCGCGGGCGTTGTCCATGGCTGCCTCCCCCGCCACCATCTTGGCGATGGACGCCTCCAGTTTGAACGGCTTGCCGGCGACCATCTTGCGCGCGGCATCGAGCCAGGCGAGTCGCGCCTGGTGCACCCGCGCCTGCATCTTCGCGATCTTGAAGGCGACGTGCTGGTTGGAGCCGATGCTGGTGCCGAAGACGACGCGCTCCTTCGCGTAGCGCAACGCCTCCTCGAGGCAGCCCTGGGCTGCGCCGGTGGCGAGAGCGGCGAACGCGATGCGTCCCTCGTCGAGCGACTGCAGGAAGTTGGCGTACCCGCGGCCTCGATCTCCCAACAGGTTGGAGCTCGGCACGCGCACATCGGTGAGGGTGAGCGGATGCGTGTCGCTGGTGTGCCAGCCGACCTTGTCGTACGGCTCCTCGACGGTGAATCCCGGGGTGCCGCTCGGCACGATGATGCTGGAGAGCTCGGGCTTGGCGTCGCCGTTGCGTCCGATGCGCTCGCCCGTGACGGCCGTGATCGTGACGAGGCTGGTGATGGGGGTTCCCGAGTTGGTGATGAACTGCTTCGAGCCGTTGATCACCCAGTCGTCGCCGTCGAGCACGGCCCTGGTCTCCGTGGCTCCGGCATCCGAGCCTGCGCGAGCCTCGGTGAGGCCGAATCCGGCCAGAGCCCGGCCCGCGATGAGGTCGGGCAGCCACTGCTCGCGCTGCGCCGGGGATCCGTTGCGGTAGATGGGCATGATGCCGAGGCCGACGCCGGCCTCGAGAGTGACACCGATGGACTGGTCGACGCGCCCGAGCGCCTCGACGGCGAGGCAGAGCTGCACGTAGTCGCCGCCCTGGCCGCCGTACTTCTTCGGGAAGGGCAGGCCGAAGAGTCCCATCTCGCCCATCTGCGCGATGATCTCCATCGGCAGGCGACGCTCGGTGTCGTAGCTGTAGGCCTCCGGTGCGACGACGGTGTCGGCGAAGTCGCTGACGGTGTCGTAGAGGGCCTGTTCCTCGTCGCTGAGGTCGTAGTTCATTTAGGTGTCTCGTTTCTCGCTCGTGGCGATCGGGGTGACGGATGCGACGACGTCGTCGCGACGGACGAGGGCCCCCTCGCTGGTGGTGAGGGTCACCCGCCCGCTGATCGGGGTGGTGATGCGGTGCTCCATCTTCATGGCCTCGATGGAGACGATCGTCTGGCCGGCCTCGACCTCGTCGCCGTCGGCGACGTGCACGGCGACGACGGTGCCCGGCATGGGCGCGCGGAGCTCGGGGCTGTGGGCCTTCCCGACGCGGTCGATGGCGGCAAGGGAGCGTTCGAGGCGGGCCGCGCGGTCGAGGACGGTGAGCTCGTAGGATGCGCCGCCTTCATGCACCCACAGGCGCGGTCCCTGGCCGGCGATCGTTGTGCGGGTGCGCTCCGCTGGTCGAGTGGCGCGCGACGGAGTCGCACGCGTGTCGCGACTCGCCTGCTGCGCCACCTCGACCTCGACGAGCGCCTCGTTGACGAGGAAGGTCAGAGTGCGGGGGCGCGGAGCGCCGAGGCGGAAGCCCGAGCTGGAACGCCAGAGCGGTGAGGCTGAACCGGGCTGCTGGCGGTCGGTCGCGCCGAGGGCGGCAGCCACCTCGGCGAGGAGCTCGGGGGACGGGACGGGCAGGCTCAGGGACGGCATCCGGTCGATGAGTCCGGTGTCGAGGTCTCCGGCCTGCACGGCGGGTTCGGCGATCAGACCGCGGAGGAACGCGATGTTCGTGTCGACGCCGAGCACGACGGTGTCGGCGAGCGCAGCGTCGAGCCTGGCCAGAGCCTCGGCGCGGTCCGAGCCCAGGGCGATCACCTTGGCGAGCATGGGGTCGTAGTGCGGGCTCACCTCGGATCCGTCGGTGATGCCGCTGTCGATGCGGATGCCGGCGCCCTGCGGCTCCGTGTAGGCGAGCACGGTGCCGGTCGAGGGCAGGAAACCGCGCTCGGGGCTCTCGGCGTAGACGCGCGCCTCGATGGCGTGTCCGGTGAGATGCACGTCGGACTGCGCGAAGGCGAGGGGCTCCCCCGCAGCGACTCTCACCTGCTGTTCGACGAGGTCGAACCCCGTGACGAGCTCGGTCACCGGATGCTCGACCTGGAGGCGCGTGTTCATCTCGATGAAGAAGAAGTCGTCGGGTCGGGCGGCCGACACCAGGAACTCGACGGTTCCGGCGCCGCGATAGTCGACGCTGCGGGCGGCGTCGCAGGCTGCACGCCCGATGCGTTCGCGCGTCTCGGCGTCGAGCAGCGGCGACGGTGCCTCCTCGATGACCTTCTGGTGGCGGCGCTGCAGCGAGCACTCGCGCTCGCCGAGGTGCACGACGGCGCCGTGGGCATCGGCGAGAACCTGCACCTCGATGTGCCTGGGCTGCTCGATGAATCGTTCGAGCAGCAGGGTGTCGTCACCGAAGGCCGATGCCGCCACGCGACGGGCGGCGGCGATCGACTCGGGCAGTTCCTCTGCGGTGCGCACGAGCTGCATGCCCTTGCCGCCACCACCGGCCGACGGCTTGATGAGCAGGGGGAAGCCGACTCCGAGCGCGGCCTCCGCAAGGGCGGCATTGTCGAGGGAGGCATCCGAGACTCCGGGAACCACGGGAACGTTCGAGAGGGCCACGTGCAGCTTGGAGCGGATCTTGTCGCCCATCACCTCGAGCGCCTGCTCCCCCGGTCCGATGAAGACGATGCCTGCGGCCTCGCACGCTGTTGCGAATGCGGCGTTCTCGCTGAGGAATCCGTAGCCGGGGTGAATGGCCTGGGCGCCGGAGCCGAGGGCGGCGGCGATGACTCGTTCCCCGTCGAGGTAGCTCTCGCGCGCATCGGCCGGGCCGAGGCGCACGGCGGTGTCAGCGAGATGCACGTGCAGGGCATCGGCATCCGCGTCGCTGAAGACCGCGACGGACCTGATGCCGAGGCCACGGAGCGTGCGGATGACGCGCACGGCGATCTCGCCACGATTGGCGACCAGCACGGTGTGGAAGAGGGGCATGGCGGGGGTCTCGGGGTTCACGATGCTCTCGGGGTTCATGGTGTTCTCGGGGTTCTCGGTGGTCATGGCGGTCACATCCGGAACAGGCCGAAGCGCGGCTCGGGCAGCGGCGTGCGCGAGCACACGTCGAGGGCGAGGCCGAGCACGGTGCGCGTGTCGGCGGGGTCGATGATGCCGTCGTCCCAGAGGCGGGCCGTGGAGTAGTACGGGCTGCCCTGCGTCTCGTACTGCTCGCGGATGGGGCTCGTGAAGGCGGCTTCGTCGTCGGCCGACCAGTCCTGCCCCCGGGCCTCGAGCTGGTCGCGCTTGACCGTGGCGAGCACTGAGGCCGCCTGTGGGCCGCCCATCACGCTGATGCGGGCGTTCGGCCACATCCAGAGGAAGCGGGGCGAGTAGGCCCGGCCGCACATCGAGTAGTTGCCTGCTCCGAAGCTGCCGCCGATCACGACCGTGAGCTTGGGCACCCGCGTCGTCGCGACGGCCGTCACCATCTTCGCGCCGTGCTTGGCGATGCCTCCGGCCTCCGCATCGCGGCCCACCATGAAGCCTGAGATGTTCTGCAGGAAGACCAGCGGGATGCCGCGCTGGTCGCACAGCTCGATGAAATGCGCGCCCTTCATGGCCGATTCGCTGAAGAGCACGCCGTTGTTGGCGACGATGCCGACCGGGTGGCCGTGGATGTGGGCGAAGCCCGTGACGAGAGTGTCGCCGTACTCCTTCTTGAACTCGTGGAAGGCCGTGGCCGTGTCGGAGTCGTCGGTGGGCGCGTCGATGATGCGGGCGATCACCTCGTGCACGTCGTAGGGCTGCTGAACGTCGACGGGCACCACGGAGGCGAGGTCGTCGGCATCCGTCACCGGATGCATCGACTCGATCACCGGCCACGCGGATGCCGCCGGCTGCGGCAGCGTCGCCACGATGTCGCGCACGATGGCGAGGGCGTGCTCGTCGTTCTCGGCGAGGTGGTCGGTGACGCCCGAGGTGTGGGCGTGGAGTTCGCCGCCCCCGAGCTCCTCGGGGGTGACGACCTCGCCGATGGCCGCCTTCACGAGCGGAGGGCCGCCGAGGAAGATGGTGCCCTGCCCGCGCACGATGACGGTCTCGTCGCTCATGGCGGGAACGTAGGCGCCACCGGCCGTGCACGAGCCGAGCACGGCGGCGACCTGCGGGATGCCTGCGGCTGACATGCGCGCCTGGTTGAAGAAGATGCGCCCGAAATGGTCGCGGTCGGGGAACACCTCATCCTGCATCGGGAGGAAGGCGCCGCCGGAGTCGACGAGGTAGATGCACGGCAGGCGGTTCTCGAAGGCGATCTCCTGCGCGCGCAGGTGCTTCTTGACCGTCATCGGGTAGTAGGTGCCGCCCTTGACGGTGGCGTCGTTGGCGATGACGAGCACGTGGCGCCCGTGCACCAGGCCGATGCCGGCGATGAGGCCGGCCGCCGGCGTCGCGTCGTCGTAGAGGCCGTCGCCGGCGAGCGGCGCGATCTCGAGGAAGGGGCTGCCGTCGTCCAGCAGCGTGTCGACCCGCTCGCGGGGCAGGAGCTTTCCGCGCTGGGTGTGACGGTCGCGCGAGGACTGGCTGCCGCCCTCCGCCGCCGTGGCGAGGCGGGCGTGCAGCTCGGCGACGAGGGCGTTCTGGGCCGCGGCGTTGGCTTCTGCGGGGGTGCGGGTGCCTGTTGGGCTGCTCGCGGCGGTCGTGCTGGGAGCGCTGGTGGGTGGCGGCATCCGGGGGTCTCGTCTCCATCGACGGCGCGGTTCCTTGTGGGCTCCGCGTGCTTTCGGTTAGTGTTCACTAACTGGACTCAACGTTAGCGAGCGTTAACTGAAATGGCAAGCACCCCTCCGAGCACGGCTCCGGCGAGCGCCGCCGTTCCCACCGAGCGGGCGCGGGCGAGCGCCGCCGTTCCCACCGAGCGGGCGCGCGCGAAGGCCGATCGCCGTGGCACCCTGCTGACGGCAGCCGCCGCCCTCTTCGCCAAGCGCGGATTCGCCGGCGTCTCGATCGACGATCTCGGAGCCGCCGCCGGAGTGAGCGGCCCCGCCGTGTACAGGCACTTCGCCGGCAAGCAGGCGGTACTCGCCGCCATCCTGGTCGACGCCAGCACCGGCCTGCTCGACGGTGGTCGCGCCGTGGTGTCGGCGAGCCCCGAGGCTTCGGACGCACTGGCCGCCCTCGTGCACTTCCACGTCGACTTCGCGCTCGGCAACGCCGACGTCATCCTCGTGCAGGATCGCGACATCGCGAGCCTCGCCGCGTCCGACAGCCACTCGGTGCGCAGCCTACAGCGTCGCTATGTCGAGCTGTGGGTCGGCGTGCTCGCCCTACTGCACCCGTCGCGAACGGATGCCGAACTGAGGGTGCGCGCCCACGCCGCGTTCGGCCTCATGAACTCGACGCCGCACAGCGCCCGGACCGGCACCCGCCAGCCCGCCGATGCCGTCGTGCGCGGGGCGCTGGAGCAGATGGCGCTGGCGTCGCTGGAGGCGTAGCGGCGGCGGCGCAGTGCCGCGCCACTCACGCGCCCCCTGTCCTGCGCAGTTCAGGCTGCTTTCGGCGACACGCCGCGGCACCGGTGCCATCAGCGGCGTGTTGAGCAATCCATCCTGAATTGCGCGGAAGCAGGGGTCGCAGCTGGCGCTCCTTCGCCCGCGACCAAGAGGCGTGACCGCCCACAGATGTCCGCTCGCACAGGACGACGCCGCTCGCGGTCGGGCACTCTCACCCCATGTCGACGATCCAGACGCTCATGGATTCCCTCGGTCAGGTCGCACAGACGAGCACGCTCGCCCGTCACGGGCTTCGGCGCCCGGACATCGAGAGAGCGCTGAGCCTGGGAGGGCTGACAAGGGTCCGCCGAGGGTGGTTCGCCACGCCGAAGGCGGATGCCGATCAGCTGCGGGCAGTCGCTCTGGGCGGACGGATCGGATGCGTGAGCGCTCTTCGCCGCTGGGGCGTCTGGTCGGGCGACGGTGATCGGCTCCACGTGCACGTCGCATCGAACGCGGCCCGCCTGAGACTGGACGACGGTCGACGAGCGAACAGCGCCGCGGCGGGTGTGTGGCATCCGTCGATCAGCCCGCAACTCACTCCGGAAGGCGGCGTACGACTGGCGAGGCCGGGTGCGCCGCTCATCCATTGGGCGACCGTCCCCGGCGTTGGCGGGCTGGACTGGATCGTGTCCCCTCACCAGGCTCTCGCACAGGCGCTTCTCTGCCAGAACGACGAGCACGCCATAGCCTGCCTCGATTCGATCCTCCGGCGGGGAGTGCTGAAGAGACTGGAAGTCGACCGGGTGGTTGCACTGCTACCGCGCCGACTTCACCGTCTGATGGACGAGATCACTCCGAACGCAGACTCCGGCTGGGAGTCGATCTTCATAACGCGCGTCCGCCGAGGCGGATACTCCGTGATCGCGCAGCCCGAGATTCACGGGATCGGACATCTCGACGGGATCATCGAGGACTGCGTCGGCTTCGAGGTGAACGGGCTGGAGTTCCACGGCGGCAACGAAGCCGTGCTCAGGGATACCGGGCGCGTACTGGGAGCGCAGAGCCTGGGAATGATGATGCTCACGGTCAATCCCCCACACATCCACACCCATTGGAAGTCCACCTGGGCGACGGTCGTGCGCGTCGTCGAGGATGCCATCGCCCTGCGCGAGCTGCGCCACTCGCGGGGCGTCCCTCTCTCCGACGCCGAACTCGCGCACATTTCAGGCCGGAACTGAGACACGCCGTAGATCTGCGCTGCACCTTCGGCGTGGCGACGGATGCGGCCTGAATTGTGCGGGTGACGAGCGCGGACGGCCGTCGCTCAGCCGGCGAGCGCTGCGGCGATGTGGCGGGCCCCGTACTCGAACGCCTCGTCGACGTCGCCGCCGAGGCGGAACGCTCCCGAGAGCTCCATGGTGATGAAGCCGTTCGCCCACGCGGTGATGGTGCGCGCCGCGGGCAGGGCGTCGTCAGGGCCGACGAGCCGCTCCGCGACGGCCAGAACGGCGGCACTCGAGCGCTCCAGGGCGCTCGCCTGGGCGGCATCCGGAACCTCGGCGAAGATCAGGCGGTACTCGGCCGGGTTCTCGCGGGCGAAGGTGCGCATGGTGCGGGCGAGCTCGACCAGGTCGGCGCTCGGGTCGCCGGGGCCCGCTTCCCCGGTGGTGGCCAGGGCGGCGTCGACACGCGCATCGAGATCGTGCAGGGATGTTTCGACCACGAGACGAAGCAGGTCGTCACGTCCGCGCACTCGCTTGTACAGCGACGGTGCGCGCACGCCGACGCGCTGGGCGACGGCCTGCATGGTGAGTCCGGGGAGCCCGTCGGCGCGCAGGATCTCGCGGCCGGCGGCGATGATGGCCTCGAGCGAGGTGCGGTCGGGGGTCGGCATCCGTTCTCCTTCGATCGTGCGTATCTGATAGCTATTGACTTTAGCCATCAAGGCTACGTAGCATAGCCATCAGGACGATCATCACACATTCGGAGGGATCTCTCGACATGCAACTCGCACCATCACTGCACCGCATCGGCAACGACATCGTCGCCGCCTACCTCATCGACACCGAGGACGGCGTGACGATCATCGACGCCGGTCTCGCCGGGCACTGGCGCGAGCTCGAGACGGAGCTCGCCGCTCTGGGTCGCGGACTCGGCGACGTGCGCGGGCTCGTGCTCACGCACGGCGACAGCGACCACATCGGCTTCGCGGAACGCCTGCGCCGGGAGCAGGGCGTTCCCGTCTACGTGCACGAAGCGGATGCCGCCCGAGCCCGAGGCGAGTACAAGCCGAAGGCCCAGTGGGGGCGGATGCGGCTTCGAGGCGTGACGAGTTTCTTCTGGTACGCCGCTCGCAAGGGCGGGCTGCGCACCACCTACCTGCGCGAGGTCACGACGATCGCCGACGGCGATGTCCTCGACCTGCCGGGCGCGCCGCGCATCATCGGCCTGCCCGGGCACTCGGCCGGCAGCGTCGCCATCCACGTTCCGTCGGTCGGCGCCCTCTTCGTCGGCGATGCCCTCACCACGCGCCACGTGCTCACGGGAACCCTCGGGCCTCAGCCGGCGCCGTTCACCGACGAGCCGGCGCAGGCGATCGACTCGCTCACGCACCTCGAGGGACTCGGCGCCACCTGGGTGCTGCCCGGGCACGGGGCTCCGTGGCGTGGAGGCAGCGACGAGGTGGTCCGGCAGGTTCGGGCTGCGGCATCCGCCGGCTCAGCCCACACGTCCTGACGCTCGCAGGTCGTCCGCCGCTCGCCGCAGCAGCGAGCGAAGGAGCGAGCAGCGCGACTACGCGACCGCGGGCGTCGCTCCCTGCTCGTCGGCGAGAGCCTGGATGCGCTTCGCCAACCTCACGTCGCGCGCCGTCACTCCCCCGGCGTCGTGCGAGGTGAGGTCGAACACGAGCGAGCCGTAGCCGACGAGCACGTCGGGATGGTGATCGAGTTCGTCGGCCACCACGGCGACGGCGTCGAGCAGGCGCACGGCGCTCGCGAAGTCGGCGGTGGAGAACGACGCGGTCAGCGAGTCGTCCTCGTGGGTGAAGGCGGTGCCGTCGAGTTCGGCGGCCGTGTCGGAGGGGTCCAGGGTTGCCATGGGGTCATACTCCTCCCCCAAGGCGCTTGCTGGGGAGCGGTCTCCACAGCCTGCCGACTCCCGGGCGACGGATGCCTCACACCATCGCGAACGCCCGGGCCGGATCGCGCAGCATCATGCCGATGTCGGCGAGGAAGCGCGATCCCTGCTCTCCGTCGACCAGCCTGTGGTCGAAGGACAGGCTGAGCGTCATCACGTCGCGGAGCGCGATGCCGCCCTCGTGCTCCCGCGGCTCCCGGCGCACAGCACCCATCGCGAGGATGGCGGCCTCACCCGGATTCAGGATGGGAGTGCCCGCGTCGATGCCGAAGACGCCGATGTTGGTGATCGAGATCGTGCCTCCGCTGAGGCGCGCGGGCTCGGTGCGACCGTCGCGGGCCGTCGCCGTCAATGCGGCGAGGGCGTCGGCGAGCTCCGGCAGCGTGAGGTCGCCGACATCCGGGATGTTCGGCACGACCAGCCCTCGAGGGGTCGCGGCCGCGATGCCGAGGTTCACGTAGTGGAACTCGACGATCTCCTGCGCCACATCGTCCCAGTGCGTGTTGACCGACGGGTTGCGGCGAACGGCGATGCACAGGGCCTTGGCCACGATCGCGAGGATGCCGATGCGGTGCTCGGCGAGGGAGCGATCCTGCTTGAGGCGCGCGAGCAGCTCCATCGTGGCCGTGACGTCGACCGTGAGGAACTCCGTGACGTGCGGTGCCGTGAACGCGCTCTGCACCATGGCGGCCGCCGTGTGCTTCCGCACGCTGCGGATGGGGGTGCGCGTCTCGCGGGCAGCACCGGAAGCGGCGCGGGACGAGGGCTCAGGGGCCGGTCGGTCCGGGACTTCTCCGACCCCTGAGGTCATCGCGGATGCGGCGGCTTCCACATCCTCACGGGTGATGAGTCCATGATCCCCCGTGCCGGCGAGCTGCGCCAGATCGATTCCGAGATCGTGGGCGAGCTTGCGCACCGGCGGCGTCGAGCGAGGACGGTCGACCGGGGCCGCGGATGCTGCCGTCGGCGTCGGCATCGGAGCCGCAGATGACGGAACAGCGGCCAGAACCGGGGCTGGATCCGGGACCGGAGCCGGAGCCGCTACCACCTGCACGCTCGGCGACTCGCTCCCCGCCCGGCGCGCACGGCGTTGCGGCACGCCGCTCTCCGCCCGGGCGCCGTACCCGACGAGGTTCGGCGCCGGCGACTCCGCGGTTCCGCGGGATGCGGCATCGGGAGCGGCATCCGTCGCCCGAGAGCCCACGAGCCCCGCCGAGGCCTCCACCTCGAATGCGACGATCGGCTCCCCCACGTTCACCGTCACTCCGGGTTCGGCGTAGAGTCGCGCCACGATGCCGGCGTAGGGCGACGGCAGCTCGACGATGGCCTTGGCGGTCTCGACCTCGGCGATCACCTGGTTGAGCGTCACCGTGTCGCCGACGCCGACGTGCCAGTTCACGATCTCGGACTCGGTGAGTCCCTCGCCGAGATCGGGCAGGCGGAAGTCCATGAGCACGCTCACCAGCCCGCCTCCAGCTCGCTCAGCGAGTTGCTGCGCCCGAGGGCGCGGTCGACGCCGTCGAGGATGCGGTCCAGGCCGGGCAGGTGGTGCACCTCGAGCCTCGACGGCGGGTAGGGCACGTCGAAACCGGTGACTCGCACCGGCGCGTGCTCGAGATAGCTGAAGCAGCGCTCGGTGACGCTCGCGGCGATCTCTCCGCCCACTCCGCCCTGCGATCCGGCCTCGTGGGCGATCACGAGGCGCCCGGTCCTGCGCACCGAGGCCTCGATCGTCGCGTAGTCGACCGGCGCCAGCGAGCGCAGGTCGATGACCTCGACGGAGATGCCGTCGGCCGTGGCCGCGCGGGCGGCATCCGTCGCCGTCTGCACGAGGGGACCGTAGGCGAGCAGGGTCACGTCGTCGCCGGGCACGACCACGCGCGCCGACCCCATCGGCTCCGTGAGCGACAGCGAGCCGTCGAGTTCGACGGGCGCCTTCTGGTGGTAGCGGCGCTTGGGCTCGAAGTAGAGCACGGGATCGTCGCTCGCGATGGCCTGGCGGATCATCGTGTACGCGTCCTGGGGGTTCGACACGGCGACGACGCGGAGTCCGGAGGTGTGCGTGAAGTAGGCCTCGGGCGACTCCGAGTGGTGCTCCGCCGCCCCGATCCCTCCGCCGAACGGCACCCGGATCGTGATGGGCATGCGCACCGCGCCCTGCGTCCTGTAGTGCAGCTTGGCCACCTGCGCCACGATCTGGTCGAAGGCCGGGTAGATGAAGCCGTCGAACTGGATCTCGCACACGGGCCGGTAGCCGCGGTAGGCGAGGCCCACGGCCGTGCCGAGGATGCCGGCCTCCGCGAGAGGCGTGTCGACGACGCGGCGGGCGCCGAACTCCCGCTGCAACCCGTCGGTCACGCGGTAGACGCCGCCGAGCGTGCCGATGTCCTCGCCGAGCAGCACGACCTTGTCGTCGTCGTGGAGGGCGCGGCGGAGACCGGCGTTGATCGCGTTCGCGAGCGTGAGGGTCTGGGTGTCCACGGGAGCATCGAGCATGGTCATCGGTCCGTCCCCTCGGTGGCGGGTGCGGCGCCGGGCGCGGTGGCAGCTGCAGCGCCGGATGCGGTTCCGGATGCCGCGGTCGCGGTTGCCGCATCCGTCTCGCCGTCGTCGAACATCGCCAGGTATCGCGTGTACTGATCACGCTCCCTGTCGATCGTCGAGTTCGGCTCGGCGTAGACGTTGTCGAACACCGTCAGCGCAGCAGGGTCACGGAGGGCGATGCAGGCCGTGCGCAGCTCCATGGCGACGGCGTCGGCCTTCTCGGCCACGGCGGCCGCGAACGCGTCGTCGAGTATCCCGGCCTCAGTGAGGAAGGCGGCGAAGCGTGCGATCGGGTCCTTCGCGCGCCACTCCTCGAGCTCGCCCTGGGGCCGGTAGCGGGTGGGGTCGTCGGCGGTCGTGTGCGGACCCATGCGATACGTCACGGCCTCGATGAACGTGGGCCCGCCTCCGGTGCGCGCCCGATCGAGCGCCACCCGGGTCGCTGCCATCACGGCGAGCACGTCATTGCCGTCGACGCGGAGGCTCGGGATTCCGAAGCCGGGCGCCCGGTCTGCGATGCTGCGCTGCGCTTGCAGTCCGACGGGCTCGGAGATGGCCCACTGGTTGTTCTGGCAGAAGAAGATGACCGGAGCCTGGAAGCTGGCGGCGAAGACCATGGCCTCGTTCACATCGCCCTCGCTCGTGGCGCCGTCGCCGAAGTAGGCGATGGCCACGGCGTCGTCGCCGTCGTTCTGAACGCCCATCGCGTAGCCGACGGCGTGCAGGGTCTGCGCCCCGATGATCACCTGGGGAGCCGCCATGTTCACGTCGTAGGGGTTCCAGCCCGAGGCCGCCACCCCACGCCACACCGGAGTCACCTGCGCGGGCTTCACCCCGCGGCAGTACGCGACGCCGTGCTCGCGGTAGCTCGAGAAGACGAAGTCGTCGTGGCGGAGCGCGCGGCCCGAGCCGATCTGCGCGGCCTCCTGACCGAGTACCGGCGGCCAGAGTCCGAGTTCGCCCTGGCGCTGCAGGGCCGTGGCCTCGGCATCCGTTCGCCGAACGACGACCATGTCCTCGTACAGGCCGCGTAGCTCGTCGGGAGTGAGGGAGGCGACCCAGGGATCGAAGACGGGGTTCTGGCGGCGGGCGCCGGTGGGGGTGATGAGCTGCACCATCGCATCGGAGGGTACTGAGCTCGCATCGATGAGCGGCGGAAGTGACTGGTGGATCGTCATCGTCTGCGCAACCTTCTCTGTCGCGACCGCGAACGGCGAGGCCTCGTGAGCACTGCCGGTCGACCATCCGCGACACTGCGGATGATGCTTCCAAGATAAGCCCACTGGGCATCCGGCACAATCATTGCGGATGCCGTTGAGCATGTTGCACTGTCCGACATCGGATGCCGCTGCTATCGTTGCGCATCATGCAACCGATCGACGCCACCGATGTGCACCTGCTCCGCGCCCTGAGCGATGACCCGCGCGCCACCGCCGTCGCCATCGCCGACCGTCTGGGACTCTCGCGCAACACCGTGCAGACACGGCTCGCCCGTCTTGCCACCTCGGGCGTGCTGCAGTCGCTCGAACGGCGCATCGATGCGACAGCGCTCGGCTACCCGCTGTCGGCCTTCATCGCCGTGCACGTGCAGCAGAAGTCCTTGGGCGCCATCGTCGAGGCCATCGCCGCGATCCCCGAGGTGATCCAGGCCCACGGACTGAGCGGACAGATCGATCTGCTCGTGCAGGTGGTGTGCACGGATGCGGAGCACCTGTTCCGCATCGACGGCGAGATTCTCGCGATCGACGGCGTCGAGCGCACCGAGACCAGCCTCTCGATGGGCGAGCTGGTGCCGTTCCGCCTGCGCCCGTTGCTCGACCGCGCGCTGGAGTAGGCGCGACGGTCAGCCGAGGAGCCAGCCGTTGGCCTCTGCGATGCGAGCGGCATCCGCTCGATTGCGTCCGCCGGTCTTGCCGATGATGCTCGACAGGTGGTTGCGCACAGTGCCCTCGGAGAGGTGCAGGATGGCGGCGATGTCGGTGATCGAGCCGCCCGCGCGAGCCACGGAGAGCACGTCGGTCTCCCGCTCGGTGAGCGGCGAGTCGCCTTGGGTGAGCGACTCGGCCGCGAGGCTGGGGTCGACGACCCGGAATCCCTGGCTCACCCGACGGACGGCATCGGCGAGTTGCGCAGCCGGGGTGTCCTTGACGACGAACCCCGACGCTCCGGCCTGCATCGCCCGGCGCAGGTAGCCTGGGCGGCCGAACGTCGTCACCATGATGACGCGGCAGTGCGGCATCCGTTCGCGCAGAAGGGACGCCGCTGCGATGCCGTCGAGCCCCGGCATCTCGATGTCGAGCAGGGCGACGTCGGGGCTGGCGCCCATGGCCGCCGCGACCACCTCATCGCCGCGCCCCACCTCGGCCACTACCTCGATGTCGGGCTCGAGCCCGAGCAGGGCCGAGAGAGCGCCGCGGACGAGCGCCTGGTCGTCGGCGATGAGCAGGCGGATCATGCGCTCACCCGCAGTTCGAAGCCGCCGAGGTCGGAGCGACCGGTCGTGAGGCGGAGCCCGGCTGCCTCGACGCGCTCGCGCAGTCCGTTGAGACCGGTCGAACTGCTCGGCGCCTCGGTCGGCGGGACGCCACCGCCGTCGTCGGCGATGTCGATCAGTCCCGGCTCCAAGCGCACCCGGCACACGCTGGCGCCCGAGTGCCTGATCACGTTCGTCACCCCTTCGCGCACCACCCAGCCGGCCAGTTCACGGTGCTCCGGGCGCACGGCATCCGTGCTCGATGGGAACTCGGAACGGATGCCGGCGCTCGCCAGAGCCGAACGCGCCGCGGCCAGCTCGGCGGTCACGCTCACGCCACGGAAACCCGCCACAGTGGTGCGCACGTCGGCGAGCGCCCCGCGGGCGAGTGCCTCGACCTCGCCGATCTCGGTCCGGGCGCGCTCGACGTCGACGTCGAGCAGGCGTCCGGCCAGCTCGGCCTTCACGGTGATGACCGTGAGCGAGTGGCCGAGGATGTCGTGGATGTCGCGGGCCACGCGATCGCGTTCCTTGCCTGCGGCCATGATCTCCATTTCGCGCTGGGCCGCCCGCAACTGGTTCATCGCCGCCATGACCCGGGCGAACGATGCCATCATCATCGAGATCGAGATGATGATGGCCGGCGAGATGAGCACGTCCGTGTCCCAGCCCAACTGGAGGTAGCCGAAGATGCCCGCGAGCAGCCCGAGGCCGAGGATGATGCCCCACGTGGTGCGCCAGCGCAGCACGCCCATTCCCACGATGACGCCGACGTAGGTCCAGATGCTGTGCACCCCGAGGCCGAGCCACGGCCAGAGCGTGAACGACAGCGCGAACAGCGCCAGCCCCACGACCAGGCGGTGCCCGACGGGCAGGACCCACTGCAGCGGTGCCGCGATCGCGAAGCCCACCCAGTAGACGAACAGCGCCAGAATGCCGAGAGCCAGCGACAGAGCGGACTCGGTGTACTGCGCGATGGAGAATCCCACCCCCACCAGCCACAGCCCGGAGAACACAGCGCCGACGTACCAGCTGACCGCGCCGCGGGAGCGCAGGATGCCGCTGACCGAACCCATCGTCGTCGGTGCCATCGACGGCGTCGTGACCGGCCACCCCGGTCCGCCGAAGGGCAGTTCTGCCTTACTCACGTCTCTCACCCTAGCCAGCGTCACGAGCGGCGCTCAGACGCGCTTGGTGTCGCGACGGAACAGCAGGATGGTGCCGAGCGAGAAGATCACGAGCCAGGCGATCGCGTTGATCATGGCCAGCGGTTCGAAGCCCGACCCGGTCAGCGGAGCCCGCGCGATCTCCCCGATGCCGTAGACCGGGGTCCATGCCGCGATGGCCTGCACCACGGGGGGCATCATGCTGAGCGGATAGAACAGGCCGCCCACGAAGGAGAAGAACACGACCACGAGGCTGGTCAACTGCATCGCGTTCTCGCTCGGCACCATGTAGCCGACCATGAGGCCGAGCGCCGTGAACACCGTCGAGCCGAGCAGCCAGCTGGCGAGGCCCGACGACAGCCACTGCGCCGCCGACATGTGGATGCCGGAGAGCGCACCCGCCAGGTAGGTCGCACCGACGGCGATCAGACCGAGGAGCAGGCCGGCGATGATCTTCGTCGCCACGTTCGCCACCGGGTTCAGGGGCGTGAGTCGCAGCTGCCGGCTCCACCCCTGCGCGCGTTCGACAGCGACGGCTCCCCCGGCTGCCGTCGCCGACATCATGGCGCCGTAGAGCGCCATCGACACCATGATGTAGGCGGCGACACTGAGGCCGCCCTGGGCGATCGGCACCGCGGTCAGCGGGATGTCGTGGTTCGGGTAGCCCGAGAGGAAGAACATGCCGACCGGGAAGATGATCGTGAAGATGATCGTGCGCCGGTTGCGCAGCTTCCGTCGCAGCTCGATGCCGAGGAACGTGATGTTGAAGCTGCCGAACGGCGGCACCCTGCGGTCGAGCGTGATCGGGTCGAGCGGCCTCGCCGTGATCCTCTCCGCGACGGATGCCGCCTGCGCGGCGTCGAGGTTCGTCATGATGCGCTGCCTTCCGTTGTGAGGGCGATGAAGGCGTCCTCGAGGCCGTGCGACGTGATCTCCACGTCGTAGGCGTCGGTCGCCGTGAACAGATGGCGGGCCACGGCGTCGGAGTCGCGCGTGGTGAGAGAGTACGAGTCGCCATGCCGCTCGACGGTCTCCACGCCGGCGATGGCGGCCAGCTCGCTCTCGTCGACACCGGATATGGTCGCGCGGATGGTGCGTCCCGAGGCGAGGTTCTTCACCTCGGCGGCGGTTCCGTCTGCGACGATGCGGCCCTGCCGCACCAGGATGATGCGGTCGGCGTAGGCGTCGGCCTCGTCGAGGTAGTGCGTGGCGAAGAGCACTGTGCGGCCCCGGGCGGCATCCGCTCGGATGGCGTTCCAGAAGTCGCGGCGTCCGGTGACGTCCATGCCCGTGGTCGGCTCATCGAGGATTAGCAGGCCCGGGTCGGAGAGCAGGGCCATCGCGAAGCGCAGCCGCTGCTGCTGGCCTCCGGAGCACTTGACGACCATGCGATCGCCGATGTCGGCGATGCCGGCACGCTCGAGCACCTCGTCTACCGGGCGTGGGTCGGCGAAGAGGGTGGCTGTCAGCCGCACGGTCTCGCGCACGGTGAGGTCCTTGAGGAGGCCCCCGGTCTGGAGCACGGCCGAGACGTGCCCCTGGGCGATGGCGGCTCGAGGCGAGCGACCGAAGATGCTGACGGTGCCGGAGTCCGGCTTGCCGAGGCCGAGCAGCATGTCGATGGTCGTCGTCTTGCCGGCACCGTTCGGGCCGAGGAAGGCGATGATCTCCCCCGGCCTCACCGTCAGGTCGATGCCGTTGACGGCGCGCACCGAGCCGAAGCTCTTCATGAGTGCGACCGCCTCGATGGCGAGGGGGCCGGCTGCGACCGGTTGGCGGCCCGAAGGCCGAGCGGGGGCCGAGGCGGATGCCGCCGTGCCCGTCGGGGTGAGTTCTGTCGTGTCCACTCTTCGATGTTCGCCGCCGCGCGTGGGTCCGGCCTCACACGTCCGTCACGACCCGACCATGACATCCGTCACGCTCGCCGTCCGGTCGCCAGCGCGCAGTGCAAACACATGCTTGCAAATACTTCTTTGCAAGAGTATCTTTGCATCATGACCAACGCCGAGAACGACCGCGAGAAGCGCACCGCGCAGCAGAGCAGCACGCAGCACCCCGGCCGCGACGCCGTGCTCGACGCGACCGCGCTCCGGGCACTGGCTCACCCTCTACGCGTGCGCATCCTCGACGAGCTCTCGGCATACGGCCCCCTGACATCCAGCGGGCTCGCCACCCGCATCGGCGAGTCCAGCGGGGTCATGAGCTACCACCTGCGGCAGCTCGAGAAGGCTGGACTGGTTCGCGAGGACGAGAGCCTCGGCACGGCGCGCGAGCGCTGGTGGGAGCGTCGTCCGGGGTCGATCGCCACGCCGGAGCCGAGTTCCCTCCCGCCTGCCAGCCCGGAGCGGCTCGCGACGCAGCTCATCACCGACGAGTGGATGCGATCGCGCGAGGCGAACTTCCACGAGTACCTCGCCGAGGGTGAGAGCGTCTTCGGCCAGGAGTGGCTGAGCATCGCTGCAAGCGACACCACCAATCTCAGGCTGACCCCGGAACAGTTGCACCAGCTCATCGTCGATTTCGACACCGTGCTGTGGAAGTACATCGACGCCTACAAGCAGAACCCCTCCCCGGGTTCGCGTCCGGTGCAGATCCACGTGAACGCCTTCCCGCTGGTCCGCGGCGAGCCGACGGAGACGGACGACAGCAGGAGACGACCGGGCACTCGCCCGAACCAGAACACCACGAACCAGAACACCACGACACCGGAACAGGAGCAGCCATCATGACCGCAGCATCAGCATCCAGCACGAACACCGTGAGCGACATCCGTCTCCCCGGTGTGCTCTCCGGACTCGCCGTCAGGGTCGGACGCACGCTCGAGACCTGGGGTCGCCGGCGCGCACACAGACTGAACGACCGGGAACGGATGCTGCGCACCATGCGGCACCAACGCCTGGCGCAGGCCGCCCTCGACGACCGCGACGCCCTCATCCGCTCGTCGACCTTCCTGCCCCTGGGCTGAAGGCGCGCGCCGAGCAACCGAGCCGACGGCGCGACCGGCGAAACGACGGATGCCCGCCCCACCGAAGTGGGACGGGCATCCGTTCGTTCAACCAGGGCTGACTACGCCTCGACGTCGGCGCCTTCAGCAGGCTCGACGGGGCCTTCGCTGTGTGCAGCGCTGCCCTCGGTGTCGGCGTCCTCGGCCACGACGGGCGCGAGGGAGAGCTTTCCACGGTCGTCGATCTTCGTGATCTCCACGAGGATCTTCTGGCCGACGCCCAGCACGTCTTCGACGTTCTCGACACGCTTGCCACCGGCGAGCTTGCGAACCTCGCTGATGTGCAGCAGGCCGTCCTTGCCGGGGAGGAGCGAGACGAACGCACCGAACGCGGCGATCTTGACGACGGTTCCGAGGAACTGCTCGCCGACCTCCGGGTTGGTGGGGTTCGCGATGGCGTTGACCTGGGCACGAGCGGCCTCGGCCGACGGTCCGTCGACGGCGCCGATGTAGACGGTGCCGTCCTCCTCGATGGAGATGTCGGCGCCGGTCTCGTCCTGGATGGCGTTGATCGTCTTGCCCTTCGGGCCGATCAGCTCGCCGATCTTGTCGACGGGGATCTGCACGCTGATCACGCGGGGCGCGGTCGGTGCCATCTCGTCGGGAGCGTCGATCGCCGCGTTCAGAACCTGGAGGATCGTCGTGCGGGCGTCCTTCGCCTGCTTGAGGGCGGCGGCCAGAACAGAGGCCGGGATGCCGTCGAGCTTGGTGTCGAGCTGGATCGCGGTGACGAACTCGCTGGTACCGGCGACCTTGAAGTCCATGTCGCCGAGGGCGTCTTCAGCACCGAGGATGTCGGTCAGCGCCGCGTAGCGGGTCTGGCCGTCGACGGTGTCGGAGATGAGGCCCATCGCGATGCCGGCGACGGGGGCCTTGAGGGGCACACCGGCGTTCAGCAGCGAGAGGGTCGAGGCGCAGACGGAACCCATCGACGTCGAACCGTTGGAGCCGAGAGCCTCGGACACCTGACGGATGGCGTAAGGGAACTCCTCGCGCGACGGCAGCACGGGCACGAGGGCGCGCTCGGCGAGTGCGCCGTGCCCGATCTCGCGACGCTTCGGCGAACCGACTCGGCCGGTCTCACCGGTCGAGTAGGGCGGGAAGTTGTAGTTGTGCATGTAGCGCTTCTTGGTGACCGGGCCGAGCGAGTCGATCTGCTGCTCGAGCTTCAGCATGTTCAGCGTGGTGATGCCCATGATCTGGGTCTCTCCGCGCTGGAAGATGGCCGAACCGTGAACGCGCGGGATGACGGCGACCTCGGCGTCGAGCGGACGGATGTCCGCCAGACCGCGGCCGTCGATGCGCACGCCCTCGTTGAGCACGCGCGAGCGCACGACGAGCTTGGTGACCGACTTGTAGGCGGCGCTCACCTGGTTGTTGGCGGAGGCGTCGAGCTCTCCGGCCTCGACCTTGGCGGCGATGGCCTCCTTGACGCGGCCCTTGAGCTCGTCATCGGCGTTCTGGCGCGTGGTCTTGTCGGCGATCTGGTAGATCCCCTTGAGCTCCTCGTAGGCGATCTCCGCGACGGCGTCGTAGGTCTCCTGCGCGTAGGGCGGGAACAGCTTGAAGTCGGCGGTGGGCTTCGACGCCTGGGCGGCGACGGATGCCTGAGCTGCGACGAGCTGCTTGATGAACGGCTTCGACGCCTCGATGCCCTCGGCGATGACCTCTTCGTTCGGCTTGATGGCGCCGCCCTGGATGAGGTTCCACGAGTTGTCGGTGGCCTCGGCCTCGATCATCATGATCGCGACGTCGTCGTTGCCAGCGGCATCCGTGATGACGCGACCGGCGACGACCATGCTGAAGACGGCCTCTTCGAGAAGCGAGTGCTTCGGGAAGGCGACCCACTGGCCGCCTCCGTGCTCACCGGGAACGAGGGCGACGCGAACGCCACCGATCGGGCCGGAGAACGGCAGGCCGGCGATCTGCGTCGACATGGAAGCCGCGTTGATGGCGAGAACGTCGTAGAGCTCGTCGGGTGCGATGGCGAGGACCGTCACGACGACCTGGATCTCGTTGCGGAGTCCGTCGACGAACGACGGGCGCAGCGGGCGGTCGATGAGACGGCAGGTGAGGATCGCCTCGGTCGAGGGACGACCCTCGCGACGGAAGAACGATCCCGGGATGCGGCCGGCGGCGTACATGCGCTCTTCGACATCGATCGTGAGCGGGAAGAAGTCGAAGTTGTCCTTCGGCTGCTTGGAGACGCTGGTCGCGGAGAGCAGCATGGTCTCTTCGTCGATGTACGCGGCTGCAGACCCCTGGGCCTGCTGGGCGAGACGGCCGGTCTCGAAGCGGATGGTGCGGGTGCCGTACTTGCCATTGTCGATGACAGTTTCGGCGAACGTGATTTCAGGACCTTCCAAGAGGTCTTCTCCTTTGTTTTACGTCGCAAGCCCCGTGTGGGCACGACTCATACTCCGGAGCAGGGGAACAGGCAGAACTAAGGGCTTCATGTGAAATCCTCGTGCTGGCCACCAGTAGAAGTCCACCATGCGCACGCCTCGAATGAGGCGGGATGGTAATCCACCACAGGGGACCAGCTTCTGCCAGCCTGCTCCGTCAGTGCTCGATATTGAGTTGTCCGTTCTCGCATCCGTGCAACGGATGCATCATGCCAGATGGCAGTCGGAACGGGCGGCAACCCTCGAGCTACCGGATCAACTCTACCAGAGGGGCCGGACGCACCCTCAGGAGGCCAGGCGGCGCGTCCGCTGGGCCTCGGTGACGGCGCGTCTGTCGCGACGGATGCGGCGGGCCTTCGGCCAGCTGAGGACCAGCCCGACCAGCACCCCGATGATCGTTCCGCCGGTGTTGGTGATGACGTCGCGCACGTCGGCGACCCGGCTCGGCAGGAACTCCAGCTGGACGTACTCGATGCCGATCGAGAACAGGGCGCCGGCGATGATGGCGAGGAACCACAGCCTGCGGCCGAACAGCAGCACGAAGAACAGGCCCACGGGCACGAACATCACGACGTTGGCGGCCGCCTCCACCCTGTCGAAGGTGATCCAGTCCGTGGCGTCGTGGCGGGCGAAGAAGTCGAGGAAGCGGTCGAGCACGCTCGCCGTGCGTCCGTCGTACGGCTGCGGGGTGAGGGTGATCCATCCGACGAAGGCCAGGTAGGCGATGGTCATGATCCCGAGGATGGGATGGCGGTGCAGCATCCGTTCATCCTGTCGTAGTCGGGCTGGGAACTCCCCCGGGCGGCCGACCGGGCGCTGTCGCGTCGGCGAGGGCGCTGTCTAGACTGACCCTATGAGTACCGAAGACGACTCCACCGCCCAGGGCGCTCCCAGTGCCTCGGATGAGACCAAGCGCAAGTTCCGCGAGGCCCTCGACAAGAAGAACGACCAGGCCAAGAAGGCCAGCGGCGAGGCTCACCTCGACGGCCACTCGGCCGTCACCCACACGCACGGCAATGCCGACACCCGCCAGGAGTTCCGTCGCAAAAGCGGCTGATCCCTCGACACGAACAGCAGAACGCCCCCGCTCCTCGATGAGGAGCGGGGGCGTTCTGTATCGGTGCTACGCGGCGCTGAAGCCGCCCGTCACACTGAACGAGGAGTCCAGGGCGAAGGGATCGCGGATCTGCTGCGAGCGATCGGAGACCGCCACCAGCGCCGCCAACTCGCCTGCGGCCCGCTCGATGCGGGAGGTGAGGGCGCCGACGGAGTCCGTGCTGCTCCCCCAGTCCTCGGCGGCGGCGTAGACGCCCGTCGGAACCGCGACCGCGTGCAGGTAGCTGAACAGCGGGCGCAGCGCGTGCTCGATGGCGAGCGAGTGCCGCGCCGTGCCTCCGGTGGCTCCGAGGAGCACCGGCATGCCGTCGAGCGACTTCGGGTCGAGAACGTCGATGAACGACTTGAACATGCCGCTGTACGAGCCCGAGAAGATCGGCGTCGCCACGATGAGGCCGTCGGCGTGCGTGACCTGCTCGATCACGCTCTCGAGCTTCGGGCTCGGGAAGCCGGTGATCAGGTTGTTCGTCACGTCCTTGGCGACGTCGCGGAGTTCGACGACGTTCAGCTCGACGTCGACCCCGTGCACGTCGCGCAGTCTCGCGACCACGGCATCCGTCAGCCGATCGGCGAGAAGACGCGTCGACGACGGCTGGCTGAGGCCTGCGGCCAGCACTGTGAGCTTGCGTATGGTCATGATCAGGCTCCCTTGGTGGCGAGGCCGAAGGCCGCGCCGGACTTCTTGCTCGAGGGGGTGTCGGAGTCCTCCGCGTCGCGGGCCGCGATGCGCTCCGCGTTGCGCTTGGCGACGAGGCTCGCGTGGGTCGGGCCGTCGGGCACGTGGGCCGGGCGCTTGGCGTCGAGCTCCTTGCGGAGCACGGGCACCACCTCGCCGCCCAGGATGTCGAGCTGCTCGAGCACGGTCTTGAGCGGCAGACCGGCGTGGTCCATGAGGAACAGCTGGCGCTGGTAGTCGCCGTAGTACTCGCGCATGGCCATGTAGCGGTCGATGACCTGCTGAGGGCTGCCGACCGTGAGCGGCGTCATCTCGGTGAACTCCTCGAGGCTCGGCCCGTGGCCGTACACCGGGGCGTTGTCGAAGTACGGGCGGAACTGGTCCACCGCGTCCTGCGAGTTCTTCGCCATGAACACCTGTCCGCCGAGGCCCACGATCGCCTGGTCGGCGCTGCCGTGGCCGTAGTGCTCGAAGCGCTGGCGGTACAGCGCGATGAGGCGCATGTAGTGCTCCTTCGGCCAGAAGATGTTGTTGGCGAAGAAGCCGTCACCGTAGAAGGCGGCCTGCTCGGCGATCTCGGGCGAGCGGATGCTGCCATGCCAGACGAACGGCGCGACGCCGTCGAGCGGGCGCGGAGTGGACTGGAAGCCCTGCAGCGGCGTGCGGTACTTGCCCTGCCAGTCGACGAAGTCCTCACGCCACAGCTTCTGCAGCAGGGCGTAGTTCTCGAGGGCGAGGTCGATGCCGTCGCGGATGTCCTTGCCGAACCAGGGGTAGACCGGGCCGGTGTTGCCGCGGCCCATGGTGAGGTCGACGCGACCGTCGGCGAGGTGCTGCAGCATCGCGTAGTCCTCGGCGATCTTCACCGGGTCGTTCGTGGTGATGAGCGTCGTGGCCGTGGAGAGCAGGAGCGTCTCCGTCTGCGCGGCGATGTAGGCGAGCGTGGTCGTGGGGGACGACGAGAAGAACGGCGGGTTGTGGTGCTCGCCGAGGGCGAAGACATCCATCCCGACCTCTTCGGTCTTCTTGGCGATCTCCACGATCGCCTTGATGCGCTCGCCCTCGCTCGGCGTGCGTCCCGTGGTGGGGTCCTGGGTGACGTCGCTCACCGTGAAGATTCCGAATTGCATTTCGTGGCCTCCTGGCCTTCTTCTCGACTTCTTTTCCATGCATTTGCATGTACATCGGATCAAACCCTACTCCTGCGGAATCTATTCCCGGCGGCGCAAGCCCTGTTGCCGCCCCGGTCGCGCGCGTAGCGTCGGAGGCAACGTCGCCTTCGAGAGGGGTCCCATGCCGACCATCGCAGACACCATGGTGAAGATCATCCAGGATGCCGGAGTCGAACGGGTCTACGGGCTCCCGGGCGACTCGCTCAACGGCTTCACCGACGCGCTCCGGCGTGCGGGCACCGTCGCGTGGCAGCACGTGCGTCACGAGGAGGCCGCTGCCTTCGCGGCTGCGGCGGAGGCCGCCATCACCGGCGAGCTCGCCGTCTGCGCCGGCAGCTGCGGGCCGGGCAACCTGCACCTCATCAACGGGCTCTACGACGCCAATCGCTCGCGGGTCCCGGTGCTGGCGATCGCGGCGCAGATCCCGGCATCCGAGATCGGAAGCACCTACTTCCAGGAGACGCATCCGCAGGACCTCTTCCGGGAGTGCAGCGTCTACACGGAACTCGTCAGCGTGCCCGAGCAGCTCCCCCGCGTGCTCGAGATCGCCATGCGCACAGCTCTGGAGCGCCGCGGCGTGGCGGTCGTCGTCATCCCGGGCGAGATCTTCCTGCAGCAGGATGCCGGACGCCGACCTTCGGCTCCCATCCGCACCATTCCCCGACGGATGCTGCCCACCGACGACGCGCTCGCATCCGCCGCGGAGGTGCTCAACAGCGCGAAGAAGGTGACGATCCTCGGCGGCGCCGGTGTCGACGGCGCCCACCCCCAGCTGCTCGCCATCGCCGAGAAGCTGCAGGCACCGGTGGTGCACGCCCTCCGCGGCAAGGAGTTCATCGAGTACGACAACCCCTACGACGTCGGCATGACCGGACTGCTCGGCTTCGCTTCTGGCTACCGCGCGATGGAGAGCTGCGACGCCCTGCTCATGCTCGGCACCGACTTCCCGTATCCGCAGTTCTATCCGGGCAAGGCGAAGATCGTGCAGGTCGACATCCGAGGGGAGCAGCTCGGGCGGCGCACCCCGATCGACGTCGGCCTCGTCGGAACCGTCGCCGACACCGTCGATGCCCTGCTGCCGCTGCTCGAGGCGAAGACCAGCTCGAAGCACCTCGACTCGTCGACGGCGCACTACAGGAAGACGCGGAAGGGGCTCGACGAGCTCGCCGACAACGACCGCAACCGCGCGCCGATCCACCCGCAATACGTGGCGCGACTCGTCAGCGAGCTGGCGTCGGATGACGCCGTCTTCATCCCTGACGTCGGCTCCCCTGTCGTCTGGGCCGCCCGCTACCTGAGGATGAACGGGAGGCGGCGGCTCATCGGATCGTTCGCCCACGGGACGATGGCGAACGCCCTCCCGCACGCCATCGGCGCGCAGTCGGTCGATCCCGGCCGCCAGGTGGTCGCGCTCTCGGGCGACGGCGGGCTGGCGATGCTGTTCGGCGAACTCCTCACGCTGCGGCAGAACAAGCTGCCGGTGAAGATCGTGGTCTTCAACAACTCCTCGCTGAACTTCGTCGAGGTGGAGATGAAGGCGGCGGGCTTCGTGAACTTCGGCACCGAGCTCGTCAACCCGAACTTCGCCGACGTGGCCAACGCCATGGGCATCCACGGGCAGCGGGTGGAGAAGCCCGACGACCTCGAGGGCGCACTGCGCGCTGCCTTCGCACACGACGGGCCGGCGTTGGTCGACGTCGTGACGGCTCGGCAGGAGCTGTCGATCCCCCCGACGGTCACGGCGGCCCAGGCCAAGGGGTTCACCCTCTACGCGCTGCGCACGATCATGTCGGGCCGTGCGGACGAGCTCGTGGACCTGGCCGACACCAACGTCTTCCGGCGCCTGTTCGACTGATCGCACATCGCTCATCGGGGGCCGGGCCCCCAAGGAATGCCTCGGAAACAGCCCGTAAACTCGAGGTATGGCTACCGTCAACCTGACCATGGACACCTTCGAGAAGACGATCACCGATGGCGGCATCGTGCTGATCGACTACTGGGCCGAGTGGTGCGGCCCCTGCCGCCAGTTCGGACCGACCTTCGAGGCGGCATCCGAGAAGCACACCGACATCACCTTCGCGAAGGTCGACACCGAGGCCGAGCGCGAGATCGCCGGCGGCATGGGCATCCAGTCGATCCCCACGCTGATGGCCTTCAAGGACGGCGTCGGCGTCTTCTCGCAGGCCGGCGCACTGCCGCCCGCGACGCTCGACGACCTCATCGAGCAGGTGCGCGGCCTCGACATGACCGCCGTTCACGAGCAGATCGCCGCCGAGGAGAAGGCCCTGCGGGACGCCCAGCAGGCCGAGCAGGCCACGCAGTCCGCGTCGTCCGCCGAGTCGGAGCAGCCGGCGGATGCCGAGACCGACGACGCGCTCGACTCCGCCGCCCGCACCGAGAGCTGAGTCGCCCCCCACTCCTCCTTCACCGGGAGAGCGAGGAGATTCTCCGCCAGAGCCCCGGATTCGCCCGCCGAATCCTCGCTCGAACGGAGGATCTCCTCGCTTTGTGGTTTCCGACGGTTGACAGGTGAGAGCTTCCGTGGATACTTAAGCCTGTGCTTAAGTATTCGGATGACCTCGACAAAGCGTTCCTCGCGCTCGCCGATCCGACGCGTCGCGCCATCGTCGATCGGCTGACGCGTGGCCCGGCGTCAGTCTCGGACCTGGCCGCTCCCTTCGCGTTCACCCTCGCCGCGATCATGCAGCACCTGCGGGTGCTCGAGCAGGCCGGTCTCGTGTCGTCGCAGAAGCAGGGTCGCGTGCGCACGTGCTCGATCGAGCCCGAGGCGCTGCGCAGCGTCGAGGACTGGATCAGCGAACGCCGCACGACCTGGGAGCGCCGCCTCGATCGCCTCGGCCTGCTGCTCGACGGGCCCGACCCGGCGCCCTCGCCATCACCCACCTCACCGACAGGAGAACGCCCATGACCGAACGCACCCTGATCCGCTCGAGCTTCACCCTCGAACGCGACTACAAGGCCCCGCCCGAGCGGGCGTTCCAGGCGTTCGCCGACCCGGCCACCAAGGCGCTCTGGTTCGGAGGCCCGGCCGACGAGTGGGAGGACCTCGGCACCGGTCTCGACTTCCGCGAGGGCGGCCACGAGTACAACGAGGGGCGCTTCCACAAGAACGACATCGTGTCCCGCTTCGACGCGTACTATCACGAGATCACGCTGAACGAGCGGATCGTCTACAACTACGAGATGCGCATCAACGGCGAGAAGCTCTCGGTGTCGCTGGCGTCGATCGAGTTCGCCCCGAACGGCACGGGCACCCACCTCACGCTCTCGGAGTACGGCGTGTTCTTCGACGAACTCGACGACCCGCGGGGGCGCGAACTCGGCACCCTCGAACTGCTCGACAGCCTCGGACGTCTTCTCGACGCCTGATCCGGCATCACGCCCTCCTCACCGCACGAAAGGAAACCCACCATGTCCACCTCCGTCTTCATCAACCTCCCGGTCTCCGACCTCGACGCCTCGAAGGCCTTCTTCACCGGGCTCGGCTACACGATCAACGAGAACTTCACCGACGAGACCGCCGCCTGCGTCGTGTTCGGCGACACCGTCTACGCGATGCTGCTGACGCACGAGAAGTTCGCCGGCTTCACCGATCGATCCATCGGCGACGCGCAGGCCTCCACCAGCGCCATCTACGCGCTGTCGACCGACAGCCGCGAGGACGTCGACCGGATCGCGGATGCCGCCATCGCCGCCGGCGGATCGCAGGCGCAACCACCGTCGGACCTGGGCTTCATGTACTCGCGCTCGTTCCACGACCTCGACGGCCACCACTGGGAAGTGCTGTGGATGGACGAGCAGGCGCAGGTGGACGGGCCGCCTTCGCCGGTCGAGTAGTGCCCGAGCGCAGCGAGGCCACGTATCGAGACCATCTCGAGGCCGCGCGCGACTGAGCGTGGTCTCGATACGGCTACTCGCTGCGCTCGCGGCCTACTCGACCAGCGGTTCAGCTGCGGCCTACTCGACCAGCGAGCGCACGCCGCCTACTCCCCCAGGGCCGCCGGGAGACCGCTCACGTCGAGGTCGACGCTGAACGGCTGCTGCGATCCGATGATCACGGCCGGCACCTCGACGTAGCTGTCGTCGTCTCGCAGGGCGCCGAGCCTGTCGCGCCAGCGCTCGTCGACGGCATCCGGCAGGAATCCGGCATGACGGATCTCACCGGCCGCCACGAGTTGCACGCCGATGCGGTAGCGACGCGACAGCCAGCGGCTGGCCCGCGGCACGAGCACTGCCCGCACCTTCGCACCGCCGCGCGAGCGCACGATATCGATGGCCGACTGGTGCCTGCCCACGTCGACCACCGTCACCGTCGGATTGGTCTCGGCCGCGACGTGCTGCGCGGGCACGATGGTGATGTCGGAGAGGCTCCGCAGGTTGCCCGAGGGATCGGGGTTCAGTCGCGACCGACGCCCGTACGAGACGAAGGCGATCAGGAAGAACACCGTGGCCGCCGCAGCGAACACCGCCGCGATCCAGAACGCCACGGGAGCACCCTGCGGGTCGAGTGATCCGGCGAGCACCACGAGCACGACGAGCAGGATGTACGCGAACGGCTCCCAGTGGAGCAGCGACTTGTTGCGGGGTTCAGACACGCCCTCAACGGTAGCGCGGATGACGGGACGCCCCGTGCGAGCCGCTCAGCGCCAGCGATCCAGCCGCGACGCCACCTCAGCGAGCACGGCCTCGGAGCCGGCATACAGCCCGTTCTCCCGCGGCCAGTGCGTCATGAAGTCGGTGAAGCCCAGCTCGGAGGCGCGGCCGACGGCGTCCTCGAAGGCGTCGACGCTCTCGAGCGCGAACTTCGTCTGCGAATCGAACAGCAGCGATCGGTCGATGGATGCCGGATTGCGACCCGTCTCCTCGCAGGCGGCGTCGAGCTTCTCCGACAGCTCCCGGAGGCGAGCCCACCAGCCCTCGACCGTGTCGGCGTCTCCCCCGGTGGTCACCCAGCCCTGACCCAGCCTGGCGGCGAGCCTGAGCGCACGGGGACCGTCGGCCGCGACGAGGAACGGCATCCGCGGTTCCTGTGCCGGTCCACCGACCATGCGGGCGTCGACGGCCGTGTACCAGCCACCGCTGAAGGAGATGCCCGCCGTGCCCGGCTCGGCCACGGCGGGGTCGATGATGTCGTCAGCGGGCATCGAGCCGTCTGCCGGTGCCTCGGCGACGGCATCCGTCACAGGCTCGAACCGCAGCAGGGTGTCGAGCGCCTCGGTGAACTGGGCGAAACGCTCGTAGCGCTCGCGCGGCAGCAGGCCGGCCTGGCCGAGAACGAAGGCGTCGAAGCCCGTTCCGCCCGAGCCGATGCCGAGGATGACGCGCCCGCCCGAGATCTGGTCGACTGTGGCGATGTCTTTCGCGAAGGGCACCGGATGCCGGTAGTTGGGTGAGGCGACGAAGGTGCCGAGGCGGATGCGCTCCGTGACCATCGCCGCGGCGGTGAGGGTCGGCACCGTGGCGTGCCAGCGCTCGCCCGCGAGTCCGCGCCAGGACAGGTGGTCGTACGTCCACGCGTGATCGAAGCCGAGCTCCTCGGCACCGCGCCAGTATCGGGCGGCCTCGGGCCAGTCGTGCTGGGGCAGGATGACGATTCCGAAGCGCATGGATCGAGTCTAGGGACGACTGCAGACACTCGCCGCGAGCGGCGTCGGGGTGGAGCGGCATCCGCACCCCGGACATGACGAACGGGCCGCCACCCGAAGGTGACGGCCCGTTCGCAAGAAGTTCGCGTTGTCAGCGAGAGTTGCCTTAGCGGCGCAGGCCGAGACGCTCGATGAGCGTGCGGTAGCGCGTGATGTCCACGTCGGAGAGGTATCCGAGCAGACGGCGACGCTGGCCCACCAGGAGGAGCAGTCCACGACGCGAGTGGTGGTCGTGCTTGTGCTCCTTGAGGTGCTCGGTGAGATCCTTGATCCGCTTGGTCATCAGAGCGATCTGGACCTCGGGGGATCCGGTGTCACCGGGGTGGGTTGCGTACTCTTCGATGATCGCCTTCTTGACGTCTGCATCCAGTGCCATAGGTTGATCCCCTTATCTCTTCATTGCGCGGTGCCCGTGGCCGAATGCCCGAGCTCTCTTTATCCGCGGCCGTTCTGACGGCAACCTGAAGAGTCTACCAGCACTGCGGTGGGTGCGACGACCCGGATGCGGGAGCCGTCGTCAGGGCCGCTCGCCACCGAGGGCGAGGTAGTTGTCGAGACGCACGATGAATTCCTTGTCGGGCACGTAGCTCGGATCGGCGATCGCCTTCTCGTACTCCTGCTCGCAGTCCTCGATCGCGCTGTCGATCTGCAGCTCGACCATCGCGTTCACCTGCTGCTGATCGAGCGCCACGAGGATGCCGATCGCGCGGTTGATGGATTCGGCTCCGGCGAACGCATAGTCCTTCATTGGGGTCCCTTCGAGAATGTCCCTCCAGCGTATCGACACCCGACCTGCAGCAGAGCTGTCAATGTGTCGAGTCCTCGTGCGAGCGCGAAGATCCGACCTACGCTCGGAAGACCGGCCCCAACCGGGTCGGTGATCAAGGAGGATCACCATGGCAGAGAACAGAGCCGTCGCCTACAAGGCGCCCGGAGTCGTCGAAGTCATCGATGTCGACTACCCGACGTTCGAGTTGAAGGACGGACCGGGGGTCAACCCGGCCAACGTGGGCCGGAAGGTTCCCCACGGCGCGATCATCAGGACCGTCGCCACCAACATCTGCGGATCGGACCAGCACATGGTGCGAGGCCGCACAACGGCACCGGCCAACCTCGTGCTCGGACACGAGATCACCGGCGAAGTCGTCGAGGTCGGCCCCGGAGTCGAGTTCATCAAGGTCGGCGACCTCGTGTCGGTGCCCTTCAACATCGCGTGCGGCCGCTGCCGCAACTGCAAGGAGCGCAAGACCGGCATCTGCCTGAACGTGAACCCCGACCGCCCGGGCAGCGCCTACGGCTACGTCGACATGGGCGGCTGGGTCGGCGGTCAGGCGAAGTTCGTGCTGGTGCCCTATGCGGACTGGAACCTGCTGAAGTTCCCCGACCGCGACCAGGCCATGGAGAAGATCCTCGACCTCGCGATGCTCTCCGACATCTTCCCGACCGGATTCCACGGGGCCGTCACCGCCGGTGTCGGGGTCGGATCGACCGTCTACGTCGCCGGTGCCGGCCCCGTGGGGCTGGCGGCAGCGACCTCCGCCCTTCTGCTGGGCGCCGCTGCGGTCATCGTCGGGGACATGAACGCCGAGCGTCTCGCCCAGGCCCGGAGCTTCGGATGCGAGACCGTCGACCTGAGCGAGGGGGAACTCGTCGACCAGATCGAGCAGATCCTCGGGGTGCCCGAGATCGATTGCGGCATCGACGCCGTCGGCTTCGAGGCACGAGGCCAGGGTCATGGTGCCGACGCGAAGGAGGCGCCCGCGACGGTGCTGAACTCCCTGATGGACGTGACGGCTGCCGGAGGTGCTCTCGGCATCCCGGGCCTCTACGTGACGGGTGACCCGGGCGGAATCGACGAGGCCGCCCAGAAGGGCTCGCTCAGCCTCAGCCTCGGTACCGGCTGGGCCAAGTCGTTGTCGTTCACCACCGGACAGTGCCCGGTGATGAAGTACAACCACGGGCTGATGCAGGCCATCCTGCACGATCGCGTGCACATCGCCGAGAACGTGAACGCGAAGGCGATCCCGCTCGAGGATGCGCCCCGCGGCTACGCCGAGTTCGACGCCGGTGCAGCCACGAAGTACGTGCTGAACCCGAACGGGTATCTCGACGCGGCGTGAGTGAGTGATCGAGCGCGGGGCCCGAGCGATTCGCTCGGGCCCCGCATCCGTTCAGGCGATCAGCCGTTCGGGCAATCAGCCGTTCGCGCGTACTCGGCGACGACGAGCGACGAACAGCGCCGCGCCCGCGAGGAGCAGCGCTCCGGCGAGGAGGGCGTCTCCCCCGACATCGACTCCCGTCGAGGCGAGCGTTCCGGAGGAGACCGCGGACGGGTCGACCGTGGCCGATCCGTCCGCGACGTCGGCCGCCGTGATGGTGATGTCGGTCCAGCCGATGAGGTCGCCGTTCGCATCGGTGACGGCGATGCGGTGCGCGCCCGGAACGGTGTCGGCGGGGATCGTGACGGTCACGGTTCCGTCGGCGCCGACCTCGGTGCGTCCGATGTGCTGCGGCGTCGAATAGAGCCAGACGTCGACCTTCTCCCCCGCGTGCTCGGCTCCGACCGACACTGTGACGGGATCACCCGCGACGACTCCGGATGCCGCTGACACAGGTCCGCGGTTCGCGTCGCTGAGCTGGTCACCGGGGATCGGGGTCGGGATGCCGGGCGTCACCGGGTCGGTGGGGTCCGTCGGGTCCGTCGGGTCCGTCGGGTCCGTGGGATCGGTCGGGTCGGTGGGATCCGTCGGGTCCGTGGGATCGGTGGGGTCGGTCGGGTCCGTCGGCAGCACCGTGCAGTCGATCGTGCCCGCGCGCAGCGCGTGGCCATCCGTCGCCGCGTCATCGGCGTAGTAGACCGGCTTCGAACCCTCCACGCACTGCGACTGCGGCATCACGACGAAGCCCTCGTTGTTGAGGTTCGGCATGCCGGCCGGGCGCTCGTAGGCGGCGACGCCCGCGAACCTGCCGTCGTCGACACCATCCTGCGCGATGTCGAGCAGGATGCTCCGACCCTGGCAGGTGTCGTCGCACACGGCCCACACCTTGCTCTTCTCGGCGTCGAAGCCGAGTTCCATCACGCTGGTCAGACCGCTCGCGAAGGACGCGACGCGGGTGAAGGCGCCCGTCGTCTGGTCGAGGGCGTAGGCGTAGACCGCTCCGGCCGTCTCGACGCCGACGAGGAACAGGCCGCCGGCGTGGTCGGGGTAGCGCGACGGGTCATAGAGGGCGCCGGTGCTCTGGTCGAGCAGTCCGCGCGACGTGAGCCACGCATCCGGAACCCAGGTCACGGCCTCGAAGCCGGCGTTGGCTCCGACGGCGGGGAGGTCGGCGGTGAGGTTCCATTCCCGTGTGGCGGTGAGGGAGGTGGCGCCGCCCGACACGTCGAACTTCAGCACGGAGAGGCGACTGACGGCATTGTTCGCGTTGTTGCGCTCCGAGGCCACGAACAGGCCGCCGGATGCTCCGGCTCCGGTGATCGTGACGCCCTCGGCATCGACGTCGCCGGTTCCGTCGGGATAGTGCAGGGTCTTGCCCGCCGACCAGCCGTCGGTCGTGACCGGTGCCCAGACGCTGCCGTTCCAGGCCAGGTTGTAGAGCGCACCGGGGCCGTTCTTGGCTGCCCACAGCGTCCCGGCCGAGGCGGCGGATCCGGTCTGCTCGTGCACGAGTCCGCTCATGTTGCCGCCGAGGACGCCGGCGACGTCGGCCGTGGTGACGGATGCTCCGCCGGGCCAGGCGTCGACGGGCGCGCTCACGACGCAGGAGTTGGCGGCGTCGCGGGTGGGCTCTGCGGTGGTGATGAACTCACCGGTGCCATCGGGGCAGCGTCCGTAGCTCGTGGCGGCGTGGGTGGTCCAGCTGTACGAGTCGATGACGGTGCCGCGGTCGGCCGTGAGCAGCTTCGCGGAGTCGGCACCGCCAAGTCCGAAGGCGGGCTCGGTGGCGAAGGAGGCGAACCCGTTGGCGGGCAGCAGGGTGCCGGCCGGGATGACGACCTCATGGGTGGGGTCGTTGTCGGTGAGCACGAGGCCCGAGATGTCGGCCGGAGCGCCGATGTTGCGCAGCTCGATCCAGTCCCCGTCGACGCCGCTCGACTCGACCTCGTTGATGCGCACGGCGACGCTGCAGTCGTTCGCAGCGCCCTTCGTGACGGACGAGTTCGCGACGATGGCGCCGGTGCCGTCCGGGCAGCGGCCGAGGCTGGCGGCGGCGTGGTTGGTCCACGAGTGACTGTCGACGAGGGTGGTGCCGTCGGGAGCGTAGAGGCGTGCCGTCTCGGGAGCGCCGAGGCCCCACGGGAGGGCGTCGATCACGAGCAGGCCGTGCGGCGCGATCACAGAGCCGGCGGGGAACACGAAGAAGTCGTGGGTGTCGTCGCCGTCCTTGAGCTTGTAGCCCGAGGCGTCGACGGCGGCGTCGGAAGTGTTGATGAACTCCACCCAGTCATCCGGGTTCGACTCGATCTCGTTGATGCGGATCGCTGACGCCTCAGCCGGCGGAGTCGTCGGGGTGGGCGTCGGGGTGGCGGTGGGCGTCGGGGTGGCCGTGGGCGTCGGAGTCGGCGTTCCGGTGCCGCAGTCGTTGGCAGCACCCTTCGTGACCGAGGCCGTCGTCGTGAAGTCTCCTGTCGCATCCGCGCATCGCCCGTACGTGGTGCCGACGGCGTGGGCGGCCCAGGTGTAGGAGTCGATGAGCGCGCCGTCGGCCGTAAAGAGGCGTGCGGAGTCGGCCTTGCCGAGACCGAACGACGGGTCGACGTCGAGCGCGAGGAAGCCGCCGGCCGCGATGGTCGATCCGCTCGGGATGACGAAGGCGTGGGTGTCGTCGTTGTCCTTGAGAACGAGACCGGAGGCGTCGACGGATGCCGTGCTCGGGTTCGCGAGTTCGATCCAGTCGCCGGGGGTTCCGCCGTCGGACTCCACCTCGTTGATGCGCAGGTCGGTCACGGCGGGCGCAGCCGAGGCCGCATCGGCCTGACCGAGAGCCGCCGTGAGAGGTGCTGCCAGCACCAGGGAGGTGAGCAGGGCCGCTGTCGCAGCCCGCCAGGTCGATCGCATTCGTGTCTGCCCTTCGCACGCGTGAGTGTGGGCCGCACGCGCGGCCCGGCTCAGACTGTCGGGCGTCCGCGAACGCCGGGTGAACGCGGGGCGAACGGATGCCGCCCTCTGATCGCGCCGCCTCCGTTCACAGGATCACGGCGAGGATGACCCCCTCCGAGCACTCAGCTGCGTCCTCATCCTGCGAACACGGCGGCGGAGGCGACCGGCGGCAGCACGAGGGCAGTCTCAGAGCAGGAAGATCGGCAGCGCTCCGGGGTTGTGCGCGTGCACGATGACGAGGAAGACCACCAGGTCGAAGAGCAGGTGCACGGTGATCACGTAGCCGAGAGAGCGCGTGAGGGAGAAGGTGTAGCCCTGCAGCAGCGCGAACGGGAAGGTGAGCAGCGGACCCCAGCTCTGGTAGCCGAGCTCCCACAGGAACGAGACGAAGATGACGGCCTGCAGGAGGTTCGCCTGCCAGTTCGGGAAATGCCGTCGCAGCAGCGTGTAGACCACGCAAATGAAGAACAGCTCGTCCCAGATGCCGACGGCGTTCACACCGACGAGGAGTCGAGCGATCGCATCCGGTTCCGTGACGGTCGGCCAGTTCGTGTAGACGCCCGAGGTGATGAAGTAGAACGGGAGGATGGTCCAGCCGAGCACCAGCACGAGCACCAGGTAGAACCACTGCGCGCGGGTCCAGCGGCCACCCCCGCGCCACGGGAACCTGATGGCGTACTCGCGGTAGACGTAGCGCGACACCAGGTAGGGCACGGCGACGGCGAGGGCGAGCACAGTGCCCATCCGCACCATGTTGACGTAGCTGATGTCGGCCGCCAGCGAGATCGTCGAGATGATCACGAGCCCCGCGGCGATGAGGGTGAGGTCGCGCAGCAGCGCCCGATCGACGATGGCGGCGATCACGAGGCCCACCGCGAGCAGCGCGTAGCCGATCCACACGATCTGCACGCCGAAGAGCATGACCGCCGCGGCGCACACGAACAGCGTCGGCACCAGCTTCCACGACAGGCGTGGCAGAGCGGGTGCGTCGGCGGTGCTGGCGGCGAGGCTCGGCATGGGGAGAGTCTACGAAACGCGGCGCGAGACGCATGCCTCTCCCCTGTCCGGGGGTCGGGTTAGGCTCGCAGCATGAACCGGGGGAACGACACACACGACATCCGTTCGCACGCGACGACGGATGCCGAGGGCCGCAGTGCTGTCGGAATCCACGACGGCGCTGACCGAGCCCGTGAGGGCGTTGCCGGCACTCATGCTGGCGCTGCCCGGATCCCGCGGCACCACTCCATCGTTCCGCCGTACCTGCTGGCGGCCATCGCCGCCACAGACGATCCGCGTTTCCAGAACGCCTCCCACGCAGCGAAGGTCTCCCTCGTGCGCGACGGCGTGCGCTTTGACGAGCCGAACCCCCTCACCCGCAACCCGCAGCCGCGCTCCGCCCGGCCGCGATCGGCCACGCCGGGCCTGCCCGAGCGCACCATCGCCGACGCGCAGGGACGCGAGACGCTGCCCGGCGAGGTGGTGCGCCGCGAGGGCGAGCCGCCCACAGACGACGTCAGCGTGAACGAGGCCTACGACGGCCTCGGCGCCACCTTCGAGCTGTTCTGGGACGTCTACAACCGCGACTCGATCGACGGCAAGGGCCTCCCTCTTGACGCCACCGTGCACTACGGCGAGCAGTACGACAACGCGTTCTGGGACGGCGAGCGCATGGTGTTCGGCGACGGAGACGGAGAGGTCTTCACCCGCTTCACCATCGCGATCGACGTGATCGGCCACGAACTCACGCACGGCGTCACGCAGTTCACGGCGAACCTCGTCTACGAGGGCCAGTCCGGGGCCCTCAACGAGTCAGTCAGCGACGTATTCGGCTCGCTCGTGGCGCAGTTCGCCAAGCGCCAGACCGCCGATCAGGCGAGCTGGCTCATCGGCGAGGGGCTCTTCACCGACGAGGTGCAGGGCATCGCGTTGCGCTCCCTGAAGGCTCCGGGAACGGCATACGACGACGACGTGCTCGGCAAGGACCCGCAGCCCGCCCACATGCGCGACTACGACGACACCACCGCAGACAGCGGCGGGGTGCACATCAACTCCGGCATTCCCAATCACGCGTTCTACCTCGTGGCCACGGCCATCGGGGGCGCAGCCTGGGAGAAGGCGGGCCAGATCTGGTATGACGCCCTCACCGGCGACGACCTCGCCGCCCGTGCCGACTTCTCCCGCTTCGCGAAGGTGACGACGGATGCCGCAGCCCGGCGCTACGGCGACGACGCCGCCGAGACCGACGCCGTGCGTGCAGCCTGGCTCGCTGTGGGTGTGGTGGCCGACGAGTAGGTCGCTCCCCTGAGGCGCTCCAGGCGGTCGCTCCGGGCGGTCGCTTCGCTCGGCCCTCAGCGAGCGGGATGGGGGCGCTTCCTGTGGTCGCTCCGCTGGGCCCTCAGCGAGCGGGACCGGAGTAGCATCACCACCATGCTCGTGATCGTCACCCGATCCGGCGGCTTCGGCGGCCTCCGCCGAACGTGGAGCGTGCTCGTCGATGAGCAGCCCGATGCCGCCGCCTGGCTCGTGCTGCTCGCAGAACTCCCGTGGGACGACGTGCCGCCCCAGCCGCCGCAGCCCGACCGCTTCGTCTACGTCATCCGCTACGAGCGACAGTCGGGCGCTCCCGCCGACCTCGACCACACCCACGCGCACGCGCCGACCGACAGGCCCGACCCGCCCGAGCGCGAGGCCACGCTGGCCGAGCAGCAGCTGCAGGGCCCGTGGCGAGAACTCGTCGACAGGGTGCGAACGGCGGATTCCACCACCGGACCCGACCCGCGCCCGACGCCCGACCCGCGCCCGACGCCCGACCCGCGCCCGACGCCCGACTCGCGCGCCGCCCACTGACGCATCCGGGCCGGCGAGTCAAGCCTCGGCATCGGTTCGTTCCGTGGGGATAGCCTGATGGCGGACGTCACGGTGATGGCGGCCGGTGAGGGGATCGCAGCATGCCGAGGCCGCCGCGTTCGCGCATCCGACGCGCGCAACCGCGGCTGACACGCACGACGACCTTCACCGATGACGGCCTCACGCTCATCGTCAAGGAGTCCGTCGCGGTCTCCGGGCGCCCGTTCGTGCTCGTGCCCGGCATCGGCGTCGCCTCGCGCTACTTCGGTCCGCTCGCGACGGCGCTGCTCACCCGCGGGCCCGTGTTCGTGCTGGAACTGCCCGGCATGGGCGATGCTCCCGAGCCACGCGACCCGCTGCCGATGGAACGCTACGGCTCCCTCGTCGCCCGGTGGATGGACGCATCCGGCATCACCGATGCCGTGCTCGTCGGCCACTCGATGGGCACGCAGGTCGTCGTCGAGGCCGCCCTGCAGCATCCTGCGGCGGTGGGCCATGCCGTGCTCATCGGCACCGTGACCGACGTCGCCGAGCAGACGCTGCCGCGGCAGATGCTCAGGCTCGCCCAGGACACCCTGCGCGAACGCCCCGACGTGAACTGGATCGTCGCCACCGACTACCTCAAGTGCGGGCCGCGCTGGATGCTCAAGCAGGCGCCGGTGATGGTCGCCTACCCGATGCTGGAGCGCGCGGCCGAGCTGCGGATGCCGGTGCTCGCGATGCGCGGCGAGCACGACCCCATCTGCTCCGAGGCCTGGAACCGCAGCCTCGCCGAGGCGATCCCCGTCGCCGCCCACCACACGCTCACGGGCCGGGCGCACGTGGGCATGTACGTCGACGCGGCCACGCCGGCAGCGCTCATCGTGCAGTTCGCTGGAATCGCGCGCGGGGTCGATGACACCCGGGAGGCGGGCTCCGACGGAGGCGCCGTGCTCGAGAGCCAGGCCGAGGCCTGATGAATCCGCTCAAGCTGCTCTCCGACCTCGTGCACGACTACGCCTACGTGGCGCGGAGGCAGTACGACGTGCTGCGGTCGGGCGCGAAGCCGGCGACCTACCTCGCCGGCACGAAGCGACCGGTGGTGATCCTGCCCGGCATCTACGAGGACTGGCGCTTCATGCTGCCGTTGGTCGAGCGCCTCTCCGCCAGTGGGCACCCGGTGCACGTCGTGCCCGAGCTGCGCCACAACCGTGACGTCATCACGGACTCCGCCGTGCTCGTGGCCGGGATGCTCGAGCAGCGCGACCTGCGCGACGTCGTGATCGTGGCGCACAGCAAGGGCGGCCTGATCGGCAAGCAGGTGCTCATCGATGACGCAGCCGCCCAGGCCACCGGAGGGCCCGTTCGGGTCGCCCACCTGGTGGCGATCAACACGCCGTTCGCGGGTTCGGCCTATGCGCGTTACGCGATCCGGCGGGAGTTGCGGGAGTTCTCCCCGACGGATGCGCTTCTGAAGCGCTTCGCGACGATCCTCGACATCAACGAGCGCATCACCTCGATCTTCAGCACGGTCGACCCCGTCGTGCCCGACGGGAGCCTGCTCCCAGGCGCGTATCGGAACATCCGGATGCCGTTCCTCGGGCACTTCCGCATCCTCGCGGATGTGCGCGTGCTGGCGATCGTCGACGCGATCGCCGAGGCGCCGCCGGCAGTTCCTTCGCCCCGAGCTCGCTGAGGGCCGAGCGGAGCGACCGCCCGAAGCGCGCCGAGCGCTTCAACCGGCTGAAGGCGCTTCGGCCGCGGACTGCGTCCGGGCCTCAGCGAGCAGGAAACGCGAACGGCCCGCCTCCCCTGAGGAGACGGGCCGTCGCTCGTGCAGGGGTCGGACTAGCTGACGCCCTTGAGATCGATGATGAAGACGAGGGTCTTGCCCGAGAGCTGGTGTCCTCCGCCTGCGGGTCCGTAGGCCTGGTGCGGCGGCACGACGAGCTTGCGGCGTCCGCCGACCTTCATGCCGGGGATGCCCTCCTGCCAACCCGCGATGAGGCGGTTGAGCGGGAAGTTGATGGACTCGCCGCGGCTCCACGACGAGTCGAACTCGTCGCCCGACTCGTACTCCACGCCGAGGTAGTGCACGTCGACGGTCGATGAGGCCTGGGCCTCGGCGCCGTCTCCGACGACGATGTCCTCGATGACGAGGGTCTCGGGCGCCGGGCCCTCCGGGAAGTCGACTTCTGGCTTGCTGTTCAGATCGGTCATGACTCCATCCAACCCGATCCGTTCACCGATTGCACGCCGATTTCCCTTGCGGCGAACGCCTCGGCGAGGCATGCTGGATGTAGGCCAATCTCGTCGGCCGGTCGAGTCGCAGGCACTGCCGCACCACCGGACGACGAGATTTTCTCGTGTGCGGGCACGTGTCGGATCAGTCGGCGAAGACTTTGCCCGGGTTGAGGATGCCCTGCGGGTCGAAGACGCGCTTGAGGTCGCGTTGCAGCGCATACGAGTCGTCGCCCAGTTCTTCGGCGAGCCAGCGGCGCTTCAGCAGGCCGACGCCGTGCTCCCCGGTGAGGGTGCCTCCGAGCGCCAGAGCGGCGCGGAAGAGCTCGTCGGCGGCCTGCCAGACGGCATCCGGAACCGAGTCTCCGGTGTAGATGAAGTTGGGGTGAAGATTGCCGTCGCCTGCGTGCGCGACGGTCGGGATGGCGAGTCCGTGGCGCCGGCCGATCTCGGCGATGGCCACGAACATCTCGGCCATGCTCGACCGCGGCACCGACACGTCCTCGATGAGCACTTCGCCACCGGCCGCCACAGAGGCATGGAACGCGCGACGGATGGCCAGGAGTCGCTCCCCTGCCGCGGCATCGGCGGCGAGCTGGGCTGCTCCCCCGCAGCCCGCGAGCACCGGGAGTGCGGCCTGCGCCTCGGCGCCGGCTGCCGGGCCGTCGAACTGCACGAGCAGGAAGGCCGGGGCTGCGGCATCCGTGGCGCCTCCGGTCGCACCCTCGAGAGGGGTGCCGATGAAGGCATCCGCCCCGAGATGAGAGCGAATGAACGCCAGGGCGACGGGATCGATGAGCTCCATGACGGCGGGGCGGAGCCTGGCTGCGGTGACGGATGCCGCTCCAGCAGCCGCAGTCGCCACGTCGGCGAAGAACACCCCGAGTGTGACGGGCGCCCCATCGGGCAGCGGACGCAGGCGCACCGTCGCCTCGACGATGACGCCGAGAGTGCCCTCCGATCCGGTGAAGAGCGCCGTGAGGTCGTAGCCGGTCACGCCCTTGACGGTGCGGTGGCCCGTGCGGATGAGCCTGCCATCGGCGAGCACCACCGCGAGTCCGAGGACGGCCTCGCGCGTGACGCCGTACTTGGCGCAGAGCAGACCGCCGGCGTTGGTGGCGATGTTGCCGCCGATCGAGGAGATGGCCTTCGACGCCGGATCAGGTGCGAACCAGAGGCCGAGCGGCTGCACCGCGGCGTTGAGGGCATCGTTGAGGACGCCGGGCTCGACGACGGCGAGTTCGTTCTCAGCGTCGATCTCGAGGATGCGGTCCATGCGCGAGACGTCGAGCACGATCGACCCGGCGCTGCCGATGGCCCCGCCGGCCAGGCCGGTTCCGGCGCCGCGGGGCACGACCGGGATCGCGTGCTGGCTCGCGAAGCGCAGAGTGGTCTGAACGTCGTAGACGGATGCCGCGAAGACCACGGCGAGCGCCGTCTCCGCGGCGACGAAGCCCGACCTGTCGGCACGCGCTGCATCGAGCGTTGCGGCATCCGTCACCACGGTGCCGTTGCCGTCAGTGTCTCCGAGGGCGGCGCGCAACTGGTCGATGGTGGACATGCGATCAGCCTAGGACGGAGGTGGGCACCGGATGCCGCGGCTCAGGGCCGCGCTGAGGCCTTCGCCTTCTGGACCTTCTTCTGCTGCTTCCGGGCCTGCTTCTCGGCCTTCTTCTGCTCCTTGGTCGGCTTGGGTTCCGCAGCCTTGCGTGCGGCCTCCCTGGCCACCGCGAGCTCGGTCGCCGCAGCGTCGACGGCGTTCTCGGCGCGCTGCACCCGCCGGGTCTCGAAGGTGCTCGCGCCGAAGCGCACGCGCACGCGGTTCTGCTTCTCCTCGACGCCCGTGACGATGTAGGCGCCGGCGATGAGGATGACCTGGCTCGAGAGGTTGAGCCAGAGCAGCAGGGCGATGATCGACCCGAAGGAGGCCAGCAGCGGATTGCTGGTCGCCCCGCCGACGAACAGGCTCGACAGCACCTGCAGCACGGTGAGGCCGATGCCACCGAGGACGGCTCCGGTCCAGAGGGAGCGGGCGTCGGGGCGCAGGCCCGACAGCAAGCGGAACATGACGGCCACGACGAGGGTATCGATCGCGAAGATCACGAGGATGCTGACACCGCGGCTCGAGGCGTCCAGGAGCCAGGACGACCCGGCCCAGGAGAAGACGGAGTCGAGGGCGGCCGTGCTGAAGTAGGTGACGGCGGCCGCGGCCAACAGGGCGGCGCCGAAGCCGATGGCGAGGCCGAGGTTGCGCAGGATGATCCAGAGGAAGAACGTCGTCTCGTTCGGCTGGTCGGCGATGTTGCGGAACGCCGTCTGCAGGGATCCGATCGCTCCGATGGCGGTTCCGATCAGACCGACGAGAGCCAGGATGCCGGCGATGCCGAGCGTGAGCGGCTGCACCAGATCGGCGGGGTCGATGAGGTTGCCCTCCCCGATGAGACCCGGAATGGTGCTGTTCACGGCATCGATCAGCGCCTGCATGGCCTGCTCGTTGCCGGCCAGCCAGATCCCGGCGATGGCGAAGCCGAGGAAGACGCCCGCGAACACGGAGAACAGCACGCGGTAGGTCACGCTGTCGGCCAGCATCGGGCCGTGGTGCTCCTGGTACAGCAGGATGGCGCGCACGGGCTTCGTGCCGAGTGCCCAGGCCGTGGCCTTCTTCACGAATCCGTCGTCGCTCATGGTTCTCAGGCTAGCGACGGGGGAAAATGGGCGCTGCCCCTTGACGGCGGTGGCCGGTCCGAGCAGCGAGGCACCCAGCACGACCAGCGCTGCACCCATGTCCGAAAACCGCTGACAGATGACGCCCGGGCGTGCGACGCTGGATGCATGAACGCACCATCCGCCCCCGTCGACACGCAGTTCGAGGAGCGCTACCGGGCCATGAGCTCTCGGGACGCGCGCTTCGACGGGCAGTTCATCACCGGCGTGCACTCGACGGGCATCTACTGCCGCCCGAGCTGCCCGGCGATGACGCCGCAGCGTAAGAACGTGTCGTTCTTCCTCACCGCGGCCGCCGCGCACGAGGCCGGACTGCGAGCCTGCAAGCGCTGCCTGCCCGACGCCGTGCCGGGCTCGCCGGAGTGGAACATCCGCGAGGACCTCGCCGCGAGGGCCATGCGCCTGATCGCCGACGGCGTCGTCGAGCGCGACGGCGTTCCGGGGCTCGCCGCCCACCTCGGCTACACGCCGCGGCACCTCACCCGGGTTCTGCAGGCCGAGCTCGGCGCAGGTCCCCTGGCGCTCGCTCGCGCCCACCGGGCGCAGTCCGCGCGCATCCTGCTGACCAGCACCGACCTGCCCATCGCCGACGTGGCGTTCGCGGCCGGCTTCGGCAGCATCCGTCAGTTCAACGACACCATCACCGCGGTCTACGAACTCACGCCGAGCGAACTGCGGGCCCGGGCTCGGCGCCTCCCGGCGCGGCCCGGGGCCGGACTCGGCGCGTCGTCGGCGGGCGTGCCGGGCTCGACGGCCGTCAGCCTGCGGCTCCCCGCCCGAGCCCCCTTCGACGGCGCCGGCGTGCTCGGCTTCCTCGGGGTGCGGGCCATCACGGGCGTCGAGACCTGGGACGGCAAGACGTACGCCCGCGCCATCCGTCTTCCCCACGGCATCGCGACGGTGGCGCTGCGCGTCGACTCCGACGCGACGACCCCCGCCATCATCTGCGACGCCACGGTGGCATCGCTCGCCGACCTCATGCCGCTCGTCGGTCGCGTTCGCCGGCTGCTCGACGCGGATGCCGACGCCGAGGCCATCGACTCCGCGCTCGCCGCCGACCCCGCACTCGCCGCATCCGTGGCCGCTGTGCCCGGCATCCGCGTGCCCGGCACCATCGATCCCCAGGAGACGCTGTTCCGCACGATCATCGGCCAGCAGGTCTCGGTGGCCTCGGCGCGCACCAGCCTCGGGCACCTCGCGGAGGCTCTCGGGGAGCGCACCCCCGACGGCGCGTGGATCCTGTTCCCGACGGCCGAGCAGATCGCCGCGCGCGGCATCGAGGTGCTGCGCGGACCCACACGCCGTATCGCCACCATCCTCGACGTGGCGCAGCGGCTGGGCGACGGATCGCTGAGCATCGACGTCTCCGACACCCGCGATGAGTTGACCGCCGCCCTCACCGCGATCCCGGGTATCGGTCCCTGGTCGGCGGGCTACCTGTCGATGCGGGTCCTCGGGAGTCCCGACGTGCTGCTCACCAGCGACCTCGCCCTGCGCCAGGGTGCAGCGCGGCTCGGACTGCCCACGGACGAGAAGGCACTTCGGGCGCGCGGAGCCGTCTGGGCACCGTGGAGCAGCTACGCGAGCATGCATCTGTGGCGTGCTGCTTCAGGCTGATCGGGCCCGCGGGAGACGCACCCGCGCCCGAGCCCTCGTCGGCCCGGATAGCCTAGAGAGGTGAAGTTCGCGCATCTCAGGGTGGAGGGCGAGTCGGTCAACCGGCTCGCCGTTGTCGTCGACGATGGGGCGCTGTTCCTCGATGAGGTGATGGACGAGGCTCCGACCGACCTGCAGGACCTCATCGAGCGCGGCGACGCCGGCCTCGCCCACGTGCGTGCCGTCGTCTCCAACGCACTGGCGAACCGCACCAGCATGACGCCGGTGAGCGGCCTTCGGCACGCCTCCGCCGTGCTGCGTCCGCCGCACGTGCTCGCCATCGGCGCCAACTACGCCGCCCACGCCTCCGAGCTGAAGTTGCGCTCGGAGACCGCGATGACGGTCTTCGCGCTCTGGCCGAACTCGCTCACGGGTCACGAGAACACCACGACCTGGCCCGAGGAGATCAGCGACCAGGTCGACTACGAGGCCGAACTCGGCGTGATCATCGGCAAGCCGGCGAAGAACGTCTCCGTGCGCGACGCCCTCGACCACGTCTGGGGCTACACGGTGGTCAACGACATCACGGCCCGCAACATCCAGTTCAGCGAGGCGCAGTGGAGCCGGTGCAAGTCGTTCGACGGCTTCACCCCCACCGGCCCCGTCGTTGTGACAGCCGACGAGATCCCCGACCCTCAGGATGTCTGGCTCACCACCAACCTCGACGGCCGCATCCTGCAGGATGCCTCGAGCAGCGAGATGGTGCGCAGCGTCGCCGAGATCATCAGCTACCTGTCGACGTCGGCCACCCTCCCGGCCGGAACCCTCATCTCCACCGGCAGCCCCGGCGGCGCCGGCTACTCGCGGAAGCCTCCGGTGTTCATGCGCGACGGCTCTGCGGTCACAGTCTCCATCGGCGGGATCGGGTCGCTGACGACGTTCTGTCGGGTGGTGTAGCTCCCGCTCGCTGAGGCCCGCGCGCAGCGCGCGGTCGAAGCGCACGCGTTCGAGCGCTTCGACCGCGGACTCCGTCCGGGCCTCAGCGAGCGGGTAGGAACCAGCGCTTCGGCGCGCTCGCTTCGCTCCCGTGCCTCTGCGGGCGGGGATCAGCGAGCGGGTGTCACTCCGAGGGCTCGCCCCTGCGCTCGTGCGCCTGCACCGCCGTGGTGACGTGCTCGAGGCCGAGCAGACGCTCGGGAGCGAGGTGCGCGAGCACCTCCTCGCGTGACATGAGCCCGGCCTCCACGACCAGGTCGGCGACGGGCCGGCCCGTCAGCAGGGCCTGCTTCGCCAGGATCGCCGCCTCGCTGTAGCCGATGATCGGGATGAGGGCCGTGATGACGCCGACGCTCGACGCCACCATCGCCTCGAGGCGGTCGGTGTTGGCCGTGATGCCGTCGATGCAGTTCACCCGCAGGGTCCAGCAGGCCTGGGTCATCCAGGCGAGGCTCTGCAGCAGCGAGTGCGCGATGACGGGCTCGAAGGCGTTCAGCTGCAGCTGCCCTGCCTCGGCCGCCATGGTGACGGTGACGTCGGCCCCGGCGATGGCGTAGGCGACCTGGCTCACGGCCTCGGGGATGACGGGGTTGACCTTGCCCGGCATGATCGACGACCCCGCCTGCTTGGCGGGCAGGTTGATCTCGCCGAAGCCCGCCTGCGGGCCCGAGGACAGCAGTCGCAGGTCGTTGCAGATCTTCGAGAGCTTGATGGCGCTGCGCTTGAGCGATCCACTGAACGACATGAAGGCGCCGGCGTCGCTCGTCGACTCGATGAGGTCGGGTGCCCCCTCGAGCTGCAACCCGGTGATCTCGTTGAGGTGACGGATGGCGGCAGCCGCGTAACCGGGATCCGCGGTGATGCCGGTGCCGATCGCCGTGGCGCCGATGTTGACCTCGGCGAGCAGCCACGTGGTCTCGGTGAGGCGGTCGTAGTCCTCGCCCAGGGTGGTGGCGTAGCCGTGGAACTCCTGGCCCAGGGTCATGGGGACGGCATCCTGCAACTGCGTTCGTCCGACCTTGAGCACGCTGGCGAACTCCTCGCCCTTGGCGGCGAAGGATTCGCGCAGCAGCGCGAGCTCGGCGAGCAGGTGCTTGAGCGAGAACGCGAGCGCGATCTTGAGTGCGGTCGGGTAGGTGTCGTTGGTCGACTGGCTGCGGTTGACGTCGTCGATGGGGTGCAGGATGTCGTAGCGCCCCTTCTCGTAACCCGCGAGTTCGAGAGCGAGGTTGGTGATGACCTCGTTGGCGTTCATGTTCGTCGAGGTTCCGGCGCCGCCCTGGATCACTCCGACGACGAACTGGTCCTGGCGGGCTCCGTTGATGATGCGCTGGCAGGCTGCGTCGATCCAGCGTGCCTTCTCGGCGCTGATGACGCCCACCTCGAGATTCGCGCGCGCTGCCGCCTGCTTGACGCTGGCGAGGGCCACCACGAAGTCGGGGTAGACCGAGATGGGACGCTTGGCGATCGGGAAGTTGTCGAGGGCACGCTTGGTGTGGATGCCCCAGTACGCGTCATCGGGCACCTCGACGGTGCCGAGCGAGTCGCTCTCGATGCGGAATCCGGGGGTCGCAGTCCGTACTGCTGCCGGCGTGGGCGGCTTCGCCATCATCGCCTCCTCACTCGGTCGCTTCGACGGGATGGTGGACGCACTGCTGGTCACAAAGGGCTCCGTTGCCTGCTGGTGCCGAGCGCCCTGGAGCGCTCGATCGGTGGATCTCGAGGCATCGTCGCCTCTCCTCCAGCCTACCCGTCGGCGCGCGCAGGAGTCTTCAGACGTCGAGACCACAGACGCAGGAAAACGCCGCCAGATCGACGATTCGGAACGGATTCCGTCGTCGACCTGCGCGGCGTCTGCTGAAGTCGTCAGCGCGCTCGACGTCAGTTGCCGATGAAGGCGAACGGCAGGAGCGCCAGGCCGAAGACCAGGGCGATGACGGTGAACACGACCACGCCGGCGAGCATGAGGCCGTTGAGCACGATGCCCCAGATGGCGAGAGTGCGACCGGCGGGCTCACGGCGGAGGGCCATCACGCCGAGCACGAGGCCGGCGACGGGGGCGACGAGGGTCCACCCGGCGGCGATCGAGACGATGCCGATCACGAGGCTCGAGATGCTGAGGCCGCGCGCGGCCTCGACCGCGAGAGCGGTGGGAGCGAGAGGGGCTGTGGTGGACATGGGTGGGTGACTCCTTCTGATGTTGGACCCTGTCGGGCCTGTCGCGACCCGACCGGGGCGACTCCTCAACGCTACGAAGCAGAACGGATGCGCCCCATCCGGTTAACCCCCGGACATGATGGTGGGGTCCCTGCCGAAGCAGGGACCCCACCATGCGGCATGACGCGCCTAGCGCGGCTCGTCGACCCCGTCGGCGGCCAGCAGGTCCTTCTCGACGTCGCCGCCGTACCCCTCGGACTGCGGATCGCCGTGCAGGCCGCCCGAGACCGCGTACTCCTCCTCCGGAGAGAGGATGAGCCTGTGCCGGCCCCAGAAGGCGAAGCCGAGCAGGATGAGCACGTAGACCACCACGATCGCGATGATGGCCGGCTGGAACGTCGGGTTGATGATGAATCCGACGAACACGAGCGCCGCGATGACACCGGCGATGATGGCGCCCGGGAGGCCCCACGGGCTCACGTAGGGCCGCTTGGCGTTCGGGTACCTCCTGCGGAGGATCACGAAGGAGATCATCTGCAGCAGGTAGGCGAGCACAGCGCCCCAGACGGCGATGTTGAGGATGATCGCACCGGCGACGGCACCGACGCCTTCTGCATCGAGCCTGCTCAGGATGTCGAGCACGATGAGGGCGATGAACCCGATCACGGCGCCGACCACGAGGGCGACACCGGGCGTCTCGCGCTTGCCCGTCAGCGACAGGAACTTCGGGTAGTAGCCAGCCCGCGACAGCGAGTACATGTTGCGGCCATAGGCGAACATGATGCCCTGCAGCGACGCGAGCAGTCCGATGAGGGCGAACAGCGCCAGCACGGCGGCCGCTCCGTCACCGACGATCGCGCGGAAGCCGTCGAGCAGGGGCTCGAGCGACACGCCCGTGGCCTCGGCACCGATGACACCCGTGTTGAGGAAGAGCACGAGGAGACCGGTGACGATGAGGGTTCCGCGGGCCCAGAATCCGGCCTTCGGGATGTCCCGCACGGGGTTGTGCGCCTCCTCGGCCGCCAGTGGGAGTTCCTCGATGCCGAGGAAGAACCACATGGCGAACGGCAGGGCGAACAGGATCGGGAGCACGCCGTGCGGCAGGAACTCGGTCTGACCGGCATCCGGAGCGATGTTCCACAGCGAGTCCCAGCTGAAGGCACCCGAGAACAGGGCCATGGCCGAGAACACCAGGAGGATCGCGATCGAGATGATCGAGACCACGATGGCGAACTTGAAGGAGATGGCGGCTCCGGCCGCGTTCAGCGCGATGAAGGCCACGTAGAGGATCACCCACCAGATCCACATGTTCGCCGAGAGATCGAAACCGAGGAGCTCGGTCGTGATGCCGTTGGCGTACTGAGCCGAGAAGAACACGATGACGGCCGTCGTCGCGACGTACTCGATGGTCTCGGCGAGTCCGGTGACCAGGCCACCCCACGGGCCCATCGCCGCACGCGCGAACGAGTAGGCGCCACCGGTGTGCGGCATCGCCGCCGCCATCTCGCCGATCGAGAAGATCATGCCGTAGTACATGACCACGAGGATCACGAAGGCGATCAGCATGCCGCCGAAGCCGGCGAAGTCGATGCCGAAGTTCCAGCCCGAGAAGTCACCCGAGATGACGGCGGCGACGGCGAGGCCCCAGAGTCCCCAGATTCCGGCGGAGCGCTTGAGGCGGCGTTTCTCGAAGTACCCCTCGTCTGCCGAGGCGTACGTCACGCCGGAGACCCGCAGGGTGTCTTTGGCCATCGATGGATCCTTCACGTTCGGGTTGCATCGGCGCCTACCGAGCGCACGGCAACGGGGGTGGAGTGGATGGCCATGACTATAGAGCCGTCATTGGTGCGTTGTACATACCTTTGGGAAAGCGGATGGCACCGGTCTCCGCGCGGATGCCGCGGAACAGCCTCGCCGCAGATGACTGGCTGTGATGTAATGGTCGGAAAGCGCACCATTCGTTCGGCCGCAAGGAGAGTTCCATGACACCGAGGTCCGGAAACCTGACGATCGAGGAGCTCACCGGAGAGGTGGCATCCGGAGCCGTCGACACCGTGATCGTGGCCTTCACCGACATGCAGGGCCGACTCATCGGCAAGCGCGTCTCGGCCCGACTGTTCCTCGAGGACGTCGCCGAGCACGGCGCCGAGTGCTGCAACTACCTGCTCGCCGTCGACGTGGAGATGAACACCGTAGCCGGCTACTCCATGTCGAGCTGGGAGCGCGGCTACGGCGACATGGCGATGATCCCCGACTTCGACACCCTGCGGCGAGCGCCCTGGCTGCCCGGTGCCGTGATCGTCACAGCCGACCTGCAGTGGCTCGACGGCTCCCCCGTCGTCGCCTCGCCCCGCCAGATCCTCCAGGCGCAGTTGGAGCGCCTGGCCGAACGCGGCCTCGTGCCGTTCGTCGGCACCGAGCTCGAGTTCATCGTCTTCGACGACAGCTTCCGCGACGCCTGGAAGAAGGGCTACCGCGACCTCACACCAGCGAGCGACTACAACATCGACTACGCGCTGCTCGCCTCGACGCGCATGGAGCCGCTGCTGCGCGACATCCGCAACTCGATGGACGGCGCCGGCATGTACTGCGAGGGCGTGAAGGGCGAGTGCAACCTCGGCCAGCAGGAGATCGCGTTCCGTTACGCGCACGCTCTCGTCACCTGCGACAACCACTCCATCTACAAGAACGGAGCGAAGGAGATCGCCGACGCACACGGCAAGAGCCTGACGTTCATGGCGAAGTTCAACGAGCGGGAGGGCAACAGCTGCCACATCCACATCTCGCTGCGCGACGACGACGGCGGTGCCGTCTTCGCCGACGAGGATGCCGAACACGGCATGTCGACGATGTTCAGGCAGTTCCTCGCCGGCCAGCTCGCGGCGATGCGTGAGCTCACCCTCTTCTTCGCACCCAACATCAACTCCTACAAGCGCTACGTCGACGGCAGCTTCGCCCCGACCGCCGTGGCCTGGGGACTCGACAACCGCACCTGCTCGCTGCGCGTCGTGGGGCACGGCCTCGGCATGCGCGTCGAGAACCGCGTGCCCGGCGGAGACGTCAACCAGTACCTGGCCGTAGCCGCCCTCATCGCCGCCGGCCTGCACGGCATCGAGAACGAGCTGGAGCTCGAGGATGCAGCCGTCGGCAACGCCTACACGGGAGGGACCGACAGGGTGCCGACCACGCTGCGCGAGGCCGCCGAGCTGTTCGAGGGCTCCGCCATCGCCCGCGCGGCCTTCGGCGACGAGGTGGTCGAGCACTACCTCAACAACGCCCGCGTCGAACTGGCCGCCTTCGACGCGGCCGTGACGGATTGGGAGCGGGTCCGTGGCTTCGAACGACTCTGAGAGCGCGGGCGACGCCGCCGCTCCCGCGCCAGTGGCGACTCCGGTCATCGGGATCACCACGTACCTCGAGCAGGCGCAGACCGGTGTCTGGGACGTGCGTGCGGCCTTCCTCCCCAAGGTCTACATCGATGCGGTGACGGATGCCGGAGGCATCGCCGTGCTGCTCCCCCCTCAACCCGTCTCGCCCTCGACGGCGCGCGCCGTGCTCGGCGGCCTCGACGGCCTGATCATCGCCGGCGGTGCCGACGTCGACCCCGCGCGCTACGGCCAGCAGCCGCACGAGCGCACCGGCGTGCCGCGCATCGACCGCGACACCTGGGAGAACGCCCTCCTGCTCGCTGCGATCGAGAGCGAGCTGCCGTTCCTCGGCATCTGTCGCGGCGCCCAGATGCTCAACGCCAGCCTCGGCGGCACACTCGTGCAGCACCTGCCCGACGTGATCGGCAGCGAGAAGTACCAGCCGGCTCCGGCGGAGTTCGGTTCCATCGAGGTGGCCACGGTCGCCGGGTCGAGAGTCGCGGCTCTCGTCGGCGAGCGGCATCCGGCCCACGTCTACCACCACCAAGCGATCGACGTCGTGGCCGACGGTCTCGTCGTCACAGCGCGCAGCGAGGACGGCGTGATCGAGGCCGTCGAACTGACGACCGTTCCGTTCGGGGTCGCCGTGCAGTGGCATCCGGAGGAGAACAGCGAGGACCGTCGGCTGTTCGCAGGCCTCGTCGAGGCGGCTCGCGGACGCGTCAGGGTCCCCGAGCGCGAGACCAGCAGCGGCATCGGGCCGACCACCAGCACCCAGGAGCACGCATGAACTCCACGCTCATCAACCCCGCCGACGAGAGCGTCATCACGACCATCGAGCACGCGAGCAGCGAGGACGTCGACGCCGCCGTCGTTCGCGCGGCGGCAGCTCAACGCGAGTGGGCATCACGCGCGCCGGCCGACCGGGCGGCGGCACTCCGCGGCTTCGCCGAGGCCGTCGACGGCGACCTCGAGACCCTGGCACAGCTCGAGGTGCGCAACTCCGGCCACCCGATCGGCCAGGCGAGGTGGGAGGCCGGGCACGTGCGCGATGTGCTCGAGTACTACTCCGCCTCCCCCGAGCGCCTGTTCGGCCGGCAGATCCCCGTGGCCGGGGGCATCGACATGACCTTCAACGAGCCCCTGGGCGTCGTGGGCGTCATCACGCCGTGGAACTTCCCGATGACCATCGCCGCCTGGGGCTTCGCACCGGCCCTCGCTGCCGGCAATGCCGTGCTGGTGAAGCCCGCGGAGTGGACCCCGCTGACCAGCATCCGTCTGGGAGAGCTGGCCGTGGAGTCTGGACTGCCCGACGGCCTGTTCCAGGTGCTTCCCGGCCGCGGATCGGTCGTCGGCGAGCGCTTCGTGACTCATCCGGCGGTGCGCAAGGTGGTCTTCACAGGGTCCACCGTCGTGGGCAAGCAGATCATGGCCGGATGCGCAGACCAGGTGAAGCGGGTCACCCTCGAGCTCGGCGGCAAGAGTGCGAACATCGTGTTCGCCGACGCCGACATCGAGAAGGCCGCGGCCACGGCACCGTACGGGGTGTTCGAGAACGCCGGGCAGGACTGCTGTGCACGCAGCCGCATCCTGGTGCAGCGCACTGTGTACGACCGCTTCATGGAGCTGCTCGAGACGGCCGTGCAGGGAGTCGTCGTCGGCGACCCGCTGCTGGAGAGCACCGAGATGGGACCGCTGGTCTCGAGGCCGCACTTCGACGCCGTGAGCGCGTACGTTCCGGATGACCGCGACGTGGCCTTCCGCGGATCGGCTCCGGACGGACCCGGCTTCTGGTTCGCGCCGACGGTGCTCACGCCTCCCCGAGGCGACCGCCGGGTGCGCGAGGAGATCTTCGGCCCCGTCGTGACGGTGCTGCCCTTCGACGATGAGGCCGACGCGCTCACGCTCGCGAACGACACCGAGTACGGGCTGTCGGGGTCGATCTGGACCCGCGACGTCGGCCGTGCCCTGCGGGTCTCGCGCGGAGTCGAGTCGGGCAACCTGTCCGTGAACTCGCACTCCTCAGTGCGCTACACGACACCGTTCGGCGGCTTCAAGCAGTCGGGGCTCGGGCGCGAGCTCGGACCCGACGCCCCACTCGCATTCACCGAGACCAAGAACGTCTTCATCGCCGTCGACTAAGGAGCACCCATGGCAGACATCACCCGCATCGACCTCACCCAGCGCCTCGCAGGCAAAGTCGCCGTCGTCACAGGAGGGGCCAGCGGCATCGGCCTCGCCACGGTTCGGCGCTTCGCCGCTGAAGGCGCCCGTGTCGTGATCGGCGACCTTCCGGGCTCGCCGGGCGCCGAGATGGCGGCATCCGTCGACGGCCTCTTCGTTCCGACGGATGTGACCGACGAGGCGCAGGTCGACAACCTGTTCGACACGGCGGCCTCGACCTACGGCTCGGTCGACATCGCGTTCAACAACGCGGGCATCTCACCTCCGGATGACGATTCGATCGAGACCACCGAGCTGCCCGCCTGGCAGAAGGTGCAGGACGTGAACCTCAAGAGCGTCTACCTGTGCTCGCGGGCGGCCCTGCGCCACATGGTGAAGCAGCAGCGCGGATCGATCATCAACACGGCCTCCTTCGTTGCCGTACTCGGCTCGGCCACCTCGCAGATCTCGTACACGGCGTCGAAGGGCGGCGTGCTCGCCATGAGCCGCGAGCTCGGCGTGCAGTTCGCGCGTCAGGGCATCAGGGTGAACGCGCTCTGCCCCGGCCCCGTGAACACGCCGCTGCTGCAGGAGCTGTTCGCGAAGGACCCCGAGCGTGCCCAGCGCCGGCTCGTGCACATCCCGGTCGGGCGCTTCGCCGAGCCCGAGGAGCTCGCCGCCGCCGTCGCCTTCCTCGCCAGCGACGACTCGTCGTTCATCACGGGGTCGACGTTCCTCGTCGACGGCGGCATCAGCTCGGCGTACGTCACGCCGCTCTGAGGGGCGATCTAGGCTGGAACGATGACCGACACGGGGGGAACGGATGCGGCCGGCGATCTGAGCGCCGACCTTCTGCTGCGCCCCGGCAAGGTCGTCAACGCCTTCGAGGAGACCGTGCAGCGGTTGCTGCAGACTATCAGGCTCGGGCTCATCGGTCCGGGAGGCCGGCTGCCGGCCGAACGCGAACTCGCCTCGATGCTGTCGGTGAGCCGCGACACCCTGCGCGATGCGATCGGAGCCCTCGCCGATGCCGGCTACGTGGTGTCCCGGCGCGGTCGCTACGGCGGCACCTTCGTCGTTGATGAACTGCCGACAGGCACGCCGGTGATGCGGGCGGGTTCGGCCGGCGGTTCCGCCGTGCTCGTCGAGCGGCCGGCCGTGACACCGGCTGAGATCGAGGACACCCTCGTGCTGCGGAGCATCCTCGAGGTGGGCGCTGCCCGGCAGGCCGCCACGGGGGAGCTGAGCGGGATCGAGCGCGAGCGGCTGTGGCAGGCACTCGAGGACTGCAGCGCGGGTTCCGCCGAGGACTACCGGCGACTCGACTCGCGGTTGCATCTGCTCATCGCCGAGCTCGTCGGATCCCCCAGCCTCGTGCCGCTCATCGCGGACGTGCGCATGCGCACCAACGAGCTGCTCGACCGCATCCCCCTCATCGCCGCGAACATCGTGCACTCCAACGAGCAGCACGAGGACATCGTGAAGGCCATCCTGCGGGGGCATCCGGATGCCGCGGCACAGGCCATGGAGGAGCACATCGCCGGGTCCGAGGCGCTGCTGCGGGGGTTCCTGGGCTGAACCGGGGATGTCGGTGTCGTGACGCGGCGTCGTGACGCGGCATCCGCTCGCCATCGAGATCCGATGTAAATAATTCTTGACATGCGTCGATTCGAGGCCTAGCTTCTCCATGTAAAGCATTCTTTACATCACCCGAGCATCGGAGCAGCCATGTCCTACGAGCAGAAGGGCGTCTGGGTCTACCTTCTGGTGTCCACCGGGGCCTACCTCGTGTACGTCTGGATCATCCTCAGCCAGGCCGACGGCGCTCCCCTGGTCGACGTCGACTACGTCATGCCGTTCCTGATCTCGCTCGGCATCTCGATCGTCGCAGCCATCGTGGGGCGCATCGTCGTGGAGATTCTGAGCCCGAGCGACAACTACACGAGCGACACCCGCGACCGTCAGATCAACCGCTTCGGCGAGGCCCGAGCCTCGTGGTTCGTGATCGGCGGCTCCCTCGTCGCTCTGCTGCTGGCGCTCCTCGAGCAGCCGTATTTCTGGATCGCCAACGCCATCTACCTCGGGTTCGTGCTCTCGGCGGTGGTCGGATCCGTCGTCAAACTCGTGGCCTATCGCCGCGGGATCGACCCGTCATGGTGAAGCCGACGCGGGTCTCCAACCGCATCCGCGCACTGCGAGCCCAGGCCGGAGAGATGACCCAGGCGCAGCTCGCCGAACGCATCGGGGTGACGCGCCAGACCGTGATCGCCATCGAGCAGGGGCGCTACTCCCCCACGCTCGAGCTGGCGTTCCAGATCGCCGGAGCTCTCGGTGTTCGACTCGACGACGTGTTCAGCTACCCGACCGGAGATGCATCATGAAGCAGGCACGGTACTCCCGCTACGGCGGACCCGACGTCGTCGATGTGACGGATGCCCCGACCCCGGTCGCAGCTCCGGGTGAGGTCGTGATCCGCGTGCGGGCGGCCACCGTGGGCGCCGCTGACGCGGCCGCCCGAGCGGGCTCGCCGGCCTTCGCCCGGCTCTACTTCGGGCTGCGGCATCCGCGGATCCCCGTGCTCGGATCGGACGTCGCGGGCGAGATCGTCTCGGTTGGCGATGCCGGTGGTTCTGCGGGCGGTACCGGGGGCGGTTCCGGGGGCGGTTCCGCGGCCGGCGCCGGCGTCGCTTCCGGTGCGGGCGATGCACGCTTTCGCGTCGGAGACCGGGTCTTCGGCGTGACGGGTTCGACGATGGGCGGGCACGCCACGCACGTCGTCCTGCCCACGGATGCCGCCCTCGCCTTGCAACCGTCCGGGGTCACGGATGCCGAGTCCGCCGCCCTCGTCGACGCCACGGCGTTGGCGTTCCTGCGCGATGCCGGCCGACTCCGCTCGGGCCAGCGTCTCCTCGTGATCGGGGCATCCGGCAGCGTCGGGTCGATGGCGGTACAGCTGGGAGTCCACTTCGGCGCTCACGTCACCGGAGTCTGCAGCGGGCCGAACGTCGAGCTGGTTCGGTCGCTGGGCGCGGAACGCGTGGTCGACTACACGCGCGAGGACTGGTGGGCGGCATCCGTCGGCGACGATCCTCGCCCCGACGCGCGGTACGACGTGATCTTCGACGCCGTCGGAGCGAGTTCGTACCGACGTGCCCGCCCCATGCTCGCCGACGGCGGCGCCTACCTGCGCACAGTCCCCACGCTCGCGATTCTGTTGCAGATGGCTTGGACGTCGCTCACCTCGCGCCTCCATCTCGGACGCACGCGAGCCGCGATCGCCTTCACCGGACTGCGCCCGACGTCCGCGCACGCCCGCGACCTCGCCGTCACCGTCGGGCTCGTCGAGAGCGGCGCGTTGCGAGCCGTCATCGACAGCACCTATCCGCTCGAGCGCATCGCCGACGCCCACCGCCGCGTCGACACCCACCGCAAGCGCGGGGCCGTGATCGTGACGATGGAGTGATCGAACATATATTCGAGAAGTGTCCGAGCGGGTCTCCTCCACAAGTCCGTATTCACGGATATGTTTCGAATACACTTGCGAGGGTTGCTCGGGTTTGAGACAATGGAGTCATGCCCGCACCGGCTCTGTTGCTCACCGATCTGACTGCCTCTCTGGCGTCTTCCGGGGTGTGTGCGGCCACGTTCGCGGCGTTGGCCGATGACGAGTTGCTGTCGACGCAGAGCGCCTTGACGAGCCCTCGGCAGGAGTTGGATCGGTGGGCGGCATTGGCTGCGGCCGAGATCGCCCGCCGCTCCACCCCCGAGCACGGTCTCGGGTCGTTGGCACGCCGGTCGGGGTTCACCGACGCCGACACGCTGTTGGTGTCGATGACCGGGTCGACGAAGGCTGAAGCGCGCTCGTTGGCCAGGGTGGGCGAGATGATCGCGGTGACGGATGCCGCCACCGACCTTGCCGCCGCCCGTGAGGCCGATCCCGATCTCGCCGCCACAGTGCCGCCGGTCGAGGCCCCTTGGTACGCCGCTCTGGCCGCCCTGGTCACCGCGGGGCGGGTCACCGTGGCGGTAGCCGACGTGATCCAGACCGGGCTCGGCGAGATCACTGACGCGGTCACCGCCGACGACCTCGAAGCAGCCCTGGCCGAACTGCTCACCGATCTGTTCGGTGCGGATGGCACCCACAGGGTGCACGTGGCTGAAGCCCGCACCGCTGCCCGCGCAGCTCGCGACCGCATCGACATCTCGGGAGTCGCCGTCCGGGAGAATGCGCTGCGGGAGAAGCAGTACTGGCGGCAGTGGATCGGCCCCGACGGCATGTACCGCGGCGAGTACGCCCTGGACCCCGAGAACGGTGCCCTCCTCCAAGCCGTCCACGACCAGTTGACCCACCCTCGCCGGCAGCCCGACCCGAAGAAGCGCGCCTTCGGTGCTGCACCGGTCCGGGATCCGTTCGTCGACAAGGCGGTCCGGGAACGCGATGCCGCCGAGGGCCTCGTCCACCTCGTCAGGGCCGGCGCATCCGTCGACCCGATGCGCCTCCTCGACACTGAAGCCCCGTCGGTTCGGGTGGTCGTCAACGAACAGGCGCTGCGCACCGGGGACGGGTTCGGTGCCCTCGAGGGCCACCCGGGCGCCGTCTCCCTGGCGAGCGTCGAACGCGGACTGTGCGCCGGCTACCTGCCCGTACTGTTCTCCTCGACCGGGCAACCGTTGAACCTCGGACGCGACGAACGC
>NZ_SPQZ01000001.1 GCF_004570845.1 Orlajensenia leifsoniae | reverse complement strand
ATCGACGGCATCGCCCAGCCGATCTCAGCGGCCACGGCACGATGCCTGGCCGCATCCGCGGGCATCATCCCCCTCGTGCTGGGTGGCGACTCGGTGCCTCTGGACCTGGGCAGGTCGCAGCGGTTGTTCTCGAGGTCACAGAAGGTCGCGTTGGCCGAGCGGGACGGCGGATGCGCGTTCCCCGGCTGCACCCGCCCACCGCAGTTCTGCGATGCCCATCACATTCGCTGGTGGGACCGACACCACGGCCGCACGGATCTCGCGAACGGGGTGCTGCTCTGCTCGTACCACCACCACCTGCTGCACCGCGAAGGGTGGGTGATTGAGGTGATCGATAACCGCACCTGGTTCACCCCACCCGCCCACGTCTACCTCGCCCAACGACCGCGACCCGGCAACAATCTGCGGCGACTACTTCTGCGGCCGGTAGTCCCCGGCGCGGAAGAGAACGACGCGGGTGCTCTGGGTGCTGCGGGAGATGTCGTTCCCGCGGGCTCGGCCGGTGAGCAGGCGGCGTAGCGCCTGCCTGGCGCCAACGCCCCGCCCGCTCCCACCCCGCTACCCGCTCGCTGAGGCCCGGACGAAGCCCGCGGTCGAAGCGTCCTGAGCGGTGGCGCCCCTGGATGCGCTTCGGGCGGTCGCTGCGCTCGGCCCTCTGCGGACGAAACGCGCCGAACATCGGAACTCTGAAGCTGGGAAAGTGGCATCCGGGAGACCGAATCGCGGGAACCGATGCGCTTGACAGCACAGACATCAGATGTCTAGGCTCGGCACCGCCCTCGAAAGGACATCATGAGCACCATCGTCAGCGTTGACACCCGGGACATCCGCTTCCCCACCTCCCTCGAACTCGACGGTTCGGATGCGATGAACCCCGACCCCGATTACTCGGCCGCCTACGTGGCAATCCGCACCGATGCCGAGGACGGACTCGAGGGTCACGCGTTCGTGTTCACGATCGGCCGCGGCAACGACGTGCAGGTGGCGGCGCTCGACACCCTGCGCGGACACCTGGTGGGCCGCAACGTCGAAGAGCTTCTCGCCGACATGGGCGCCGCGTCCCGCCTGCTCATGCACGACTCGCAGCTGCGCTGGCTCGGCCCGGAGAAGGGCGTGATGCACATGGCGATCGGCGCGATCGTCAACGCCCTCTGGGACCTGCGGGCGAAGCGTGCCGGCCAGCCGCTCTGGCTGCATCTGTCGACCCTCAGTCCTGAAGAGCTCGTCTCGGTCGTGGACTTCCGGTACCTGAGTGATGCACTCACGCCGGAGCAGGCACTCGAGATCCTGCGGGCCGCCGAACCCACGCGCCAGGAGCGCATCGCCCACCTGCTCGAAGCCGGCTACCCCGCCTACACGACTACGCCGGGCTGGCTCGGCTACTCCGACGAGAAGCTCGACCGCCTGTGCCGCGAGGCCGTGGCCGACGGCTTCCCGCAGATCAAGCTCAAGGTCGGCGCGAACCTCGACGACGACATCCGTCGCCTCGGCATCGCGCGGGCAGCCGTCGGACCCGACTTCCCGATCGCCATCGACTCGAACCAGCGCTGGGACGTGGCCGACGCCATCGCCTGGGTGAACGAGCTCGCCGGCTTCGACCTCGCCTGGATCGAGGAGCCGACGAGTCCGGATGACATCCTCGGCCACGCGGCCATCGCCCGCGGAGTCGCCCCGGTGCGGGTGGCCACGGGCGAGCACGTGCAGAACCGCATCGTCTTCAAGCAGCTTCTGCAGGCCGAGGGCATGCAGGTCATGCAGATCGACGCGACGCGCGTGGGCGGCGTGAACGAGAACATCGCGAACCTGCTGCTCGCAGCGAAGTTCGGTGTTCCGGTCTGCCCGCACGCCGGCGGCGTCGGACTCTGCGAGGCCGTGCAGCACCTGTCGTTCTTCGACTACGTGGCGGTGTCGGCCGACATGGACGGCCGCATGATCGAGTTCGTCGACCACCTGCACGAGCACTTCGTGACGCCGACGGTGATGGAGCGCGGGCGCTATCTGGTGCCGTCCGCACCCGGAGCAGGCACCGAGATGCTGCCCGCGTCGATCGACGAGTACACGTGGCAGGGCACCACGGCGGCGGCCTCGGTGACCACCGCGACGGCTTCGGTATGAGCGTCACCTCAGCCGCGCGCCTCGGCCCGGTCGGGTTCGGCGGCGCACCCCTCGGCAATCTCTATCGCGCTGTGAGCGACTCGGATGCCGCAGCCGCCGTCGCGGCGGCATGGGAGGGCGGCATCCGCTACTACGACACGGCTCCGCACTACGGGCTTGGTCTCTCGGAGAAGCGCCTGGGCGCCGCGCTGCGCGACAAGCCACGCAGCGAGTTCACGATCTCCACGAAGGTGGGGCGGGTGCTCGACCCGAACCCGGCGTTCGACGGCGGCGACGACCTCGCCGACGCCTACGCCGTGCCGAACGAGCTGGTGCGGCGGTTCGATCCGAGCGAGGCCGGCATCCGCCGCAGCATCGAGGACTCCCTTGACCGGCTCGGCCTCGACAGCATCGACATCGCCTACCTGCACGATCCCGACGTCTACGACCTCGACCGCGGGCTCGCCGAGGGTCTTCCCGCCCTGCAGCGACTGCGCGACGAGGGCATCGTCGGCGCCATCGGCATCGGCACCAACGATGCGGACGCCGCAGCGCGAGCCGTGCGCGAGGGCGACATCGACCTGGTCATGATCGCCGGGCGCTACACGCTGCTCGAGCAGCCGGCGCTCGCCGAGCTGCTGCCTCTCTGCCTGGAGCGGGGCGTCGGCGTCGTGGCCGCCGCTCCCTACAACTCCGGGCTGCTCGCGACCGACGAGCCCGATGCCGATGCGCACTACGACTACGCCCAGGTCGGCGATGCCGTACTGGATCGGGCGCGACGGATCGCGGCGGTCTGCCGGGAGCACGGGGTGTCCCTGCCGGTGGCTGCGATGCAGTATCCCCTGCGGCATCCGGCCGTGCGCACGGTCGTCGTGGGATCTGCGCGAGCGGATGCCGTGCGTGAGAACATGGCGCGGGCGAAAACCGCCGTGCCGGATCCGTTGTGGGACGCGCTGCGCTCCGAAGGGCTCGCACCGTGAGCGGCACGAGCGACATCCAGATCCGACCTCTGATGGCATTCCGCGCTGCAGATCTCGGAATGGCGTCGGAATCGGCCGCAGACATCCGACGAGTAGTACACTCGAGCACACCCATCTCAAGGAAGAGAGGCCCCCAGTGAGCGCGGTTCAGACGCCACCACTTCTCGAGCTCGAGGGTGTCAGCAAGGGCTTCCCGGGCGTGCTCGCCCTCGACGACGTGCGACTCGACCTGCGTCACGGGGAGGTGCTCGCCCTCGTCGGCGAGAACGGGGCCGGCAAGTCGACCCTCATGAAGCTGCTCGCAGGCATCTACACCCCCGACGCCGGCGTGTTCCGCATGAACGGCCAGGAGCTGGTGATCGACGGCCCGCGTCACGCGCAGGAACAGGGCATCAGCATCATCCACCAGGAGTTCAACCTGATGCCCGACCTCACGGTCGCGCAGAACATCTTCATCGGGCGCGAGAAGCGCTCGGCCGGCCTGTTCCTCGACGACCGCGCCCTCAACGCCCGGGCGCAGGAGCTCTTCGATCGTCTCGGCCTCGCACTCGACCCCGACGAGCCCGTCGAACGCCTCACCGTCGCCCGCCAGCAGATGGTGGAGATCGCCAAGGCGCTCTCCTTCGACGCCAAGGTGCTCATCATGGACGAGCCGACGGCCGCCCTGAACGACGCCGAGGTCGACGTGCTGTTCGACCTCATCCGCCGCTTCCGCTCGCCCGACACCGGCGTCATCTACATCTCGCACCGCATGGAGGAGCTCGCCCGCATCTCCGATCGCATCTCGGTGCTGCGCGACGGCCGCTACATCGACACGCTGGAGACGGCATCCGCCGACCAGAAGCAGGTCATCTCGCTCATGGTCGGCCGCGAACTGCGGTCGGAGCAGCGGCCCGGCCCCGTGGCGGCATCCGACGCCCCCGTGCTCTCGGTGCAGGGACTCTCGACCAAGCGGCTGCTGCGCGACGTGAGCTTCGAGGTGCATGCCGGCGAGATCCTCGGGTTCGCAGGCCTCATGGGCGCCGGACGCACCGAGGTGGCGCGCGCCATCGTCGGCGCCGACCGACGTGACGGCGGCGTCATCACGATGCGCGGCACACCGGTCGACATCCAGAATCCGGCGGATGCCGCACGCCTGGGCATCGGCTACCTCTCGGAGGACCGCAAGCAACTGGGCGTGCTGCTCGAGCGCAGCGTGCGAGAGAACATCGTGCTGGCCTCGCTCCGCGACTACGTGAGCGGCCTCGGCTTCGTGAACAACCGGCGCATCGAGGCGACCGGCAAGGAGTACGTCTCGAAGCTGCGCATCAAGACGCCGTCAACGGCGCAGCTCGTGCGCAACCTCTCCGGCGGCAACCAGCAGAAGGTCGTCATCGCCAAATGGCTGGCGAAGGACTGCGACGTGCTCATCTTCGACGAACCGACGCGCGGCATCGACGTCGGGGCGAAGGAGGAAATCTACGCACTGCTGCGTCAGCTCGCCGACCAGGGCAAGGCGATCATCATGATCTCCTCCGAGCTGCCCGAGGTGCTGCGGCTGTCCAACCGCATCGCCATCATGGCCGAAGGCCGCCTCACCGCAGTGCTCGACAACGCCGACGCCTCTCCCGAGGCCGTCATGGACTACGCCACCCGCTTCAGCGCCGAAGGAACGATCGCATGAGCCCCACAACGACACCGACCGTCGACCCGCAGACGCCGTCGACCTCCGCCTACGCGGCGATCGACGCGGGCAAGCCCCGCTTCGCCTGGGTGCGCGGCTCCCTGCAGCAGGTGCTCGCCGCCGCCAGCCTCATCGTGATCGTCATCTTCTTCTCGGTCGCCAGCACGCACTTCTTCACGGCGAACAACCTGATCTCGATCCTGACGGCCGCGACGGTCACCGGCATCCTGGCCCTCGGAACGACGTTCGTGATCATCACCGGTGGCATCGACCTCTCGATCGGCACTGTGATGGTGCTCTGCGGCGTGATGGCCGGCGTCTTCCTCACCTACTGGGGCTGGCCGCTGTGGGCGGGCGTGCTCGCGACCATCGTGTTCGGCGGCATCATCGGCCTGATCAACGGTGTGAACGTGTCGATCCTCGGCATCCCGCCGTTCATCGCGACTCTCGGCATGATGCTCATCGCCGCGGGCCTGTCGCTCGTGATCTCGGGCACCAAGCCCATCTACTTCAACGACACCCCGGCCTTCCAGCAGATCATGAACCTGTCGATCATCCCCGGTGTGCGGTTCCCTCTCGGCGTGGCCATCTTCATCGTGATGATCATCGTGGCGGCCATCCTGCTGTCGCGCACGATCATCGGCCGCTACACCTTCTCCATCGGCTCGAACGAGGCGGCCACCGCCCTCTCAGGCGTCAACGTGCGCCGCTGGAAGATCATCATCTACACGCTCGCCGGCCTGTTCGTCGGCCTCGCGGGAGTGCTCAGCGCCTCACGGCTCTCCTCGGCCCAGCCGACAGGCGGCATGGGCCTCGAACTCGAGGCCATCGCAGCCGTCGTGATCGGCGGGACCTCGCTGCAGGGCGGCAAGGGATCCATCATCGGCACCGTCATCGGCGCCCTCATCATGGCCGTTCTCACCAACGGCCTCCGCATCATCTCAGTCCCCCAGGAGTGGCAGTCGGTCGCGGTCGGCATCGTCATCCTGGTGGCGGTCTACCTCGACATGTTGCGGCGGCGCCGGGACTGAGACATCCGTAATACACAGCGAACCAACAAACACAAAGGAGTGACCATGTTCACAAAGCGCGCGATGGGGGCCGTCGTCGGCCTCGCGGCGGCAGCGCTCATCCTCTCCGGATGCGCCAGCGACGGTGGCGGAGACAGCTCGGGCGGCGGCGGTGGCGACGGCGACAAGCCGTACGTCGCGCTCATCTCGAAGGGTTTCCAGCACCAGTTCTGGCAGGCCGTGAAGTCGGGAGCCGAGCAGGCCGCCGATGAGTTCGGCGTCGAGCTCACCTTCGAGGGACCCGACACCGAGGCCGACGTCGACCAGCAGATCCAGATGCTGCAGACGGCGCTCGACAAGAGCCCGGCCGCGATCGGATTCGCCGCCCTCGACAGCCAGGCCGCCGGCCCGCTGCTGCAGCAGGCGAAGGACTCCAACATCCCGGTGATCGCCTTCGACTCCGGCGTCGACAGCGACATCCCACTCACCACGGCGGCGACGGACAACACCGCTGCCGCGGCCGAAGCCGCCAAGCACATGGCCGACGCGATCGGTCACGAGGGCAAGGTCGCACTCGTCGTGCACGACCAGACCTCGGTGACGGGCCAGGAGCGTCGCGACGGCTTCGTCGACTACATGGAGAAGAACGAGCCGAACATCGAGATCGTCGACATCCAGTACGGCGGCGGCGACCAGGCCAAGTCGGCCGACCTCGCGAAGGCCATCATCGCGGCGAACCCCGACCTCAAGGGCATCTACGGCTCGAACGAGGGCTCGGCCATCGGCGTCGTGCAGGCGGTCAAGGAGCTCGGCATCGATCCCACGAAGCTCGTGGTGGTCGGCTTCGACTCGGGCAAGGCGCAGATGGACGCCATCCGTGACGGCCAGATGCTCGGTGCGATCACGCAGAACCCCGTCGGCATCGGCTACGAGACCGTGAAGGCGGCCGTCGAGGCGATCGACGGCAAGGACCTGCCGAAGACGATCGACACCGGCTACTACTGGTACGACAAGGACAACATCGACGACGAGAAGATCGCCGCCGTTCTGTACGAGTAGGGCGCACGAGTAGGGCGCACGAGGGGAACGGAAGAGGCGTCGACGAGAGTCGGCGCCTCTTCTTCGTTGCTAGAGCCTCGGCGCCTCGGGACCGAGCGCACTGCGCAGCCACTGCTCGACACCCGAGACGTGCACGACCGTGAGGGCCGAGGCCAGGTCGCCGTCGCCCGCCGCGATCGCGTCGAGGATGGCGTGGTGCTCCTGCAGGGTGCGGCCGACAGCGTTCTCCTGCGTGATGCCGCGCCAGATGCGGGCGCGCACCGTGTGCGAGGAGAGCGAATCGATCAGGCTGGCGAGGTAGGCGTTGCCTGCTGCCTCGGCAATGCCCCGGTGGAACTCGAGGTCGTGCTCGACGAGGCCGGCGACATCCGCCGCCTGATCGACGCTGGCCACGACCTCGCGCAGCTTCTCGAGATCGGGCTCGGTCGCGTTGCGGGCGGCGAGTGACGACGCTGCCGGCTCCAGGATGCGGCGAACGGCGAAGATCTCGAGCACGGAGTGGTCATCGTGCAGGTCGACGACGAACGACATCGCCTCGAGCAGCAGGCGCGGCTCGAGGCTGGTGACGTAGGTGCCGTCGCCGCGCCGCACGTCGAGCACCCTGATGACCTCGAGCGCCTTCACGGCCTCCCGAAGCGACGAGCGCGACAGGCCGAGGCTCTCGCTGAGCTCCTTCTCGGGCGGGAGCCTGTCACCGGGGGCGAGCGAACCCGCAATGATCATCTCTTTGATCTTCAGGATCGCTTCGTCGGTGACCGCCATGCCCCGATCGTAGCGTGCACCGGTTGAGACATCCGATCTCTCGATGCCGCGTCATTCCCCAGGCGCAACCAGCGAGGCGAAGACCACGAAGTTGTTCGCGTACGACTGCGCTGCATCGTCGTAGGGGCCGTTGCAGGTGATGAGTCGCAGCTGTGCATCGGGCGTCGGGCCGTAGACCTCGTCGGTCGGAAACGCGACCTTCGACGTGTCGAGTGCCGAGTCGACGGCGAACGTGGCCTGTGTTCCGTCGGTCAGCGTCACGATGATGGTGTCGCCCGCCGTCAGCTCCTTGAGCCGGGCGAAGACGGCGGCGCGCTCGGTGGTGTCGAGGTGGCCGGCGAGCACGGCCGGGCCGATCGCGCCGGGGAGCACACCGGCGCTGTACCACCCGGCATCCGCCCACTCGGTCGGTGGCTGCAGGATGCCGGCGGCATCCCGATCGATCAACTCGACGGCCGCGTCGACGTCGATCGCCGGGATCTGCACCCGCTCGACCGTCACTCCGGTCAGGTCCGCCGGTGCGGCAGGGGCGACGGGGTCCTGGATGCGGCCGGCCGAAGCGGAGTTCGAGGCGGAGTTCGACGCATTGCTGTCGCGGCTCTGCGGCGGAGCCTCCGAGAGAGTGGCCGGCGACGGCAGCGGAGAGGAGACCGCGGCGGGAGCGGCATCCGTCGCCATCCGTGTCGTGGAGATCCAGACCGTAGCGATACCGCCGACGGCCAGGGTCGACGCGGCGACGACGGCGGTCAGCAGCAGGCGGCGTCGACGCTGCCGGCGACGACGCGGACGTCGGGGACGGAGGAGGGGGGTCGGGTCGGACATGATCGATCGGGCCTCAGGTGATCAGCGCAGCGCTGCCGCGGCGGCCTGCACGAAGCCGCTGAGGAAGCTCGCGATGAGGGTGATGGGGTCGGTGGCACCGGCCCCGGAGGTGCCGGCGGCGGTGAACGCGCCTGCACCGCCGGCGTCGCGGAGGGCGCCGCCGCCGGTGTCGAGCGATCCGTCGGGGGCGTCGCCGGCGGCCGAGCCGTCGAGCACGGGCAGGACGGTGAGTCCGCCCGAGGCGTTGTCGAGAACGAACAGCGTGCTGATCGTGCCGGGGTCGACGGTGACCGAGGCGTCGTAGCTGGCGGCGTCGGGCGTCGTGACGACGAGGTCCCACGGGCCGGACGGAACGCTCGCGTAGTCGGTGGCGGTGCCCGATGCCGCGCCGGTCGCGATCGCGACGCCGGTGGTGGTGGTGACGTCGACCGAATCCACCTGGGTCGATGCCGAGACGACGCGGATGCGGGCCTCTCCGGCGGCCGGGCTGGTGAGGTCGTCGCCCAGAGCCATGGTCTGCAGGGAGTCGTTCAGGCCGTAGGCCGCCACGGTGCCGGCCATCCCGGCCGTGACGGTGACCTCAGTGGTGACGACGGGCGTGGTGTCGGCCGGCGCACCGGCCGGAACCATCGTGAGCTCGTAGTCGCCGGCAGCCAGCGCGGCGTACGGCGACACCTGGCCGTAGGTCACATCGTCGAGTTCGACCGCTGCCGCGCCGCCGTCAGCCGGAGCGAGTCGCACATCGACGGCGGCGGTGTCCGGCGAGAGGTGTCCGACGCGCACCCAGCCGGCGTCGGCGGGGGCGGTGCGGACGGCAGCCAGTGCTGGAGCGGCGCCGAGGCCGAAGCTGACGAGAGCGGTTGCGGTGAGTGCGGCCGCGCCTACGATCAGGCGGCGGCGTGCCGGGGTCCTTCGTGTCGTCCTTCTCATGAGGAGCTTCTCCTTAGTCAACGCTGAGTGGTGGAGCGAGCGGGTCGTGCAGTTCACCGGTGGTGCCGTGCGGCAGGTGGTTCGGGGCACCTGACGCAGCACTGAAATGGAGCTTCAGCGGGCCGAGGACGAAGAAGGGCAGACGTCCGCGGTCGTGAAGGTGATTCGGAGGCGTCGGCGAATCGGTTTGCGCTGGCCTGCTCGACCAGGAGCTTCGTGGGCCAGGAGGCGAGCGCGACCTCTGGACGGCGAAGCGACGCCGCGCCTAGGCTGCCGCCATGACGGGTTTCCGGGCCCTGGTCACTGGCCAGCTGCTCACGGCCGAGACCTCCCGCGAGGGTGACAGGGTCACCACGCTGGAGCTGTTCTTCGACCTCGTCTACGTGTTCGCCTTCACCCAGGTGACGCAGCTGATGTCGCACGGGCACAGCGCCGAGAGTGTGCTCCAAGGGCTTGCCGTGCTCGCTCTCATCTGGTGGTCGTGGACCTCGTTCGCCTGGCTCACCAATCAGGCGCACGCCGACCACGGCGTCGTGCGTGTCGGAATCATGCTCGCGATCGCCATCATGTTCATCGTGTCGCTGGTGATCCCCGAGAGCTTCGACGACCTCGAGGGTGGTCTCTTCGCTCCGATGGTCTTCGTGGTGGGCATCACGCTGGTGAGCATCGTGCACGCCGTCGTCTACTGGATCGCCGCGGGAACGGATGCCGCCCTTCGCCGCCAGATCCTCCGTAGCGTCGGCATCACCATCGTGCCCGTGCTGGCATTGACCACGGTCGGTGCCCTCATCGGCGGCCCCTGGCAGGCGTGGATCTGGCTCGGCACGGCGCTGCTGCAGGGGGTGATCATCTTCGTCACCTCCCACGGCGGCGACTGGCGCATCTACTCCATGGCCCACTTCTCGGAGCGGCACGGGCTCATCGTCATCCTGGCGCTCGGCGAGTCCGTCGTCGCGACAGGCGTCGGGGTCGCTGAGCTCGCCATCAGCGTGCCGATCATCGTCGGATCGCTGTTCGCCATCACGCTCGCCGTGGCCATGTGGTGGAACTACTTCCACCACCTCTCCAGCGGCGTCGAGCACGCACTGCGGAGACGCAAGGGGCGCGACAGGGTGGATGCCGCCACCGACGTCTACACCTACCTGCATCCGTTCGTCGTCGCAGGCATCATCATCGTGGCGCTCGGTGTGGAGCAGGGGATGCACCACGTCGAGTCGCCTGAGGCCATCGGATACTTCGCGGCCTGGGCGCTGGGCGGCGGCCTGTCCCTGTATCTCGCGACCACCGGCTTCATCTGGGCGCGGGTGTCGGGCCAATGGTCGCTGCTGCGCTTCGGCGCTGCGGTTCTGGCGCTCGTGCTGGTGCCGGTGATCGCCGAGCAGATCGCCCTGGTTGCCCTGCCGATCCTCGTCGTGGTGTCGGTGCTGCTCGCTGTGCTGGAGGAGGCACTGGGACCGCGGGCGAAGGTGCGGCGGCGTCAGCGTCCGGGCACGGCTGCGGATGCGAGGATCGCCGCCGCCGACTGAGCGACGGGGAACGGCTCTCAGTCGGCGGCTGAGCCCGACGGATGCGGCAGCTCGGCGATGGTGCGCTTCATCGGGTCGACCGCGGACTCGTCGACGAGGTGCGCTCCCATGATGGGCTCGGCATGCCAGTCGACGAGGTTCCACCGGCCGGCGGCGTCAGTGCCGACGGCCGAGTCGAGGGTGACGAGGCCGGTGTTGTCGAGCTCGTGCGTTGCGGCGTAGTCGCCGTCGATGTTCTGCGCGCGTAAACCGGCCCAGGCGCGGATGGCCATGCCATGGCTCACGACGAGGGCGCAGGCGGCACCGGATGCCACGACCTCCGCGATGGCGGCGTCGAAGCGGGCGAAGAACTCGTGGCCGTCGGGTCCGTCGGGAATGCGCTGGTCGAGGTCGCCGGCGGCCCAGGAGAAGGCGGCCTCGAGATAGGTGCGCACCGATGCCGGGTCGCTGCGGTCCTCGAGGGCACCGGCCTCGATCTCCCGAACGCCGGGCAGCACCGTGCCGCGCAGGCCGAGGTGCTGAGCAATGGGCACTGCGGTCTGTTGGGTGCGGAGCACCGTGGAGACGAAGAGGGCGTCGGGAACCTGGGCGTGCGGGAGCTGCAGGCCCGGCGCGTGGCCGGCGAGGGCACCGGGTACCTCCTTCGCCTGCTCCTCGCCGAGCTCGGTGAGGCTGGGCCCGGGGGCATCGGTGTCGAGCAGGCCGAGGACGTTCGAGGATGTCTGGCCGTGGCGGAGAAGGAGCAGACGCATGGTGCGAGCGTAGACCCGGGGATTGCGACCCGGTGGTCGTGGTGTGAGCATGGCGGGTGAGGAGAACGAGGAGGATCGGATGCTGCTCGAGAACAGGGTCGCCATCGTCTACGGGGCCGGCGGCTCGATCGGCCGGACCGTCGCCCGTGCTTTCGCGCGCGAGGGAGCTGTCGTGCACCTCGCCGGGCGCACTCTCGAGTCGCTCGAGGCTCTGGCGGCCGAGATCCGCGAGGCCGGCGGGCGAGCCGAGGTCGCCGTCGTCGATGCGTTGGATGAGACCCAGGTCGACGAGCATGCCGCCGCCGTGGTGGCGGCATCCGGCCGCATCGACGTCTCGATCAACCTGATCGCCATCGGCGACGTCCAGGGAACGCCCCTCGTCGAGATGACGCTGGCCGACTTCGAGCAGCCGATCCACCGGGGCGTGCGTACGGCGTTCATCACCGGCAGGGCGGCGGCGCGCCAGATGGCGACGCAGGGGTCGGGGGTGCTGCTCTTCTTCGGTGGTGTCGGGGACCCGGTGAAGGACTACAGCATCGGCGGGTTCCAGGTGGCGCTGCACGCCGTGGATGCGCTGCAGAAGCAGTTCGCGGCGGAGCTGGGTCGCAGCGGCATCCGGAGCGTGATGATCCAGACCGGCGGCATCGCCGAGACCCTGCCCGTGGACATGCCCGGGCGCGACGAGATCATGACCATGCTGACCGAGCCGACGATGCTCGGGCGGGCGGCGACCCTCGCAGATGTGGGGAACGTCGTGGCCTTCGCCGCGTCGGACCACGCCGCGGCGATCACGGGCTCCGACATCAACATCTCGGCGGGGACGATCCTGCCGTAGAGCTGCGGGTCATGGGCGGGGCGCGTACCTCGCCAGCGTGATGCCGGTCGCCGTGGTCATGCTGTTCAGCAGGGTGAGATTCTGCTGCACGCCCTCGAACATGCGCTGACCGCTGCCGAGCAGCACCGGATGGATGATCAGCACGTACTCGTCGATGAGGCCGACGGATGCCAGTGCCCGCACCAGCTCGCCGCTGCCGAGGATGGAGAGGTCGCCGCCCTCGGTCGCCTTGAGTTCCGCGACGGTCTGCACGGCTTCGCCGGCGAGCAGCGTGGAGTTCTCCCAGCTGAACTCGAGCGAGGGGTCGCGGGAGACCACGATCTTCTCGGTGCGGTTCAGGTGATCCGTGAACGGGTTGGGGTCGGTCTGGTGCGGCCAGAACGCCGCCATGTGGTCGTAGGTGCGGTGGCCGAAGAGCATCGCACCGGTTCGAGCCATGCCCTTGCCCATCTCGGCTCCGAGCTCGGGGTCAGCGCCGCCGCCGAGGGCCCAGCCGCCGAGCGTGAAGCCGCCGCGGGAATCCTCCTCGGGTGACATCGGCGCCTGCATGACGCCGTCGAGGGAGATGTTGTTCGTCACGGAGATTCTGCGCATGGGTCGAGTCTCGTCCTCCGATGGTGTGAACACCAGAGCGCCGGAGCGACACCGACTGGCTGGGAAGTCAAGCCCTAAAGAGCGAGCGGCTGCGCCCGTAGCGTCGTGAGCAGAGGCATCCGGTGCCGAGTGCACCGACATCAGCAACTGCTACGGAAGAGAGACACACATCATGGCTCAGGTAATCGAAACGATCGACGTCGACGTTCCCGTCACGACCTCGTACAACCAGTGGACGCAGTTCGAGTCGTTCCCCCAGTTCCTGCACTACGTCGACTCGATCACGCAGACCGACGACACCCACACGCACTGGACCGTCACCATCGCCGGCCAGACCCGCGAGTTCGACACCGAGATCACCGAGCAGCATCCCGACGAGCGCATCGCGTGGAACAGCATCAACGGCGACGTGAACCACGCCGGCGTGGTGACCTTCCACCGTCTCAGCGACACCACGAGCCGCGTGACGGTGCAGCTCGACTGGGAGCCCACCGGCGCGGCCGAGAAGGTCGGATCTGCTCTCGGCTTCGACTCGCGCGCTGTGAAGAAGGATCTCGAGAACTTCAAGGAGCTCATCGAGAAGCGGGGCACGGCCGAGGGCGCCTGGCGCGGCGACGTCGCCTAGTCGGCAGCGGCCGGGGGCGTCATGATGGACTCATGGCGACCCGGCTGCTGCTCATCTCCGACACGCACCTGCCCGCCCGGGCTCGACGCCTGCCGGATGCCGTGTGGCGGGCGATCGACTCCGCGGACATGGTGATCCACGCCGGTGACTGGGTCGACGCCGCCACCCTCGACGCCATCGAGGGGCGCGCGGCCCGGTTCCTCGGCGTGTACGGCAACAACGACGGCGCAGAGCTTCGGATGCGACTGCCCGAGGTCGCGCGGTCCGAGATCGACGGCCTCAGGTTCGGCGTCGTGCACGAGACCGGCGCAGCCACGGGCCGGGAGGGACGGATGGACGCCGCGTACGGCGACGACGAGCTCGACGTACTCGTCTTCGGGCACAGTCACATTCCCTGGGACTCGACGACGCCGGGCGGCATCAGGCTGCTGAATCCGGGATCCCCGACCGACCGCCGCCGCCAGCCCGTGTGCACGATGATGACGGCCGTGGTCGATGCGGGCACGCTGCGCGACGTTGAGCTGGTGCCCGTCGAGCGCTGAGTCGCTACTGCGGCGCCTGCACACCCACGAAGGTGATGGTGCGACGAATGCTGAAGCCCAGCTTCTCGTAGAGCCGCACAGCACCGGCGTTGTCACCGGCGACGTGCAGGATCGGCACCTCGCCGCGCGCGACGATGCCGGCGGCGACGGCCTCGACGAGGCGTCCCGCGTAGCCGCGACCGCGGTAGGCGTCGTCGGTGCAGACGGCGCTGATCTCGGTGAACCCCGGGGGATGCATCCGCTCGCCGGCCATCGCCACGAGCGCGTCGCCGTCGCGGATGCCGACATAGCGTCCCAGCTCGCCGGTGCGCGGGCCGAAGGGACCCGGCCGCGTGCGCGTCGCGAGGTCGAGCATGGCCGGGGAGTCGGCCGGGGTCAGCGTGACGATCTCGGGATCGCCTGCAACGGATGCCGCGCCCCGCAACCGTTCGGCCAGCTCGCGGCCGATCATCTGGAAGCCCTCGATGCGGAAGGTCTCGGTCCAGTCGGACGGCATCGGCAGGGGTGTTCCCGCGATGGCGCCGGTTCCGCCGGGGCCGAGCAGGGTGGCGAGATCGGCGTAGGCGTCTGTTCCGTCGAGCGCGGAGCCCACGAACGGCGAGATCCCGCGGTCGAACGCGACGGCGCTGCCCGAGCGGATCGCGAGATGGGCCTGATGCCCGGTGAGGGCGGCGAAGACGGGGTGATCGAGCACAGCTTCGTCAGGCGCTGTCGTGGCGGTCTCGGATGCGGCAGACATAGGTCGAGAGTCTATCGGCGCACGTGCAGTGCAGCGCCGGAGGGCAGAAACAGGAGTGCCCCGAGGGCATGCTCTCCCGCACTCCGCGCGGGCGGAGGTGGAGTGCATGCCCATCGGGGCATACGGCCGGTCATCAGAACTGGCCGCGGGAGAGCAGCACCAGCAACTGGGTGTCGCGGGTACTGTTCACGCGCAGGGCGTCGGACTCGCGTCGAGCCTGAACGCCGTCGTGCGACAGCTGCAGGCTCTGGGCGGTGCGGGCGCTCGAGCGTGAGCTCCAGCGCACCAGGGCCAGGCCAGCACGTCGCGCGAGGCGATCGAGACCGGTCATGGAGTACTGCTGTGCCCGCGATTGCGTATCTCGGGCGGTGAGGAGTTGCGTGTTCATGGTGTTCCTTCGTGATGTGGTGATGGGTGTTTCAGGGAGCAGCGAGCGTCGCCGGCGGCATCCGTCGGCCCGACAAACCGGCAGCGCGGAGCGACGACGATGGGGTCGCTGATGGAGAGGACGCAGGCGCGGACGCGCACTGCGGAGGGCGGGCGGAGGCCTGTCGGATCCGAGATCGACTGGAGTCGATCAGGGGGAGGACGGGGCTACCGTCGGCGATGGCTCAGCCATCGGTGCCACTCGAGTGGTGGCGGGGCGCGACGCTCGGAAGCGTCGTACGGCCAGGGGTCAGCCGGCGATCCGAGGGAAGGAGGCCGCAGAGGTGAACGGCGTGATCGGAGCGATCGGCGTCATCTGAGTTGTAAAGAACATGGGGTCTTCTCCTTCCTGTCGGGGGCTGGGCCTGCCGGGATCGAGCAGCACCAAGAGATGAACCTAGCGGGGTTCCGCGACGCGCCGCAATAGGGGCGTGCCCGGAGCCTGCGATCGTTACCTGGCGGTTACCTGGCCCGTACGACGGCCTGCACCGGGTCGTGGTCGGAGGCGGCGGCCCCGTCGAAGCGCACCACGTTGACGCCCGTGCGCTCGACCTCGACGTTCGATCCCACGAGGATCAGGTCGATGCGCTTGCCGCCGGCCTTGAGCGGCAGGTAGTTCGAGAACGTTCCCCACTGCGGCGTGAGCCTGTGCTCGGCCGCGTGCCAGCTGTCGCGCAGCACGCCGTCCTCGGTGAGGTGCCGGTAGACGGCCGAGTTCACGTCGGCGTTCACATCGCCGGTGACGACCACGACGGCATCCGGATTCGCGGCTTGAGCCTCGGCGACGAGCTTCACGATCATCTGCGCCGAGCGCCAGCGCGCCTTGGGGGACTTGTGGTCGAAATGGGTGGTGAAGGCGATCACGCGCCCGCCGGTGGCGAGGTCGTCGAACTCGGCCGAGACGACGACGCGCGGCACGCTGTTGCCCCAGCTGCGCGACCCGGGCTTGTCGGGGGTGTCGGAGAGCGCGAGCTGGTTCGTGGCGGTGAGACGCAGCCGGCGCCGGTCGAAGAAGATGATGCTGCGCTCGCCGCGTCCGTTGGCGTTGCGGCCGCGGCCGACGCCGCCGTAGTCGGGCCCGAGGCTCTCGGCGACGAAGGCGGCCTGGTCCGCCAGCGCCTCCTGCACCCCGAGGATGGTCGGCTGCTCGGCCTCGAGGATGCGACGCAGCAGGGGCTTGCGGGTCGCCCAGCGGTCGGGGTGGGTGGGCATGACGTGCGCGATGCGGCGACGGATGTTGTACGTCATGACGTGCAGGTCGGGTGCGGAGACGGGGCCGATCATCGGGGCGGTCGAGGCTGCATCCGTCATTCGTTCAGCGTAGGTGCACCGGGTGTCGGCATCGGGAGCGTGTCGCGGCTCGGCGTCCCGATACCGTGGGCGAGGATGACGCGAGCGGCGTCGCGCGACCCGCGCTGGGAGGCTCACATGGGATCTGCACTGGTTCTCGGCGGGGGAGGGGTCACCGGCATCGCGTGGGAGACCGGACTGCTGTTCGGGCTCGAGCAGGCCGGAGTCCGCCTGAGCACGGCCGACCGGCTGGTGGGCACCTCGGCCGGATCGACCGTGGCGGCGCAACTCGCCAGTGGCACTCCGCTGGAGCGTCTCTTCGAGGTGCAACGCCGAGGGAGTGTCGGCGAGCGTGCCGCGAAGCTCTCCCCGATGGACATCCTGCGACTCGTCGGCGGACTCGCCTTCGCCCGCGATCGCCCGAAGGCCATCCGCAGCCTCGGACAGGCGAGCCTCGAACGCACCGACTCCGCCGATGCCGAGGCGCGCCGCGCCATCATCGCCGAACGGGTTCCTGTCTCCGACTGGCCGGATCGCGACCTGCTCATCGCGGCGAACGACGTGCTGACGGGCGAGCTGCGCGCCTTCACCGCCGCCGACGGCGTGCCCCTCATCGACGCCGTGGGAGCCAGCTGCGCCGTGCCGCTTGTCTGGCCGCCCGTCGACATCGACGGAAGGTACTACATCGACGGCGGACTGCCGTACCCGGCCAATGTGCAGTTGGCTGCAGGATGCGACAGGGTCGTCGTGATCGCGCCCCTCACCAGCGGGATCGGCGCCGGCACCTCGGTGCGGGCCCAGGTGAAGGCCCTCGGCCCAGGCGTGCGGAGCCTGGTGCTCTCGCCCGACCGCGAGGCGAAGCGCGCTCTGGGTCGCAACTCCCTGGATCCGGCGGCGCGCGAGGCGTCGGCCGTCGCCGGGCACCTGCAGGCCGAGAGGGTGGCTGCCGAGGCCACGGCGTTCTGGGGGAAGGCGTAGTCCTCAGGCTTTCGGGCGCTGGCCGAGCCCGGTCTCGATGCGTGCAACGAGCTCGGCGAGCTCCTCCGCGGGATCGACGGCCACAGCGAAGCCCGGCTCATCGACCTCGAGCGACTCGAGCGTCGCCAGTTGCGAGTCGAGCAGCGACGGCGGCATGAACTCGTGCGACCGCTCGCGGAGCCGTCGCTCGAGCTCTGCCCGGGGCACGTCGAGTTCGACGAAGACGGCGTCGGGGGCGGCGATCAGCAGCCGCTCCCGGTAGCTCCGCCGCAGAGCGGAGCACGCGATCACGGTGCCGGGCCCGGCGATCGCGGCGGCTCCGACGGCATCGAGCCACGGCCAGCGGTCGTCGTCGTCGAGCGGATGCCCCTGCGCCATCTTGGCGACGTTGGCCTCAGGGTGCAGGTGGTCGGCGTCGAGGAACGGCCGTCCGAGGCGCGCGGCCAACGCCGAGCCGACGGCGGACTTGCCCGACCCGGACACGCCCATCACGATGACTGTGGTCTCGACGGGCATCGGTCCTCCTGGGGATGAGATCGCGAAACCCCGACGCTACACGGCGGCCGGAGCGACGGCCGCCGTCGGCGCGCCTCACCAGGCGCTGAGCTTCTCCGGAGTGAAGACGATCACCGAGCTGAACTGCGCCATGATCGGCTCGATGTCCATGCCGTAGTCCGCCATCGCCTCGGCGTACTTGGTGCTGTAGGCATCGCGGATGAGGGGAAGCCAGCCGGTGGCATCCGTTTCGGAGATCTCTGCGCTGCCGCTGAGGATGACGACCTCGGAGCCGAAGGGCCCGGTCTCGAGATGCAGCTGCACGGCGGAACCGCGGCGGATCGCCTGCACCTTGGCCGTGGTCGGCTCGCTCATGACCAGCACCGTGCCCTCGTGCCAGAGGAACCAGACCGGAACGCTGCGCGGGGCGCCGTCGGAGCGCACCGTCGTGATCCACGCGATGATCTCGGAGTCGAGTTTCTCGAGAGCCTTCACGTGCGCCGGATTCGCCTGATCGAAGAGGGCGGATGCCGCGGCTCCGCTCGTGCTGCTGGTCTCGGTGCTCATGCTTCGACGGTACGCCCGGGGTCCGACACGCGGCCGCTCATCACTGTGTTGCATGATGCAACATGGAGGCGTACTGTTGCACTAGGCAACAGAAGGCGAGGCGCCTCGATGGCACGTCAACGCGACGAACACGCTGCGAGCGTGCTGCTCGCCCTCATCCGCATCTCCCGTCGCGGCGTCGCCGACGCGCGGACCGCCGGCATCCGGCTCTCCCTCACCGACCAGTCGATCGTCGCGTTCATCGTCGACAACCCGGGCAGCCGCTCGACGGACATCGCGCGCGAGTTCCTGCTGAACCGCTCCACGGTCTCGCGCCAGCTGACCAACCTCGTGAAGCTCGGCGTGGTTCGCGAGGCGACGGATGCGGGAGGCCGCGGCCGCCCGCTCGAGCTCACCGAGACTGGCCGGGAGGCCTACCGCGAGAGCCTCGGCATCCTGCAGAACGTCGTCGACGCCCAGTTGGGGGACTGGACCGACGGCGAGGTGGCCGCCTTCGCCGAGTCGCTCGCCCGGTTCAATGCCGCGCGGCCCGCGGATGCGCGCCCATCGGATGCGGGCCCAGCGGATGCGGCATCCGCCCCACAGACTCCACAAGAGAACCCAGAGAAGTAAGAAGGAAGTCATGGCAGAACCAACCAAGATCACAGTGCTCGGAACCGGCGTGCTCGGGTCGCAGATCGCGTACCAGACCGCGTTTCACGGATTCGACGTGGTCGCGTACGACATCAGCACCGAGGTGCTCGAGCAGGCCCAGGCGCGATTCGCCGGCCTCGCCGCGACGTACACGAAGGAGGTCGCGGGAGCCGCGGACGGCAAGGCCGATGCCGCGCTCGCTCGCATCCGTCTCTCGGCGGATCTCGCCGATGCCGTGACGGATGCCGACCTCGTCATCGAGGCGATCCCCGAGAACCTCGCCCTCAAGCGCGACATGTACACGAAGCTCGCCGCCCTCGCCCCCGAGCACACGATCTTCGCGACGAACTCGTCGACGCTGCTGCCCAGCGACCTGTCGGGCTTCACCGGACGCCCCGACCGCTTCCTGGCGCTGCACTTCGCGAACCACGTGTGGGTGCAGAACACCGCCGAGATCATGGGAACGCCGGTGACAGACCCCGCCGTGTTCCAGACCGTCGTCGACTTCGCCTCGGCCATCGGCATGGTGCCGATCGAGATCAGGAAGGAGAAGGCGGGGTACCTGCTGAACTCGCTGCTCGTTCCCTTCCTCGACGCCGCCGGAGAGCTCGTGGTGGGCGGCTACGCAGACCCCGAGACCATCGACAAGACGTGGCGCATCGGAACCGGCGCACCCCTCGGCCCGTTCCAGATCTACGACATCGTGGGACTCACCACGGCCTACAACATCTCCTCGCACGGCGGCGAGAAGCAGCAGGCGTTCGCTGCGTACCTCAAGGAGAACTACATCGACCAGGGCAAGCTCGGCACGTCGACCGGTGAGGGCTTCTACTCGTACAAGTAGGGCCAGCTCAGCGGAGGTGCTCGCTGAACCACTCCACGGCGAGGGCGTCGTAGCTCGCCGCAGCATCGGTCTGCGGAGCCGGCTCGAGGCCGGGCTCCTCGGCCAGCGCGTGCGCGACGCCCTCCATGAGCTGGAGGTCGGCCCCCGTGGCGACGGCGAACAGGCGTGCCGGAACGAGGGCCGCAGCGTCGTCGTCGAGCCCGGCGATGACGCGGAGGGCGGCATCCGTGGCCGTGATCTGCTCGGCACGAGCGACGAAGTCCATGTCGGCGGCGACGCGTCTGGACTCCGGATGCCACGAGTAGGCGTCGCCGCCCAGGAAGTCCGCCATCGCGTCGATGGTGGGTGCGAGCTGCAGCATGGGGCTCACGAAGACCGCGGCTGATGCGCCCGAGCTGCCGCTGGCGAGCACGCCCGCGGCGACGGCGGAGCCCGCCGATCCGCCGAGGAGGCCGACCGCGGCATCGGGTGCCACGCCGAATCGCTCACGCAACTCGGCGAACGCGGCGGGGAACTCGGCGATCGCGCCCTCGAGGATCGGCGCGAACAACTGCATCACGACGTCCTCCCCGGCGCGACGCATGATTTCGTCCATGCCGTCAGCGGGCATCCGTTCGGCGCTGAGCGGCAGGCCCAGGTAGAGGACGGTGGCGTCGAGGCCGGCCAGCGGGAGGGCCGCGGCGAGGGCAGCCGGGGTGCGCGGCGGATCGAGCAGATGCCAGGCGACGATCACCGGGGCGGATGCCGATTCCGCTGGTCGGGCGACGAAGGGGACTCCGGCTGAGGTCGTGCCGGCGATGAGAGCTGACTCGGTCATGACCTCACGCTAGCCCGACCGTCCGACACGCACACCCGGCGATTTCCTGCACCGCGGCACCTCGATGCGCTCGAAGCCTCCGCTCCAGTCAGCAACGCTGCGCGCCGCATCGGTTTCACTTGATGGAGCCCAGCTGTACTCCCGGAGACGGCGGCTGAACGGAAAGATGTACCCATGAACGCAGCCCGCGGAACGACACCAGCAGCCGGAACCCAGACCACCCGCATGCACGAGGTCTCGAAGGAGACCAGCGACATCGTCGATGTCGTGCTCGAGTACTCGCGCCGGCGCATCCTGAGTTCGGACACCCCGCTCGACAAGCCGCTGAGCGCCGCAGAACTCGATCGTCTCGCCGGCCGCTCGATCGACGAGAAGGGCATCGGCGCCACCCGCGCACTCGCCCTGTTCGAGCACGTTCTCGCTCCCGCGTGCATCACCACGGACCACCCGCAGTACCTCTCCTTCATCCCGTCGGCGCCCACGAAGGCCGCGATCTCGTTCGACCTCGTCGTGTCGGCGAGTGCCCTCTACGGCGGGTCGTGGCTCGAGGGTGCCGGCGCCGTGTTCGCCGAGAACGAGGCCCTCGGCTGGCTCGCCCACGAGTTCGGACTGCCGCCGACCTCGGGCGGAGTCTTCGTGCAGGGCGGAACCCTCGGCAACCTGTCGGCCCTCGTCGCCGCCCGCGAGCGTGCCCGCCTGCGCGTGACCGAGCGCGGTGAGGAGCAGCCGCGCCGCTGGGTGATCGTGTGCAGCGCCGAGGCGCACTCGTCGATCGCCTCGGCCGCCCGCGTGATGGACGTCGAGGTCGTTCCGGTCGCACCGCGCTCGGACGGCATGCTCACCGGCGAGGCCGTGCGGGGTGCGCTCGTCGAGCATGGGGCATCCGTTCTCGCCGTCGTGGCCACCGGTGGATCGACGAACTTCGGCGTCGTCGACGACATCGCCTCGATCGCCGCCCTGAAGGACGAGTTCGAGTTCTGGCTGCACGTCGACGGCGCCTACGGCCTCGCGGCCATGCTGTCGCCGCTCGCCCGGCACCGCTTCGCCGGTGTCGAGCGCGCCGACTCGGTGATCGTCGACCCGCACAAGTGGCTGTTCGCCCCGTTCGACGCCTGCGCGCTCATCTACCGCGACCCGGAGTCGGGCAGGCGCGCTCACACGCAGCACGCCGAGTACCTCGACACCCTCACCGAGACCAGCGACTGGAGCCCGTCCGACTACGCCGCACACCTCACCCGACGTGCGCGCGGACTTCCGCTGTGGTTCTCGCTCGCGACCTACGGCGGGCAGGCCTACCGTGACGCCGTGACGCACTCCATCCAGCTGGCGCTCGACATCGCCGCCGAGATCGAGAAGCGCCCGGGGCTGTCCCTGGTGCGTGACCCGCAGCTCTCGGTCGTGGTCTTCGAGCGCGACGGATGGGCCAAGGCGGACTACGACGCCTGGTCGGCGCGCCTGCTCGAGTCGCAGCACGCCTTCGTGACGCCGTCGTCGCACGCGGGGCGCCCGAACGCGCGCTTCGCCATCATCAACCCACTGACGACGTTCGAGCAGCTGGTGGGCATCCTCGACACGATGTGACCCTAGTCGGCCGGTGATCCGACCCGGAGGAGCCGGAACTCCTCTCGTCCCAACAGTCGAAGGATCGCCGCCCGCGGGCCGCCGAACGCCCGCAGACCGGCATCCGTCGCATAGGGCTCGATCGCGTCGATGCTGTACTCGCGACCGCCCGCAACGATGACGCAGGAGCCCGCGGCCACGATGTTGCGGTACCAGTTGACGCCGTCGCCGTAGGTGAGCTCGGCGACGAAGCCCTCGCGCACGCGAGCGAGGATGAGCGGGGTCTCGAAGGTGCGTCCGCTCGACCGGCCGACGTGGCGCACGAGCGAGAACGGGCCGTGACCCCAGCGGGCGAGCCGCAGGGTGAGCCTGTTGAGGGTGTTCTTCAGCACCCAGAGGAATCCGCGCTTCACCCGCCCCGTCGCCATGGAGTCAGCCTCGCACCTGCCGGCGGGCGCGTCGAGAGGGGGCGGTGGGTCGGCAGCAGCCGGGTCAGCCGAACATCAGCGCGAGGGTCGGCATCAGCTGCGTCACGGCGACCGTACCGACGGCGACCACGCCGCCGCCCACCCAGACGGCGCGCACATCACGGGCCGTGCGCACCTCGTGCTGCAGCGAGGCGAACTGCTCGAGATTCGCGTCGGCGAGGGCCTCGGCCGCGTTCGAGTGCCAGGTCGACGGATGCTCCGCCGCAGCGACCACGGGCGTCGTCACGAGAGCCGGGGTGCGGCGTCGACGTCGCAGCCACCGCACGAGCTGCGTGTCGGCGAGCACCATGACGTCGCTCGGCTGCTGCTTGACGGTGATGGACTTGGCGCCGACGACGGCGATGACCGGGCGCGCCACGATGTCGGTTCCGGCGGCGGCGCTCAGCAGGCGGGTGGCCCGCTCGGCCTCATGCCGGGAGTTGCGCAGGTAGTCGGTCGGCTGCCCGTTGACGAGCACCTTGCGGGCGCCCACCCACACGCGAGCGTCGTCGTGGTGCTTGGTGTTGATCGTGTACACGCCCGACGGGCCGATGACGACGTGATCGATGTCGCTCTCGCCGTGCCCGACGGGGACCGAGTGCAGCACGGTCCAGCCGGGTCCGAGTTGCTTGAGGCGAGCAGCCACCGCCAGCTCTCCGAGTGCTCCGAGGTACCAGCTGCGCGATTCCTCCGAGAGCGGGCTGCGCCCCAGCACCCGGGCCAGGCGGCCACGGTCGGGGACCTGGGACTGCTCGGCCAGACACCGGGTGATGACGGATGCGCCCGCGGCCCGGGTGCGGAGGGTGGCCGCTGCGTTGCGTGCAGGGTCGACCTCGGGGGAGAGAGCCGTCATCGGAGCCTTTCAGGGGTCAGGCACTCGACGTTACGGATGCGCACGGGCTCGCGAGAAGTCCCCGTTCGCGGGCGGTCGCCGTCGCCGCGGGCCCGTCTAGAAGACGATGCTGAGGTGCGGGGCGCGCTCGGCGGCGAACAGGCGATCGGCGAGGGCCAGCGTCTCGGGGCTGTCGGCCGCGATCAGGGCGGCAGCGGCGAGCACCGTGGGGCGGATGCCGCCCAGGAAGATCGCGCCGAGCTGGTTGACCGGAAGGGAGAGCGTGGCGGTGGCAGCAGCAGCGGCGTCAGTGCCGGCATCCGGAACCGACGAGACCCGCGTCACCGACGCCGACCCGTCGGCCGCGACCTCGAGCCTGAAGCGCCCGGCGGCGAAGCCCAGCGCATCGGTGATCTCGAGGTCGAGACGGCCCGCGGATCCGTAGCGGCGGCTCTCGAGGGTTGCGATCGGATCGAGCACCCGCACCCAGAGGAAATCCTCGACCTCGCTCCAGCGCACGGCACGCCTGTCGGCGAGCAGGAGCGGCAGGGGCTCGTCGATCGACCGGTGACGGGCACGGATGCTGGTCACGAGGTCGTGCTCGAGCAGGAACTTCCAGAGGCCGGCGTAGGCGTCATCGGTCGTGGCCGTGAAGTGCTCGACCTCGAGACGGATGATGTCGGGATCCTGCTCGACGAGACGGAATGCGACGACGCCCTGCGCCGTGCCGTCGGCATCGTCGTAGCGCGCTGTGCGGATGGACCGTCCGCGATCGCTGTCGGGCGCGATGAGGCCGAAGTGCTGGTCGAAGCGACCGCCCCAGCGGTCGATCTCGCCCGGGATGCGGCGTACGGCCCGAGCCGAGATCTCCTCGACGATGGAGCGGGCCGATGCCGGCTCGACGAAGTGCACCCGCCCCGTCGGCGTGAGCCCGGCCCAGGTCACGCGGCGGCGGTCGACCTCGAGGGTGGCGACTGTGGTCGCCGGAGCGTAGCCGTAGCGGCCGTAGATGGTGGCCTCGCTCGCGGTGAGGATGGCGAGAGGCACGTCAGCGGCGGCCGCCGTGCGCAGCTCGCCCTCCATGAGCGCGCGGGCGATGCCGCGGCGGCGGTGGGTGGCGGCCACGGTGACCGAGCTCACGGCCCAGGCGGGCACGATCGCGGGGCCGGGCACGGTGAGCTCGGCGACCCACGTGCTGACCGTCGCGACGGGCACGGCGGCATCCGGGATCGTGTCGTCCCAGACGCCGGTGGTGCGGCGGTAGGCGAGGTTGGCGAAGTTCGCGTCGATGGTCTGCTCGCTCAGCCGGCCCTCGTGGAAGCCGCGCGAGTCGGCCTGGTCCCAGGCGGCGAAGGCCGTTCGATCCGTGGTGTCGACCAGGCCGTAGCGCAGGCCGGTCGCGGCGAGGGCGGCCGTGGACTCCGAGTCGACGGGAAGGAGGCGGGCGTCGGCTGTCATGATTCGAGCCTAGGGCGGCAACCGACCCGATGACGCCCGCCCCCGCGGATAGACTCGGCGCGTGAACGCGCCCGGAACCACCGCAGAGCCAGCACCCGTGGCACCAGCAGCGCCCCGCTTCGCCCTGGACATCGAGGCGATCGCCCGCCCCGCGCGATCGGAGGCGCTGCTCGAGGCACTCCGCACCCGGGTCGTCATCGCCGACGGGGCCATGGGCACCCAGCTGCAGGAGTTCGAGCCGACGCTCGACGACTACCAGCAGCTCGAGGGCTGCAACGAGATCCTCAACGTGAGCCGCCCCGACATGATCGCGGCCATCCACGACGCCTACCTCGCGACGGGCATCGACGCCGTCGAGACGAACACCTTCGGCGCCAACTGGTCGAACCTCTCCGACTACGGCATCGACGACCGCATCCGGGAGCTGGCCCGCGAGGGTGCCCGCATCGCGCGTGAGCGGGTCGAGGCCGCCGAGGCGGCAGATGCGGCGAACGGCGAGCCCGGCCGCATCCGCTGGGTGCTCGGCTCGATGGGTCCGGGCACCAAGCTGCCCAGCCTCGGCCACACCACCTACGACCACCTCAAGCAGACCTTCGCGCTGCAGGCTCACGGCCTCATCGACGGAGGGGCGGATGCCTTCCTCATCGAGACGTCGCAGGACCTGCTGCAGACGAAGTCGGCGGTGAACGGCTGCAAGCAGGCCATCGTCGAGAGCGGCATCCGTCTGCCCATCTTCGTCGAGGTGACCGTCGAGACCACCGGGACCATGCTCATGGGCAGCGAGATCGGTGCGGCGCTCACGGCGCTCGAGCCTCTCGGAGTCGACGCCATCGGGCTCAACTGCGCCACCGGCCCCGCCGAGATGAGCGAGCACCTGCGGCACCTGTCGAAGCACTCCACCGTGCCCGTCGTGTGCATGCCGAACGCCGGCCTGCCCGTGCTCGGAACCCACGGCGCCAGCTATCCGCTGACGCCTGCGGAGCTCGCGACGGCGCATGAGCAGTTCGTGCGCGAGTTCGGGCTGTCGCTGATCGGCGGATGCTGCGGCACGACGCCGGCGCACATGCGAGCCGTGGTCGAGCGCCTGCGCGGGAGTACCCCGGCCGTGCGCACGGTCGAGGAGGAGGCCGGCGTGGCCAGCCTCTACCAGCACGTGTCCTTCGACCAGGACGCCTCCTACCTCGCGATCGGCGAGCGCACCAACGCCAACGGCTCGAAGGCCTTCCGCGAGGCGATGCTCGACGAGCGCTGGGACGACTGCGTCGAGATCGCGCGCAACCAGATCCGTGTGGGGGCACACCTGCTCGACGTCTGCGTCGACTACGTGGGGCGCGACGGCGTCGCCGACATCCGCGAGGTCGTCTCCAGGCTCGCGAGCGCCTCGACGCTGCCGCTCGTGGTCGACTCCACCGAGCCGCCGGTGCTGCAGGCGGGTATGGAGCTCATCGGCGGGCGTCCGACGGTGAACTCGGTGAACTTCGAGGACGGCGACGGCCCCTCCTCGCGCTTCGGCCGCATCATGCCCCTGGTCGCCGAGCACGGCGCAGCCGTCGTGGCTCTCACCATCGACGAGGAGGGCCAGGCCCGCACCGCCGACGACAAGGTGCGCATCGCCTCCCGTCTCGTCGACACCCTCACCGGCGAGTGGGGGATGCGCGTGGAGGACATCATCGTCGACGCCCTCACCTTCCCCATCGCCACGGGCCAGGAGGAGACCCGTCGCGACGGCATCGAGACCATCGAGGCGATCCGACGGATCACGGCGAAGTACCCCGGCATCCACACCACCCTCGGTGTCTCGAACGTGTCGTTCGGCCTCAACCCCGCCGCGCGCTCCGTGCTCAACTCGGTGTTCCTGCACGAGGCCGTCGAGGCGGGCCTCAGTTCGGGCATCATCGACGCCGCCAAGATCGTGCCGCTCGCGTCGGTGCCCGATGACCGCCGCAAGGTCGCGCTCGACCTGGTGTGGGATCGCCGCGAGTACGACGCCGACGGCACCCTGATCTACGATCCGCTCGAAAAGATGCTCGACCTCTTCGCCGGCGTCGACACCGCCGCGCTCCGCGATCAGCGCGCCCATGAGCTCGCCGCCCTGCCCGTCGGCGAGCGGCTCGAGCGCCGCATCATCGACGGCGACGCGAAGGGTCTCGAGGCCGACCTCGACCAGGCCCGCGCCGACGGCATGAGCGCGCTCGGCATCGTCAACGACCACCTGCTCGAGGGCATGAAGGTGGTCGGCGAGAGGTTCGGATCCGGCGAGATGCAGCTGCCATTCGTGCTGCAGTCGGCCGAGGTGATGAAGGCTGCCGTCGCCCTGCTCGAACCCCACATGGAGAAGACGACGGATGCCGGCAAGGGGCGCATCGTGCTCGGCACCGTGCGCGGCGACGTGCACGACATCGGCAAGAACCTCGTCGACATCATCCTCACGAACAACGGCTACGAGGTGATCAACCTCGGCATCAAGCAGCCCATCGCCGACATCATCAAGGCGGCGGAGGAGCACGACGCCGATGTGATCGGCATGAGCGGGCTGCTCGTCAAGTCGACGGTGGTGATGAAGGAGAACCTGCTCGAGCTCAACTCGCGCGGGCTCGCCGGGCGCTGGCCCGTGCTGCTCGGCGGCGCCGCCCTCACGCGCGCCTACGTCGAGGACGACCTCGCCGGGCTGTTCGACGGCACCGTCCGCTACGCCCGCGACGCCTTCGAGGGGCTGGCGCTCATGGAGCCGCTCGTGGCCATCGCGCGCGGGGCGGACCCGGCATCCGTCGGCCTGCCGGCGCTGAAGAAGCGCATCCATCGCGAGGGGAGCCTGCTCACCCTCACCGAGCCCGAGAACATGCCGACCCGGTCCGACGTGGCGACGGATGCCCCCGTGCCTGTTCCGCCGTTCTGGGGCACCCGCATCGTGCGCGGCATCGCGCTCGCCGACTACTCCGCGTTCCTCGACGAGCGCGCGACCTTCATGGGCCAGTGGGGCCTGAAGCCCGGACGCGGCGACGGCGCCGCCGGCTACGAGGAGCTCGTGCAGACCGAGGGGCGCCCGCGGCTGCGTTATTGGCTCGACCGCATCCTGGCGGAGGGCATGCTCGACGCATCCGTCGCCTATGGCTACTTCCCTGTCGTGAGCGAGGGCGACGACATCGTCGTGCTGAACCACGGCGACGACCCGACGGGCGTGCTCGGGGTGCCCGGGCTGCTGGCGCCCGACGGTGGTTCTGGTGGCGCTCTCGGCTCCGATCGCCTGCGCTTCCACTTCCCGCGGCAGCGCCGTGACAGGCACCTGTGCCTGGCCGACTTCGTGAAGCCGCGATCGTCGGGTCTCGTCGACGTGATGCCCGTGCAGCTCGTCACGGCCGGCGCGCACATCGACCAGGTGACAGCCAAGCTCTTCGCCGAGAACAAGTACCGCGACTACATGGAGCTGAACGGCCTCGTGATGCAGCTCACGGAGTCGCTGGCGGAGTTCTGGCACGGCCGCATCCGCTCCGAACTGGGTTTCGCGGCCGAGGATCCGACCGACGTCGCCGGGCTGTTCAAGCTCGAGTACCGTGGCGCGCGCTTCTCGCTCGGCTACCCGGCCTGCCCCGACATGGAGGACCGCCGCAAGGTGGTCGAGCTGCTCAGGCCCGAGCGGATGGGAGTGGAGCTGTCGGAGGAACTTCAGCTGCATCCGGAGCAGTCGACCGACGCGTTCGTGTTCCACCACCCCGAGGCGAAGTACTTCTCGGTGTAGTCCTTCCGCTGGAAGAGGGACCGCGAAGCGGCCCCGAAGCCGAGGAACCACGCGGCCCGAGCTTCGCCCGGCGCAGCGCCGCGAGGATGGCCGGGCCGGCTACCACGATGCCGACGACGCTCGTGACGGCGCGCAGGGTGTCCCACGTGAGGGTCGACGTCACCAGGGAGTAGAGCAGGAAGGAGCTCGCGTTCTGGGCGACGGATGCTCCGGGCACGTACGCGATGTCCGAGGCGGTTCCCACGGCGAAGGGCCAGAACCACAGGTTCATGATCAGGCCGAAGGCGTACGACGCGACGGCCCCGTAGACGGCGAGAGCGGTGATCTCGAGCGCGCGGCCGTGGTGCCGCATCCGGGCTCGCTGCGTCCGGAAGGCGGGGAGGAGTCCGGCGCCGGCGCCGACCCAGCCGCAGGCGAACATCTGGAAGGGCGTCCACGGGCCGAAGCCGCCCCACATCGTGGACGACAGCGCGATGGTGAGGATGCCGAGCAGGAAGCCGAAGCGGGCACCGAACACGCGGCCGGCGAGGATGAGCAGCACGAAGAGGGCCTCGACCCCGCCGACTCCGGTGCTCGCTATGCGCACGGCGGCGCCGATGGCAGTGAGGGTGCCGAGCAGCGCGAGGGTCTTGGCGGAGCGCACGGCGCCGTCGAGGGACAGCGCGACGGCCACGACCACGAGGGGCAGCAGGGCGATGGCGGCGAACGGCGCTGCCGCCTGGGCCTGGGTCGGGAGGGCGGGCACCAGCAGTGGCCAGGCGAAGGCGGCGGCGGCGAGGAGGGATCCGGCGACGAGGACGAGGGGCTGCCAGAGGGTGACGCGCGGCCCTCCGCTCGCTGAGACCCGGACGGAGTCCGCGGTCGAAGCGTCGTCGGGAACTGCGCTCGGAGCTGGCGCCGTGCTGGATGCGCTTCGGTCGCGGCTTCGCCGGACCTCAGCGAGCGGGTTGCTCTCGTTCGCTGAGGCCCGGACGACGTCCGCGGTCGAAGCGTCACTCAACCGCCCGGCCCGCATCTCGAGCGCACGATCGGCGACCTCGGCCGCGAACGTCCTGTCGTGGCTGGCGATGACGACGGCGCATCCGCTCGCCGCAGCAGTCCGCAGCGCGCCGGCCACCTGCGCTCGCGCGAGCCCGTCGAGCCCGCGCGTCGGCTCGTCGACGAGCAGCACCCGCGGGGCAGCGGCCAGCTGGATCGCGATGGCGAGCAGTCGGCGCTCCCCGGTGGAGAGGTCGCGCGGGTGCCGCAGGGACACGCCACCCGGCGTCGAGCCGAGCAGCGACTCGAATGACCGCTGCGTCGTGCCCCGCTCCACATCGGCCGAGCGGTCGGCGCGGCGGCACTCCTCGGCGACCGTGGTCGAGAACAGCAGGTCGTCGGAGGCGTCGGGCACCAGCGCGACCGACATGCGGCGGAGGCGCGCGGGAAGCCCCGCGACGTCGGCCCCGTCGATGACGACGGTTCCGGATGCCGCAGGCAGGGCGAGCGCCCCGAGCAGTGACGACTTGCCCGCGCCGTTCGGCCCGGTGACCGCCACGATCTCGCCGGCCGCGAGAGCGAACGAGGCGTCGATCACCGCGGGGAGTGCGGCGTGGCTGACGGAGACCCCGACGATGCGGGCGATCGTGGCGCCCGCGCCCGCCGCCGATCCACGCGCCGTCGTTGCACCTGCCACCGCAGCTCCCGGCGTCGGCGCGCCTGATTCTCCGCCGCGCCCCTCGAACATCGACAGCGCGCTCGAGGAACCGGCGCGTCGCAGCTCGCCGCCCTCGATCGACAGCACCTCATCGGCCACGTGCGCCAGCTCGCCGACGCGATGCTCCGCCACGACGACGCAGACTCCGGCCTCGTGGGCGAGTGAACCGAGCAGCTCGGCGATGCGCGAACGGGCGTCGAGGTCGAGATCCGCGAGGGGCTCATCGACGAGCAGGAGCGTCGGCTGCTGGATCACGGCGGCGGCGATGGCGACGAGGGTCGCCTCTCCGGCCGAGAGCGCCCTGATGTCTCGCCCGATGAGGTCGACGATGCCGATGCGCTGCGCCACCTCGCGCACGCGCTCCGCCACGATGACCGGTGCGACGCCGCGCACGTCGAGCGCGAAGCCGATCTCGTCGGCCACGCTCTCGCTGGCGAAGCCGAGTCGGGGCTGCTGCAGCACGACCCCGACGAAGCGGGCGGTGTCACGCGGCGGAACGGCGAGCCTGTCGACTCCGCCGATCTCGATCGTGCCGGTCGCCTCACCGCCGTCGACATGGCTGAACAGGCCGCTGCAGGCGTTCAGGAGCGACGACTTCCCCGAGCCCGTCGCCCCGGCGATGACCGTGAGCGTTCCGGTGGAGAGTGACAGGTCACCGGCGTGCAGCATCCGTCGCCCCTCGAATCCGAGGGAGAGGTCGCGCACGACCACGGGGCGATCGCAGCCGCCGTCGACCGGTCGCGTCGCCGCGAAGCCGCGCACCTCCATGGTCGCTGCCACGGCGACGGCGCGTTCGATGGTGCGCTCGAAGATGGGCACCAGCAGGGAGGCCAGGCCGCGCTCGGCACGCAGGCGGCGGGCGCGGCGCACCGAGGTGACGGCATCCGTCAGCCCCGGGAAGGTCGCCCAGGCGATGACGAGGGCGCGGGCGATGCTGCGGAACGGACCGCGCCGCGCGCCGCGCGCGAAGAGACGCGAGACGTCGACGAATGCGTTCAGCACGCCGAAGGCCAGGATGACGGCGGCGATCGGGAGGGCGCTCTCGATCGCGACCTGGATGCCGCCGGTCGTGATGGGACCGAAGAGCGAGACGTGCGCGAACGGCGGGGGAAGGCGCATTGCCGGCAGGTCGACGAGCACGAGGCCGGAGCCGCCCAGCCCGTTGAAGAGAGCGCGATACGCCAGGCGCAGCGCGATGAAGCCGACGGCGAGGAACGCCGCGGCCTTCAGCGGGGCCGAACGGAAGCGGAGCATCAGGGCCTCACTCTCGCACGCCCGGCGGGCAGGTGTCAGGCGGCGGGCGCGGCGGGCTCGTCGTTCAGCGTGAAGAGCAGCTCCACCGAGTCGCCGGGGGCGAGCTGCAGGGTGCTCAGCCCCTCCTGCGCGTACGCCCACTCGCCGTCGGCCGGCTTCGCCCAGAGCGACCAGTACGCGAAGGCCGCAGGCATGCTGGCGCACTTCTCGAAGTAATCGGTGCCGTCGGGAGAGGTGATCGCCTCATCCTCGGCCGGCACGCCGTTCACACGGCAGACGACCTGGTCGGCGTACTCGTCGGTGCCCTCGGTGGCCACATCCGCTTGCTTGAGAGCGTCGGATGCCGCGATCGGCGCATCCGCCTCGATGCAGGCCGTGGTCGACGGGTCGTCGGCGGCCTCGAGGTTGCCGGCATCGACGATGACGGCGACGCCGGTGCAGTCGCTGATCGGCTCTGCTGCCGCGGTCGAGCTCGAGGCGCTCGACTCCGGCGCTGTGGACACTGTGGAGGCGGAGCCGGCGCTGCTGCAGGCGCTGAGCGCGAGCAGGGCGAATCCGGCGAGGGCGGCGAGCGAGGCGCGAGTGGCGAGGCGGGTCGTCATGCTCTCAGCGTAGGGGGCCGGTGCGCGTGTGACGCCGGATTGCCGGTGGAGCACGACGAACGCCCCGCCCGATCCGAGGGGATCGAGCGGGGCGTTCGGTGTTCACACGGTCAGAACCGCGTTCCGGCTACGCGTTCTGCTCGGCGTTGCGCTTCGGCAGCACCCATCCCGGACGTACGAAGTGGCAGGTGTAGCCGTTGGGGTAGCGCTCCAGGTAGTCCTGGTGCTCGGGCTCGGCCTCCCAGAACGGTCCGGCGGGCGTGACCTCGGTGACGACCTTGGCCGGCCACAGGCCCGAGGCGTCGACGTCGGCGATGGTGTCCTCGGCGACGGCGGCCTGCTCGTCGCTCAGCGGGAAGATCGCCGAGCGGTAGCTGGTGCCGATGTCGTTGCCCTGGCGGTTGCGCGTGGTGGGATCGTGGATCTGGAAGAAGAACTCCAGCTGGTCACGGTACGAGGTGACGGTCGGGTCGAAGACGATCTCGATGGCCTCGGCGTGAGTGCCGTGGTTTCGGTACGTGGCGTTCGGAACGTCGCCGCCCGTGTAACCGACGCGCGTGCTGATCACTCCCGGGCGACGGCGGATCAGGTCCTCCATGCCCCAGAAGCATCCGCCCGCGAGGACGGCGGTCTCGGTGGTGGCGGGTGTGGTGGTCATGAGTTCTCCTTCGTGGTGGATGCGGCGTCGGTCTCGAACAGCGCCCGGAGTTCACCGTAGCCCTGCTCCTCGAGCTCGGCGAGCGGGACGAAGCGCAGCGACGCCGAGTTCATGCAGTAGCGCAGGCCTCCGGCATCCGCGGGCCCGTCGTCGAAGACGTGTCCGAGGTGGCTGTCGGCTCCGGATGAGCGCACCTCGACGCGCTTCATGAAGAGCGTGCGGTCGGTGTGCTCGGTGACGACGTCGGGGCTGATGGGCTTGGTGAAGCTGGGCCAACCCGATCGCGAGTCGTACTTGTCGACCGAGGTGAACAGCGGCTGCCCCGAGACGACGTCGACGTAGAGGCCTGCCTCGTGGTTGTTCCAGTACTCGTTGCGGAAGGCGGGCTCCGTGCCCTCATTCTGCGTGACCTTGTACTGGTTCGGGGTGAGGCGGGCGAGCGCCTCGGGAGTCTTGCGGTAGTCCTGTGACACGTGCTCCTCCTTCTGCTGGCGACGCTGGCTGCGGCGCCGGGGTGACACCCGTATTTCGGTGCCACCTAGGAGAACGGATGCCGGGGGTCTGCTGTTCCGCCGGGGCTGGGAGCGCGCTGTGAGTTGAGGGGCGCGGGCACCGCGGCGACGCTTCTCGCCCGCTTGATCGCGCTCACATGCAGGATGAGAAGCGTTTCGGGTCCCCACGCGACTCGAAACCCAGCTCATCCTGCATATGTAATCTCTGGCAGCGCACGGTATCCAGCGCTGGGCTCCAGCCGCATCCCTCTCAAAGCTTTCGGCGGAGCGAGTTTGCAGGATGACCTCGTCGATGTGTGCCGAGGGAGCCGCATCCGTGGCGTGGTCCTGTAAACGAGGCGAAATGGGGCCCGGGTGTTACGCTCGAGCGAGACAAACCGTCTGGTCGGTCTGTACCATGATGGCGGACGGATGCCAGGCAGCAGCGTACTCGCGTACTCGAAGGAGAGCACATGCAGAGGTTCGACGGCAGGGTGGCGCTGATCACCGGCGGAAGCAGGGGTATCGGCCTCGCCATCGCGAAGCGGTTGGTCGGCGAGGGTGCGCAGGTGGTCATCACCGGGCGCAAGCAGGAGTCGCTCGACGCGGCGCTCGCCGAGCTGAACGGGAGCGGGACCACGTCGCCCGCGACCGCCGTTGCGACCGCCGTCGCCGGCAAGGCCGACGACCCCGAGCATCGCGCCGCCGTCTTCGCGCACATCGCCGCGCACCACGGCCGCCTCGACCACCTCGTGAACAACGCGGGCATCAACCCCGCCTACGGTCCAGCGCTCGAGATCGAGGCGTCGATCGTGCGCAAGATCCTCGAGGTGAACGTGGTCGCCGCCCTCGAATGGACCCGCGACGCCGTGGGCGCCGGCCTCACCACGTCCATCGTGAACCTGTCGTCGATCTCGGCGCTGTCGGCGGCGCCCGGCATCGCGTTCTACGGCGTCTCGAAGGCGGCGCTGGTGAACCTGACGCTGCAGCTGGCGCACGAGTTGGCTCCCGGCATCCGTGTGAACGCCGTCGCCCCCGCCGTGATCAAGACGGCCTTCGCCCGCGCGCTCTACGAGGGCCGCGAAGAGGAGGTGGCCGCCGAGTATCCGCTCCGGCGGCTCGGGGTGCCGGACGACGTCGCCGGACCCGTCGCGTTCCTGCTGTCGGAGGATGCGGCGTGGATCACGGGCCAGACGATCGTGATCGACGGCGGCGGCAGCATCCGTCCCGTCGGATGACCGGCCGCAGCGCACCCCCGCACGACGCAGAAGCAGCAAGGATGAACGCATGAGAGAAACCAGTGTCGTCGACGACGTGACCCGGGCCGCCGTCGAGCTGTTCGCCGCCCAGGGCTACGCGAACACCAGCGTGCAGCAGATCGTGGAGGCCGCCGGCGTCACCAAGGGTGCGATGTACCACTACTTCCAGTCGAAGGACGACCTGCTCTTCGCCATCTACGAACGGATGCTGTCGCTGCAGAAGTCGCACCTCGACGAGATCGTGGCGCGAGGCGGAGCGGTCGACGCCGTGCTGCGCGCCGTGTGCATCGACGTGATCGAGACCTCCATCGATTTCCTGCCCGAGGGCACGGTGTTCTTCCGCAGCCAGCACATGCTCTCGCAGCCGCGCCAGCAGGAGGTCACCCGCCGACGCCGCGACTACAACGACGAGTTCAGCGCCCTGATCGAGGCCGGCCAGCAGGAGGGCCTCTACCGCACCGACGTGCCCCGCCCCGTGCTCATCGCCCACTTCTTCAGCGACCTGCACTACCTCTCGCAGTGGTACTCGCCCGAGGGTCCCGAAGGCAAGACGCTCCTTGCCGAGCAGATCACCGACCTGTTCCTGACGAGCATCGCGGCGGAGCCGACTGGCGGGACAGAGGTGACGGATGCCTGAGCAGACCACGATGCGCGCGTGGCTTGTCACCCGTACCGGCGAACCGTCGGAGGTGCTCGAGCTGCACGACGTTCCGGTGCCGACGCCGGGCCCCGGCGAGGTGCTCGTGCGAGTGCGCGCCGTCGCCGTGAACTTCCCCGACGTGCTGCTCGCGCGCGGGGAGTACCAGGTGCGCCCCGAGCTTCCGTTCACTCCGGGCATCGAGCTGAGCGGCGAGATCGTCGCGATCGGTCCGGCGACGGATGCCGCGGGCCCGAGCGACGGCGACCCGGACGAGGCTGCACTCGGCGTGGGCGACAGGGTCGTCGCCACGAAGATCGGCGTGCTCGCGGAGTACGCCGTGCTCGCGGCATCCGATGTCCATCCGACTCCGCACAGCCTCGACGACGTGCAGGCGGCCGGGCTCATGATCGCCTACCAGACGGCGTGGTTCGCGCTGCATCGTCGGGCGCAGCTGCAGGCCGGTGAGACCGTGCTCGTGCATGCAGCGGCCGGTGGGGTCGGGAGCGCGGCCGTGCAGCTCGCCGTCGCGGCCGGAGCCAGGGTCATCGGCGTCGTCGGCAGCGCCGCCAAAGCCGACGTGGTGCGCGACGCCGGTGCCGAGCTCGTGATCGTGCGCGGAGAGCAGGACTTCGCCGCCGTCGTCAACGAGGCCACCGAGGGCCGCGGGGCAGACGTCGTCTTCGACCCCGTCGGCGGCGAGAGCTTCGAGCGCTCGACCAAGTGCATAGCCTTCGAGGGCCGCATCGTGGTGATCGGCTTCGCCGGCGGAACGGTGCCGACGGTGCGCGCGAACCACGCCCTCGTGAAGAACTACGGCGTGCTCGGGCTGCACTGGGGCCTCTATCCGACGAAGAACCCCGCTCTCGTGGCCGAGGCTCACGCCGAACTGGTGCGGCTCGCGGATGCCGGGGCGATCGCGCCACTGGTCGGGGGAGTGGTCGAGTTCGAGGACGCCCCGGCCGCCATCCAGCAGCTGGCCGGCGGGGCGACAGTCGGGCGGCTCGTGGTGCGGGTGACGCCGTGACCGATCTCGAGGGGCGCGTCGCGCTCGTCACGGGCGGCGCGCGCGGCCTCGGTGAGGCCTATGTGCGGTCGCTGCACGCAGCCGGAGCCAGGGTCGTCATCGCCGACCTGCTCGAGGAGGAGGGCGCGGCGCTCGCCGCCGAGCTCGGCGAGCGGGCCGTGTTCCAGGCCCTGGATGTGACCGATGAAGCGGCGTGGGAACGCGTGGTGGCCGCATCCGTCGCAGCATTCGGCTCGCTCGACGTGCTGGTGAACAACGCCGGCATCGCCAATGCCGCTCCCATCGAGCACCTCACCCTGGCGAAGTGGAACGCCGTGATCGCGGTCAACCTCACCGGCGTGTTCCTCGGCTGCCGCGCCGTGGTGCCGCAGATGAAGGCGCAGGGCAGCGGCTCGATCATCAACATCTCCTCGGTCGAGGGGATGCGGGGCTCGCCGGGCCTGCACGGCTACACGGCGTCGAAGTTCGGGGTGCGCGGGCTCAGCCAGTCGCTCGCGGTCGAGCTCGGGGCATCCGGGATCCGGGTGAACTCGGTGCATCCCGGGCTCATCATGACCGACATGACCACGCGCATCGACCCGGCCAGGATCGACATCCCGCTCGGTCGGCCGGGTGTTCCCGACGACGTCGCCGGCACGATCGTGTTCCTGGCGAGCGACGCGTCGCGCTTCACGAGCGGCGCCGAGTTCGTGGTCGACGGCGGCATGATCGCGGGCATTCCGCACCACTGAGGCATTCCGGGGCCGCGTTCGAGCATCCGACCGCGCCTGAACCAGACCGTCCGGCGGAAATCAAGCCCTTGGTTGCGGAGCCTCGGAGGGATTGTCTGAAGTCGGGGCTGATCTGAGTGAGGTGAATCGAAGTGGACACGAGTGCATGGATCTGGATCATCGTCGCCGTGGTCGTCGTCATCATCGTGGTGGTGGCCGTTCTTCTGATCACGGCGCCGAGGCGTCGGGCGGCGAAGGAGCAGGCCGGGCGCGACAAGGCGTCCGAGCTGCGGGACGAAGCGGCCGAACGGGAGTTGGCGGCACGCGAGCGACAGGCGACGTCGGCCCAGGCCGAGGCTGATGCGCAGCAGGCGCAAGCCGACGCGGCCAAAGCCGATGCAGCGGCTCGCCAGGCGCAACTCGATGCCGAGCGGCTGAAGCGAGAATCCGCCGAGCACCGGGAGGATGCCGACGGCTTGCGTGCCGAGGCGGAGGAACGGGCCAGGAAGGCCGATGAGGTCGACCCCGACGTCGACGGAACGGGCGTGCGCGGCTCGGACGACGTCGGCGGCGCCCACAGCGCGGGCATGCGCGGAGCCTGACCGCGGGTCTAGCCTGAAGACGGCGCGCACTGGAGCGTGCCGAACAGGGGGATGCGTGATGAGAACCTCGCTCCGGATGCTGCTCGCGGCCATCCTGTCGATCGTCTGCGTCACGGCACTGCTCACGCTGCCCGCCGACGCCGCGCAGGCCGCGACGGGCAAACCCATCGTCGGGGTCGCATCGAAGAGGTGCCTCGACATCCAGTACGGCTCGATGACGGCCGGCGCCCAGACCCTCATCGGCACCTGCAACGGCGGCGCAGACCAACGCTGGATGCGCACCGCCGAAGGTGAGCTGCGGGTCTTCGACGGCGCCCGATGCCTGACGGCCGGGCCCGTCACCACCACCCAACCGCGGAAGGCGGTCATCGCGCTCTGCTCGGGCTCCGCCGCCCAGAAGTGGAGCTACACGAGCGCCAAGACGCTCAAACACACCGCGACAGGCCTGTGTCTGCACGTACGGGGTGCGCGGACGACCACCGGAACCCAGGTGAACCTGCACGCCTGCACCACGGGAACCAACCAGAAGTGGACCGTACCCGCGAAGCTGCCCGACACCACTCCGCCGACCACCCCGACGGGCCTCACGAGCTCGGCCCTCAGCTGCACGGCCGTCACCCTGAGCTGGAGCGCGTCGAAGGATGCCGTCGGCGTCACGGCGTATGACCTGTACCACGACGGCCAACTCGTGACCTCCGTCTCCGGAACCGTACGCTCGGCCTCGGTGAAGGTCGTGGCCGGAGTTCCGTGGGGCTGGTACGTGAACGCCCGGGATGCCGCGGGCAACGTCTCGCAGGCCAGCGCCACCGTGACGGTCACGCCGCCGCAGTGCACCACGGACACCGTGGCGCCATCGGTACCGACATCCGTCGCGGCGGTCGCATCCGGAACCAGCGTGAAGGTGACCTGGGCGGCATCGACCGACAACATCGCCGTCACCCGGTACGACGTGCGGCGTGACGGCGCCGTCGTCGGATCGGTGGGCGGCGGCGTTCTGACCTTCACCGACAGCGGACTCGCCGTCACTCGCGCCTACACCTATACGGTCATCGCGCGCGACGCCCAGGGGAACGCCTCGGCAGCCAGCGCACCGTCCACCACCACGACCGGAGCAGCCTGCGGGAGCCCGATCTGCGGCGTCGCGCAGGTGACCACCGACACCGACATCCCGTGGGGGCTCGCCACCCTGCCCGACGGCTCGGTGCTCTACGCGCGGCGCGACGCCCACGACATCGTGCGGCTCGTGCCGACGACAGGGGTCAAGACGACGGTCGGGGCCGTCCCGGGCGCGCAGAGCACCGACGGCGAGGGCGGCGTCATGGGCATCGCGATCGCCTCGGACTTCACCGCCGACCCGTGGCTGTACATCATGCACACCACGGCGACGGACAACAGGATCGTGCGCATGAGGTACGCCGCCGGGAAGATCGACACGACCTCGGTTCAGGTGCTGCTGAGCGGCATCCTGCGCAACAAGTACCACAACGGCGGCCGCCTGCGCTTCGGGCCGGACGGCATGCTCTACGCCTCGACCGGCGACGCGCAGAATGCCGACTACGCCCAGCGTCTCACCGGCACCGGAGCACTGAACGGCAAGATCCTCCGGCTCACGCGTACTGGCGGCATCCCGAGCGACAATCCGTTCAGCGGCAGCTACATCTGGAGCTACGGGCACCGCAATCCGCAGGGCATCGCCTTCGACAGTCGAGGCAGGCTCTGGCAGCAGGAGTTCGGCAACAGCGTGATGGACGAGACGAACCTCGTGGTGAAGGGCGGCAACCACGGCTGGCCGCAGTGCGAGGGCACGTCGGGGAACGGATGCGGGGCAGCCGGCCTGATCGCCCCGAAGAAGACCTACCCCACGGCCGACGGGTCGTGCAGCGGACTCACGATCGTGCGCGACGTGGTCTACGTCGCCTGCGGGCGGGGCTCCCGGTTGTACCGCGAGGTGATCAGCGGCGACAGTCTCACGAACGTGCAGCAGTTCTTCGTGGGCACCTACGGCCGGTTGCGCACGGTCGAGCCGACGTCCGATGGCGGGCTCTGGCTCACCACGACGAACCAGGGCGACAAGGACAGTGTTGCGAACAACAGCAACGAGAAGATCCTGAAGGTGACGCTGGGCGGGTAGGCGCCTCTCGATCCCGCCCTGCCCCGCTCGCTGAGGGCCGAGCGAAGCGACCGCCCGAAGCGCCTTCCACCTCGCTCGCCGTCGCGCTTCGACCGCGGACTTCGTCCGGGTCTCTGCGAGCAGAGAAGAGCGCGTGCAACATTCGCATACCGTCTGGTCGGTTTCTGTTGTAGGGTGTTGCCACCACGACACGAAGAGGTGCCGATGAACACACCCACGCCACGGCTGCGGATCAGCGGGCTCACTGTCGCCTTCGGCGGCCTGACCGCACTCGACGATGTCTCCTTCGACGTCGCCCGCGGCGAGACCTTCGCTCTCATCGGTCCGAACGGCGCCGGCAAGACCACTGTCTTCAACGCCGTGTGCGGGCTCGTGCGTCGTGCGAGCGGCAGCATCGACATCGACGGACGCCCGGCGCCCGCGACGCCGATGGCGTTGGTCGGCCGCGGTGTCTCCCGCACCCTCCAGGGCCTCGGACTCTTCGATTCGATGACCGTGCTTGAGAACGTCCTCGTGCCGCTCGGACTCGGAACCGCCGGCGGCAGGTCGCTGGGGGAGACGGATGCGATCCTCGCCGCCACAGACCAGCTCGCCGCCCTCGGCCTCGCCGCCGATGCAGCCCGCCCCGTGGCGTCGCTGCCCTACCCGGAGCGGAAGCGGGTCGCCCTCGCCCGCGCCCTGGTGACGCAGCCGCAGCTCCTCCTGCTCGACGAACCGGCTGGCGGGCTCGGCTCCGACGACATCACCGACCTGGCGGCCATCGTGCGCGGCATCGCGGCCGCAGGGTGCTCGGTGCTCGTCGTCGAGCACCACATGGACTTCGTGATGAGCCTCGCCGATCGCATCGTGGTGCTCGACTTCGGTCGCGTGATCGCGAGCGGAACGCCCGCAGAGGTGCAGGCGGACCCGCGCGTCGAGGAGGCCTATCTGGGTGTGGAGCCCGCAGCATGACGCCGCTGCTCGAGATCGACGCCATCACCGCCGGCTACGGCGGGTCCCCCGTGCTTCACGAGGTGGGGCTCGCCATCCCGCAGGGCGCGATCGTCGCGCTCCTCGGTGCCAACGGCGCGGGCAAGACCACGCTGCTGCGCACCATCTCCGGCCTGGTCGCTCCGGCATCGGGGCGGGTCGTGCTCGACGGTCGCGACCTCTCGAGCGTGAGCGTCGAGGATCGCTCCCGCAGCGGGCTCGCGCAGGTGCCCGAGGGGCGCAGCGTCGTCGCCGAGCTCACCGTCGACGAGAACCTGCGGCTCGGCGGACTCTGGCGCTTCGACCGCCGGCAGCTCACTGCGGCTGTCGACGAGATCTACGACCTCTTCGAACCGCTGTCGCGCCGGCGGGCGGCATCCGGCCACCAACTCTCGGGCGGCGAACGGCAGATGCTCGCCCTCGGGCGGGCGATCATCGCGAGGCCCCGGATGCTGCTGCTCGACGAGCCGTCGCTCGGACTCGCGCCGCGCGTGGTCGCGCAGATCCTCGGCGTGCTGCGGCGGCTCCGCGACGACACCGGGCTCACCGTGCTGCTCGCCGAGCAGAACGTGACCAGCGCCCTCGCGATCGCCGACCACGGCGTCGTGCTCTCCCTCGGCAGCGTCGTGGCCGACCGACCCGCAGCCGAGCTGCTCTCCGACGGCGCCCTGCGTCACGCCTACCTGGGGTTCTGACCATGGACAGACTGCTCTTCCTCCTTGCCACCGGCATCGCCCGCGGCGCGATCTTCGCGTTGTTCGCGCTCGCCCTCGTTCTCATCTGGCGGGCCGCACGCATCGTCAACTTCTCGCAGGGCGCGATGGCCGTCGTCGCCACCTATGTCGCCTTCGCCGTGACAGCGTTCACCGGCTCGTACTGGGCGGGCCTCGCCAGCGCGCTCGTCGCCGGCGCCGTGCTCGGCTACGTCGTCGACCGCGGCGTCATGCGCTTCGCCCCGCACGATTCGCCCCTGGCCGGGGTGATCATCGCGATCGGCGTGGTCATGGTGCTGCAGTCGGCGTTGGGTATCGCCTTCGGCCAGCAGTACCGCCCGATGGCGGCGCCGTTCGACCAGAGCCCCATCCTGATCGGCGGGGTCCCGGTGTTCTCGCCCTACGACGTGTTCGTGCTCGTCGTCGCCGTGGTCGTGATGGCGGCGCTCGCGCTGCTCTTCACCCGCACGTCGCTGGGCCTGCAGCTGCGGGCCTCGGCGTTCGCCCCCGAGGTGTCCCGGCTGCTCGGCGTGCGGGTGTCGCGCATGCTCACCATCGGCTGGATGCTCGCCGCCGCCGTCGGTGCCCTGGCCGCCCTGCTGCTCGTGCCGACGGAACTCGGGCTCAGCCCGCACTCGGCCGACATGCTCTTCGTCTACGCCTTCACGGTGGCCGTCGTCGGCGGTCTCGACTCCCCCGTCGGTGCGCTGGTCGGCGGGCTGATCGTCGGCGTCGCCATCAGCCTGGTCACCGGCTACCTCGGCGCGACGGTCGCCCCGATCGCCGTGCTGGTACTGCTCGTGGCCGTGCTGCTGGTGCGGCCGGGCGGCATCTTCTCGGCACGAGAGGCGCGCGTCGCATGAGTGTCGAATCCGAGCTGTCCGGTCGTGGCGCTTCCGCCGCGGACTCCGTCCGGGCCTCAGCGACCGGAATGGGTGTCGGTACCCCGTCGTCCGCGGCATCCGTCGCCCGGGCCAGCACCACGGGCCGGCGTCGCACCCGCCTCCTCGGTACGGCCCTCGTACTCACGGCGCTGGCCATCGGCGGCACCTTCCTGCTCGATCCGTACCGCAACTACCAGCTCGCCCTCGTGGCGGCCTACTTCTGCGCCACGGCCGGTCTCAGCCTGCTCATCGGCCTCACCGGACAGCTCTCGCTGGGGCACGCAGCCCTCATGGCCGTCGGCGGCTACGGCTACGCCATCACGGCGAATGCCCTGACGGATGCCGGAGTCGACGGCGTTGCCCGCTTCGCGCTGGCGATCCTGGCCGCCCTCGGGGCGTCGGGCCTGGTCGGCCTGCTCCTCGGCCTCGCCGCCGCTCGGCTGCGCGGACCGTATCTCGCCGGCGTGACCCTCGCCCTCGTGATCGCGCTGCCCGCCGTGACCGCCGTGTTCAGCGGAGCGCTCGGCGGCGACCAGGGACTGCAGATCGCGTACGACGACGTGCCACCCGCCCTCGCCACGATCATCGCGGTCGAGCAGTGGCAGGCGTGGGTGGCCATCGGCGCCGCCGCCGTGGTCGTGACAGTGCTGAGCGGCATCCGCTCGGGCGTGCTCGGGCTCCGGATGCGAGCCGTGCGCGACGACGAGGTGGCCGCGCGCCTGAACGGCGTCCGCGCCGGGCGCGTGAAGGTGTTCGCGTTCACCGTGAGCGCTGTCGCCGCCGGCGCCGGGGGAGCCGTGCTCTGCTTCGTGACGCAGTCCGTGAGCCCCGGCGCCTACACTCTCGCCTTCTCGCTGCTGCTGGTGGTGGCGGTCGTGATCGGCGGCCTCGGCAGCATGCTCGGCGCGCTGCTCGGCTCCGTCGTGATCGTGCTGCTGCCCTGGCTCATCGGAACTCTCACCGGAGCGATGGACCTGCCGGCCGACCTCACCCAGCGCCTCTCGGGCAATCTGCCCGTGCTCGTGTTCGGCGCCCTGCTCATCGTCGTGACGCTGCTGTGGCCGGCCGGCATCCGCGGGGCTCTGCCGGCGCGGCTCTCGCTGCGTCGGCGCGTCAGTCCGGCGGCGTCTTCACCACCCACCCCAGCACCACCCACCACAGCACCAGAGCAACCCACACAGGAATAGAGAGGTCACCCATGTCACACCGAAGCGCACGACACTCCCGCGCGATAGCCGTCGCCGCGGCATCCGCCATGCTCATCACGCTCGCAGCGTGCAGCACGCCCGCCGCCCAGAGCCCGGACGCCCCGGCTCCCGGTGTCACCGACGACACCGTGACCATCGGCACCCACCAGCCGCTCACCGGACCTGCCGCCGCGGGCTATTCGTCGATCTCGGCCGCAACGCAGGCCTACTTCGACTACGTGAACTCCACCGGCGGCATCAACGGCCGCACCATCGAGTACCTCGTCAAGGACGACGGCTACAACCCGGCCACCACGCAGACCGTGGTGCGTGAACTCGTGCAGGACGACGACGTCTTCGCCATCCTCAACGGCCTCGGAACGCCGACGCACACCTCGGTGCTCGACTACCTCAACCAGAAGAAGGTGCCCGACCTGTTCGTGGCGTCGGGCTCCACGAGCTGGAACCAGCCCGAGAAATATCCGTACACCTTCGCCTTCAATGCCGACTACGTGACCGAGGGCGAGGCGCTGGCCCAATACGCGACCGACGAGTTCGCCGGCAAGAAGGTGTGCCTGCTCGGCCAGGACGACGACTTCGGCGACGAGTTCATCACCGGCGCCCAGAACGTCCTGGGGGCCGACGGGCTCACCAGCGTGCAGCGCTACTCGGTGTCGAACCAGGACGTCGTGGCGCAGATCAGTGCCATGAAGGCCGCCGGATGCGAGATCAACATGCTCGCGACGGTCAACGGGTTCACGGCCCTGGCCATCGGAACCGCCGCCAAGCTCGGCTGGTTCACCCAGTGGTTCTCGTCGTCGTCGGGCGCCGACTACCCGACGCTGGTGGGCTTCCTCGGCGAGGACGTCGGACCGAAGCTGCTGCAGGGCTTCGTGAGCTCCAACTACCTGCCGGCACGCCAGGGCAACGACTGGAGCGAGCTGTTCGAGAAGATCAACACCGAGTTCAACGACGGCGCCCCCTTCGACGGCAACACGATGTTCGGCATGTCCGTCGGGTACCTGTTCGCCGAGGCGCTGGCCGCGGCCGGCGAGAACCCGACGCGGGAGAGCCTGCTCGAGGCCGTCACGTCGGGCGACCTGGTCGGCAACGGCATCCTCCCGCTCTCGTTCGGCGATGACAGCCACGCGGCCTACACCGGCGTCGGCATCACGACGGTCGACCAGGGCGTGCAGGACTACATCGGCACGACCTACGTGAGCGACGGGAAGGGTTCGGTCTCGGTCTCCGATGCCGAGCCTGTGGCGGTGGAGAACGAGGGAGTGCCCGCCTCCGCCGAGTAGATTCACGCACCGGATGCCGCGGACCGATCGGGTCCGCGGCATTCGCGTGCGTGTGCCGCCGCTCCGCTGATCGAGTAGTGCCCGAGCGCAGCGAGGACACGTATCGAGATCACCCGAACCCGGCGCTCCGCCGGGTGGTGGTCTCGATACGGCTGCTCGCTGCGCTCGCGGCCTACTCGACCGGCGACAGCGCGTCGACCGCCGCGAACCTCGCCGCAAGCTCCCGCTTCAGCACCTTGCCGCTGCCGCCCAGGGGCAGGGCGTCGACGAGGTGCACCACACGCGGGTACTTGTACGCCGCGATGCGCTCCTTCGTGAACGCCACGATCTCCCCGGCGTCGACCTCGTGGCCATCGAGGGCGACCACGGCGACGTGCACCTCCTGGCCGTGCGTGGCATCCGGGAGTCCGAACACCGCCGCCTGCGCCACCGACGGATGCCGCACGATCACGGCCTCCACCTCGGTCGGGTACACGTTGTAGCCGTTCCGCACGATCATGTCCTTCTTGCGGTCGACGATCGTCACGATTCCCTCGGCGTACGTTCCCAGGTCTCCGGTGCGGAACCAGCCGTCGACCACGGCGTCGGCAGAGGCATCCGCCCGCCCGAGGTAGCCCTTGAACAGGTTGTGGCCGCGCACCACGATCTCGCCGAGCTCGCCATCGGGCGAGAACTCGATGCGGCCCTCCACCTCGGCCTCGGCGATGGCCACGTCGATTCCCCAGTACGGCCGCCCCACGGTGCCGGGCCTGATCGGCTCGAACACCGTGTTGAACGACACCGTCGGGGAGGTCTCGGTGAGGCCGTAGCCCTCGTGCACCTGCGCGCCGTACTCCGCGGCGAAGGCCTCGAGCACGGCGACAGGCAGCGCTGCGCCACCCGAGACGGCGTAGCGCAGCGGAGGCCGCACCTCCGTTCGGCGGGCGGCCTCGATCATGCCCACGAACATCGTCGGCACGGCCGTGAACACCGTGGCACCATGCGCCACGAGCAGTTCGAGCGCCTGGTCGGCGTCGAACTTCGGCAGCAGGATGACGGAGGCCCCGCGCCGGAAGGCCACGTTCATCACGGCGGTCTGCCCGAAGGTGTGGAACAGCGGCAGGCCGCCGAAGATCACGTCGTCGGGCGTCATGTCGAAGGCGTCGATGAGCGCGCAGTGCACCTGCTCGACGATGGCGAGGTGCGAGCCCACGGCGCCCTTGGGCGTGCCCGTCGTGCCGCTCGTGTAGAGGATGGTGGCGGCATCCGTCGGCCGGACCGACACGTGACGCACGATCGGAGCGGCGACGGATGCCTCGGCCTCGAGTCGCGGCAGCTCCGTCCCGTCGGCGCCCGGAGTTCCCGCGGGCGCCAGCACGGTGACGAGAGGGACCCCGGCCTCGCGCGCAGCGGGCACGGCTTCGGCGAGAAGCGGCGCTGCAGCCACGAGCAGGTCGGCCCCGCTGTCGCGCAGCACGTAGCCGATCTCCTCGGCCTTGAAGAGCAGGTGCACGGGCACCACGACGGCTCCGAGCGAGAGCACCGCGTAGTAGACCCGGGCGAAGTCGGGCACGTTCGGAACCAGCATGGCCACGCGATCGCCGCGCCCGATGCCGCGAGCCTGCAGGGCGCCGGCGTAGGCGCGGGTCTGGTCCCAGAGCGCGCCATAACTGATCGTGTGGCCGAGGAAGTGCACGGCCGGGCGGTCGGGGGTGCGGTGGGCCGACTCGGCCAGGATGCTCGCCACCGAGAGGGTGCCGAATCCGTCGCCGTCGATCGCGGGGTCGGGGGTGTGGGTCATTGATGATCTCCTTCGATCATGGTGTGGTCTCGATACGCGTGCGACTGCGTCGCGCGCTACTCGACCGGCGGGTTGCTCGGGTGGCGTTACCGGCGGAACTCGGCCTTGCCGAGCGCCGAGAGGTGCACTTCGTCGGGCCCGTCGGCGAGGCGCAGCACGCGGGACCCTGCGAACATCTCGGCCAGGGGGGTGTCGTCGCTCACCCCGGCTCCGCCGAACACCTGGATGGCCCGATCGAGGATCTGCTGAACGGCCCGGGGCACCGCGATCTTGATGGCCTGGATCTCGGTCATGGCCTCGCGGTTGCCCACGGTGTCCATGAGCCAGGCGGTCTTCAGCACGAGCAGCCGCAACGACTCGATCTGGATGCGCGACTCGGCCACCCACTCCCGCACGACGCCCTGCTCGGTGAGCGGTCGTCCGAACGCGACGCGCGACGCAGCGCGCTCGCGCACCAGCGCCAGCGCGTGCTCGGCCATCCCGATGGCGCGCATGCAGTGGTGGATGCGCCCGGGTCCGAGCCGCGCCTGTGCGATGGCGAACCCGTCGCCCTCGCCGCCGATGAGGTTCGTCGCCGGAACGCGCACGTCGGTGAACGCGATCTCGGCGTGCCCGCCGTGGTCGCGGTCGTCGTAGCCGAACACCGTGAGTGGGCGCACGATCTCGACGCCGGGGGTGTCGCGCGGCACGAGGATCATCGACTGCTGCCGGTGACGCGGGGCCTCGGCATCCGTCTTCCCCATCACGATGAAGATGGCGGCCTCGGGGTTCATGGCGCCGGTGGACCACCACTTACGACCGTCGATGACGTAGTCGTCGCCATCGCGACGGATGCGGGTGGTGATGTTGGTGGCATCGCTCGACGCGACCTCGGGCTCCGTCATGCAGAAGGCCGAACGGATGCGCGCCTCGAGCAGCGGCTCGAGCCAGCGCTCCTTCTGCTCGGGCGTGCCGAAGTCGTTCAGCACCTCCATGTTGCCGGTGTCGGGAGCGGCGCAGTTGAACGCGGCCGGCGCCAGGCGCTGGCTCCAGCCCGTGAGCTCGGCGAGGGGTGCGTACTGGAGGTTGGTGAGCCCGGCGCCGCGCTCGCCGGGGAGGAACAGGTTCCACAGGCCGGCGTCTCGGGCCCTCTGCTGCAGCTCCCGCACGATCGGGCGTGGGCTCCAGGCTTCGGGCTCGGCCGCGAGCTGTTCGGTGAGCACGGCCTCTGCCGGCACCACGTGCTCGTCGATGAACGAGCGCACCCTGTCGATGAGCTCGAGCGTGCTGGCGTCGTGACTGAAGTCCATCAGTTCCTCCGGAGGGCTAGGCGGGCGAGGCCGTCGGTGGCGAGGGGCTCGACCATGGCGCCGATGTGGGCGAAGCCGGCACCGACGGTCTCGCCCTGCTGGTAGCGGTAGTGGATGCCCTCGGCGATCACGGCGAGCTTGTAGGCGGCGAATCCGCGATACCAGCCGAGGTCGGGGACGGCCCGGCCGACACGGGCGGCGTAGGCGTCGACCAGTTCGTCGAAGTCGGGGTAGCCCGCCGCGAGGTCGACGGCGCTGTCGAACAGGCGCCCGCCGGTGAGCTCGTCGATGTTCCAGTACATGCCGAAGACGCCGAGGTCGACGAGGGGGTCGCCGATGGTCGACATCTCCCAGTCGAGGATGGCGGCGACGCGTGGCGCGTCGCCGTCGCCGGCGACGATGGCGTTGTCGAGCCTGTAGTCGCCGTGCACGAGGCCGGAACGCGGGTTGTCCGGCATCCGCTCGCCCAAGGCGTCCTGCAGCCGGTCGAGGGCCGGGGTGTCGCGCGACCGCGAGGCGTCGAGCTGTCGCCGCCAGGTGCGCAGCTGCCGCTCGAGGTAGCCGGCTCCCCTGCCGAAGTCGTCGAGACCCACGGATGCCGGATCGATCGAGTGCAGCTCGGCGAGAACCTCCGCGAGCTCGATGCCGATCCGGTGCAGTCCTGCCGCAGTGAATGCCGCGTTCTGCTCGGGCCGGGCGAGCACGCTGCCCTCGACGAATTCCATGACGAAGAAGGGGGTGCCGGTGACCCTGGCGTCCGCGGTGTCGTCGACGATGGCGACAGTCGGCGGCACCGGAACCGCGCTGCCGGTCAGTGCGGAGATGACCCGGTGCTCGCGGGCCATGTCGTGAGCCGTCGCGAGCACGTGGCCGAGCGGCGGGCGGCGCAGCACGAGCGGGATGCGCGCGCCGTCGATGCGATAGGTGAGGTTGCTCTTGCCTCCGGTGATGAGCCGGGCGGTGAGGGACCCGGCTGCGAGCCGCGGATGCGCCTCGCCCAACCACGCCTCGAGACCTGCGACGTCGAGGCCGGGCGCGGCACCGGGCACGGCACCGGGCACCGCGCCGGGCGGTGCGCTGTCCGGCGTCGCGGGGGAGTCGGTCATCCTCGACCACCTTTCGTGCGCATCGATGCGCTCTCGAAAACTAGCATACCGCGTGGTCGGTATGTTGCGAGTATGAGAGGGGCTCAGACCAGCTGGGCCTCCACCGCCGCCCGGATCCCCGCCGGGATCGGCGTCGGCCGACGCGTGTCAGCGTCGACGAACACGTGCACGAAGCGTCCGGTCGCGATCGGCTCGCCTTCACCGGCCCGCAGGATGCCGAGCGCCCAGGTGATGCTCGACGTTCCCAGGCGCTCGATCCCGATGCCCACCTCGAGCGGCTCGGGGAACGAAGCCGACGCCGCGAACTCGCACGACGACGAGGCGCACAGCGCGATGGCCGAACCCTGCGGATCGAGGCCTCCGCCGGCCATCATCCAGGCGTTGATGGCCGTGTCCATGGCCTCGTAGTAGACGGTGTTGTTCAGGTGGCCGTACTGGTCGTTGTCGTTCCAGCGGGTGCCGAACGGAGACCGGACCCTGTACGCGGGAGTGGACGTGGAGTGCGGCATCCGTCAGCTCACCCGCAGGAGGAAGCGGAACGCCACGCGAGCCCGCGCCGTGCTCGGGCTGTCGCCGGCGATGAGGTCGGCGTAGGTGAACGACTCCGAGGTGCGCACCAGGAGGTACGCGAGCGAGGCCGGGTCGATGGCTCCGCCGAGGGGCTGGTCGCCGAGCTCGTGGCGCACGATCCATTCGGCCGTGGCCACGTAGCGACGTTGGATCTCGCTCTCCTTCGTCGTCAGCAGGCGGAGGGCGCGCGCCGGTTCCCGCTGCAGGAACTGCCGGAAGTAGGGAGCCTTGATCAGGTCGTCGACGAAATGGGTGAGCAGTGTCGCGACCCGCTCGGCACCCTGCTGGCCCTCGGCCGCCTGCTCGGCCAGCACGAGGGTCGGGATGGCGAGAGACCAGAGCACCTCCGACAGGAGCGCGTCGCGATTGCCCACCCAGCGGAAGAGCGAGGTGCGGTCGACGCCGAGCGCCGTGGCGAGCGCGGTCATGTCGATGCGCTTGCCGCTGATGAAGGTCTCCCGGGCGAGGGTGAAGGCCCGTTGGGCGTCCGTGTGTGCGGCGCCGTCGGTCGAGTGGAGGCGATCCGACAGCCAGGACGGCGCCACGGCGAGGCCCACCGTGGCGATGCTCACCGCGGTGGTCGGGGGTGCTGTCGTCGTCGGCATGTGCGGAACTCTACCCCGCGCACCGGGCTTCGGGGCCTGCATCCGGAACTCCCATGCAACATTCTGCAAAATGATGCATACTACGGTTGTTCACCGATGAACGGATGCCGCGAGACGGCACGACGAATGGAGATGCGATGACGCTCACCAGCGGGCACACCGACACCGCACAGGCCGGCTCCGGCCGGACGGACCTGCAGCAGTTCGAGGAGGCCGACGTGCTCGATGTCGACTTCTACTCGTTCCAGCAGCAGCTCACCTCGGAGGAGCAGCGTTCGGTCGCCGCCATCCGCGAGTTCCTCGACCGGGAGGTGCGTCCCTATGCCGACGACCTCTGGGAGAAGGCGCAGAGCCCGCGTCACCTCATTCCCGGCTTCGCCGAGCTCGGCCTGTTCGGTGCCTCGTGGCCCGAGACGCGTCAGTTCGAGAACAGCGCCGTCTACCGCGCCTGGGTCGCCCTCGAGATCTCGCGGGCCGATCCGTCGACGGCCACCTTCATCGGCGTGCACAGCGGCCTGGCCATGAACGCCATCGGCGTCGGCGGCTCCGCTGAGCAGCGCGAGGAATGGATGCGGCCCATGGCCCGCGGCGAGGTCATCGGCGCGTTCGGTCTCACCGAGCCCGGCCACGGCTCGGACACCGCCAAGGGACTGGAGACCACGGCCACGCGCCGCACCGTCGATGACGGGGCAGGCGGCAGCCGTGACGAATGGGTGCTCAACGGCTCGAAGCGCTGGATCGGCAACGCCGTCTTCGCCGACATCGTCGTGATCTGGGCGCGCGACACGGCCGACGACCAGGTGAAGGGGTTCATCGTGCGGCAGCCCGCCGTGGGCTTCACCGCCACGAAGATCGAGCGCAAGCAGTCGCTGCGCGGCGTGGAGAACGCCGACATCGTGCTCGAGGACGTCGTGGTGCCCGAGTCCGACCGCCTGGCGAACATCAACTCGTTCCGCGACGTGGCGATCATCCTGCGCCTCACCCGTGCCGAGGTCGCCTGGCAGGCGATCGGCGTCGCCGTTGGTGCCTACGAGGCCGCGCTCGCCTACGCGAAGGAGCGCCAGCAGTTCGGCAAGCCGATCGCCTCGTTCCAGCTGGTGCAGGAGAAGCTCGCCAACTCGCTCTCGAACATCACGGCGAGCATCGCGCTCTGCATGAGGGTCTCCGAGATGCAGGACCTCGGCATCCAGAAGGACCACCACTCGGCCATGGCCAAGGCCTTCGCGACCGCGCGGATGCGCGAGGTCGTCGGGTGGTGTCGCGAGATCATGGGCGGCAACGGCATCCAGCTCGACCATGGCGTCGCCCGCTACTTCGCCGACGCCGAGGCCGTGTACACCTTCGAGGGCACCTACGACATGAACACCCTCATCGTCGGCCGCTCCATCACCGGAATCGCGGCCTTCGTATGAGCGAGGCCTACATCGTCGCCACGGCGCGCTCGCCCATCGGCCGTGCCCGCAAGGGATCGCTGGCGAGCCTGCGGCCCGACGACCTGACGGTGCAGATGGTCCGGGCCGCCCTCGCCTCGGTTCCCGCGCTCGATCCCGGTCGCATCGACGACCTGATGCTCGGATGCGGCATGCCGGGCGGTGAGCAGGGCATGAACATGGCCCGCATCGTGGCCGTGCTGCTCGGCCTCGACGAGGTGCCCGGCACCACGGTGAACCGCTACTGCTCATCGAGCCTGCAGACCACGCGCATGGCCTTCCACGCCATCAAGGCCGGAGAGGGCGACATCTTCGTCTCCGCCGGCGTCGAGTCCGTCAGCCACGCGATGCGCGGCTCGAGCGACTACATCCCGGGCGAGAAGCTCACCAACGAGTTGTTCGACGACGCCTTGGCGCGCACGGAGGCCCGGGCCGGTTCAGGGGCTCCGGATGCTGCCGCCGCTGCCCGGGCCCTGCGTCCGTGGCACGATCCTCGTGTAGACGGCCTCCTGCCCGACGCCTACATCGCGATGGGCCAGACCGCCGAGAACGTGGCCGAGCTGCGCGGCGTCACCCGTGAGGAGCAGGACGCGTTCGCCGCCCGCAGTCAGCAGCGTGCCGAGGCCGCGCTGGCATCGGGATTCTGGGCTCGCGACATCACTCCGGTCACCCTCGCCGACGGCACTGTCGTGTCGACGGATGACGGTCCTCGACCCGGCGTCACCCTCGAGGCCCTCGCCGGGCTCGACCCTGTCTTCCGCCCCGACGGCACCGTGACGGCGGGCAACTGCTGCCCGCTCAACGACGGAGCCGCCGCCGTGGTCATCGTGAGCGACCGCGTGGTCGACGAACTCGGACTCACGCCGCTCGCCCGCATCGTCTCGACCGGGGTCAGCGGACTCTCGCCCGAGATCATGGGACTCGGGCCGGTGGAGTCGTCGCGGCGCGCTCTGGCGCGTGCCGGGCTGAGCATCGACGACATCGACCTCGTCGAGATCAACGAGGCCTTCGCCGCGCAGGTCATCCCGTCGGCGCGCGAGCTCGGCATCGATCCCGAGAAGCTCAACGTGCACGGCGGGGCGATCGCCGTGGGGCATCCGTTCGGCATGACCGGAGCCCGCATCACCTCGACACTCATCAACGGCCTCGCCGCCACGGGAGGCCGCTACGGACTCGAGACGATGTGCGTCGGCGGTGGCCAGGGCATGGCGTTGGTGCTCGAGCGCCTCTAGGGGTTCTCCTCAGCGGGCGGGAGTGCTCGGCACCAGCAGCGTCACCCACTGGGCCACGAGCGCCGGGCGCTCCGAACCGTCGATCTCGATCGTCAGATCCTGCACCACGCGCACACCCGACCCCGTCACCTCGGCGGAAGCGATGGTGCCCACCGCGCGCACCCGCGATCCGGCCTGCACCGGCTGCAGGAACCGCACCTTCTCGAACCCGTAGTTGACGCCCATCGCCACGCCGTCGACCTCGAGCAGCGGCGAGGCGAGCGCCGTGAGCAGCGAGAGGGTGAGGAAGCCGTGCGCGATCGGCGCGCCGAACGGTCCGGCTGCGGCGCGCTCGACGTCGACGTGGATCCACTGGTGGTCGTCCGTCGCATCCGCGAACGCCTCGATGCGGCGCTGGTCGATGGTGAACCAGTCGCCGGGTCCGAGGGTCGAGCCGACAGCATCCGTCAGCGCAGCGGGGGAGTCGAGGTGGAGGCTCATGCCTTCGGCCCTCCGGCCACGTAGAGCACCTGGCCCGAGATGAAGCTCGCCGCCTCGGAGCAGAAGAACGACACCGCTGCGGCCACGTCCTCGGGCTGGCCGGGGCGCCCCACGGGGATCTCCTTCGCGGCTCCGGCGAGGAAGTCCTCGAACGAGACCCCCATCCTGTCGGCCGTGGCCTTCGTCATGTCGGTCTGGATGAAGCCCGGCGCCACGGCGTTCGCCGTCACGCCGTAGCGTCCCAGCTCGATCGCGAGAGTCTTCGTGAAGCCCTGCATGCCGGCCTTCGCCGCCGCGTAGTTCGCCTGCCCGCGGTTGCCCAGCGCCGAGGTGCTCGACAGGTTCACGATGCGACCCCACCCCTCCTTCACCTGGAACGCCTGCACGGCCCGGCTCATCAGGAACGCACCGCGCAGGTGCACGCCGAGCACGGCGTCCCAATCGTCATCCGTCATCTTGAACAGCAGGTTGTCGCGCAGGATCCCGGCGTTGTTCACGAGCACCGTCGGTGCCCCGAGTTCTTGGGCGACAGATGCCACGGCCGATCCCACGGCCTCGGAGTCGGCCACGTTCGCCCCGACCGCGAGAGCGCGACCGCCGGCGGCCTCGATGGCGGCGACGGTGTCGGCACAGGATGCGGCGTCGAGGTCGAGCACGGCGACGGCGAAACCGTCGGCGGCGAGCTGGAGGGCTGTTGCGGCTCCGATGCCCCGGGCGGCTCCGGTGACGATGGCGGTGCGGGTCATGCGTTGTCCTTTCGTGGGCGGTTCAGGGGCGGTTCAGGGGAAGGTGATGAGCTGGCGCAGCTCTCCGCCGGCGGCGAGGCGGTCCATGGCGGCATCGAGGTCGTCGAGGCGCACGTGCGACGACACCAGGCGCTCCAGCGGCAGCTTCCCGCTGCGCCACAGCTCGACGTAACGCGGGATGTCCCGGCTCGGAACGGCCGAGCCGAGGTAGCTCCCGATGATGGTCCTGGCCTGCGCGGTCAGCAGCAGAGGGGAGACGCTCGCTCGGGCATCCGGAGCCGGCAGACCCACCGTCACTGTCGTGCCGCCGGGAGCCGTCAGGGCGAGGGCCGTCTCGAAGGCGCGTGCCGAGCCGGCTGCCTCGATCACGAGCGGGGCCGTGAGACCGGCTTCGGCCGCCTCGGCCGGACCGTGGGCGGCGGATGCCCCGAACTCGCGTGCGAGCTCGAGCTTCGCGGGCACGGCGTCGACTCCGATGACCTCGAGTCCGAGGGCGACGGCCACGAGCAGGGCGGCCATGCCGACTCCGCCGAGGCCCACGACGATCACGCGCGAACCGGGCGCCGGGGTGCCGGCGTTGATGACAGCGCCGCCTCCGGTGAGCACCGCGCAGCCGAGCAGCGCGGCGATCTCGGCCGGAACGTCGGCATCGACGGGCACCACCGAGGTGCGGCTGACGACGGCGTGGCTGGCGAAGCCCGAGACCCCGAGGTGGTGGTTGACCGCTTCGGGAGCAGCGGCATCCGAGCCCCCACGATGCAGCCGGATGCCTCCGCCCACGAGAGTGCCCTCGTTGTTCGCGGCGCTCCCGACGCGGCAGGGCAGCCGCCCGTCCGTCGCGCACTCGGGGCAGTCGCCGCAGCGCGGCAGGAAGGTCATGACGACGCGAGTGCCGAGCGGCAGGTCGTCGACGCCGTCACCGAGCTTCTCGACGATGCCCGCGGCCTCGTGCCCGAGCAGCATGGGGGTCGGGCGCACGCGGTTCCCGTCGACGACGCTGAGGTCGGAATGGCAGACGCCGGCCGCCTCGATGCGCACCAGGATCTCGCCGGGGCCCGGGGGATCGAGCTCGAGCGGGCCGACGGTGAACGGATGCGAGCTCGCGAAGGGCGGCTCCGCGCCCGACTGCTCGAGTACTGCTCCGATGATGCGCATTCGACCTCCTCGTCGTGTGGGTGCTGCCGTCGAACCCGCCAGCGGCGCCGTGACTCCATGATGCCGCGTGACAAGCATACCGACTGCGCGGTATGCTCCCAAACGCATCACCACACCGACCGTGAGGAACCTCGATGACGAGCAGCTCTCCCACCGCAGCGCCGGCCGACGTCGCCCCCGACGCGTCCCCGGCCTCCGTTCCCGCTCCGGCCGCTGCGTCCGCCGCCGCACCGGCCCCGATCGCAGGCGTGGTCGATGACCGCTTCGAGGGTCTCCGCGACGAGTTCGAGCGCAGGCTCGCCACCGGCGAGGAGCTCGGCGCGTCGCTCGCCGTCGTGCTCGACGGTGAGCTCGTCGTCGACCTCTGGGGAGGATGGGCAGACCCGGATCGCTCTGTGCCGTGGGCATCCGACACCATCACCAACGTCTGGTCGATCTCCAAGACCGTCTCCGCGCTCGCCGTGCTGATGCTGGTCGATCGCGGGCTGGTCGATCCTGACGAACCCGTCGCCACCTACTGGCCGGAGTTCGCCGCGGCAGGCAAGGAGGGCGTGCTGGTGCGCCACGTGCTGATGCACACCTCGGGCGTGCCGGCCTGGGAGCAGCCGATCGTCGGAGCCGACATCCTCGACGTCGAGACCTCGGCCGCGCGGCTCGCGGCACAGGCTCCGTGGTGGCCCGCAGGAGCGGCATCCGGCTACCACCTGCTGAACTACGGCCACCTGCTCGGTGAGCTGGTGCGCCGGGTCACCGGCAGCAGCCTGGGCGACTTCGTCGCGAGCGAGATCGCGGGGCCGCTCGGCGCCGACTTCCACCTCGGCCTCCCCGCGAGCGAGGACCACCGGGTGAGCAACGTCGTGCCGCCGCCCGGCACGATCGACATCACGCAGTTGCCGCCCGACTCGATCCCGTTCCGCACCCTCACCGGTCCGCCGCTCGAGGCCGCGTTCACCTGGACGCGCGAGTGGCGCGCCGCCGGCCTCGGGGGAGCGGGCGGGCACGGCAACGCGCGGTCGGTCGCCCGCATCCAGAGCGTCGTGGCGCAGGGCGGCGAGGTCGACGGCATCCGTCTGCTCTCCGCCGAGACCATCGATCGCATCTTCGCCGAGCACACCGACAACGTCGACCTCGTGCTCGGGCTGCCGCTGCGCTTCGGTCTGGGCTACGCGGTGTCGAACCCGGCGAGCACCCCGACCATCCCCGAGGGACGGGTGGCGTTCTGGGGCGGCTGGGGCGGATCGCTCGTGATCGCGGACACCGAGCGCCGTCTGACCTTCGCCTATGTGATGAACAGGATGTCGCCGGGCATCATCGGCTCGCCGCGCTCCGACGCGTACACGGCGGCGGTGTACCGGGCGCTGGGGTAGGCGGACGGGCGGATGCCGCTCAGGCCGCGCAGGCGCCCGACGAGACGGTGTCGCTGAGGCCGGCCGCCGCCGCGACGACGGGCTGCAGCTCGCTGATCGCCAGCGCGTAACCCACGTCGTCGATGGCGGCCGACTTCGCGAACACGACGCCGATGACGGCGCCATCGGGGCTGAGCAGCGGGCCGCCGGAGTTGCCCTGGTTGATGTCGGCGGAGAGTGCGTAGACGTCGCGCTGGCCTGAGGCATCCGCCTTCGGAATCGTCGAGAGCTCGGCGATCGTGGCGGGCAGCGATACGAACGGCCCGCCGAAGGGGAAGCCCTGCACGGCAGCGGCCGAGCCGACGGTGGGGACGTCGCCGAGGGGCAGCGGCGAGGCGTCGAGGCCGTCGACCTCGAGCACGGCGAGGTCGGTGGCGTCGTCGAAGTAGACGACGCTGGCGGCGCGCGGCTGCTCGCCCGGTGCCTCGACGACGGGCTCGTCGACGCCGGCCACGACGTGGGCGTTGGTGACGACGCGGTCGTCGCTCACGACGAAGCCGCTGCCGGTGAGCGACTGGCCGCACTGGTAGGCGTTGCCCGAGACCCGCACCACCGAGGCGCCGGCCGTGGTGAGTGCGGGGGAGGCCGTGTCGAGATCGGCGATCGGGGGCACCGATGTCGGCGGCGCGATGGTGTCGATGACCCACGGCAGCGCGTCGTTCACGGTCGAGGCCCGCACGCCGGCGAGGAACGACTTCGCCGGTGCCGGGGTGAGCTTGTCGATGGAACTGAGGGTGGCGCTTCCGGCGATGGCCTGGGTCACGGGCGGGATGCCGAAGCCGCTGATGCCGCCGGCCACGGTCGTGAGCACGAGGGCCACGACGACGGTACTGGTGACGAGTCCGGCTGCGCGATCGATGGGGCCGAGCTTGATGACCCGTACGCCGCGGCTGAGCAGACGGCCGATCATGCTGCCGATGGCCTCGCCCACGACGAGCAGCAGGATGCCGCCGCCCAGCACGATCGCGATGCGCCAGCCGGGTGACGTCGTCCAGGTGGCGAAGACGGGCAGCAGCAGGTAGGCCGCGATGCCGCCGACGACGAGGCCGATGGCGGTGAACACGCTGCGGAGGAACCCGCTGCGCCAGCCGGAGACGGCGGCCGCGATCAGCAGGACGATCACGACGATGTCGAGAACGACGGATGCGGGCACAGGAACTCCTGGAGACGGTCACCGAGGCCGGGTGGCCATCCGCTCTACTCTGCGGCATCTCCCTCCCGTGGGGCTGGGAGGACGCTGCAAGCGTGCCGTGGGGAGCCGCTCCTACGCCGCAGCCTGCCCGATGTTGAACATCCAGTGGGTGCCGAAGCGGTCGGTGAGCTGACCGAAGGCGTCACCCCACGGCGCGACCTCGAGCGGCATCGTGATCGTCGCGCCCTCCGAGAGCGCCGCCCAGTAGCCGCGCAGCTCAGCCTCGTCCTGCCCGCTCAGCGAGACCGTCACGTTGTCACCGATCGTCAACTCGATCGCGTTCGGGGTGTCGGCGGCCATCAGGGTCATGCCGCCGGACTCGAGCTGGCCGTGCATGATCTTGTGCAGTTCCGCCGGGTCCTCGCTGGCGTGGAACTCCTCGTAGGTGCTCAGCGTGAGTTCCCCGCCGAAGACGGAGTGGTAGAACTCCAGCGCTTCCCGGGCGGTGTCTCGAAAGCTCAGATACGGGTTGAGAGTCGTCATGACGGAACCTCCCTGGTTCATCCTCATCGATGCCCACCATCATCCCGCCGTCCGCCCGGCAGCGCGAGGGGCATCTCGCCGGAGTCGGCGAAGCGTGCGGCCCCGATCCACACCACCTTCCCGGGTGCGACGGGCCCGAGGTTCGTGCGAGCATGGTCTGATGGCCATCGACAGCTTTCCCCGCGTGGAAGAGCTCACGATCGCGCGCTTCGTCGGCCCGCTCGCGCTCAGCCGTGGCCGCAACTACGCGCGCTCCGGAAACGTCGGCGAGCTCAGCTGGGACGCCCCGCAGCATCGCCTGACGGCATCCGTGCAGGGCAGCGATCCCACCCCCTATCGATGCTCGGTCTCCCTCGACATCGGCTCGGCCGGCCGCACCACGATCCTCGGGAGCACCTGCAGCTGCCCCGTCGGCTTCACCTGCAAGCACGCCGCCGCCGCCCTGTTCGCCGCGAACGAGGCAGCCGTCGCCGCCGCGAAGGTCGCCGTCGAATCGCAACGCAGCGCTGTCGGTGCCGTCGACGACGGCTGGCGCGGCGACATCGCGGCGCTCACGGCACAGACCCGCGGTGCGTCGACCGCCGGTTCCGCGTCAGGATGGACGGATGCCGCACGACGTGCCCCGAGCGAGAATCCGCTGGCCCTCCAGTTCGAGCTGCGCCAGCGGGTCGCCCGGCGGCGCGACAGCTGGCAGTCGCCGCGCGACGCCACGGCCGGCGATGCAGCCACGGTCGAGCGCCTCGCCGTGCGACCCGTCACGATGGGTGCCCGCGGCGGCTGGATCAAGGGAGCCCTGACCTGGCAGAACGTCGGCTTCCAGGGCGGCGCCGGTGGCTTCGATTCGCTCAAGGCGCGCTGGTTCGCCCAGTTCTCCGTGCTCAAGGGCCCCGTGCATGGCGGCTACCTGAACTTCGGCTCCGACTGGATCTCGCTCGACGACTTCGAGAGCAGCCTGCTCTGGGCGCTGCTGACCGATGCCGACAGGCTGGGCATCCCGCTGGTCGGATCGGGGCCGACTCCCACCATCCGCGTCGCCGGATCGGCATCCATCGGTCTCGATGCGCGCTTCGGGGCGAACGAGCCCGGAGCCGCGGATGTCGCGGCCGACGACGCTCTCACCCTCACCCCGTCCGTGCTCATCGACGGGGTGCCGCATCCCACGGACCAGGTGCGATTGATCGGCACCCACGGCGTCTACCACTACGACTTCGAGCACGGCGTCATCACGCTCGCCAGGCTCGGCTCGCCCATCACTCCGGAGCAACGCGCCGTCGTCGAGCGGCAGCGCCCGGTGCGGGTGCCGCAGCCCGAGGTGGCCGAGTTCCTCGAGTCGCACTACAGCGCCCTCGCCCGCACCCTCCGCGTCGTGAGCAGCGACTCCACCTTCACCCCGCCGCCGCAGAAACCGGCCACCCTCGTGCTCACGGCACGCTTCGAGGCCGGTCACGTGCTGCGGCTGCTCTGGGAGTGGTCGCTCTCCGACGGGCGACGTGCCCCGTTGTCGGCCCCCGACTCCGAGTTCCACGATGCTGAGGCCGAGCGTGCCGTCGTCGGCGTGGTCGAGGACATCCTGCACGACGACGTCGCCGGGTCGCTCGCGTTGGGCAACCCCGTCTCGAGCGCGGCGGTCACTCCGAGCTCGTCCGGCGGCCTGCGCCTGCGCTCCTCCGTCGTGTTGCGCACGCTCGATGCCGCCGAGTTCAGCGCGCGCATCCTTCCCGAGCTCGAGCGGGTCGAGAACCTGCACATCGACATCGTCGGCCAGCAGCCCGACTACCGTGAGGTGGTCGAGGCGCCGGTGCTCACCGTCAGCGCCGTCGAGACCGAGGAGAACGACTGGTTCGACCTCGGTGTCGTCGTCACGGTCGAGGGGCGCACGGTGCCGTTCGGTCCTCTCTTCACCGCGCTCTCGAACGGACGCAAGAAGCTCCTCCTCGTCGACAACAGCTACCTCTCGCTCGACCAACCCGTCTTCGAGCCGCTGCGCGAACTCATCGAGGAGGCCGGCACCCTCCCCGAGTGGGAGGCCGGCATCCGCATCAGCCGCTACCAGACCGACCTCTGGGACGAGTTCGAGGAGCTCGCCGACGTCAGCGAAGCCGCAGCGGCGTGGAAGGCAACGGTCGAGGGGCTCCGCGACCTCGGCGCGATCGAGCCGCTCGACGCCCCGGCGGGGCTCGCGATCGAGCTGCGGCACTACCAGCTCGAGGGGTTCCGGTGGCTGGCGTTCCTGCACCAGCACAGGCTCGGCGGCATCCTCGCCGACGACATGGGACTCGGCAAGACCGCCCAGACCCTCGCCCTCATCGCCCACGTCGTCGAGCAGTCGACGACGGATGCCGCGCCCTTCCTGGTGGTCGCTCCCACCTCCGTGCTCTCGAACTGGGCGACGGAGGCGGCGCGTTTCACGCCGGGCCTTAAGGTCGTCACCGTCGACGCCACCCAGGGCAAGACCGGCAGGCGACTGGCGGATGCCGCAGCCGGGGCGGACATCGTGCTCACGACGTATGCCATCCTGCGCATAGATGCCGAGGTCTTCGCCGACCTGAGCTGGGGCGGCCTCGTGCTCGACGAGGCGCAGTTCGCCAAGAATCACACGTCCAAGGTGCACCAGGCCGCTCGCGGCATCAGGGCTCCCTTCCGGCTGGCCGTCACGGGCACGCCGATGGAGAACAACCTCATGGAGCTGTGGGCGCTGTTCCAGATCGTGGCCCCGGGCCTGTTCCCCTCGGCGCGGCAGTTCACCGAGAAGTACCGGCGCCCGATCGAGGGCGATCACAACACCGAGCGACTCGCGAAGCTGCGCCGCCGCATCCGTCCCCTCATGCTCCGTCGCAGCAAGGAACTCGTCGCGCCCGAGCTGCCGCCGAAGCAGGAGCAGGTGCTCTCGATCGAGCTCGACCCCAGGCACCGCCGCATCTACGACACCCACCTGCAGCGTGAGCGGCAGAAGCTGCTCGGACTCATCGAGGACCTCGACCGCAACCGCTTCATCGTTTTCCGCTCGCTCACGCTGCTGCGCATGCTCAGCCTCGACGCAGCGCTCATCGACGAGGAGAAGTACGCGGGGGTGCCGTCGGCCAAGCTCGACGCGCTGTTCGAGCAGCTCGACGATGTCGTCGCAGAGGGGCACCAGGCGCTGGTGTTCAGCCAGTTCACGTCGTTCCTGCAGCGCGCGGCCGCCCGCCTCGACGAGCTCGGAGTTCCCTATGCCTACCTCGACGGCAGCACACGCTCGCGCGGACAGGTCATCGAGCGCTTCCGCGGAGGCGAGGCCCAGGTGTTCCTCATCAGCCTCAAGGCCGGCGGCTTCGGGCTGAACCTCACCGAGGCCGACTACGTCTTCCTGCTCGACCCGTGGTGGAACCCGGCCAGCGAGGCGCAGGCCGTCGACCGCGCCCACCGCATCGGCCAGGACAAGACCGTGATGGTCTACCGGATGGTCGCCTCGGGCACCATCGAGGAGAAGGTCATGGCGCTCAAGGCCAAGAAGGCCGAGCTCGTGAACTCCGTCATGGACGACGAGGCCCTGTTCAGCGAGTCGCTGACGGCCGACGACATCCGGGGGCTGCTCGAGGCATAGGGAAACCGATGCGGCCAGGCGTCGGGGGACCACTCAGCGATACAACTCCACCAGCTTGTCCAGCGACTCCTCGAGCCCCTGCTGAGACAGGGCGAGCTGCTCGTGCGAGCTGTACCCGAACTCTGTGACGGCCATCCTCGTGTGCTCGCCATCGAGTGGCTCGAATGTGATCACGTGCCGCACGTCGCGCGGGATGCGTGCAGCGCCGATGCTCGCCGGATCGATCGTCGTGCCACTCGCATCGGCGATGTTGTGCACGAACTCCAGCCGGGTCGGCTCCTCGACGACGGTGTAGCGCCAGGTGCTGTACAGCGCCGGAAAGCCGAGGTCCGGTGCACTCATGCAGACGAGCGACGTTCCGCCCACCGTCACGTCGAGGTCCGCGAGGGTGCAGGTGAACCCCGTCGGTCCCCACCAGCGACGTACGACTGCATCGTCGGTCCAGCTCCTCCAGGCCTCGGCTGCTTTCGCCGGGAGGACGCGCGTCACGGTGAGATCCATGCCGCAAGGATATTTCACTTCGATGATCGAAGTCAATATGCCATACACTTGAGCCGGCGAAAGACGAGGAGATTCGATGAAGCGTGCTGACGGCCGTTCGGACTGCCCGACCAACTTCACGGTCGAGGCGCTCGGCGACAGCTGGTCGCTTCTGATCCTGCGAGACATCCTCGCGCTCGGCAAGCGCAGTTTCGGCGAATTCCTCGCCTCCGACGAGCGCATCGGTCAGAGCGTGCTCGCCGAGCGACTCGACAGGCTCGAACGGACAGGACTCGTCAGCAGGAGCACGAGCCCCACGGATGCGCGGAAGCAGCTCTACATCGCGACCGAACGCGGTATCGACGTCATCCCGCTCCTGCTCGAGGCCGTGCGCTGGGGAGTCGGCGGCCTGCCTCCGGTCGGCGAGGACGATCCGTGGATGCAGGTGCTCCAGGTCGACCGCGGCGACCTCATCGCTGCGTGGCAGCGATCCGTGCGCGCCGGTCGTTCGCTCTTCGGCGACGGCGGCGCACTCGAGGATCTGGCCGCGGCAGGCGCCTGATCGGCCCGAGCTGCCGGGGAACGGAGTGCGCGCGGCGCACAGACCAGCTCCCGTCAGTCGAGGTGCGCGAGCCGCGGCCAGAGCTGCGCCCACGACGCCCGCATGCCCGTGCACAGCCAGATCGGCACGCCCTGCTCCTCGTTGTCGACGTCCACCCCGTTGTCGAGGGTCGCCCGCTGATCGCAGGAGTCGAACGCCGAGCGCACGGCCGGGCCGATGTCGCCGACGAACACGGCCGCGGCGGCATCGTCGGGGGGTCGCGCGCGCTCCCAGAGGGCGTTGTGGCCGCTGTAGACGGCGTCGTCGATTCCGGCATCCGGCCCGTAGCGATCGATCGCACCGGCCTCTCCGTAGTTGCTCGTCACCACCACGGGCTCGGCACCCGACTCTCGCACGACCGTGGCGATCTGCTCGACGTACGTCGGCCACCCCACGGTGTCGCCGACGACCTGGTTGATCGCGGGCACCGGGGTCGCGCCGAGTGCGGCCAGCGGGGCGAGGGGCAGGGCGATCAGGGCGGAGACCACCCCGTTCACGGCGACGGCTGCCCAGACGATGACGGTGCGGGAACGCGAGACCATCCAGTCGGCCACGGGAACGCATCCGATGGCCATGAGCACGCTCAGCAGCCCGAGCGGGTAGTAGAACTGCGCGCCACCCGCGATCGTCGCGGCGACGACCACCCCGAGCGCGACGGTGAGGAAGCGGAGGTCGCGCCAGGCCGGCCGCCTCAGCAGGGAGACGATACCGGTCACCCAGATCGCGACCAGCGGCGGGCCGAGCAACAGGAACAGGAAGGGCAGCACCATCGGACGAACCTCGCCGCCGTTGGCTGCGCCGAGGGCCGCTCCCATCTCGAGTTGCGGCCATCCCGTGATCGCCTGGTAGAGCAGGTTCGGCGCCGCGACGACGAGCGCCACCGCCACGGCGACCCAGAGCAGGCCGGACCGCAGGATGCGCCAGGGCCCGAACACCAGCACGCCGACCATGAAACCGAGCACGAGCATGCCGACGAGTAGCTTCGTGTAGGTCGACAGGCCGATCACCAGTCCGGCGACGAGCCACCAGCGCGGGTCGGTGCGCAGGATGGCGCGCACAGTGAACAGGCAGACGAGAGGCCAGACGACCAGGTCGACGGATGCCGACAACAGCACGTGACCGAACACCAGCGGAAACGACGCCGTCACCGCGGCCCAGGCGCTGAGGGCCTGCGCTCGTCGGCCTCCGCCGACCTCGCGGGTGACGAGGGCGAGCACGAGCACCGCCGCGACCGCTGAGAGCGTCGCCGGGATGCGCAGGGCCCACGGCTCGTCGACGACGCCGGTGATCAGGCGCGCGAGAAGAGGTGTGAGCGGTGGCTGGTCGACGTAGCCCCACGCCGGATCGAGCATCCGGAAGTACAGCTCGTCCCGGTGGAATCCGTAGAGCTGGCTCGACGCGGAGAGGATGGCGGCGAGGATCGCCATGGCGGCGATGACCGGACCGCGCGCGAAGGCCGGGACAGGCGGTGCCTGCGCCCTGACGGCTGCCTCGACCTGCGGCATGCGCCCCAGAGTAGCGTCAGCCGCGACAGGCCGGAATCACCAGGACAGACCGATCGGGCCTGTGCGAACCCGGTACGCGCGATGCGGCCTGTACCCGGCGGACGACCGGGGTCTCAGCGCTCGGCGCCGGAGCCCGGTGTCGTCGTCGATGCCGCTGCCCGGGCGGCTCGTGCCGCATCGCGCGCCTCGTCGGCCGCCTGGGCCTCGGCCACGGTGGGCGCCGTTCCCCCCAGGTGCTGCGGCTGCCACCACTGGCCGGCTCCGCTCACGGGGTAGCTGGTCTGCAACTCGTCGACCATGCGCTGCATGACGGTGCGCAACTGCTCCGTCGCCACGCGCGGGTCGTCGTCGGCGTGCGCCGTGATGGGCGCGCCGAAGGAGAACGACACCGGAACGCCGAAGCGCTCGAAGAACTTGACCTTGCGACGCTTGGTCATGAGGCGGTGACCGCCCCAGACGGCCACGGGGATGATCGGAACCCCGGCCTCGGCGGCGAGCCGCACGGCGCCGGTCTTGAACTCGCGCACCAGGAACGACGCGCTCACGCCGGCCTCGGGGAACACGCCGATGAGCTCGCCGTTGCGGAGGGCGCTGACGGCGTTCGCGTAGGCCGCCGCACCGGCCTGCATGTCGACGCTGATGTGACGCATGCCGCGCATGAGCCAGCCGACGACGGGCTTCTGGAAGACGCTCTTCTTGGCCATGAAACGCACGCGACGGTGGGTGCTCAGCCAGGCCACCCACTCGGTGAGGGCGAAGTCGAGGTAGCCGAAGTGCGTGATGGCGATCACGGCGCCGCCGTCACGAGGCAGGTTCTCGATGCCGGTGACGTGGCGTTTGAGGCCCCAGAAACCGAAGAGACCCCGGCCGGCTGCGATGGCCGCGTTGTAGATGGGCTCGCTGGGGCGCTTCGTCATGGCATCCAGCGTAGGGCTTCAGGCTGAGCGGCGTCGGGGAAGTACGACCCCTTGACAGGCGCGCACTCCGGCCTTGCCTGAGAAGACCATGTCATGATGCGAGCTCCGGATGCCGCAGGCCTATGCCTGCGCGCGTATGTACTCGGCGACGGCCGGCGCGAGCGACGCCCCGATCACGTCGGCCGGACGTTTGTTGCCCGCAACGGCGAAGTCGTGGGTTCCCCCCTCGATCCACTCGATCGATGCGTTCGGCCCGATGCGCTCGACGACCGACTCCAGCAGCTCGACGCTGATGAACGGGTCGCGGGTGCCCTCCACGAACAGCATCGGCAGGGTGAGGCCGTAGAGGTGCGCATCGCGGATGTTCTCCGGACGCCCGGGCGGATGCAGGGGGTAGCCGAGGTAGACGAGCCCGGCCGGTTCCATGCCGTCGGCCACGGCCATCGAGGCCATCCGGCCGCCAAAGGACTTGCCCGAGGCCCAGACCGGCTCGTCAGGCGCGCCGGCGTCGGCCGCCCGCTGCCGGGCGAACGCCAGCGCGGCGCGCCAGGCGGCGATGGCTGCTGGGGCCCGGTCGGGGAAGCTGCGGCCGGCCTCGCGGTAGGCGAAGTTGAAGCGCAGCGTGGCGATGCCCGCAGCGTTCAGGGAATCAGTGAATCCGACGAGGAACGGATGCTCGAAGCCAGATCCGGCTCCGTGCGCCACGACGAGCGTCGCCCCCGCGTCCTCGGGTCGCGCGTAGGCGCCGGACACCGTAGTGCCGTCGAAGTCGATCGTGATGGACTCGCTCGCGCTGGACATGCGTTCCATCATGCCCGTGACCGGCCGGCGACGGCATCCGGAGACTGCATCCGGAGACAGAGAAAGCGGGCGACACCGGGTGAACCGGTGCCGCCCGCTCGCGAGCTGGAAGAGGGGTGAACCTACTTCTGCAGAACGACCTGGATCTCGGCGTTCAGGGTGATCTCGTCGCCGAGCGTGAGGCCGCCGGCCTCGACGGCTGCGTTCCACGAGACACCGAAGTCGTTGCGGTTGAACTTGGCGGTCGCCGAGGCGCCGGCCTTGGTCTGGCCGTAGCCGTCGGTCGTGACTCCGCCGAACTCGCCCTTCAGGGTGACGGGCTTGGTGACGCCGCGCAGGGTCAGGTCGCCGGTCACGGTGAAGTCGTCTCCGTCGATCGTGATGTCCTTGGCCGCGTAGGTGGCGGTGGGGAACTCGTCGACCTTGAAGAAGTCGCTGGTGCGCAGGTGCTCGTCGCGCTGAGCCTGGTTCGTGTTGACCGAGGCCACCTCGATGGTCGCGTCGATCGTGGTGTCAGCGGGGTTCTCCCCGGTCACGATGGTCGCGTCGAAGTTCTCGAAGGAGCCGCGCACCTTGCTGATGGCGAGGTGGCGCACCGAGAAGGAGAGCTCCGAGTGGGCGGGGTCGAGCTTCCAGGTGCCGGCGATGTACTGGGGGTGAGTGGTCGTGGTGTCCATGCTGGGGTATAAGTCCATGCATCTGCATGTTATTCCCGTTCCCGGGAAATTGTTTTCGGGCGCGACGACGACCCGAGCCGCTCTCGCTCGCCGAGACCGCGGTCAGGCGGTCGCGCTACTCGTCGTCGGGCTTCACCGCGTCGAGTTCGGCCGGGTCGGCTTCGGGGGCGTCCTCCTCCGGATTGAAGTGGGACTCGTCACCCACGCCCACGCCGATCCCGCCGGGGTGATTGGGGATCGTGCCATCACCGCCCAGACCGTCCGGCTTCACGTCGCCCTCGGGGTTGTTCTTCGCCTCGTCGTTCATGACAGCACCTCGCATCTCGTGTGGCTTCCAGCCTGCGCCGCCACGGCATCAGTTTCATGGCCTTGACTTCACAGGAAGCGGCGTCGACTGTCGGCGGGCAGGGTGTCATCCGTCGTCATGATCAGCTGTGAACGGGAACAAATGGCGCCGGGGGCGTCTTGGCTCTCATCATGACGACAATCGGAATCATCGGAGCAGGACACATCGGCAGCCAGGTCGCCCGCGCGGCCATCACGGCGGGCTACGACGTGGTCATCAGCAATTCACGCGGACCGGAGACCCTGGGCGATCTCATCGCCGAGTTGGGGCCGAAGGCGAAGGCCGCAACGGCGACGGATGCCGCAGCCGCGGCCGACATCGCCGTCGTGACGGTACCGCTCAAGGCCCTGGGTGCGATCCCCGTCGAGCCGCTCGCCGGCAAGATCGTGATCGACACCAACAACTACTACTTCGAGCGCGACGGCCGCATCGCCTCACTCGACGACGGCATCGACACCGTCTCGGGCCTGCTGCAGGCCCACCTCCCCGAGAGCCGCGTGGCCAAAGGCTTCAACCACATCGGCTGGGCTGACATCACCACGGACGGCACCCCCGCCGGCACCGAGGGCCGCCGCGCCCTCGCCACTGCGAGCGACTTCGACGACGCCGCGGCGTTCGTCACGAAGCTCTACGACGAGATCGGTTTCGACACCGTGAACGTCGGACCGCTCTCCGAGAGCTGGCGCGTCGAGCGCGACCAGCCGGCCTACGTGGTGCCGCAGACCCGCGAGGAGCTCGTTGCGAACCTGGCCAGGGCCGAGCGCGCGACGGCTTCGGCCGCGTAGACGGCTCCCTCGCCGAGGGCCGGTCGACGTCGGGTCAGAGGTCGAGAACCTCGAGGTCGACCGTCACGTCGTCGTCGGGCTCGATGCCCTCGGCCGTGCGCACGGCCTTCTTGACCGGCAGCACGTAGGTGCCGCCGGACGGGAAGATCGACGTGCTCCAGTCGGAACCACCGACCCGCACCCGCACCTTCACGGCTCCGAAGCCGCGCACCATGCGCGGCACCTCGGCGATGTCGGCGCCCATCTCCTCGGGCAGGCTCACGAAGTACCAGTTGGCCTGAGCCTCCCACTCCCAGAGCGGCGCGGTGAAGGAGAATCGCATGCCTCGACGCTACAGGCGCCCGCCGACCTCGACCGGCTTCGGCATCCGTCCCCGCGAGAGCAGGCGCTCGATGGCGATCAACGGGATCGGCGCCCAGGTGGGCCTGTTGCGGGTCTCGTAGACGGCCTCGTAGATGGCCTTGTCGAGTTCGAACGCGTCGAGCAGCTGGCGGTGCTCACGCAGGTCGTTGCCGGATGCCGCGATGTAGCCGTCGACGAAGGCGCGACGGGCGTCGTGCGACCAGGCCTTGAGGTCGGAGACGCGGCGCTCGGGATGATCGGCCTTGGTCGAACCGGCCACGTAGTCGAAGGAGCGCAACATGCCGGCGATGTCGCGCAGCACGAGATCGGGCTGGTCGCGTTCGTTCATCGGACGCATGGGCTCGCCCTCGAAGTCGAGCAGAACCCAGCCGCGACCGGGAACCTGCAGCACCTGACCCAGGTGGAAGTCCCCGTGGATGCGCTGCATCGACGGCCACGGAACAGCCTGGGCCGCTTCGAAGACGGCCTCGATCTCGGACCTGTGAGCCGCGATCTCCGGCACCTCGGCCAAGGCGATCGCCAGGCGCTGGTACCAGCTCATGGTGACCGCCACCATGTCGCCCGGGCTCGAGGGCCGCGTGGGGAAGAGGTGCGAGAGCGAGCTGTGCACGACGGCCGTGGCCACGCCGAGGTCGTGCGCCTGGTCGCTGAAGTCGTCGCCGGATGCCGCTGCGTCGAGTGCCACGCGCCAGGCGTCCTGCACTCCCGGGAGGAACTCCTGGGCGAAGGCGAGGTGGCCGCTGGCTCGTCCCGATGAGCGACCCACGTCGTCCCATTCGCCGGTGATGTGGCCGATGCTGCGCGGGACGTGCGGCGACCCCGACTCGGCGAGAGCCGTCTGCAGCGTGACGTCGGGGTTCTCGCCGTGGTGCAACTGGCGGAACACCTTGCAGATCACGCTGGCCCGATCACCGGTCCCCTCGTAGATGATCGAGGTGTTCGACTGCTCGCCGCTCAGCACCGTCGCGGTCATCGACGCGTCGTCGAGGCGCGGGTTGTCGGCTCGTGCTGCGGGAAGCGAGCTGTGCCCGACGGCGTTAACGGCATCCGGGATCGCCGTCTGCTCGCCGACGATCATGCGCAGCAGAGCCCGGGCGTAGACCGGATCGTGCGGCCCGTCGTACACGTACTCGCCGGAGTCGATGCGCCCGATGAGCCTGTGACCGCCGCCGGGCAGCAGCGACTGCCGCAGCGTGACCGGCACCTGGTAGAGGGTCGCCGGACGTGCGGCGTCGTCCATGAGGAGCAGCGTGCGCACGCGCACGCCCTCGGTATCGCTCGGCAGCCCCCACGCGCCCAGACGGCGCAACTGCGGCACGCGGCCCTTGCCGCCGTACCAGCGTTGCCGCGTCATCCAGTCCGTGAGGCACGCCATCGTGCTGTCCATACTGCGACGCTAGGGGCGCCGGCCTCCGCTGTCGAGGGGTTGCGGAGACCGACGCCCGCCGGGACCCGGCCGAACTCCTCGGTCGAAGCGAGCCGACGGGCGCGAAGATGGAGCATGACCTACGCGAACATCGGCACCCTCGGTGCCCGTCCCGGCCGGCGCGACGAACTCGTCGCCCTGCTCACCCGTCCCAGCGTCGAGTTGCGGGAGGTCGGATGCCTCCTCTACGAGGTGGGCGTGAACGATGACGAACCCGACACCGTGTTCGTCGCCGAGCTCTGGGAGTCGGAGGAGTCGCATCGGGCATCGCTCCGGCTCGCGTCGGTTCAGGCCGCCATCGACGAGGCCCGACCGCTGCTCTCGGGCGTGATGGGGGGAACGGCCTTCTCCGTCGTCGGATCCCCTCTGCGCTGAGACGGATGCCGTCCCGGCGCTGGACAGAGCGCTCGGTGCTGTGATGATAGGACGACCGTGCCGCACGGCACCGCACCGTCCCCCGTCGTAACAGGAGACCTCAGATGCAGCGCAAGGCCAACGCCCACCTCCGCCTCCAGATCCTCGACCCGGCCCACCTCGCGTTCATCGTGGCCGCCGCCGAGGGCAACGAACGCACCGAGACCCTGGAGCTGAAGCTCGACGGTTCCCCCGTCGAAGCCCGTGAGGTGATCAGCGGCCATGGAACCCGCATCCACGCCCTCGAGGCCGGACCCGGCGAACTCACCCTCGATTACGCGGTCACGGTGACAGGACAGGCCGAGCCCCTCGCCGTGACGGAGCGCTCGCTGCTCACCTACCTGCGTCCGAGCCGGTACTGCGAGTCGGACTCGCTCGGCCCCACCGCCGTGGCCCAGTTCGGCGGCCTCAGCGGCGTCGATGCGCTCGACGCGGTCAGCTCCTGGGTCGGCAGCCACCTCGCCTACGTGCCCGGCTCGAGCCTGCCCACCGACGGTGCCGAGCGCACCCTGCTCGCCCGCCAGGGTGTCTGCCGCGACTACGCGCACCTGGTGATCGCGTTCCTCCGCGCGCTCGACATCCCGGCCAGGCTCGTGGCCGTCTACGCCCCCGGCCTCGACCCGATGGACTTCCACGCCGTGGCCGAGGCCTACGTCGACGGCGCCTGGCACGTCGTCGACGCCACGGCGCTGGCCCCTCGCCAGTCGCTCGTGCGCATCGCCACCGGACGCGACGCCGCCGACACGGCGTTCCTCAGCACCTACCGCGGAGCCGTCACCCTCGAGGAGATCTGGGTGAGCGCGGTCGTCGACGAGCTGCCCCACGACGACGTGCGCGAGTTGGTGCAGCTGCGCTGACGTCGCGACACTGGCTGAAGAACGGATGCCTCACCCGCCGTGGTATCCATGAAGGTGCCGCACGCACCAAGCGGCAGCGAACAGGAGCATCATGACCTCGTCCCAGCCCATCCGCACCGCCGTCATCGGCTTCGGCACCTCGGGGCGGGTGTTCCACGCCCCGTTCCTGGCCGCGAACGACGAGTTCTCGCTCGATGTCATCGTGACCTCCAACGCCGAACGGCGGGCCGAGGCCGAGCGCCTCTATCCCGACGCGACCATCGTCGACAGCCCTGACGACGTGATCGCCCGCGCAGCCGACCTCGACCTCGTGGTCATCGGCTCACCGCCCGAGACGCACGCTCCGCTCGCCGAGGCCGCGCTCGCCGCAGGGCTCTCGGTCGTCGTCGACAAGCCGTTCGCCGTCACAGCGGCCGAAGGGCGTGCGCTCATCGCCTCGGCTGCGGCATCCGCCGGCACCCTCACGGTGTTCCAGAACCGCCGCTGGGACGGCGACTTCCTCACGCTCCGCCGCCTCATCGACGCGGGCGAACTCGGCGAGGTCCGTCGCTTCGAGTCCCGATTCGAGTGGTGGAAGCCCGCGCCGCCCGCCACCTGGAAGTCGAGCACGGCTGCGGCATCCGGTGGGGGGATCCTCTACGACCTGGGCACGCACCTCATCGACCAGGCGCTCACGTTGTTCGGCCCCGTCGTCGACGTCTACGCCGAGGTGCGCACCCTGAGGGAGGGCGCCGGAGCCGATGACGACGCCTTCGTCGCCCTCACCCACGCCTCGGGCACCATCTCGCACCTCTGGATGAGTTCGCTCGCTCCCCAGTTCGGACCCCGCTTCCACGTGCTCGGCTCCGACGCCGGGTACACGACGTGGGGCCTCGACCCCCAGGAGGCCGCACTCAAGGGCGGCGGTTCGCCGACGGATGCCGGATTCGGCGAGAAGCCCGAGAACGGCTGGGGCGAGCTCGGCCTCGAGGGCTCGATCCTCCGCGAGCCCACCGATCGCGGCGACTACGCCGGCTTCTACCGTGCACTGGCCGACACCCTCCTGCGCGATGCCCCCGTTCCCGTCGACCCCGCCGACGCCGTGCGCGTGCTGGAGATCATCGAGGCCATCCACGCAAGGGGGGACGCCCAGCGGTGAACTCGTGACACCCTGAGATGACGCCGGTGGAGCCACCGGCGTCGTCACGCCAGCCGTGGTCACAGCAGGGGGAGCGCATGCACGAATCGGATTCGACGTCGGGCGAACGGATGCCGCAGCAGAGGCGTCTCCCGCGGTCCACCTACAGGCTGCAGATCACGCCGGGGTTCACCCTCGACGATGCCGCATCCGTCGTCGACTACGTGCGTGCCCTCGGCGCCGACTGGATCTACCTCTCACCGCTGCTCGCGGCGGAGGACGGCTCCGACCACGGCTACGACGTCACCGACCACGCCCTCGTCGACCCGGCTCGCGGTGGCGATGCGGCTCTGGATCGTCTCGCCGCCGCTGCCCGGGAGCAGGGGCTCGGCGTGCTCATCGACATCGTGCCCAACCACGTGGGAGTGGCGACACCGTCGGCGAACGCGTGGTGGTGGGACGTGCTGACCCACGGGCGGGAGTCGCGCTACGCCGAGGCCTTCGACGTCGACTGGGACGCGGGCGAGGGGAAGCTGGTGCTGCCGGTGCTCGGCAGCGACGACGACTCCGAGTTCGCGGCGATGACCATCGACACGGATTCCGCAGAGCTGGCCTATTACGACCACCGGTTCCCGCTCGCCCCGGGCAGCCTCGACGGGCTGGCCATCGAGGGCCAGGTCGAGGGTGGCGCCGACGGAGCCCCCGGCCGTATCCGCGCCGTCCTCGAGCGCCAGCACTACGCGCTCGTCGACTGGCGCCGGGCCGACGCCGAGCTCAACTACCGACGCTTCTTCGCCGTCAACACCCTCGCCGCCATCAGGGTCGAGGTTCCGTGGGTGTTCGAGCAGTCGCACGAGGAGATCGGCCGCTGGGTGCGCGACGGCCTCGCCGACGGCCTGCGCGTCGACCATCCCGACGGCCTCGCCGATCCCGGGCGCTACCTCGCCGACCTCGCCCGTCTCACCGGCGGCGCCCCGGTCTGGATCGAGAAGATCCTCGAGGGCGACGAGGCCATGCCGCCCGAGTGGGCGACCGTCGGCACGACCGGCTACGACGCCCTCGCCCAGGTCGACCGGCTCTTCGTCGACCCGACCGGACGCGAGGCGCTCGAGCAGGCCGCCGGGGCGATCGAGCCGGCATCCGCCACCACCGGGCCGGCCTGGCCCGATCTCATCCACGGCACCAAGCGCGCCATCGCCGACGGCATCCTGCACGCCGAGGTGCTGCGGCTCGCGCGGTCGCTGCCCGAGCTCGAGGACGCCGGCTTCGACCTCGACACCCGAGCGGATGCGCTCGGCGAGCTGCTCGCCTGCTTCCCGGTGTACCGCTCTTACCTGCCCTTCGGTGCCGGGCACCTCGAGGAGTCCCGGGTCGAGGCGCACCGCCGCCGGCCCGACCTCGCCGCGGCCGTCGACGCCGTCTCGGCCGTCCTGGCCGACCCGCGGCATCCGGCAGCCGTCCGCTTCCAGCAGACCTCGGGAATGGTCATGGCGAAGGGCGTCGAGGACACGGCGTTCTACCGCTACACCCGCCTGACCTCGCTCACCGAGGTGGGCGCCGACCCCAGCGAGTTCGCCGTCGATCCGGCCGGGTTCCACGACCACCAGGCCGCGCGTCAGGCCGGCTATCCGCTCTCGCTCACCACGCTCTCGACGCACGACACCAAGCGCGGGGAGGACGTGCGCGCGCGCATCTCGGTGCTGTCGGAGTGGACCGACGGCTGGACCACGACCCTCGCCGCCCTGCACGAGAGACGGCCGCTCGGCGACGTCGCCTTCGAGAACCTGCTCTGGCAGGCCGTCGTCGGCGCCTGGCCCGCGTCGCGCGAGCGCCTGCACGCCTACGCCGAGAAGGCGGCCCGCGAGGCCGGAACGTCGACGACCTGGACGGCCCCGGATACCGCCTTCGAGGCGCGGATGCACGACGCCGTCGACGCCGTCTTCGATGACGCCGAGGTCGCAGCCATCGTGCAGCGTGCCGCCGACGCCGTGACCGGAGCCGGCTTCGCGAACGGTCTCGGGGCCAAGCTCGTGCAGCTGACGGCTCCGGGCGTTCCCGACGTCTACCAGGGCAGCGAGCTGTGGGAGCTCTCACTGGTCGACCCCGACAACCGCCGCCCCGTCGACATGTCCGTGCGCCGCGAGCAGCTGGCGCGTCTCGACGGCGGCTGGCTGCCGCCGGTCGACGACTCCGGCGCCGCCAAGCTGCTCGTGACCTCGCGAGCGCTGCGCCTGCGCCGAGACCACCCCGAGCTGTTCACTCGGTACCTCGGCGTGCCCGCCTACGGCGCTGCCGCCGATCACGTCGTCGCTTTCGACCGCGGTGGTGCCATCACTGTCGTCACCCGGCTCTCGCTGGGCCTCGCCGGCGGCGGTGGCTGGGGTGACACTGTCGTCAGGCTGCCGGATGCCTCCCTCGTCGACGTGATCACCGGGAGGGAGTGGAGCGGTGAGGTGCTCGTCTCCGAGCTGCTGGCCGACTACCCCGTCGCGCTGCTCGCGCCCCTGGCGGCGCAGCTCTCCCACGACGCGCAGCCCGACGACGCTCGGCGCGCCCGATGAGGCTGGGGGTCTGGGCGCCCGCTGCCCGCGAGGTGGTGCTGCGCCTCGACGGCGAGGACCTGCCGCTGACTCCTGACGCCGACGGCTGGTGGCGGCATCCGTTCGATGTCGCGGCGGGCCTCGACTACGGCTTCGTCGTCGACGGCGACGGGCCGCTGGCGGATCCGCGTTCGCTGTGGCAGCCGCACGGCGTGCACGGTCTGTCGCGCACGCTCGACCTGGCCGCGCTGAGCACCGGCGCAGCCGCAGCCGAGACGAGCGTGGGCGGCGCACCCGGCGGCTGGCGCGGACTCCCCCTCGAGGGCTCCGTCATCTACGAGCTGCACCTCGGCACCTTCACACCCGAGGGCACGCTCGATGCCGCCGCCCAGCACGTCGATCATCTGCGCTCGATCGGCGTCGACTTCATCGAGCTGCTGCCGGTCAACGCCTTCAACGGCGAGCACGGATGGGGCTACGACGGCGTGCTCTGGTTCGCCGTGCACGAGCCGTACGGCGGACCGGCGGCCTATCGCCGCTTCGTCGACGCCGCCCACGCGGCCGGGCTCGGCGTCATCCAGGACGTCGTCTACAACCACCTCGGCCCGAGCGGCAACGTGCTGCCGCGCTTCGGTCCCTACCTCCACGAGCAGGACGGCCCGTGGGGCAGCGCGCTGAACCTCGATGGAGCCGATGCCGCAGAAGTGCGTCGCTACATCCTCGACAACACGCGGCTCTGGCTGCGCGACTACGGTGTCGACGGGCTGCGTCTCGACGCCGTGCACGCGCTGCACGACACCGGTCCGACGCACATCCTCGCCGAGATCGCGGAGACGACGGATGCCCTCGCCGCCGAACTCGGACGCCCGCTGCACCTCATCGCGGAGTCGGACCTCAACGACCCCGTCATGATCGAGCCGCGACCCGACGGATACGGCCTCACGGCGCAGTGGAGCGACGACTTCCACCATGCCCTGCACGTGGCACTCACGGGCGAGGTCACCGGCTACTACGCGGACTTCGCCGGCCTCGCGGTTCTGCAGAAGGTGCTGACCCGCGGGTTCTTCCACGACGGCACCTACTCGTCGTTCCGCGAGCGGAACCACGGGCATCCGCTCGACTTCGATCGCACACCATCGTGGCGACTCGTCGTGAGCGACCAGAACCACGACCAGATCGGCAACCGGGCGATCGGCGACAGGCTCGCCGACACCCTCGACGACGGCCAGCTGGCCATAGCCGCGGCGCTGACCCTGCTCGGTCCGTTCACGCCGATGCTGTTCATGGGGGAGGAGTGGGCCGCCTCGACGCCGTGGCAGTACTTCACCTCGCATCCCGAGCCCGAACTCGCCGCCGCCGTCGCGAACGGCCGCATCTCGGAGTTCGCGCGCATGGGCTGGGACCGCGACGTCGTGCCCGACCCCCAGCACCCCGAGACGCTGGAGCGCTCGGTGCTCGACTGGAGCGAGCTCCAGCACGGGCGTCACGCGCGGATGCTCGCGTACTATCGGGAGCTCGCTGTGCTGCGGCGCTCGGAGCCGGCGCTGCGGAGCTCCGACCTTCCCCAGGTGGATGTCGCCGACGGAGGCGCATCCGTACTCACCATGCGACGAGGAGACGTGATCGTCGCGGTGAACTTCGCCGACACCCGGGCGCCGATCGAGGTGCCGCCGAGCACGGTGCTCCTCGCTTCCCCCGAGACGGATGGCGCGGCCGCCGAGGTCGGAGCGGCCGCGCCGCCGACCCTCGGAGCTCACTCCCTCGTGATCGTGCGAGTCACACCGGAGCAGTGACGCTCTCGCGCAGCAGCCGCGCCAGCCCGGGGAGGCCGCCGGCATGCACCGCCGCGCGCTGGCGGTGCGCGCCCGTCCCGTCGTGCAGCAGACGGGCGATGCCGGCGGCGACGAACTCGCGGTCGCCCTCGGCCTCGAGCTGATCGGCGATGTAGGCCTGCAGCACGTCGAGCGCGGCGCGGGCCTCGATCATCGAGCCGGAGATCGGGTCGAGCTGGCGACCGCGCAGGCCGTCGCGCGCCGACTGCCAGAGCGCGTTGTCGAGCAGCTCCGGAGCGACGTTCGGCGTGGCATCGGCGGCCTCGGCGAGCGCCGTCGTCACGAGGCCGCGCACCACGGCGACCAGCAGCAGCGTGTCGTCGGTCGTGAGCTGCGCGTCGCACACGCGCACCTCGAGGGTGGGCACGTGCTCCGAGAGTCGCACGTTCCACATCACCATGCCGGTGTCGAAGGTGCCGCCGACGCCCACGACGTTGCGCAGTCGCCGCTCGTAGTCCGCCGCGTCGACGAAGGCCGGCGGGCAGCCCGATATGGCCCAGCGGCGCACGACGATGCCGCGCCAGCTCTCGAAGCCGGTGTCGACGCCGCGCCAGAACGGGGAGTTGCCGCACATGGCCTGCAGCAGCGGCATCCACAACCGCACCCGATTGAGTGCGCGCACCCCGGCATCGCGGTCGGCGATGCCCACGTGCATGTGCAGGCCGTTGATCTGGTGGTCGGCGATGATCTGGCGGTAGTCGCTCACCACGCGCTCGTAGCGGTCGTCCTCGGTGATGGTCGGGTAGAGGGGGGCCTGGAAGGGCATCCCGACGCTCGCCGCGATCACGTCGAGGTTGCTCGCCCTGTCGGCGACCTCCCGGCGAAAACGATCGAGGGCTGCGGATGCCTCGGTCAGCGTGGTGAACACGGCCGAGGTGTGCTCCACCTGCGAGGCGAGGTACTCGTGGTTGACGATCGGCGCCCACTCGGCCTCCGCCGCCATCGCCTCGTGCACGTGGGTGCCCACGTCGACGGGCCGTAGGGTCTCCGGATCGAGGAACATGAACTCCTCTTCCACCCCGAATGTCGTCATCGACCACTCCCCTCGAGCCTGCGGCACCGCACTGGACCGTGGCGGAATCATGGCACACGCAGCCCCTCGACTGCTGAGGATTGACTCATATTTCACCTGCGCGCCTCGTCGCCCGCGATCCCGGCGGCGGGCGGCATCCGGGATCTGCTCAGAATTCGTTCCTAGGGTCGAGGAGACCCCAACGAAGGAGAACGTTCGATGCAGTGCCCGAATGACCAGTCCGTGCTCGTGATGAGCGAGCGCAGTGGCGTCGAGATCGACTACTGCCCCACCTGCCGCGGCGTGTGGCTCGATCGCGGCGAGCTCGACAAGATCCTCGAACGCGCGGGCGCCGAGCTTCGGGCGGCCCAGGACTACAGGTCGCCGTCAGTGCCTGCGGCCCCGGCGGTCGCACAGTCGCAGCCGAGCTGGGGCGAGCAGCCCGCGCAGACCTACGGTCAGCAGGGCTACGACCAGCAGGGCTACGACCAGCGCGGCCGCGACGATCGGCGCTACGACGATCGAGGACGCCAGCAGTCCGGCGACCAGGGCTACTACCGCAAGAAGAAGCGCGAGAGCTGGCTCAGCGAGCTCTTCGACTGATCACACTCCCGCTCGCTGTCATCCCGCTGATCGAGTAGTGCCCAAGCGCAGCGAGGACACGTATCGAGATCACCCTCACGCCCGAGCCGAGAGCGCCTCGATCACCGCAGCCGCCACGGCGCCACTCGACTGCGGGTTCTGCCCGCTGATCAGGTTGCCGTCGACCACGACGTGGCTCGACCAGTCGGCGCCGGTCTCGACGACGGCGCCGGCCTCGCGCAGGCGGGTCTCGACGAACCAGGGCGTCTTCTCGCCGGTTCCGCCGGTGAGCTCCTCGTGATCGGTGAACACGGTGAGGCGACGTCCGGCGAAGGCGAAGTCACCGTCGGCACCCACAGCTGACAGCAGCGCAGCGGGACCGTGGCAGAACGGAGCGATGATCGTTCCGGCGGCGTTCGCCTCGGTGAGCAGCCGCCCCGTCGTCGCGTCGAATGCCAGGTCGGTCATCGGTCCGTGTCCACCGGGCAGCACGACGGCGTCGAATGCCGACACGTCGATCGTGTCGAGGGGCACGGATGCCGCGAGCTCGGGTGCGATCTCGTCGAGGTAGCCGCGCAGCTCGGCCGCCTTCTCGGCTCCGCCGGCACCGGCCTCCGAGATGCTTCCCGCGTCGACGGTGGGGGTGACGCCGCCCGGCGTGGCGATGGTGATGGCGTGGCCGGCGGCACGCAGCTCGCGGTGGGCGACGACGAGTTCCTCGGCCCAGAAGCCCGTGGGGTGCTCGGTGCCATCGCTGAGGGTGAGGCTCGTGGCCCCGGTGACGATCATGAGGATGTCGCTCATGGAGATGTCCTTTCGTTGCGCCGGATGCGGCGGGGTGATGCGTGGTGATGCGTGGTGCGTGCGGTGCGCGGCGCTGAAGCTCAGGCGACAGCGTGAGTGGGCCGGGTCGGCGTCGCGGCGGACGCGCGCACCCCATCCATTCTGCGCGTCGTTCGCCGGGCATCGACGGCGGCGAAGGCCATCACGACGACGGCGGCCGCGGTGATGACGGCGCCGACCCAGAGCGGCGAGGTGTAGCCGAGACCGGCCGTGATGGCCAGCCCGCCCACGAACGCGCCCAGAGCGTTGCCGAGGTTGAAGGCCGCGATGTTGGCGCTCGAGGCCAGGGTCGGTGCGCCGTCGGCGTAGCCCATGATGCGGGTCTGCAGGCCGGGCACGGTGCCGAAGCCGAAGCCGCCCATGAGGAAGAGCAGCACGCCCGTCGCGACGGGGCTCGAGGCCAGCAGCGCGAACAGCACGAGCACGACGGTGAGCGCCCCGAGGAAGCCGAGCAGGGTCCCGTCGATCGACCTGTCGGCGAGGCGTCCGCCCAGCCAGTTGCCGACGACGAGGCCGCCGCCGAACAGCACGAGGAGCCACGGAACCGCGCCCGAGGCGAAGCCGCTCACCTCGGTGAGGGTGTAGGCGATGTAGGTGAAGGCGCCGAACATGCCGCCGAAGCCGAGCACGGTGACCGTGAGCGAGAGCCAGACCTGGCCCGAGCGGAACGCCCCGAGCTCGGTGCGAAGGCTGGGTGCCGCTGGGGAGGACACCGGGCCGACGGATGCCTCGCCTGCGGCATCCGTCACCGCGGGCGCTGCCGGCACGAGCCGCCAGATGCCCACGAGGGCGACGACTCCGATGGCGGCGATCACCCAGAAGGTGGAGCGCCAGCCGAACTGCTGGCCGAGGAAGGTGCCGAACGGAACGCCGAGCACGTTCGCGGCGGTGAGGCCGGTGAACATGATCGCGACGGCCCCGGCCTTGCGGTTCGCCGGCACGAGGCTCGCGGCCACCACCGCGCCGATGCCGAAGAAGGCGCCGTGGCAGAGGGCGGCGATGACACGGCCGCTCATCATGACGCCGTACGTGGGCGCGAGGGCCGAGAGTGCGTTGCCCGCGATGAAGAGCACCAGCAGCGCCATGAGCACGGGCTTGCGGGGGAGCCTGATGGTCGCGGCGGTGATTCCGAGGGCGCCGACGACCACGGCCAGCGCGTAGCCCGAGATGAGCCAGCCGGCTGCGGCCTCGGTGACGTCGAAGCTCGCGGCGACCTCGGGGAGGAGGCCCATGATGACGAACTCGGTGAGTCCGATGCCGAATCCGCCGATGGCGAGCGCGATCAAACCTGCGGGCATGCTGATTTCTCCAGTGCTGGGGTGGGGTTCGGGGATGATGCGCGTACGGTGGTAGTTGCAGACGCGGTGTATAAATAGTTGCACATGCAAATACAACGCGCAAGCAACTACTTTTCGTGAGGCCGTTCCGGCGGCTCAGCGAACGCGACGAGAGGATCGAGGACCGCCATGGGCATCGCCGACGACGCAGTCGAGGTGCGAGCGCAGGGCTGGCGCACGCTGGCCGCTCTGCACGGGCTCATCGAGGCCGAGCTGGAACGCGCGCTGGCGGCATCCGTCGGGCTCTCGGTGGTGGAGTACACGGTGCTCGACGCCCTGAATCGCCAGGACGGTTGGCACATGCGGATGCAGCAGCTCGCCCGAGCCGCGGCGTTGAGCGCCAGCGCCACGACCCGCCTCGTGACGCGGCTCGAAGAGCGCGCGCTGCTCACCCGCATCCTGTGCGCCGACGACAGGCGCGGCATCTACACGGAGCTCACGGCTGCGGGGCGGGCCCTCTACGAGCGGGCGCAGCCCATCCACGACGAGGCGCTCGAGCGCGTGCTCGCCGATGCCGCTGAGCAGCCCGAACTCGCGCCGATGCTCGACGCGCTGCACACGGTCGCGCCCGCACACGCTCGCTGAGGCCAGGTGCTAAGCCCGCGGTCGAAGCGTCAGGCGTGATCCCGCCACGAGTGCTCCGGCTCGAAGCCCAGCACCCGCCGCGCCTTCGCGATCGAGAGCAGGGTGTCGTTCTCGCCGAGCTCGCGGTGCAGCGGCACCTCGGGGAACACCTCGGCGACGAGCTCGGCGTTGGGCCGACTCATCACGGTGTCGGCGGCCGCGATGATGAAGCGGTCGAACCCCGGCCCTGCCGTCGTCAACGCACGCTCGATGGCCTGAGCGCCGTCGCGGCCGTCGATGTAGCCCCACAGGTTCCACTTGCGTGCGTTCGCGTCCGAGTCGAATGACGGGAACGCCGCGTAGTCCTCCGGGTCCATCACGTTCGAGAAGCGCAGCGCCGTGATCGACAGCTCGGGGTCCCAGCGCACGAGCTCGATCGCCAGCTGCTCCTCGAGGTGCTTCACCAGCGAGTAGACGCTCTCGGGTCGCGCCGGGTACTCCTCGTCGACGGGGATGTAGGGCGGCGGCACATCGAACGGCAGACCGAGCACGGTCTCGCTCGAGGCGTAGACGATGCGCCGGATGCCGAGTCGCTTCGCCGCCCAGAACACGTTGAAGGTGCCGATCATGTTGTTGGAGAAGGTGCTCACGTCGCTCACGATCCCGGGCGCCGGTACTGCGGCCAGGTGAACGAGGGCGTCGACGTTGCCGCGATCCTCGTGGCCGTCCGGCTGCTCGGCGAGGCCGGCGATCGCATCGATCACGGCACCGAAGTCGCTCAGGTCGACCCGCAGGAACCCCGGCCCGCGCTCGCCGTTCTGGTCGAGATTGACCACCTCGTGACCGGATGCCGCGAGCTCGCGCACCACCGTTCGTCCGAGCTTGCCCGATCCACCAGTCACCACGATGCGCATGAGTCCATCCTGCCGGTCTTTCGGCGCGCATCGACCTGGCTGGCACTCAGTGCGACATAACGGGGTAGCCGATCATCAGGGGTTGTCGATCAGGTCCGCGATCCGAGCCAACACTTCCCTGGTGACGTCATCGAGAGGTTCGATCCGCTGCTCCGCCCTGCACATCACCACGGCACCTTCCGCCGCCGCGATGAGCAGGGCCGCAACGCCCGGAGCGTGCCGTTCGGGCAATCCGCCTTCGGTCATGAGCAGAGCCAGCTCTTCGCGCCACGTGCGGAAGACTGTCGCCGTCTCGTTCAACACCTCTGAGGAGTCCGTCGACGTCGTCACCGCAACGACCGCGCATCCTGTGCTGAAGTTCGTGCCTGTGAGGAGCATCCGCCAGGCGGAGAGAAAACGCTCGGCGATCACATCTGCACGCTCGCCACGCCATGCCCGGATCATCGCGATCGATCGAGCGCCCGACAAGGCGACCGCCTCGGATACGAGCTGGTTCTTTCCATCCGGGAAGTGGTGGTAGACCGACCCCCGTGGCGCGTTCGTGTACTCGAGCACCGTCGCGAACGAGGTCTGCTGCATACCCCCTCTGGCGAGGAGATGGACGGTGCCATCGATCATCTGCTGTCGCGTGTCCTTCGCCACAGTGCCTCCTTGTCGATTCGCCAGCCAGTGGGATCAATAATATGCGAAATATCATAATTCTCTTGACTATGCAGACTTACATAGTCAAGCTGGGTGCAGAGACAAGGGAGAAAAATCGTGCCGATGATCGACGTCTACGCCACCGCGGGCACCTTCGCTGACAGGCGCCAGCTCGCACTCGACCTGGCGACAGCCGTGAAGGCGATCGAGGAGGTGCCCGACATCCCGATGTTCCGGAAGAACACCGCTGCGTTCGTCCATGAGCTCCCCGAGGGGGCTCTCTGCAACGTCGATGGCGACACCGACCACGTTCGGGTGCAGGTGCTCACCAATGCGGGCGCGCTCGATCGTGACAAGCAGATGGCGGTGGTATCCCAGCTGACCGAGATCGTCTCCGCGGCAGCCGGCGACCCCGGCCTGTCCGAACGCACGTGGGTTCTCCTGACGGAGGCAACCCCCGGCGGCTGGGGGCTCTGGGGGCACGCGCACACGAACGACGAGATCGTGGCGGCCGCCCGTGCGGAGATCGGAGCGCTCCGGGCCTGACCTCCCGGCACGGCGCAGTCACGAACGCCCCACCACCGAGCAAGCAATGAATCACGCAAGGAAAGGCACGGCAATGATCACAAGCTCGACACCCGGACTCGTCGACACTCCAGTGGCTTCTGTCGAGGCGACGAACGGAGTGACCTACGCCTACCGCCGCTTCGGCACCGGCACCGGCGTCCCGCTGGTGTTCCTGCAACACTTCCGTGGCAACATCGACAATTGGGACCCGAGACTCGTCGATCAGATCGCTGCCGAACGCGACGTGATCCTGTTCGACAACACCGGCGTCGGGGGCACCGACGGGACCACGCCCAGCACGGTCGAGCAGATGGCCGACGACGCCGTTGCCTTCATCACGGCGCTCGGCCTGACCGAGGTCGACCTCTTCGGCTTCTCGCTCGGCGGCTTCGTGTCGCAGGAGATCGCCCTCTCCCAGCCCGGCCTCGTGCGGCGAATCATCCTGGCCGGCACCGGTCCGAAGGGCGCCCCCGGCATGGGGCGGTGGAGCAAGGACGTCGAGGACGCCGTCGTCGCCGACGCCACCGGCCCCGCCGGTGTGCTCTACGTCTTCTATGCCCACACCGATTCCAGCCAGCAGGCCGGCCAGGAATCGCTCGGGCGGATCTACGGATGGCAGGCGGGCCGGGACGAGCAGCCGTCGTTGGAGACGAAGAACGCCCAGTACGAGGCCGTGCTGGCCTGGGGTGTTCGCGACTGGGACGCGCTTGCCCGCCTGGCCGACCTGCGTCAGCCCGTCCTCGTCCTGCAGGGCGACGACGACATCATGATCCCCACGAAGGCCAGCTACCTCCTCGCCGGCCTGATCCCGAACGCGACACTGCGCATCTATCCGGATGCCTCGCACGGGTCGATCTTCCAGCACGCCGCCCGGGCCGCTCGGGACACCCTGACCTTCCTGGCCGACTGACCCTCCGTACGCGACGAACCGATCTGAAAGCGAGAAGACGATGCCATACATCACCACCTCTGACGGGGTTGAGATCTACTACACCGAGCAGGGGAGCGGGCAGCCGATTCTCCTGAGCCACGGCTGGCCCCTCAACTCCGATGCCTGGGCCCTCGAACTCAAGATCTTCGCCGATGCCGGCTACCGGGCGATCGCTCACGATCGCCGTGGGCATGGGCGATCGAGCAAGACGTACACCGGCAACGACATGGACCACTACGCGGCCGACCTCAACGACCTCGTCGAAGCCCTCGACCTGCGCGATGTCGTGCTCGTCGGTCACTCGACGGGAGGTGGAGAAGTCGTGCGCTACGCCGCCCGGTATGGCAAGGACCGCGTCGCGAAACTGATCACGGCTGGCGCGATTCCCCCCTTGATGCTCAAGACCGATGCCAATCCGGAGGGTGCGCCGATCGAGGTCTTCGACGCCATCAGGAACGGAGTGCTCTCCGACAGGTCGCAGTACTACAGAGACCTTGCGCATCCGTTCTTCGGAGCCAACCGTGAGGGATCCCTCGTATCCGCGGGTCAGATCGACGACTTCTGGCGGCAGGGCATGCAGATGAACGTCGCCGCGGCATTTGACTGCATCGCCGCATTCTCCGAGACCGACTTGACCGACGACCTGAAGGCGATCGACGTGCCGGTGTTCCTCGCCCACGGTGACGACGACCAGATCGTCCCGGTCGACGCGGCGTCGAAGAAGGCGATCACGCTCCTGAAGAACGGGACCCTCAAGGTGTACCCGGGGCGACCGCACGGCATCTACGGCGAGTACCAGAGGGAACTCGATCGCGACATCCTCGACTTCATCGCGAAGTAGCAGTGAGATGCCGGTCGAGCACGGCAGCGAATACGTCGCTCTGGGAAGCTCATTCGCGGCCGGCCCTGGTCTGTCGCCTCGTACCGCTGGAGCTCCGCGTGCGTCAGGCCGATCCGACAGCAACTACGCCCACATCGCTGCGGGGAGGTTGAGGCTGACGCTGAAGGATGTGACCTACTCGGGTGCGACGATCGGAGACGTCCTGGAGGGAACGGCCGGTCGTCCTCCTCAGATCCATGCTCTCGGGCCCGCCACTCGCCTGGTGACCGTCACCGCGGGCGGAAACGACATCGGCTACGTCCCAGCACTGACTCTCGCCAGCTTCCCCAGGCCGTTGCGGTCCATTCCGACATTCCGCCGTCGAGTGACTGACTTCACCGATCCCGCATCGACCGACGAGCGGTTCCGGGTCTTGGAATCCAGTCTCACGACGCTCATCCGCGCGGTTCAGGATCGAGCGCCCGACGCGCAGGTCGTCCTGGTGGACTACCTGACGATCCTCCCGCCGAACACACCCGATGACAGGAGGCTCGACGTTCTGCGCTCGCATCCCGGCGGCGATCTGGTGAGCTGGGGCAGGGGCGTCGCCAGCCGCCTCAGTGCGACTTTCGCGTCCGCCACCTCGACGCACGGAGGGACGTTCCTCGAAGCGGGTGCCCGGTCGAGAGAACACCACGCGTGGTCGCCGACCCCGTGGACCCGGCAGTTCCACCTGTCGCTGCGGGGTGGAGCACCGTTCCACCCGAATGCGGCAGGCATGGCGGCCGTCGCGGAGATGCTGGTCGACGATCTCAGCTGAAGCTCACTGCGCATGATCAGTCGGGCTGGTGGGACGATATCTGAACGGGGAGCGTTCCCGCGCCCATCGGGCCGTCAGAATGATTGCGACCGGCGGGCTCCCATCTCCACCCACTCGGAGGTCAGCATGACTCTCACCGAACTTCTCGCACTCCTCGACGCCGGTGAGAGCGTCACGGGTGGTTCGCCTGGCCATGCGGTCATGCACGAGACCAGCCAGACGGCACTCCGCATCGCGGGGGAGCTCAACACGGGATACCACGAGCCGAGTGAAGTGCGGGAGATCCTCGGGCGGCTGATCGGAACACCCGTCGATGAAACAGTGACGTTGTTCCCGCCGTTCACCGCTGACTTCGGGAGGAACATCTCCCTCGGCAAGCGCGTCTTCATCAACTCCGGCTGCCGATTCCAAGATCAGGGCGGCATCGCGATCGGCGACGACTGCCTGATCGGGCACAACGTCGTCATCGCCACCCTCCAGCACGACATCCATCCCGGCCGTCGCGCCGACCTCATCCCCTCTGCTGTGGTCATCGAGCGAAATGTCTGGCTGGGAGCCAACGTCACGGTTCTCCCTGGCGTCACCATCGGCGAAGACTCGGTCATCGGCGCAGGCTCTGTCGTGACCAAGAACATCCCGGCCAGGACGATCGCCGTCGGTTCTCCCGCGCGCGTCGTGCGCACCATCGACGAGTAGGACCCTGTCACGGTCCCACTGGTATCGATCGCGACCGTTGACAACCCCGCATCTCCGCCGTATTCTTTAATCAATCAAGTGGTTGATCAAGCAGAAGGTTGATAATGATCGTGGATCCGAAGTCGGAGGAACGGCTCGACCGGGCATTCATGGCCCTGGCCGACCCCATCCGTCGCCGGATCATCGCCCGCCTCAGCCGAGGCTCGGCCACGGTCAACGAACTCGCGGAGCCGTTCGAGATCTCCAAGCAGGCGGTCTCGAAGCACATCCAGGTGCTGGAGCAGGCGGGGCTGGTCACGCGAACGCGTGATGCCCAGCGCCGCCCCGTGCACCTGAACGCCGTCGAGCTCGAACGCATGACCAGCTGGATCGACCGGTACAGGCTCATCCACGAGCAGCAGTTCCGCAGTCTCGACGCGGTGCTCGGCGCGATGGGCGCATCGGATGCAGCAGCACCGCCATCCGTCGACACCATCAAGGAGAAGGAACAATGAGCACCACCACCAATGCACTCACCGTCACCGCGCCGGAAGGCGTGCAGTACGTCGACTTCGTGCGCGAGTTCGACTACCCCGTGGAGGCCGTCTTCAACGCCCACCGCGACCCGGCCCTCGTCGCGCAGTGGCTCGGTCCGCGCGATCTCGAGATGGAGATCGAGGAGTACGACTTCCGCACCGGAGGCCGCTACCGCTACGTGCACGGCCGCGGCGACGAGAAGTACGGCTTCAACGGCGTCTTCCACGTCGTGCGCGAGAACGAGTTCGCCGTGCAGACCTTCGAGTTCGAGGGCTACCCCGACGTCGTGGCGCTCGACTCGATGCGCTTCATCGACCTCGGCAACGGTCGCACGCGCCTCGAGGGTCACTCGGTCTACCCCACCCAGGAGGCCCGCGACGGCATGGTCGCCTCGGGCATGGAGACCGGCATGCGCGAGGGCTACGAGCGCCTCGAGGATCTGCTCGGCTGACCTTCTGGAAAGCGAGGAAGTTCTTCCTCCTCGGTGGGTCTGCCGGCCTCCGCGGGCCTGATCCTGACCGGACTTCCTCGCTTTCCAGCCAACGAAAGGATGAACATCATGGACTGGACCCTCGAAGTCGTCATCGTGCCCGTCAAGGACATCGAGCGATCGATCGAGTTCTACCGCGACAGGGTCGGCTTCGACCTCGATCACGACACCGACATGGGTGAGGCGCGCATCGTGCAGTTCACTCCGCGCGGCTCCGGCTGCTCGATCGTGATCGGCACCCTGCCGTCGCAGAACCAGATGGAGCCGGGCTCGCTCAAGGGTCTGCAGCTGGTGGTCTCGGATGCCGCCACGGCGCGCGAGGAGCTCATCGGCCGCGGCGTCGACGCGAGCGAGCTGACGGTCTTCGACGAGCGCGACGGCGGCACGTTCTTCGGCTTCAGCGACCCCGACGGCAACAGCTGGGCCGTGCAGGAGCTGCGGGTGCGTGCCGAGAAGCCGCTCATCCCGGTCGAGTACCGCGGGCGGTTCGGCGAGGAGTACGAGGTCGAATAGCGCGAGGATGGTTCTGTGACCGACTCTCCGCAGATCCTCCGCTACGCAGCCTTCACCACCGACCCCCGCGGCGGCAATCCCGCCGGCGTCGTGCTCGACGCCGGCGGGATGACCGACGAGGAGATGCAGCGCATCGCCGCCGAGATCGACTACGCCGAGACCGCGTTCGTGACGGGTGCCGAGGACGGCATCCACGTGATCCGGTACTTCAGCCCGATCGCCGAGGTGCCGTTCTGCGGCCACGCCACCATCGCGACCGCCGTCGCGATCGCCGAGCGCGATGGTGTCGGCGAGATCCGGTTCCGCACCCCGGTCGGTGAGATCCCGATCGTGACTGATGCCGGAGCACCGGATGCCGGCCCCGATGCCGGCGCCTCCGCGCCGGTCGGCATCAGCGCCGCCTTCACCAGCGTCGACCCGGCCGTCGAGCCACTCGACGCCGCAGCGCTCAGCCAGATCCTCGCCATGACCTCGCTCAGCGAGACGCAGCTCGACGATCGCTACCCGCCGCGCGTCGCCTTCGCAGGCAACCGGCATCCGATCGTCGTCGTCGCCGATGCCGACGTCTTCGACTCCTTCACCTTCTCGCCCGTCGTCGCACGCTCCCTCATGGACGTCGAGGGCTGGGCCGGCACCATCACCATGCTGCGAGCGGTCGGCCCCGCCGAGTTCGAGGCGCGCAACATCTTCCCGGTCGGCCGCATCACCGAGGATCCCGCGACGGGATCCGCGGCGGCCTCCCTCGGCGGCTACCTGCGGGAGCTCGGCCTCATCGAGCCGCCGGCGCGCGTGATCGTGCACCAGGGTCGCCACGTCGGCCGCCCGAGTGTGCTCACCGTCGACGTCCCGGTGTCGGGTGGCATCACGGTGAGAGGGAGCGCCGTCCCCATCCCCGAGTGAGCTGGCGGGGCGAACCGTAGACGTTTGCCGGGAATCTCGAGGAATTCCAAACCGATCGGGCGTCGGCGCCGTACCCCATGCCGTTCTGCGTGGAGAGAAGACTGCGCAGGACGCGAACGTCATCTGTGGTCGACCCGACGACCTCTTGTGCGGATGGCAGGAAGGGCCCCGCGAGCGCGCGGGGCCCTTCCGCATGCCCGGCGCCACCTCGCCCCTCCCGCTCGCTGAGGCCGGGCGAAGTCCGCGGCCGGAGCGCATCAGTGACGCCGGCACGCGGCAGGATGGACTCACACCGCGTCGAAGGGGGAACGGATGCCGTTCATCACCGAGGACGGCGAGCCACTCGCCTCCATCGAACTCGGCCAGGTGCCGCCAGACGGCTACCTGCTCCAGCTGCGTCGCGCCATCGGTTACAGGGAGCCGGGCGGCGACACCGTCGTCTGGGCGCCGGCTCACGTGCCCGACTCCCATCCGACCCGGCAGAACAGCACCGACCTCGCGTCGGTGCCCCACTTCCTCTGGAGCTTCATCGCCTCCTACGGCCGCCAGTCGGCTCCGGCCATCGTGCACGACCACCGCTCGGAGGTCGCCGCCCTGATCGGTGACGGCGGCGATCCGCACGCCGCCCTCGAGCAGCGCCGGGAGGACGACCGCGTCTTCCTGGTGGGCCTCCGCGAGCAGCGTGTGCCGCTGCTGCGCGCCTGGCTCATGTGGGGCTGGGTGTCGGCGGAGCGCTACCTGCGGCACGCCCTCCCGCTCGGCCTGGTGCTCCTCGTGCAGGTGCTGTTCTCGCTCGTGGCCATCGCGACGGGCATCGTGCTGGGCATCGTGCTGGCGATCACGACGGATCCGATCTGGCTCCTGCTGCTCCTGGCTCCCCTCGCCGCGTCGTTCCTGTGGGGTCGGGACTGGCTCATGATGGTGGTGCTGTCCTACGGCAGCGCCGTCATCGCTCCGCTCCTCATCGTGCAACTGCTCGCGCTGCTTCCGTTCCGCCTGCTGGAGTTCATCGTCGAACTTCTCAGCGGGGGACAGCCGACGCAGGTGTTCCGTCCGACGATCCGACCGCCCGGTCCCTGACCGGCGAGCGGCCGGATGCCGTCCAGTCGCAGCCCCGCTCACGGTGGTCCGCTGCATCCGGAAGCCGCGGGTAGATTGTCTGCATGGCTGAGAACACCCCCGAGCCGCGCCTGCCCGGCCGCGCTGGACGCAAGCACATGAGCGCACTGGTCGCCTGGCCGCTCGGCCTCGTGATCGGCGGAGTGCTCGGCGTGGCCATCGGCTACTCGCTCGACAGCGTCGTGGCCGGGGCCCTCATCGGCATCGGGATCGGCATCGCATTCGGCGTGATCTTCTCCCCGACGTCGACCGAGGGCAAGCGCCCGCGCAGGGCGCCGAAGTCCGGGAAGTAGCGCGAGCCGCGCGGACTCAGGCCAGCGCCAGCATCCCGGCGGCGGTGAGCGCCAGTGCCAACCCGATCCACTGCACCGGGGCGATGCGCTCGCGCAGCACGATCGCGGCCAGCAGGATCGTGCCTGCGGGATAGAGGGCCGTCAGCACGCTCATCACGCTGAGGTCGCCCACACGGATGCCGAGCAGCAGCAGGGTGTTCGCGACGGCGTCGATCACGCCGCACGCCACGGCGAGCGTGATGCCGGTGCGCAGCATGGTCCGACCGTCCGATGCCGCTACGGAGGCGGGTACCGGCATCGCGTCGTGGCCGTCGGCATCGGTTCCCATGCCGGTCAGGCTCGCGGCCTCGTGGCGTGAGTGATGGCGGCGGCGGCGCAGTCCGATCACGAAGAGGATGCCGACGACGCCGAACATGATCCCCGCATTGACCGCGCGATTCAGCACGAGGGGCACGAGCCCGCTGTCGTCGGGACTGAGGTCGATGAGCACCAGGAACGCCCCGATGGCGGCACCGGATCCGACCGCCATCAGGATGCCCTTGAGCGAGGGCCGCACGGCGCCCTTCTCGGGCACGAAGCCGACCATCACCACCGCGATGAGGGCGAGGCCGATCGCCCAGTAGCCGAGGGCCGCGAGGGTCTCGCCTCCGGCGAGGGCGACCGTCAGGGGCACGATCGCCGAGACGACGGCGGTCAGGGGCGACAGGATGCTCATCGGTCCGATGGCGAGGCAGGCGTACAGCAGCGAGATGGCGATGGCGCCGGTGATTCCCGAGAGGGCACCCCAGAGAACGGCATCCGACGACCAGACGCCCCCCAGGAACGGCAGCAGGATCACGAGCAGCACGAGTCCGGTGAGAGCCGCGACGGCCGTGGTGAGCAGGGCGCTCATGCGCTTGGCCGCGAGACCTCCGAGGAAGTCGGCGGCGCCGAAGATGAGCGCGCCAGACACGCCGAGGATCACGGTCACCATAGGCGACCAGCCTAGGGCGCGGCAGGGGTCGCCACGTGCTCACGGCCGCCGGGCTGCATTCGCGCGCGGCGCTGTGGCGACCAACTTAAGAGCAGATGACATTTCCCTCACGACTCTTGGCAGTGTCACGGGCAGACCATAGTCTGCGGATGACCCCTGAACGAGTGCGCCCCGAGTCGGGGTACATCCGGGAGGGGTCACCAGTTTCTCGGCACTGCGGCCGAACCCGCGCCCCGAGAGCAGTCCTGTGCACCACATCCGTTTCATCCGAAGGGAAGTCCGTGTCCACGATCCAGCGCTCCAGCGCAGAGGCAGCGGAGAACACGCCGCCAGAAGTCCAGCCAGTCCGAACGAATCGCCGCAGGCTGTCGGCGCTCGCCGCCGTCACCGTCGCCACCCTCGGGTTCGCCTCCTTCGGCGCGACCCCGGCCTTCGCGGCGACGGTCGACAGCACCATCGCCGCCGTCCAGGGCACCGGAGCGGCCAGCCCGTTCGCCGATGACGGAAACAGCTACGTCGTGCAGGGCGTCGTCACAGCAGACGAGCGCACGGGCGGCTACAACGGCATCTACATCCAGACGGCCGGCAGCGGCGGCGGGGACATCCCCGGTGCATCCGAGGGCCTGTTCGTCTACCTCGGCAACCAGAAGCCGACCCTCGCCATCGGCGACCTGGTGCAGGCCACGGGAACCGTGCGCGAGTTCAACGGACTCACCCAGCTCACGGCATCCGTCGCCGGAGCCGTCACCGTGGTGACGCCGGCAGTCGGCGTTCCCGCAGCCACGCCGCTCCCCGACACCGTGCTCGGCGCCGACCGCGAGAACCTCGAGGGCATGCTGGTCGAGCCGACGGGCACCTACAAGGTCGCCTCGAGCCACCAGCTCTACAACTTCGGCACCCTCTGGCTGTCCGCCGGTGAAGCTCCCCTCGTGGCGGCCACCGAGCAGAAGCAGTCGGGTCCGGATGCCGCAGCCATCGCCGCGGCCAACAAGGCCAACCGTCTCCTGCTCGACGACGGCTACAGCATCCAGGTGTCCAACGCCGCCCACATCGGCGGGCAGCCGTACTACACGACCGACACCGTCGTGCGGAACGGCGACGTCGTCGACTTCCCGGCCCAGCCCTACGTGCTGAGCTACGGCTTCGACGACTGGCGCCTGCAGCCCGCGGTTCCGATCACCGACGCGAGCCCGGCCGAGGCCAAGCCCACGTTCGAGGCGACGAACCCGCGCCCCGAGGCTGCGCCCGCCGTCGGCGGCGATGTCCGCCTCGCGTCGTTCAACGTCTTCAACTACTTCACGACGCTCACGAGCGAGAACTCGAGTGCACGCGGCGCGGCCACGGCCGAGCAGTTCGCGATCCAGCAGTCGAAGATCGTGGCGGCCATCAACGGCCTCGACGCCGACATCGTCTCGCTCGAGGAGATCGAGAACTCGATCAAGCTCGGGGACCCGAAGGACGAGGCCCTCGGCAACCTGGTCGACGCCCTCAACGAGGCGGCGGGCAGCGAGGTGTGGAGCTTCGTTCCCACCCCCGACGCCCTCACGGCCGATGTCACCGACTTCATCACGACGGCGATCATCTACAAGGCCGCTGCCGTCACCCCCGAGGGTGCCAGCCAGACCGTTCCGATCGATGAGAGCGTCTGGGGCAACGCCCGCGAGCCGATCGCGCAGACGTTCAGCTTCGAAGGCAAGACCATCACCGTCGTCGCCAACCACCTGAAGTCCAAGTCGGCTCCCTCCGGTTCGACCGGAGAGCCGGCCGACGGCCAGGGCTGGTTCAACGAGGATCGCGTCAAGCAGGCGCAGGCCACCCTCGCCTTCACCGACACCCTGAAGCAGAGCTCGGGCAGCGGCGACATCTTCCTCATCGGCGACTTCAACGCCTACGCCCAGGAGGACCCGATCGACGTCTTCACCGACGCCGGCTGGACCGACCTGGTACCGACGGATGCCGCAGGCCAGTACACCTACTCGTTCAACGGCGAGCTCGGCAGCCTCGACCACGTTCTCGCCAGCCCCTCGGTGGCCTCGACCGTCACCGGCGTCGGTGTGTGGAACATCAACTCGCCCGAGTGGAGCGACCGCGGCTACGCGTTCGCCGCCACCGAGGCTGGAACGCCCTGGCGCTCGAGCGACCACGACCCCATCGTCGTCGGCGTCTCGAGCGAGGTCGCCCCGGTCTCGATCGACCTCGTGACGGTCAACGACTTCCACGGTCGTATCGAGAACGAGTCGGGTTCGGCCGCCGGCGGCATCGCCGCGCTGTCGACAGCAGTGAAGCAGGTGCGGGCCGAGAACCCGAACACCGTCTTCGCGGCCGCCGGTGACATGGTCGGTGCCTCGACCTTCACCTCGTTCATCCAGCAGGACAACCCCACGATCGACGCGCTGAACGCGGCCGGTCTCGACGTGAGCGCTGTGGGCAACCACGAGTTCGACAAGGGCTTCGCCGACCTCACCGACCGCATCATCCCGCGGGCGAAGTGGGAGTACCTCGGAGCGAACATCTACAAGAAGGGCACGGACGAGCACGCGCTCCCCGCGTACTACACCGAGGAGTTCGACGGCGTGACCATCGGCTTCGTCGGAGCCGTGACGAACGAGCTGTCCTCGCTCGTCAGCCCGGCCGGCATCGCCCAGATCGACGTGCGCGACGTGACGGAATCCGTCAACGCCGTCGCCGACGAGCTGCGCGACGGCGACCCCGCGAACGGTGAGGCCGACGTCGTCGTGCTGCTCGTTCACGAGGGTGCCGCCACGCCCGATGTCGCCTCCGCCACCGACCCGACGTCGGCATTCGGCAAGATCGTGACGGGCGTCGACTCCGACGTCGACGCGATCGTGTCGGGTCACACCCACCTCGCCTACAACCACGTGATCGACGGTCGACCCGTCATCTCCTCGGGCCAGTACGGCGAGAAGTTCAGCATCATGGACATCGAGGTGAACCCGCAGACCAAGGAACTGCTGTCGATGGTGAACAACACCTACGACGTCAAGACCAAGGTCGTCAACGGCACCGTCACCACGTACACGCCGAACTACGCCGATGACCCCGCCGTCGCGCCGATCGTCGCCGACGCCGTGGCCAAGGCCGCCGTGCTCGGTGCCGTGAAGCTGGGCGACATCACCGCAGACTTCAACCGGGCCAAGCAGACGGCCGGTGCGGAGAACCGCGGTGGGGAGTCGACCCTCGGCAACTTCGTCGCCGATGTGCAGCTGTGGAGCGCCCAGCGCGACGCCGCCGACATCCAGGTCGCCCTCATGAACCCGGGTGGCCTGCGCGCCGACATGAAGTACGCGTCGACAGGGCCGGCCGACCCCGACGGCAACCTCACCTACAAGGAGGCCGCTGTCGTCCAGCCCTTCGCCAACACCCTGGTGACGCTCACCCTCACGGGTGCGCAGCTCAAGGAGGTGCTCGAGCAGCAGTGGCAGCCCGCCACGGCCGCGCGACCGTTCCTCAAGCTCGGTGTGTCGAAGAGCCTCACCTACACCGAGGACCCGACGGCCGCGGTCGGATCGCACATCACGAACGTGCTGCTGAACGGTGAGCCGGTCGCGGCCGATGACAGCATCCGCGTCGTCGTCAACTCGTTCCTGGCCTCGGGCGGAGACAACTTCTTCACCCTGGCCGAGGGAACGCAGAAGGCCGACTCCGGCAAGGTCGACCTCGAGTCGATGGTCGACTACATGGCCGCCAACTCGCCCGTCTCGCCCGACCTCGCCCAGCGCGCAGTCGGTGTGAAGCTCACGGCCCCTGCCAACGGTGCCGCGTACGCAGCGGGGGAGTCGGTCACGGCCGACCTCTCGTCGCTCGCGTTCAGCGCCGGCGAGCCTGCAGCCTCGACGGTCGAGCTCTCGATCGGCGGAACCGTGGTCGGATCCTCGGCCATCGACCCGACGATCGTCGACACGACGGATGAGGTGGGCCGCGCATCCGTGACCTTCACGATTCCGGCCGGCCTCTCCGGTGCGCAGCAGCTCACGATCGCCGTGCCCTCGACGGGAACGTCGATCGCCGTGCCGATCACCATCACGGCACCTGTGCCCGCGGTGAAGAGCTCGACCTTCGCCTACGCCAACACCATCCTCGGCAGCCACAATTCGGCGCTGAAGTACACGGTGGTGGTGTCGGCTCCGAAGGGCACCGTCGTCACCGGGGACGTGTTGGTCTACGACGGCAAGAAGCTGCTCACGACCATCACGCTCACCGCCGGTGACAAGGGCAAGAAGACGGTCACCCTGCCGAAGCTGAAGGCAGGCCTGCACGTGCTGAAGTCGGTCTACGCCGGCTCCGACACGGTGAAGGGCTCCACGAGCAACGCCTTCCCGGTGCTGCTCTGGTAGCGGATTCCCGCTGCTGAACGGATGCGGCCCCTCACCCTCGCGGTGAGGGGCCGCTCTCGTTCGCCCTCTTCGCCGCGGGCGACGAGTCCGGGGGTTGGCCGTCCTCCCGGCATCCGCCGCTCCTCGTAGAATTGACCCCATGAGCCAGCGGGGTGCCCGGACTGCGCGCGGACTGACCGCCGCCGCTGTCGCCACCCTGCTCGCCGGACTCTCGCACTCCATCGGCGGAGGCGCCGGCGCCCAGGTTCCGCTCGGCGTCGGCGCCGTCATCGCCTTCGCGTTCGCCGCCATGGTGTGCGTGGCGCTGGCCGGACACACCCTGTCGCTCGGGCGGCTGGCGGCATCCGTGGTCCTCAGCCAGCTCGCGTTCCACACCCTGTTCGCCGTGAGCGGCAGCTCGCTACAGGTAACCACGAACCCGGCAGCACACCACGACGCCTCGGCGCACCTGCTGCAGCTCGGCACGAGCGGGGCGGCCGGAGCGCTGGAACACGCCGGCCACTCCTCCCACCCCGGCACGTCGATGATCCTGGCCCACGCGCTCGCGGCCGTCGTCACCATCGCCGTCCTGCACCGCGGAGAGCGGGCGCTGCTGACCGTCGCGCGCGTCACCGGCCGGCTCATCGCCGTGCTCATCGAGAGCGGCCCGCGTCTGTCGCCGGTCGTGCACGTTCGCGTGACCGCTCGCGCCGTCGTCCTCCTCCCGCGCGATCTCCTGGTCGTGCTCTCGTCGATGCGGCATCGAGGGCCGCCCCGTTCGACCGCGCTCGCCTTCGCGTAGCGCTGCTCTTTCGAACCATTCCTCCCTCGGCACCGAACAACTCTCCAGACGCCCGCGCGCGTCCACGGTGCCCATCGATACAAGGACGACCAACGATCATGAAGACCACCACCCGCACGACCGCCCTCGCAGCCTCGGCTCTCGGCGCCGGCCTCCTCTTCGCCCTCGCCTCCCCTCTCGCAGCCAGTGCTCACGTCGGCGTCACGCCCGACAGCACGGCCGCAGGCTCCTACACTGTGCTCACCTTCGCCGTGCCCCACGGCTGCGACGGATCGTCGACCACGGCGGTCGCCATCGACATCCCCGAGTCCATCCCCTCGGTCACGCCGACCGTGAACCAGGGCTGGACCGTCGAGAAGAGCACCATCACCCTCGACCCGCCCGTCACCGATGCCCACGGCAACGAGCTCACCGAGCGTGTCGGTCAGGTCGTCTACACGGCCAAGACTCCGCTGGCCGATGGCTACCGCGACACCTTCGCGCTCTCGCTGCAGCTCCCCGAGGATGCTGCCGGCGACACGCTCGAGTTCCCCGTCACGCAGACCTGCGAGGTCGGCTCGACCCTGTGGAACGAGAAGACCGTCGACGGCGAGGCCGAGCCGGAGCATCCGGCACCCGCCATCACGGTGACCGAGGCCGCGGGTGACGCCCATGGTCACAGCGACTCGGATGACGCCGCCGCGTCCACCGACCACGACGACGCCTCGTCGACGACGGATGCCGCAGAGGTCGACGTGCTCGCCCGGGTGCTCGGTGTGCTCGGGCTCGTCGTCGGAGCCGTCGGCGTGGTCATCGCCGTCGTGTCGCGTCGCCGCGCTCCGGCCGGGAAGTAGAGCTCATGTCCTCCGGACTTCGTCGCCGGCTCGGCCTCGTCGGTGCGGGGGTCGCGGTTCTCGCGGCCTCAGTGCTCGGCGCGGCCGGGCCGGCCTCGGCGCACAACTACCCCGTCAGCTCCACCCCGGCCGAGAACAGCACCGTCACCGAGCAGCCGGGCACGGTCTCGCTCACGACCAACGACAACCTGCTGTCCTTCGGCAACGGCTCGGCGATCGAGGTGTCGGGTCCGGCATCGGATCCGAGGTTCTACGGCGACGGATGCTCCCGGATCGTCGACGCCACCATCGAGACCGACGCGCAGCTCGGGCAGCCGGGCACCTACACGGTGACCTGGCAGGTCGTCTCCACCGACGGGCATCCTGTGTCGGGGGAGTACGAGTTCGAGTGGGCGCCGGCCGACGGCACCGAGCTGGCCGAGGGCAGCGCCACTGCACCGATGTGCGCGACCGCAGAGGCCGAGGCTCCGGCTGCCGAGAGCGGTGACGGATCGGACGATTCGACGACGGATGCCGCAGCCACCTCGGCCTCATCGCTCGGCGACCTGCTCTGGATCGCCGGCGCCCTCGCGGTGGTCGTGCTCGCCGTCGTCGTCACGCTCCTGGTGCTCCGCCGCCGCAACCCCGATGCCCCGTCGGACGCCGAGGCCTACGAGGCGACGGCCCCGAAGGAGGACCCGGGCGCCCGCTGATCCCCCCGCTGATCGAGTGGTGCCCGACGCAGTCGGACACGTATCGAGATCACTCCCACCCCGGCGCCTCCCGAGTGCCCTGAGAGTGGTCTCGATACGCCTGCTCGCTTCGCTCGCGGGCTACTCGACCGGCGCTTGGGGGAGCGGCGATCCGTCCCCACCCCACCCGCACCCAGCCTTCACCGTCAGCCCCGCCGCATAGAATCGCCGGGTGAGTTGGAACGCCGAACGGAACCAGATCCCCGACCCCGACGAGGGCTTCGACGGGTTCCCGTTCGACGACGCTCCGCCTCCCCTCGATGACTGGGCGCCGCCCGAAGACGGCTGGCTTCCCCCGACCGACGCCGAGCTCGCCCAGACGGCGTCGTTCGCCCGCCCGGCGGCATCCGGCAGCACGGCGACCCTCGTCGCCCGAGCCGCTCCGCCCCGTTTCGCGACGGCCGCCGAGGCCCTGCACACGGTGTTCGGCTACGAGTCGTTCCGCGGCGAGCAGGGCGAGATCATCGGCCAGGTCGCGGCCGGCGGCGACGCCATCGTGCTCATGCCGACAGGGGGTGGCAAGAGCCTCTGCTACCAGATCCCCGCGCTGCTGTGTGAGGGCACCGGCATCGTCATATCGCCGCTCATCGCCCTGATGCACGACCAGGTCGACGCCCTCCTCGCCGTCGGCGTCCGGGCCGCCTACCTCAACTCCACGCAGGACGCCGGGGAGCGTGCCCGCGTCGAGCGCGCCTACGTCGAAGGCGAACTCGACCTGCTCTACATCGCTCCCGAGCGCCTCAACAGCGAGGCGTCGAAGCGCTTCCTCGAGCGCGGCACCATCGCCCTGTTCGCCATCGACGAGGCGCACTGCGTGTCGCAGTGGGGGCACGACTTCCGGCCCGACTACCTCTCCCTCGGCGACCTCGCCGAGCGCTGGCCCGATGTGCCGCGCATCGCCCTGACCGCAACGGCCACCGAGGCCACGCACCGCGAGATCGCCGACAGGCTGCACCTCGAGAGTGCTCGGCACTTCGTCTCCAGCTTCGACCGGCCCAACATCCAGTACCGCATCGTGTCGAAGAACGAGCCGCGCAAGCAACTGCTCGACTTCATCCGCACGGAGCACCCGAACGACGCCGGCATCGTCTACGCCCTCTCGCGCGCGACGACGGAGAAGACGGCGGAGTTCCTCCGTGCCAACGGACTGAACGCCCTCGCCTACCACGCCGGTCTCGACGCCGGCCTGCGGATGCGCACCCAGTCGCGCTTCCTGCGCGAGGAGGGCGTGATCGTCGTCGCCACCATCGCCTTCGGCATGGGCATCGACAAGCCCGACGTGCGGTTCGTCGCCCACATCGACCTGCCCAAGTCCGTCGAGGGCTACTACCAGGAGACGGGGCGTGCCGGCCGCGACGGTGAGCCGTCGACGGCCTGGCTCGCCTACGGACTGCAGGACGTCGTGCAGCAGCGCCGCATGATCGACCAGTCGCCGGGCGACATCGCGCACCGCCGTCGCCAGTCGGCGCACCTCGACGCCATGCTCGCCCTGTGCGAGACCGTAGAGTGCCGACGCGTCAACCTGCTGAGCTACTTCGGTCAGCCGAGCACAGCGTGCGGCAACTGCGACACCTGCCTCAACCCACCCGTCTCGTGGGACGGCACGGTGCCGGCCCAGAAGATGCTCTCGACCATCGTTCGGCTGAAGCGCGAGCGCAACCAGTCCTTCGGCGCCGGCCAGATCGTCGACATCCTCCGCGGCAAGACCACGCCGCGCACCGAGCAGTGGGGTCACGAGCGCCTCGCCACCTGGGGCATCGGAGCCGACCTGAGCGACCAGCAGTGGCGGGGAGTGGCCCGCCAGCTCCTGGCGCAGGGCCTGCTGGCCGCTGTCGGCGAATACGGAACCCTCTCGCTGACGGATGCCTCGGCCGAGGTGCTCTCCGGCGCCCGCAACGTCGCGCTCCGCACCGAGCCCGAGCGATCCGCCAGCCGGTCGTCCGGTCGCTCGGCGAAGTCGTCAGCGGCCCTCGCCGACCTCAGCCCGGCCGACGTCGAGCTGTTCGAGGCATTGCGCGCCTGGCGTGCGGCTCAGGCCAAGGAGCAGGGCGTTCCCGCCTACATCGTGTTCGGCGACGCCACCCTGCGTGCTGTCGCGCAGGCTCGGCCGCAGTCGATCGGCGACCTCGACGGCATCTCCGGAATCGGCGAGAAAAAGCTCGAGGCCTATGGCGAGGGCCTCATCGCCGTCGTCAATCGCTGAGCATCCTCCGCCAGAACACCGCCGACTCCTCGTAGCCGAGCGCCGCATAGAAGTCCCCGGCCCGCCGGCTCGCGAGCGCCAGGTACGGCGCTCCCACCACATCCCGCGCCCACGTCTCGGCCGCGGCCATCAGGGCCGATCCGACGCCCGAGCGCCGCATCGTGACCTTGACCTCCTCGACCCAGGCCACGGGCCCGTTCGCCAGGAACGTGCGATGCGCATCCGCGAGCAGGTAACCGACGAGCCGCCCCTCGGCCTCCGCGACGATCAACAGGGCATCCGGATCCTCGAGCAACAGGGGGAATGTCGCCCGATAGGCGGCCTCCTCCGGCCGGAACGTCGTCGCGAAGTCCCGCGCCATCGGCCACACGGCGTCGGCGTCGGCGATCGTCGCGGCTCGAACTGTGACGTCTGGCGATTCCATCCCCACAAACTACTGCGCCCTTCAGTCCGAACTTGGGGATCAGAACAAGTACTGTATGTGATACAGTACTTGACGTGATGAAGACAACTGATGCCGCATCGGGGGCGGCGGGCGAGGCCGGAACCTCCTCCGGCGCATTCGCCGCCGACCTCCTGCGCGGTCATACCGACACGATCGTGCTCGGACTCCTCCGTCGTAGCGACAGCTACGGGTTCGAGATCTTCAAGGCGATCCGCGACGCGACCGGCGGTGAGCACGAGATCAAGGAGGCGACTCTCTACGCCACCTACCGCCGACTCGAGAAGGACGGCCTGGTCGAGTCCTATTGGGGCGACGAGACCCAGGGTGGTCGCCGCAAGTACTACCGCATCACCGACGCCGGCCGGGCGATCTTCCGCGGCAACGTCGCGGCCTGGGTCGCCACCCGCCGCGTCATCGACTCGCTTCTCGACGTGAAGGACACGAAGAATGACTGACAACACGCCTCGCCGCTCGGGCGCCGATCTCCACAGACTGCTCGACGAAGCCTTCGCCGGCGTCGACATGACCCCGGACGCACAGGACCTCAAGGAGGAGGTGCGTGCCAATCTCATCGCCCGCGTCGCCGACCTCGAGGCTTCCGGGAGCAGCACCACGGATGCCGCCCGCCAGGCGATCGACGAACTGGGCGACGTGCGGGAGCTCGCCGCCGAGGCCGCCTCGGCAACCCTGCCCGATGCGGCCACCCCGGCCGGCGCACGAGGTGCCTCGCCCTGGAACCAGAACGCCGCCTACCTCTCGGCGCGAGTGCGCCCGAAGCCGGCGTTCGTCGTGCGCGTCGTGACGGCCGCCCTCGTCGCTCTCGCGGCGCTGACCGTCGCCGGTCTTGCGGCCGCAGGCGTGCTCGGGCTGCCGGTGGGCGTCACGATCCTGATGATCGGCATCGGAGCCGCCGCCATCGGCTGGATCGTCGGCGACTCGCTGGTGCAGGAGACGACCACGAACCACCCCATGCCCCGGCGCCGAGGCGCGGGCTACGCCCTCGCCAGCTTCCTCACCGTCGCCGGCCTGGGCTTCGGCGCCCTCATGGCTCTCGGGGCCGTCCAGCCCTGGGGCATCGCGATCGCGGCCGTCGTCCTGATCGCCGGCATCGTGCTGTTCTCCTTCCTGGGGGCAACGCAGACCAATCGCCACAAGGCCTGGCTGCGCCAGGCGCAGCGCGAGATGAGCGTGGGCAACCGCTTCGAGGAGGAGCCGGAGTCCGCCGCCCGTTTCGGCATCTACACGGCCGTCATCTGGATCGTCGCCTTCGCCGCCTTCATCGTGCTCGGCTTCACGATCGGCTGGCTGTGGTCGTGGCTCGCCCTGCTCGGCGGCTTGGTCGTCATGATGCTCGTGCTCGCCCAGATGCTGTTCGGTTCCCGGAAGAGCTGACGATGCCGGCGCTGGAGCGGCCCATGGCCTGACCCACGAAGGAACGGCGGTCCGGATGCTGGAACATCCGAACCGCCTCGCAACAGAGTCGAACGGCGTGAAGCCGACATGAACCAGCTCAGTGCGCGCTGCCAGAATACCCGCGCGCCCTGAGACGACTCGAACCCACATCGAGAACGAAGGAGCGCAGCATGGCTGCAGCAACACCAGGGTCGGCATTGGAAGCCGTCGACCTCGTCAAGACCTACTCCCAGGGGCGCGGCAAGCCCGCTCTCCGAGCCCTCGACGGGCTCACCTTCCGAGCCGAGGCCGGCACGGTCTTCGGCCTGCTCGGGCCGAACGGCGCCGGCAAGTCGACGACGGTCAAGATCCTCTCGACGCTCTCGCACCCCGACTCCGGTGACGCCTTCGTCGCCGGTATCGACGTGCGGCGGCATCCTGAGCAGGTGCGACGGGCCATCGGCTTCGTGGCCCAGAAGCAGGTGTCCGACCCGATGGACACCGGCATCGAGAACCTCGTGCTCGCCGGACAGCTGCAGGGCATGGGCACGAAGGCGGCGCACACCCGCGCCGACGAACTGCTCGACCGCTTCTCCCTCACGACAGCAGCCACGAGGCAGGTGAAGACCTACTCCGGCGGCATGGCCCGCAAGCTCGACGTGGCCATCGGCCTGATGCACAGCCCCGAGGTGCTGTTCCTCGACGAGCCCACCACGGGTCTCGACCCCGAGGCGCGCGCCGAGATGTGGGCTGAGATCGAACGGATGTCGCGGAGCGACCGCATGACGGTGCTGCTCACGACGCATTACCTCGAGGAGGCCGACCGCCTGGCCGACCGCCTCGCCATCGTCGCTCACGGCCGCATCGTCGCCGAAGGCACCCCGGAGCAGTTGAAGAGCGGGCTCCGCGGTGACGCCGTCGTGCTCGAGCTGCGCGACTCGGAGGCTCTGACCGATGCGCTCGCCGCCATCGGCCGCGTCCCGGAACTGCGCGAGGTGACTGTCGAAGCCGGTCGCATCGTGCGTGCCCGAGCCGACGATGGCGGAGCAGCCCTCCCGCTCGCGCTCGCCGTGCTCGACGCCGAGGGCCTGCGGGTCGCATCGGCCACTGTCGCCAGGCCCAGCCTCGACGACGTCTACCTCGCCCACACCGGGCACTCCTTCGCCGCCGCCCAGGACCGCTTCGCGCGTCGGGCGACGGATGCCGCCACCAGCCTCGAGACGAGCGCATCATGAGCACCCTGACCGCCCCCGCGCAGCCGACACGGCCCGCCAGCTACGCCCGCCCCGCCGGTGCCGGCTTCTTCGCCCACACCGGCTACCTGACGCTCCGCCACCTGCGTGCCGCGGTGCGCATCCCGGCCTTCCTCGTCATGAATGTCGTTCAGCCGCTCATCTGGCTGCTGCTGTTCGGGCAGCTCTTCCAGTCGGTCGTCGAGATCCCGGGCTTCGCTGGAGGTTCGAGCTACCTCGAGTTCCTCACGCCCGGAATCGTCATGATGATGGCGCTGTTCGGCAGTGCCTGGGCCGGCACCAGTTACATCGAGGACATGGACCGCGGCGTGATGGACCGCCTCCTCACGTCGCCGACCAACCGCGGTGCGCTGATGACGGCCACGCTCGTCTACCAGGCCATCCTCACCGTGGTGCAGACCCTCATCGTCCTGGGCGTCGCCTGGCTGTGCGGTGCGCGCTTCGATGGCGGGCTCGGCGGCATCCTGATCATGATGCTGGCAGCCATGCTGCTCACGGCGTCGTTCTCGGCGCTGTCGAACGCGGCGGCGCTGCTCGCACGCAACCAGACCGTGCTCATCGGTCTGTCGCAGCTCATCACCATCCCGCTGATGTTCCTGAGCTCCGCCCTGATGGACACCAGCCTGTCGGCGGACTGGGTGGCGGATGCCGCAGCCTGGAACCCGTTCGAATGGGCCGTCGTCGCAGGCCGCGAGGCGCTGCAGGCGAACCCCGACTGGGCGAGCGTGTGGAGCAACCTCGGCATGCTCGCCGCGTTCACGGTGGTGCTCACCTGGATCGCCACCCGCGCCTTCCGCGCCTACCAGCGGAGCGCGTAGCCGGGGGACGCCTCCCGCTGGCAGAGGCAGCGACGAAGTCGCCGCCGAAGCCGAGGGCCTGCGCGAACATCTGCAGTTCCGCGGGCCTTCGGCCGCCATCGCTACACTCACCCCATGGCCTACCGCAGACCCGCAGTGGTGACCGTCGCCGGTGCCCTCACCTGGCTCGCGGGCGTCATCGACATCGTCATCGGCGTCGTGCTGCTCGCGCAGTCCGGTGTGAGCGTCGTGGTGCTCGAGTTCGGGGGAGCGGCCCAGCTGTTCACCTCGGCCATCGTCGCCCTGCTCTTCGGCGCGATCCTGTTCTTCGCCGGTGGCGGACTGCTGAGCGCCAAGAACACCGCGCGCATCGTGGCGACGGGCGCCCACGGGATCTCGATCCTCGCCGCGTTGGTGCCCGCCCTGCTGCTCCCCTCGGTGTTCTTCGGGTCATGGGTCGGCATCGCGGCATCGGTCATCGTGATCGTCCTGCTCTTCACCAGGCCGGCGAACGATTACTTCCGTGAGGACCACTGACGCCACTAGCCTGAAAGTCACTTGAGACATGAGGAGCCCCATGAGCCTGACGGTCAGCCGCCCCGGAGGAGTCACGTTCATCGCCGTTCTGGCGTGGATCCAGGGAGTCTTCGACATCGTCGTCGGCATCCTCCTGCTGTTCAACCAGCACGACCCGGCCATCGTCCTCGATTTCGGGAGCAGCGGGGCGCTCATCACCTCGGCCATCCTCTACATCCTCGTGGGCATCATCATCATCGTCATCGCCCGAGGGCTCCTCCGCGGCAGCAACGGCGCGCGGGTGGTCGTCACGGCGTTCGAGGTCGTCACCCTCATCGGTGCGCTCTTCGTGATGATCGCCGCACCCTCGCAGTTCATCGGCGCCCTCGTCACGGCCTTCATCGCCCTGGTCATCATCCTGCTGCTCTGGACGGGCCGGGCCGCGGCGTTCTTCCGCGGCTGACCATCGGGAACCTCCCGCTCGGGGGTCGCCCCCTTGTGGTCTTTCACCCAGCCCGGGAGCTGTCTTTGTCGGATGCCGCCAACGCCGTGCGCCAGCATCCGTTCCCCGTTTGTGGCCCAGCCACGCAGAGTTTCGCCTGCTCCGATCACGCTCGTACCGTGGGGACACACCCCTACTGCGAGATGTGAGGACCACGATGGTTGACACTGCCGTTCGCCCGACCGACCACGAGAACGTCGACGAGGTCATCCGTCCGACCGTCGACACCGGACCCATCACCGTGCCCGGCCAGCCGGGTGCACCTCGGATCGACCTCGAGAAGCTCGGCCGGCAGCTGCTCGGCACGTGGGCCGACGTGCGCCTCGCCTCGCGGGAGCTCACTGCTCGCCCCGAGATGCAGCGCATCGACGGTCAGTCGATGGAGGAGCATCGCGAGAGGGTCATGGGGCAGCTGAACCTGCTCGTCGAGCATGGCGGCGTGCACCGGGCGTTTCCGAGTGCCGTCGGCGGCATGGACGACCACGGCGGCAACATCGCCGGATTCGAGGAGCTGGTCACCGCCGACCCGAGCCTGCAGATCAAGTCGGGAGTGCAGTGGGGACTGTTCTCGGCCGCCATCCTGCACCTCGGCACCGAGTACCACCACCTCACCTTCCTGCCCGACACCATGACGTTGAAGGTGCCCGGCGCCTTCGCCATGACCGAGACCGGCCACGGATCCGACGTCGCCTCCATCGGAACCACGGCGACCTACGACGAGAAGAAGCAGCAGTTCGTCATCAACACCCCGTTCCGCGGGGCGTGGAAAGACTACCTCGGCAACGCCGCCAAGCACGGCACGGCAGCCGTCGTCTTCGCCCAGCTCATCACGCGGGGTGTCAACCACGGCGTGCACGCCTTCTACGTGCCCATCCGCAACTCCAAGGGCGGTTTCCTGAAGGGTATCGGCGGCGAGGATGACGGTCTCAAGGGCGGCCTGAACGGCATCGACAACGGTCGCCTCCACTTCACGAACGTGCGGGTGCCGCGCACCAACCTGCTGAACCGCTACGGCGACGTCGCCGAGGACGGCACCTACACGAGCACCATCGCCAGCCCGGGTCGCCGCTTCTTCACCATGCTCGGCACCCTCGTGCAGGGCCGGGTGTCGCTCGACGGTGCCGCAACCCAGGCCTCGGCCATGGCTCTCAAGATCGCCGTGACGTACGCCACCCAGCGCCGCCAGTTCAACGCCGCCAGCGACACCGACGAGGAGGTGCTGCTCGACTACCAGCGCCACCAGCGTCGCCTGATCCCGCGTATCGCCACGACCTACGCGCAGACCTTCGCGCACGACGAGTTCCTGGTGAAGTTCGACTCGGTCTTCTCCGGCAAGGCCGACACCGACGACGACCGGCAGGACCTCGAGACCCTCGCCGCGGCCCTCAAGCCGCTGTCGACCTGGGCGGCCCTCGACACCATCCAGGAGGCTCGCGAGGCCTGCGGAGGCTCGGGCTTCCTCGCCGAGAACCGCTTCGTCGGGCTGCGAGCCGACCTCGACGTCTACGTCACCTTCGAGGGCGACAACAACGTGCTGCTCCAGCTCGTCGCCAAGCGCCTGCTCACCGATTACTCGAAGAAGTTCGCCTCGGCGGATGCCGGTGCCCTCGCGCGCTACGTCGTCGAGCAGGGCGTCGACAGGGCCTATCACGGCACCGGGCTGCGCCGTCTGGCCCAGACCGTCGCGGACTTCGGTTCGACGGCGCGCTCGGTCTCCGAGCTGCGCAACCCCGTGACGCAGCGGGAGCTGCTCACCGACCGCGTCGAGACGATGATCGCCGGGATCGGCGGACGCCTCCGAGACAGCCGCAAGCTCAGCAAGCAGGCTGCAGCCGACCTGTTCAACTCGCAGCAGAACGAACTCATCGAGGCTGCACGCGCCCACGGCGAACTGCTGCAGTGGGAGGCGTTCACGCGTGCTCTCGAGAAGACGACGGATGCAGGCACCAAGGAGGTGCTCACCTGGCTGCGCGACCTCTTCGGCCTCGGTCTGGTCGAGAAGCACCTGGCCTGGTACCTCATCAATGGGCGCCTCTCGGCCAAGCGCGCCCAGGCCGTCACGGCCTACGTCGACCGCCTCATCTCGCGGCTGCGTCCGCACGCCCTCGACCTCGTCGACGCCTTCGGCTACAAGCCGGAGCACCTGCGCGCGTCGATCGCGAGCGGTGCCGAGCAGGAGCGCCAGGACGAGGCCCGCGCGTACTACGCGGATCTCCGCGCCTCGGGCAAGGCTCCGATCGACGAGAAGACGCTCAAGGCCAAGAAGCGCTGAGTGCAGAACCCCTCATAGACCGCTCGCTGAGAACCGGACGAAGTCCGCGTTCGAAGCGCTCGGCCGTACCGCGCGTCGGCCGCGGCCTGCGGCCGGGCCTCAGCGACCGGTGAGTGCCCTACTTCACCGGCGGCTTGATGAACGAGCCGAACGCCAGGCCCACCGCGGCACCCGCAGCCAGCCAGAGCCAGAACCCGCTGATCAGGCTGATCACGAGGCCGACGATGAGTCCGACGATCACGCCGATGATCACCTGGGAGCGTCGCGAGGCGCGCTCGGGTTCGGGAGCTGGTCGTTGTGCGGGTCGCTGGGCCATGGCTCCAGCGTAACCAGCGAACGCGGTGTCGCGCGCCGTGTCAGCCCAGCAGCCCGAGCGTCCGTACGGCCTCGCGCTCCTCGATGAGTTCGGCCACCGAGGCGTCGATGCGTTCGCGCGCGAACGCATCCAGCTCGAGGCCCTGCACGATGCGCCACTGCCCGTCGATCGATTCCACGGGGAACGACGACACGAGTCCCTCCGGCACGCCATACGAGCCGTCGGACGGCAGCGCTGCCGAGGTCCATCCGTGCGTCGTCCCGCTCACCCAGTCGGAGACGTGGTCGATGGTGGCGTTGGCGGCCGAGGCGACGGATGACGAACCGCGCACCTCGATGATCTCGGCTCCACGCTTGGCCACCCGCGGGATGAACACGTCGCGGATCCATTCGCGAGCGGCATCCGCCCCCAACTGCTCCTCGAGCAGCTCGACCACGGGACGCCCGCCCGCTGTCGCGTGGGCGATGTCGGGGAACTGCGTCGCCGAGTGGTTGCCCCAGATGCTCACGTCTCGCAGTTGGGACACCGGGGTGTGGAGCGCCTCCGAGAGCTGCCCGAGTGCCCTGTTGTGGTCGAGCCTGGTGAGGGCGGTGAAACGCTCACAGGGCACGTCGGGCGCGTGGGCGCTCGCGATGGAGGCGTTGGTGTTCGCCGGGTTGCCGACGACGACGATGCGGACGTCGTCCGCGGCGCCCGCGTTGATCGCAGCACCCTGCGGGGCGAAGATGGCGCCGTTCGCCGCGAGCAGGTCGCCGCGCTCCATGCCGGGGCCGCGGGGTCGCGATCCCACGAGCAGCCCGACGTTGGCTCCGTCGAAGGCGCTGGCTGCATCATCCGTCACGTCGACCGATTGCAGCAGGGGGAACGCGGAGTCCTGCAGTTCGAGCGCAGCGCCCTCGGCCGATCGCAGGCCCTGCGGGATCTCGAGCAGTCGCAGCCGGACCGCGGTGTCGGGCCCGAGCAGCTGGCCCGACGCGATGCGGAACAGCAGCGCGTAGCCGATCTGTCCGCCGGCGCCGGTGATGGTCACTGTCGCGAGTGAGTTGGCCATGCCTCGACCCTACGCGCGCCCGCCGTCTTCGCCTATCGTTGCCTGATGCGCGACTTCTACCCCGAGATCGAACCGTACGACTCCGGCATGCTCGACGTCGGCGACGGCCAGCAGATGTACTGGGAGACCTCGGGCAACCCCGACGGCAAGCCCGTGGTGTTCCTGCACGGCGGTCCAGGCGCCGGCACCAGCCCGACCCAGCGCCGGCTGTTCGACCCCGAGAAGTACCGCATCGTGCTGCTCGACCAGCGCGGCTGCGGGAGGAGCACCCCGCACGTGAGCGCGCCGGATGCCGACCTCAGCACCAACACCACCTGGCACCTCGTCGCCGACATCGAGAGGCTGCGCGAGCACCTCGGCATCGACCGCTGGCAGGTGCTCGGCGGATCCTGGGGCAGCTCCCTCGCCCTCGCCTACGCCGAGACGCATCCGGAGCGGGTGACGGAGATCATCCTGCGGGGCATCTTCACGCTCCGCCGCATCGAGCTCGACTGGTTCTACGAGGGCGGCGCGGCCGCTCTCTTCCCCGACCTGTGGGAGGGCTTCATCGCCCCGGTGCCCGAGGCCGAGCGGAGCCACCTCATCGCCGCGTACAGCCGGCTGCTCAACGACCCCGACCCGGAGGTGCATCGCCCGGCGGCGATCGCCTGGTCGCGCTGGGAGTCCTCCACCATCACGCTCCTGCCGCAGGAGGAGACCATCGCGCGGTTCACCGAACCCGACTACGCGGTGGCCTTCGCACGCATCGAGAACCACTACTTCATGAACGGCGGCTGGTGGGAGGAGGGGCAGCTCATCCGCGACTCCGTGAAGCTGCACGACATCCCGGCGGTCATCGTGCAGGGACGCTACGACGCCTGCACCCCGCCGATGACGGCGTGGGACCTCCACAAGGCGTGGCCGCAGGCCGACTTCAGGATGATCCCGGATGCCGGTCACGCGTTCGACGAGCCCGGCGTCCGCGACGCCCTCATCGAGGCGACGGACCGCTTCGCCGGCTGACCGACCGCTTCGTGCGTGTAAACGTCAGGTGACGTTTCCTCGCCATCCCCTCAGAGCGCCCTAGCCTGCAGGGATGACCGCGAATGAGGACACCCGAACGGGGGCGGTGACGGCTGCGTCCGTCGCGCTCGCTCCCGTCGTGCGCGAACGCTGGATCGACACGGCCAAGGGCATCGCCATCGTGCTCGTGGTGCTGTATCACGCGACGATGTACCTCGGTCTCGCCGGCGTCGACGTGCCCGGCGCCCGAGCCAACCCGATGCTCGAGACGTTCCGGATGCCCCTGTTCTTCTTCATGTCGGGAGTGCTCGGGGCGCGCGCGGTCGCCCTCGGCTACAGGGCGCTGTTCCACCGTCGCCTGGCGCTGCTCGTCTACCTCTACGCCGTGTGGGTCGCGCTGCAGCAGGTCTTCCTGGCCCTGCTGCCCCCCACCTCGCTCGAACCGGAGCCGAGCCCCCTGTGGAGCTTCATCACGCTCGCCGTCATCCCGAACGAGAACCTCTGGTTCCTGTACGCGCTGCCCCTGTTCTTCACGATCGCCTGGCTCACCCGCTCGTGGCCGGCGCTCGTGCCGCTGGCGCTCACCGCCGTGGTGTCGGTGCTGTTCAGTTCCGGCATCCTCGAGACCGACACCGCGTGGGACAAGATGGGCCGCTACCTGTTCTTCTTCCTGCTCGCGTTGCGCATCGGCGGCACGGTGCGGCGCCTGGCGCCCAGCATCCGCTGGTGGCATGCCGCAGTGCTCGCCGTCTTCTACCTCGGCCTCACGGGGCTCACCTTCGCCACCGGCATCCGGGGCGTTCCCCTCGTGCTCTTCGTCCTGAGCCTGCTCGCCGTGGCTGTCGGTGTCGCTCTGGCCGTCATCATGAGCCGGATGCCGTTCTTCGACGTCGTGCGCCACCTCGGCACCCGCACCCTGCCGATCTACGTCGTGCACGCCTTCCCGCTTCTCGCCGTCGGCGCCCTGATCGTGGCGACGGGCGTGAGCGTCCCGACCCCGGTCGCCATGACCCTGCCGGTCGTGCTCTGCGCCTTGGCGATAGCGATCGCGCTCGGCGTCCACAGGCTGTTGCGCGATGTGCCGGGCGTGTTCACCCTGCCCCGGTTCCTGACTCCCGGCCGGAGCGCAGCGCGACGAGAGACGGCGGGCCCCACCACCCTTGCCGACTGACTGGGGCCGCCCTATCCTGAGACCACTCGGCGGACCCCTGACGTTCCCGAGCAGTACGGCGAGAGGCACACCCGAGTGACCGACGACATCCCGGCTCCAGCGTCAGCGCCGACAGCGCTCGCGCCAGTGAATCGCGAGCCGTGGATCGATGTCGCCAAGGGAATCGCGATCACCTTGGTCGTGCTCTTCCACAGCACGATGTACCTCGGACTCGCCGGCGTGGTCGGTCCGTTGACCACCCTCAACCCGCTGCTCGACACCTTCCGGATGCCGCTGTTCTTCTTCATGTCGGGGATCGTCGGGGCGCGAGCGGTCACCCTCACGTACAGAGGCCTCTTCCGACGCCGCCTGGTCCTGCTGCTGTACCTCTACGTGGTCTGGAGTGCCGCGCAGCACCTCTTCGCCATCGCCCTCCCTCCCATCACCGAGGTCGCCGACGAGGGGCACTGGTGGGGCATCGTGAACCTCTTCGTCATCCCCAACGCCAATCTCTGGTTCATCTATGCGCTTCCCCTCTTCTTCACCATCGCCTGGCTGACCCGCTCGTGGCCGCGGTGGCTTCCTCTCGTGCTGTCGGCGGTGGTGTCGGTGCTGTTCAGTTCCGGATACCTCCACACGGCCACGGCCTGGGACAAGATGGGGCGCTACCTGTTCTTCTTCCTGCTCGCCCTGCAGCTCGGCTCGTGGGTGCGTTCGGTGGCTCCGAGAACCCGGTGGTGGCACGCGGTCGCGGTCATCGTGATCTACGGAGCCCTCCTCGCCCTGGTGGTGAAAGCCGGACTCATCCGCGCGCCGTTCGTCCTGTTCGCGCTGAGCATCATCGCCGTCTGCGTCGGCATCACGGTGGCGGTGGTGATCTCACGGATCCCCCCACTCGACTTCGTGCGCCACCTCGGAACGAGGACCCTTCCGATCTATCTCGTGCACACGTTCCCGATGGTCGCTGTCGCCTCCGTCATCGTGGCCACCGGCGTCGAGGTCCCCTCGCTGCTCGCCGCCGTGATGCCGATCGTGCTGACCGTCGTCGCCATCCTGCTGTCGCTGGCGCTGTATCACTGGCTGCGCGGGGTGCGCGGGGTGTTCACGGTGCCAGTGGCGTCGTGGGTCGACACTCGCACGGTCCTCGATCGGTCCGAACCGGTCGCTGTCAAGCCGTCACCCGGGGGACCGCAGGCCCGATAGGTTGTCGGGATGACGTTCGACGACAACGCCAAGATCGGTGGCGGCAAGGTATCCAAGCGTGGCCGCAATGTGGGCATCGGTGTGGGTGGAGGCATCGGCGTGATCGCCATCGTCCTCATCGGTCAGCTCCTCGGGGTCGACCTCTCCGGCCTCGTGGGAGCCGGCGGTGGCGGAGGGGCCGTCGACTCGTCCAGCGACGAGGTCATCACCAACTGCGAGACTGGCGCCGACGCCAATGCGGGCATCGAGTGCCGCCTCGAGGGTGCTGCCGAGTCACTCGATGCCTACTGGGCCGAGGAGGCGCCGGCGCTGGGTGCGACGTATGCCACGACGAACGTCAAGCTGTTCTCCGAGGGTGTGGCGACCGGATGCGGCAACGCGACGAGCGCCGTCGGACCGTTCTACTGCCCGCCCGACCAGCTCATCTATCTCGACACGACCTTCTACGACGAGCTGCGCAGCCGCTTCGGCGCGTCGGGTGGACCGCTCTCGGAGATGTACGTGATCGCCCACGAGTGGGGTCACCACATCCAGAACCTCACGGGCGCGATCTCGGCATCACAGGACGGCACGACCGGGGCGGCATCCGGCAGCGTTCGGGTCGAACTGCAGGCCGACTGCTACGCCGGTGCCTGGGTCGCGGCAGCGTCGACGCAGCCGACGGCCGCTTCGGACGTGCCGCTGCTGAAGCCGGTCACGCCTGCTGAGATCGCGGATGCGCTGAACGCCGCAGCGTCCATCGGCGACGACCGCATCCAACAGCAGTCCGGCGGGGATGTGAACCCCGAGGCCTGGACCCACGGTTCGAGTGAGCAGCGCCAGAAGTGGTTCCAGGCCGGTTACGACGGCGGGGCTGCGGCCTGCGACACCTTCTCGGTCAGCGACTCGAAGCTCTGACGCCGACTGCGCTCTCTCATGGTCGATTCACACGGATCGCAGAGGAGCGGTGCGTAGCGTCGAGGTGTGGACACGATCCCCGATGACAAGCCCAGGCTGACCGCACTCACGCGGCCACTGCTCACCCCGCGAACCAGCGAGCTGTTCCAGCAACTCGACCTCGACACCCTCGCCGAGATGAAGGCGCTGCGCGACGAGTTCAGTCGCTTCCTGCAGCGCTACAAGTTCGGCATGGACGAGATCGTCACGAAGCTGTCGATCCTGCGTGAGGAGTTCAGCGAGCAGGAGGACCACAACCCGATCGAGCACATCTCCTGCCGACTCAAGTCGACCGACGGCGTTCTCGAGAAGCTCGACCGCAAGGGCATCGAGCCCTCGTTCGACGCCATCCGCTCGTCCATCACCGATATCGCTGGCGTGCGTGTCACCTGCAGCTTCGTCTCCGACGTCTACCGCATCGTCGACATGATCACGGCGCAGCAGGATGTCCGCGTGCTGAGCATCAAGGACTACATCGCCCGCCCGAAGCCGAACGGCTACCGCAGCCTGCACGTCATCCTCGAGGTACCGGTCTTCCTCTCCGGCGGCCCTGTCCCCGTCACCGTCGAGGTGCAGTTCCGCACCATCGCCATGGATTTCTGGGCGAGCCTCGAGCACAAGACCTACTACAAGTACGACAAGCAGGTCCCGCAGCACCTCGTCGACGGCCTGACCGAGGCCGCCGAGACGGCCGCCCGGCTCGACGAGACGATGGAGCGCCTGCACCGGGAGGTGCACGGCCACCCGGCCCCGCGACGTGCCCAGGTGCTCGAGGCCTGACGGCGACAGCCTCAAGGACGCCGTGATCGGGAGCGGTCGGCGCGCACCCTGCTGTAGGTGCCCCGGGCCGTGCGTGCGACCAGACCGAGGCGGCCGGCCGCGAACGCGAGGAGGCCGAACCCGATGAATCGGGGCGGGCGGATGCCTGCGGCACGCGCGCCCGCGAGCCGACCGGCGAGGGTCTGGCGTCGCTTGCGCTGCAACGGCTGGACCGCATCGAGCTCCTCGGTCGACAGGGGAGAAGCGACGAGGATCCCCGCGGCGATGGCGCGGGCGACCACGTCGCGTCCCCGCGTGGTGCGGGCGATCAGGGCGCTGATGCCGTCGCCCTCGGTGAAGTCGGGATAGCCGCGGTCATCCGATCGCCAGAAGTCGGCCGCGGTGATGTCCGAGCTCTCGCCGATGCCGTCGGGGCAGATCTTGCAGCGCCACTGCACGGTGGGTCCGAGGTGATCGCCCCAGGATTCGTCGTAGGACGCGGAGTGTTCGGTGCCCTCGGTCGTCACCGCGGTGAAGCGGCCCGGCCACCCCCTCCCGCGGTACCAGAGGTCGCGCAGCGCGCCGCCCGGCTGCACGCCGAGCGCGGTCACAAGGGAGTCCGTGGCCGACTGGCTGGGGGTTCCGGCACAGTAGAAGGACAGGAGCAGGGGCCCGTCGGCGGATCCCGGTGGGCGCATCGCGCGCAGGGCGGATGCCTCGCACGGCTTCCCGACGACCGCGGACGCCGCGAGGGTCGCCAGTGGATTCGCGGCGATCGAGACCGGGGCATAGCGTGATCCGGCGGCAGCGAGTGCCTCGTCCCGAGTCATGATGCTCACGCTCACCGTCCGTCGCGGGCTTCCCGCCTCGGCCTGGGCGCCGACGACCTGAGCGGCCTCGCCGGTCTCGACGAGCCAGGCGGCCAAGGCGGTGATGGTGCCGCCGCTGCTGCCCTTCCGGCGGATCTCGGGGTCGGCGGCCCATGCCGACCACGCCTGCACGACCGGCCCCATCGTCGGGTGCCGCTGGGACTCCTTCGGGTTCTGCGCGCGCACGAGGATGCCGGGGCATGCCCGCCGGAGGGTGTCGACCGCTCCAGCGGCTGCGACTCCGTCATCGATGCGCGTCGGCCGGCTGTAGCCGTCCTCGTCGAGTGCCATCGTGAGTCCACTGTCGAGGAGGGTGCATGCCCCGCACCCCGAGCAATTCCCCTCAGCCACCACCCGAGCGATCGCCCTGTCGAGCGCCGCGCCCTCGCCGGCATCGCTCCTCGTGGCTCTGATGCGCATGGACCGATGCTAGCGGTCGGTCCCGCGACGTCGCCGTCGCCGCGGGAAGCCACGCCCTTGTCGCGTCGCCATGGCAGCCCTATCATGAGCACGAGCGGCCTGTCGGCTGCCGATCGAGCCCGATTCGAAGGACGCACGCGAGTGACCGCACAGCACCACGGCCGACATCTGACGATGGCCGTCGCGATGCGGGTGTACAACAGCGAGCGCTTCGTCGGGGATCATCTCCGGTCGCTCATCACCCAGTCGGTTGTACCCGATGAGATCGTGATCGGCGACGACGGTTCCACGGACGGAACCAGGGCTGTGATCGAGACCGTGCGGTCCGAGGCTGCCGCGAGGCCGGAGAGCGCAGGGATCGTCTGGACGCTGCTGCCGTCCGAGCACCACGGCATCGCCGGCAACATCGAACGTACGATGGCCGCGTGCACCGCCGACATCGTGGTCGTGTGCGATCACGATGACATCAGCTATCCCGATCGCTTCGAGCGCATCCGGGATGCCTTCGAGTCACGGCCCGCCCTGCTCTTCGTGCACGGGGATGCCGACCTCATCGACGAGACCGGGGCGTCGATGGGGGCGCGGCTGGCGGCAACCCAAGCCGTGAGCGAGTGGGAGCGCGGCCGCTATCGCGCGGGTGAGGCGCTGGACGTGCTCATCCGTCGGAACATCGTCACCGGCGCGACGGCCGCATTCCGGCGGGAGCTTCTCCAGTCGGCCACGCCGTTCCCGCGCAGTTGGGTCTACGACGAATGGCTCGGGATCGTCGCCGCCGGGCTGGGCGGCACCGACTACCTCGACGATCCCACCATCGGCTATCGGCAGCACAGTTCCAACAAGACCGGCGTGCGCCGGCGGGGGGTCCGCGAACGGATGGCGCTCCTCCTGGCTCCCGGAGCGGCCCGGAACGAGCGTCTGCGCACTCGCGCCGAGGTGCTGGTCTCCCGGTTCGAATCCCTGGGTGACCGGGTGCCACCGGCTCGCCTGGCCCTCGCGCAGCAGAAACGCGATCACGAGCGGGCGAGAAACGCCTTCCCCGTCAACCGCCTCCGCCGCGCGATCCCGGTGCTGCGCGCCGCATCCACCGGGGCATACGGGCGTTTCGCGCGCGGCCGCAAAGACGTCCTGCTCGATCTGGTGCAGCCGATCCGATAGCTCGGTCAGGCCTCGTTGGCGATGGTGTCGTCGCCTCGATCGAGGATCTCGAGTGCCCGTCGCAGCACGGTGCTCGAGGTGTGGACCGTGTACGGGAAGTACACGATCTCGACTCCGACCTCGGCGAATCTGCGTTCCAGTCGCAGGCCCTTCTCCGTCCCTCGCCAGTCGTCGCCCTTGAAGAAGACGTCGAAGCCGACCTCACGCCAGGTCTCCAGCTTGTCGGGCAGCACCTCGGCGCGGGCCTCGTCGACGAACGAGATGTGGCTGACGATCTCCAGGCGTTCGGCCAGGGGCACGATCGGCGGCGATCCTTTGGTGCGCAGCAGCATCTCGTCGGAGACCACGCCTGCGATCAGCACGTCGCAGTGGCTCTTCGCATGGCGCAACAGGTTGAGATGGCCGACGTGGAAGAGGTCGAAGGCACCGGCCGCGTAGCCGATCCTGGGTCTGGAATCGTCGATCGTCACTGGGAGTCCTCTCGTTCGGCGCAGTTCGGGCGCACCGATCTCGGGTGTGAGAGTTTCTCAGATCGTAAACCGGGTGGTTCGTCGGCGCCTAGTCTTTCGGGCCGAATCACCCCCGGTTGAGGGGCGTCGGGCGCTCATTCAGGCGCAGCAGGCCGCCGCCGGAGGGACGGCAGCAGGCGGAGGAGCGAGAGCACATCGAGCACATCGCGGCGTACCGGCCTGATCAGGAGGGCGGCGATGGCGTAGGTCAGGACCACGCTGACGATGCCCCCGATCAGTGCGACGAACGACGGCACTGACGAGAGAGCCACGGCGACTCCCCACCCCGCCGCTGCGCCCGCAGCGACGACGGCGAGCATCCGAAGTGCCTGCATGTACAGCCGACGAGTCGGAATGACGGTGCGACGCGACAGCCAGGCGAGCGAGATCGGCCACGCGATCGCCGGGGCGACCGCGTAACCGACGGCGACCCCGATCACCCCGAAGAACGACCCGGCGACGATGCAGACGACCTTGATGGCCGACGTCACGAGGGTGTAGCGGAACAGGTCCGCTGTGAGGCCCTTCGACATGTAGATCCAGTACCCCACGTAGGAGATGGTCTGGAAGATTCCGGCGACGGCGAGCAGGCGGAGGATCGGCGTCACCCCGTCCCATTGCGGGCCGAGCAGGATCGCGGTGAGCGGGTCTGCGGTTGCGATCACGAGTCCGAGCCCGGCCACGAGTGTGTACCCCAGGGCCTGCTGGCCGCGCAGCACGAAGGCGGCATAGCGCTTGCTGTCGTTGCTGAGTCGGGACAGCACGGGCAGGGCGACGCGCGTCGTCGGAGAGCGCAGCTGGCCGAGCGGCTGCATGAGCAACTGGAAGCCGCGGTTGTAGATTCCGAGCTGCCCGGCACCGAAGCGGAAGCCGATGATCACCGAATCGACATTGTTGCTCACATAGCCGATGAGCTGAGTTCCCACCATGTGCCAGCCGAAACGGAGCAGTCCTCCCATCGATTGCCCGCGGCGCGGGAGTCGCGGAAGCCAGCGGGCGCTCGAGACCACGACGAGGAGACCGACCACGCAGCCCGACAATTGCTGCACGGCGAGGGCCCAGTACCCCCAGCCGGCCAGAGCGGTTGCGATGGCTGCGGCGAGACCGACCGCGGCCGCGAGGATGTCGCTCGCCGCCAGCACCGAGAACTTGAGGGCACGGTTGCGGTCTGCTCGATACTGCGTGGTGATGCCGTTGATGAGGAACGTGAGCGAGAGCACCCGAACCAGGTCCACGAGCTCCGGCTCGCCGTAGAACGCGGCGACGAGGGGAGCGGACAGGGCCACGATCGCGGTGAGGACCAGTCCGATCCCGCTGTTGATCCACACCAGGTTGTCGCGCTGGCCCCGAGTCAGCGTCGGGCTCTGGATGGCGGCCGACGAGAGGCCGAAGTCGCGGAAGATCTCGCCGATCCCGATGATCGTGAGCACCATGGCGAGAAGGCCGTAGTCGTGCGGGGTGAGCAGGCGCGAGAGGACGACGACGGAGGCGACCTGGATCGCGATCCGTCCTCCCTGGCCGCCCAGAGTCACGGCGGCGCCACGCGCGGCAGCCTGCCCGAGGCTCCGGCGCGGTGGTTCGTCTGCGAGCGTCACGGGCTAGCTGATCGCCGAGCGGATCGCGTCGGTGGCAGGCAGCAGCCGGTCGCGTGCCCGATCGAGCGTCGTCGCGACGGCCGAGGCGAGTCCGTCGTCGGAGGCACGGGCCTCGACGGATGCCGCGGGATCCGCGTCCGTGCGCAGATCCACCGTGGCCGTCCACCCGAGGTCGTCCAGGAGCGGCTTGAACTTGCGTGAGTACGCCAACGGGACGGCGGGGGTGCCGACCGAGAGGGCGTTGAGGCAGGCGTGCATGCGCGACCCGATGACGACCTCCGCCGAGGCGACCAGCGCACGCACATCGTCGAGGCCCGTCGGTGACAGGATCTCGGCGTCGGGGGCATGGGCGGCCGCGAACTCCCGGATGGCGGGAGCGTCGTTGTCGGCATCCGTCGAGTCCAGCACGTGGGGGAGGAGGGCGACGGTGCGGCCGGAGGAGGTGAGGCGCTCGTACACGCCCGCCACGACGGCGCGGTAGCCGGCGGCGTCGACGTGGGGATTGTCTCTCCACAGCAGTCCGGAGACGTTGAGGATGACGTCCCTCGTCTTCGGTACGGCGGGAACGGGAAGGGCGAAGACCACATCGGTCGTGAGCGTGGCGTCGGAGCGCCCGAGCTTCTTGGCGTGGTCGAGGCTGTCGCTGTCGCGCACCAGCACCGCGCCGGCCCGGTGGAGCGAGAACCGGCCGGTTGCGCGGCCTCGAACCGTCGTGAACGGACCGATGGTCTGCGGTCCCATGACCACGACAGCGCCGGCCTGCCGTGCGCACTCGGCCATGGCCGACATGACCGCCAGCCGACGAGCGCCGTAGATGTCGGCGAAGCTGTCCCCGGCGCGGGTGTCGACCACGAGATCGAACTGCGAGAGCCACTTCTGCATCCCGAGTCGACCCGTCACGCGCTCTCGGGCGATGCTCGTGACCCGTCCACCCGGGAGATGGCGGTTCGGCTGGCCGAAGCTCTGGAAGGTGAAGGACGATTCAGGAACCGCCCCCTGCACGAGAGCCGCCGTACCCGCCGCGAGAGCCCTGACCCCGAGGTTGGTGGAGAGGTCGTTGGCCCAGAGAACCAGCGTCTTCATCACCACCACCAGGGTTTCAGCCTGCGGTCGGGCAACCGGTAGGTGAGGTCGGTCGGGCGGTCGCCGAGCTTCTTGGCAGGCACGCCCCCGACCAGGGTGAACGGTGCGACATCGCCCGAGACCACGGCTCCGGCTGCCACCACGGCACCTTCCCCGATCGTCGTGCCCGGCAGGATCGTGGCCCGGGCGCTGATCCAGGCACGGTCGCCGATCGAGACCGGAGCGGATTCGTAGGCGAAGTCCGGCGACCGCCAATCGTGCTGGCCGGTCCAGATGTGCACATTCGTCGACAGGTTCACGTCCGAGCCGAGAGTCAGGCCTCCGCGAGCATCGAGGATCGCTCCGTTGCCGATCGAGGAGCGTGGTCCGATGGACAGCCCTGTCGCGCGACGAACCTCGAAGCCGTGCGAGATCGTGGCCGTGTCGTGGATCCGGGCGCCCCACCAGCGCAGTACGACCACGCGGACCGCATGGATCGGGATCTTCCCGGCCAGGACGAGGGTGGCCATCTCGGCATCCCGTCGTCTCCGGGCCGCAGCACGCTTGATCTGCTTGAGCATGCGATGAGACTATCCGCACATCTCCCGGCGACCCCACTGGTGTGCCGACCGAGAGAGTGTCACAGTGGATGTGCCCGAGAGGGCCGAGGCATGCGACTCGACCGGACCAACCCGAATGCGACGGCCACATGAGTGCACCGACCACTGATCATTCCCCCGTCAGTGCTGCTCCGGCGCGGACTGCGCCCGGCTTCCTGCCGGAGATCCAGGCGTTGCGCACCGTGGCCGTCCTGCTCGTCGTCGTGTACCACCTCTGGCCCGGCTACCTCCCGGGCGGGTACATCGGCGTCGACGTGTTCTTCGTCATCTCCGGTTATCTGATCACTGCTCACATCGTCCGCGAGGTCGTGGACAAGCGGTCCTTCACCCTGACGGGCTTCTACGTGCGACGGATCCGGCGCCTGCTCCCGGCGGCGCTCGTCGTCCTGGCCGTCGTCGGAGTGGCCACCCTGCTCTGGGCGCCGCAGACGCTGTGGAACGACACCGGCAAGCAGATCGTCGCCAGCGCCTTCTACGTCGAGAACTGGGCCCTCGTTGCCAACTCCGTCGACTATCTCGGCGCGTCCGTCGAATCGAGCCCGGTGCAGCACTTCTGGTCGCTGTCGGTCGAGGAGCAGTTCTACCTGTTCTGGCCGATCCTCATCGCCGCAGCCTGGCTCCTGATCGCTCGGGGTCGAGCGGCCAGCGCGCGCACACGCCTCGGGCTCACTCTCGCCGGGATCGCTGTCGCGTCGCTCGTGTTCTCGGTGATCGCGACGTACTCGGATCAGCCGAGCGCCTACTTCAACACCTTCACGCGCATGTGGGAATTCGCGGTGGGCGGAGTGCTGGCGGTCTTCGCCGCACGCCTGAGTCTGCGCCCGTGGCAGTCGATCGCCGCGACCTGGGCCGGCCTCGTCGCGATCCTCGTCTCTGCCGTGGTCTACACCTCGGGCTCCCTGTTCCCCGGCTGGATCGCCCTTCTCCCCGTCGTCGGTACGGCGGTGGTGATCGCCGCCGGCCACGCCGACGGCCGGCTCTCCCTCGCCCCGGTGATGCGGTCGCGTCCCGTGCAGTTTGTGGGCGCCATCTCGTACTCGGTCTACCTCTGGCACTGGCCGCTCATCGTGCTGCTGCCGATCATCCTGGAACGAGCGCTGGACACGCCGTTCCGGATCGCGCTCCTCTTCGGGTCGCTCCTCGTCGGGTGGCTCTCGAAGAAGTACATCGAGGATCCGTTCCGCTCGGGAACGATCGGCTGGGGGTCGGGCACCGCGACGCCGAATCCCACAGTGCGGCCGCGGCTCGTGTTCGCCATGGCGGCGGTCGGCATGGTCGTGGTCGCGTCCATCGGCGCGGCGCAGTGGGCGCAGAGCGAGGCCAGGATCGCGCAGTCCGAATCCGCCCTGCGCGCCGTCACCGACCCCGCCGCACTGCCGTGCTTCGGTGCGGCCGCGGCCGTCCCGGGATCGGGGTGCGCCCCGGCGACCACATCCGAGGGCGTTCTCCCCGATCCGATCATCGCTCGTGACGATGGCGCGGCCGACGGCTGCCAGCAGTCGACGGGCTCCACCGAGGTGCTCGTCTGCTCGTTCGGGTCGAAGGCGCCCGGCGCCCTGCGCATCGCGGTGGCCGGCGACTCCCACGCCGGACAGTGGGTCGGCGCGCTGAAGACCCTCGCGATCGACTCCGGATGGCACCTCGACACCTATCTGCGCAGCGGATGCGGCCTCGCGAAGCTGCCCGATTCGGCCGTCGGCGGCGCGCAGCGCTGCGCGACGTGGAACGACAAGGCGTTGCGGGCCATCGTCGCAGAGCAGTACGACGCCGTGATCGTGTCGACCAGGAGCAGCGTCGTGGGCGGCGGAGCCAAGTCCGAGAGTCAGCAGGCGGCGGACGCCTCGGCCATGGTCGGTGCCTGGACCGAGATCCAGGCATCCGGAGCCAGGGTCATCGCCATCCACGACATCCCGCAGCCGGCCAACGGCGGGGTGTACGACGCCCCGACCTGCGTGATGGAGAACCCGGATCCGGCTCCCTGCGCCACGTCGATGTCGAGCTCCATCGTGGCCGACCCCCAGGTGGCGGCGGCTCGGGAGCTCGGCTCGGTCGAGGTCATCGACCTCGCTCCCTACTTCTGCGTCGATGACAGCTGCCCCGCGGTCCTGGGAAGCGTCCTCGTCTACGGAGACGGAAATCACATGACCGCGCTCTTCGCGCAGACTCTCACGCCGTACCTCGGCGCGGAATTGGCCCCTGCTCTGGGTATCGAGCCTGCTGAGGCATCCTCGCTATCGTGAAGGTCCCGGTGCAGCACCGAGGTCGATGTGACAATCGACAGGGCCGTATGTAAGGTTGCTGCAATCCCCCGAACGGGTGTCATCTCCCTACAGCTATTTTGACCGACGACCGTTAGAGGCCCCCCTTGATGCGTTTACGCACCACACGACGCCGACCCTTGTTCGCCCCCATCACACTTGCGACGGCCTTTCTGGCCCTCTCCGCTCTGATCCTCACCCCCCTCGCCGCCACGCCGGCCGACGCAGCAACTCCCTCCGGTTCGCTGTACCAAGCCGTCGCCCCGCAGCGGGTCCTCTCCGGGACCTCGCTCGCCGCGGGCGGCACAGCCACCTCCGCTCTGCCTTCCGTGCCGAGCGGCGCCACAGCCGTCTGGCTGTCGGTGACCGCGGCCCGCGCCACCGCGGCATCCGCCATCTCCGTCTGCGCCGGCTCGACGGCCGCCCAGGCGTGCCGTGCGGCTCCGGCGTTCATCGCCCCCACCGGCATTCCAGCATCGGCTCCGGTCCGAGTGGTCCTCGGCGGGCAGTCGAAGATCACCGTGCACGCGACCAAGCCCGTGGCGGTCGCCTTCGACGTGGTCGGATACTCGGTTCCCTCGGGAACCCAGGGTGCGGGCACGTACTCGCCGGTCGCCGCCGGATCGACGTCGACGCAGAAGCTCGGCGCTCGCGAACTCGTGACGCTCACTGTGCCGGGAGTCCCCGCCGGTGCCACGGCCGTCGCGCTCAACCTCACGTCGACGGGATTCAGTTCCTCGACCTACGTCTCAGCCTGCCCGGCCGGTCAGGCCAAGGCGGACTGTGCTCGCACCTCGGTGCTGAATCCCCGTCCGGCTGGTGATCGCCAGAAGTCCACGATCGTCAAGCTCGGCGGCAGCGCCAACAATCAGGTGCAGTTCTACAACAACGCCGGCAGCGGCACGTTGCGCAGCACCGTCGCCGGATTCGTGCGGACGACGGCGGGCACCGGTGGTGTCCTCTCGGACGTTTCGAGCGCATCCTCCGAGATCGTGCTCGCACCGGGAGGGTCGGCATCCGTCCCCCTCGCCGGAGTCTCGTCCGACGCCACGGCAGCGCTCGTGCGCATCGTCGGAAGCGGCGCCTGGCGGTCGACCGTCGTGTCCGCGTGCTCCACGGCAACGGCGTGCTCCACAGCGTTGATCGCCGAGCCGGGACAGGCGTCGACGAACACGGTCCTGCTGCCGGTCGTCGCCAAGTCCGCGAGCCTGTCGGTTCGCAACTCCTCGGCCAGTGTTCGCCTGAAGTTCGAGGTACTCGCCCAGGTGCTGCCCACAGGCTCGGCCGCTCCGGGCCCGAAGCCGACGGCGACGCCGACCCCGGTCCCCACTCCTCCGGCGAAGCCGACGCCCACGGCCACGCCGAAGCCGACTCCCACCCCCACGCCGACTCCGACGCCTCCAGCGCCCAAGCCGCCGACACCGACTCCCGCGAGCGGGATGCCCGGTGCGAAGAACACGGGTGTGCCCGCCGGTACGAAGCTCACGGTCCACGACGGTGACATCACCGTGACCGCGCCCGGTACTGTCATCGACTCGCTCGACGTCCGCGGCTCGATCGTCGTCAAGGCGGCGAACGTGACGATCAAGAACTCGATCATCCGCGGACGCGCTGGTTCCGGCCCTCTGGTCAACAACCTGCTGCACAACCCGAACCTGGTGATCCAGGACTCGGAGCTGTTCGCGGCCATGGACAGGCGAGTCAGCGGAATCATGGGCTCGCACTTCACCGCGACCCGCCTGAACATCCACCACGTCACCGATGGGATCCACCTCACCGACGGCGAGGTGACGCTCAAGGATTCCTGGCTGCACGACAACCTCCACCTCGACAAGGATCCGGCCTGGAACGGCACCCCGACCCATGACGACGGCATCCAGGTGCAGGGTGGATCGAACATCACCATCGATCACAACACCCTGACCGGTGCGCACAATGCGGCGCTCATGGTCACGCAGGACCGGGCTCGGGTGACGAACCTGAGCTGGACCAGGAACTACGCCGACAATGGTGGCTGCACCATCAACATCGCGCAGGGGAGCCTCGGCCCTGTGACTGGAATGAAGATCACGGACAACACGTTCGGCCGGAACACGTCGATCGCCAACTGCGCGATCATCGCGCCGACGACGACCAAGATCGACACCCAACGCAACTACTGGGCCGACGACATGTCGCCGGTGGCGGTCCGGAAGGGCTGATCGATCGCCGACCCACCCGCTCGCGCGTGACGCGAACGGGTGGGTCGACGGCTCTGGCACGCCCGCAGGGGAAGCTCGTATAGTGTGACCCTCCCCCAGAGAGGCTCAGCCATGACCGACCAGAACGCCACGGCCGGCGGCGCATCATCACGGCGCCGCATCACCCTGCTCGTCATCTCGGGGGTCGTGGTGCTCGCCGTCGTGGCGGTCGTCATCGCGTTGATCTCCGGTGCGTTCGGCGCGCCGGGTGGCACGGGCGGATCTCCGTCCGGATCACCCTCGGGAGCGCCGGCCAGCGGCGAGGCCACTCCCAGCCAGTCGGCGACACCGACGACGACGCCCACCCCGCCGATCCCCATCGAGACCACGGTGCCGCTCGATTCGACGGCTCAGCCTGCGCCGGGAGTGACCGTCTCCGTGAGCGGCTTCGAGGCCGTGGAGGGTGAGGCCGAGCTCGCGGGTGACGTTGCCGGACCGGCCGTCCGCTTCACTGTGACCGTGACGAACACGACGGCCGAGACGGTGTCCCTCGCGGGTGCGCTGGTCAACGTGTACTACGGCCCGGCCCAGAGCCCATCCGACAGTCTCCCCGAGCCCGGCGGTGTTCCGTTGCCCGCTGAGGTGGCTGCTGGGGGGACGGCCGAGGGCGTGTTCATCTACACGATCCCGGAAGACCAGAGGGACGACGTCCTGATCACGTTCGATTATCAGGTCGGCACTCCCGTGACGGCATTCCAAGGTTCAGTGTCCGGCTGAAGAACGGCCCCTTTTGGGGGGGATTGAGTTTGAGTATTCGTCACTAAACTCTGCCTCAGGCTGGCGATCACCCGAAGGTCGCCTCCATACCCGAATGAGGCCTGCCCGATGCGTGTCTTCGCCCGCTCACGTGTACTTTCCATCGCTACAGTCCTGGCTGTCACAGCCGGACTCGTCCTGGTCGCCCAACCGGCGGTCGCCGATACGGCGCCACCGATCACGGGCACTCCTGAGACCGTCTCGTCGGACGCGCTGCCCACAGTGCAGATCGACGGCGTCGTCTGGGACCAGGAAGTCGCCGGCAACAAGGTGTTCGCCGGTGGCGAGTTCGGCACGGCGAGGCCCGCGGGCGCGGACCCCGGCGTCAACACGGTGGTGCGGAACAACATCCTCTCGTACAACCTGACGACGGGTGTCCTCGACGCGACGTGGGCCCCCAACGCCAACGCCCGCGTGCGCAACCTCGCTGTCTCCCCCGACGGCAAGCGACTGTACGCGGTGGGCAGCTTCACCTCGATCGCGGGTGCGACGCGGTATCGCATCGCGGCGTTCGACACGGCGACCGGCGCTCTGATCTCCACCTTCAAGCCCGTGATCAACGGCAAGATCAACGCGGTCGCCGTCACCAACTCCACCGTCTACGTCGTCGGACAGTTCACCACTGCCAACAACGTGGCGGTGGCCGGCGGTGCGGCCCTGGATGCCGCGACCGGCGCCACGAAGACCGGGTGGGCTCCGCAGATCGCGAATGGTCAGGCGACCTCGATCGTCGTGAAGTCCGACGGGTCCAAGGTGGTCATCGGCGGGTACTTCCAGAGCGTCAACGGATCGTCCAGCCCCGGCTACGGCCTCGCGTCGCTGGATGGAACGACGGCAGCGATCCAGCCGTTCAACGTGAACAACAGCGTCCGCAACGCTGATGCCAACGCCGCGATCAGCAGCCTCGCCTCGGACGAGGGCGGCGTGTACGGAACGGGCCAGCACTACGGATCCGGAACCCTCGAGGGCACGTTCTACGCCAGTTGGGACACCGGCGACATCATCTGGGTCGAGGACTGCCACGGCGACACCTACTCGGTATACCCGGTGGGCGACGTGATCTACACGACGAGCCACGCACACTACTGCGGCAACATCGGTGCATTCCCGCAGACCGAACCGTGGACGATGCACCGTGCACTGGCCTTCACGAAGACCGTCCAGGGCACCATCACCAACGACCCCCACGGTTACACCAACTGGGCCGGCACGCCGCGCCCCGCGCTTCTCGACTGGTTCCCGGACATCAACACGGGATCCTTCACCGGCGTCGGCCAGGGCGGCTGGTCGGTCAGCGCGAGCGGTGACCAGAAGTACGTCCTGTACGGCGGCGAGTTCACCCGGGTGAACAACACCAAGCAGCAGGGCCTCGTGCGGTTCGCCGCCAAGACCGTGGCCCCGAACAAGGACGCCCCGCGACTCAGTGGAGCCAACTACGTTCCGAATGTCGTGTCCTTCGCGACCGGCACAGCCCGCATCGCGTGGCCGGCGAACTGGGATCGTGACAACGCGAGTCTCAAGTACGACGTCATCCGCAACGGCGTGACCGCCGCCCCGGTCTACACGACGACGGTGAACTCCAACTTCTACACGCTGCCGACGATGAAGTTCGTCGATACGGGCCTGACACCAGGGGCGACGTACACCTATCGCATCCGAGTGACGGATCCGTTCGGCAACGTCGTGAACGGCAACAACGTCAGCGTCGTCGTGGCCTCGTCGGGATCCATCTCCGACTACGCGACCGATGTGCTCGATGACAACCCGACGGACTACTGGCGACTCGGCGAGACGTCAGGTCCGACGGCCTACGACTGGGCCGGTTCGCAGGATGCGACGGCGAGCTCGGGTGTGACCTTCGGCGCCGCCGGTGCCATCGGGTCCGACTCGAACACCGCAGCGACGTTCTCCGGCGACTCCAGTGGTCTCGTGTCGACCCAGAGCGCCATCGAGGGCCCGAACAGCTTCGCGATCGAGACCTGGTTCAAGACCACGAGCACCTCCGGCGGGAAGATCGTCGGATTCGGCAACTCGAGCACCGGAACGTCGACCAACTACGACCGACACGTCTACATGGACAACGCCGGCCGGGTGTTGTTCGGCGTGCACCCGGGCACATCGCGGGTGGTGCAGAGTGGAACCGGCTACAACGACGGTCAGTGGCACCACGTGGTGGCGAACCTCGGTCCGTCGGGCATGCAGCTCTACGTCGACGACGTGCGTGTCGGGCAGCGTTCCGACACCACCTACGGTCAGGCCTACTCGGGCTTCTGGCGCATCGGCGGTGACTCGTCGTGGTCGGGCGCCAACTTCTTCCAGGGCACGATCGACGACGTCGCCATCTACCCGGCACCGCTGTCTCTCCAGCAGGTCGACTCGCACTGGGTGAAGTCCGGACGCACGAGCAGCATCCCCGCGGCACCGGCCGACAGCTACGGAGCGCGGGTGTTCAACGACTCTCCCGACCTGTACTGGCGCCTCAACGAGGGTGTCGGAGCCGGGACCGCGAACGACTCCGGCACGTCCGACAACGACGGTTCGTACACCGGCGGCGTCACGAAGGGCATCACCGGCGCGATCTCCGGCACCACGAACAAGGCCGCATCCTTCAACGGGTCCAACGGTCTGGTGGCAAGCAACGCGGTGTTCAGCAACCCGAAGAACTACACAGAGGAGCTGTGGTTCAACACCACCACGAACAGCGGTGGCAAGCTCATCGGCTTCGGATCCTCGAACACGGGAACCTCGGGCAGCTACGACCGTCACGTCTACATGCAGGACGACGGCAAGCTGGTGTTCGGAGTGTGGACCGGGTTCACGAACACGATCACCACGCCCGGCGCCTACAACGACGGCCTCTGGCACCACATGGTGGCGACCCAGTCGACGACGAGCGGCATGGCCCTCTACGTCGATGGTGCGCTGATCGGCACCAACGGGCAGACCGATGCCCAGGCCTACGACGGCTACTGGCGCATCGGCGGAGACAACACCTGGGGATCGTCGAGCCCGTTCATCAATGCGCGCATCGATGAGGCCGCGGTGTACAGCACGGTGCTGAGCAGCACGGACGTGGCGGCGCACTACGCGCTCGGCACCGGAGTGACCCCGAACGCCGCACCGACCGCGTCCTTCACGTCGACGTCGGGCGTGCTCACTGCGGATGTCGACGGATCGGCATCCGCCGACTCCGACGGCACCATCTCGTCCTACAGCTGGTCCTTCGGTGACGGGGGAACGGCGACAGGGCCGACGGCGACGCACGCCTACACGGCTGGAGGCACGTACACGGTGACGCTGACGGTGACGGACAACCAGGGTGCCACTGCGACCACCAGCTCGTCGGTCGTGGTCGCATCCCCGCCGCCGAACGTTCCGCCGGCCGCATCGTTCACCACCGCAGTGACGAACCTCGATGTGAGCGTCGACGCCTCGGCATCCACCGATTCCGATGGCTCGATCACCGGCTACGCCTGGACGTTCGGCGATGGTGCGACAGCGTCGACTCCGACAGCGTCGCACTCCTACGCGGCGGCAGGCACGTACACGATCGGCCTGACGGTGACCGACGACGATGGCGCGACCACGACCACGACGAGTGGCGTGACCGTGGCTCCGGCACCGCCGGCCAACGTCGCCCCCACTGCCGCGTTCACCTCGAGTGCGACCTTCCTCTCGCTGTCGGTCGACGGCGGGACGTCAACCGACTCCGATGGAACGATCGCCTCGTACGCCTGGAACTTCGGTGATGGTGCGACCGCGACGACACCCACCGCGACCCACCCGTATGCGGCAGCAGGCACGTACAACGTGTCGCTGACAGTCACGGATGACGACGGCGCGACCAACACGACGACCACAGCGGTCACCGTGTCGGCTCCGCCGCCGAACGCTCTGCCGACGGCCTCCTTCACGACGCAGGTCGACAGTCTCCACCTCGCGGTGAACGGCACGGCTTCGTCGGACACCGACGGCACGATCACCTCGTACGCCTGGAACTTCGGTGACGGAGGTACGGCGACAGGTTCGACCGCCACCCACGACTACGCGGCGGCCGGCACCTACACGGTGACGTTGACGGTCACGGACAACGCGTCCGGCACGGGAACCACGAGCAGCAGTGTCACGACTGTCGCGCCCCCCGGCCCGGCCGTGTACGCCAAGGATGCCTTCGGACGCACGACCAGCAACGGACTGGGGACCGCCGATGTCGGCGGCGCCTGGACCGTGTCCGGTGGTACGGCGAACTTCTCGGTCGGCTCGGGCACCGCGAACCTGAAGGCTCCGCTCGGCGGAACCCTCACCGGATACCTCAACGGCGTCTCGACGACCGATTCCGAGGTTCGCGCCCAGGTCTCCATCGACAAGGTACCGACAGGCACGGGCACCTACGCCTCGGTCTACGGCCGGACCGTCGGCACCGGCACCTACGGTGCCAAGCTGAGGTTCTTCCCCACGGGAGCGGTCACGCTGCAGGCGTCAGGAGGCTCGGCGATCGTCCTGCCCGGCCTCAGCTACACGCCCGGGGAGCAGTTGCAGGTGCGCGTCCAGGTGACCGGGACCTCGCCGACGACGACTCGGGCCAAGGTCTGGCGCGTCGGAGAGCTGGAACCGACGACGTGGCAGGTCTCGGGGACCGACTCGACGGCGGCGATGCAGGTTGCCGGTGGGGTGGCGATCCAGGTCTTCCTCCCCTCGTCCGCGACCAACGCGCCGGTGACCGGTCGGTTCGACAACCTGTTCGCCACGGCCTCCCAGTAGGGGAGGTCGCCCGAGATCGCTGGAGAGGGCGACGATGCGCACGGCTGACGATGAGCCCACGACACTCGTGGTGACCATCGGCGTGCTCACCTATCGTCGCCCCGCCGATCTCGTGGCGATCCTCCCGGTGCTCGTCGAACAGGCCGAAGCCTCGGCGGACGACGTTCGAGTACTGGTCATCGACAATGCGCCGGAGGCCTCGGCCGAGAAGACGGCACGGTCGTTCCCGCCACGATCCGTGCAGTACGTCCACGAACCGTCGCCCGGGATCGCGGCCGCCCGCAATCGCGCGATCGACGAGTCCGAGCGGTCCGACCTGCTCATCTTCATCGACGACGACGAACGCCCCGTCGGCGAGTGGCTCACAGCCCTGCTCTCCACCTATCGCGCGGAACGCCCGGCCGGCATCGCCGGTCCGGTCATCTCCCAGTACGAGGAGGAGCCGGACCCCTGGATCGTGGGCGGCGGCTTCTTCGCCCGGGAGCGCTTCGCGACGGGCACCCAGGTCCAGGTCGCCGCGACAAACAACCTCCTGCTCGACCTCGGCATCGTGCGCCGCCTGGGCCTGCGCTTCGATGAGGAGTTCGGTCTCAGCGGCGGATCGGACACCCTCTTCACGCGCAGCCTCACCGCAGCCGGTGAGCGGATCGTCTGGTGCGATGAGGCCGTCGTCCTCGACATCGTCCCGTCGTCGCGACTCACACGCCGCTGGGTGCTGCAGCGCTACTACCGGATGGGCAATACATGGAGTCGAACCACGGTGCTGCTCAGCGGCTCGACGCCGAGCCGTCTCATCGCTCGGCTCTCGCTGACGGCCGGCGGCGCGGCACGAGTCGTGCAGGGCGCAGCGCGGTCGACGTGGGGCAGGCTGGCGCGGTCGGTCTCACGCGACGCGCGGGGTCAGCGCACGCTCAATCGCGGGCTCGGGATGATGGCGGGAGCCTGGGGCCACGTCTACGCGGAATACAAGCGCGCTTGAGCCCCGAGACCTCTCTATCCGCGCCGGATGCGCACCGCGCGCTCGTACGCCTGCGCGTGCTGCGATCCGACGGTGCTCCAGCTGCGCCTCGACAGGTCGGGCCGCTCCGTTCCGAGGTCGCGCACGGCCGCCAGCGCTCGGGCAAGGTCCGCGGCATCCACTGTTCCGGAGAATCGTTGCACCCACGTCTCACCGACCTCGGTCGCCAGATCGGCGTTCGTCTCGTTCTCCGGGACCAGGATGGGGCGCCCCAGCGAGAGCGCGAGGATGGCGACTCCCGAGTTGTGCATCTCGCGGTAGGGGAGCACGACCAGCTCCGCCTCGCCCACCTCCTCGGCGAGCCGCTCGTCGTCCACGTACTCGAACGCCGCGTCTATGCGGCGGTCTCCGACGGCGGCCGCCTCGATCTCGGCCTGGAGCTCGGGGGTGGCTCTCCCGACGATGCGCAGGGCGGTGTCAGGGTCGTCGAGGCCCTGGAATGCCGTGACGAGGTCGTCGACTCCCTTGTAGGGGCGGATCAGCCCGAAGAACAGCAGACGTCCTCGCTGCCTCGGCGGATGCGGTCGTCCGGAGAACCACTCGATGTAGTCGCCGTGCAGGATGGTGGCCACGGCGGCACCGTCGGGCACCGTCGTGCGATCGTTCAGCCTGATCCACAGCGCGGTACCTCGAGCACTCAATCGGTCGAGGGTGTTCGCGACGACGCCGCGGCGCTCGTGCGGGGCGAGGTTGTGGGCCGTGCGCACCAGGGCGGTCCCTGTCAGGCGCAGGCGCAGCAGCAGGGCCAGGAAGAGCAGAGCGCCACCGGCCGATCGCACTCGACTGCGGCGGAGGAAGAGCACGTCGGGCAGGTGCAGGTGGAACACGTCGTAGCGCCCGAACAGCGCGGTGCGCCAGGTGAAGGCCCTCTGGGCGACTCCCGGGACGCGGCGCAGCACCTGCGTCAGGTAGGGATTCGTCGTCGGTCCCGGCTCACCGAACGACTGCAGGATCCGGAGCGGCGGATGCGGGGGACGGGACGGGCTGGCGATGGTCTGTCGTCCTTCGAGTCGGCTGAACGCGTGACGGAAGCTGAGCGATCCCCAACCTATCGCGTCGTCTCGCGCGGCGGCGTGGGTAGACTCGCGACACGTGCGGGCGGTCCCCTCCGCACCCGTTCGGTACTGCGCGTTCCGCAGGAGGTGAGGAGATGACCCTCCCCCTGTTGCGCCCGTCGATCGTCGCGTACAACGGCTACGACTCCGGTCTCGGAAACCGGGTGCGCGTCGTGCTCGGCTGCAAGAGCCTCGCCGATCACGAGAACCGGGACTTCAGCTACGTCTGGCCCACCGGGCCGCTGTTCGGTCCGAAGTTCCCCGAGCTGTGGGACTTCTCCGGTCGCACGATCTCGCGGGCGACCTCGCGGGTTCTCGCCAAGGTCTATCCCTACGTCGACGAGACCCTGACCTGGCTCGATGACGACAAACGGCGCGAGCACGTCTGGCAGATCAGGACCGGGAGCCCGATCCAGCTCCCTGCGGGTGCCCGGAGCTGGCAGGAGGAGTTCCGTGCCCTCCAGCCCGCGGACGAGATCGCGCGGTCTGTGACGACCTTCTTCGATGCCCACCTCCGCGGTGCTCCCTACGTCGGCGTCATGGTGCGTGCCCACGCCGTCTCCCACTCCGTGACCCGCGAGACCTCGCCCGTCGAGTGGTTCATCGAGCGGATGCAGCAGATCCGGGATGCCGACCCCGATGTCCGCTTCTTCCTCTCCTGCGACGTTCCCGAGGTGCAGGAGCGCATCATCGCGACGGTGCCGGGATGCGTCGCCCAGACGGACAAGGGTGCGTACAACTCGGCCGAGGCCGTGCGGGCGTCGATCGTGGACCTCTATCTCCTGGCGGCATCCGGCTACCTGATCGGACCGCATTTCTCGAGCTTCATCCACCTCGCCGAACACCTCGCCGGCGATCGCCTGATCCTCGACACCCCGGTGAACCCGCACGCGGAGCCCGACTATCTCCGCCAGGGGATCGTCAACGACCCCCTGCGCCCGTTCGTGCGCGTCGACCAGTCGGGGGCGGTGTCATGACAGTCCGGGTCGCCGAGCGATCGACGATGACGATCGCCGCCCGGTTCGATCCGCGGGCCAATGGCCTGAACGCCGTGCGACTGCTGCTCGCGAGCGGCGTGATCATCTGGCACGCGTTCCCATTGACCGGGCAGGACATCCCCGACGGACCTCTCCGGCAACTCCTGGCGTTCATCTGGGTCGACGGTTTCTTCGCAGCATCCGGCTTCCTCATCGTCTCCAGCTGGATGCGCCGACCGAACTGGTGGGCGTTCCTCAGTGCCAGGCTGCTCCGCATCCTTCCGGCCTTCTACACCTGCCTCATCGTCACGGCCTTCGCCATCGCTCCGCTGGCGATCTGGCTCTCCAACTCCGTGTTCCCGCCGGGATTCTGGGCGGACGGTGTCGGCTACGTGCTCAAGAACTCCAGCCTGCGCATCTTCCAGTACGACATCGCCGGAACGCCTCTCGGGGTACCGGACGAAGGCGTCTGGAACGGGTCGATCTGGACTCTCTGGTGGGAGTTCCTCTGCTATCTGGGTGTGCTTCTCCTCGGGGTCACCGGTCTGCTCAAGCGCACGTGGGTGCTGCCCGTGGTCTTCGCGCTCTGCGTGATCGGCGTGCTCTCGACGTCGTACGGCCCGATCGACAACTTCTACGTCTACGCCGCGGCGCGGTTCGGGATCATGTTCATAGCGGGCGGTCTCATCTTCCGGTTCCGCGACCGCATCCGCGCGTCGTGGATCCTCGTCGCCCTCGCGATGGTCGTGGTCGTCGCCTCCGCTTGGCTCCCGGACTACAGGGTCGTCGCAGCACTGCCGCTCGCGTACGCCGTCATCACCACCGGCGCCCTGCTGCGCCAGCGCATCTTCTGGCTGAGAAACGACGTCTCCTACGGGATCTACGTCTACGCCTTCCCGATCCAGCAGACCCTGGTCCTTCTCGGCGCAGCAGTCTGGGGCATCCCCGCGTTCATCCTGCTGTCCATCGTCCTGACGATCCCGTTCGCCGTGGCGAGCTGGGTCTTCGTCGAACGGCCGGCGCTCAGGCTACGGAAGCGGGCTCAGGGCGTCGCGGCGTAAGACCACGGCGGGCGCATCCACCCCGCGCGGCTTCGCGGCGGCAACCGGGAGGAGCCCCAGTCCGACGGTGAGCACCAGCGTGGGCAGTGAACCGTAGATGGGGCTGAACAGCACGTTCCACAGCGTCGAGATGCCGAGGAACATCGTGATGCTCGTGGCCGTGCGCGTCGACAGGCCCTGTCCCAGGGTGTGGAGCACGAGCACCACGATCCACGCCACGAACGCCAACCCGGGAATGCCGTACTGGCTCCAGAGGTCGCCCGCGACGGAATGGAGCTCGAAGCCGCCGCCGAAGAGGTAGGTCTCGACGTAGCCGTTGTTGGGTTGGTAGCCGATCGATGCCATCCCGGTCTTGGCGACGAGGATGTCAGCCAGATTGGGCTGCACTCCGGCGCCGAACCCCCACGGGTTGGACTGGAACAGCGCGATGCTCGCCGCGGCCTCCGGACGACCGCCGAGCAGGAGCGAGCCGGATGCCTCCAACTGGGCGATCGTGCGCGATTGAGCCTGCTCCCCGAGATAGCCATCGACGATCAGAGCTGTGGCCAGGTTGTAGGTGATGGCCGCGATGACGGCGACCATCGCGACCATCGCCAGGGAGCTCGCTCGTCGGGTGCGGAATTGCGGGAGCATCTGCCAGAACACGAGGACCGCCGTGATCATGAGGGTCGCGAAGCGGTAGCGGGAGTCGGTGCCGAGCGCCACGACGGCGAAGACGAGCAGGGCGACGGCTTCCAGAGTGCGCAGTCCGGGGCGGCTCACGAGCGAGAGCACGATGATCATGACGGGGAATCCGACGCCGAACTTCCACGGATTCTCGTTGCCGGTCTCGGCGCCGAGAGTTGCACTGGCCAGCATCGCGAGACCGAACAGCGCTCCGACCATCCAGTCGGGGATGATCGTGCGTGCCCACAGCACGACACCGACGGCTGTGACGATGCCGATCAACATCATGACGCCTGCGATCATGCCCGACTCGCTCGACTCGTGGTTCACGGCGGTCACTTCGCGCAGCCAGATCCCGGAGACCGCGGCGAGGAGCCCGAGGGCGGCGAACACGGTGGCACCCCAGTACCGCCGCAGCACCGTCACCCAGAGCGGGAGCAGCACGAGCGCGACGACGAAGCCGACGGTGAGGCTGCCGCCGACGAAGATCCGTGAGCCGACGGCCAGGACTGCGAAGCCTGCCACCAACCGGATGGTGAGGCCCGCGTGTTCCGGACCCTGTGTGCGCACCGGCGTCAGCTCTCCACGACGACGGTCGCTCCGGCGTCACTCGTGTGGATCACGTCCGATCGAGCCCGACGTGTCTTCTTGGTGCGGGTGACGGTCGGAGCCGCAGCGTGCGACTCATCGGTGGCTTCTGGGCCCTGATCCGACTCGACATCGGCCGCAGCCGGCGATTCCTGCGGCGCCGCCGACGGTTTGGTCGGGGCCGTCGTCTCCTCTGCATCGTCGGGGGTCGACGCGGGCAGGTCGGGCGAGCCGTCGGAGCGCTTGGCGTGGTAGGAGTAGTACTCGATCGCCTTGGGCGTGGGGATGCGGTCGAACACCACGCCGAGCAACCGGGCGTTCACCGTGCGCATGGATCCGACCGCCTCGGCCAGTTGCTGACGACGCGTCGACTTGTACTTCACGACGATGATCGCACCGTCGGTCGCGTGAGCGAGGCCGAGGGTGTCGGTGGCGGCGAGCAGCGGTGGGGTGTCGATGACCACGAAGTCGTAGGTCGATGACACCTCGGCGAGCAGTGCGGCCATCGCCGACGAACCGAGCAGCTGCCCGGGGTTGTGGGGGATCACTCCCGACGCCAGCACGTCGACGGTGCGCGCGTATCGCTGAACGGCGTCCGCCACGGAGAGCTTGCCGAGCAGGACGGTCGTGAGGCCGACGGATCCTTCGAGTCCGCAGCGCTCTGCGATCGTGGGGCGGCGCAGGTCGCCATCGATGAGGAGTACCCGCCCGACCCGTTCAGCCATGGCGAGAGCGAGATTCAGTGATGTCGTGGACTTGCCCTCACCGGCGGTCGCTGAGGTCACGATGACGCTGCGCACAGCTCGCTCGATGTCGGCGAACTCGAGGTTCGCCCGAATCCTTCGATACGACTCCGCCTGCATACTGTGCGAATCGCTGCGCATGGCGATCCAGCCGGGTTTCTTCGACGGGCCGGTGGCGACGGCTCCGAGCACGGGCAGGCCCGTGATGGCGGTCAGCTCCTTCTCACTGCGGACCCTGGTGTCCAGAAGCTCCCAGATGAGGGCGAGGACCAGGCCGAGTGCCAGTCCCACCGCGAGACCCGTCGCGACGATGAGTCGGGTGTTGGGGGCGAATGGCGCCGCGGGCACCTGAGCCGGAGCGATCTGGGTCATCTTGACCGCGGGGGTCTTGTCGGCGCTCGTCGGGGAGATCTCCTCGACGACCGTGGAGAGGGAGTCGGTCACGGCATCGGCGATCATCGCCGCGCGTGCCGGATCGCTGTTCTGGACCGTGATCTGGATGATCACGGTGTTGAGCGGCGTGTCCGACGAGATGACGGAGGCCAAGCCGTTGACGGTCGTGGTGAGGCCGAGTTCGTCGATCACCGGCTGGAGGACCACCGGCGACGTCGCCAGTTGAGCGTAGGACTGCACGTTGGCCTGCGCGAAGTTCGACCCCTGGACGAGCTCGCTCGTCGTGTCGCCACGCTGGGTCGACACGAAGACGCTCGCGGTCGACTTGTAGAGCGTCGGCAGGGTCGAATCGTAGAAGAACGCAGCCGCGGCACCGAGGAGACCCAGGACGATGATCAACGGCCAACGGCGGCGCAGCGCCGAGAGGTACATCCGCGGATCCATCCCTCCCCCTCCTTCTCTTTGCCGCAACACTACCCGGTCGGCCGATGAAACCTCAGGTGCCGTCATCGGAGTCCTCGACGCCCCAGGCGCGGCCCGCGGCGGTGGCCTCGACCGCTGCCGACATGCGCGTCCTGTAGAGCTCGGTGCTGTGGCGGGAGTGGGCGACCTCGCGGTCGACGAGCGCGGCATCGCGGAACGTCGGCCAGTCCTCGTACACGCTGCGCAGGGCCGCCGCGAGCGCGGCCGCGTCGCCGGGGCGAACCCGCTGGGCGCTCTCGAAGCCCGATGACGCCTCGCGCAGTCCGGAGGTGTCGCTCACCACGACGGGCCGGCCGGCCAGCAGGGATTCGACGGCGGTGTTCCCGAACGGCTCGTCGACTCGAGAGGGCACGACGGCCACGTCGCACCGGCGGTAGGCGTCCCAGACGTCGGGCTGGAACCCGAGCATCCTGACGGCGTCACCGAGCCCTTCATCGCGGATCTGCTCGACCAGGGCGGCCTCGTACTCCTCGTTTCCGGCGAACACCGATCCGACCACGTCGAGCTCGGCGGGCGTCCCGCCCCTGCGGAGCTCGGCCATCGCCGCGATCGCCACGTCGACGCCCTTGCGATCCGACAGTCTGCCGACGTAGAGAACACGCAGGGGGCCGTCGATGCCGTCACGTGCCGTCGTCGTCTCAGCCGGGCCGGCGACGCCGTTCGGCACGATTCCCACCCGGTCACCCAGCGCGGAGAAGGAGTCCCCGAGAACGTCAGCGCTGAAGCCGCTGTTCGCCACCACTGTTCGCGCGAACAGCACCGGCGCCGAGAGCGCCCGGCGCAGAACGGGGCGGGCCGAGCGTTCGGCCTCGTGCACATGGCAGAGCACAGGCCTGCCCGTCATCCGCCCGACCGCAATCCACAGGGGAATCGTCACGGTGTTGACGTAGATCACGTCGGGTCGTGCTCGCAGTGCCAGACCGATGCCGGCGGCCAGCCCGCGGGCCGCGCCCGAGATGAGCTGCAGCCAGCCCGACGGGGTGATGAGGCTCTTGCGGAGCACGAGGGTCGGGGCGATCACGACGCTGGCTCCCAGAGCACGGACGGCCTCGAGCATGGGGCCGTCCGTCGGCACTGTCACCAGAACGGCGTGCCCGGCGGCCCGGAGACCCGCGACGCTCTCGACGAGCATCCGGTCGGAGCCGAAGAGCTCGGCTCCAGGATGCGCGACGAGGACTCGGAGCCGGGGTGAGGTGGTCGGATCCGCCATGGCTACACCGACTCCCGCCAGCGGGCCCCGGCCCACGTGCCCCGGACGGCGGCGAGAATGAGCTGCGGCTTCCGGAGCAGCACGCGTCGTCCCGCGCCGCGCGTGATGATGCGGTAGGCGTAGCCCACGTCTCGGGCACGCCAAGCCCGGCGGGTCCCGGCGGGAAGGTTCTTGGCCGCGAACAGCAGACGGTTCCGGCAGTTGTAGTACACGTAGGTCGGGGTCTTCCCCTGCCCGGCCTGAGTTCCCCCCACGTCGTGCACGACCTCGAGGTCGGCGCGCACGCTGAGCGATCCTCCGGCCGTCCGGCAACGCCAGGACAGGTCCACGTCCTCCCAGTACAGGAAGTAATCGTCGTCGAATCCGCCGGATCTCGACCACAGGTCCTCGTGGATGGCCACGCACGCCCCGGTGATCCAGCCGTCGGCCGAGGCACTGTCGGATCCCGGCGCCGTCGAGGTGTATCCCGTCGTGGTGTCGAGTGTCGCTCCCTCGAACCACGGGCGTCCGTCCGTCCGCACGATCCTCGGAGCGACCAGGACGTCGTGGTGCTCCAGAACGATGGCGAACAGCTCTGCCGCGACCGCTGCCGTGATGATCGCATCGGGGTTCAGGATGATGAACGCCGTGCACCCGAGGGAGCGCGCATGCTCGACGCCGATGTTCACGGCGGTGCCGAATCCCACGTTCCGATCGTTCGAGACGACCCGCCATCCGTTGTCGGCTGACAGTCGCGCGACAGTCTCGGCCTCGGCCGTGCTGGTGAAGTTGTCGACGATCACGATCTCGTCGGCGGCGGTCGACCCGTCTCCGGATGCCAGATTGCTGGAGAGGAGCGCCGACGACCCGTAGTTCACAATGATGATCGCGGTGCTGGCGGCCCGGTCCGGCTGCGGCGTCACGACTTCCCGCCGGGCACGAGGGCGCCCATGTCTCTGAACCACTTCACGAGGGCGAGCAGCAGGTACGCCGCGTTGGCGACGAAGAGGATCGTGTACACGCCGAGGAACACCAGAGGGAACCCGAGGGTCAGGAACGACAGGCAGAGAACGCCGTAGTCGGTCGGGATGCCGAGGAGCGAGCGGATGGGGCTGCTGGCGCGCGGCGGAGCCTCAACGGCCGTCGCATGCCGCCCTTTCAGCTGGTCGTTGAGGATCATCGCGAAGAACGACACCGTCGCCACCACGGTGAAGCCGATCGGCACGAGCAGCCAGGCCGCGTTGGTGATCGGGAAGTGCAGGTAGAAGGTGATGAGCACGGCGAGATGCAGTGCCGAGGTCTTCGCGGCGTCGAGCACGTGGTCGAGCCACTCGCCGGCTGGGGTGCCTCCTCCGCGGAGCCGCGCGAGCTGCCCGTCGGAGGAGTCGAGTGCGTAGCCGATGAGGAGGAGGGCCGCGACGAGGACGCCGACCCAGGGGACCGCCGGCGCCGCCGCGATGACGGCGATCGCACCGAAGGTGAAGCCGGCACTGATGATGCTGACGACGTTGGGCGTCAGCCCGGCGAGGTAGGCGATGGCGGCCAGCCGACGGCCTGCCGGACGATTCACGTAGACGGAGTAGGCGGGCGCCCCACGAGCGCGCTTCTTCTGGGCGCCGGCCAGCCGCTGCACGATGTCCGAGTAGCGCTCCGCCGGAGGACTGGTGGCGGCGTCCCCGGTCACCGTCGTCTCGATTCGCTCAGGGCCGTGCCCGTCGACACGAACCGTGGCTTCGCGGCGAGGGCCCGTTCGGAGTCGGCCGCCCGTGGGTGGGATTCCCCGCTCGTCGAGTAGCCGAGCACGAGCCGCTCCGCGAGGGCCTCGTAGCCCAGGGCGACGGTATCCCAGCGGTACACGGACTCGGCTCGCTTCTGAACGGCATCCGCGTCAGCGTCGACGAGCTCAGGCCGCGTCTCGGCGATCCCGAGCAGCCTCGCGACATCGGCCGGGCTGCCGAAGAGCTGGGCACTCGGACCGGCGACATCGCGGTTGAACTCGACATCCCAGGCGATGATGGCCGTGCGCGCGCCCATCGCCCGGAGGAGGGAGGGGTTCGTGCCGCCGACGGAGTGTCCGTGCAGGTAGGTCATGGCGTGGGCGTACAGCTGGTCGAGCAGGTCCTGGTCGTAGACGCCGCCGAGGAATCGGATGCGGGGATCGGCGCCGGCCGCCTCACGGATGCTCTGCGTGTGCGCCGCCGCGTACGGCGCGCTGCCGACCACGATGAGCGGCTTGGTGGCCGCGCTCTGCCTGTAGCCCTCGACGATGACGTCGACGTGGTTCTCGGGTTCGAAGCGGGCGACGACCAGGTGGAATCCGCCGGGCTCGAGGTCGAGCTCCGCGAGCCGGTCGGTGGGAGTGTCCGTGAGGATCTTGGCACCGTAGGTGAGCAGCTCGGTCGGGACCGCGAACTCGTCTCGGTAGTACCGGCTGATGCCGTCGGCATCCGCGATGAGGGCATCAGCCCACCGCACGGACATCGACTCGGCCCAGCGGTAGTAGCGACGACCGTTCGCTCCCCACTTGTCCCGCTTCCACTCCAGTCCGTCGACGTGCACGGCGACGGGGATGCCGCGCGCACGGAGTGCGGGCAGGAACGGAGCATTGGCGGCGTTGAAGACGAAGGCCGCGTCGGGTCGCCGATGGGTCACCGCGTGAGCGACCGAGAACCCGGTGTGGGACAGGGTCTCGGCAGTCTTGAGATGAAGGGCCGGGAGGTGCACGAGGTTCATGCCGAGGTAGGTCGAGCGCGGGCGCTCGTCACTCCTCCTGCAGTACACCGTGACCTCGTGGCCGTTCTCGACCATGCGGCGGCCGATCTCCTCGACGGCCGTCTCGAATCCGCCGTAGGCGGCAGGCGCTCCCCGGGTGCCGATCATCGCGATCCGCATCTCAGTAGGCCCCGACAGGCTTGAGGATGGTCTTGAAGGTGCGCCAGATGATCATGATGTCTCCGGTGAGCGACCAGTTCTCCACGTAGTAGAGGTCCAGGCGCACGCTCTCCTCCCAGCTGAGGTCCGACCGGCCGCTGATCTGCCACAGTCCGGTGATGCCGGGCTTGATGAACAGACGACGGTGCACGTCCTTCTCGTAGGAGTCGACCTCTGACCGCAGCGGAGGACGCGGCCCGACGATGCTCATGTCACCGTTCAGCACGTTCCAGATCTGGGGGAGTTCGTCGAGGGAGTACTTCCGGAGCAGACGCCCGACCCGGGTGACCCGCGGATCGTTGCGCAGCTTGAACAGCACGCCGTTGGCCTCGTTCTGGTCGAGCAGGCCGGCGAGGTCGTCTTCGGCGGTCGCGACCATGGAACGGAACTTGACCATCTGGAAGGTGCGCCCATTGCGACCGCACCGCTCCTGGCGGAAGAGCACGGGGCCATGGCTGTCGAAGTGCACGAACAACCCGATGGCGACGAGGACGGGCGCGAGCACGAGGAGAGCCGCCGCCGCGAACACGACGTCGAAGGTGCGCTTCAGCACGTGCTTCCAACCCTCGAAAGTCGGGATCTCGACGTGGATGAGGGGGAGGCCCTCCACCGGACGGAAGTGGATGCGCGGGCCGGCGACATCCGTCAACCGGCTGGAGAGCACGAGCTCGGTGGCGGTTCCCTCGAGGCTCCAGCCGAGGGTGCGGATGTAATCGCTCTCGCCTGCACGGGGGCCGGCGACGATCACGGTGTCAGCGCGCCACTCGGCAGCAGCCTGAGCGACACCGTTGACATCGGAGATGACGGGGATGTGGCGATCGCCGGCCACGAGGTCGGCGATGTTGTCTCCGTCGAGTGCTGCTCCGACCACGACGAACGTGGCACCGGACTTCTGCTCGACCTGCTGGGCGACGTACTCGGCGTCGGCGCGATCGCCGACGATGATGGCCCGTGCGAGGTAGTGACCGAAGCGACGCTGACGCAGCAGCCACTTTCGGCACAGCCAGCGCATCGCGACGACGCCACCGAGGCCGAGCGGCAACGCCACCAGGAAGTAGATGCGTGCGAAGTCGACCGTGAAGACGATGCATCCGATCGCGAAGAGGCCGAAGGCGAGTGCCGTGGCGTTCGTGACCCGCTTGTATTCGAGTGCGCCGACGCCGACGGTGTGCGAGCCCCGCGTGTGGAAGGCGGCCAACGAGGCCAGCCAGATCGCCGCGAGCGCGACCGGGCCGACGCTGTACGACAACAGGTTCCCGACGGGGGCCCCTGTGGTCAGCAGTCCGGTGATCAGGGCGGTGCCGATGGCGAGGATCACGATCACCGTGTCGGAGGTGCGCAGCAGGTCGCGGTAGCGACGTGCCCAGACCAGGCCGGACAGGTGGGTGTCGACGTGCTGGTGGACACCAGACGTCGGGGGCGTCTCGACGAGACGAAGGGTACGCGGCGACTGGGCCGCCGCAGCGGGTCTGGCTCGACTCTCGCTCATTCAGACACCGCGTTCCGGTGGCTGGACGGCGCGTAGGGGGCGCGTGGTCGTAGGGGTGGAGTGGTGGCTTCAGGTAGGCAGAAGCCAGCGCAAAGTGCTGACATGGCGGTTCGTTCCCTGCATTTCGGGTTTACAGGTACTGCATCGGGTTTGTGCAAGCTGAACTGTGCTCAGCTATGCATGGTTCGACACTATCGATCCACGGGGTCGGGGAATGACCCCAGAGTGGGGGTAAGTTCCGGTTCTGGTCAGGTGAATGATGTTGACAACCGGACGGCGGACGCCGGGGTGCGAAAAAGCCCCCGATCCGCGTGGACCAGGGGCTTGTGGTGGCTCCGACGGGCGTCGATCCCGTGACCTCACGATTTTCAGTCGTGCGCTCTACCAACTGAGCTACAGAGCCTAGGCATTCTCGATGCCGCTTAAAGGAGAAGCCCTCTCTTTCGAAAGGGCTTGTCGCCTTTGCGACCCTGACGGGACTTGAACCCGCGACCTCCGCCGTGACAGGGCGGCACGCTAACCAACTGCGCTACAGGGCCTCGATGTGAAACCATTCTATATTCAATTTTGAGATCCGATTTCTCGGTGACCCCAACGGGATTCGAACCCGTGTTAACGCCGTGAAAGGGCGCCGTCCTAGGCCTCTAAACGATGGGGCCGGATGAGCCACCAAGCGATGACCACCGACGCATAAGCATACGGTGTGGCGCGCGACGTGACAAATCGAGCAGGGAATCACGTCGACGAGCCCGGAAACATGCGGATGCATCCGATTCTGCGACTGGCGCAGGATGAGCCGGATTTCGACCTGCCATCGGGTTAGATTCCTCGCGGCGGTTCCCGTCGACGCGCTCGGCTGCCATCAGCCGGTCGTTTCGCCGCTGTTGTTAGTGTTAAAGAAGTGACCAGAGTGATCGCGCGTCCCCCCAGCGCGATCGAATGGGGATTCATGGAATACCGCGAGCGGAAGTACGGGCTTCGCCGGCGACGACCGGACGCGAGCTCGCGTCGGCCGCGCCTGCGCGTCGGTGCTCGAGTGGCTGCCATCGCCGTCGTCGTCGCGCTGGCCATGACGGGCGGCCTCGTGTCCCCGGCGGCCGCCGACGAGTACCCCACCTGGGATGACCTGCAGAAGGCGAAGTCGAACACGTCGGCCGCTGCAGACAAGGTCGCCCAGATCACAGACCTCATCGCGCAGATCGAGGTGCAGGTCGCCGAGACGCAGGCCGAGGCCGAGAAGCGCGGCGCCGAACTCCAGGTCGCGCAGGACGCCTACGACGAGGCGGTGCGGAAGGCCGCCGAGATCCAGGCGCAGGCCGACGCGAGCCAGAAGGAGGCCGACGCAGCCACGGCGCAGGCCGGCCAGCTCGCGGCCCAGCTCTATCGCACCGGAGGCACCGACCTCACCGCCAACCTCATGCTCGATCAGGATGCCGAGAAGTCCGACGCCCTGCTGTCGCAGCTCGGCAGCATGAGCAAGCTCGTCGAGCGCAGTTCGGAGATCTACGAGTCGGCCCGCACAGCGGCCAACACGGCCAAGTCGCTGGGCGAACAGGCCAAGGTCGCGCAGGGTGAGCGCGAGAAGCTGCGCATCGCCGCCGAGAACGCTCTCGCTGCCGCGATCGAAGCCCAGCAGGCGGCAGAGGCCGCCCTGGCCGAGTCGCAGGCCAAGAGTGCAGAACTCGCAGCCCAGCTCGCCTTCCTCCAGGACACTCAGGCCAAGGTCGCCACCGCGTACCAGAAGGGCGTCGAGGAACGAGCCCGCCTGGAGCGCGAGCGTCTGGCCCGCGAGGCCGCGGCTCGGGCGAAGGCCGCAGAAGAGGCCGCCGCTGCAGCTGCTGCCGGCGGTGGCGGAGGAGGAGGCGGCGGTGGTGGCGGCTGGAACGGTGCCGGACTGCCCGGCGGCTACGTCTCACCGCAGAGCCTGTGGGGCGTCCCGGCGGGAGGGCCGATCACCGACGGGTACGGCCCGCGTGCGTCGCTGTGCGGCAGTGGCGGCTGCAGCGGATCGTTCCACTACGGCGCCGACATCGGCGCCGGATGCGGCGCCCCCATCTTCGCCGCGGCCAGCGGAACCGTCGTCTACGCCGGCTACCTCGGCACCTACGGCAACTACGTCAAGATCGACCACGGCGACGGCATCTACACCGGCTACGCGCACATCGCCTACGGCGGAACGTATGTCGGCGTGGGCCAGCACGTCAACGTGGGGCAGAACATCGCCGGCGTCGGCACCACGGGTGCCTCGACCGGATGCCACCTCCACTTCGAGGTGTACCAGGGCGACTATCGCATCAACCCGTTCCCGTGGATGGCCGGACTCGGAGTACCGCTTGGCTGAGAAGGACCGCTCCCGCGGATCGCGACTGACACCGTTCTCGCTGTTCGCCGTGCTGACGGCCGGTGCTGTGACGGCATCCGTCGGCATCGTCGCCCCGGCGCTCGCCGACCCCGGGTACCCGTCGTGGGACGAGATCCAGACGGCGAAGAAGAACGAGGCCACGAAGAAGGCCGAGATCACCCGCGTCACCGAGCTGCTCGCCGGGCTGTCCGCGGCCGCCGAGGAGGCGTCGAAGCAGTCGCAGATCGCCGCAGAGGCCTACCGGAACGCCCTCGAGGCGCTGGCTACGGCGCAGGAGCGCGAGAAGGACCTGCGGTCGCAGGCGGATGCCGCAGCCAAGACGGCGAAGACCTCGAAGATGCGCGCCGGGCTGATCGCGGCGCACCTCGCGCGCTCGGGCGGGAAGGACCTCTCGGTCGACCTGTTCCTCAACGGCGACAAGGCCGAGGACCTGCTGCACCGACTGGGATCGGCGTCGAAGCTGAGTGAGCAGTCTCAGGAGATCTACACCGAGGCCCTGCAGGACGCCAACACCGCGACGGCGCTGGCCGCTGAGGCCGACTCCGCAGCAGCCGAGCGCAAGAAGCTCGCCGCAGACGCCGAGACGAAGCTCGCGAGCGCGCAGGTCGCCGCGAAGGCCGCCGAAGACGCCTATGCCGAGCAGGTCAAGTACTCCGACGAGCTGTACAGCCAGCTGGCCACGTTGAAGGACACGACGGCCGCGCTCGAGAAGGACCGCATCGAGGGGATCGCCGCAGCCGAGGCCGCAGCCGCCGCAGAGCGAGCGGCCGCTGAGAAGGCGGCTGCCGAGAAGGCGGCCGCCGACAAGGCCGCGGCCGACAAAGCCGCTGAGGACGCCGCCAACAACGGCGGCGGCGGTGGTGGAGGCGGCGGTGGCGGTGGTGGCGGTGCCCCGGCACCCGCGCCGGCCCCTGCACCGGCTCCAGCCCCCGCTCCGGCACCGGCTCCGAACGGCAACCTCGTGGAGACCGCCATCGGCTTCGCTTCAGCGCAGCTCGGCAAGCCGTACGCCTCGCCCGGCGACAGCTGGAACACCTGGGACTGCTCCGGGCTCACCAAGGCCGCCTACGCGGCGGCGGGCTCCTACATCGGCACGCACTCGGCCACCAACCAGTACTGGACGATGGCCGGACAGGGGCGCCTCGTGCCCTATTCGCAGCGCCAGCGCGGCGATCTCATCTTCTGGGGCAGCGGCGGCGACTACTACCACGTGGCCATCTACCTCGGCGGCGACCGCATCCTCGAGGCAGCCGACTGGGGCAAGCCCGTACGCGAGTGGTACATCTGGGGCGGCTACGACGTGGCCGGCATGGTCGGTCGTCCGGGCTAGTCCGACTCCGCTCCGGTGGGACGCAGGAGGGGCGAGCCGCAGCCCGCCCCTCCTGATGGATCCGTGTTCGAGAAGTTCTAGTGCTTCTCGTGTCCGGGGAACGCCTCGATCGACTTCTGGATGATCGCCTCGGCCTCAGCCGCGTTGCCCCATGCCTCGACCTTGACCCACTTGCCGGGCTCCAGGTCCTTGTAGTGCTCGAAGAAGTGCTTGAGCTCGTTCTTGGTCTGCTCGGGCACGTCGTCGATGTCCTGGATGTGCGCCCAGCGCGGGTCCTTGGCCGGCACGACGATGACCTTGGCGTCTCCGCCGGCCTCATCGCTCATGTCGAGGTAGCCGACGGGGCGGACCGAGACGCCGACGCCGGGGTAGACGGGGTACTCGAGGAGCAGGAGCGCGTCGAGGGGATCGCCGTCATCGGCCAGGGTGTTCTCGAAGAATCCGTAATCGGTCGGGTACGCGAAGCTCGTGAAGAGCACGCGGTCGAGGTAGACGCGCCCGGTCTCGTGGTCGACCTCGTACTTGTTGCGGCTCCCCTTGGGGATTTCGACGACGACGTCGTATGCGGCCATGTTCTGTTCTCCTTGAGTGTCGGGAAAGTCGGCTTAAGGTTACTGGATGGAGTCCGAGCGCCGTCCCCGGCTGACCCCCGCCATCGCCGACGTGCGCCGTGCAGTGCGCAGCTGCATCGATGACCTCGCCCCGGCGACGACGGATGCGCTGCTCCTCGTCGCGCTGAGCGGCGGCGCCGATTCCCTCGCCCTCGCCGCGGCGACAGCCTTCGAGGCGCCGCGGTCGGCGATGCGCGCCGGCGCAGTCGTCGTCGACCACGGGTTGCAGGCCGGCTCGGCCGCGGTGGCGGAGCGAGCTGCGGCCCAGGCCCGGGCACTCGGCCTCGACCCGGTGCTGGTGCGCCGGGTGGACGTCGCGGCGGCGACGGATGGCGGAGGTCCCGAGGCCGCAGCCCGGGACGCCCGCTACGAGGCCCTGAACGCCGCCGCCGCCGAGACCGGTGCTCTCGCCGTGCTGGTCGGCCACACCCTCGACGACCAGGCCGAGACCGTGCTGCTGGGGCTCGCTCGGGGCTCAGGGGGGTCGAGTCTGCAGGGCATGGCTGCGGCATCCGGGATCCTGCGGCGCCCGCTCCTCGGCATCCGTCGATCGACCACTCGCCAGTTCTGCACCGACGCCGGACTGGGCGCCTGGGACGACCCGCACAACGACAGCGACCTCTACGCGCGGGTGCGGGTGCGCGCGCGCGTGCTGCCCGTGCTCGAGACCGAGCTCGGTCCCGGCATCGCCGAGGCCCTCGCCCGCACGGCGGAGCAGTTGCGTGAGGACTCCGAGGCGCTCGACTCCATGGTCGAGGAGACCATCGAGGAGATCTGCGAGCCGGCCGAGGCCGGAATCGCGGTGTCGGTCGGCGCCCTGGCGGCGAACCCGGCCGCGCTGCGGCAGCGCATCATCCGTCACGTGGTGGACAGCGAGTTCGGCGTGAGTCTGAGCCGGGTTCAGACTCTGGCTGTCGCCAGGCTGGTCACGGACTGGCACGGCCAGAAACCGCTCGATCTGCCGGGTATTAGAGTGAAACGCGACGGCGGACTGATCGTGTTCACCGCAGCGTCGACTCCCCTCTGATCACACCCGGATCACCCTGATCACACCCTGATCGACCCAAGCGGAACGGAAACCCCAGGCCATGGAAGCCCACGACATCGACGGCCAGCTCACCGAGATGCTGCTGAGCGAAGAAGACATCCACGCGAAGCTCGCCGAGCTCGCCCGGGTGATCGAGGTCGACTACGCAGACAAGAACGTGCTCCTTGTCGGCGTGCTGAAGGGCGCCGTCATGGTCATGGCCGACCTCGCCCGTGAACTGCGCATCCACGCCAACATGGACTGGATGGCCGTCTCGTCGTACGGCAGCGGCACCCAGTCGAGTGGAGTCGTGCGCATCCTGAAGGACCTCGACACCGACGTCACCGGCCGTCACGTGCTCATCGTCGAGGACATCATCGACTCCGGGCTCACGCTGAGCTGGCTGCAGTCCAACCTGGTCACGCGCGGAGCGGCGTCGGTCGAGATCTGCGCCCTGCTGCGCAAGCCGGATGCCGCCAAGGTCGCCGTCGACGTCAAGTACCTCGGCTTCGACATCCCGAACCAGTTTGTCGTGGGCTACGGCCTCGACTACGCCGAGAAGTACCGCAACCTGCGCGGCGTCGGCATCCTCGCGCCGCACGTCTACAGCTGAGGTCGGATCTCGCCCGACCCGCAGCCCCGGACGCACGAGTTTCAGGCCGTTCATAGCCTTCGCGATGAGCTGAAGCTATATTGACGCCATGCGACTCCCGATCAGGCCGCTTTCCGGGCGTTGGCCCGCCCCGCTGCAGAAGGCATTCACCCGGTTCTTCTGGCGCGACCCCAGCGTCATCCTCGATCCGGATGTCTCCGCGGAGGACTTCCGCCGTGCGATGTCGGCGATCCACGTCGGCGAGACCATCAAGATCACCGAGGGGGACAGGCACCCGGCTGCCGACGCCCTCATCATCGACAACATCGACCTGACGGATGCCGTCATCGTCGACATCGGCGCATCGGACGGGTCGACCTCCGTCGACCTGATCGGCAAGCTCCCGACCTTCGGCGAGTACATCATCGCCGACCTGTACTTCCATCTCACCGCGCGACGGTCGGGCGGTCGCACCTTCCTGTTCGACCAGGCGGGGGAGTGCATCCTCGTCGTCGGTCCCCGTGCCGTCGCGTGGCCGAGCCTGTCCGGGTTGGTGCGGCGGCTGTACTCGCGCCGGATCGCCCGATCGCTCCAGCCCGACGTCCCGGTGGAGCAGGTGCTCCTGCTGAACCCCGATGCCCGAGCACTGATGGCCTCCGATCCCAGGGTCACCTTCCGCCAGCATGACGTCTTCACCCGCTGGGGCGAGCCGAGGCCGACCCTCATCAAGGTGGCCAACCTGCTCCGTCAGCTGTACTTCTCGGATGACATGCTGCGCGCCGGGGTCGCCTCGGTGCTCGACAGTCTCGACGAGGGCGGCTACTTCCTCATCGTCGACAACTCGCGCATCAAGGACATGCCACCGAGGGCGGGCCTGTACCGGAGAACCGGAGACCGCTTCGCCGTCGTCGAGGAGACTCCCAACCGGCCGGAGATCGGCGACCTCATCGAGAGCGTGAGACTCCCGTCAGCGGTGGCGCGGTCGGAGTGACGCTCGTCGCGCCCCGGCGCTGCGGCAAGCCGTGAGCGAACATGGAGCAAGTGCACAGCGCCCGGGCGATACCCTCAGAGCACCATGAACGTGAAGAAGCTCCTGCGCGGACCATTCCTGTACATCATTCTGGCCATCATCGCCGTCTGGATCGGGTCCAGCCTGATCACGATGTCGGGCTTCCGCGAGGTGTCGACCCAGCAGGGACTCGAGTTCCTGAACGACGGCAAAGTCGCGAGCGCGAAGATCGTCGACGGCGAGCAGCGCGTCGACCTCACTCTCACGAGCGCCGATCCCAAATACGGCGAGCAGGTGCAGTTCTACTACGTCACCCCGCGCGGTGAAGAGGTCGTCGACGCCGTGAATTCGGCCAAGCCCAAGGACGGCTTCACCGACGAGGTTCCGCAGCCGAACTGGTTCCTCTCCGCGCTCGGGTTCCTCCTTCCGCTCCTGCTCATCGGCGTCTTCTTCTGGATCATGCTGTCGGGCATGCAGGGCGGCGGCAACAAGGTCATGCAGTTCGGCAAGTCGAAGGCCAAGCTCGTCACGAAGGAGAGCCCGCAGGTCACCTTCGACGACGTCGCCGGAAGCGACGAGGCCCTCGAGGAACTGCAGGAGATCAAGGACTTCCTCAAGGAGCCCGCGAAGTTCCAGGCCGTCGGAGCCCGCATCCCCAAGGGCGTGCTGCTCTACGGCCCTCCCGGAACCGGTAAGACCCTCCTCGCCCGCGCCGTCGCCGGCGAGGCCGGAGTCCCCTTCTACTCGATCTCCGGTTCCGACTTCGTCGAGATGTTCGTCGGCGTCGGCGCGAGCCGCGTGCGCGACCTCTTCGAGCAGGCCCGCCAGAACGCACCGGCCATCATCTTCGTCGACGAGATCGACGCCGTCGGTCGCCACCGTGGCGCGGGCATGGGCGGCGGTCACGACGAGCGCGAGCAGACCCTCAACCAGCTCCTGGTCGAGATGGACGGCTTCGACCCGAAGACCAACGTCATCCTCATCGCAGCGACGAACCGTCCCGACATCCTCGACCCCGCGCTGCTGCGTCCCGGCCGCTTCGACCGCCAGATCGGTGTCGACGCCCCCGACCTGCAGGGCCGTAAGAAGATCCTCGAGGTGCACGGCAAGGGCAAGCCGCTCGCCAAGGGCGTCGACCTCGAGATCGTCGCCCGCAAGACCCCGGGCTTCACGGGAGCCGACCTCGCCAACGTTCTGAACGAGGCCGCCCTGCTCACGGCGCGCTCCAACGCCCAGCTCATCGACAACCGTGCGCTCGACGAGGCGATCGACCGCGTCATCGCCGGTCCGCAGCGCCGCACGCGTCTGATGAAGGACAAGGAGAAGCTCATCACGGCGTACCACGAGGGCGGCCACGCCCTCGCTGCCGCAGCGATGAACTACACCGACCCCGTGTCGAAGATCACGATCCTGCCGCGCGGTCGCGCCCTCGGCTACACGATGGTGCTCCCGCTCGAGGACAAGTACTCGATCACGCGCAACGAGCTCCTCGACCAGCTCGCCTACGCCATGGGCGGCCGCGTCGCCGAGGAGATCGTCTTCCACGACCCGACCACCGGTGCCTCGAACGACATCGAGAAGGCCACCGCCACCGCACGCAAGATGGTCACCGAGTTCGGCATGAGTGCCGACGTCGGAGCCGTCAAGCTCGGCCAGTCGCAGGGCGAGGTCTTCCTCGGCCGCGACATGGGCCACCAGCGCGACTACTCCGAGCGCATCGCAGAGCGCGTCGACGCCGAGGTGCGCGCGCTCATCGAGAAGGCGCACGACGAGGCGTGGGAGGTCATCAACGAGAACCGCGACATCCTCGACCACCTGGCCCGCGAGCTGCTCGAGAAGGAGACTCTCGACCACAACGAGATCGCCGAGATCTTCAAGGACATCAAGAAGCTCCCCGAGCGTCCGCTGTGGCTCTCGAGCCAGTCGCGTCCGTTGTCGGAGCGGCCTCCGATCGACTTCCCCACGCCTGCACCGATCGACGAGACGGTGACGGATGGCGGAGTCGGGTCCGACACCGAGGCTCCGGCCGCACCGGCCCCGGCGCGCACCCGCGCCGTGAAGCCGCGTCCGGCGACGGCGTAGACCGGGAGCGCGTGTGACGGGCGTCGATCGGCCACGCATCGAAGCCGCCGTGACCGAGCTGCTGCTCGCGATCGGCGAGGATCCCTCTCGGCCCGGGCTCGTGAAGACCCCGAAGCGCGTGGCGGACTCCTACGCGGAGTTCTTCGGCGGGCTCGAGGTCGACCCCGTGTCGCACCTGCTCGACGCCGTCCCGCTGGGCTCCAGCGACGACGGCCTGCCGCAGACCAGCGACGCCGTCATCGTGCGGGGGATCGACTTCAGGTCGATCTGCGAGCACCACCTGTTGCCGTTCGTCGGCATCGTGCACGTCGCCTACCTCCCCGGTGAGCGCATCGTCGGACTGGGCAAGCTGGCCGACGTGGTCGAGACCCTCTCCACGCGACCCCAGTTGCAGGAACGCCTGACCGAGGAGATCGCCGACGCGCTCGAGACCGGGCTCGCCGCCCGGGGCGTCCTCGTGGTGATGGATGCCGTTCACAGGTGCGTCGTCGCCCGCGGCTCGCGCCAGGCCGGCAGTTCGACCGTCACGGTGGCCAGCCGAGGCGAGCTGACGGACGCCGTCGCCCGGGCCGAGCTCATGGCGCTCATCGGCGAATCCCCGCGTGGCTGAGATGGCGGCATCCGTCGACACCGTCATCCTCGGTGTGCTGAACGTGACCCCTGATTCCTTCAGCGACGGCGGCCGCTGGGTCGACACCGACTCCGCCATCGCCCACGCTGAGGCGCTGGTGGCCGAGGGCGCCGACCTGATCGACGTGGGCGGGGAGTCCACACGCCCCGGCGCCGAGCGCGTCGACCCCGTCGCCGAGCAGGGGCGAGTGATCCCCGTGATCGCCGCCCTCAGCGCGGCGGGCATCGCCGTGAGCGTCGACACCATGAACGCGTCGACGGCGGTCGAGGCCGTCACCGCCGGCGCCGCAGTCGTCAACGATGTCTCGGGTGGTCTCGCCGACCCCGACATGGCGGCAGCCGTCGCCGACCTCGACGTGCACTACGTCGCGATGCACTGGCGCGGGCACTCCAAGCACATGAACGATCTCGCCCGCTACGGCGACGTCGTGACCGACGTGCGGTCGGAGCTCGCCGCCCGGGTCGACGCCCTGCTGGCTGCCGGCATCAGATCCGACCGCATCATCCTCGACCCCGGCCTGGGCTTCGCCAAGCGTGCCGAGCACGACTGGGAGCTGCTCGGCAACCTCGGCGAGCTCGCCAGTCTGGGGCATCCGCTCCTCATCGGGGCGTCGCGCAAGCGGTTCCTCGGACGTCTGCTGCCCGCCGACGCGCCGGTGGCCGACCGGGATCTCCCGACGGCCGTGGTGAGCGCCCTGAGCGCTCGCGCCGGGGTGTGGGGCGTGCGCGTGCACGACGTTCTCGGCACGCGCCGCGCCCTCGACGTCGTGCGCGCATGGCAAGGTGGAGAGCGTGGATAAGACGCTCGACAGCATCAGCATCACCGGACTGCGCATCGACGCGCACCACGGGGTGTTCGAACACGAGCGCCGCGACGGCCAGGAGTTCGTGATCGACGCGACCGTGTGGCTCGATTTCGCGGGGGCAGCGGCCGATGACGAACTGGCGCAGACCATCCACTACGGAGAACTGGCCGTCGAGATCGCCGAGGCCGTGCGCCGCGATCCCGTCGACCTCATCGAGACCCTGGCCGAGCGCATCGCCGCCACGGTACTGGCGCATCCCGCGGCCCATGAGGTGCGCGTCACAGTGCACAAGCCGCAGGCCCCCATCCCCGAGCGATTCGACGACGTGTCCGTCAGCATCACCCGGGGTCGCGCGTGAGCGCCGGGCCGCGCGAGGGCGACGCATCGGCGGAGACCCGCTCCGTCCTCGCTCTCGGCAGCAACCTCGGTGACCGCGCCGAGCAGATCGCCACGGCCATCGCCGAGATCGCCGACACCGACGGCATCCGTCTCACCGCCGCATCGAAGCTGGTGGAGTCGACGGCCGTGAAGCTCACCGGCACGGACGATCAGGCTCCCCGATACCTGAACGCCGTCGTCAGCATCGCCACGACGCTCGACGCCGACGCGCTGCTCCACGCGATCAACGCGATCGAGGCCGATCACGGTCGCACCCGCGACGAACGCTGGGGCGACCGCACCCTCGACATCGACATCATCACCTTCGGCGACGTCGGCTCGGACGACGCGCGACTGACTCTGCCGCATCCGCGTGCCGCCGAGCGCGCCTTCGTGCTGGCACCCTGGCTCGAGATCGAACCGGATGCCGTTCTGCCGGGCCTCGGTCGCATCGACGCCCTGCTCGCGGCCCTGCCGCCCACCGATGCCGTCGCCGTGTGGCCGGCCGACTCCGGATGGACGACACGATGACCCGCACGCATCCGACGACGCTCATAGCCCTCGCCCTCGTCGGCCTCGTGGTCGGCTATCTGGTCGAGCTCGGTACGGCCGCGACAGGACGAGCCGTGTTCGTGCCGCCCCTCTCCCTGCCGATCGCCCTCGTGGCAATCGCCGCTGTCGTGATCGGCTTCGCCGTGCCCATCCGCCGTGCCGTCACGGGCAGGTCGAAGGAGCGCATCAACCCGTTCCGCGCGATGAGGGTCGCGGCCCTCGCGAAGGCATCGTCCCTCGCCGGAGCCCTCCTCCTCGGCGGCGGTCTCGGGGTGCTGGTCTACCTGCTCACCCGCACGGCTATCCCTGGCCTCGGCTCGATCTGGATGGCCGTCGCCTCGGCCGTCACCGCCGCGCTCCTGCTGGCCGCCGGCCTCATCGCCGAGTACTTCTGCACCATCCCGCCGAGCGGCGACGATCCGGACGACGAAGTTGGAGCCCATGCCTGAGACCGACCATGACGACGATGTCGCGATGACGAGCGCCGGCCCGGAGGATCACGCACCCGACTCCGCGGCTCCCGCGGAGTCGACCGATCCGCGCATCGATCTGCCCGGAATCGCCTGGAAGCGCGTCTCCCCGAAGTACCTCGTCGCGGGACTCGTGCAGCTCGGCATCGCGGCCGTGATCGTCTGCGGCCTCGTCGCCGTCGCCTGGCTCGCGTGGGACTGGACGTGGGCCGGATGGGCACTGCCGTTCGTGGCCGTGTTCTTCATCATCAGCATCGTCGTCGAACCCCGTAGAGTGCGCTCGATCGGCTACGCCCTGCGGACGGACGACCTCGTGTTCCGCCGGGGCATCATGTTCCAGCGCTTCGTCGCCGTGCCGTACGGCCGGATGCAGCTCGTCGACATCACTCGCGGGCCGGTGTCGCGCGCCCTCGGCCTCGCCGACCTGCGCTTCGTGACCGCCGCGGCGGCGACGGCCGTCGCCATCCCCGGGCTGCCCGAGGCCGATGCCGAGGAGTTGCGCGATCAGCTCGTGACCCTGGCCGAGAGTCGCCGGGCCGGACTGTGAACCTCACCGACGGCGAGTGGCACCGCCTGCATCCTGCGTCGCCGCTTCTGCGCGGGGGCATCGCCTTCGTCGCCATCGCCGGCTTCGTGATCGCCAACCTGCGTGAGCGGCTCGTCGAGATCTTCTTCCATGTGCCGAGCTACGGCGACGATCCCCTCGACGACATCTACGCGCGCGGCCTCGTGGGCTGGGCACTCCTTGCGGTGCTCGGGGTCCTCATCGTGATCATCGCCGTGTTCTACCTGTCGTGGCGCATGCACAGCTTCCGGGTGACCGATGATCTCGTCGAGGTGCGCAGCGGCCTGCTGTTCCGCACGCACCGGCGGGCCCGTCTCGATCGGGTGCAGGGCGTGACCATCACCCGCTCGCTGCTTCCGCGACTCTTCGGCGCAGCCAAGCTCGACGTGGCCGTGGCGGGCAACGACGGCAATGTGCAGCTCGCCTATCTCGGATCGGCCGCGGCGGATGCGCTGCGTCGCGAGATCCTGCAGCTCGCCTCGGGGTTGCGGGCGAGCAGGGACGCTGCCGTGCTGCCCCCGCCCGCACCCGGTGGCGAGACCGCCACCAGCGCCAGCGCCGACGTCGACACCGCGACAGGAGCACCGGCATCCGTTGCCACAGGCATCATCAACCAACGCGTGAACGAGTTCCTCGCGCCGGAACTCGACGCCGATGTCGCCCCGCCCGAGTCCGTGGTGCGCATCCCCGTCGTGCGGCTGATCGGATCGGTGCTGCTCAGCGGATACACGGTCTTCCTCCTGGTGGCGGGGGTCGCGCTCATCGTGGGTGTCGCGAACGACGCCGTCTGGCCGGTCTTCGCCGTGCTCCCGATCCTCATCGGCAGCGTGAGTTACTACTGGAACCGGGTCACACGCATGCTGCGCTACAGCATCGCGGGCACGCCCGATGGTGTGCGCGTCGGCTACGGGCTCCTCTCCACCAACAACGAGACGCTGCCTCCGGGTCGCATCCACGCCATCGGCGTGAGCCAGCCGCTGCTCTGGCGGCCGTTCGGCTGGTGGCGCATCCAGGTCAACACGGCGAGCCGGGCGCGCAGCGACGGCCAGAACCGCGACCACACGACGGTCATGCCCGTCGGAAAAGCCGAGGACGTCTCGCGGGTGCTCGGCCTCATGCTGCCGGCCTTCGTCGGCGATGACGCTGCCCTCGTGATCCGCGCCGGGCTGGTTTCGCGGGGCGACGACGACTACTCGGGAGCCCCGCGCCGGGCTGCCTGGCTGCGACCGTTCTCCTGGCGTCGCACGGGCTTCAGGGCGGCATCCGGCGTGCTGCTGCTGCGCCACGGCCTCGTGTCCCGACACCTCGCGATCGTGCCGTACGCCCGGGTGCAGAGCGTGTCGCTCTCCCAGGGGCCGCTGCAGCGATCGTTGCGGCTGGCGGCCGTTCAGGTTCAGACGGTGTCCGGGCCCGTCATCGCATCACTCGACGTCGCCGACGCGGCCACGGCCGTCCGTCTGTTCGCCGAGGCCGGAGCCGACGCCGTCACCTACGCGGCCTCGGACACGAGTCACCACTGGAGCACGTCATGAGCCCGTCCGCGGCAGCATCGCCCTCGTCCAGGGCCGGTCGGCTCGGCGTCGGCATCATCGGGGCCGGTCGGGTCGGGCCCGTGCTCGGCGCAGCCCTCGCCGGAGCCGGTCATGCCCTCGTCGGCATCTCCGCCGTCTCGGAGGCGAGTCTCGAGCGAGCGGATGCGATGCTCCCCGGGGTTCCCGTCCTGACGGTTCCCGAGGTGGTCGAGCGCAGCGAGCTCGTCATCCTCGCGGTGCCCGCAGCCGAGCTGCCCGCCCTCGTCTCCGGCCTCGCGGCGACGGGCGCCTGGCAGCCCGGCCAGCTCGTGCTCCATACGGCGGCGCAGTACGGAACCGAGGTGCTCGCCCCGGCGCTTCAGCGCGGAGCCATCCCGCTCGCCGTGCATCCGGCGATGACGTTCACGGGCACCAGCCTCGACATCTCGCGACTCGGCGAGGCCTGGTTCGCCGTCACCGCCCCCGCCCCCGTGCTGCCGATCGGGCAGGCCCTCGTCGTGGAGATGGGCGGAGAGCCCCACATCGTGGCCGAGGCCGACCGCCCCGCGTACGCCGAGGCCGTCGAGACGGCGGTGTCGTTCTCGAGCGCGATCGTCGATCAGGCCGCCAGGCTGCTGCGCGGCATCGGCATCGAGAACGCCGGCACATTCATCGCCCCGCTCGTGCGCTCCTCGGTCGAGGCGGCTCTGGCCCGCAGCGGCGCGAGTACCATCGATGTGGCCGATCTGCTGGCCGACACCGGAGGCGGGTTCGACAACCCTCCCGCATCCGAGGAGTGAGATGAACCGCCCGTCCCCGACAGCCTCGACGATCGCCGTCGCCCCGACCGTCACGGTTCTCCCGACCGTCGACTCCGTACGCGAGAGCGTGCGCGCAGCCCGGGCATCCGGTGATCGCATCGTGCTCGTGCCGACCATGGGCGCTCTGCACGCCGGGCACCTGGCCCTCGTCGACAGGGCGCGCGAGCTCGGTGAGACCGTGATCGTGTCGATCTTCGTGAACCCGCTGCAGTTCGGCGCCGGCGAGGACCTCGACCGCTATCCGCGCACCCTCGACGCCGACCTCGAGGCGCTCGACGCCCACGGCGCCTCCTTCGTGTTCGCGCCGTCGGTCGACGAGATGTATCCCACCGGGGCCGTCGAGACCCGGGTGAGCGCCGGCCACGTCGGGTCGCTCTACGAGGGCGCAGCGCGGCCGGGCCACTTCGACGGCATGCTCACCGTCGTCGCGAAGCTGCTCGGCATCACGCAACCCGACGTCGCCGTGTTCGGCCGCAAGGACGCCCAGCAGGCGTTCCTCGTTCAGCAGATGGTCGCCGACCTCAACCTGGCGACGACGATCGAGGTCGTCCCCACGGTGCGTGAACTCGACGGGCTGGCGCTGTCGAGCCGCAATCGTTTCCTCTCCGACGAGGAGCGTCTCGCGGCGATCACCCTCTCCGAGGCCTTGCGCACAGCGGAGAACACGGCCTTCGAGGGCGTCGCCGAGGTGCTCGCCGAGGCGGCTGGGGCGTTCGGGGATCACGACGCCGTTAAACTGGACTATCTCGTCGTCGTCGATCCGGCGACCTTCCTTCCGGTCGACGACGATTTCCGCGGCCCGGCGACGGTCCTCGTGGCCGCACTGGTCGGGGAGACCCGACTCATCGACAACACCACCATCACCCTGAACTGACGCGGGCCACCAGGCTCGCACCCACGGAGACATTCATGGCCGACGACCAGACGACCACCGCCGAGCCGACCGCCGAGGAGATCTCGGAGCAGAAGGCCGTGCGCCTGGCCAAGCGCGAGCGCCTGATCGCCGAGGCGACGGATGCCGCAGGCGGGGCCTACCCGGTGAGCGTCCCCGTGACCGACACCATCCCCGCCGTGCGCGCGCGCCACGAGGGCCTCGAGGCCGACGTCGCCACCGGTGACATCGTGGGCGTCGCCGGCCGCGTCGTGCACCTGCGCAACACCGGCAAGCTCTGCTTCGCGGCGCTGCAGTCCGGTGACGGATCGCGCATCCAGGCCATGGTCTCGCTCGGCGAGGTGGGCGAGGAGAGCCTCGTGGCGTGGAAGGAGCTCGTCGACCTCGGCGACCACCTGTTCGTCTCGGGCGAGGTCATCACCAGCCGTCGCGGCGAGCTGTCGATCATGGTGCGCGACTGGACCGTCGCGTCCAAGGCGATCCTGCCGCTGCCGAACCTGCACAACGAGCTCTCCGAGGAGAACCGCGTGCGCAGTCGGTACCTCGACCTCATCTCGCGCGACCAGGCCCGCGCCAACGTCATCAACCGGGCCAAGACCGTGGCGAGCCTGCGCCGAACGTTCGACGACCTCGACTTCATCGAGGTCGAGACGCCGATGCTGCAGGTCATGCACGGAGGAGCATCCGCTCGCCCCTTCGTCACCCACTCGAACGCGTTCGACACCGAGCTGTTCCTGCGCATCGCCCCCGAGCTCTATCTGAAGCGCGCCGTCGTGGGCGGCATCGACCGGGTGTTCGAGATCAACCGCAACTTCCGCAACGAGGGTGCCGACTCCACGCACTCGCCCGAGTTCGCCATGCTCGAGGCCTACCAGGCCTACGGCGACTACAACTCGATCGCGGACCTCACGCAGAAGTTGATCCAGGATGCCGCCGTGGCCGTGTCGGGATCGCACGTGGTGACCTGGGCCGACGGCACCGAGTACGACCTCGGCGGCGAGTGGGACCGCATCTCCATGTACGGCAGCCTCTCCGAGGCGGTCGGCCGTGAGATCACGCCGGAGACGCCCATCGACGAGCTGCGCGCGATCGCGGCCTCCGAGGGTGTCGAGGTGGAGCATCCGCTGCACGGCAAGTACGTCGAGGAGCTGTGGGAGCACTTCGTCAAGGGCGACCTCGTGCGCCCGACCTTCGTGATGAACTTCCCCGTCGACACCTCTCCGCTCGTGCGTGCGCACCGCTCGCGCACCGGCGTTGTCGAGAAGTGGGACCTGTACATCCGCGGGTTCGAGCTGGCCACCGGCTACTCGGAGCTCGTCGACCCCGTCGTGCAGCGCGAGCGCTTCATCGAGCAGGCGAAGCTCGCCGCCGGCGGCGATCCCGAGGCTATGCGCCTCGACGAGGAGTTCCTCCGCGCCCTCGAATTCGGCATGCCTCCGACCGGCGGCATGGGCATGGGCATCGATCGTCTGCTCATGGCATTGTCCGGCCTCGGTATCCGCGAGACGATCCTGTTCCCCCTGGTGAAGTGATGAACGACTATCTCCCGAAGAGCGAGCTCGAACCCGACGACGGCGGCAAGAAGCCCGTCTCCAACACGCGCCTCGGCATCTGGCTCGCTGTCGGAGGCTTCGCCGTCTACATGATCGTCACGGGCATCATCGGCATCGTCTCCAACTAGCGCGCGAGGGCCCGTCTGGCCTGTTCTGGCGTGAACGGTGCGATCGGGCCTGTTCTCGTGACGCCAGGCCGGGCATCCGGAGGGCGGTGGGGGAGCGGCATCCGGGGCCGTAGAATGACAGGGCTATGGACAACTTCTGGGTCAACGCGCTCTGGTCGCTCACGCCGACGGTACTCGTCGGCGGCATCTTCTGGTTCATCATGCGTGCCCTCCTGCGTGCGGACCGCACCGAGCGCAAGGTCTACAGCGAGATCGAGGCCGAAGAGCGCGCCAAGCTCGGACTCGATGCGCCACACCGCGACAAGCCCGCGGTCTGAGCGCAGATGTCGTCGACGGACCTGTCGCTTCTCGTCATCGCGCTTCTCCTCATCATCGACTGGTCCATCCGCATCGCGGCGATCATCATCATCCCGCGGAATCGTCGCCCGACAGCTGCAACGGCCTGGCTGCTCGCCGTCTTCTTCATCCCGTACATCGGTGTGCTGCTGTTCCTGCTGATCGGCAATCCGAAGCTCCCGCGCAAGCGACGGGCGAAGCAGAAGGAGATGGATGCCTTCATCCGCGCGAACACGGATGTTCCCGAAGGGCGTCAGGCCAATGAGCAGTGGCCGGCCTGGTTCGGCTCCATCGTCGAGCTGAACTCCAACCTGAGCGCGATGCCCATGGTCGACGGCAATTCCGCACGTCTGATCGCCAGCTATCAGGGCTCGATCGACGCCATGACCGCCGAGATCGCGACGGCCCGCAAGTACGTGCACGTCGAGTTCTACATCCTCTCGTGCGACCAGACGACCGCCGGGTTCTTCGACGCCCTCGAGGCGGCGGTCGGGCGGGGCGTGAAGGTGCGCGTGCTGCTCGATCACTGGGCCTCGTCGCACACCCGCGACTACAAGTCGACGCTCAAGCGCCTCACGGCCATGGGCGCCGAGTGGTACTTGATGCTGCCGGTGCAGCCGCTCAAGGGCAACAACCAGCGGCTCGACCTGCGCAACCACCGCAAGATCCTGGTGGTCGACGGCCGCACGGCGTTCGTGGGGTCGCAGAACCTCATCGATCGCACCTACAACAAGAAGTCGAACATCAAGCGCGGCCTCAAGTGGCAGGAGCTCGTCGCCCGTGTCGACGGGCCCGTCGTCGACGCCCTCAACCTCATCTTCATCACCGACTGGTTCATCGAGTCCGACGTGCTTCTCGAGAAGGAGGCGGAGGTGCTCGAGTCCATCGACGATCCTCGCCTGCTCGAGTGCCAGGTGGTGCCGAGTGGTCCCGGATTCGCCGGTGAGAACAACCTCAGGCTCTTCCTGGCGCTGCTCTACAACGCGCAGGAGCGCATCGTCATCACGAGCCCGTACTTCGTGCCCGACGAGGCGATGCTCTACGCGATCACCACGGCGGTGCAGCGCGGCGTGGCCGTCGACCTGTTCGTCTCGGAGATCGGAGACCAGGCCCTGGTCTGGCACGCGCAGCGCTCGTACTACGAGGCGCTGCTGCGCAACGGCGTGCGCATCTACATGTACAAGGCACCGTACATCCTGCACGCGAAGCACTTCACCGTCGACGAGGACGTCGCCGTGATCGGCTCGAGTAACATGGACATGCGCTCCTTCGGCCTCAACATGGAGGTCTCGCTGATGGTGCGCGGCAAGAGCTTCGTTCAGGAGATGCGCGCCGTCGAGGACGACTACCGTGCCGCCAGCAAGGAGCTCACGCTCGAGGACTGGATGAAGCAGCCGCTGCGGTCCACGGTGCTCGACAACCTCGCACGGCTCACGAGCGCGCTGCAGTAAGCGCGCCCCTCGCGGAAGACCGGGCGGCGTCCGAGGCTGAAGCGCTCGAGCTGGTCGCTACGACCGCGGCTTCAGCCTGACCGTCGGCATCTCGGGCGCGGGGAGCGCACGGCCGTCGTAGTCGACGATGCCGAAGCGGCCTCCGGGGTCACCGTGGGTGATCGCATCCGTCTGCCAGTCGCTCCGGAACTGCTCGATCTCGTCGTGCGTGCGGCCGATGAAGTTCCACCACATGATGAAGCGCTCGCCGAAGGGCTCTCCGCCGAGCAGCAGAGCCCGGGCGCCGGCCTCGCCGGCGGTCACCGTCACCGACTCGCGCCCCGGGGTCAGGAACGCGAGCTCGGTGCGCGCGACGTCGACACCGTCGACGGTGAGGGGACCGACGTCGACGAGGAGGCCGTGCTCGAAGGCGGGGTCGAGGGGCAGTTCCGCGCGTCCGAACGGGGGGAGGTCGAGTTGAGCGCCGAGCAGCGGCGTGAACACCGAGGCGTCGGTGGAGACCCCGGCGATGGAGCCGACGAACACCTGCAGGGCGGCATCCGCCACCGAGGTTCTGACGGCCGTGTGCCTCTCGAAGAACGGCTCGCCATGGCGGGCTTCGTCGGGGAGCACGATCCAGAGCTGCACCCCGTGCAGTCGGGTGGCGTCGCCGAACGACACCTCGGAGTGCGAGATGCCGCGACCGGCCGTCATCAGGTTGAGCTCGCCGGGGTGGATGCGCCCGAGCGTCCCGACGCTGTCGCGGTGCTCGATCTCGCCGCCGAAGAGCCAGCTAGCGGTCTGGAGTCCGGTGTGCGGATGCGGCGGCACGACCATGCTGTCGGAGTCACCGGGTCCGTAATGGTCGGCGAAGCACCAAGCGCCGATGGTGGGGCGGCCGCGCTGCGGGAGGGTGCGGTGCACCTTCATGGCCCGCGGTCCGCCGAGAGGCACCTCGCGCGCCTCGAGGATCTGCACCCCGGACGTCACGGTTCCGATGGCAGCGGCGGAGGACTCGTCGAGGATGAGCTCGTCGGGGTGCTTCTCCAGGTTGCTCATGGGGGAATCCTATTGCCCGCTTCTTACACGCGATCGGACGCCGAGCGTAGGCTGGCCGCATGATCGGAGCCAGGAGGGTCCCGCGGCTCGCCGCATCCGTCGCCATCGTGGTCGCAGCAGGGCTCGCGCTCGCAGCCTGCAGTGGTGCTGGCGCACAATCGGGCAACGCGATCGAGAACTACGCGGGCGGTCCGAAGGGCGTCGCAGACCGCGGCGGAAGCGAGCTGCAGCCCTTCGCCTCGTGGCTCGACGGGGGCGAGCAGATCGCGCTCACGCTCTACGGCAGCTCGGGATGCCCGCCCGTGGGTGACACGATGCGCGTCGCGTCGTCGAACTCGCTCGTCGTCTCGGTCGTCCCCATCCCTCCCGACCAGGCGTGCACGGCCGACTACGCGCCCCACACCACGGTGTTCTCGACTCCCGACGACGTGACGACGTCGTCGGACGTGAGCATCCGGGTCGATGACCAGAGCATCACGCTCAAGGCGATGCGCTAGGACGCACCTCCGGTGAACGACCAGGCGGCCGGAGCCGCGGCATCCGTCACCGCCTGAGAACGAAGAGCTCGCCGATCTCGCACTCGAGCGCCCGGCAGACGGCCTCGAGGGTGGAGAAACGGATGGCGCGCGCGCGATCGTTCTTCATCACGCTGAGGTTCACGACGCTCACCCCCACGAGCTCACTCAACCGGGTGAGCGTCATGCCTCGAGCGGCGAGCAGTTCGTCGAGTCGGCAGTGCACCGCCCCGGACTCGGGAGCCTCGGCCGGCGCCATCAGACCAGGCCGTCGGTGTCGCGCTGGAGGCGTTCGCCCACCCCGAACACCGTCGCCACGAGGGCGACGACGAAGGCGATGATCACGAGGTCGAACGGTGCGACGGAGATGATCACATTGTCGAATGTGCGGTCGCTGACGCGGGCGAAGGCGCCGTTGGCGGCCATGTTGCCGAAGAACGGCACGAGGAAGTAACCGGCGAGCCCGAGGAAGCCGGCAGTGGTGACCAGCACGCTGTTCGTGCGGCTGAAGACCGTGCCGACGGCCATGTTGCGGATCAACCAGATCAGGCAGATGACGACTCCGACGACGGATGCCGCCAACACCAGCTGCTGGATCACGAGCGCCGCCAGAGACGCACCGGGCAGTGACGGTGCCGTGATGATGGCTCGGTCGAGCTCGACCGCGACCTCGGCACCGTCCGGTCCGATCGGAGCCAGCGCCTGCGTGCCGGAGAACGCGGCCAGAACCGCGACGTCCTTGTTGGGCAAGACCTCGATGATCCGGGCGATGGCAGTCCAGACCGCCCATCCGGCGATCGCCACTCCGGCGACGGCGAAGGCCCAGAGCCCGATGCGGTCCCCCCGGCTCGGCCTGTGCGTCTCGGTGATGCTCACGATCAGCTCCTAACGATTATCGATAACAACGATAAACGATACGTTAGGCGGAGGACTCGTGGATGTCAACGGTCGGGCACACAGCCATCCGTCAGGCTCCGTGCGCCGAGGGCGAACACCGCCATTTCGGCGCGGATCGCTGGTTACTCTCTTTTTATCGGCACCGCATCCGCGCGTGGCGCCGAGAGGAGTAGAGATGTTCGAGAGATTCACCGACCGAGCTCGTCGCGTCGTCGTCCTGGCCCAGGAAGAGGCCAAGATGCTCAACCACAACTACATCGGGACCGAGCACATCCTGCTCGGCCTGATCCACGAGGGTGAGGGCGTCGCTGCGAAGGCGCTCGAGTCGCTCGGCATCTCGCTCGACGCCGTGCGCGAGCAGGTGCAGGACATCATCGGCCAGGGCCAGCAGCAGCCGACGGGTCACATCCCGTTCACGCCGCGCGCCAAGAAGGTGCTGGAGCTGAGCCTCCGCGAGGCCCTCCAGCTCGGCCACAACTACATCGGAACCGAGCACATCCTGCTCGGCCTCATCCGCGAGGGCGAGGGCGTCGCAGCCCAGGTGCTCGTGAAGCTGGGCGCCGACCTCAACCGTGTGCGCCAGCAGGTTATCCAGCTGCTCTCGGGGTACCAGGGCAAGGAGCAGGTGCAGGTCGGAGCCAACGAGCAGCAGCAGGCGCAGGGCGGATCGCAGATCCTCGACCAGTTCGGCCGCAACCTCACCCAGGCAGCCCGCGACGGCAAGCTCGACCCCGTGATCGGGCGCGAGAAGGAGATCGAGCGCGTGATGCAGATCCTGTCGCGCCGCTCCAAGAACAACCCCGTCCTCATCGGTGAGCCCGGCGTCGGCAAGACCGCCGTCGTCGAGGGACTCGCGCAGGCCATCGTCAAGGGCGATGTCCCCGAGACGCTCAAGGACAAGCAGCTCTACTCGCTCGACCTCGGTTCCCTCATCGCCGGCAGCCGCTACCGCGGTGACTTCGAGGAGCGCCTGAAGAAGGTCACCAAGGAGATCCGCACCCGCGGCGACATCATCGTCTTCATCGACGAGATCCACACCCTCGTCGGCGCAGGTGCGGCAGAGGGCGCGATCGACGCCGCCAGCATCCTGAAGCCGCTCCTCGCCCGCGGTGAGCTGCAGACCATCGGTGCGACCACCCTCGACGAGTACCGCAAGCACTTCGAGAAGGATGCCGCTCTCGAGCGTCGCTTCCAGCCCATCCAGGTGGCCGAGCCGTCGCTGCCCCACACGATCAACATCCTCAAGGGACTCCGCGACAAGTACGAGGCGTTCCACAAGGTCTCCATCACCGATGGCGCCATCGTGTCGGCGGCGAACCTCGCCGACCGCTACGTGAGCGACCGCTTCCTCCCCGACAAAGCGATCGACCTGATCGACGAGGCCGGCGCTCGCCTGCGCCTCTCGATCCTCTCGAGCCCGCCCGAGCTGCGCGAGTTCGACGAGAAGATCGCCGTGGTGCGTGCCGCCAAGGAGACCGCTATCGAGGACCAGGACTTCGAGAAGGCAGCGTCGCTGCGTGACGAGGAGAAGAACCTCCTCGGCGAGCGTCTGCGTCTTGAGAAGCAGTGGAAGTCCGGCGACGTCAAGACCACGGCCGTGGTCGACGAGGGCCTGATCGCCGAGGTGCTCGCGCAGGCCACCGGCATCCCCGTGTTCAAGCTCACCGAGGAGGAGTCGAGCCGACTCGTCTTCATGGAGAAGGCGCTGCACCAGCGCGTCATCGGTCAGGAGGAGGCCATCTCGGCCCTCGCCAAGACCATCCGACGCACCCGTGCCGGGCTCAAGGACCCGAAGCGTCCCTCGGGCTCGTTCATCTTCGCCGGCCCCACGGGCGTCGGAAAGACCGAGCTGGCCAAGGCGCTCGCGGAGTTCCTGTTCGATGACGAGGCCGCCATGATCTCGCTCGACATGAGCGAGTACGGCGAGAAGCACACGGTCTCGCGCCTTTTCGGTGCGCCTCCCGGATTCGTCGGCTTCGAGGAGGGCGGCCAGCTCACCGAGAAGGTGCGCCGCAAGCCGTTCAGCGTCGTGCTCTTCGATGAGATCGAGAAGGCCCACCCCGACATCTTCAACTCGCTCCTCCAGATCCTGGAGGAGGGACGCCTGACGGATGGCCAGGGTCGTGTCGTCGACTTCAAGAACACCGTGATCATCATGACGACCAACCTCGGTACGAAGGACATCTCCGGCGGCCCAGTCGGATTCCTCCTCGAGGGCGACAGCGCCACCGACTACGACCGCATGCGCGGCAAGGTCAACGACGAGCTCAAGAAGCACTTCAAGCCCGAGTTCCTCAACCGTGTCGACGAGATCATCGTCTTCCCGCAGCTGAACAAGGCCGAGCTCCTCCAGATCGTCGACCTGTTCGTGAAGCGTCTGAGCGACCGGATGCTGGACCGCGACATGACCGTCGAGCTCACGGTGCCCGCCAAGGAGCGTCTCATCGAGGTCGGGTTCGACCCGGCTCTCGGTGCCAGGCCGCTGCGTCGGGCCGTGCAGCACGAGGTCGAGGACCGCCTGTCGGAGAAGATCCTGCACGGCGAGCTCGGCTCGGGCGACCACGTGCACGTCGACTTCATCGCCGGCGAGTTCGTGTTCACCACCACGCGCCGCGAGGTTCCCGCTGGAGTCGGCATCAACGCCGGCGCCACGCTCGGCACGGGCGGGGTCACCCCCGACCTGGCGATCACCGCGGACTAGGGACATCATCAGCGAGGGGTCGGGCGTTCGGGTCGCCCGGCCCCTCTTCTGTCTCCGCCGTCGGCGCGACGGGAGAGACGCGAGCGCTCTCCGCCGGCGGCGCGACGGGAGCGAAGCGCACCGCGAAGCCGAGACAGCTGCACAGGATCATTAGGCTGGAGAGGTGACCGACCTCCACGTGCGCCGTGCCCGCACGAGCGACATCCCCCACATCGTCCGGCTCGTCGAGCCGCTCGTGCAGAGCGGCATCCTGTTGGGCAAGGAACGTGTCGTGCTCTACGAGTCGGTGCAGGAATTCCGCATCGCGGAGTCGGCCGACGGCGAGGTCGTCGGCTGCGGTGCACTGCACGTCATGTGGGAGGACCTCGGCGAGGTGCGCACCCTCGCCGCCGCCCCCGAGTGGCTCCGCCGCGGTGTCGGCCACGCGCTGCTCGACGTGCTCGAGGCCGACGCCCGTGAGCTCGGTCTCTCCCGGCTGTTCTGCCTCACCTTCGAGGTGCCGTTCTTCGAACGCCACGGCTTCGAGGACATGGGCACCGAGACCGTCGATCCTGCCGTGTACGCCGAGCTCGTGCGCTCGCGCGACGATGGTGTTGCCGAGTTCCTCGACCTCGCCCGCGTGAAGCCGAACACCCTCGGCAACACGCGCATGCTCAAGCTCCTGCGCTGACGACGGGTGAACGGCATCCGTCGACGGGAACGGATGCCGCCGGTGCGAGTTCCTGAGAGGGTGGCGGCACGCCGCGGCGCCTCACCCTCGCTCGGGGTGCAGGTGCCTACCCTGTCGGTATGTCGACGCTCAAGCATCCAGTCGGCCCCCAGTCGAGCAAGGTGTACTGGCGCCGGCGCCTCATAGTCGGTCTCGGCCTGATCGCCGTCATCGTCGCCATCATCCTGATCGTGGTCCGCCCGGGCTCCAGCTCGGGAGAGCCGAACGAGCAGAAGACTCCAGCCCCGGCGTCGACGAGTTCCGAGAAGCCTGCCGCAGACGCCACGTCCATCCCGACGGATGCCGTCGATGCGAAGGGTGTCGCGTGCGCCGACGACGACCTCGCGGTGAAGGCGATCACCGACCTCGACTCCTACGCGGCCGACCAGAAGCCGCAGCTCTCGCTCAGCATCACGAACACGGGCTCGAAGCCGTGCGTCGTGAACGCGGGCAGCTCGCAGCAGGTGTTCACGATCACCAGCGGCGACGAGGTCTACTGGCTGTCGACCGACTGCCAGAAGGATGCCGTCGATGCTGATGTCACCCTCAAGCCGAACGTTCCGATCGGGTCGTCTGCGCCGCTCACCTGGGATCGCACGCGCTCCTCGGCCGACACGTGCGACGGCGACCGCGAGGTCGTTCCCGCGGGCGGTGCCTCCTACAAGCTGACGGTGACCGTCGGCAACGTGACCAGCGAGCCCACGCAGTTCCTGCTCAACTGAGGCCGGCTCGAGCAGCTACTACCCTTGAGGCATGCCCTCAGCGTCTCCGAAGAAGTCGAAGAAGTCCTCGAAGTCCGCGGCTCCCGCTGCGGCCGCCTTCCGCTCTCAGGCGCTCGCCGAGGCGCTCGAGCACCAGGACATGGCGGCCGTCGCACTGGCGTTGCGCAACGGCAACACCGTGGTGCCGCTGCTGAAGCCGGGTCCACGTGACAACCCGCTCGACGGCGGAGAGGTCTGGACCTATCGCTCGCCCGAGACCGGCGAGGTGGCGCTCCTGCTGTTCAGCGACGCGGCGAACAAGCCCGCGAACCTGCCGCCCGCCGTCGGCCTGCAATCCCCGGTGTGGCTCCGCGCCTTCCTCGGAGCGAACGCCGAGCTGATCACCACGGTGTTCTTCGACATCGCCGGACCGCATCCGATGCAGGCGACTCCGGCCGAGATCCTGCGCGTGCTCGACGTCGAGGCGTAGGCCGAGCCAACTCGAGGCCTCGACGGGTCGTCTCAGAAGGAACCGCTGAACTCGCGCTCCCATTCCTCGCGCTGCGCTGCCCGGCGCTCCGCGGCACGGGCGTCGGAGACGTCGGATGCCGACGGGCCGGCGAGCCGCAGTCGGTCGAGGGCAGCGTGGACGCTGCCCACCTCGGCGTCGAGCACGTGGGTGAAGCCGAGGCGGCGTGCCTCGGAGGCACGCTGAGCGGCCGCAGAGACCGGGCGCACCTCGCCCGCCAGGCTGATCTCGCCGAACGCCGTGAGTTCGTGCGGAACCGGGCGTTCGCTCAGCGCCGACGCTATGGCGACGGCGATGGCGAGATCGGCCCCGGGCTCGGTGAGACGCACACCGCCGACCGTGGAGATGTAGACGTCGTGCTCACCGACGCCCTTCAGACCGGCCCGCCGCTCAAGCACGGCGAGGATCATGGCGACGCGCGACGGATCGACGCCGTTCATGACGCGCCGAGGCTGCGGGCCCGTGGCCTTCACGACGAGTGCCTGCACCTCGACGGGCAGGGCGCGCCGACCCTCGAGGGCGACGGTGACGCAGGTTCCGCTGACGTTCGTCGAGCCGCGGCTCAGGAACAGCCCGCTCGGATCGGGCACCTCGGCGATGCCGTCTCCGGTCATCTCGAAGCAGCCCACCTCGTCGGTGGGGCCGAAGCGGTTCTTGAGTGCGCGCACGAAGCGCAGCGCGGTCTGGCGATCGCCCTCGAAGTGGCAGACCACGTCGACGAGGTGCTCGAGCAGACGAGGCCCGGCGATCGATCCGTCTTTCGTGACGTGGCCGACGAGCAGGATCGGCAGCTCACGCTCCTTCGCCAGGCGAACGAGTGCTGCAGCGACCTCGCGCACCTGCCCGGGCTGGCCGGCGAGGCCGTCGGAGAGGGAGCTCGACACGGTCTGCACGGAGTCGACGATGAGGAGCTGCGGCTCGACGGAGTCGACCTGGCCGAGGATGGTGCCGAGGTCGGTCTCAGACGCGAGGTAGAGGTTCGGAACGAGGGCTCCCGTGCGTGCGGCGCGCAGCCGCACCTGGCTCACGGACTCCTCGGCACTCACGTAGAGCACCCTCTTGCCGGTGGACGCAGCCCGCGCGGCGACCTCGAGCAGCAGCGTCGACTTGCCGACGCCGGGCTCACCGCTCAACAGGATGGCGGCTCCCGGAACGACGCCGCCGCCGAGCACACGGTCGAACTCGCCGATCCCGCTCGGCCAGCGGGTGATCTCCATCTCGGCGGTGAACTCGGTGATGGGGCGGGCGGCGCGGCTGGCGGAGACGGCGACGGGCTTCACGGCGCGGGCGTTTCCACCGGCCTGTTCAGCGGCATCCGTCACGGTTCCCCACTGCTGGCACTCGCCGCAGCGGCCGGCCCATTTCGCCGTCGTCCAGCCGCATTCGACGCAGCGGTACGCGTTGGTGGATCGGGCCATGGGGCCAGCCTAATCGGGCCCGACGACACTGCCGGATGCCGCTCCGTCGTCGGCGGCATCCGTGGGGCTGAGACGCATGTGGGGGAGCGGCGTCCGTCGCCGAAGCGCCGTGCGCCTCAGAGCGCGGGCAGGTACGGGTACTCGCTCGATCGGCCCTGGAACTCGAGGATGGCGCTGTTGCGGATGCGGCCCGCCTCGATCTCGGTCGCCCGACGGATGGTGTCGGACTCGGCCCACGAGGATGGGCCCTCCATGACCGTGCGGAGGAAGGGCATGAGCGCTTCGCTGATCTCCCACGTGGCCGAGTTCCAGAGGAACGACGGGCTGTGGTCGACGGCGTAGTAGTTGGTGGACTCGCCGACCGTGAACATCGGGTCGTCGAAGGTCGTGGGGCGCGCCCAGCTGAAGCCCATGCCGGCGTCGATCGACACGTCGACGATGAGGCTGCCGGGTCGGAACTCGCCGAGGTCCTCCTCGCGCAGGTAGGTGAGGGGAGCGTTCGGGTCCTGCAGGGTGCAGTTCACGACGATGTCGTGGGCGGCGAGGAAGGGTGCGAGGGCGACGGGGCCGTCCTCGGTGTTCACGGTGCTCTGGAACGGCGACTCCGGGTCGTGTTCGAACTGGATGATGTCGACCGAGGGGATGGGCGAGCCGACGGCGGCCGTGTCGCGGTTGGTGAGCACGCGCACGTCGTGGATGCCGTGGGCGTTCAGGACCGTGACGGCCCCGCGTGCCGTGGCCCCGAAGCCGATCACGACGGCGCTGAGGCGGCGGCCGTAGTCTCCGGTCGATCCGCACAGCTGCAGAGCGTGCAGCACTGAGCAGTAACCGGCGATCTCGTTGTTCTTGTGGAAGACGTGCAGGCCGAAGCCGCCGTCGCTCTTCCAATGGTTCATGGCCTCCCATGCGATCAGCGTGAGGCCCTTGTCGATGGCGAACTGGGTCATCTCGCGGTCCTGCACGCAGTGAGGCCAGCCCCACAGGGTCTGTCCGTCACGGAGATCGGCGAGGTCGGACGCCAGAGGCTTGGGCAGGGCGATCACGTCGGCGGTGGCGATGATCTCCTCGCGAGAGGCGATCGCTCCGACGAGAGGCGCGAGGTTCGCATCCGGAATGCCGAAGCGCTCGCCGTAGCCGGTCTCGAGAATCATGTTGGCGCGCAGGTCCTCGTCGATGCGCTCGAGATGCGACGGGTGCAGCGGCAGCCGTTTCTCGTCGAGCTTGCGCGAGGTGGCCATCACGCCGAGGCGGAGAAGAGGAGGGGTCGTCATGTCCGAAGGCTACGCCACCCCGTCACGAGCCGAATCAAGCTACGAGCGAGCGGATGCCGACGACCATGGGCCTCGATTCGCGCAGAAGCCCCCGCTCAACTAAACTCCTTCTCGGTACCGTGTCCGAGCGGCCGAAGGTGCAACTCTCGAAAAGTTGTGTGGGTGAAAGTCCACCGTGGGTTCAAATCCCACCGGTACCGCCATGGGGGCATCCGCCTTGGTAAGCCAGTTCATCCGTATTGGCTTGCGAGAGCGGGTGCCCTTGCGTCGTTAACGCCTGATTTCCCCGAGCCTTCGAGGAAATCAGGTGGAATCTGCCTTCGCAGTGGAATGCTCATGTCGATGCGGGCGGCGCGGGTACAAAAAAGCCCGGATGACTCGAATTGCGCCATTTTCAGGCGCACCGAATCGTCCGGGCGTAGGTGGAACATATGTGTGGGGGTGTGAGTGGACGCCTACATTCGCAGGACGAGCTCCTCCTTGTCGGCGAGGCTGGCACTGTCCTTCTCGCGGGCTGACTCCGTGTAGTTGTGGTAGCCGAGCCTGTCGCGTCTGCTCTGCTTCTTCGGCCGCTTCTTGGAGGCGTGCTCTTCGCCGCGATCGCGGGCTTCTTCCATTGCAGCGATGAAGGATCGGATTCGCCGGATGTTTGCGCTGGCACCCGAAGACGCCAATCGGTCGCGCTGAGATCCGCCGACGAGTATCGTGCTGGGCAAACAGCTACGTTGCGACAAAGAGGTGCAACATGCGTGAGAAACCACTCCGGTGCCGGCTCGGTCTGCACAAGTGGGTAGTTCGACGCGAACCCGACGTGGAACCCTACTTCGAATGCTCTCGTTGCTCGAAGGGGCAGGTGACGGAGCAGCGCCTGATCGATCTCGGAGGGGGCTGAAGCGCCGCTCTTATAGTCAGGCAACGCGCGGAGGAAAGATGGATCTCGGATTCTGGTCTCTCGCCGTTGTGGTGCTCGCGTTGGTCGCGGTCCTCGTCGTGCAAACGGTGAGGCGGCGTTCTCAAGCGCCAGCGGAAGACTCAACAGAAGAGCGCCTCGCAAGGCAGCGCGCGTCAGAGGAGCACCAGCGGGGCACGGCCGGCAACGGGCCTGGTCAGGGCAGTGCCGATTTCTGAATGTCGCTGCACCTTCACCGTTGCCCGCAAGCCGATGCGCTTGCGGTGCGCTCGCGCGGAAGGACCGGCACACTGCCGGCACGATTCGGTTTCCGACGATGGCACATGAGTTGCGAGGTGGCGATGAATCCGGCGCAGCAGCGCAGAGCAGGGCCGTCTGGACGCCTGACATTGAGCGCGTCGGAGATGGACCGCTGCGTCGAAGGACGATACGGGGATCGGTCGGGAACCTCGACTACGTCCGCCGCGTCGACGTACGCTGAGCACCGGCGCCAGCGGTCGCCGCGAGCGCACGATGTCAACTACAACCACGTGAAGGAGACTTGAACATGGCGATGTTCACGAAGAAGGGCGACGAGGCTGTTCTCGCCAAACTCAGTGAAGCCCCGGTGCAGTACCGGGAGATTGCAGAACGCCTGCACACCATCATCCGGGAGAGCGCACCCTCGTTAGAGCCGATCGTCCGCTGGGGACTCCCGTTCTACGTCAAGGACGGCAAAGACATCTGCTACATCAAACCGGATAAGGACTTCATCGCGTTCGGCTTCGGCGAAGTTGTGAACCCCGCACGTGAGGAGGGTGCCCACATGCACCCGGTCGCGTGGACCATCAGCTCGCTGGATGCTCCGACGGAGGCCAGGATTCGCGCACTCGTCGAGAAGGCGGCCGCCTGACGGACTCATCCCAGACGAGCATCTGCCGAGAACCACGACGTACAGGGAGTTGACCGAGCACAGCAACGGCTACCGGCGACGATTTCGGGGGCCACTGCGCGTCCTCGCGCCGGACCGAAAGATGGACCTCGAGCACATTGCGGTCGTCTATGTCGCTCGGGCAGCCCGAATGAGGATCGGTTGGCGCGACATTTCCGATCCGTATCAGTGCGGCGTCGATAACCATTCGTGCAGGAGTCGATGAAACTCCTCTGGCTGCTCAATCCATGGATAGTGGCCGCACTCTGCAATGAAGGACGCTTGAGCGTTGAGGACCGAGGCGTAGTCCCGCACCGGCTGGACACCGGTAAGCAGATCCTGTGTTCCTCCGATGACAAGTGTCGGGGGCGAGTGCATGGCTCGGATGCGATCGGGCGCATCGGCTGGAATCGAGTTGAACCAGGCCCTCGCCGACGCCAGACTCACCTCCCCTACGCGGCTGTGTGCCCACTCGACCTCGGTCCAACGTGCGTAGCATGCGGGCGCTTGACGGCGGAAGGATTCCACGAACTGCGACTCCGTGTGCGGGTCGTCTTGTTCCAGTGCGGCGAAGGCCGCCAGCACGGCGGGCTCCGTGCGTTCGGCGGCGATGGACTCGGCGTCGGAAGTTGTCCCAGTCAGCCACGTCGCCGGCGGCGTGACGAGCGCCAACGATCGGACTCGCTCTGGGAATCGTGCTGCGGTTGAGAGTGCTAGCCGTGTGCCCGCGGAGTGGCCGACGAGGTCGAACGTTGCCAACCCGAGAGAGTCGGCAAGAGCTACGACGTCATCGGCATCTGACCACCACCCACGGGACAGGCCGCCGCTCTGTGGGGCGCCGCGGGGATGCATGACGACGAGGGCGTGGGCGTCTCCCAGGCCAGCGAACTCACCCAGGTATTCGGCACCCCGGCACGGCCCACCCGGCAACACGATCGTCGGGGTCCCCGATGCGCTCCCCAATGAGGACACGGCGAATGGCAGCTCCCGCTCGTCTGGGCTCATACTGCCAGCATGGCAGTCGATCGGCAGGACGCATCACTGGCGCAGGCACGACCCAATCCCGCAAGGGGATGGTCTACTGGGACGGCGTTCAAATCTGGGGAGTGACGCGGTAGCCATCACATTTAATTTCGTCGGCAAGCGGTCAGACTGCCGGCTTGCCGTCTAGCGGTGAAGTTCCCGGCGCCACCCTGAGTTGACTGCCGACGTCACTTGATCGAACGCGTCCGTCGCCAGATCGTCGACCGTGTTCAGATCCGCCGCTGCAGCTCGCATGTCAGCGTCGAACTGACTGGTCTCCGAAGCGAACGACGAACCGACCCGGCCGAGCTCGCCAGCGAGTCCGGCGATTGCCCGGTCCAGTCGGAGGGTGGCGGGGAGCATCGCCAGATTCGCCGCGTCTGCTGGACTCCCGGCGGTACTGAGCTCGGCAGCAGCTAGTTCCCGGTCGACCACAGCCAACCGGTCGGCGTGCAGGGCGATACGGGTCATCGTTCAGTACTTCCCGTGCCGGCTGGAGCCTTCGGGGAGTTCGAAGCATGGTGAGTTCGAGTCGATCCGGATGCTGGTTCCGTCGCCTGCCTCTTCGGCGATGAGGGCGGTCGCTCCGTCTGTGGTGATGTAGGTGGCCAGGAGGTAGTCGTTGTCGACCTGCTCGATGGTGTTGCCAGCGTTCTCGGTCTTGTCCAGGTCGTCGTGGAGTTTCTGGACGATTGCGTCGGCGTCCTGCGGTTCGGTGAATGTGATGACGGTGGATCCGGGCCAGGTGACACCGCCGGTGCAGTTCATGAGCCGTGCTTTGTCGAGCTGGTCGGTGGTCTTGATGATGTCGGCGGGGATCAGGGCGACGATGTCGTCCTCGAGCTGCTGCGCCCTGGCTTTGGCTTCTGCGATGGTCATCCCTGCTCTGGAGGTTGTGGATGGGGTGGGTTCGGTTGCGCATCCGGTGAGGAGCAACGCGATGATGGCGACTGCGGGCAGCAGCGGTGGGAGCCGGCGTTTCATCCGAGATCCTTTCTCAGCTGCAGCAGCAGTTTTCGGTTGGCCAGGTCGTCAGATGCGACGAGGTTGTGGTTGTCCATCGCTGCACCGAAGTCTGTCACCGGCCCGTCCATCGTCTGGATCGTGATGGGCCGCGGACCTTCATAGTAGGGGTCGTGCTCGAACCCGGACCCCTCAGCTCGTGGGGTGTTCCCGTCGCCGACCAGCCCCGTGGATTGGCCGATTTGTAGGAGGTCGTTGTAGGAGTAGTCCTTGTAGTCGGTGCCGGGGTCAGGCTGCCATGTTTCCGGGGTCCATGCGCCGGAGAGGCTGACGACGTTGTCGTAGTGGGCGCCGAGGGTTTCGCTGCCGGTGATGTTTGTCAGCCCCCACGAATGTCCGATCCCTGCGGTTCGGGCGGCGGAAAGGTCTGAGTCTTGGAGGAGCCCGTTCTGCAGTGACACCAAACGGTCGCCGGTCACCTCGTACGAGTTCGGGTCGTTCGCTTCGCCGATGCGGATCAGGTTCGCGGCTCCGGTGTCGGCGTTCTCACCGGGGAACGGTCCGTCCTTCACGACGAATGCAATCGAGTTCGGTCGCTTGTCAACGAGGTAGCCGGCGACCTCCTCTTGAGCGGACACATCTGCGGCAGCGCTCTACCGAGCATGGCCGGCTGGTCGAGGACGTCGGCGCCACCGCGAGGCCGAATGTCGCCGCCAGTCGAAGAGGTGAAGCGAGCAGCCCTGCCGAGACCAACGTTCCGTTAGCGGAAGCCGAGGAGCCGTATGACTCGCTGAGGGATCCCTGAATGCACGTAGTGGCGGAGGCTAGCTTCGAGTCATGAACGCCAGCTCGACGACCCAACGCGTCTTTCGCTGCTCCGTGCGCGGGTCGGTCAGATAGATCTCGCATCGAGAGGCGAACGCCTCGCCTCTCGGATGCGGACGTGTGTCGAGCACCAGTCCTTCCTCGCGCACCCAGTCGTGTAGGCGTCGGTTGGCCGTCATCGACTTCGCTCGGTACGCCAGCACCGCGTAGTCGCCGGCGGGGAGCGATCCTGCTTGCACTCGCCCTTCGCCGGCATCCGTCACCCCGGATGCTCCGACCTCGATCTCCATAAGGTGGGACATGTTGACGACGTGGAGCCGAAGGAAGAAGTGCCCGGCGGGTTCTACGCCATGGTCAGCGAGCCACCCGATTAGCTCCGCGAGCAATCTGTCCCGGTTGGCGAGCATCGTGCGGAACGGGACGGTCTCTCGAATACCGAGGGTCGGGACTGCCTGACGATGCTCCAATCGCGGGCCGCTCACGATGTCCAGTTCGCCCGTGCTCACGTCAGTAGTGTGCCAGCTAACGCTGACCAGCTGCGCTACTCATCGAAAGAACTGGCGTCGGGCGCATTCGCGCCAAGTACTGTTGATTGAAAGCACTAGGGGGAAACATGTCCGGCGTCGTTCTTGGTTTCATCTGGACGGGAGCCGTCCTCGCGGCTGTCGCCTTCATCGTGATTATTGCGCTCGCGAGTCGTCGGCGCCGGCTCGCCACCAACACCTATGACCCGGAGATGCAGCAGTCTCTCGACGCGATCCAGGGCCAGATCGACAGCGGTCGCGGCAGGCTCTTCTAAGCCAGCGGGCGGACATCCATGGCTGAGTTCGGGTGGTTGTGGGTCCTGTTAGCCGTGATCAACGCGAACATCGCAGCGTCCAACCGCCGCTCCCCGATCGCTCGGTTCCTGCTCTCCCTGGCAATCGGACCCATCGCAACGGTGATCTTGCTGCTTCGCCCCGCTCCACCACTCGAGGCGAAAAGCCCTGCTCAGTTGCCTGGAACCACGGACTAAGCGCTCTCGCTGCCTCGCGGCTTGTGATCTAGGTGCTGGGCGCCGACCTGATGCAGGGTGGAGTCATGGGTCTGGACGTTTCAACGAAAGCCGAGCTCGCGCCGGCCACCAACTATTGGGCAGCGGCGTTGACGGTGGCCGGTTTCCTCGTGGCCCTGGTCGTGTACGCGATTGCCGCGCTCTCCATTTGGCGTGACGCCCGAGACGTTTGCGGGTTCTCGACCATCCCTGCGGGCGTACTACCAGTAGAAGACAACATGCACGCTCCCAGCCCCGTAGCCTTCCCCGTCGGCGTCGTGTGCAATTGGCGTTCCGCCGACGGCGTGATCACCAGCACCATCTACGACACCGGACTGACCGTCGCCGTCTGCATCGCAGGATTGCTTCTGATCGCCGCCGTCGTCGCGGTGGCATCGCGTCACCTCCGCGCTCCAACCGGTAGAGTCCGCCGCATGGACACGTACACCGCCAGGCTCCTCGGCCCCGACGGCGTGCTCTTCGCTGAGATCGAGGGCATTTCCCTCGTCGCTGGTGCACCGGCCGTGACTCTCCGCCACGCTGTTCAGGACGGCGACGTAGTCACCCGCTACGAGTTCGACAGGACACCCACGCACTGGCAGCCCGGCTGGATCGCCGAGTACATCTACATCACCGCCACCAGCGACCCGGCTGCGCCTAGCGCCGTCGATTGAAAGCCCGGGGGGGAAGAATGAGCAGCGTTCCAACGGCAGACAACGTGACCGAAACCGAGCCCACACAGTTGCCCACGAAGCGCTACCTGGGGGCTCTCGCCGCGATCTTCAACACGCTGCTGATCCTCGGTGTGGGGTTCGTGCTGTGCGCTTTCACTGGTGGGATGTTCGTCGCTCTCTACGTCGGGTTCATCGCCGCTTACGTCGCGATCCCGTACACGGTGGTGGCGATCACCGCGCGCGAGCTCTCCGCGCGACGCTGGCGCCGACGCGCCGCACGGAACGATGGTGAGCCTGAACAGACGCATGTGGCCGTGAGGTTCGGCATGTTCCGCCAGCGTGCATCGATGACGACCGCAATCGTCATGCTCGCAGCCCTCGTCGCGGTGGCGGTCTGGGGCCTGCGCTGGGACGAAATACTCAGCTCTGGCTTTTCCTCAGCCTCGGCCGAGGGATTCAGCATGATGGCGTTCGGCGCCTTCGCTGTCGTCGCCGCCCTCCTCGCGATCGTCGTGAACGTCCCCTCGATCTACTCGGCATCCGTCGTCGGATCGGAGCGCTACGCCGTCCGGGAACGCGTCGGAGCATGGAAGCTCATCATCGCGAACACGATCCTCACCACGGCATCGTGGATCGGATACTGCGTGTTCGCGATTTATTACCTCGCCGTACAGATCTAGCCTCAGCGGCCTGAAGCGTCAGCCTCCGACCGGAGGGACCGACTCGTCGATGAGTGTTTGCAAGGCGCGCCGCCAATCATCGGTCGACGGTTCACCCACCCGTCCTTCCTCGCCCGGCAGGTCGATGGTGTACTCCGGACCATTCCGCCCAGGCCCGGCCAGCGCGACGAGCACGCCGACGTCCTGCCCGTCATCAGCGGTCACCGTCCACCGTTCGGAGTCACGCTCCTCGAGCCTGTAGACCCGGCCGCCGTATTCGTAGACACCCTCTGCTTCTTCCGGTCCGTCCATGGAGAACACCGTACCGAGAGAAGCGCCGCTGGCAACGGCGCTTGACTAGGTTGCCTCGTTGCCCGAGTTCGGGTTACGTGACTGATCGAGCAGCCGCCTCGAGCGCGGCGATCCCTGCGGCCTTGACTGCTGCGAGGTCAGATCCATCTGGTCGTCCGCGTGTACGTCCCTGGAGTAGGTCGACCTGCTGCCGGTACTCGTGCCACGCGCGCCAGACGCGTTCGACCTCCGTATCGTGACCGGCGCCGACCCAGTCCAACGCCACGATCCCGACGGACGTCAGGTCGACGTCAAGATCCTCTGGGTCGCTCAGACGGAGGGGGATGCCATTAGCGCGCGCCCATGCGAGCACCGCGAGGCGCATCGGCCGGAGGTCGTTCCATGACGCGTGAGCGTCTGCACGCGCGATCATCACCCCATCCGAGTAGCCGCGCTCGACTCCGAACCGGACGATCATCTGACCCCGCTGTACGCGGAGCTCCCAGACATCCATCTGTTGGGGCCCCCAGAAGACGCGAACAGTTCCGCCCGCGTCGACCAATCGACGAGCAAACCAGGCTGCCACGGCATCCCTCTGTTCCAAGTGCTCGAGGAATCGGGGCAGATTGGTGAGGTCAGGGTCCGCATCCGTCATGATCATTCACGCTAGTACGCCGGACCATCCATGCTCGGCTGACACTGTTAGGGCTCTGCCCGCAGCTGGGCCTTCACGGGCGCGCAAGTGGATCCCTGCACGGGCGTCGAAAAGCTGGAAGACGCTGAATCAGGACACTTCGAGGTTTGGCTCATGATGTACGTCGACAGGAGAGCCGACGTCAGTGGGGGCCGTGAGTTCCAGTCGGCGGATCACCAAGCCGGCTCCGACGAGGGACGCGCCGAACACGACGGCGAGTAACTGGACCGCGTTGACGAGTTGGATCCACAGAAGAGAGCTCTGAGTCTGGGAGTAGAAGATCTCAGGAGCAAGGGCAGTCAGGATGGCTAGGAGTATCCATATTCCGGTGAGAGAACCCCCGACCCAGAACAACAGTTTCGACGTTGGCATTTGACCCCCTTCGCTGGTTTCGTCAGCATAGCGACAGGTCGATTTGCGGACAGTGTTTCGCGTGCTTCAGCCCGGGCTAGGGTCGCACTGCGCCAAGGGATCCGCCTACGGGCTCAACTGTCGCGATGACAGACCGTCTACGACCAGCTATGTCCAAGAGATAGGCCAACTACCACGCCCGGCAAAAGAGGTCAGAAGGGCTGACCCATGACCGTTCTTTGCACTGAGGCAGCACCTACCTATGGCTGAATCGTCCTTGGGTGCTACTGAGTGGGCGACCGTCCACTCGGCGATGCGCCTTCGGTCTCTTCCAGAAGGCCCGCTCTGGCGTATGCAACGATGGCGGCCTGCCTCGTGCCCTCCCGTCAACTGACGTGCACTTGGGGACGGCGCTTGAGATCTGTCTCGGACTCCCGCAGCACCTCGCGTGTGACGGGTGCGACCTCTCCGCTACCGGTGACGAGGAATCGGAACATGTTGGAGATCGGGTTGCCTTCCGTCCATTCGAAGTAGATGGTCGGCACGACGCCCGTGATATCCCGGATCCCCAACAGAACGGCGGCGAGAGTGTTCGGGACGTTGCCGCTGGCGACCCGCATGACGCGGTACTTGTCGACGTCGACGCCCTCCACGCGCAGGTCTTCCTCGAAGTCGGAAGAATCTGTTAAGTGGACCTCGAGAATGATCGTGGACGAGGTCGATGGGATGTGGCTGAGTCGGCGCTCGTCGTCGGTCTTCTTGCGGTACTCCTCGCCGGACCGATCGTCGGGTTCGTTCGCGATGATCAGCACCTCTCCGAGCTGTGCGTCTTCGGTGATGAAACGGCGGGCGGTCGCGTCGAACGTGACCGATGTGGCTCGCACTTGGAAGGAACGCTGCACTCTCGAGACGAGTGACACGACGAGGATCCCGGCTATGAAAAGGGCTGCGATTCGGATGCCGTCGGGCCGTTCGAAGATGTTGGCGACGGTGGTGTAGATGAACACGACCGAGACGGTGGCGAAGGCGACGGTCTGTCGGCGCTGCTGTTTGCGGTGAGATGACAAGGTCACGGCGATCGCCGCGGAGCTGATCAGGACCAGCACACCGGTTGCGTAGGCGCCGCCCTGGGCGTCGACATCGGCCTGGAAGATGATCGTGATCAGGAACGCGATGGCGGTGAACACCAGTACGAGAGGGCGCACTGCGCGCACCCAGTTGGGCGCCATGCCGTAGTGCGGCAGATAGCGGGGGACTAGGTTGAGCAGCCCAGCCATCGCCGACGCCCCGGCGAACCAAAGAATAAGGATGGTGCTGATGGCGTAGACGGTGCCGAAGGCCGGCCCTAAGTACTCATGCGCGAGGTAAGCGAGGGCGCGTCCGTTCGCTGCTCCGCCGGCCTGAAACTCGGCCTGCGGGATCAGGAAGGTGGTCACGACGCTGGAGGTGATGAGGAAGACGCTCATGATGATGGCTGCCGTCGTCAGCAGGCGCTTCGCTCCGACGATGCGGCCCTGAGGGCGGTCCTCTGTGTCGTCATGCTTTCCTGTGATCTGTGGCATGAGAGCGACACCGGTTTCGAAGCCCGACAGGCCAAGGGCGAGCTTCGGGAAGACCAACAAGGCGATTCCAACAATGATCCACGGATTGCCGTGTTCGGCGTTCAACGCAGCCCACCAATCGGTCACGTCGAGCGGGTGCAGAAAGACCTCGACGATCGAAACTGAGACGACTATCACGTTCTGAGCCAGGTAGACGGCCACCAGCAGGACCGCGATGCCGATGGCTTCACGGAACCCCATGAGGAACACGGCCCCGAGCAGGCCGACGAGCAATAGGGTGATGAAAACCTCATTGCCATGGAACCAGGCCGGGGCGAACGGGTTCTCGATCGCATGGGCACTGGCATCCGCAGCGGACAGTGTGATCGTGATGATGAAATCGGTCGCGGCGAACCCCAACAGCACGAGCACGAGCAACTTTCCCGCCCACCATGGCAGTAGCCGCTCAAGCATCGCGATCGACCCTGAGCCACGGAAGCTTTCCTCCGCGACCCGACGGTAGATCGGTAGGGCGCCCGCCAGGGTGAGGACGACGAGCACGACGGTGGCGAATGGTGAGATGAGCCCGGCTGCCAGAGCGGCGATGGCCGGTTGGTAACCCAGCGTGGAGAAGTAGTCCACACCGGTCAGGCACATCACTCGCCACCAGGAATGTGTACGCTCCACGCGCACCGCATGCGGCCCCTGGTGGGTGCCGGTCGAATCCGACAGCCCAGTCAGGAGCCAAGTCCTGAACCGTTGGCGACCAGCCAGTGTGCCATCTTCAACTGAATCGGCACTTGTTCGAACACCTGCTCGTTCAATCGACATGACATCTCCCGAGTTGTTGCTGGTTTGGTCCGTGGCCGGCACAAACCGACCTACGTTCAGGGGCCAGTTGCCAGCGTGCTGCGCGCCGAGGGTGGTCAGTCACCAAAGCCGATGTGCGCGTTCAAGATGGTTTCTATGGACACATGGCCTGGCGGAAGCCGGTCCCCGGGTGGGCCACCCGCCGTGTCCCTCGTCTCCCGAGTTTCCTTGAAGCCCATGAGTTGCACAGTCGTGCGCGCAGCCCGTTCGACGAGCACCGGCAAGTACCCGCGCACTCGCGCGCCGGTGAACGAACGCTCGGCGGCCAGGACTGCATTCTCGACTACTGGCCGTGGCGCGCCAGGAAACCGTGAGAGCAGACGCTCAACCACTTCAGGCGTCGAGCCCAGCTCGCTCACCACCGATCGCTCTTCTCGACTTCGGTGATGATTCTTTGGTGCTGGTGCTGGTGCTGGTGCTGGTGTGGTGAGTGCATGGCTCATGGTCGCTCCTCGCCCGGGCCCGGGGCGCCCGTGTGGTTCCCCGGGTTCCACACCGGTTCAGGCGAGACCGGGGTTCGACCGGGGACACCCACTGGTGCGTACTTATCTGCGCTGCTGAGACCGTTGCCAGAACAGAACGAAGTGAGGTCGGAGTGTCGAACACCATCGCAGCGCTCATTGTCGAAACCCTGGCGGAATCAGGAGTGAGACGCATATACGGTCTCCCGGGAGACTCGCTGAACGGCCTCACCGAAGCGATACGTCGCCACGGCGGCATCTCCTGGATGCACGTGCGCCACGAAGAGGCCGCAGCATTCGCTGCGGCCGGAGAATCGGCGGTGACCGGTGACCTGGCCGTCGCTGCAGCGAGTTGCGGTCCAGGAAACCTGCACTTGATCAACGGGCTGTTCGATGCTCAACGTTCTCGAGTACCGGTCCTCGTCATCGCGGCGCACATACCGTCGAGCGAGATCGGCACGAACTACTTTCAGGAAACCCATCCGCAAGAACTGTTCCGAGAATGCAGCGTGTACAGCGAGCTGGCGACCACGATCGACCAATTCCCGTATGTGTTGGAGATCGCAATGCGCACCGCGCTGGAGAAGCGCGGTGTGGCGGTTGTCGTCATCCCAGGAGACCTCCTCCTCGCCGACATCCCGTGGACGAGATCCATCACCCCGATTCGCGCCACTGCCTCGATCACGGTTCCTAGCGAAGAGCAACTCGCCGAAGCTGTCCGAGTCCTCGATACTGCGGAACGGGTGACGATCCTGGCCGGCGCCGGGTGCGCCGGTGAGGGGGCACACCGCCAGCTAATCGCCGTCGCGCAGCGACTACAAGCCCCGGTCGTCCACACTCTGAGAGGCAAGGAGTCCGTTGAACCGGCGAACCCCTACGACGTGGGGATGACTGGACTCCTGGGCCTGGCCCCTGGATTCCACGCAATAAACGACTGCGACGTCCTGCTCATGATCGGCACCGACTTCCCCTACCGTGACTTCTACCCGGAGCATGCGATCGTGATCCAGATCGACATTCGCGGTGAACAGATCGGGCGGCGGACCGCGGTCGACATTCCTCTCGTGGGAACTACCGAGGCCACACTCGCGGCGCTCGCGATGCGTCTACGCGCTCACAGCGGGCGCACGCATCTCGATAAGGCGCTCCGCGGCTATGCAAAGGCTCGACATGAACTCGACCACCTGGCGCGCGAGGAGCACAACCACTCGCCACTCCATCCGCAGTTCGTAGCTCGTATGGTCGACGAGATCGCAGACGACGACGCCGTGTTCATCCCCGATGTCGGAACGCCGGTCATCTGGGCGGCTCGTTACCTGAGGATGAATGGGCGTCGCCGGCTGATCGGTTCGTTCAATCACGGCAGCATGGCTAACGCGTTGCCTCACGCGATCGGCGTCCAGGCATCCCACCCCGGGCGACAGGTAGTTACTCTCTCCGGGGATGGCGGCTTGGCCATGATGCTGGGTGATCTGCTCACGTTGCAGCAGCTGCATCTGCCCGTGAAGATGGTCGTCTTCAACAACGGTGCGCTCGGATTCGTCGAGCTGGAGATGAAGGCTTCGGGCTTCGTCAACTTCGGAACCGAACTGACGAATCCGGACTTCTCTGCGATAGCGCGGGCCTTGGGCATGCATGCGGAGCGAGTCGACCAACCCGCCCAATTGGGAACGGCTCTGCGCGCCGCATTCAGTCACGACGGGAGCGCGCTCGTCGAGGTCATGACAGCACGACAGGAACTTGCGTTTCCTCCGCGCATCGGAAAATCCCAAGTCGAAGGGGTTGCGCTGTACGCGACCCGCAGCGTGCTCTCTGGCCGCGCGGATGAGCTGATCGAGCTCGTCCGAACCAACGTCACTCGAAGGGTTCTCTCATGACTATCGTTCGCGCTCTCACCGCCGGGCTAGTCGCAGGCGTGCTCGGCACCGCTGCCATGGACGCAGTTTGGTACCTGCGGTACCGGCGCCAGGCTGGTACCGCGCGGCTTCTTGAATGGGAGTTTGCCGAGGCCGTCAACGATTGGGAGTCCGCTTCCGCGCCCGGTCAGGTGGGCCGCAGAGCCGCGGAGTTCGTCCTCGGTGAGACGCCGCCCGATACTTGGGCGCGGCCCGCGACGAATCTGGTGCACTGGGCCACCGGCGTCGGCTGGGGCCTCAGTTACACCGTTGCGAAGAAAGTGTTCCCGCATGCCCGACTCCTTGCAGTGGCCCTCGGCCCCGCCGCCTGGCTCACGAGTTACGCGATCCTCCCGCTGCTGAAGGTCTACCGGCCGATCTGGAAGTACGACGCTCGCACCCTCCGCGATGACTTGTCTGCTCACCTCGTATTCGGGCTGACCGCGGCATCGGCGTTTGCCGTGATCGCCCCTTCGCGCCGCCGTCGCTGACCTCGCGGCGAATGGCCGCCCGGTCTTTGACCAGCGTGCTTGACGCAGCGGCGTTGCCGCGTACGCGGACGATCTGAACGAGCCCCAGTTGCCGCGTCGGCCGGGAACCCGGGTGTCGCCTAGGGACACCTACGGGCGCCGAGAGGCACCCGACATGGGCACGGTAGTTATGAGCACCTCGGGGCCTCCAGCGGGTCGCACCTACTCAGGCCCCGCGACCATCGATGAAACCTCCTCAACAGAAGCTGGGTGACACCATGTCAAACACCGATCAGACCTTCGCGTACGCAGACCTCGCAACCTTCCCCGATTACAACTCCGCGCAAGGACTCGTCGACGACCTCTCCGACTCCGGATTCGAGATGGAGCAGGTGCGGATAGTCGGCAACAACCTTCACTCGGTCGAGCAGGTAACCGGCAGATTGACGGTGCCCAAAGCAGCCGCGAAAGGCGCCGCCAGCGGGGCGTGGTTCGGCTTGTTCGTCGGCGGGTTCCTGACCATCTTCTCCTCCGGAGTCGTATGGATCGTCGGCCTCCTCGCAGGCCTCGCGGTCGGTGCCGTCGCTGGAGCTCTGTACGGGGCCATCGCCCACGGTGTCACCCACGGCCGCCGCGACTTCTCCAGCTTCAAGACACTCGAAGCGTCGAACTACACGGTCATGGTCGTGGCAGCACGTGCCGAAGAGGCCTCCAAGCTAACTCGCCCATAGGGGTGCGAAGGAACCGACGTGTCTGACGGCGATCGAGCGAGAGCTACGAGATCAGGCGACGCGCAGCGTGTTGACAGTTGCTACATCGCGGACCGCACTCTGGCGGCCGCTCAAAAAGAGATTGGACAAGGATCATGAGCAAGACATGGTTGATCACCGGAAGTTCACGCGGGTTCGGTAAGGAGCTCGCCCGAGCGGTTCTCGAGCGGGGCGATCATCTTGTCGCCACCGCACGGCGACGCGAACAGCTCCAGTACCTGGTTGACCAGTACGGCGAACAGGTGCGCACCTTCCCTCTGGACGTGACAGACGCCCATGCCGCTGCCGCCGCCATCGACTTCGCCGTTCGAGAGTTCGGATCCCTCGACGTCGTCGTGAACAACGCCGGGTTCGCGAACAGCTCACCCATCGAGGAGATGACCGACGTTGACTTCAGGGCCCAGGTCGAGGCGAACCTCTTCGGCACTGTCAACGTGACGAAGGCGGCGTTGCCCGTCATGCGGTCGCAGCGTTCGGGCGTCATCGTGCAGTTCTCATCCGTCGGCGGTCGCGTCGGCGGTACGCCAGGCATGGGCGCTTATCAAACCGCAAAGTTCGCCGTCGAAGGCTTCTCTGAAGTGCTCGCGAACGAAGTCAAACCGCTCGGCATCCGAGTCATGATCGTGGAACCGGGTGCGTTCCGCACGGACTGGCAAGGCGCATCAATGAAGTTGGCGCCCGTCGGCCCCGACTATGAGCAGACGGTCGGCGCGATGAACACCTACCGGGCCGCCAATTCCGCGAAAGAACCTGGGGACCCCGCCCGCGCCGCCCAGATCATCGTCGATACCGTGCATGGCGGCGATCTCCCTATGCGGCTGGTACTGGGGGCCGGCGCCCTCGGGTTGATCCGCAAGGCCGCCGAAGTGCGAGCAGCGGAGACCGAGAAGTGGGCCACGGTGAGTGCGTCCGCCGATTTCCCGGCAGACGCCTGACCTCAGCCCCGAAGAACCCACCATCCATCAAGAAGGAGAACCACCATGAGCACCACACCCACCTGGCTGATCACCGGAGCGTCCAGCGGACTCGGCCACGACCTGGCATCGCATGTGCTGAACGAAGGTCACGAGGTCGTCCTCGCTGCCAGGAACGAGCAATCGATGCAGCAACTCGCGGCCCAGTACCCCGAGAGCGCCCTCGTCGTGGGCGTCGATGTCACCAACCCTGAGCAGCGCAAGAGCCTCATCTCCCGCGCCGAGCAGCGCTTCGGGAAGATCGACTTCCTCGTCAACAACGCGGGCATCGACTATCTCGGAGCGATCGAAGAGCAGCGCGAGGAAGACTACCGACAGGTCTTCGAGGTCAACTTCTTCGCCGCCGTGGAATTGCTGCGGCTCGCCCTTCCTGGCATGCGAGCGCGTCGATCGGGGATGATCGTCAACATGTCCTCGATGGACGGCATCGCCAGCCTTCCCGGCAACGCGTTCTACTCCGCCAGCAAGTTCGCGCTCGAGGGTCTCACCGAGTCGTTGTGGCAGGAGATCGAACCCGTCGGCTTGAAGGCCGTGCTCGTCGAGCCCGGCTCCTTCCTCACAGGCATCGACGCTCGTACGCACTTCTCCGGCGAGCTGATCCCGGACTACGACGATTCGTCCGGCAACTTCTTCCGTGCGATGCAGAACGTCGAGATGCTGAGAGACGTCATCTTCCCTGGCGACCCGAAGCGAGCCGCTGAGGTGCTCTTCGAACAGCTCACGAGTCACCCGACCATGCACCGCATCATCCTCGGGAGCGATGCCATGCGACGCATCCAAACGAAGATGGATGACCTGCAGGCTGACTTCGACGCCTCCCGTTTGTTCGCGGCCAAGACCGACTTCGCGAAAGCCTCCTAGATCTCAAACCGACATGGACGCTTCGCACGGGTATCGAGCCCGCGGCAGAGCCGACATCGCACGAGATAGGTGGGCCGCCGGGCCGCCGGGCAGGCAAGAGTCCGGCGGCTCGCTCCTGCCGCATCCGCCAACACAGGCACGCCGATCGCGACCAGCCACACGAATCCCTTAGATGGTGAGGAGAACCACCACCATGCAACGCTCGGTACGCACCGACGGCAACAAGACATTCGCACTCGTGCTGATCCTCGGGTGTCAGCTCATGATGGTGCTTGATGCATCCATTACGACCACAGCGCTGCCGCATATTCAGCGTGAGTTCGCGTTTTCTGCTGCCGGATTGTCGTGGGTCCAGAATGCTTACGCTCTGGCTTTCGGGGGCCTTCTACTCGTCGGCGCACGCGCCGGAGACCTGCTGGGCCGTAAGCGGGTCTTTCTGCTCGGCGTGGGGCTCTTCACGGTGGCATCTCTCGCAGCCGGCGTCGCCGTCGGCGCACCTTGGTTGATCGCCGCACGAGCCGTTCAAGGTGCAGCGGCCGCGTTCGCAGTTCCGTCGACCCTGGCGTTGCTGGTCGATCTCTATACAGACCCTCTCGCGCGGGGGCGGGCTATCGCCCTGTACAGTGCGGTCATCGGCGCCGGCGCCAGCGTCGGTATCATCGTCGGCGGCCTGTTCACGGATCTGCTCTCGTGGCGATGGGGGTTGCTGATAAACGTTCCCATCGGCATCGTGATTCTCATCCTGGCGCCCAGAGTCCTTCACGAATCAGTGAAAGCTCGTGGTCGACTGGATATTTGGGGTGCGCTCACGTCCACGGCCGGCATGTCGGCTCTGGTCTTCGGGTTCGTTCAGGCCGCCGAAGTCGGGTGGAGTGATATCTATTCGTGGGCGAGTTTCGCACTTGCTGCGGTGATGCTCCTCGCTTTCATCCTGATCGAGCGCCACGCGAAGCAGCCCATCACCCCTCTTCGATTGTTCGCCAGCTTGGAGCGATCCGGGGCGTACGCCGGACGTGTTCTGGTTGTGGGGGCAACATCGGCAATCTTCTACTTCCTGAGTCAGTATCTGCAGGAGGTTCTCGGGCTTTCCGCGTTGGAAACGGGAATTGCATATGTGCCCATCACGGGAATGTTCTTCGCGATGGCTTACGTCGTCGGGCCGCTGCAACACCGGTTCGGGCGCCCCGTCGTTCTCGTTGCGGCGCTGCTTGTCGCCCTCGTGGGTGTTGTGTGGCTGTCGCGGATCGGCCCGGGCACGCACTACTACCCCGACGTGGTCCTTCCTCTCCTCCTTCTCGGCATCGGTCAGGGCATCGCGATCATCCTGCTCACACAGTCCGGAGTCGCCGGTGTTGCACCCGAGGACGCAGGTGCAGCCTCGGGGCTTGTAAACGTTGCTCATCAGGTAGGTGGGTCGATCGGAATTGCAATCCTCACGGTCGTCTTCGTTGCCGCGGCGCCATCACCAAGTCCCCAGAGGCTGGAGCTCATCGCAGGCTTTCATGGGGTCTTCACCGGTGCGGCTGTGCTCTATTCGCTCGCTGTTGTGCTCGGCATCGTGATTCTGTTCGCCGGCAGGGTTGCCGCGTCGCGACTCGCTCGCGCTGAGCTCAGAGACGCCATTGCCACTGCGCCCTAAATCTGGAACGTGTCAGGGTGCGTTTGTCAGCAGCCGCGCATTCACTGGTCGTTGGGTGACCGGGCTGTCTTCGAGCGCCTTGTTCAACCCCTGGCGCGACTTGATGTCGAGCTTCACGAAGACTTTCCGAAGGTGCCACTCGACCGTGCGAGCGCTGATGAAGAGCCGCGTGGCTATCTGTGGATTGGTGAGGCCGCTAGCGGCGAGGTGAGCAATCTGCAACTCTTGCTCTGTCAGCTGGACGTGATTTCCTGAGCTCAGCCGGTGGACGTTCTCGCCGGTTGCGAGGAGTTCGCCTCGTGCACGGTCCACGAAGCCCTCTGCTCCGATTTCTGTGAACGCGTCGTGGGCTTGCCGGAGGTGCTTCCGGGATTCTGTTCGTCGGTCTTGGCGTCGGAGCCATTCCCCGTAAAGAAGTTGCGCCCGTGCCCAGTCCGTCCGCATTTGCGTGCGCTCAAGATGCTCGATCGCGGTTCGGTGAAGCACTTCAGCGTCCTCCTCTTCTGCCAGGAGTGCTTCCGACCGTGCCGCAACGCCAAGGATCCAGTCGGTTGAGCAGGCTTTAGCCATCTCGGTCAGACGCCGCATCGGCTCCACCGCCCGCTCGGGATGGCCGGAGCAGGCAGCTGCCTCCACTTGCTCCACCATCGACCAGGAGGCCAAGCCCAGTTCGTTTGGGTTGCGACTGCCGCGCTCGGCAGCAGCCAAAGCTCGGTCGAAGCGGCCGAGGCCGTTGTACAGGACGGCTTCGGCCCAGGCCGTGGCTGTAAGCCATTGCCCTCCTTTCATGGCCATCGCGACCGGGGTGACCCGGTCGACGAGGGACACCACTTCTAATTCCTGCCCTCGCACCGCCGCTACCACCAGTCGCCCGAAAGGCAATGTGGGGATAGTGATGTTGTCGCCGATCATCTCGCACTCGTCAGCGAACATTGAGGCGGTTGCGAGGTCTCCAGCGAACAGCAGATACCCGATGCCGCCCAGCAACGCTGTGGGCAACGTGCTGAAATCGCCGCGACGGCGGGCCGACTCGATGATCGTCGTGGAGAAGTCCAACGCGCTGTCCGGATCCCAAACATCGAGCGCGAGGCGGCCAGCGAAGGGCATCCATCGAAGATCAGAGTCCGACAGTTCTCTGCTGCTGCGTGCGGCCGCCAGAGCCGATTTCACCTGCGGTGCTCCGTCGGCGTATCCATCTTCAATGATCTTGGCCAACCCGTCGAGTGCGACCTCGAAGGCGTTCTCGGCGGGCGCTTGCTTCGTTGAGGTTCGTGCTGCCGCTGCTACCTGGGCAATCGATTCTGGGTGGCCTAGAGGACCCGCGGTCAGGGCGGCGTAAAACGCATCTCGGTAGGTCTCGCGGGCCTGAGCGAGGTCGATCGGTTCTAGTCGCGCCGCTGCATGCAGAAGGGGTGTGCCATCTCCTGGATGGAGACGGCTGGAGATCTGGGCTTGCAGCAGCTCGATTTGGGCTTTGAGGTGCTCCGACGATGCGCCAATCTCCGCGATCGCCAGTAGACGGTGAGCCCTCTCCGGGGAGCCGGCGTCGTATTTCGATCTGGCAGCCACCAGAGCCCGTTCTGCTCGGCGGGCCGGATCGGGCGTCAGTTCTGCTGCTCGTTCGTGGAATGCGGCCGCTGCCGCTTGCCCACCGCGCGCCTGAGCCGAGTCAGCGGACCGCTCGAGCTCGGCTGCCACGGCTTCGTCCAGCCCGGAGCTCGCTTGGGCGAGATGCCATGCTCTTCGCTCAGGTTCTGCCGTGGGGTCGGTAGCGTCAGCCAGAGCGCGGTGCGCCGCCTGTCGCTCTTCCGGCAGGGCCGCCTTGTACACGGTTGATCGCGCGAGGGGGTGGCAGAAGCGCACGTAGCCGGAAAAGGTTGCGTACCCGTCATCCACGGCCGGCTCGGCGTCCTTCACATCAACGCCGAGACGGTCTGCCGCCCGCCAGATGAGTGCCTCGTCTTGACCGGGCTCGGCGGCCGCGATCGTCAGCAAGCGCAATGTAGCTGCAGGCATCGTCGCTAACCGTCGACGGAAACTCTGCTCGATGCGGTTCGTGAGTGCACCGAGACCAGAAAGCCCGAATCCTCCAGCAATCTGTTCCATGGTCAGACCTGACGGCAGCTGTAGCAGCGCCAAAGGGTTGCCGTGCGTTTCCGCCACGATTCGCTCGCGAACAGTTGCATCGAGCGGTCCCGCAATGGCCGTGGTAAGCAATTGTCGTGATGCCGCTTCAGAGAGGCCGGTCACGCTGATTCTCGGTAGGGGGCTCAGCGCCTCATCAACGTCCAGTTCTCGTACGGCAAAGAGCATCCCCACTGCTTCGGCCCGCAGCCGCCGCGCTACGAACGCGATCGTGAGCAAGGACGCTTGGTCGAGCCAGTGGGCGTCATCAATGATGCACACCAAAGGGCGCTCACGTGACGCCTCAGCCAAAAGGCTGAGCACAGCCAGGCCCACGAGGAACCGGTCGGGCGCGTTCCCGTTGGACAGTCCGAGCGCGGTACTGAGCGCTTCACGTTGGGGTTGTGGGATGGTCGCGAGGTGGCCCAGCAACGGCGCACACAGCTGATGCAGTCCTGCGTATGCGAGTTCCATTTCGGATTGCACGCCTGCAGCTTCCAGCACTGCACACCCTTTTGCCTGCTCCCTGACGTAGGAGAGGAGTGCCGTTTTGCCGATTCCCGCCTCACCACTCAATACGAGGGCCTGGCTGGTGCCGGAACGAACGTGGTCGAGGAGCCCAGCCAGCTTCGCGCACTCACGGCGCCGTCCGATCAATGCGGCAGGGCGACCTTGTTCACCGCTCGTCACACCGGCGGTCGTAGTCAGTATCCCCATCCCGGCATATAAGCACATCCCTCTGTCAAGGACTAGACCATCGCGAGTTCAGCGTGCGACGCGTGCGTCATTATCGTTGGTGGGGCCATTCGGATCGGTAATCAGCAAATGGTCTCAACTACGACCTATGACGGCAGCCAGACCGGCAGAGTCGAGCGCTCCGGGCAAATCTCGTCGCGATGTCACACCGAGCTTGCTGAAGATCTTGCGCATATGCCACTCGACAGTTCGCGGGCTGACGAACATCTGCGTAGCGATCTGCGGGTTGGTTTGACCGCTCGCAGCCAGTCGGGCGATCTGAACCTCCTGAGAGGTCATGTCTGCCTGCGAGCCCCGCGCCTTGCTGTGCACTTTCTCGCCGGTAGCTGCCAGCTCGCGGCGGGCTCGCGCGGCGAAGCCGTGGGCTCCAATCTCATCCAGCACGGTGTGCGCAGACCGGAGTTGCTCCCGGGCGTCGACTCGTCGGTTCTGGCGACGAAGCCATTCTCCGTACACCAACCGTGCGCGCGCGAGTTCCATACGCAAGCTGGTGCGCTCAAGGTGCTCGATCGCCAGTCGGTAGTCGTCCTCCGCGGCCGAGCCGTCGGCCAGGAGCGCTCGGGAGCGTGCGGCGACGCCGCCGATCCAATCTGTCCTGCTAGCCTGCGCCATCTCGGAGAGGCGTCGTGCAGCCTCAATCCCTCGTTCCGGCTGGCCGCTCCGCGCGGCTGCTTCGACGAGTTCGACCATCGACCAGTTCGCGATTCCGAGTTCGTTCGGGTAGCGGCTGCCTTCTTCGGCCGCCAGTAATGCCCGGTCGTATCGGCCGAGTCCGTTGTTGAGCACGGACTCCACCCATCCGCTCTGGGTGAGCCATTGGCCCTCTCCACGTTCGATGGCGGTTGGTGTCGCGTTCGCGATCATGGAGGTCACCTGTTCCTCCTGTCCGCGCCAGGCCGCGAGCATGACCTGGTTGTAGGCGGGCTTGGGGAGGTTGGTCGCCTCGGCGATGAGCGCACTCTCATCAGTCAGAGCCTGCGCGGCGGCCAGATCCCCAGCGAACACCAGGTGGCCGACGGAGACGATCAACCCGATCTGAAGCGAGCTGAGTTCCCCACGTTCTCGAGCAAATGCAGTCATCTGTGCTGCCAGCGCCCGCCCGCTTTCGTCGTCCCACACGTCCAGAGCCGCTTTAGAGGCGAACGGGAACCACGGCAGGGTGGCCTCCGTGCACGGCTCGTTGTCGCGAAGCTCGACCAGTGCGCGCATCACCAACTGAGCACCTGCGGAATGGCCCTCCACGATCACCGTTGCCAGCCCGTCAAGGATCCCGTCGCACGCGTTCGCGGGACCCGTGGCTGGGCTCGCGAGGATCGCTCGTGCTACTTCGGCGGTCGCTCCTGATCGGCCCAGGCGTCCGACGACCTGAGCCGAACGGAACGCATCGCGGTAGGTCTCTCGGGCGAGGCGATGATCCACCGGCGCCAGCCTCTTGGCTGCGGCGAGAAGCAGGTCCTCGTCACCAGGAGTGAGCTTGGTCAGAGCCTGAGCACGCAGCAACTCGACGCGGGCGAGAAGCGTCTCATTGGTCGAGCCGGACTCGGCGATCGCGAGGAGTCGCAGAGCGCGTTCCGGGGAACCTGCCTCGTATTTCGACTTCGCAGCAACCAGCGCACGTTCCGCGCGCCTTTCCGGGTTGGGCGTCAGCTCCGCGGCGCGCTCCTGGAACGCCGCAGCGGCCGCGCGACCTCCGCGGGCCTGCGCGTACTCAGCGGACCTCTCGAGTTCGGCGGCGACGTCTTCATCCGGTCCAGACGATGCGTGGGCGCGATGCCAGGCGCGCCGTTCGGGGTTTGCGGCCGGGTCGGTCGCATCCGCCAATGCCTGATGTGCCGCTCTTCGCTCGTCGGGGAACGCGCTTTTGTACACGGTTGATCGCGCGAGAGGGTGGCAGAACCGCACCTGGCCACTGAAACTGACGAACTCGTCGGCGACGGCGGGATCAGCATCTGCCGGCACCACGCCGAGCTGCTCAGCCGCACGCCAGATCAAGACGGCGTCCTGCCCAGGATCAGCGGCAGCCACGAGCAGCAATCGGCGGGTTGCCGCCGGCATCGGCTCGAGGCGTCGCCGGAAGCTCTGCTCAATCCGCGCGCTCAGTGCGCCGAGCCCCGAGAGTCCGAAGCCGCCGGCCATCTCGTCTGACTTGAGCCCGAGAGGCAGCTGACGAATTGCCAGCGGATTCCCGCCCGTTTCGGCAACGATCCGCTCGCGCACACTCTCGTCGAGTGGTCCCGTAACAACCGAGGTGAGCAACGCGCGCGCATCCACATCGGAGAGGCCGCGGATCGGAAGTCGAGGCAGGCCGGTGAGATCTGCTTGGACAGCCGTGTCACGCTGAGCGAGAACGATGCCAACGGCGTCCGCCCGCAACCGACGTGCGACGAACGCAATGGTCTGGATGCTGGCTTCGTCGAGCCACTGTATGTCATCCACGAGACAGATGACGGGGAGCTGTTGCGCGGCTTCCGAGAGGAGGCTCAGCACAGCCAGCCCCACCAGGAAACGATCCGGAGTTCGACCGCTGGAGATCCCGAATGCGGTGGTGAGAGCCTCGCGTTGGGGCTCGGGAATGCCATCTACATGCTCCAACAGAGGGGCGCAGAGCTGATGCACACCGGCGTACGCCAGTTCCATCTCCGATTCGACACCGACGACTCCGATGACGGAGAGGCCGCGCGCACGGTCACCCACGTAGTCGAGGAGGGCGGACTTGCCGATACCGGCTTCGCCGATGAGCGTGAGGGTTTCGCTGTTGCCTCCGCGGACGCGGGCAACGAGATCGGCCAGCCGGGCACACTCTTGCTCCCGCCCGATCAGATCATGCCCCACGCTTCCAGCCCGGGGCGGGGAATCTGAGTAAACCGACATGGGCGTCATTCAAGCATGCGGGACGCGGTCAGCTGCGGAGAAGATCCGTGCTGTGTTCTCCTGAAGTAGCCATCCGTTGCCGTCGGGATCGGCGAAGGACGCGAACGACGTATTGTTCCGACGCAGCGAGTCGAGCCCCGGAACCCGGTATAGCGGGTCCGCATGAGTGAATACGCCGCCATCGTCGTGGAAGATCTCGCTGATGTCGATGCCGCGGGCACGCAAGTCGGCACGGGCCGCCTCGATGTCGGTGACGCTCAGCATCAGTCCTTGTGCGCTTCCCGGAGCGGCGGAGCTGACGCCCACACCGAACACGATCGAGCAGCGCGACCCAGGCGGAGTCATCTGAATGACGCGTAGGTCCTCGCTCGTGGTGTCGGAATCGATGCGCCAGCCCAACGCCACATAGAACGACTTCGCGCGACTGGCATCCGACACCGGCAGAACCACGATCTCGAGTCTCATTTCCATCAACAATTCACTCCTAGCTACGCGGACTCCAACACGGCCCGAACCAGCCCTACTCTTCCGGAACGCCAAACCGGTCGCGCCAGTGACTGTCACTGGTCTTTCCTGCGCAGGAAGCGGGCGTGAAGGGGGCTGTTCTCGTCGACTTCCCCGCGAGTCGACCGGAGGACACGTGTGTCGCCCGGGGGTAGACACGGGTGCGACGACCTCGCCAGTACCGAGAGCCTCAGTGACATGAATCCCATCGATTACTCACCCGGCCCATCGTCCCCCCAGGCGTCAGCGGCAGCTAGCCGCTCGACCGTCTCACGCAGCTCACGTCTGCGTGCCCTCACTGCGCTCGCAGCTCTCACCTTCATCATCGCCGGCGGGGCGTTCGCCCCTGGCTCCGCGCGAGCGGCCGAACAGTCTCCTGCCGGCCCAGCCGTCGTCGACACGGATGGCGGCCAGCTGAAGGGCATCATCGGCGATGGCGTGACCGAGTTCCGCGGCATTCCCTACGCTGCACCGCCCACCGCGAACCTGCGGTGGCGCGCCCCGCAGCCCGCGGCGAAGTGGACCGGTGCACGGGACGCCTCGACGTTCTCGCCGGTGTGCCCGCAGCAGCCGCCGAGCCCGAACGGGCAGAGCGAGGACTGCCTCTACCTCAACGTCACGACACCGGACGGCGCCCGCTCGAAGGGCGGCCCTCTGCCCGTCATCTTCTTCATCCACGGTGGCGGATTCGAACTCGGTGAGGGAGCGGACTACGACGCCACCAAGCTCGCGAAAGCGGGCGCAGTCGTGGTCACGATCAACTACCGGCTGGGGCTGCTCGGGTTCCTTGCGCACCCGGCGCTGGCAGACAAGCCCGGCGGTCCGGCCGGAAACTACGGTCTCATGGACCAGCAGGCAGCACTCCGCTGGGTCCAGGCCAACATCGCCCAGTTCGGCGGTGACGCACACAACGTGACCATCGACGGGCAGTCCGCAGGCGGTCTGTCGGTGCTCGCGCAGCTGGCTTCGCCGAGCGCCAAGGGCCTGTTCCAGCGGGCGATCATCGAGAGCGGTGCATTCGCGCCGAAGCAGCTTTCGCTGGCAACAGCCGAGGCCGCCGGTCAGGCGAGCGCAACCGCAGTTGGCTGCGCCGACCAGAGCGCTGACTGCCTCAGGCAGGTTCCCGTGGCGACGCTGGTGGCAAACCAGCCGCTGTCGGTGACCCCCGGAATCATCGACGGGGCGGTTCTCAAGCAGTCCGTGCTGGGCGCCATCGCCAAGGGCCAGTTCAACCGGGTCCCGATCATCAATGGCTCGAACACCGAAGAAGAGCGACTCTTTACCGGGATCGGCCTGAGCGTCACGAACGGGGCGACCAGCGTGCTGCCGGCTGGGGGAATCACAGCCGCCAACTACAAGGCGACTCTCGCGTCCAACTTCGGTGTCTCCTCGGCCACCGCGGCGGCGATCGCGGCCCAGTACCCGCTCTCGAAGTACGCACAGCCGGCTCTCGCGTTCAGCGCGGCGAACTCCGACGCGAACTTCTCGTGCCCAGCCCTCGCGGTCGACTCCGCAGCGTCACTGTACGTGCCTACCTACGCGTACGACTTCAACGACAACACTGCACCCGAGCGCTTCATCCCGTCCCCGCCGCTCCCCACGACGGCAACCCACCAGTCGGAGCTGCAGTACCTCTTCGACCTGCCCAACGCACTGCCCGCCACCCTCAACACCGACCAGGAGGCGCTCGCAACCACCATGCGGGCGGCGTGGACCAAGTTCGCCGCGACCGGGTCGCCCGCAACAGCAGGGCAGGACTGGCCGAAGTTCGACGTCCTCCACCAGCGGGTGCTCTCGCTCCAGGCGCCCACGTCGAAGGTCGAGACCAACTTCTCCGCTCAGCACCACTGCCTGTTCTGGGGCGGGGTCGCGCTGACCAACCTCCGATGAACTACGGGGCCGCTGATCCGTTTGGGGTCAGCGGCCCCATCCGACCGCCCGAAACAGTACCTGCCGACGATGAGGACACCATGACCGTCATACGATTCCAGCTCACCTCCACCCTTTCCCCCGATGCAGCACTGGCCGTGCTGACCGACTTCAGTTCGGACCGCCCGAAGAACTGGCCCTCGATCGACGCCGAACACTTCACAGTGCACGAGCTCGGTGACACCTGGGCGGAGGTGACCGAAGGGACCGCCGCCGCATGGGAACGCGCCCGCTACGAATGGGATCCCGCTAAGCGTCGGGTCGAAATCACCACGCACGACTCCAAAGTGTTCGGCCCCGGTGGCGGCTGGGTCTTCCAGCTCACCCCAATCGTCGGCGGCACCCAGATCGACGTGGAACTGACCCGCACCCCCACGGCCTTCTCCGGCAAACTGCTCGCCGCACTGCTGCCGATCGTGGGTCCATCCACATTGGCGAAGTCCTTCCGCCAGCCTCTGAAAACCAAGTAGCCGGCCACCGCCGCCACGAGATCGGAAAAAGCATGGAACTGAAACTCGAAGTCGTCGTCATCCCTGTCGCGAACGCGGACCGCTCCAAAGCGTTCTACAAGCAGCTCGGGTTCCGACTCGATGCGGACTTCGTGTCCGCGAAAGGATTGCGAGTCGTCCAGGCCACGCCCCCGGGCTCCGAGGCGTCGATCATCTTCGGAGCGCATCTCACCGACGCTGCGCCGGGGACCGCGGACGGTCTTCACCTCATCACCGACGACATCGTCGAGGCGAGAGACGAGCTGCTTCGCCGGGGTGTAGCAGTCAGCGACCTCTGGCACGACGCTGATGGTGTCTTCCACTGGGCTGGGGAGACGAATCGTATCCCCGGACCGCACCCAGACAGGGACAGTTACGGTACCTACGCGTCTTTCGCCGACCCCGACGGCAACCGATGGACGCTTCAGCAGATCGTCACCCGGGCGCCCGGGCGCTGAACGAGACGAGCGACGACATGAACCTCATCGACCGCATCCTCGGACGTAAAGCAGACCTGGTACAAGAGCAGCCGCCGGAAGGCCCGACCCGCCAAGACGCGCTGGCGGTCCAGCAATACGAACGAATGCTGCGCACCGCCCCAACGTCCACCATCGAGCAGGTCCACATTGACGCCTTCGAAAAGCTCACCCCCGCCCAGCTGGACCTGCTGTTCGACCGCTTCACCGCAGCCGCACCTAGCAGGACCGAACGACCCGCCGACGCCCACCCGCGCAGCCTCGCACGCTCTGCAGCCCAAACGGAGGTGCGTAAGCCCGGCACGCTCAGACGCATACTCGGCGGCAACCCGGACAACCCCGGCGCGGACGCCTGGATGCAATCCTCACTCCTCTACACAATCGCCGAATACTCACTCGCGTCGGCTATCTGGGTCGATTGGGACGCCGGGAGCTCCGGCCTCGGTGGCTGGGGCGACCTGGGGGACTGGTGGTGAGGCGCGCGAACCTGCCGGAGCCACTCCCGGCACGCCCCGAAATCGATCCAAGAAGGATGACGGCGCCCAGAACGCAGATGACGAACCTGACCGAAGAACAAATCGGGGCGCTGCTTCAGAGCCTTCTCACCCACGCTGCCACCGCGCACGGCACGTACGAAGCCGAGCAACTCGCCGGCCGATACGACGAACAGTGGGCTGCGTGGTACGCCGACCACATGACTCATGGGCTCGCTGCAAGGGATTACACAATCGGAAAGGCTGACTCATGAGACACCTCCACGTGGACGTTGTCGTGATCGGTGGCGGCCCTGTCGGTGAGAACGTCGCCGACAGGGCCGTGCAAGGCGGGCTCGAGACCGTCATCGTTGAGCAAGACCTGGTCGGAGGAGAATGCTCCTACTGGGCGTGCATGCCGTCCAAGGCGCTTCTTCGTCCTGGCCAAGCGCTGCGCGCCGCCCAGGCGGTGCCCGGCGCCGCCGAAGCCGTCACGGGCACGTTGAACGTGCCCGAAGTGCTGCGGAGGCGTGACGCATTCGCCCACAACTGGTCCGACACCGGCCAAGTGCGGTGGCTTCAGGGTGCGGGCATCGGACTCGTTCGCGGCCGCGGACGCATAAGCGGAGAGCGCGAAGTGACCGTCACCGCCGACGGCGAAGCCGTGGTCATCAGCGCTCGTCATGCTATAGCGATCGCAACCGGATCCATCGCGAGCATGCCCGACATTCCAGGGCTCAGTGCCGCACGACCCTGGACGAGTAGAGAAGCAACAAGCACACACAGCATCCCCGCAAGCCTCGCCATCATCGGAGGTGGCGTGATCGCCACCGAAATAGCGACAGCGTATTCATCCCTCGGGGCAGATGTGACGATCATCGCGCGAGGCAACCTCCTAGAAAGTCTCGAACCCTTCGTCGGCGATCGCGTCGCGGAATCGCTGCGCTCCAGCGGCGTCCGCGTTCAGACCGGTACGGGCACCATCCGGCTGGACCGCACCGCGGACGGTGTCGTGATCGAAACCACCAGGGGCACCGTCACCGCCGCCGAGGTTCTCATCGCTACCGGCCGAGCGCCTGCGACCCACGACCTCGGCCTCGAAACTGTCGGCCTTTCACCCGGTCACTGGCTCGCCACCGACGACACCTTGCGGGTCCCTGGATACGACTGGCTCTATGCAGTCGGGGATGTCAACGGTCGGGCGCTCCTGACCCACCAGGGCAAATACCAAGCACGAGCTGCGGGAGATGTGATCGCCGCACGCGCCAAGGGGCTGCTGATCTCCGACACGGCATGGGGAACGCATGTCGCAACCGCCGACCACGTTGCCGTGCCTCAGGTCGTGTTCACCGACCCGGAGATCGCCGCAGTCGGTCTAACCGCTGACCAAGCTCGAGCAGCAGGCATGGAGATTCGCGTCCTCGACTACAACCTGGGTTTCGTCGCGGGCGCCAGCCTCTCCCGAGACGACTACAACGGCACCGCTCGAATGATCGTCGACACCAAACACAACGTCGTGGTCGGCGCCACCTTCGTGGGGCCAGACGTCGCCGAACTCTTGCACGCAGCCACCACTGCGATCGTCGCCCAAGTTCCGATCGACCGGCTGTGGCATGTTGTCCCCGCCTACCCAACCATCAGTGAGATCTGGCTGCGTCTGCTGGAGCAATACGGCCGACCTGCCGCCCGATCCGTAGCGAGCAGAGAAGAGATGACCCATGCCTGAGACCATCACCGTTGTCCTCGTGCATGGCGCCTTCGCCGAGTCCGCGAGCTGGAATGGTGTGCTCACACACTTGCACAGCACCGGGATCGCCGCCGTTGCAGCGCCGAACCACTTGCGCAGCGTGACCACCGACGCTGAGAACGTGCGGCGCATTGTGGATTCGCTCGGAGGGCCGGTGCTTTTGGTCGGCCACTCCTACGGAGGAACGGTCATCACCGAGGCGGCCGCCGACGACCGCAACGTCAAGGGCCTCGTGTTCGTGGCCGGTTTCGCACCCGATCACGGCGAGACATCTCTGGGTCTGACGAACAAGTTCCCCGGCAGCACCCTCGGCGACACAATTCGTGCTATTCCGCTCGACGACGGCACGAACGATCTCGTCGTCGACAGAGATCTCTTCCCGGAACAGTTCGCCGCCGACATTCCACCGGCGGAGGCTCAGATCGCTGCCATCACGCAACGCCCGATCCGCGACTTCGCCCTGAATGAGCCGCAACCAGCGCCGCACGCATCTTGGAAGACCCTGCCGACCTGGTTCATCTACGGGTCGGCAGACAAAAACATCCCGCCGGCAGGCTTACGGTTCATGGCTGAGCGCGCCGGGTCGTTGAGCACCGTCGAAATCGGCGGAGCATCCCATTCCGTCATGGTCTCCCACCCGGACGCAGTGGCGAGCCTCATCGCCGCCGCGGTGACACACCTCACCGGACCGGTTTCAGGCGAGTTCTGACACAAGAGGTCTCACTGATGCTCGCGGCAGTGCCGCCGAGCTGGCGTGCAACGGCGGCCGGCGTGGAGGTTGGCGCGGTGTGGATTGTCGCCGCTCGCGCCGTTCCCCGCGCAGCCGTATCGCCACGCCGACAAACTCTGGCCGATTTCTGCACAGCATCTCGCGTGGCCGAGTGATGGCCGGTGACAGACCCTGGAGCGGACGCTGGACCAGTGCGCGCACCGGGGTATCACCCGGGTTCGACGGCGGTGGCTGCCGAGAGACGCTAAGTGGGCGCTACCACAGGCAGAGACCAAGTGGACGGTCCCATGCTCCGCTCGGTCGGCGGCAAATGAGTCCAGCTTCGCGGATCCAAACGCGGCGCAGAAGAGAGAAGACCATGCGACGGTTTGATCGCATCCTGAGCACGAGGTCGCATCGTTCGGTTGAACCCCGGAAGGGAACCGTGCCACTCGAGGACGCCCGCGCGGTCGATGAGTACGAGTCCATGCTGCGAGAAAGCAGGAGTCCAACAATCGAACGCGCCCACGTGGAGGCGTTCGAGAAACTCACCACCGCTCAACTTGACGAGCTGTACCGGCGATACGTGTCAGCGACCGAATCATCCGAAGCGCGCCCAAGTGGCCGGAAGAGCTCAGGCATCCTCGCTCGAATGCTCCGTGGAGTCGTCACCGGCCTGTCGTGGTGGGGGGCTGCAGCCGGCGCCCATGCATTCGTTTTCTCACCCTACGGAACCCCGTCGGTCCTGTGGGACATGTGGCGCGCTCCGGATGGCTCACTCGGGGAGCCGGGACGTCCATCACCGTAACCCCATTGAGCCAACACCAACCCACACAACTGTCCGGAGGCCCGGGTCGGGGAGCGGCAGCAATACGAGCGCAAGGAGCGAAAACAATGAGCCTTCTCGACTGGATTCTGGGGCGAAAGAGAGACCTCCCCGTGGAGTCGATACCGGACGGAGTTGCCCGTGCCGACGCCGTGGCGGTGGACCGTTACGAACGGATGCTCCGCTTCGCGCCGTCATCGACCATCGAAGCTTACGGAGTGGAGGCGTTCGCGAAGCTGACCCCGGCGCAGTTGGACATTCTCTTCGAACGATTCGCCGCGGCAGCCGAGAACGACTCCGACCCGCCGACGGACAGCCGCCCGCGGAACCTCAACCGGTCAGCCGCTCAGTCCGACGCGCTCGATCCGAGCGCGATCGACCGTGGGCGGGCAAGAGAGAACGCCAACGACCGAAAAGTGCAGGGTCGCATCGAGACGATCAACGGCCACCCAAGGCAAGCATGGCCAGTCTCGTGAAACGGCGCACAAGTCACCCTGGCCCGGAAGGCGCAGGGCTGAGCACGCCTGCAGGGATGAGCTCGTCGGGGCAATGTGAAGACTCGCCAAGGCCGACTGGATACAGCGAGCCGCAACCTCGAAGCGTCAACAATGCAACGGCCCGCTACGACAGAACGACGATGTTCGAGGTCTTCTTCGATCTTGTGTTCGTCTTCGCCCTCACCCGCGTGATCGATCTCATGGAAGAGGACCCGGGCGTCGAATCCCTGGCCCACGGACTGCTGATATTGGTTCTGTTGTGGTGGGTGTGGACCGCCTTCATCTGGCTGGGCAACCGTGTCAGGCTCGACTGCGGCCACTACCTCGTCGGCATGCTGGTCGTGATGACGGCAATCTTTGTCGCTGCTCTGGTGATACCCGTGGGATGGGATCCGCGTGAAGACGCGCCGAATCCCGCGATCATCCTGGCGCTCGCATTCACGGTGGTCCGATGCAGCTACCTGGTGATGTTCATCAGGGCGTCTCGGGAGGACGACCGGCTGCGCACCCAGATTCTGATCGACTCGGTCATTCAGGTGCTTTCCACTGCGCTCCTCCTCGTGGGTGCCGCACTCGGAGGGAGCATCCAGACGATCCTCTGGGCGAGCGCCTTCCTCATCGACTTCGGCATCGGAAGGCTCGTGTCGCGGTACAACGGATGGCGGGTCGGCAGGCCAGGACACTTCGTCGAACGACACGCCCTCGTCCTCCTCATCGCGCTCGGAGAGACCCTGCTCTCAGCGGGGACCAAAATCAGCGCAGCAACCTCGAACGCGCTCACTTTGAGTGCAGCAGTGCTTGCGTTTCTACTCGTCGTCGGTTTGTGGTGGTGCTATTTCGGAGGGCTCTCGGATGCGGCGGAGCGCGTGCTCTCCCAGGCGACACCTTCGCAACGGCCCGCGTTAGCGCGCGACGCCTACACCTTGTCGAACTTTCCGTTGATCTGCGGAGTCGTGTTCGCAGCCTTGGGTATCAGCTTGATTGTCGACGAGATCGCCGTTGAGCCACTGCGACCAGCTCAGCCGGTTGCCGTCGTCGCACTCGCTGGCGGTGTGGCTGTCTACCTGGTCGGCATCCAGCTATTCCGACGAAGCGCGCTAGGAACGTGGGCACGCTCTCCAATACTCGGCGCACTGGCCAGCTTCATCGCTGGTGCTGCGACGACGGCAATTCCAGCAGCCGCAACATTAGGTCTCGTCACCGCAATCGCCCTCGTGACGGCAGCTTTCAACAACCGGTCGATTACTGCATCGAAAGTTCAGCTTCTCAGCCACACGGCTACGACGACCGACAACGCACTCGCTCCCCACCAAGATTGAAAGGACGGTTCACCATGACCAACCCACAAACCCGCTCCGAGTCACCAAGTCTTGCCCACGATCGAACGCGATCGGTTTTCGCACAGACGATGGGGTTCGTGGCCCTCACCGCGGCGCTGTTCGCCGGTGGCGCGTACCTCGGGCAGAACCTGACAGGCGGTGTCGGCATTCTGGCGTTCATCGCCTCGTTGGCTTGCCTGATCGGGATGCAATTCAGTACGCAAAAAGCCAACATGCGCACAACCGTCGCTCTGCTTGCCGCCTTCGGTCTGACTCTCGGGTTGGCTGTGGCTCCCACTCTGGCCGACTACGCGCGGGCCGATCCGACCGCCCTATGGCAGGCGGGCTGGGCCACAGCCCTCTTGATCGCCGGATTCGGCATCGCAGGCTGGAACACTCGCGTGGACCTCACTGCGCTCGCCCGGGTGCTCTCATGGGCACTGCTGGGGCTGATCGTCTTCGGAATCGTCGTCCTCTTCTTCGCCATCCCGGGTGGCTCGATCATCTACTCCGTCGTCGGGCTGGTCATCTTCGCGGGCTACACACTGTTCGACTTCCAACGTCTCAGGCGCTCATCGGACGTCGAGTCGGCTCCGCTCCTCGCCGCATCGATCTTCTTGGACATCCTGAATGTCTTCCTCCTGTTCGTCGGGCTGTTCTCGCGCGACAAGTAAGAGAGGCAACGACATTCACGCGCCCGGGAGAGGCGCCTCCCTCAGCGCGCTCGCCAACTGCCGGCGTGAGGTGATGCCCATTTTGGTGAACACCTTCCGCAGGTGCCATTCCACGGTTCGGGGGCTGAGATACAGCTGCGCGCCGATCTCGGGGTTTGTGCTTCCGCCGGCGGCCAGCAGAACGATCTGACGCTCCTGGGCTGTCAGCTCGTCAGCAGCTCCGGGCGTTCTCTTCGGCACGACCTCTCCGGTGGCCGCCAGCTCCCGTCCTGCTCGATCCGCCAGCGCGTGTGCGCCCATCTCAATGAACATGGCGTGGGCCAGTCGCAGCTGCTCTCTCGCGTCCACGCGTCGATTCTGGCGTCGTAACCACTCGCCGAACAAGACGCGGGCGTGCCCGAGTCGCGTCTGCACGCGTGTTCGGGTCAATCGCTCCAGCGCCTCCCGGTAGAGCGTCTCAGCAGCATCATCTTCGGCGAGAAGAGCGGCCGAGAGTGCCGCTTCGCCGCACGCCCAGTCTGTGCCAGAAGCCTGCGCAAGCTCCTTCAAGCGCTTGAGGGGTGCATATGCGCGTTCCGTCTCTCCGGAGCGGACAGCCGCCTCGATGTGCTGTGGCAACGCCCAACCCGCTACCCCGATATCAAACGGGTGCCCGGCCGCCGCGTCCATCGCGGAGAGGGCCTCCGAGTACCGGCCGAGCGAGTTGAACAAGAATGCGTCCAGCCATGCCGCAGCGATGAACCATTGCCCTTCGCCGCTATCGAGGATCTCGCCTTGCAGCTGCTTTGTGAGGTCGGACTTCGCTTCAGCGTCGCCTCTGAAGGCGGCGATCCACCACCCTCGTGTCATCGAAGCAGGGGCGGAAGTCGCGGCGATAACCAGCCGGCCGTCACCGACCTGCGCCTCCGCGTCACTGATCCGTCCGCTCAGGAGAAGTATTGACGTGCGCTCAGCGGTCGCCAGTGGAAGGAACGAGAAGACGCCTTCGCGACGGCCGAGCCGCATGAACTCCTGACTGAGTCTCTCGTGGGCCTCATCGTCCAGGAGGATGCGGGCGATCAGACAGGCAAGCGGCATCCAGCGCGGAGCTCTGTCGGTCGAACTCAGGTCGGTGCCGAGACCGCGTCCGGGTTCGCGAGGGTAGACGGAGTTCGTCTCTCCCTGATGGTGGAGCTGTGCGAGCAGCTTGTCGAGCGCATCGCGAAGATCCGGTGCCGCCCGTGTGTATCCCTCGGTGACCAGCAGTCCAAGTCCGCGGAGGCCGGCTGCGGTGGACTGCGACCAGGAATCCGCCAAATCGATGTGCTGTCGGTTCAAGATCGCTTCCGCGACATCCTCGATGCCGATCCCTGCCGCGAAGGTGCCGGCGCTCAGCGCGGCAATGAAAGCGTCGACATAGGTCGCCAGAGCCGCCTCGCTGTCGTGTGCTTCGAGGCTGCGCGCAGCAGCCAAGAGAAGTGAAGGCGCCTCCCGGCCCCGTGTGGTGTTGTAGATCACATGAGCTCGGACCAGCTGGGTGCGGGCGCGCTCATGGTCGTCCAGCAGGCGTGAATCTGCCAGTTCGAGCAGGCGCAGGGCGTCGTGCATCGCACCGGCACGGAACGCGTCCTCGGCTGCCATGAGCGCCCGACGGGATCGCAGCTGCGGTTCGGGAGTCAGTTCTGCTCCCCGGGCTTGAAAGATCGAGGCCGCAGTCAATCCACCGCGACTCTGCGCCCGTTCAGCTGAGCGAATCAGGTCCGCCGCGACGTCTTCATCGAAGCCGATGGTGGCTTCACCGCGATGCCACGCACGCCGATCGGGATCAGCAGCGGGGTCCGTCGCCTCAGCCAGTGCGCGGTGTGCTGCCCGACGTTCCTCGAGCGAGCCGGACCTGGCCGCGGCCGAACGCATCAGCGGGTGCCGGAACCTCAGCTTCGCACCGAGCTCAACCAAGCCTCCTTCGAGTGCGGGGATGATCGCATCGGGGTTGAGCTTGAGGGAGCTGCCTGCCGTCATCACCAGGTCCGGGTCGCCGACCGGCTCCACCGCGGCGACCAGCAGGATGAGCCGGGTATCCGCGGGGAGTGCCGCGATTCGGCGCACGAAGCTGTTCTCGATGCGGCTTGTCAGCGCCGGACGTGTGGAGAGTCCGTATCCGCCCGCGATCTCGACGAGATTCATTCCTCGATGTAGTTCGATCAGTGCAAGCGGATTGCCGCGGGACTCCCCGATGACGCGCTCCCTCACCGCCGCGTCCATGGGCCCCGTGACCATCTGGTAGAGCAGAACGCGCGCGTCCGCATCATCCAACGGGCCGACGATGAGGTCCTCGATGCCGAAGAAGTCCTCAGGGACGGGTTCCCGCACGGCGAAGACGAGCCCGATCGACTCCGCAACCAATCGACGTGCAACGAACGCGAGCACGCTGGCCGATGCCTGATCCAGCCAATGCGCGTCATCGACCAGGCATAACAGCGGCTTCGACTCGGCCGCGATCGCAAGCAGACTCAAAACGGCCAGACCCACAAGAAAGCGGTCGGGCGCTTCCCCAGAACGCAAACCGAAAGCGACACTCAGAGCCTCAGCTTGTGGTGGCGGCAGCGCGTCGAGACCCTGCAGAACAGGAGCGCACAAACTCTGCAGTCCTGCATACGGGAGCTCCATCTCGGATTCCATTCCCGTTGCCCGCAGCACCTCGCATCCGCTGGCCCTGTCGGCCGCCCAGGCGAGAATGGCGCTCTTACCAACGCCCGCGTCCGCTCTGATAACGAGCGCACGGCTCTGGCCACCTCGCAGACTCGCGATCACTCGTTCGATCGCGTCGCACTCGCGGCTACGCCCGACGAGTGTCAGACGCGGTTCGATATGCGCCATGGGCGCCATGGTACCTCCTGTATTCGCCGATCACGTAGGCAATATCCTCGCCTCGAGAATCGGATGCGTAAGGTCAACGGAGCGGATTAACCACCTCCCAGAGTGTTGCTCATAGGTCTGGTGCAGTTCGGCGATCCCGTGTAGTCCACCCCGCTTTCCGGACGGTGGCACGAAATATTCCACTGCCCAGATGCCCTCCGCACGGGTGGCCGAGAGCACGGTGAGTTCCTCGCAGCCCGCTCGGACGGTCAACTGACCGGATCCCAGACGTGCGTTGATCACATGGCCAATCTCAGAGCCGAAGGCGAAGCAATCCAATGCACCGTTGACACCGTAGACACGCAACTGGGCGTTTTCGGTAAAGCGACCATTGAACTCGTCCCATGCGCGTCGGGCGGCAGAACGGCAGAGGCGTGCCTGCAACATCCGGAGAGATTCAATCGCGATGAGCCTTTCGAGTGGTGCCACATCAGCTGTCACTCCGGCACCTCTTGACCGGCCGCGGCACGCACCATGTACTCGGCGTACCACTCGGGCCAGTTCGCGTCCTCATGGCCGATGCGCGCTTCATGTACACCGTGCGCGGCAGCAGCTGCACGGAGTGCAACAGCAAGTTCCTCCGGTGAATCGAACCGGGTCTGCACGATGCGACCAGGGATGCGCGTGGTGACCTCCTGCACAATCCACTCGTTCCCGTCGGGGTCCTGGAACGAGATGAAGGAACCGTACGAGCGTCGTTGTGGTGCTGGCCCCGGCTCGCGAGCTGTCACTCCAGCATGGTGGAATACGCCGGTGGTGTCGTGGAAGATCTCGCTCACCTCGACGCCTCTTGCGACGAGTTCAGTCCGGGCCGTCTCAATGTCGGAGACGACCAATTGGAGTCCGCGAGCCGACCCCGCCGCAGCGTCGGTGACTCCTGATCCGAAGATGATCGAGGTCGGCGACCCGGGGGGAGTGAGCTCGACGACCCGATAGCCCGCTGAGACCGGCAGGTCGACATCCAACGTCCAGCCCAGATCTTCGTAGAAGGCCTTGGCACGATCAACGTCGGAGACCGGGAGAACGACGACTTCCAGCTTCATGACAACCCGTGCGGCCTCCGCTGCGCCCGTTCTCTTCGAATCCGTCTCAGTATTCATTGGACAATCCCTTCGCATCAGGTGATGCCTCAACACTGTCGCGTTGAGAGACGCGTGGCGCCCGTCAGAGTCCCTAGGCCATACACGGGGATCGAGACGTGCGTCAGCGCTCACTTGGGATGCGACCCGTCATGTGGACTTCAGCAGTCTGGAGAACCATCGGGGGCAGCGCATTGGCGACGGTCAGAGATTTGGTCTCGAGTTGTGTCAGCGCTGTCGCTGCGACAAGCCCCGGGACCGTGGCTGTGCTCCACGGTCCCGGCGCTACGCGTCTTGTATGGACTCGGTCAGGCGGCACCGGCACCGGCACCGGCACCGGCACCGGCCGCGATCTCATCCAGGCGACCGGCGGCGTCGAGCGTGAGCATCACGGTGAGACCGAGTCGCGCGAGGAACCGGTCGTCGTGGCTGATGAGGACGAGGGCACCTTGGTAGCTGTTCAGTGCGTCGACGAGCTGGTGGACGCTCACGACATCCAAGTTGTTCGTAGGTTCGTCCAGCACGAGCAACTGGGCCGGTGGATCAGCAAGCAGCAGACGTGCGAGGCAGATACGGAAGCGTTCGCCGCCGGAGAGCGTCGATACGGGTCGATTGACGTTGTCGCCCTTGATGAGCAGGCGCCCCAGTTGGTTGCGTATCTGCGCATCACTGATCCCAGGTGCGACCAGACGGATATTCTCCAGCGCAGTCGCGCCTTCGTCGAGGCCGTCCAAGCGCTGGCTGAGGTAGCCGACACGGTCTGTGTGAAGGGTCGCGGACGCGCGGCCCGGCTCCGCCGAACGCAGGCCGAGAAGGGTCTCGATGAGGGTGGTCTTCCCGACTCCATTTGGGCCCACCAGAGCGATGCGTTCTGGGCCTTGGATGGCGAACGAGCGGTTGACGCCGCGGAGTTCGGCGATACGCCTGCTCGCCGGAACCTGCGGGTCAGGGAGGTTGAGACTGATGCGCTGGTCAGGTCGCACACGCGCGGCCGCTGCCGCCTTCGCGTCGCGTGCAGCGTCCAGCCGGTCATCGAGACCTGAACGGAGCTTGCCCGCCGAGTTCTCCGCGCGTGAAGCCAGTCCGTTCATCAAGATCTTGGACCCGCGCTTGTTCTCGTTCGCCGTTTTGGCCGAACGGGCACGCTTGGCGAGCTTGCTTTCGGCTTCGTCGCGCTGGCGTCGTTCGGCTTTCACCGCGTTCTCTGCCGCCTGACTGGCCAGCACGGCCGCGGCCTGCTGCCGATCCAGGTTCTCTTTCCACTCCGTGTATGGGCCGCCGAAGACAGTGAGGTGGCCGTCGTACAACTCGGCCGTTTGATCCATCAGATCGAGGAGATCGAGATCGTGGCTGACGACTACGAGCGTGCCGGGCCACGTCTCGAGCATGTCAGCCAGCATCGCTTTTCCGGCTCGATCGAGGTTGTTGCTCGGTTCGTCGAGCAGTGTGATCGGCAATCGCCGAACCCGAAGCCCGGTGATCGCGATGAGCATCACTTCGCCCCCAGAAAGCTCGCTCACGCTCCGGTCGAGATCATGGGCGGAGAAGCCGACCCGGCGAAGCTGCTCGTCGGCCCGTGATTCGATGTCCCAGTCGTCGCCGATCGTGTCGAAATGACGTTCATCGACGTCCCCACTCTCAACCGCCCTGATCGCCGCAACGATCGGCGCGATACCAAGAAGATCGGCCATCGTGGTCGAGTCGTGCCAAGTCAGCGACTGCGAAAGGTAGCCGACCTCACCAGTCGCGCTGAACGCTCCGGACGTCGGGACGATTTCTCCGGCGATAAGCCTCAGGAGGGTGGATTTACCGGCGCCGTTAGATCCGACGAGACCGGTTCGCCCGGCGGTGAAACTCCCCGTGATGCCTGCGATCGCTGGCACCCCATCCGGCCAGGTGAACGAGAGATTCGACAGCACGATGGCTGCGTTGTTGGATGACATGACTACCCTTTGCTTGCGTGCGCTCAACCGCAATGGCGGGAGCGAAAACGATCAGAAACCAGCCGCCAATGGCGGCCACGCGGCAGCACAGACAACGGCGCCGCTCAAAAGGAGCAAGGCGCAGAGATGTCGCGGAGCCGCCACCGAGAGTTCGGTGGCTAGGCTTTGTCGATTTCTAGGGTAAGCACGAAGGGATGCTACCAGTTACTCCCTGAGTGTGAACTGTCCACGTCGAGACCGCTTCGCCCGTTCGGCGGCGGTGTCCGTCGGGGATAGGTGCAAGGCGTAAGCGGAGAGGATTCTGGACACTCCAAAACGGTTCTGAGAGGCGGGATTGTCCACCCAGATACCTCGTCCAAGAGATGCGTTGCGTCGAGGGCAACGGTTGCGCAGCGGGTGCGGACGATGCGCGGTGCCAAAGTAATGCTGCTGCCGGATCGCACCAGACCAGAGAGGGAAACGGGATCGGCGTGAACGGCACCCCGTGGACCAGGCAGGAAGGAGCTCGCTGATTGCAGCGCGACGGCGGAGGATCGGCGACCCGCAAGGCCCACATTCAGCTGTTGATCACCTGCGGAAGCGCGACCGACTTGAGCCCTGCCACGCCGCACGCGAGGCCGTACCCGGAACCCTTCACCCCGCCGAACGGGATCATCGGATGCACCCCGCCGTGCGAGTTGATCCACACCGTTCCCGCCTGGATGCGCGCCGCAACGGAACGGGCAGCACTCGTATCGGCCGACCAGACCGAGGCACCGAGCCCGACGTCGAGCCCATTCGCCAGGGCGATGGCTTCGTCGAGATCGGTGTAGCGCACGATCGGCAGGGCCGGTCCGAACTGCTCTTCGATCACCAGCGGATTCTGCGGGTCGATGTCGGCAACGAGAGTTGTCGGGTAAAAGTTGCCGACAGCCCCGCGATCAGGGTCTCCTCCCACCAGCACCCGTCCGCCTCCAACCTTCGCCGCCTCCACCAGGCGGTCGACCACGTTCCACTGCATGCGGTTCTGCAGCGGTCCGAGCACGTTCGCCTCGTCAAGCCCGATCCCCATCGGCGTGGCGGCGGCGACCGCGACGAGGGCGTCACAGACCGCGTCGTAGACGTCGGCGTGCACATAGAGCCTCTTCAGGGCTGCGCAGGTCTGGCCGGTGTTGATGAAGGCGCCCCAGAAGAGGTCGTGAGCGATGGCCTGCGGATCGACGTCGGGCAGCACGATGCCGGCGTCGTTGCCACCGAGCTCGAGGGTGAGCCGGGTGATGTTGCCCGCCGAAGCCTCGATGATGCGACGACCGGTTCCCGTCGATCCGGTGAACATGATCTTTCCGAACGCTGGATGGGTCGACAATGCGGCTCCCACGTCTCCCGCGCCCGCGACTACGCCGAGGACGCCAGCGGGGAGCACCTCGTTCATCACGGAAACCAAGGCCAGACCGCTGAGGGTGGTGTACTCCGAGGGCTTGGCCACCACAGCGTTGCCCATCCGCAACGCAGGGGCGATCTGCCCGATCGCGATCATCATCGGAAAGTTCCACGGCGAGATGACACCAATCAGGCCTATCGGGCGGTAATGCAGTTCCGCGTAGCTCTCGCCATCGTCGATGACGACCTCGACCGGCAGCGACATCGCGGCCGTGGCGCGCAGCCACGCGGAGCAGGCTCCCACCTCGACGCGTGCGTTGGGGCCGTTCAGGGGCTTTCCCTGCTCGCGCGAGAGTAGTTCGGCCAGAGCCTCGGACGAGGCGTCGATCGCATCGGCGACCCGGCAGAGGACGACGCCGCGCTCCTCGTGGCTGAGGGCGGCCCACGCGGGCTGGGCCGCGACAGCGCGCTCGATGGCGGCCTCGAGTTCGGCAACGCCCTGTTGCGGGGCGGAACCGATGAGCCCGCCCGTCGCGGGGTCGAGCACCGTCCGCGCGGGTCCCGTCGTGGACGTGACGTGCTCCAACAGCGTCCGATAGGTTTTCATCGATCCTCCTCGGGATTGCACGTCCAAGCCTCACAGCTGCGGAGCGTTTGACCCGGCGCGCACACCCCGCAGGACCCCGACCCAGACCATTCGCGCCTCTGTCTCATGGGCCGATCATCCCACCAAGACGATTGCGGTGGGCAAGGGTATGAGCCCCGTTTTCGGCGCCAAGAACACCATCGCCACTGCGGCATCCGCGGCGCTGCAAGTGGCGCTCGCGCTCCTATGGCTCTTGATAGTTCGGGACGACTGGGTGCGAGAACAGGCGAATCAATACTCGGATCGGTTGTTCGCAGTCGCGGCGGCAGCAGCTCTGAAGCGGAAGAAGACGACGTCCCGGTGAAAGCCGCGCCGCCTACTTCGCCACCCTGGACGGTCTTGCCCACTTAACGGCTGAAGTAAGCCGGCTGAAGACAGCCGCGGTGCCCTGTCGTGGACCGGTGCCGGCGCAGAACCACATGCGCCATGTGATCCTAACGCCTCGTGCCATGGTGCAACTTCCGCGCGATTCCGGCCAATTCCAGTGACTCGGCAGGCTGCGCGGAGGAAAAAAATGAGTATGGCGAGGGGAAAAGATTCCAAGCCTCTTCCTCCTCGGCCTACTCCACGGCCAACACGGACGCGCCGCCATGGCCATGGAAAGGCCCTCGCATGCGAGGGCCTTTCCTGCTTCTGGCCGTGATCTCGGTGCGAGCCAGTTGGGCGAGCTATTTCTCGTCGGCGCCATCCTCAGCGGGAAGGCTGTGCCAGATATCGAACGCGACCGCCGCTGCTCGCTCCGCGTCTCCTGACTCGAGTAGATCGATCAGTTGTTCGTGAGCCTCCCCGGAGGTGCTGCCGTCGCCGCTGAAGCGAGTCCGTTCCGCTCGGCGCACCAGCGGACCGAAATGCTCGATCACTGATGCCAGGGCGCCGTTGCCGAGCGCGGCCACCGGGATGTTGTGCAGTTCTTCATCGGCATCCAGAGCGGCTGCGACGTCGCCTGCCTTCGTTGCCTCGACGAACCGCCTGTTCGCCTCCCGCATCCGCTTCACGTCGTCGTCGAGAAGCCGCCCGGCCATCTCGCGCACCGCCAGCGAGTGCATCGCCGCTATCACGTCGCGTGCATCTCGAACGGCCGCAGCGTTGATGGCGCTCACGGTCGTCGACCGGCCCGGCAGTGCAACGACCAGTCCACTGTTGCCAAGACGCAGCAGGGCCTCCCGGATGGGCGTGCGGCTCACCCCGAGCCAGGCGGCCAGTTCACCATCCTTCAACTGCTCGCCCGGCGTGAAAGTTCCATCGACGATCGCATCACGGAGTCGTCTGTACACGTCGTCTCGCAGAAGCGAGCGACCCACTCCGGCGGTGTCAGATGGGATTGGCATGCAATATGTTGCGCACACCGCGGCCTCCCAAGCAAATTGCGGACGCTTGGAATAGCGCATGGTATGCAATATGTTACACATCACAAGGCGAAATGCGCTGATGAAGCAGCCTCGACCGCGATCGGGCGGGAGGCCGGACAAGGAGGACATGATGACCCAGGACGGAATCGAGAATGTTGTGCTCGTTCACGGAGCTTTCGCGGACGGGTCAGGCTGGCGAGGGGTCTACGACAACCTGACGAACCGCGGGTACAAGGTGACGATCGTGCAGAATCCGCTCACGTCATTCGACGACGACGTGGCCGCGACCAACCGGGTCCTCGACAAGCTCGATGGACCTGCCATCCTGGTCGGACACTCCTGGGGTGGCACGGTCATCAGCGAGGCCGGCTCGCATAAGAATGTGGCCGGCTTGGTCTATGTGGCCGCCCTCATCCCCGACACGGGCGAGACGTCGGGGCAGCAGTACGAGGGGTTCGCTGCCACGCCGGACTTCGTCATCAACATCGGTGACGACGGGTTCGGTGTCCTCGATCAGGAGAAGTTCAAGGTCGGCTTCGCCGCCGACGCCAGTGATGCCGACGCCGAGTTCCTGCGTGATTCGCAAGTTCCGGTGAACATGTCCGTCTTCGGGGTCGCCGTCACGAGGGCGGCATGGCACGACAAGCCCAGCTGGGCCGTGATCGCCACCGAGGACAAGGCCTTCGACCAGGCGATGCTCCAGCACATGGCGCAGCGCTCAGGCGCGAAGATCACCACCACGCCGGGTAGCCACGCGGTGTACCTGACCCAAGCCGGGGTCGTCTCCGACGTCATCGACGATGCCGCCGAGAGCGCCCTCAGTGTCGAAGGCTGACGATCGTCATCTGGGCCGGCTCGCGTACGTGGCGCAAGTCGGCCCTATGGCGCCGGAGAGTCACCGCATGTCGCCGATTGCGCTGAGCAGGTGAAGATTCCCCCGTGGGTCGTCGTCATCGCCGCGTCGTCACTCCTGCTTGCCGGATGCACGACCGCCCCGTCGTGGCAGTCGGAGTTGAACACCGCACTCAGGGAGTCGGACGGCACCGTCGCGCTGTCCAGCCTGAGTGAGATCGAGGGATCGACCTTCTTGGTCGTCTGCCCCTACGAGTCGGTCGGGTCCATCTCTGATCGCCTGGGCTTCACGTGGGCCGGCGCTCCCGACTATTCGAACCGTGATGATCGACAGACCGTCGCCGTTGTCGGCGATGGTGAGGTCACCTCCCACGCGGAGATCCCGCGCGACGAGGTCGACTTCTGTTCGGACACGGAATGGAAAGTCCTGCCCTTGGACACGTCCTTGACGGTCACGAGGTCCGCTGACGCCATCCTTGTGAGGCCGCCGAGCTGAACATGCCGATAGCCCGAATGCCTGCGATCGGGCTATCGGCGGCCCGGAGTGGCGATGGGCCGGGACGATCTCTTGACGAATCACTTGTTTTTTGCAAGTGTTGGTTTCTGTTCCCACACGGGACCTTGACAAGGGAGTCCACCATGACCGCGATGTTTGTCAACCTGCCGGTGACCGACCTGGAGCGTTCGAAGGCGTTCTACTCGGCGGTCGGCTTCACCCTCAATCCGGCGATGTCGGATCACAACGGTGCCTGCTTCGTGGTCGAAGACGGCCACAGCTACGTCATGGTCCTGACTCGCGACTACTTCCAGACCTTCACCGATCTCCCGATCGGCGACCCTGCCGCGAATCCGTCGGTATCGACGGCGATCTTCCTCGACAGTCGCAACGCTGTCGACGAGACTCTCGCAGTCGGCATCGCCGCGGGGGGCGTGGAGCCGCACGACGCCACCGACTTCGGCTTCATGTACCAGCGCCAGCTCAACGACCCCGACGGCAACATCCTCGAGTTCGGATGGTTCGACCCGGCCGCCGCCCAGGGCGCCGAGGCCGCCGCGAACGCGTAGGTCCGAGGCCCATGGCTGCACGCGACTACGGCCAGTACGGCGGCCTCTCCCAAGCCCTCGAGCTGGTCGGCGAACGCTGGGCGCTGCTCATCGTGCGCGACCTCCTCGTCGGGCCGCGCCGCTACGGCGAACTCGCAGCAGGGCTCGCGCGCATCCCGACCAACATCCTCGCTGCGAGACTCAAGGAGTTGCAGGCTGCCGGCGTCATCCGCCGAGCACCCCGCTCGCGGATCATCGTCTACGAGTTGACCCCGTATGGGCGCGAGCTCGAACCCGTCGTGCTTGCTCTGGGAGCCTGGGGCTACAAGGCGCTGAGTGACCCGCGGGACGAACAGGTCATCACCCCAGACTCGATGACGATGGATCTGCGCACGGCCTTCCGACCACAGGTGGCGGATACTCTGCCGCCGACCGCGTATGCGGCACGCTTCAGTCAGACCGAGCTGCTCATCCGAGTGGACGGCTCGAATCTCGACGTGACGCGCGGCGATGGGCCGGCTGATCTCGCCTTCGTCACTGACTCCGGCATCCGTCGCCTCATCTCAGGCGAGATGGCCGCGGACCTCGCCATCGCGTCCGGCGTCGTCGAGGTGGTGCGTGGGCGCGTCGCCCTCCTCGACCGCTTCGCGACTACGTTTCATCTGGCGGCTTGATCTCGGCATCGGGACAACTAGCGCTCTAATTCCGCGTTCGCGGATATAGAGTTGCTCTCATGTCGCAGATTCGGATCAAGGATGCCGCCAGCTTTCTCGGCGTCAGTGATGACACCGTGCGCCGCTGGATCGACAACGGGCTGCTGGAGAGCACGAAGGATGCCTCGGGCCGGAGCGTCGTCGATGGCCTGACACTCGCGCACCTCGCACGCAGGAACGCCGTGCTGCCGGCCGACCCCTCGGAGATCGGTCGGTCGGCGCGCAACCACCTCGTGGGTCTCGTGACCGAGATCACGATGGACAAGGTCATGGCCCAGGTCGAACTTCAGTGCGGTCCGCATCGCATCGTCTCGCTGATGAGCAGCGAGGCCGTGCGCGACCTCGGCCTCGAGTTGGGCTCCGTCGCCATCGCCGTCGTGAAGGCCACCACGGTCATCATCGAGACCCCGGCCGGGAAGGCCCACGAGTGAGCGTCCGCAACCGCACGAACGAAAGTAGCCGCAACCGCAGGCGTTCCGTGGGCGTCCTGGCCATCGCCGCCGTGGCCGCCGTGGCAGCCGTCGCGCTCGCCGCCTGCTCGAGCCCGACCGCCGAGGAGCCTGGGGCGACCAGCGCGTCGTCGACAGCGGCATCCGGCCTCGAGGGCTCCATCACGGTCTTCGCCGCGGCGTCCCTCAAGTCGACCTTCACCGAGTTGGCTGCCGAGTTCGAGACGGCCAACCCCGACGCGACCATCGCGCTGAACTTCGCCGGCTCGTCCGACCTCGTCACCCAGATCACGGAGGGCGCGCCCGTCGACGTCTTCGCCTCGGCCGACGAGAAGAACATGGCCGAACTCACCGACGGCGGGCTGGTCGACGCCGATGCACCCGTCGACTTCGCGACGAACGTGCTGCAGATCGCCGTGCCGCCGACGAACCCCGCCGGCATCGCCACCTTCGCCGACTTGGCGAAGCCCGAGGTGAAGACCGTCGTCTGCGCACCCCAGGTGCCCTGCGGATCGGCCGCAGTCACCGTCGAGCAGGCCACGGGCGTCACGCTCGCACCAGTGAGCGAGGAGTCGTCGGTGACGGATGTGCTCGGCAAGGTCACCTCAGGCGAGGCCGATGCCGGGCTCGTCTACGTGACCGACGTGATCGCCGCCGGCGACGCCGTGACGGGCATCCCCTTCCCCGAATCGAGCGAGGCGGTCAACACCTACCCGATCGCCGTGGTGAAGGCGTCGAAGTCCGCCGACGTCGCGCAGGCCTTCGTCGACTACGTCAGCGGCGACGTCGGCCGGTACGTGCTCGAGTCCGCCGGATTCGGGAAGCCCTAGCCCTCATGCCTGGACGACGCAGCAGTTCCTACGCCGGCATCCCCGGCTGGGTCGTGATCGTGGCCGTCATCGGTGCGGCGTTCGTGGTGCTGCCGTTGGCCGCCATGATCCTGCGCGTGAACTGGGCCGAGTTCATCCCGCTGATCACCTCGGAGTCCTCTGTCGCCGCTCTGCTGCTGAGCCTGCGCACCTCGGTGGCGGCTACGGCGCTCTGCATCGTGCTCGGCATTCCGATGGCCGTCGTCCTCGCCCGGGCCGAGTTCTGGGGCCAGAAGGTGCTGCGTTCCCTCGTGCTGCTGCCTCTCGTGCTGCCGCCGGTCGTCGGCGGCATCGCCCTGCTCTACACTTTCGGTCGGCGGGGCCTCCTCGGCCAGTCGTTCGAGATGCTCGGCGTCACGATCGCGTTCTCCACGACGGCCGTCGTGCTCGCCCAGACCTTCGTCGCCCTGCCGTTCCTGGTGCTGAGCCTCGAGGGCGCACTCCGCACCGTGGGCACGCGCTACGAAGCCGTCGGAGCAACGCTCGGCGCCCGCCCCACCACGGTGCTCCGCCGCATCACCATGCCCTTGGTGCTCCCGGCGCTCATCTCCGGCGCCGTGCTCTCCTTCGCGAGGGCGCTGGGAGAGTTCGGCGCCACCCTCACCTTCGCGGGCAGCCTGCAGGGCGTGACGCGCACCCTTCCCCTCGAGATCTACCTGCAACGCGAGACCGATCCGGATGCCGCCGTCGCCCTGTCGCTCGTTCTGGTGATCGTCGCGGTGGTCGTCGTGGGCCTCGCCCATCAGGCTGGGGAGTTCACCGGATTCCGACGAGGGGCGAGCTCGTGACCTTCACCTTCGCCGCAACGCTCGCCGAGCGCGGCTTCGACGTCGAGCTCACGATCGCGGAGGGGGAGACCGTCGCGCTGCTCGGGCCGAACGGCGCAGGCAAGTCCACCCTGCTGAACCTCATCGCCGGACTCATCAGGCCGGACTCCGGGCGGGCGGTGCTCGATGACAGGGTGCTGTTCGACGTGCCCGCCGACGCACAGGGCGCCAGAGCGGCGAGCAACGCCATCCGGAGCCGATGGATGCCGCCGCACGCGCGCGGCGTCTCCCTGCTCGCGCAGGACGCCCTGCTGTTCCCGCACCTCACCGTGCTCGACAACGTCGCCTTCGGTCCGCGCAGCGCTGGAGTCCACCGCGCCGAAGCCGATGCCCGAGCGCACGGCTGGCTGCGCAGGGTCGATGCCGCCGAGCTGAGCGCGCGCAAGCCGGGCCAGCTGTCGGGCGGCCAGGGCCAGCGCATCGCCGTCGCACGAGCACTGGCATCCGATCCCGGCCTCCTGCTTCTCGACGAGCCGTTGGCCGCTCTCGACGTCTCGGTCGCGCCCGCCATCCGTCGCATGCTGCGCGACGTCCTCGCCGATCGCACCGCCGTCATCGTCACCCACGACGTGCTCGATGCCTTCACGCTCGCCGACCGCGTCGTCGTGCTCGAGGCCGGCCGCATCGTCGACATCGGTCCCACGCGTCAGGTGCTCGACAGGCCGTCGACCCAGTTCGCCGCCGGGCTCGCCGCCTTGAACCTGCTCCTGGGAACAGCATCCGCCTACGGCATTCGAACGGATGCCGGCAGCCACGTCGCCGTGCCCGTCGGCCAGTCGCTCCCCGAGGGTGCCCGCGTCGGCGTCGCGATCCGGCCGGCTCTCGTCTCCGTCAGTGCCACCGAGCCGTTCGACCCCGCCCTCAACATCCTGCCCGGCGTGATCATCGACCTCGAGACGAGGGGTGACCTCATCCGCGTGCGCACAGACCACCTGGCCGCCGACGTAACACCTGGCGTCGTCGCCGATCTCGATCTGAGCTCCGGCGCGAGGGTGTGGCTCGCGTTCAGGCCCACGGATGCCGTCGCCTACCTTCTCTGAGGCCGGACACCGACCGCGACGCGGGCCGAATTCTTCGCCGCGACACGCGTGCCGACTGCCATACTCGTTTCCACCATCCCGACTGCGGCGACGAAGCCCGTGAGGCGGGCCGACACCAGGGAGATGGACGCATGCTCCACGCCAGTGCACCGGGATCGTCGAAGGCTGCGCCTCCTGCCAGCCACCACAGCCATGGACGCACGCGATGAACGGTGAGCTCGCATCCGTCATCGGCTGGGTGCTGGTCATCCTCGACTTCGCCATCCGCATCGCGGCCCTCATCATCGTGCCGCGCGATCGCAAGCCGACGGCGGCCATGGCCTGGCTCCTGGCCATCTTCCTCATCCCGTTCGTCGGCATCATCCTCTTCCTCGTCATCGGCAACTCGAAGCTGCCGAAGAAGCGCCGCGCCAAGCAGGACGAGCTCGATCGCATGATCGCTGACCGTGCGAAGTCCATCGATCTCGTCGACGACCGCTCGACGTGGCCGGACTGGTTTGCCTCGCTCGTGCGGCAGAACCAACAACTCGGCGCCCTCCCCGCCGTCGGCGGCAACTCCGCGACACTCATCGGCGACTACACGACCTCGATCGATGCGATGGCGGCTGAGATCGACACGGCCACGCGTTTCGTGCACGTGGAGTTCTTCATCGTCTCCTTCGACGCCACGACGAAGGGATTCTTCGCCGCGATGGAGCGAGCGGTCCAGCGTGGCGTCACTGTGCGACTCCTCGCCGACTACGTGGCCTCGAAGAAGGCCGTGGCCAGCACGGAGACCTTCGCGGAACTCGACCGCATCGGAGTGACGTGGAGTTGGATGCTGCCGGTGCGCCCTCTGAAGGGCGAGTACCAGCGGCCCGATCTCCGCAACCACCGCAAGCTCGTCGTCGTCGACGGCCTGGTGGGCTTCATGGGCTCGCAGAACCTCATCGACCGGAGTTACAACACTCCGAAGAACCTGAAGCGCGGACTGCAGTGGCAGGAGCTGATGACCCGCGTCACGGGCCCGATCGTCGCCGCGACGAACGCCGTGTTCATCTCCGACTGGTACCTGGAGACGGATGAACTCCTCGGCGACGACGCGAACGTGCGTGCCGTCGACATCCCGGCCGACACGTCGGCGGATGCCGTGGTGTGCCAGGTCGTGCCCAGCGGGCCGGGCTATGCGGGTGAGAACAACCTCCGCCAGTTCCTCACCCTGGTCACGTCCGCGCAGCGGAAGGTCATCATCACGAGCCCGTACTTCGTGCCGGACGAGGCGATGATGTACGCCATCACCTCGGCGTGCGAGCGTGGCCTCGACGTGCAGCTGTTCGTCTCCGAGATCGGCGACCAGGGTTCGGTCTGGCACGCGCAGCGGTCCTATTACGGCCCGTTGCTGCGGGCGGGCGTTCAGATCTGGCTGTACCCGGCGCCGTACATCCTGCACTCCAAGCACCTCTCGATCGACGAGGACGTCGCCGTCATCGGCTCGAGCAACATGGACATCCGCTCGTTCGCCCTCAACTCCGAGGTGACGCTGCTGGTGCGCGGCCTCCCGTTCGTCGATCAGATGCGCGCCGTCGAGCAGGGTTACCGCGACGCCGGTCGCCGGCTCACCCTCGAGGAGTGGGAGAAGGAGCCGGCATCCGCCACCTTCCTCGATGGCGTGGCCAGGCTTACTTCAGCCCTGCAGTAGAACGGATGCCGCCGGTCCGCCGCCGCGAGCACTGAGACGTGGTCCGGCAGGCAGTCGGGCTGCTTCTTGCCGTTGCCCTTGTCGTCCTTGTCCTTCTTGTCCTTTTCGGGTCCGGGTCCGGGGCCGGGGCCGGGGTTGCCGTTCCCGTTCCCCTTGCCTGGATTACCGGTCTCCGGCTCCGTCGGCTCCTCGACCACCGGGTCGACGGTCGCGGGCGGCTGCGGGGCATCGGTGGTCGGAACCGGCGAGGGTTCGGATGTGGCGGCAGGCGTGTCCGCAGGCTCCTTCGGCGAGCCGGCACCTGACGCGATGAAGACGGTGCCTGCTACGACGGCACCAGCCAGCACGACGACGCCCGCAGCCACAGCCAGACCTCGGCGCGGGCGTTCGACCGCCGGAGAGGCCGCGACCGGCACCGGAGACGGCGAAGCCAGGTCGACCGTGGCCGCGGTGGCCGGTGGCAGCAATCGCGTGGGCGCGGGCATCGCGGCCGTCGCTTCAGTGCCGTCGGCACCGTTCTGGGCGGCGACGGAGCTCCAGCCGTCGAGTGCCGGCGCATCCTTACGGGCCTTGATCGCGACGTCCATCGCCGAGGGGCGCAGACTCGGGTCCCGCGACGTCATCTGCGTCAACAGGCTCGCCCACTCCACCGGGAGGCCGTCGGGAATGGCAGGGTCGCGTGCGGCCCGCGCACTCATCGCCTCGATGACGGTTCCCGAATACACGCGAACACCCGTCAGGCACTCCAGAAGGAGCAGGCCAAGGGCGTAGATGTCGGACTGCGGTCCGGGGTCGGCTCCCGCTGCCTGCTCGGGGCTGAGGTAGGCGGCCGTGCCGATGACGGTGCCCGCTGTCGTGACCCTGTCGGCTCCGACGAGGTGGGCGATGCCGAAGTCCGTGAGCCGAGCGTGGTACTTGGGCGAGGGGAGGCCCGTCGGCGCGAGCAGGATGTTGGCGGGTTTCAGATCGCGGTGCACGATGCCCTGGGCGTGGACGACAGCGAGCGCCTCGGCGATCTCCGCAGCCAGCAGAGCCGTGGCCGGGCCCGAGAGCGGCCCGGCATCGAGCACAGCGCGAAGATCGGGGCCCTCGACCAGCTCCATGACGATGTAGCTCGGGTCCTCCGAGTCGGCCGGGGCGAGTTGAGCGTCATGGAGGGCGACGAGGTTCGGGTGATTCACGCGAGCCAGCAGATCGACCTCGGCGCGTCGGCGGGCATCGTCGAGTGCGGTGCCGGGAGCGAAGAACTTCACGGCGACGAAGCGCCCGAGATTCCTGTCGCGAGCGCGATAGACGGTGGCCATGCCCCCGCGACCGACGACATCCGTCAGTTCGTACCGATCAGCGAGGACCTGGCCGATGCGTTGATGGTCGCCGGCGCTCATTCCACCGACCCTAAGCGCAGTGGTCGCCCGATCCAACCCGAGACCACGTCGACTACCCGTGAGTTGGCTCACAGCGTTCCCGGTTCGCTAGAGAATCTAACGAATATGCGTTTCAGTTGACGGGTGACGATTTCCGACGAGCCCGCTCAGGCAGGCGTCGATGCGCCCCAGGGCGATGGCCCGAACGTGCTCGAGGCGCTCCAGGTCTACCGCGCGGCAGAGGCCGCCATGCGGCGTCGCACCGGCGCTGCGATGGGGCTGGGGGAGAGCGACATCCTCGCCCTCCGCTTCGTACTCGACAACCACGCCGCCGGGCGCGTGACGGCGCCGAAGGACATCACCGAGTACCTCGGCATCTCGAGCGCATCGACTAGCGTGCTGCTGACGAGACTGGAGCGCGGCGGGTTCGTCGAGCGTCGCCCGAGCACCGTCGACCGGCGGTCCATCGAGGTCGTGCCGACGCCGGCGGCCGAAGGCGACACCGGCCCCATGCTCGCCGTCGCCAATGCCCAGATGGCAGATGCCACCCAGGAACTCACCCCTGAGGAGGCCGTCGTCGTGACGAGCTTCCTCTCACGGATGCGGGAGACCGTCGACCGAATCGGCCACCGGGGCAAGGACCCGTCCTAAGCACGTTTCGCAGTCGTTTGTCAACGCATTGCTAGACAAATGAACTAGCGGTCATGATGATCAGCACGACGGGGTCGGTACGACGCCGTCCTCCACCACCACTGAATGGATCATCATGAACCTCCTCGTCATCATCATCGCGATCATCGCCGTCATCCTCCTCCTCACCGGCGGATTCGTGTCGTCGCTCAACTTCCTCCTCTGGGTGGGCATCGTGCTGCTCGTCATCGCTGCAGTCGTCTTCCTGCTGCGCTTCATCACCGGCAACCGCCGCGTCTGAGCGCCCCAGCACTGAACGCCTGCACGATCACATTCGACAGTAAGGAACCTCTATGAGCCTCGGATCAGGCATCGTCCTCTTCATCATCGGCGCGATCCTCGCGTTCGCCGTCAACATCCAGGTGGACTGGGTCGACCTCCACCTCATCGGCTACATCCTGATGATCGCCGGCGTCGTCGGCATCATCCTCGGAATCGTGCTCATCACGCGTCGCCGCACCTCGGTCTCCACGACTCGTTCGGCCGTCGACCCGGCCAGCGGCGAGGCCGTCACCAAGCGGACCTCCGAGAGCGACCCGCTCGTCTGAGCTCGTCTCCACCTCGACAGAAGCCGATGTCCCCGCGCTCAGCGGGGACATCGGCTTCTGTCGTTCCTGTGTGGAGCGGAGCCGGCGTCAGAGCTTGGCGTACCGCGCGCGGAAGAACAGGTACACCGCGTAGAAGATGAGCCCGACGCCAGCTGCGACGAGCACGGCGACGCCGAACGGCAGCTCCACCAGCGACTTGAGCGCGCCATCCAAGCCCGTCGCCTTGCTGGCGTCATGGGTCACAGCGGCGACACCGAAGAGGACGCCGACGATGGCGAGCGCGATTCCCTTGGCGATGTAGCCGACCCGTCCGACGATCAGCGTCACCTTCCCGAGAGTGCCAGCCGGCGGGACGATGTCTTCGGTGAACTTGGCGGTGATGCCCTTGTAGACGAAGTAGCCGCCGATCCCGACGATGACGACTCCGATGAGGAGGATGAGGAAGACGCCACCGGGAGCGGCCAGGATCTTGGCGCTGAACTGCTGATTCGACTGGGAACTGCTCGAGCTTCCGCCGAGAGCGAAGGTCAACGCCGTTCCGGCGAGGGCGAGGTAGACGATGCCCTTGCCGAGTTCCTTCACCACGTGGACGGCGCGCTTGGTGTTCCTGTCGCGCGGCGGAAGCACCGCCGTGACAACCTGCCACGCGCCGAGGGCGACGAAGCCCAGCACGACGAACCACAGCAGGAATACTCCCCCGGGCGCGCCGGAGAGCTGCTGCAGCGCTCCTGACTGGTCGGCCTCCCCACTGTTGCCGACGGCCACACCGATGGCTATCAGGCCGATGAGCAGGTGCAGCACGCCGTTCACGACGAAGCCCAGCCTGGCGAGCACCTTCAGTACGGTGGAGTCCTTCGCGGAGCGGGCCGCGTCCTTCGCTGTCGAGGTCACGGCCTCACTGTACTCAGAGCGAGGCGGATGCCGCCGATTGCGGCATCCACCTTGACACAGCCGTCATTGGGCTACGTGATGCGAGCAACGGACGAGCGCTCCGCAGAGCGTCCACAGACGCGGAAAATGCGTAACGAATTGACCCGATCTCAAACTCGTACAGCCGCATACCATGTAAATGCGATAGATTGATTGAAGTTGTTGTGTTGCGCATTTCTTGTGACCCAAGTCGCGAGCGTGAAAGCGAACTGTGGACACTATGACTTTGAACCCCGAAAGGCGGGGTTCATTGAAGAAGAATGCGAGAAAGACTGTGGCAACTGGCACCGTCAAATGGTTCAACGCGGAAAAGGGCTTTGGTTTCATTGCTCCTGACGACGGCTCTGCCGACGTCTTCGCCCACTACTCGGCCATCGCGTCGAGCGGGTTCCGCTCCCTCGAGGAGAACCAGCGGGTTGAGTTCGAGACGGCACGTGGCCCCAAGGGTCTGCAGGCGGAGAACATCCGTCCCGTCTAATTACGAGACTTCATGAATGAACCCCCTTCGGCCTTCGGATCGGAGGGGGTTCTTCGTTGTCCGAGAAGCGCCACCGTCAGCCGGATCGGCCCGCGGCATCCGTCTAGCCGTGGAGGTCGACGAATGCCTTCAGGAGCCGCCGGGGCACCGTGACGGATGTCTGCGCCAGACGGGCCTGCACCACGTGCAACTCGTGCGCATCGAAGTAGCCGTGGTGCTGGTAGATGGCGGCGCGTGCGGCGAGGTCGTCAGCCGTCACCTCCGGGTGGAATTGCACGGCGTGGAGGTGGGTGCCGAGTCTGAAGGCCTGCACCGGACACGAGGGGGAGCCGGCCAACAGCACGGCACCCGTGGGAAGGGTGTTCACGGCCTCCTTGTGCGCCACGAGGGCGTCGAAGGTGGTCGGCAGGGTCCCGAGCAGCGGGTCGGAGACGCCCGCTGCGGTGAGGGTGATCGGCACGGCCGAGGTCGGTTCGCCGTGCTCGCGTCCGACGGATCCGCCGTAGGCCTGGGCGACCACGCCGATTCCGTAGCAGGTGAACAGCACAGGGAGGCCGTGGTCGACGGATGCCGCCGCGATGACTCGCAGCCCGGATTCGGCACGCCGCTGCGATGAGGTCTTGGCGGCATCCGTCACGCTGAATGGACTGCCACCGACGATCACCCCGGCCACGCCGTCGAGGGCGTCGCCGAGCGGCTCGTCGGCGAGGAGATGCTGCGAGAGAGCGGATGCCGGCAGACCGGTGGCGGCCAGCATGGACTCGTACTCGTCGCGCGCGGCATCGAGCTCTGGCCTGATCGTGACCAGGAGGAATCGGGCTGTCATCGTGCTAGTTCCGACGCTTCTTCCCACGGGAGTTGCGCGCTGCGGCCACCCGGATCTCGGCCGCGGTGCGCTGCTTCTTCGCCGGTTGCGCGGCCTTCTTCTTCGCCTTCGCGGCCTTCGCCTTCGCCTCGGCGGCCTTCTTGGCTTCGGCCGCCTGCTCCCCACTGGAGCCGCGCGAGCTGTTCGAGGTCCGTCCGCGCACGATGCCGATGAATTCCTCGACGTCGGGCGTCGTCGCCGCAGTCGGCCAGACGAGCGCGATCTGCGTGACAGGCGCATCCGTCACGGTGCGGGAGATGACGTCCTTGCGGGCGTAGAGCCTGGCGATGGAGTGCGGCACCACGACGATGCCGACACCGGCGGCGACGAGCTCCATCACCATGTCGCCGTCCATGGCGTCGATGTCATCGACGCGCTTCTCGTCGGCGATGTCGGCGAGGGTGAGCTCGTCGGCTGCTGCGATGGCATGGTCCTTCGGGGCGACCGCGACCGCCACCTCGTCGTAGAGGCGGATGACGCTGAGCCCGGTGTCGTCATCGACGGGCAGACGAGCGATGGCGAGGTCTGCGCGCTGGTCGCGAAGCACGGCGGTCTGCTCGGCCGGCTCGGTGCGGAAGGCCTCCAGCGGGTCACGGGGGTGTCGATCGTTCCAGGCCCTGAGCCACTTCGTGGGCGTGACTCCGGCGACGAAGGCCAGCTTCAGCATGCGAGCGCCTTCCGTTCCGCCGGTGACGGATGCCCCTCCGCCGGTCTCAGGCTATACGCTGGGCACTGTGAGTACCGCACCCGAGACCCCGCAAGACCAGCCGTCCGAGAACGCCCCAGAGCCCGAGACGGAAGCGGCGACTCCGCAGTACGAGTTCCCCGAGCCCAAGCCGAAGCGCCCGAAGAAGACGCAGACGATGAAGCCCGAGACGGCGGCCAAGAAGCTCGGCATCCTGCTGGCGGCGGCTCCCGCCGAGTTCACCGACGTCGAGATCTCGCGCGAGCAGCTCGACGAGTGGGCGGCGAACCCGCCTGCCTGGCTCGAGGAGCTGCGCAAGAACGGACCGCACCCCCGCCCCGTCATGGCCGGAAAGCTCGGCGTCTCGACGTCGGGACTCGCCCGCGCCGGCATCACCGAGGCCCTCACCACGGCCGAGATCAGCGCACTGCTGCAGCAGCCGCCCGCGTGGCTCGTCACCGAGCGTGCGACGCAGGCCGAGGTGCGTGCCGAGCAGGTGCGCGTGAAGGAGCGCGACGCGGAGCGCGCTGCGCGCCGCGCCGCCGACACCTCCCGCTGACGGGCTGACGGCCTGACGGAGCCCGAGCGGCAGCGAGCCGTCAGGCGTACTGCTCCCGCAGGAACCGCGTCAGGTCGCCGAGTTCGGCCTCGGACACCGAGTGGCCCAGCCCCTCGTAGATCCGTTCGGTGAGCGTGGAGTGCGTGGGCAGCCACGCTTGCGTGCGGTCGATGCGGTCGCGTGCGATCACGGCGTCGGCTGTGCCGCGGCCCCAGAACACCGGCGGCGCGACCTCGGCCAGAGCGGCGTCGTTCCCGTTGGGCAGATCAGCGACGAAGCCGGCGAGAACGGCCGCGTAGGCGAAGTCCCCCGGTCGCGCACGCAGCAGCTCGAGCGCCATGGCGCCGCCCTGCGAGAAGCCGAGCAGGCCGACGGATGACGGCGCCACCTCGAGGTCGTCGATCCACGTGAGCAGCGCATCCGTCGCCGCGGTGATGTCGGCCGGAGTGGACGTGAACCCCGACGGAGAGTCGTGGAGGGGGAACCAGGCATTGCCCGGTCCCATCGCGATGGGAGCGCGCAGGGACGCGAGAACGGGTTCGAGCGGCAGATAGGGCGCCAATCCGAAGAGGTCGCCCTCGTGCGAGCCGTAGCCGTGCAGCAGCACGAGCAGAGGCCGGCCAGCGCGGTCGGCCGTACTCGCCGACCAGAGCACCGCACGATCGTCGACCTGGAGCGGGCCTCGTTCGGCTGATTCTTCTGTCATCTCGGTGCCCGTCGTCGGGTCGACGCGGGGAGTGCATCGACGACGTCAATCCTTCCATTGCCGCGGGGTGTTCGGCCCCGTCGACGAGCCGCGTGCAGGCAGCGGTGCCAGAATGGCTGGCATGAGCGTGCGCACCCCCGACCCCAATCCCGGCTGGCTGACGGATGTGGAGCTCGCCGAGACGCGGCGTCGCCTCCCTCTCCTCTACGTCGAGGCCGTGCCCGTGCGCGTCGACGGGATGGGCCAGGTGACGGAGGTCGGAGCGCTGCTGCGGGCCAACTCCGTGGGCGAGATCACGCGCACGCTCGTCACGGGACGCGTCATGTACGGCGAGACCCTGCGGGACGCCCTCTTCAGGCACCTCGAGAAGGACCTCGGCCCGATGGCCTTCCCCCAGCTGCCTCTCAGCCCGGTGCCGTTCACCGTCGCGGAGTACTTCCCCCTGCCGGGGATCTCGGCGTTCACCGATGAGCGCCAGCATGCCGTCTCGCTGGCCTACGTCGTTCCGGTCACGGGTACCTGCGATCCTCGACAGGATGCGCTCGAGATCACCTGGATGACTCCCGTCGAAGCGGCATCCGACGCCATCGTGTCGGAGATGGAGGGAGGGCGCGGCGTGCTGCTCCGCCAGGCGCTCGCCTCGGTCGGTGCCCTGCGCTGACCTCGCCTGACGCTACGGAGTGGCCAGCGGTCGGGTCTACGCCCGGGATTCGGGTCGCAGGCTCTTCAGCACGCTGAACAGTCCCAGGCCGGCGAACAGCACGGCCACGGCGAGATTGATGGCGTAGGTCTGCCACAGCTCGGCAGTCGACAGCGCCGACAGGAACGCCGACCAGAACTCGGATGAGGTGGCGGCGACGAGAGGGTCGAGGCCCATCGTCGTGACGACGTCGGCGGCGACGGCGCCGACGAAGGCCAGCGCCAGGGTCACCAGGATCACGCTGGTGAGCGCCCAGAACGCACCGGTCGTCACGCGGGCGCGCGAGCCCAGCCTGTAGAGCCCGACGGCGCCCCAGGAGATGCCGAAGGCGAGGACCGAGGTGATGAAGCCGTAGCTCCAGAGCAGAACCCATGCGGCGATTCCCACGGGGATGATCAGCAGCGACAGCAGCACGCCACGAGCGACGCGTCCGCGACGTCTCCGTTGCGCGGCGGTCGGGGCGGTGGTCGGGGCGGCGATCGCCGCGGCCGGCTCGGACGGACCGTCGATGGGCGCATCGGCTGACGGGGCGGTGATCGGGTCGGCGACGATGGTCGCCGTCTCGGCATTGGCGGCCGCACCGGCCGCAGGGGTGGGTGCCAGGCCGAAGAAGACGGGCGAGGGGGTGCCCGAGACCGCGGGTACCGGGGCGGGGAGCGGTGCCACCTCCGGCGATGGGCCGTCGAGCACGGCGGTGGCCACAGGCGGTGCGAACGAGCTGAAGCCCGGCGCCTCGGCCGAGTCGATGGGCGTGTGGGCGGCCTCGGCGGCAGGTGCGCTTGCGGCCTCGGCGGCAGGCGCGCTGACCGGCGCTGCGGGAGCGTCCCACGGCGGCGGTGCCCAGGCGGAGGGCGTCGGCTGTGCGGCCTCGGTGGCGGTGTCTGCGACGACGACGGATGCCTGCTCCTCGGGGGCGGCATCCGGCACGGTGACGGTCTTCTCGACAGTGGCCTCGCCAGCGGTGGCCTCGTCGGCGACCTCGTCGGCCCCGACCTCCGGAGCTGCAGGTGCGTCGTCGATGAGCTCGGCGTCGGTGGTTTCGGCGTCGATGGTGTCGGTTACCTCGGCGTCGTCGCGGTCTGCGTCGGCCTCGGAATCGTGGGGCCCAGTCGGTTCGGGCTGCACGGTCTCGGGCATCGCGACCACAACCGGCTCTGCGACCGGCGTGGCGAGGGTGATGGGTTCGGAGACCGGTGCAGACGCGACCGATGATGCACTCGGAGCGTCGACGGCGACGTCGGGATTCGCGTGCCGGCCGCGGGGGCGCACAGCGGGGAGCAGCTCACTCACGTCGGACTCCTTCAGTCGGTCTCGCGTCGACGATGGCGCGGCGGCCGGGTCCGCCGCGGCCATGCTCCCATGAACTCAGGGGGAGGGGGGAGGTCGCGACACGCGGAACGTCCCCGTTCGGGGGGTGCTTTCGGCCGTTCTGGCGGGTGTCTACGGTGCGACAGTCGCGAGGAAGAGCCGAAGCATCCGTTCGGCGTCCACGGCGAGGGCGACCTCGACGCCGACGGTCGACGCCGCCGAGCCGTGCAGCACGTCCTCTCCGGCGGCCTCGCGCCGGTCCACGACGGTCTGCCCGCGAGAGTATCCGGAGAGCTCGACGCGCACCGGGCGCACCTGCGTGCCGACGGCCTCCGGATCGACGATCGCGCACACGGCGCCGGCATCGCCGATGAGCCCCGAGTAGTCGCCGGCGGCCTTGACACGATTGCCGAGAAGCTCGCCGACGACCCGGCCGCCGATGTCAGCGCGGGCAGCGAGGGCCCTGGCGGTCTCGAACGGCACGGAGACGTGGTTGAACACGTCGAGGCCGTACATGTAGCAGGGCACTCCGGAGTCGAGCACGATGGCTGCCGCCTCCGGATCGTGCCAGACGTTGAACTCGGCCACCGCGGTGGCGTTCCCCACGCTCGCCGAGCCGCCCATGAAGACGATGCGCTCGATGTGCGGGATGACCTCGGGGTGGGTCCGCAGCAGGAGGGCGAGGTTGGTCTGCGGCGCGAGCGCGACGAGCGTCAGCGGCACGGTGCTCTCGAGCAGCAGTCGCCGCATCAGGCCGACCGCCCCCTCGGGCGTCGGCTGGCGGGCGGATGCCGCGAGCTCGACACCGCCCAGACCATCGGCGCCGTGCACCTGCGTCGCCGAGCGCGCGGCCTCGATCAGCGGGCGCCGTGCGCCAGCCGCCACGGGAATGTCGGGCGCACCCGCGGCGTCGAGGATCCGCAGGGTGTTCGCGACGACCTGCTCGAGTCCGGCGTTGCCCGCGACGCAGGTGATGCCGCGTACGTCGATGTCGGGGTGGGCGACGGCGAACAGGATGGCGAGGGCGTCATCGACTCCGGTGTCGACGTCGAGGATGACGGCGGTGCCCATGCTCTAGCGGACGAGCCGGATCTCGTGGATGATCTCGCCGAGGAACGGCTCGTCATGCGAAGCGCCGTCGGCGGTGAAGCCGTTGCGCTCGTAGAAGTGGATGGCGTGCGTGTTCGCCTCGGGCACCCACAGGTAGGCAGGGCCCTCGGGGATGACGGCGTCGAAGAGCTGCTGCCCGATCCCGTGACCGTGCCAGGCGTCGAGGAGGTGGATGAAGAACAGCTCGCGCTCTCGCGGGGCGTCATCGTCGCGGGCCGGACCGGAGCCGGCGAAGCCGACGATCTCGTGGTCGACGAGGGCGGCGACGTGCGTGTACGACTCGCCCTGGTTCATCCAGTGCGTCCACAGTTCGGCCATGCGACGCGGCGACAGGTTCTCGAGCACGGCGGTGCTCACGAGGGTGTCGTAATCCTCGTGCCAGCAGGTCGCGTGAACTCGCCCCAGCATCTCGGCGTCGACGTCGCGGACGGGGCGAACAACTACTTCGGTGCTCATGGAATGAGACTAGAGCGGCGTCCAGCCAACACGAAATCGGCCCCCTCCGTCCTGAGGTCAGCGACCGACCACGAAGAACGCGCGGCCCCTCCCGAGGGAGGAACCGCGCGTTCGTGGGAGAGAAGGACTAGCCCTGGGCGCGACGCGGGCCGCGGCCCTGCGAGTTCGACCGCACGACGCTGCCGACGGTCAGGCCGCCGGAGCGACCCGAACCGGAGCGTCCGCCGCCGGAGCCGCCGGTGCCGCCCGAGCGACCGGAGCCGCCGGTCGCAGCGCCGGAGCGCGAGCGCCCCTGGCCCTGCTCGGAGGAACGCGAACGGCCGGCGCCGGAGCCCTGCTCGGCCGGGCGACCGGAACGGTCGCGGCGCGGACGAGCCGCTGCATCCGTTCCGCCCGTGCGCTCATCGCGGTTGGCGCGCTTTCGCTGGGCGTTGGCGCCCTGCGAGCGACCGCCGCCACCCTGCTGCTGGGCAGCGGCGCGGGGAGCGGGCTTGACGTAGGCGGCGACGTCGCCGACGAGGGCGGAGACGGCTGCCGACTCGTGGGTGACCTGCTGCGGCTTCACCTGGATGGCGGCCTTGCGCATGAGCTGCTCGACGTCGCGCTTCTGTCCGGGGGTGATGACGGTGACGACGTCACCCTCGCTGCCGGCGCGGGCGGTACGGCCCGAGCGGTGCAGGTACGCCTTGTGCTCCATGGGCGGGTCGACGTGCACAACCAGCTCCACGTTGTCGACGTGCACGCCGCGCGCTGCGACATCCGTCGCCACGAGAACCCGGGCCGAGCCCTCGGAGAACGCGGCGAGGTTGCGGTCGCGCTGCGGCTGCGACAGGTTGCCGTGCAGGTCGACCGAGGGGATGCCGGAGTCGGTGAGCTGCTTGGCCAGCTTCTTGGCGTGGTGCTTGGTGCGCATGAAGAGGATGCGGCGACCGGTGCCGCTGGCGAGGGTCTCGACGAGGCGCTTCTTGGCGTCGAGGTCGCTGACCTCGAAGACGTGGTGGGTCATGGCGGCGACGGGGGAGTTGGCCTCGTCGACGGAGTGCATGATCTCGTTGTGCAGGTAGCGCTTGACGAGCTTGTCCACGCCGTTGTCGAGAGTCGCGGAGAACAGCATGCGCTGTCCGCTCTGCGGCGTCTTGTCCATGATGCGGGTGACGACGGGCAGGAAGCCGAGGTCGGCCATGTGGTCGGCCTCGTCGAGGACGGTGATCTCGACGGCATCGAGGGTGATGAAGCCCTGCTTCATGAGGTCCTCGAGGCGGCCGGGGCAGGCCACGACGATGTCGACGCCGGCGTTCAGCGCGTCGACCTGGCGCTTCTGGTTGATGCCACCGTAGATGGTGGTGCTCTTCAGTCCGTACGCGTCGGCGAGGGGCTCGATGACCGCGGTGATCTGGGTGGCGAGCTCACGGGTCGGAGCGAGCACGAGGGCGAGCGGGCGCCCGGCACGGCGACGGCCGCCGGAGAGCTCTCCGCCGAGGCGGGCGACGAGCGGGAGCGAGAACGCGAGCGTCTTGCCCGAGCCGGTCTTTCCGCGGCCGAGCACATCGCGGCCCTTCAGGGTGTCGGGCAGGGTGTCGACCTGGATGGGGAAGGCGGTGGCCTTCTCCTGCTTGGCGAGCACGGCGACGAGCGGTGCGGGAACGCCGAGCGAGGCGAACGTTGTGGTGTTGTCAGTCAAGGGAGGTGCCTTTCAGGCTGCTCTGAACGCGATCGATCGCATCGAAAGCGACGGCGCTTCGTTCAGAAGTGTGGCGAAGGTGCCAGTGGGCACATCCGTTCGCCGTATGAATTGTCGATCGCTGGATGCAGCGGGGCGGATGGGCCCGGCGCGCATCGCAAAGAAAGCGTTCTACGACGCAGGGAACGCAGCAATACGTTCGCAAGTTGTTCCACTCTAGCGGATCCGTCCTGACGACGCGCTGGGAGCGCCGGGGCTCCCCGTTCGCGACCGTCACCCGAACGCGGGTGACCCGGCTCTGCACGCGCTCGAAAGTGCGCGTAGCTCGGCAGAAAGAGGCGAGGATCCCTCAATACTGCATAAGTACGGCCGTGGCGCGCCGTAATTCAGCGTTCTCCCCGGCGCGTCGAATCGCATTTGTGGCGTCGGGAGTTCGATTCGTGGCAGCATCTAACTGCGCTCATCACCCTTACGGGTGTAGCGGGGGCTCCCCTGTCCGTTCGGGTCGGACCAGGGTGAGCCCCATTTTTCTGCCCGCGACAGGCCGCGCTTTCTGCCCGCGAGACGCCATCGTCTAGCGGGAGTAGAGCTCGCCCACCGGGATGGGTGTGGTGACGGTGTTGCCCGGCTGGGCGAGCGGGCATTCCCACGACGGGTCGTAGGCGCACGACGGGTTGTACGCGAAGTTGAAGTCGAGCACGAGGGTGTCGTCGCCTGCACCCGGGCCGAGGTCGGCACCCTTGATGGTGTCGAGGAGATACCGCCCGCCGCCGTAGGTTCCGCCGGGCTGGCCGGCGAGGCCGTCGCGGACGGGGAGGAACAGGCCGCCGCCGTAGCCCGTGTGCCGCCAGACGTCGAGCGTGCCGACATAGGGCAGGCGCACGGTGCCGACCAGCGCGAACGTGACGACGCCGTCGGTGCCGGTCTCGACCGAGAGCCGATGCGGCTCCTCGGTTCGGCGCACCTCCAACTCGAATCGCCAGTCGGGGTCGTATGGCGCGACAGGGAGTCCGGTGAAGGCGGATCGGTCATCGGGAAGCAGCGGGGACGACGGATGCCCCGCGAAGAGTTCGTCGCGGCCCGAGCGCCACAGCTCGTGACCGGCAGCCGGGTCGTGCACGCTCAACTGCCGCACACCGGCGTAGAGACCGAAGACGCGACGACGCCAGTCGGTCACCTGAAGAGCACCCAGAGTCGACCCCATGCCGCCACGCTAACCCTCGACGTGGCGAGAGTGTCGGATGCGTGCACCAGAATCGGAGTCGTGGCGATCAGATTCTGGCTCGGAGTGGTGCAGCGCGATCACGTGCTGCACGGTGTCGCGCAGGGCATCGCCCAGTTCAATCACGGCTCGAAGGCCGACGTGTCGCGCCTCAGGGAGGCCGACGGCCTCATCTACTACTCGCCGAGGGTCAGCTTTCCCGACGGTGATGTGCTGCGCGAGTTCACGGCTCTCGGCCGGGTCGCCGACGACAGCGTCTATCAGGCGGCCGACGGCCAGATGACCACCGCCACGGGTGACACGTTCCGGCCCTGGCGCCGACGCATCGACTACGACCGCGAGGCGCATGCCGTGTCGATCCGCCCCTTGGTCGGAACGCTCGACTTCACCACGTCATCGCCGAACTGGGGTTATCAGCTCCGGCGCGGCCTCATCGAACTGAGCCGCCACGACTTCGACGTCATCAGGGCGCAGATGCGAGCGCCGTCGTACCGCTGACCGCCCAGGGGTCAGCTGACGCTCAGTGGACGATCTCGGCGTCCACTCCGATGTCGTACGCCCACGTCGGGGCGAGCTGCCTCAGCCGAAGTCCCCGCCACTGCCAGAACACCCAGGTCGGGTACCAGGCCACTGCCGACAACGCGCCGGCGCTGAACTCCAGCCGATCCCTGTAGAGCGTCCCGCCCGAACCGGCCGGATCGGGCGAGATCGCCATCCGGTGGTTCCAGTGAGTGATGCCTGCCATCACGCCGCTCCGCCCGCCTCCGCCGTCCTTCAGCATCCGCACGCCGTCGGGCAGGCCGCCCGGGAAGCTGAGGTCGATGACCTCCTCGCCCACAGGAATCGCGCCGAGCGCCAGCGCGTCGACTCGATGGGGTCCGGCAGGCCACACGGTCGGAAAGCCGCCGTCCTCGAGGGAGTCGAAGCCCAGCCAGGGAGCCGCGACCTCGCGCAGCACGGCGGGGCTGCGGATCGCCCGCCACGCTGCGTCGGGGTCGCAGTCCAGTACGAGCTTCAGCATCACCTTCATGGCCGCAAGCGTAGGCCGCCGTCATCCGGCATGCGAGGGCTTGCGCCGTTGCCTACGATGGCGGAGTGACCGACGCCGCACCCAGCCCCCTCTCCCAGTCCAAGTACCAGGTGCGGTTCGATTGGGGCCGCTCCGGCGCCGTGCGCATCGGGGCTGATGCCGACATCATCGTCTGGGTCGACGTGCTGGGCGGAGCCGATGACGGCGCCCCCACATCCCTCTTCGCCGAGCTCCCGCAGGCCGAGTTCGTCGAGGGTGGGCTGACGGATGCCGCCGTCGTCGCCGCACGGGTGCTCGAGCTGCAGGTCCAGCTCGGCCGCCGTGTGTTCATCGGCGTCGTCGCAGCCGGAGCGCGGCAGGACGGGAGAACGACCGACGAGGTCGCGGCATCCGACGCCCTCCGCTTCAGCGTCGAGGACCTCCTCGGTGCCGGGGCCGTCATCGACGCTCTCGCCGCAGTCGGGCTCGACTACTGCTCACCCGAGGCCGCAGCGGCCTGTGCCGCCTTCACAGGCCTGCGCGGAGCGGTCGCGCACCTCGCCACGGCCTCGGCCGGCGCCCAGGAACTCATCGCGGCCGGAGTCGCCACCGCCGACATCAGGCGCGCAGCGGCGCTCGGTTCTTCGGACGAGCTGCGGATGCTGCGGACCTACCCGGCCTGAGCCGCCCGGAACTTGCGCACTTTGGCGCGGTTTCCGCAGCGCTGCATCGAGCACCAGCGGCGGGTTCCGGCCCGGGACGTGTCGACGTAGACGAGAGCGCAGTCCTCGGCCGCGCACTCGCGCACGCGCCCGACGGCATCGGCGGAGAAGACCGAGACGGCATCGCGGGCGAGGGTGGCGAAGGCCTGGTTGGTGCTCGTGGTCTGTCGGCCGGCCCGGCGTGACCCGCCCTCGAGCGCCGGGGGGATGTCGGGTGTCGCGGCGAACAGGTTGACGGCGTCGACGTCGCGCGGATCGAAGGCCTCGCGCCGACTGGCCCGCACGGTGAGGCGGCCGATGGCGTCGCGCAGCATTATGCCGTCGGTGAGGTGACGCGGGTGCACGATGCCGTCGCTGTCGGGGAAGCGCGTGAGGATCCAGGCGGCCAGATCCTCGGGGGAGTGCAGCTGCTCCCACTCGGGATGCCCGAGGCCCAGGTCGCCGGTGTAGGCGAAGTCGAGCGACGGAGCGCCGGAGTCGAACCACCACGGCTTGCCGTCGCGGGTCGTGAACCACTGCCCCGTGGGAACGCTGGGTGAGGCAGGGGCGGCGGCTGTGGTCGATGGCACGAAACCACGGTAGTCGGTTACGGAGCCTGTTCCGGTCGCCGAGGTCCGGACGAAGTCCGCGACCGAGCTGCAGCCGGAGGGAACCCTACTCGGCCGCTGCCGCGGCCGCGCGTCGTCGGGCGGCAGCGCTGATGTCGCGGCGAGACCAGCTGATCACGTTGGCCTGGTTGAACCCGCGCGAGCACAGTCCGCACGACAGTTGGCGCGCGGGCTCCCGATAGCGGAAGTGCGCGTGACCGGCCGGGCAGACCCCCACCCACGGCGCGAGCTCGTGTGCGATCTCACCGTCGTGGGTGCGACGGCCCTCATAGCCCAGGTCGCGCGCGATCGAGAGCCACCGGGCGCCGTGGGCGGCGCGGGCCCCGGCGATGGCGTGGGCCACCTCGTGCAGCAGCACCTGGTGGATCTCGTCGTCGTCGTAGCGTGCGGCCAGATAGCGGGAGACCGTGATGCGCTTCTCCGTGAAGTTGCAGAGGCCGGCTCGCTTCTTCGCGTTGTCGAAGCCGAATGACCACACAGTGGGGTCGAGGTGCAGCGCGATGAGCGCGTTCGCCCACACCTTCACCCGATCGAGTTCGGCCATGGGATGAGGATAAACCCGCCGACCGACACGATCGACGCCGTCTCCACAGGTCAGGAGACCGGACCGAGGCCCACCTGCAGCAGCCGATCGTCTCCGTCGCGGGCGTCGCCCCGGCCGTCGGTGTTGTTGGTGATGAACCAGAGAGTCCCGTCCGGACCGGGCACCACGTCGCGGATGCGCCCGTAGGCACCCTCGAACGCAGCCGCGGGCGCACGTCCGGAGTCCGGCCAGACGGTCCACAGGCGCTCGCCGCGGAGGGAGGCCAGGAAGAGCGTGTCACTCACGATGGCGAGACCGCTGGGGCTCGCATCCGTCGTCGCCCACTGCTGCACGGGATCGACGAAGGCCGGGTCGCCTGCAGCCCCCTCGACGACGGGCCAGCCGTAGTTCGACCCCGGGGTGATCAGGTTGAGCTCGTCCCACGTGTTCTGACCGAACTCACTGGCCCACATCCGCCCTCGGGAGTCCCAGGCGATGCCCTGCGGATTGCGGTGCCCGAGACTCCACACCAGGGTGCCGAAGGGGTTGCCGTCAGGCACGCCGCCTGTCGGAGTCATCCGCAGGATCTTGCCGTTCAGCGACCCCGGGTCCTGAGATCTGCCTCCGTCGCCGGCGTCTCCGGCCGTGGCGTAGAGCATGCCGTCCGGGCCGAACGCGATGCGGCCGCCGTCGTGATTGCCCGCCTTCGCGATGCCGTCGAGCACGGGCTCGGGGGCGCCGAGGCCGAGCGATCCCGCCGCGCCCGAGAGCGGCATCCGTACGATCCTGTTGTCGTCTGCAGCGGTGAAGTACGCATAGATCCAGACGGATGCCGCATCCTCCAGCGCGGCCAGCCCGAGCAGTCCGCCCTCGCCGTTCGGCACGACATCGGCCACCTGGCCGACCAGACGGGTGCTGCCGTCGGAGAGGAGCTCGAGCACGTTCGCCGTATCCCGTTCGCTGATGAGCGTCGCACCGTTCGCCAGTCTGAGGATCGACCACGGGGCGTCGAGCCCGGAGGCGAGTTCGACGGGCTCGCCGGTCACCTGCACGGGCTGCAGCACCGGATCCGGTGTCGAGGTGCCCGTCGGTCGCGGGGCGGCCGACGAGGCAGGGGGCGATGGACTGGGCGCGCGCGACGGACCTCCTCCGGGACTGCACGCCGCGAGGGTGGCGGCCAGGACCGCGGCCGTGCCGAGGGCGAGAGCGACCGCGGCGCCGTGCGTCCGTGTCGTCATCGCTGCCTCCCACCTCCAGTCTGCGGGTCGCGCCCCCGCAACGCGAGTGGCCAGAATGGAAGGCGTGAGCGACATCATCGATCTCAACTGCGATCTCGGCGAGGGCGTCGGCGATGACGCCGCGCTGTTCCCGCTCATCACCAGCGCCAACATCGCCTGCGGATTCCACGCGGGAGATGCCGAGACGATCGCCGAGAGCTGCCGCCTCGCCGTGCTGAACGGCGTGGCCATCGGGGCGCATCCGTCGTACAACGACCGGGAGGGTTTCGGGCGCCGGGCGCTGGAGGTCGACGATGCCACGCTTCTCGTCGAGTGGTCGGTTCAGATCGACGCCGTCCGAGTCGCCGCGGCCGAGGCAGGCGGAGTACTGGCCTACGTGAAGCCGCACGGCGCGCTCTACAACCGCCTGCAGGTCGACGATCACCTGGCCCGGCTGTTCAGCTCGAAGATGGCCCGCGCGAACAGCGGCGACATCGATGTCGCCCTCCTCGGCCTGCCCGACAGCGCTCTCGAGCGGGCGTCCACCCGTGAGGGCATCGACTACGTCCCCGAGGCTTTCGCCGACCGCGCGTATCTCCCCGACGGTTCACTCGCGCCGCGCTCGCTTCCGGGAGCGCTCATCGCCGACGTCGATCTCGTCGCCGAGCGCGCCGTTGCGATCGCCACCGGTCGCGGCATCCGGGCCATCGACGGCAGTCGCATCGCGATCCGTGCCTCGTCGCTGTGTCTGCACGGCGACACCCCCGGAGCGCCGGCGCTCGCCGCAGCCGTGCGCGAGGCACTCGCCGACGCGAACGTCGACATCAGGTCGTTCGCATGAGCCCCGCGGATGCCTCGACCCGTGTGGCCCCGATCGTCCCTCGCTTCCTGCCTATGGGCGATCGCGCGCTCCTCATCGAACTCGACTCGCTCGACGCCGTCCTCGCGCTGCACGCGGCGCTGCAGCACGGGCGACCGAGCGGAGTCATCGACCTGGTTCCGGCGGCCCGCACCGTGCTCGTCACCGTCGATCCCGCGCAGCTGTCCCTCTCCGAGGCGAGGCGCTGGGTCGACCGGGCGGCGGAGGCACCACCCGCCGACGTCGCCGTGGAGCGGACGGAGCCCGTCGTCATCCCCGTGCGCTACGACGGCCCCGACCTGGTTTCGCTGGCCGCCGTGCTGGGCCTGCAGCCCGCCGAGCTCGTCGCCCGCCATCAGGCCGCCACCTGGCGCGTCGCGTTCAGCGGCTTCGCCCCGGGCTTCGGCTATCTCGTGAGCGCCGACTGGCCTCACGACGTGCCGCGGCTCGCCAGCCCCCGCACGCGCGTTCCGGCCGGGTCGGTCGGCCTCGCCGGCGAGTTCGGCGGTATCTATCCGCGCAGCAGCCCGGGTGGCTGGCAGCTCATCGGAACCACCGAGACCGTGCTGTGGGACACCGCTGCCGCGCCACCGGCTCTTCTCGTCCCGGGTGGCACCGTGCGCTTCGAGGCCGTGCCATGACGACGAGCATCACCGTCGTCGACGCCGGACCCCTCAGCCTCGTGCAGGATCTCGGGCGGCCCGGTTTCGCCCACCTCGGCGTGGGAGCGTCGGGGGCCCTCGATCGCGGTGCCCTCAGGCTCGCCAATCGCCTGGTCGGCAATCCCGAGGGTGCTCCCGGCATCGAGGTCACCCTGGGCGGCCTCAGGCTGCGCGTCGGGGACCCGATCTGGTTCGCCGTGACAGGCGCGTGGGGGCCGGTGCTGCTCGACGGGCGCCGCATCAGCCTCGACGACGCCCGGCGGGCGGCATCCGGCAGCGTGATCGAATTCGGCACGGCGGAGCACGGCCTGCGTTACTACCTCGCCGTGCGGGGCGGTCTCAAGACGGATGTCGTGCTCGGCTCGTCCTCGACCGACACGCTGTCGGGGCTCGGGCCGGCCGCGCTCGCAGCGGGCGACGTGCTCGGTGTCGGCGACACCGCAACCGCCCCGATTCCCGCGCTCGACCCACTCACCCTCTGGGCGCCCACCGACGGTGCCGTCGACATCCAGGCGCACCCGGCTCCGCGCGCCGACGGCTTCACTCCGGCGGCAGTCGCGGCGTTCTTCGAGGAGGAGTGGTCAGTCTCGGCCGACTCGAATCGCATCGGCCTGCGCCTCACCGGTCCGGTGCTCGCCCGCCGAGGAGACGACGAACTCCCGAGCGAGGGCATGCTCGCGGGATCGGTGCAGGTTCCGCCATCCGGCCAGCCGACGGTGCTGCTCGCCGATCATCCAGTGACGGGCGGCTACCCCGTGATCGCCGTGGTGACGGATGCGTCCCTGGACGCCTTCGCCCAGCTGAGGCCTGGCCAGAAGGTGCGATTCCGGCACGCCCGGTGACCCGTCACAACGCGGCGGTCGGGCGGCGTCGCCGATCCATCAGCACGTAGAACGCCACGTAGGCGACGAGTGAGAACCCGATGCCGATCGTGAACGCCCACGCTGCCGGATGCTCCCACACCAGGTCGTCGCGTCGCACCACGAGCGCGATCACGATGAACACCAGGCTCACGATCTGCGCCTGGAATACCCAGCGGAAGGCGCTCCACCTGCCGTCGGTCAGCATCCAGATGTTGACGGTGCCCGGCAGCGTGAGCACGGCTCCCACCACCCGGGCCGTGAGCGGCGTGACCTCCCACGCCCACGCGCCGATCAGCAGATTCGGGAAGGCGAACAGCACGGCGCCCGTGATGAACGCGAGAACGCCCACGACGACGAGAAGCGCGCGTACCGCACCCGGGATCACCGTGTCGATCTCGTCCGGCGTCTTCGGGTCGGTGCGACGGTTGAGCAGCCCGGCCACGAGCACGAGCACCGGAGTCGTGACGTAGAGCGTCACCCAGGTGATGAACGAGATGTGGCCGAAGTGGAACTTGTCCCAGTGCAGGAAGGTCGCAATGCTCAACAGCGTGGCGAACACGAAGACGGCGGGCAGGCCGTGACTGATGCGGTGCCACTTCTTCACCCGCAGCACCTGGGTGAAGAACCAGATGCCGCCCACATAGGCGGATCCCAGGAACATCGCGGTGATATCGGGGGTGATGGTCCAGGCGAACGTCTGTTCCGTGCTGCCGGGGAGGAGGTACAGCAGCACGCTCGCCACGACCAGGAACGGGATGATCGCGAGCGATAGCCACCACGTGAACGGCAGGATGCGATCGTCGGGAACGGATGCCGAGACCGCGGGCCGCGCGTCGTCGGAGCGTCCGTGGCGCTGGTCGCGTGTCACGACGCGGCCTCCGGCGCGAGCGCGTAGGCGGTGGCCGTCTCGGAGCTCATCCGCTCTCCCTCGGCGACGGCTGCTGCGAGGGTGTCGGCGGCATCCGATCCCCGCAGCGGCGCGAGGTACGCCTCGTGGAAGCTGAATGTGGGCGCGTTGTAGAGACCGCTGCGTTCCCGCAGGGATGTGGCTGCACCGGCGAGCCGACCGGCGCGCTCGACGTCCCCGGCTGCTGCGGCGATGGCCGCAAGGCCCTCGAGTCCGTAGGCCACCCCCTCGTCGTGCCCGAGCCCGGCCGACACCGTCAGGCTCCGCTCGAAGCAGTGCCGGGCATGGTCGATCGCCCCGAGCAGCAGGTGCGCCCATCCGAGGTGATGCAGTGCGATCGCCATGCCGAGGTCGTCGCGCTCGGACTCGGCCAGGGCGAGGCTCTCCTCGAACCTGTTGAGGGCGGCGTGCTCCTTGCGCGCGAGCAGGGCGACGCGACCGAGGGTGACCAGCGCCATGGCCTCTCCCCAGCGGAAATGGGCGTCGCGGAACTGCCCGAGGCTCGTCTCCAGGGCCTCGTCGGCCCTCACAGGGTCGGGTTCCCGAGCTGAGAGCAGGGCGAGAGCGAGCGAGATGAGCGCGAGCGCAGACCCCGACGGGTCGCCGGAGCTGCGGAACAGCTCGGCGCTCTCGGAGAGTCCCGGCACGACGACCTCATCGGGGTCCTGCCAGAACACGATCGCGCGGGTGTAGTACAGCGCAGTCGCCCGGGTCACGTCGGAGATGGCGGCGTCCGTCCGAAGGAGCTCAGCCATCAGTCCGCGCACCTCGCCGAGATGGCCGTCGACCCACCAGAAGATGTACAGGTTCCACGCGAAGCGGGCCGCGGCGTCGAATTCTCCGGCGTCGATCAGGTACCGGATGGCCGCCCTCAGGTTGTCGTACTCTCGAGCGAGCCGGCGCACGCTCTCCGCCTGCAGCCGTCCGGTGAGTGCCGAGCTCATCTCCTCGCTCAGCGAACGGTAGTACTCGGCGTGCGCACGCCGAGCCGCCTCCAGCGTTCCATCGGCCTCGAGCCGTTCCAGCGCGTACTCCCGCACCGTGGTGAGCAGGGAGAACAGCGATACGTCATCGCGCTCGCGCTGTCGCACGAGGCTGCTGTCGACGAGGGCGCCCAACAGCAGCAGCACGTCCGCGTCGCCACCCATCTCGGCGTGCACGGCCTCGGCAGCGTCGAGGGAGAAGTCGCCCGCGAACACGCCGAGCTGAGCCAGCAGGCCGTTCTCCGCCTCGCCGAGCAGTCTCGTGCTCCACTCGATGGTCCCGCGCAGGGTGCGCTGGCGCTCCGGCAGGTCGCGCACCCCCTCCACGAGCAGGGGCAGCTGGCGGTCCAGGCGCTTCAGCATCGCCTTCGGCCCGAGCACCCGCGCGCGGGCGGCCGCGAGTTCGAGGGCGAGCGGCACGCCATCGAGCGCCCTGCAGATTCCGGCGACCGCCGCCGCGTTGCCCGGCGTCAGTTCGAAGTCAGGCTTGACCGCTCGCACCCGCGCGACGAAGAGCGCGACGGACGGCACGGCGAGGAGCCGAGGCAGGTCGTCGACGTCGTCGGCATCCGGAACCGCCAGTGGGGCCAGTTCGACGGCGTGCTCGCCCGAGACCCGCAGCAGTGATCGGCTGGTGACGAGGAAGCTGAGTCCGGGGATCTCGGAGAGGAACGTCGACAGGAGCGGTGCCGCATCGAGCACCTGCTCGAAGTTGTCGAGCACGAGCAGGCTTCGCCGACCTCCGAGGGCCATGGTGACCTTGTCGGCGAGGGGGGCGTCCCCGGTGTCGCGCACCCCCAGCGCCTGGGCCATCGCGGCGATCACGAGTGCCGGTTGGGTGGCCGATGCGAGGTCGACGAACGCGACGTGGCCGTCGAACCGGTCCTGCAGGCGCTCGGCGGCGTCGATCGCGACCCGGCTCTTGCCGATCCCTCCCGGCCCGATGATCGTCACCAGCCGTGCTCCGGCCGTGCCGATGAGGTCCACCAGCTCATCGACCTCGCGTCGACGGCCGATCAGCTCCGTCAGGGGAGACGGAAGCCTGGTGAGGCGTGTCTCGGGAGGCGGCGTCGCGCCACCCGGAGACGGAGCCCTGCTGGCATCGAAGCGCTCGGCGAGCATCGTCGCGAGGTCGCCTCGCAGATACTCGCCGAGCTCGTCGGCGGTGCTGAAGGACTTGTACGAGGCCGTGTCATCGGAACGGATGCGGTCGAGCAGCGCAGTCAGACGCGGTTCCCGTGCCGACGAGTGCCTGATGTAGATGAGCTTGGGCATCGCGGTCGGCGCGAGGTTGTACTCGTCCTCGAGGCCCGACACCTCCTCGTCGGGCGCGACCCAGCCGTACCGCTCCCAGTACAGGCCGACGAAGACGTCGCTCTGCTCGAGGTAGGCCCGGTAGAGGTCACGAGGCGGATGCGGTCGCGCGCCGAGCTCGAACATGACCGGCGCCATCCGCAGCTCCTCGATCGCGGAACGGGCGGCACGGCGCTCGGCCGCCAACTCCTGGAGGGTGGAACTCACGAAGACACGCAGTCGCTGATCGGGTGTGCGGATGCGTCCCGCTCTGGGTGTCATGCAGCACAGTCTGTTCTCGGTGAACCCGTCGCGTCCAGAGTCGAGGGCGCCAGGCGTGCTGAGTACACTCCTGTGTGACAGCGGAACATCCTGATCGGCCACGCCTCAGGAGGCGTCATGGATACGCAACGGAACGCGACACCCGAGCCCGTGATCCTGCTCGGCATCACCGATGCTGCAGCACGCGCCGACGTCGTGCGCGAGATCGAGCGCCGGTACGCGGGTGACTACAGGGTCGTGACGGCGGAGACGACGGATGCCGCTGCCAACGCTCTCCGCGACATCGCAGCGGCGGGCCGGACAGTGGCGCTGCTTCTCAGCGATGCGGTGTCGCCGCCCGCGCCGGGCGAGCCCAGCCTGTTCGCCCTGGCCCGGGCGCTGTTCCCCGAGGTGCGGCGGTGCCTGCTCATCGAGTGGGGCAGCTGGGACGAGCCCGCCGTCGCCGACGCCGTCTACCGCCTGATGTCGGCGCTCGAGATCCACTACTACGTCGTGCGCCCCCTGCGCTCGCCGGAGGAGGCGTTCCACCGGCGCATCACCGAGTTCCTGCTCGAATGGCAACGAGCCGAGGTGGTGGCCTCCACCGCGGCGTCGGTCACGGTGATCGGGGCGTCGGCACAGCCGCGCACGCACCAGGTCGTCGCCCAGCTCGCCCGGTTCGGCATCACCCACACGGTGGAGGAGCCGGATGCCTCATCGACGAGCCCGGCATCCGTCGTCGTGCGGCTGGTCGACGGACGCGCCGTGGTCGACCCGACCGACACCGAGCTCGCCCGGGCGTTCGCCTTCAGCACCGACGTGCCGGCCGAGCAGGTCGACGTCGCCGTCATCGGTGCAGGACCGGGTGGCCTCGCCGCCGCCGTCTATGCGGCATCCGAGGGCCTCAGCACGCTCGTCGTCGAGCGAGGCCCCGTGGGCGGGCAGGCCGGGTCGAGCTCGCTCATCCGCAACTACCTCGGCTTCGAGCGCGGCGTCTCGGGAGCGGACCTCGCCCAGCGTTCGTACCAGCAGGCCTGGGTCTTCGGCGCCCGCTTCGCCTTGACCCGCGAGGCGGTGGGCCTCGAGATCACCGACGACGGGTTCCGGGTCGCCGTCGCTCCCGATGAGACCGTGCTCGCGCGATCCGTCGTGCTCGCGACGGGGGTGACGTACCGACGACTCGACGTGGGATCGCTGTCGCCGTACGTCGGGACGGCCGTCTTCTACGGTGCGGCGGCCGTGGAGGCTCGGGCGCAGACCGGTCGCATCGTGCACGTGGTGGGCGGCGGCAACTCCGCCGGACAGGCCGCGTTGCACCTCGGTCGCTACGCGGAGTCGGTGACCCTGATCATTCGGGGGCGCGAGCTCGCCGACAGCATGTCGGCGTACCTCGTGCAGCAGTTGGAGGAAGCCGGCGTGCGCATCCGCACGCAGGCGCGGGTCGTCGGAGGCGGCAGCTCCGCCGACCGTGCCGACAGGCTCGACCACATCCTGCTGCGCGACGTCGCGACGGGGCGTGACGAGAAGGTGCGCAGCGATGCCCTGTTCATCACGATCGGCGCGAGCCCGCACACGGCCTGGCTTCCCGATGCCGTGCTCCGCGACCGGTGGGGTTTCGTCATTACCGGCGACGAGGTGCTGACCGAGGGCGGCCGGAGGGCGTGGCCGCTCGAGCGACCTCCACGGCAGGGCGAATCCTCGGTGCCGGGGCTGTTCGCCGTCGGCGACGCGCGCCGCGGCTCCGTGAAACGCGTGGCCTCGGCTGTCGGCGAGGGCTCCGTGGTCGTCTCGGCGGTGCACGCCGTGCTCGCCGAGCGCGCATCGGGGCGCTGAGCGCACCCGCGCCCGGTGATGGCTGGCGTCAGCGCCCGCCCGGCTTCGTCAGGAAGATCGAACGTGCCGGCGGAGGCGAGGGGATGGCTGTGGCATCCGTCACGATCGGAGCCCCCGCGATGAAGTTCTCGAGCTCCCGCCCGCTCACCAGCTTGGCGTGGGCCGGATCGGCGGCCAGCAGGCGCGGCATCCGATCGAACGGCAGCTCGGCCTCCGAGGCGAACATCACGACGTTCCCGAACCGCTTGGCCTTGAGCATCTGCGTGTCCGTGGCGATGGCCACATGCGGGAACACGCTCTGCAGCGTCGAGGCCTGCCCGCGGGCGAAGGCGAGGCCGGCGCCGTCGGCCACGTTCACGGCGACGATTCCGGATGCCGACAGCAGGGGAGCGATGAGACCGTAGAACTCGCGGCTGGTCACGTGGGCGGGGGTGCGGGCGCCCGAGAAGATGTCGACCACCACCAGGTCGACCGACCCGTGCAGCCCGCTCGGCAGCTTGGCGAGCACCTCGCGGGCGTCGCCGTGCCGGATGCGCAGCTGGGCGTTCCGCGGCAGCGGCAGGTTCTCCCGCACGAAGTCGACGAGGTCGCTCTCGAGCTCCACGGCCTGCTGACGCGAGCCCGGCCGTGTCGCGGCCACGTAGCGGGGGAGGGTGAGCGCGCCGCCGCCCAGGTGCACGGCCGTGATCGGTTGCCCTTCGGGGGCGACGAGGTCTATGGCGTGACCGATGCGGCGCACGTACTCGAAGTGCAGCACCTCCGGGTGCTCGATGTCGACGCTCGACTGGGGAGTGCCGTCGACGACGAGGGTCCAGACGCCGGGTTCGTGGCGGTCCTCGTCGAGGCGAGCGGTGAAGCCGCTGGCCGAGAGGGTGCGAGTCGGGGCCGAACTGTCATCCCGAGTGGCGCGCATCCCTCAAAACTACCGCTCGCCGAGGCCCTGCCGGAGGCCGCGGCCGACGCGCTTCGGTCGTGGACTCCGTCCGGACCTCTGCGAGCAGATCTCTACCCGAGGTCGACAGCGGCCGGATGCGGCCCGCGCTGCTGCAGCTCCGGAGCCCACTCGGCGATGCGGTCGGCATCGGCCCCCACGAGCACGATGTTGCCGAGCTCCTCGCCGGCGAGCACCCTCGGCGGTGCCGTGGCCAGCGTGGCCTCCACGACGCGACCGAGCTCGAGGCGTTGCGCGCGCGTCTGGATCTGCGAGCGACCATCGGCCACGTTCACGACGATCGCGCCGCCGAGCGCCAGCAGCGGGGCGACCTCGTCGAAGAATCCGCGCAGCCCGACGTACTCCGGCGACTCCAGCGCCAGGTAGATGTCGACGACGATCACGTCGAAGGCGATCTCGCCATCCTCCTCGAGTCGCGCCAGTGCCTGCCTGGCGTCGGAGAACACGATCGTGATCCCGGATGCGTCGGCCAGCGGCATCCGCTCGAGAACGAAGTCGGTCTGCTCCCGGTCGATCTCCACGACGACCTGCTCCGAGTCGGGCCGGGTGGCGGCGACGTAGCGGGCCAGGGTGAGTGCACCGCCGCCGAGGTGAAGCGCCCGGATCGGCTGGCCGGGGTCGGCGACCAGGTCGATGACATGGCCGATGCGCCGGGTGTACTCGAAGAACAGCCGCGTCGGATCGGCGGGGTCGACATGCGACTGACGGATGCCGTCGACGCTCAGGATGAAGCTGCCGGGGACGAACGGATCCTCGTCGAGCCGCATCCGTTGGTCCATCCTCCGACCCTACTCGGGCGGAATCACGGGGGAGCGACGGCGGGAATAGACAGCAGACCTCGCGGTTATACCGGAAGAAGCAAAAGAGGTCAAGAAACCGCTGGACATATCGTGATCCAACGGTTATGCTTTTTCTTTGCGCTCCTAGACATCACTCTGCCTTCATATTGCGGTCGGCTCTGCGTGATCGGGTACATATACCGGTCCCCACGCATCAGAGGGTCTACGAGTACTCCATCATTACCGATCGTAACGAGACCTGACGGGGTCCACGGAGGTTATTTCCTTGGCTGCTGCGCGCAACGCAACCACCAACTCACCCAAGAACGGTCGTAACGCTTCGCGTTTGTCGTTCGCCAAGATCACGGACACGCTGACTGTTCCCGATCTGCTCGCTTTGCAGACGGAGAGCTTCGACTGGCTGGTCGGCAACGACGCGTGGAAGTCACGCGTCGCGGAGGCTCAGGCAGCCGGCCGCAAGGATCTTCCCGAGAAGACCGGTCTGGAGGAGATCTTCGAGGAGATCTCTCCGATCGAGGACCTCGGCGAGACCATGCAGCTCAGCTTCTCGAACCCCGAGCTCGAGCCCGAGAAGTACACGATCGACGAGTGCAAGGAGAAGGGCAAGACCTACTCCGCCCCTCTCTACGTGAACGCCGAGTTCATGAACCACCTCACCGGTGAGATCAAGACCCAGACGGTCTTCATGGGCGACTTCCCGCTCATGACCCCCAAGGGCACGTTCGTCATCAACGGCACCGAGCGTGTCGTCGTGTCGCAGCTCGTCCGCTCGCCGGGCGTCTACTTCGAGCGCACCCCCGAGAAGACCTCCGACAAGGACATCTACTCGGCTCGCGTCATCCCGAGCCGCGGTGCCTGGCTCGAGTTCGAGATCGACAAGCGCGACCAGGTCGGCGTTCGCATCGACCGCAAGCGCAAGCAGAGCGTCACCGTGTTCCTCAAGGCCCTCGGCCTGTCGAGCGAGGAGATCCTGGCCGAGTTCGCCGGCTTCCAGTCCATCGAGCTCACCCTCGAGAAGGACAACATCCTCACGAAGGAAGAAGCCCTCAAGGACATCTACCGCAAGCTCCGTCCGGGCGAGCAGGTTGCCGCCGAGGCCGCGCGTGCGCTCCTCGACAACTTCTACTTCAACCCGAAGCGCTACGACCTGGCGAAGGTCGGTCGGTACAAGATCAACAACAAGCTCGGCCTCGAGGCCCCGCTGACCGACTCGGTGCTGACCGTCCAGGACATCATCGCGACGATCAAGTACATCGTGGCCCTGCACGACGGCCAGACCACCTTCGCAGGCCACCGTGCCGGCAAGGCCGTCGACCTGCGTCTCGACACCGATGACATCGACAACTTCGGCAACCGTCGCATCCGCGCCGTGGGTGAGCTCATCCAGAACCAGGTGCGCACCGGTCTGTCCCGCATGGAGCGCGTCGTCCGCGAGCGCATGACCACGCAGGACATCGAGGCCATCACGCCGCAGACCCTGATCAACGTGCGCCCCGTCGTCGCCGCGATCAAGGAGTTCTTCGGAACCTCGCAGCTGTCGCAGTTCATGGACCAGAACAACCCGCTCGCGGGTCTGACCCACAAGCGTCGTCTCTCGGCGCTCGGCCCCGGTGGCCTCTCGCGCGACCGCGCCGGTGTCGAGGTCCGCGACGTCCACCCGTCGCACTACGGCCGCATGTGCCCGATCGAGACCCCGGAAGGCCCGAACATCGGCCTGATCGGATCGCTCGCATCATTCGCGCGCATCAACTCGTTCGGTTTCATCGAGACCCCGTACCGTCGCGTCGTCGCCGGCCGGGTCACCGAGGACATCGACTACCTCACGGCGATGGAGGAGGACGACTTCATCGTCGCCCAGGCCAACGCTCCGCTGAAGGCAGACGGCCACTTCTCCGAGGACCGCGTCCTCGCCCGTAAGAAGGGTGGCGAGGTCGACCTGATCCCCGCCGACGAGATCGGCTACATGGACGTCTCCCCGCGCCAGATGGTGTCGGTCGCGACCTCGCTCATCCCGTTCCTCGAGCACGACGACGCCAACCGCGCCCTCATGGGTGCGAACATGCAGCGTCAGGCCGTCCCCCTGCTCCGCAGCGACAGCCCGCTCGTCGGAACCGGTATGGAGGGCTACGCAGCCATCGACGCCGGTGACGTGCTCACCTCCGACAAGGCCGGTGTGGTCGCCGAGGTCTCTGCGGACTTCGTCACCATCCAGCTCGACGAGGGTGGAACCCAGACCCACTACCTGCGCAAGTTCGACCGCTCCAACCAGGGCACGTCGTACAACCACCGCGTCGTCGTCAACGCCGGCGACCGCATCGAGGCCGGCGAGGTCATCGCCGACGGACCTGCGACCGACAACGGCGAGCTCGCCCTCGGAAAGAACCTCCTCGTGGCATTCATGCCGTGGGAGGGTCACAACTTCGAGGACGCGATCATCCTGAGCCAGAACCTGGTGAAGGACGACGTCCTCTCCTCGATCCACATCGAGGAGTACGACGTCGACGCGCGCGACACGAAGCTCGGCAAGGAGGAGATCACCCGTGACCTCCCCAACGTCAGCCCCGACCTGCTCGCCGACCTCGACGAGCGCGGCATCATCCGCATCGGTGCCGAGGTCCGCCCCGGCGACATCCTCGTCGGCAAGGTCACGCCCAAGGGCGAGACCGAGCTCAGCGCCGAGGAGCGCCTGCTCCGCGCGATCTTCAACGAGAAGAGCCGCGAGGTGCGCGACACGTCGCTCAAGGTTCCCCACGGTGAGCAGGGCACCATCATCGGTGTCAAGGTGTTCGACTCGCAGGACGGCGACGACGAGCTCGGCTCGGGCGTCAACCAGCGCGTTGTCGTCTACATCGCCCAGAAGCGCAAGATCACCGAGGGTGACAAGCTCGCCGGTCGTCACGGCAACAAGGGCGTCATCTCGAAGATCCTGCCGGTCGAGGACATGCCGTTCCTCGCCGACGGAACTCCGGTCGACATCATCCTGAACCCGCTCGGCATCCCCGGTCGAATGAACTTCGGCCAGGTGCTCGAGACCCACCTCGGTTGGGTCGCGAAGCAGGGCTGGAAGGTCGAGGGCAACCCGGCATGGGCCAAGAAGCTCCCCAAGGACGCCCACTCGGCTCCGGCAGGCACCAAGGTCGCCACCCCGGTGTTCGACGGTGCGTCGGAGGAGGAGATCGAGGGTCTGCTCGACTCGACCACGGTCACCCGTGACGGCGATCGCCTGATCGACCGCACCGGTAAGACGCGCCTGTTCGACGGCCGCTCCGGCGAGCCGTTCCCGCAGCCCGTCTCGGTCGGCTACATGTACATCCTGAAGCTGCACCACCTCGTCGATGACAAGATCCACGCACGTTCCACGGGTCCGTACTCGATGATCACCCAGCAGCCGCTCGGTGGTAAGGCGCAGTTCGGTGGACAGCGCTTCGGTGAGATGGAGGTCTGGGCGCTCGAGGCTTATGGAGCCGCGTACGCCCTGCAGGAGCTCCTCACCATCAAGTCCGATGACATCCTCGGCCGCGTGAAGGTCTACGAGGCCATCGTCAAGGGCGAGAACATCCAGGAACCCGGAATCCCCGAGTCCTTCAAGGTGCTCATCAAGGAGATGCAGTCTCTCTGCTTGAACGTCGAGGTCCTCTCGGCCGACGGCAGCGTGTTCAGCCTGCGCGACACGGACGACGAGGTCTTCCGTGCCGCAGAGGAGCTGGGCATCAACATCTCCACGCGCTTCGAGTCGTCGTCTGTCGACGAGATCTAAGCCACCTCACCAATTGAAGACTTCGGAAACTTTCCAAGGAGAGAAATTGCTCGACGCAGCCACTTTTGACGAGCTTCGTATTGGTCTGGCCACTGCTGACGACATCCGTCGTTGGTCGTACGGTGAGGTCAAGAAGCCTGAAACCATCAACTACCGCACCCTCAAGCCCGAGAAGGACGGCCTGTTCGGAGAGCAGATCTTCGGACCGAGCCGTGACTGGGAGTGCTCGTGCGGCAAGTACAAGCGTGTCCGGTTCAAGGGCATCGTGTGCGAGCGCTGCGGCGTGGAGGTCACCAAGTCCTCCGTCCGTCGTGAGCGCATGGGACACATCGAGCTCGCAGCTCCCGTGACCCACATCTGGTACTTCAAGGGCGTCCCCTCGCGCTTGGGCTACCTGCTCGACATGGCACCCAAGGACCTCGAGAAGGTCATCTACTTCGCCGCCTACATGGTGATCGACGTGGATGTCGACGGACGCCACCAGGACATGCCCGGTCTGGAGAACGAGCTCCGTCTCGAGATCAAGACCCTCGGCGACCAGCGCGACTCCCGCATCGCGGGCCGCCTCGCCAAGCTCGAAGAGGACCTCGCGGCCCTCGAGGCCGAGGGCGCCAAGTCCGACGCCAAGAAGCGCACGAAGGACGGCGCCGAGAAGGAGATGGCTCAGACCCGCAAGGCGGCTGACGAGCAGATCGCCCACCTCGAGCGTGTCTGGGAGGACTTCCGCACGCTCAAGGTCGGCGACCTCAAGCCCGAGGACAGCGTCTTCCACGAGCTGCAGGACCGCTTCGGCATGTACTTCGAGGCCTACATGGGCGCCGAGGCCATCAAGAAGCGCCTCCTCGCCTTCGACCTCGCGGCCGAGGCCGAGAGCCTGCACCTGCAGATCACCGAGGGCAAGGGTCAGAAGAAGATCCGCGCCATCAAGCGTCTGCGCGTCGTCAGCTCCTTCCTCGCCACCGGCAACTCGCCGGCAGCGATGGTGCTCGACGTGGTTCCGGTCATCCCGCCGGAGCTGCGCCCGATGGTGCAGCTCGACGGTGGCCGCTTCGCGACCTCCGACCTCAACGACCTCTACCGTCGTGTGATCAACCGCAACAACCGTCTGCGTCGCCTGCTCGACCTCGGTGCTCCCGAGATCATCGTGAACAACGAGAAGCGGATGCTGCAGGAGGCCGTCGACGCACTGTTCGACAACGGCCGCCGTGGTCGCCCCGTCACCGGTACCGGCAACCGCGCCCTCAAGTCCCTGAGCGACATGCTCAAGGGAAAGCAGGGTCGCTTCCGCCAGAACCTGCTCGGAAAGCGCGTCGACTACTCGGGTCGTTCGGTCATCATCGTCGGTCCGCAGCTGAAGCTGCACCAGTGCGGTCTGCCCAAGCAGATGGCTCTGGAGCTCTTCAAGCCGTTCGTCATCAAGCGCCTGATCGACCTGAGCCACGCTCAGAACATCAAGGCGGCCAAGCGCATGGTCGAGCGTTCGCGCCCGCAGGTCTGGGACGTGCTCGAGGAGATCATCCGTGAGCGTCCGGTTCTGCTGAACCGTGCACCCACGCTGCACCGTCTCGGCATCCAGGCATTCGAGCCCCAGCTCGTCGAGGGCAAGGCCATCCAGCTGCACCCGCTCGTCTGCGCCGCGTTCAACGCGGACTTCGACGGCGACCAGATGGCTGTCCACCTGCCGCTGTCGGTCGAGGCCCAGGCCGAGGCCCGCATCCTCATGCTCGCGTCGAACAACATCCTGAAGCCGTCGGACGGCCGCCCGGTGACCCTGCCCACGCAGGACATGATCATCGGTCTGCACCACCTGACGACCATTAAGGAGGGCGTGACTGGTGAGGGCCGTGCGTTCAGCTCGGTCTCCGAGGCGATCCTCGCCTTCGACCAGCACTCGCTCGACCTGAACGCCAAGGTGCGCATCCGTCTGACCGACAAGTTCTTCGCCGAGGGCACGCAGCCCGAGGGCGTCGAGCTGGTCGACGGCAAGGCCGAGGGCACCGTTCTGGTGAACACCTCGCTCGGACGCGCGCTGTTCAACGAGACCCTGCCCGCCGACTACCCGTACTTCGAGGACGTCGTCGACAAGGGCGCCATCTCGGCGATCGTCAACGACCTCGCCGAGCGGTACCCCAAGGTGCAGGTTGCTGCAGCTCTCGACAACATCAAGGACGCCGGCTTCCGCTGGGCGACTCGTTCCGGTGTCACCGTCGCACTCAGCGACATCCTGACCCCGCCGAACAAGCCGCAGATCGTCGCCGGTTACGAGAAGCAGGCCGCCAAGGTCACGGCGCAGTTCGAGAAGGGTCTCATCACCGACCTCGAGCGTCGCCAGGAGCTCATCCAGATCTGGACCAAGGCCACCGACGAGGTCGCTGTCGCCATGCGCGCCAACTTCCCCGAGGACAACACCATCAACCGCATGGTCACGTCCGGTGCTCGTGGTAACTGGCTGCAGGTGCGCAACATCGCCGGTATGCGAGGCCTCGTGAACAACCCGAAGGGTGAGATCATCCCTCGCCCGATCATCTCGAGCTATCGCGAAGGACTCTCGGTCGCCGAGTACTTCATCGCGACGCACGGTGCCCGCAAGGGTCTGGCCGACACGGCCCTCCGTACGGCCGACTCGGGATACCTCACGCGTCGACTCGTCGACGTCTCGCAGGATGTCATCATCCGCGAAGAGGACTGCGGCACGGGCAAGGGCCTCGATCTCGCGATCGTCACCCACGACGCCGACGGCAACGTCGTTCTCGTCGACGGCAAGCCGACTCGCGACGACAACGTCGAGAACTCGGTCTACTCGCGCAACCTCGCAGCCGACGCGGTCAACGCCGCCGGTGAGGTCGTCGCGGCTGCCGGCTCCGACGTCGGAGACGTGCTCATCAACGAGCTCGTCGCCGCTGGGGTCGAGTCGATCAAGGTGCGCTCCGTGCTCACCTGCGAGTCCGCCGTCGGTGTCTGCGCGAAGTGCTACGGCCGTTCGCTCGCGACCGGCAAGCTCGTCGACATCGGTGAGGCCGCAGGCATCATCGCGGCCCAGTCGATCGGTGAGCCCGGAACGCAGCTCACGATGCGTACCTTCCACACCGGTGGATCCGCATCCGCAGCCGACATCACGCAGGGTCTTCCCCGCGTGCAGGAGCTCTTCGAGGCTCGTACCCCCAAGGGTGCGTCGCCCATCGTCGAGGCCGCCGGTCGCATCACGATCGAGGACACCGACCGTGCCCGCAAGGTGATCCTCACGCCCGACAACGGCGACGAGGCCATCGCGTACCCCGTGCTGAAGCGTTCCACGCTTCTTGTGGAGGACGGCCAGCACGTCGAGCTCGGACAGCAGCTCATCGTCGGAACGCTCGACCCGAAGGAAGTTCTTCGCGTCAAGGGTGTCCGTGAGGTGCAGAAGCAGCTCGTCAACGGTGTGCAGGACGTCTACCGTTCGCAGGGTGTCCCGATCCACGACAAGCACATCGAGGTCATCGTTCGTCAGATGCTCCGCAAGGTGACTGTCGTCGATCACGGTGACACCGACCTGCTCCCCGGTGAGCTGGTCGACCGTTCGAAGTACAACGAGATCAACCGCGCGGCTCTGGCCGAGGGCAAGAAGACGGCTTCGGCTCGTCAGGAGGTCATGGGTATCACCAAGGCTTCGCTCGCGACCGAGTCGTGGCTCTCGGCCGCTTCGTTCCAGGAGACCACGCGTGTTCTCACGCAGGCCGCCATGGAAGGCAAGCGCGACCCGCTGGTCGGCCTCAAGGAGAACGTGATCATCGGAAAGCTGATCCCCGCCGGAACCGGACTTGCGAAGTACCGCAACGTCACGGTCGAGGCGACGGAAGAGGCCAAGGCCGAGCGTTACCCGAACCGGATCTTCGCGGATGACGCGTCGTTCACCGAGGGTGACCTGAGCTTCGTCGACTTCGACAGCTTCTCGTCCGACGACTTCACGCCTGGCAACTACAGCTAGGCACGAGTCACACCAGGAAGGGCCCCGCATCCACTCGGATGCGGGGCCCTTCCTCGTTTATCACCGCTCGGTCGATCGTCCGCGCGGTAGTTTTGCCGTCGCGCGCCTGAAATAACGATAGCGATCGCGAGGAACGGGCGCGTACCGACTACACCCGTTGCCGGGGACGTGGACAGTTCGCGAAGTCAGCGCTCCCGCCGTGGCAGCCACTCCAGCACGCGCTGGATCTGCTCGTCCCAGCGCGCCCAATCGTGCCCGCCGGGGCCCTCGCTGTAGGTGAGCGGCAGGCCGGCGCCATCCGCGGCATCGCGGAACCGGCGGTTCTCCTCGATGAGGTGGTCCTCGGTCCCGCACCACGCGAAGAGCGATGGCAGGGATGCCGGGTCGAGCGATGCCACCAGAGCGAACAGGTCGTCACCCTTGGCCTGCGCCTGTTCGAGGCTGCCGTGGTTCGCCAGCCATTCGCCTTCCCGCTCCCGGACGACGATGTCGAGGGCGCCCGACAGGCTCGCCGCCGCTGCTATGGAGTCCGGCTTGTTCAGCGCCCATTTGAGCGCACCGTAGCCGCCCATCGAGAGCCCGGCCACGAAGGTGTCCGCCGGCTCGCTCGAGAGGGGGAAGAAGCCCTGCATCACGCGGGGCAGTTCTTCCGAGATGAAGCTGAAGTAGTCGTAACCCACGACCTGGTCGGTGTAGAAGCTGCGCCCCGCATTCGGCATCACGACGGCGATGCCGTGCTCGGTGGCGTGGCGCTCGATGGCGCTCCAGCGCAGCCAGGCAGTCTCGTCGTCGGACCGCCCATGCAACAGGTAGAGCACGGGCAACCGCCCGCCTGCCAAGGTCGCCTCCTGCGGGAGGATCACGTTCGCGTGGGTCGTCACGCCGAGCACGTCCGAGAAGAAGCTGCACTGCATCAGGGCCATGGGCCCACTCTACGAGCGCGGGATCGCTCGGCGCGAGAAGCTGCTCAGCGATCGCCCGCCACCGCGATGTGCGGGCCGAACGGGCCGTCGAGGGAGACCGACGGCAGGAGCGCGACGCCGTCGAGCGGATGCGCGGAGCCGGTCCGGATGTCGGCATCCGGCAGAACCTCGCGAACGGATGCCCCGAAGGCGTCGGCCAGCTCGGGGGAGCGGAACACTCCGCCGATGCCGCGCACGCTCGCGGTGGGGTTGGCGTCTTCGCCGACGCGGCGGAGCGCCGTGAGGGCCGAGAGCGCCAGGTCGCGACCGGCGGACGTCATGATGCCTGCCGCCACGGCATCCGACGCCGCCAGCTCGCCGACCACGGCGGCGTAGGCGGCGATTCGTCGCACCCGGCCGTCGTCGGACTGCAGGTCGATGTAGGCCTCTTCGAGCTCGGGGAACTCGCGCTGCACCACCGCGGTGAGGGCGGTCTCCGCGCCGCGACCGTCGTAGGCGCGCATCACGGCGTCGAGGGCGGCCCGGCCGATGGAGTAGCCGCTGCCGGCGTCGCCGATGAGGTACCCCCACCCGTCGACGCGTGCCACGGTCGTCGCTCCCACTCCGAGCGTGACGACGCCGGTTCCGGATGCCACGACGGCACCGCGCGACGCTCCGAGGGCCCCGAGGTAGGCGCCGATGGAGTCGTGCGTCAGGCGCACCTCGCGCACGCGGAACGGCTTCAGCGCCGAGAGCAGCTCTTCGGGTCGGGTCTGGTCGGGAGTGAGTCCCGAGACGCCGAAGCTCACGACATCGACATCGCTGCCGGTCTCCTCGGCCACGGCGACCACGATGCCGGCGAGCTGGGGGATGAGCGGACGGTCGGTGCGGATGCCGGTGAACTCGAAGTCCTGCTGCGTGCGGTCAGCTCCGTCCAGGCGCACCTTGATGCCGGTCTGACCGGCGTCGATGGCGAGAGCGGAATGCGAGGCTGGCGCGGGAGAAGTCACCCGTCGATCGTAGTCGGCAGGCACCGGGCCGCTGCCCTCCGACCCTCAGGCTGACGTCGCCCCGATCGTGGAGAGCCGATCGGCCAGCCACGCCGCCTGCCTCACCCACTGGTGGCCCTGGCCGCCCTCGTGCTCGTTGAACGGGTACACCTCGATGGCGGCATCCGTCGCCCAATGATTGCGGGTGGCGTAGACCGTCGACGGCGGGCAGGTCTGATCGTGCAGGGCGGTCGAGAACAGTGCCGGCGCCGACGCCCGCCGGGCGAAGTTGACCCCGTCGAAGTACGACAGCGTGCGGTAGGTCTGCTCGACCACGTCGCGGTGCACCGAGAGGTAGGTCACGATCTCCTGGTACGGGAAGGCATCCGTCAGTCCCACCGCGCGTTCGAAGTGCTGCAGGAACGGCACGTCGGGCAGCACGCCGAGGAGGCCGTCGACCAGTCCGGCGACGGCGACGGCGATGCCGCCGCCCTGGCTGACGCCGGTGACGATGATTCGAGCGGGGTCGATCTGCGGCAGCGTGCGTGCGGCATCGACGAGCCGTACGGCGTCGGTGTAGACGCGACGGTAGTAGTAGTCGTCGGGGCTCTGGATGCCTCGGGTCATGAAACCGGGGGAGGACGGACCGGTTCCGGCAGGGTCGGGGGTGTCTCCGCCGGTTCCCCAGCCGCTGCCCTGGCCGCGGGTGTCCATGATGAGATGCGCGTAGCCGGATGCCGCCCACTCGAGCTTCTCGTGCGGCAGGCCGCGCCCGCCGCCGTACCCGAGGTACTCGATGACGGCGGGCAGGGGCGACGTGCTGCCGCTCGGCAGCAGCAGCCACGCCCGGACGGGTTGGCCGGCGAATCCGGTGAAGGTCACGTCGTGCACCTCGACCTGCGTCAGCGGCGAGGACACCCGCTCGACCACCGGTTCGGCCGGAAACGCCCGCGCCTCGTCGAGGGTGCGCTCCCAGAAGGCGTCGAAGTCCTCGGGCTCGGCCACCTCGGGCCGGTAGAGCTCGAGCTCGGGCAGGGTGAGGTCGAACCGGGTCATGCGTCATCCGTTCGCGTCGGTGGAGGTGAGACCTGACGAGCGTATCGGCGTCGGGGTGGGCATCCGTTGTGCGCGGATTCGCGGGGTCGACGGGGTACGTGCCGGGTGGGCGCAACGGTGGACACGCAGCGTGCCCCGATTGCGGGACTGGTGTGACTCGTGGGAACCCCGTTAGCTTGCCCTGTTACCTGAACAATTCACCCGAGCTCCCCTTCTTGCCCCTACACAAACTGCGGCCGCTCGGGCCATAGCCGCAGCTTTGGTGTCCCCATGGGAGGTCGATGTGGCTGCGCTCGCTGAGATCCTCATTCTGCACGGGCACCTTCCCATCGAGCATCTCGACGAGATCATGGCGATGGACGAAACGGATGAGTCCGCCGTTCGGGGCCTCGTCGTGCGCGGTGTGATCAGCGATCTCCAACTCGCCAAGGCGAGGGCTGCGCAAGCGGGAGTTCCGTTCATTGAACTCGCGGACTACCCGGTCGATCGGGCAGCGGTGGCGATGGTGAGCTCCGCGACCTGCCGTCGGTACGAGGCCATGCCCATCGCACTGGCCCCGGGGAGAATCGTCGTGGCGATGACGAACCCCGGCGATGTCTTCGCCATCGACGACATTCGAGAGGCATCCGGCCTGCAGGTCATCGCCGTCGTGGCAGAGCGCGGCGATCTCATGAACGCCATTACGCGCTATCACCGAGCGGATGGTGAACTCTCCGATCTGACGACCACGCTCGAGGAAGAGAATGTCGCACAGGTCGCCGAGGCCTTCAGTGTCGGCGATGCTCAGGATGACGACGCACCAATCGTTCGCTTCGTCAACCTGTTGGTCAGCCAGGCGATCGAAGACCACGCATCCGACATCCACATCGAGCCCGCCGAGAAGAACGTGCGCGTGCGGTACCGCATCGACGGCGTGCTGCACGAGATGCAGAGTGCCCCGAAGAGCATCCAGAACGGCGTGATCTCGCGGCTCAAAATCATGAGCGACATCGACATCGCGGAGCGCCGCAAGCCGCAGGATGGCCGCATGTCGGTCAATTCCGCCGGCCGCAAGATCGATCTGCGCGTGGCGACGCTGCCCACGGTGTGGGGCGAGAAGGTCGTCATGCGAATCCTCGACAACACCAACACCAGCCTCGACCTCCGGGACCTCGGCCTGAGCGAGGCGAACGGCGCCATCTACAAGGCCTCGTACTCCAAGCCCTATGGCATGATCCTCGTGACGGGGCCGACGGGTTCCGGCAAGTCCACGACCCTGTACTCCACCCTCAACCAGGTGGCCAGAACCGAGGTCAACGTCATCACGGTCGAGGACCCGGTCGAGTACCGCATGGCCGGCATCAACCAGGTTCAGGTGAACCCGAAGGCGGGTCTCACCTTCGCCAGCGCGCTCCGCAGCATCCTGCGATCCGACCCCGACGTCGTGCTGCTCGGTGAGATCCGCGACCATGAGACTGCGCAGATCGCCATCGAGGCGTCGCTCACTGGACACCTGGTGCTCTCGACCCTCCACACGAATGATGCGCCGAGCGCCGTCACCCGACTGATCGAGATGGGAATCGAACCATTCCTCGTCGGGTCGGCCCTCGACAGCGTCGTTGCCCAGCGGCTGGCCCGTCGGCTGTGCGAGCGGTGCAAGCATCCGATCTATACGGAGGCCAAGCAACTCGCAGCGCTGCGCTTCCCCGTCGACCCGGCCGGGGAGGCTGTCCCGACCTTCGCCCCCACCGGGTGCTCGAGCTGCTCGAACACCGGATATCGCGGGCGTCTCGCGCTGCACGAGATCATGGCGGTCAACGAGGAGATCGAGCGCCTCGCCGTCGCCCATGCATCCAGCTCCGACATCGCCGCAGCCGCGCGCGCCAATGGAATGACATCGCTCCGCGATGACGGCTGGCTCAAGGTCCAGGCCGGTCTCACGAGTGTCGAAGAGATCATGCGAGTCGTCGTCTGATGTTCACAAGAGGAGAAAGAATGAGCAACCCCCACAACGACGACCTGCCGGTCACCCCGGCCGGAATCTCGTTCGAGGATTGGACCGCGTTGCTCACGAACGGCACCTTGCCGAACGGAAGCGGTCTGCCCGCTCCCCGCCCAGCGCCCAGCATCCCCGAAACATCCCTCGCGGCCGCAACGCCCCCTCCCGCGCAGCCGTCCGAGACGAAGGACCTCGCATCCTCCGCTCTGGCCGCGCGTGCGGCAGAGCCTGATACTGACGTCTCGCCGGGGCGAGATTCGGAATCGGCATTCTCCGCACTCGGCCTCTCGGTCGACCCTGATCCCTGGACTCCGGTGCAGTCGGAGCCAGAACTCCCCGTGCCCGTCTTCAGCGTCACGACGCCCGAGGTGGCGCCGGCGGAATCCACTCCCGTCGACGCCATGACGCCAGAAGCGATGGCCGAGGCGCTCGAGGCGAGCTGGAGGGCCAGCCTGAAGGCTGACGCGACGCCGATCCCCGCCTACGTCTCCGATTTCGGGCAGGACTCGTGGAGTCCCGAAACAGACCTCCACACCCCTGCCGCGACAGAAGCCCGAACAGGCGACGCACTCGACGCCGAGCCCGACCTGCACCAGCCGATCACAGAGAGTCCCGACACGACCGCGAGGTCACGAGAGGAACGCGACATGAACGCACCGCAGAGCTCCTCCGACGGTATCGACGTCGGGGCGCCGAACTGGGCCGCCGACGAGAACCCCCCGGCTTTTCCGCTGCCCGCCCCGACGCCGAGCCTGGTACCGGAGCTCGCCGAAACGGCTCCAGCCACGACTTTGATCCCGATCCAGCACACCGCGACTTCAGTGCCAGACGAGGCCGCCCCGTTGCCTCGACGAAGCGTTGTCTCGCGCGCGGCAGCCCCCGAATCCGACGGCCCCAGCGGGAACGCCGCGCGCGACACAGCGGATCCCGAACTCGTCGCCGCTCTTACGGAGGTCGTGCTCCAAGGCGCTTCCGACCTCCACGTCACCGCGAACTCGGCCCCCACCATCCGCATCCACGGCGGGCTCGTCCAGCTACCCGGCGAGGCGTGGTCGAGCGACAAGGTGCGGGCAGCGCTCAACACATTGCTCTCGCCCGCGCAGAAGCAGAAGTTCGAGCGCGAACTCGAGTTGGACTTCGCCTACTCGATCTCTGCGAATGCCCGCTTCCGCGTGAACATCTACCAGCAGCGAGCGTCGATCGGAGCGGCGTTCAGACTCATCCCTACCGAGATCAAGCAGCTCGGCGATCTCGGGGTACCTGAGTCGGTCGGGCGATTCGCAACGCTTCCCCGCGGCCTCGTGCTCGTCACAGGCCCAACTGGTTCCGGAAAGTCGACGACGCTTGCAGCGCTCATCGACCTGGTCAACTCGACGCGCGCCGACCACATCGTCACGGTCGAGGACCCCATCGAGTTCATGCACAACCACAAGAAATCGCTGATCAACCAGCGCGAGGTGGGCCACGACACGCACAGCTTCGCCGCGGCACTCAAGCACGTGCTGCGCCAAGACCCCGACGTCATCCTGGTGGGCGAGCTCCGCGATCTCGAGACCATCTCGGTTGCCCTCACCGCGGCCGAGACCGGTCACCTCGTGTTCGCGACCCTCCACACGCAGAGCGCGTCGCAGACCATCGACCGCATCATCGACGTCTACCCGCCGCACCAGCAGAACCAGGTGCGAGCGCAGCTCGCCGCTACCCTGCAGGGTGTCGTCTGTCAGACACTCGTGAAGCGTGCAACCGGCAAGGGTCGCGTGGTGGCGACCGAGGTGCTCATCACCACGCCCGCCGTGTCGAACCTCATCCGCGAGGGGCAGACGCACCAGGTGCCCACGGCCATGCAGGCCGGGGCCTCGTTCGGCATGCACACGCTCGACCAGCACTTGGCCGAGCTGGTGAACCGCGGCCTCGTCACTCAGCAGGCCGCGCTCGACAAGGCGCACGACCCGGAGGGCATGCTCAGCCTGGTGAACCGGGTCGAGACCCGCTCGAGCTCGATGTCGCAGTCCGGCGTCGACTTCGGAGACGCCTACTCCGCGAGAGGTCGTCACTGATGAGCATGACCTCGACGGCCGCGACCAACGGCACCAAGACCTTCGACTACAAGGGGCGCAACCCCGAGGGCAAGGTCGTCAAGGGTCAGGTGGATGCCGGAAGCTCGAGCGGCGCCATCGCGCGTATGCGCTCGATGGGCCTCTCGCCGATCTCTGTGGAGGAGTCGAAGGGAGGATCGGGGCTTCAGACCGAGATCAAGATTCCCGGCCTGTCCAAGGGCGTCTCCATGAAGGACCTCTCGGTGATGAGTCGGCAGATGGCCACCATGATCTCCGCTGGTCTCTCCCTGCTGAAGACGCTGACCATCCTGAGCGAGCAGACCGAGAACAAGACACTGGCGAAGGCATTGGCGGAGGTGCGCACCGATATCGAGAGCGGCGGATCGCTCTCAGCGTCGTTCGCGAAGCATTCCCGCATCTTCCCGCCGCTCATGATCCACCTCATCCGTGCGGGTGAGACCGGCGGCTTCCTCGAGAACTCGCTCGAGTCCGTTGCGACGAACTACGAGAAGGAGGTCAAGCTGCGGGCGACCATCAAGTCCGCTATGACCTATCCCGTCGTCGTCGTGATCATTGCTATCGTCGCCGTCATCGCGATGCTCGTGTTCATCGTGCCGATCTTCGAGGCGATGTTCAAGAGTATGGGAAGCGAGTTGCCTGTCCCGACGCAGGTGCTCGTTGTGCTCTCCCACAACATGGTGTGGGCTGGCCCGGTCATCGCCGTTACGGCCATCGTTTTCGCCATCTGGTGGGGACGCAACAAGAACACCGAACGTGTGCGCCAGTTCGTCGACCCGCTGAAGCTCAAGATCCCCGTCTTCGGCCCGCTGCTCAAGAAGGTGGCGATCGCCCGATTCACCCGCAACTTCTCCACCATGCTGGGTGCCGGCGTGCCCATCCTGCAGGCGCTCAGCATCGTCGGCGAGACCTCGGGCAACTACGTCATCGAGGAGGCCCTGCACAAGGTGGCGGATTCGGTCAAGATCGGGCGCTCCATCGCCGAGCCCCTGGCGGAGGAGGACGTCTTCCCGTCGATGGTGGTGCAGATGGTCGCCGTCGGTGAGGACTCCGGATCGCTGGAGCCGATGCTGGCCAAGATCTCCGACTTCTACGACGACGAAGTAGAAGCCACCACCGAGCAGCTCACGGCCCTCATCGAGCCCCTGATGATCACCTTCATGGGTGCCCTCATCGGTGGCATGATCGTGGCTCTCTACATGCCGATCTTCTCGATTTTCGACGAGATAAAGTAGCCCCCCTTCAAATGTCGCAGGCCTGGGCGGGCATGGTCTGTCGCCATGCAATCGAACGCGTGCGCGGAACCCCCTTCACTGGGGTCGCTTTTGTCGCGAATTGCCCCCGACCGGGGGATTCTAACTGCGATTCGCCGGCATCTAACATCAGAACTGGCCGAGGCACACGCGGTCGAAATGTCACCCTACGGACACAGAATGGAACACATATGAACAGCATGCTGAAGGCCATGGGCGACCGCCGCCTGGCCCTCCAGGACGGCGAGCAGAAGCAGAAGGGCTTCACGCTCATCGAGCTTCTCGTCGTCGTCATCATCATCGGCATCCTCGCCGCGATCGCCATCCCGGTCTTCCTCAGCCAGCGTGAGGGTGCTTGGCGTTCATCGGTCGAGTCCGATGTCAAGAACGCTGTACTTGCCGTTGAGACGTATGCGACGACCAACAACGGATCTCCCGCGAGCGCGACCGGTGCTACCCCGAAGGGTGGCAAGTTCGTTCAGACGACGGTTCCTGCCGGCACGACTGCAATCAACTTCACCGCGAGCGACAACAACGTCATCACCGTGACGGCCACTGGAACTAGCTACGTCATCGAGGGTACGAACTCTGATCTCGGCGCCGACGCGGCACACACGCTGAAGTACGACAGCGCCACGGGTAAGCAGGTCTGGCCCTAATCTCAGGTCTGATGCGGGGCGCTGGTACCTTCGGCGCCCCGCATTCCACACCCCGCCGGCCAACGACCCGGCTTCTTGCAGTGCTGCGTCGCCCCACTCACCGGGAGAGGAGGGGATCATGCTCATCGGCGCTCTCCGCCGTCGCCTTCGCCTTGGCGAAGACGATGGCTTCACGCTCATCGAGGTCATCACGGCCATCTTCGTGATCTCTATCCTCGCCACCAGTGGGTTGTATTTCTACATGAACGGCATGCAGATCTCGAGCGCCCAAGAGCGTCGCCAGCTCGCCGTGACCGTGGCCAACGAAGCCATGGAGCAGATACGCGGGGCGTCGCTGTCTCTCACGCCGACGTCGGGTATGGCCCCGGTGGTCGCTGGCCGCACGTCGGCATCCGTCAATGCTGCATGGTCGGCGAATCCGACAATCCCGGGCGTCGCCCAGACCTACCCGCAGTCGGATGCCGCAGCCACATTGACTTCGGTACCGGTTTTTCCGGTGACCCGGACCGTCTCCCGCAGCGGCACCGACTTCGCCGTCACCACCCTGGTCGGCGACTGCTATCAGCCCGCTCTCGGAGGGGATTGCTCCAAGGTTGCCGGCTATGCGGTCACCGCCCCTGCAACCACGCCGGCCAACACCACCAAGTCGATCCGCATCATCGTCATCGTTCGCTGGACTGCGGGCAATCAGTGCACGTCGGGCTGCAACTACACCGTGAGCGCACTGCTCGACAACAACCTCGACTTGACCTGGGTGAGCCCGTGATGCGCGGAAGATTCATCCCTGGTTCTCGGGAACGTGGATTCACGCTCATCGAGATGATCATCTCGATCGGCATCTTCTCGGTTTTCGCGGTGATCTTCATCACCTCGGTCGTGAGTCTGGCACGAGGTACGACCCAGGCACGAGTCACGTCGGACTCATCATCGGGGGTGCTGAACGTCTTCCAGAACATCGACCGTCAGGTTCGCTGGAGCGACTCGATCAACTTCGCCGGCAACGGTGCGAGCGGCAAGCGCTACATCGAGTTCCGCTTGCCCGCAGCGAGCAGCTCCGACAACGTCACACGCTGCGTGCAGTGGCGCTTTGACCCGGTTGGGGGCACCCTTGCCACCCGCACGTGGAAGACGAGTGTGGCAACCCTGCCGGGCTGGACGGTCAAGCTCTCCGGCGTCATTCCGAAATCCGGTACGAGCTACCCCTTCCAATTGGTGCCAGCAACCGCGACGGTCGGCGGCTCCCCGCGGCAGGCGTTGGCCCTCGACCTGACCGCAGGTGCGGTCGGCCTGGCTGAGGTGCACATGACCAGCACGTATGTGGCACGCAACAGCAGCATCAGTTCGCCGAGCAACATCGCGAACGTGAGCACCGGTCAAAGCACCACTCCGGTCTGCAACCCGACGGGATACCGGCCATGAGAGGCACAGTGATGTCACATCTACGGTGGCGAGTGCAGGCTGACCCCGAACGAGGTTCGGCACTCATCTCCGCGCTCATCTTCATGCTCCTGCTGGCCTCGCTCTCGCTCGTGCTGGCCTCGGTCCTGCTCGCCCAGGCAGTTCCCGAGAAGCTCGCCTTCAAGGGCACCCGCACCGTCTATGCGGCTGAGTCCGGAATGCAGAGCACGCTCGGTGTGCTGCGCTCGATTCCCGCCTTGCCCGACGCCTCGGGCAAGATCTACGGCAATAAGGCCAAGCTGCCGTGCGCGGTGTCGGGCACGGTCGATGGCGTGGCGACAGGCGCTCGCTATGCCGCGACCATTCGCTACTACGCGACTGATCCGGGCGCTCAGACCGATGCCTGGCGCAACAGCACCACTAACCAGATCCTGTGCACCGTGGGTGCCGGCACTGCGATCCAGCCCAAGTACGCTCTCATCGTCTCGGTCGGCCAAGACGCTGCTGTGGCAGGACAGTCCGCCACCTTCGGCAACCGTTCACTCGCCGCCGTATACGAATTCCCGCTAACGAACGTCAATATCCCGGGTGGATACATCTATGCCTTCGGCACAACGGTCTGCCTGCAGGCGGAAGGGCTGACTGCGGGATCGCTGGTCCGCTACCAGACAGCCGCAAACTGCAACAACCCCACCACGCAGTACTGGGTCTACGACACCAACTACACCCTGCGATTGGCCAGCAGCACGCTGACGGCAACCCCGCTCTGCATCACCGGACCCACGACCACGGGTTCGACGGCCACCGAGAAGGTCAAGCTGCAGGCGTGCAAGTCCAGTTCAGACACCACACGCTCGACGCAGTTGTGGTCGTACGAGGGTGGGGACCGCTGGCGCGGGCAGAACACCACAATCTCGACCGGGTACAACACCCTCTGCCTGTCGTCCGGACAGAACACCACAACGCCGACCGGGGGAGTCACCGGTACCCCGCCCGTGCCGCTGCTCTACCTGTCAGTCGGCACTCTCTGCGCCGACAAGGTCGCGTGGGGCTCCTTCACTCCTCAGGCTGCAGTCGGCCCCGGAAACGCGAGCTACGCCACCAAGGAGGTCACGAACTACAAGGAGTTCGGCCGCTGCCTCGATGTGACGGCGGGCAGCATCACCTCGACGTACATGATCACCTACCCCTGCAAGCAGGACCCGTCCGGCACGGGAACCCCGCCGGGAACCGGCTTCTTGTACTGGAACCACAAGTGGTTCTACAACGAGCCTGCCGCGGGCGCCTCCTCAGCGCCCGATCAGGACTTTTACGTGTACGACGGTTCCGGCACGAAGAAATGCCTACAGACGCCGCTCGACACCGCGTCGAGCAAGTACGTGATCTTCACGGGGTGCAGTAGTTCCGAGGTCAGGCAGGACTGGACCAGAGTCGGATCGACAGGCGACTACGCCACGAGCTATCTCTTCCTCGACACCTACGGCCGGTGCCTGGCGATCAACCCCGCGGACCTTCATGACTCGGCCTACTCCAAGGTCGTCGTGGCGACCTGCAACGGCAGCACCCTGCAGAAGTGGAACGCTCCGCCCAACTCGACAAGCTCGAGTTTCGGCAGCTACCGGGAGCTCGGCGGATGATCCTCATCTCCGCTCTCCAGCGCAGCCAGGAACTCGTTCCCCCAGCATCCGGGCTCGATGTGCTCACCGTGCCCTTCATCGTCATCGCGGGCGTTCTCGGCCTCGTCATCGGCTCCTTCCTCAACGTCGTCATCTGGCGGGTTCCTCGGGGCGAGAGCATCGTGCATCCGCCCAGCGCATGTCCCCGATGCGGAACACCCATCTCGGCTCGGGACAACATTCCGGTCGTCTCCTGGCTCATCCTTCGAGGGCGCTGCCGGCACTGCAGCGAGCCCATCTCGCCGCGCTACCCTCTTGTCGAGGCGGGGACGGCACTGGCATTCGTGGCCGTGGCCGTGGGCGCAGCGTTCGGGTTGTACTCCTGGGTGGTGGTTCCCGCGTCCCTCTACCTCGCGGCCATCAGCATCGCCCTCGGGCTGATCGACATCGACACACACCTGCTGCCGAATCGCATCGTCCTGCCTAGCTACCTCGTCGTGGCGGCGCTGCTCGTGGTCGCCGCGGTGATCACGGGAGAATGGGATGCTCTGCTGAGGGTCGCAATAGGCTGCGCCGCCCTGTTCCTGTTCTACTTCGTCCTCTTGTTGATCTATCCAGCAGGGATGGGTTTCGGCGACGTCAAGCTCGCCGGCGTACTCGGGCTGGCACTCGGATGGATGGGCTGGCCCGCCCTCATCGTCGGCGGTTTCGCCGCCTTCCTGCTCGGCGGGATCTTCTCGATCGCACTTCTCGCGACGCGCAAGGCCGGGCGCAAGTCCGGCATCCCCTTCGGCCCCTGGATGCTCCTCGGAGCCTGGGTCGGCATCTTCTTCGGTGACGCGATCGCCACCGGCTACCTGTCCCTCGTCGGACTCATCTAGGAGGAACCATGGCCAAGAACGTGATCGGCCTCGACATCGGTACGGCAGGACTGCGTGCAGTCGAGCTGTCCGATGTCGGGCGTGCGAAGCCGACCCTCGTGCGGTATCACGAGCTCGAGCTGCCGCCGGGCGTCATCAGCAAGGGCGAGGTGGTCGAGCCGAACACCGTGGCCCATGCCATCAAGCGGTTGTGGTCGGCTGGCGGCTTCTCAAGCAAGAACGTCGTACTCGGCGTCGGCAATCACCGTGTACTCGCCCGCGACCTGAGCGTTCCGCGCGCCTCGCAGCGCGGCATCCGCGAGTCGCTGCCATTCCAGGTGCAGGACATGATCCCGGTGCCTGTCTCCGAGGCACTGCTCGACTTCTATCCGCACTCGGAGAGTATCGGCGAGGGCGGTATTCCCCAGGTGAACGGCCTGCTGATCGCGGCCGTCAAGGACGCCGTGATGACGAACGTCAAGGCGGCGCAACTGGGAGGTCTCAACCCCGTGGGTGTCGAGCTGATCCCATTCGCCCTCAGTCGTCTGCACCTGCGCGGCGAGTCAGGAGCTGGCACCTCAGCAGTGCTCGACCTCGGCGCTCACACCACGACTGTCGTGATCTCCACGAACGGCATCCCGCAGTTCGTGCGCATCATCCCGACCGGCAGCGACGACCTCACGCAGACGCTCAAGGCTCAGCTGGAGATCGATGCGGTCACCGCGGAGTCGATGAAACGACGCGTGGGACTGGCGCCAGGTGGATACCAGCCTGACGACGAGCAGGCTGTCACCGTCATCTACGAGGTCACGAACGAGTTGTTGACCAGCATCCGAAACACGATCATGTACTTCAGCAATACGAGGCCGAACCAACCTGTGCATCAGGTGATCTTGTCGGGTGGTGGCGGCGGCCTTCCCGGATTCGCCAATGCGCTGTCGGAGACACTCCGCCTTCCGGTGGTCGAGGGCGATCCTTTTGGCAGCTTCACCGTCGCGCGCAAGGGGCGCGCCGGCACCGCGGCGGCCGGGTCGGCCGCGGTTGCCGCTGGACTCGCCATGGGAAGTGCTGCATGAGTGCGGTGACGGTCGGCACCGGTGGCAAGGGCGGTCTGACAATCGGCGGCATGCCGACGGTCGATCTCCTGCCCCTGGAGGTGCGTGCCGGGCGCAAGAGCAGAACTCTGAGGCGGTGGCTCATCATCGGCGTGATCGTAATTTTCGCCGTCGTCGCACTAGCGATCGCGGCGGCCTTCGCGCGCAACCTCACCGCCCAGCTGAGTTATGCGGTCGCCCAGGAACGCACGATCGAGCTCACCAAAGACGAGGCAGAGTTCGCGGATGTCTTCGCGGTGAAGCAGTTGATCAGCACCGGACAGGAAGCGCAGCACGTCGTGGGAGCTTCCGAGATCGATTGGCAGGCACAGCTTGCCAGCATCGTGGCGAACCTGCCGGCGAACTCGGCGATCTCGACCGTGGCCATCGAGCAGGGGACGCCGATGGCACAGTACGCGCAGGCACCGATACCCATGCAGAATCCGCGCATCGCCACAATCAGTTTCACCGTGGACAATCCCGGATACGTGCCGTCAGCCGACATGCTCGACGGCATGACCCGGGTCGTCGGCTACGCGGATGCGCAGGCCGTGTCGGTGTCCCGGGCTGACGAGACGAGTGGCTACAAGACGCAGATCGTTCTGCACCTCGATACGCCCGCCCTCACCAACCGCTTCACCCCGAAGGAGGGTTAGAGATGAACTCGAGAGACCGTCTCTGGATCATCGGTGCGGTGCTCATGGCAGTTGTCATCCTCGCTGGTGGCTATTTCCTCGGAGTATCGCCGCAGCTGGCTGCAGCATCCGTAGCCGACTCATCGCTACAGGACGTCGAACTGCAGAACGCCAAGCTGCAGGCGGAGCTGACGTCCCTCGCCGCCGACAAGGCGCAGATCGATCAGCTCAATGCGCAGGCCGCAACGGTCTCGCAGGGGCTTCCAGCCTCAGCCGATTACCCGACCTTCATTCGCCAGATCGACGCTATCGCTGCTGCCGCTGGAGTGACTGTCGAATCGTATGACGCCCTGGATGCCGTCGCCTACGCTCCCGCCGCTGCCCCCGCCGCTGCGACGCCAGACGCCGACGGAGGCGATGCAGCCGCCGCGGCGCCCGCCGAGGATCCGGCCGCTGCTCCCGTAGTGGCAGCTCCTGCGACATACGCGAGTGGAGCGGTGACATCGAGCAACCTGATGACCCTGCCGATCACGATCACGGTCTCGGCCGACAACAGCGACAAGCTGTTCTCCTTCCTGCATGGAGTGCAGTTCGGTGCGAGGCAGTTCTCAGTAACCACCGTGGATCGGACAGAAGACAACACCCTCACCGTCGACGGCTTCATCTACGTGCTACTCCCAGCCGGAGCTGGCGGCGCACCAGCGGCTGCGAGTGCTCCTGCGGGTTGAGCGCCGTCCGGCACGCCCTAACGCTCCACCAGGCGCCCCGTTGCTAGTCTGAGCAACGAATGGGCGCCCGCTGGGCGCGGGAGGAGTACGACAGATGAGCACGACGGAGCCGAACGGGGCCGCAGAGCCCACGAACGAGCCCACGCCGACCACGGGCCCGACGCAGGTCGCGGGTGCTCCCGTCGACGCGTCCACGGGCGCGACCACGGTCATCGACACCCCCGCAGAGCCCGTAGCCGAGCCTGCCGCGCCGGTTGCGGAACCCGAGCCGCTCATCGAGCCGCCGGCACCGGAGCCTGCTGGACCGTATGTCGCACCGGCCGTCGACACGACTCCGGATGCCGCTCCCGTCGCCGAGCCCATCGACTACGACTACGCGGCCGAGCCAGAACCCTACGTCTCGCCCTCCACGATCGCGGCTCCGGCCGCGGCGGCGGCCACGACCGCACCCGCCCAGCCCGTCGTCGACGAGGCTCCCACGGTGAGCTACCCCAACGACGCCTACCCGGCCCAAGCCACTCCCATCTACGTGCAGGCTCCGACGCCGCCCGTCGACAAGGGCAACCGCGGCTTCGGAATCCTGGTCGGCCTCATCGCGACAGCGGTGTTCGCCATCCTGTACTCGATCGTCGCGCTCATCACCGCGGGCGTCTTCACCGGCGACGGTGCGGCAGACGCGTTCATGGACTTCGCGATCCGCCCGGTCTTCTACGTTCCGATCATCGCCTTCTTCGGCGCCTTCGCCCTGCTCGCCGCCATCATCAACCGGGCCGGGTGGTGGTCGTGGGTCGTCGGTGCCTTCTTCGGCGCCGTACTCGTCTACTTCTCCTACATCGGGGCTTCGCTGCTGACGGTCGGCGCCTGGAACCTCACCTACGACGAGTCCGTCGCCTTCCTCGCCAACCGCTGGTTCGACCCGCTCGCGATCGGTGCAGCCGTCATCGCCCGCGAGGTGCCGATCTGGTTCGGCGCCTGGATCGCCTCCCGCGGACGCAAGGTCACCGAGCGCAACGCCGCAGCACGCGTCGAGTACGAGCGCGTGCTCGCCGAGGGGCCGACGCTCAGTCGCTGACAGCCGGGCAGCAGCCCGCCGAAACCGCAGAGACCGCGGGTGCCGATCCACGGGCACCCGCGGTCTCTGCGTTCTCGGCGGCATCCGCAGCGCGCCGTGACTCGCGGATGCCGCTCCCATCCCGCGTAGCCTGAGAGCATGTCCGTCCCCGCATCCGAGCAGGCTCCGCGCCGGGTCGTGCTCACGCTCGCGGTGTTCGCGCTCGTCGCCTTCGTCGCCGCCGTCGTCTGCGCGTTCGGATTCGCCAGCCTCATCACCGACGTGAGTGTCATCGACGAGGCGGATGCCGGTCCCCTCGTCGGCCCGCTCATGGTCGCCGCTGCCGCCTTCGTGCTGTTCAGCGCCCTCATCGTCGTCGGCATCCGCGTCGATGCCACCTCGCGCTTCATCTCCCTCTGGGCCATCGCCGCCACGGGGGTCGCGACGACGGCCGCCTACCTCCTGGCCGGGGCCGTCGTCTACTCGGCGACGACGGGCGACCTGCTCGACGCCGTGCTGTTCCTCGGGCATCACGTCCTGCGCCTGTTCACTCTCGTCGTCTTCCTGCTCGCCGTCATCACGGCGGTGCTCTACCTGCTCGTGCTGCTGCGCCAGCTGCACGGGGGTCTCAGGCCTCTCTGGCCGTGGGAGAAGTCGGGCAGGGACTGACAGCGCTCCCGCCAGCGAGTTCCGCCCGATTCGCCCCGGAATCACGCGGCGGACTGTACGGTGAGAATCGTGGAAGGCTCGATCGAAGCCCGTGTGAGCCACGAAGTCGACAACTGGCTGCGGTGGCTGCCTAAATGGCGCCCCGGCACCCATCGTTCGCGAACGAGGCTGTGCCGTCGGTGCTTCGGTTCGCCGATCATCGCCGCAGCCGGCCTCTCCACCGATGTCCCGCACGCCGTGCAGCACGCGCTCTCGATGCGCATGAAGCTCATCATCGACTCGGCGGTCGACGATTACACCGACCGTAATCTCCCGTTGCTGCGCCGCGAGATCCGACTCAGCGAGGAGCGCAAGGCGCACCGGCCGTACCGACCGGGGGAGGGGCTGCCTCCCGAGGTGACGGGCCTCGAACTCGATCCGGAGCCGGAACCCGGCCAGCCGTACCTCTTCACCCTGGGTGAGCTCGCCAGCGAGACGGCTGCCGAGCTGGCACCGCCGCCGCCCGAACCTCTGTCGGAGCCCGAGAAGGAGGCCATCCGCGCCGAGGTCAAGCTCGCCGACCAGTACGCCAAGCAGATCGGGCGCCGGGTGTGCGTCGAACTGGTGCAGCACCGCGACCGCATCGAGAAGGCCGTGGGCGACATCGTCGAGCCGCAGATCGCCCAGCTCCTCGCCGACCTCGACCGAGAACTCGACTCCCCGCTCTGGCCCGGCTTCTGAGGGAATGCGGATGCCGACATCCGCGTTGCAGTGCACCTGAACCCTGCCTGTGCACGGGCCGTGAGACACGCGCCCGCGTTTGACCGCCTGTGTGGCGGGCGGTAGAGTAGGGCGGGTGTGCGCTCCTGTGCGCGCTTGCTTCATGCCCCGGCTCCGGCCGGGAGATGAGCTGGCGACCGAGGGCCACAAGGAAGGGAGCCCTGAACGGGCTGCCCCCACGGCATACCCACCATACAAAAGGCTTCGCTCGTCTGCGATGCCGGTGGGTCGTGATGTGAAACAAATCATCAAGCTGTCACCGTGCAGCACAACAAGGAGAAATAGTGCCAACCATTCAGCAGTTGGTCCGTAAGGGGCGCACGCCGAAGGTCTCGAAGACCAAGGCTCCCGCTCTGAAGGCCAACCCCCAGCAGCGCGGCGTCTGCACGCGCGTCTACACGACGACGCCGAAGAAGCCGAACTCGGCTCTCCGCAAGGTCGCCCGTGTGAAGCTCTCCAACGGAACCGAGGTCACGGCCTACATTCCCGGTGAGGGCCACAACCTGCAGGAGCACTCGATGGTGCTCGTGCGCGGCGGTCGTGTGAAGGACCTCCCCGGTGTGCGCTACAAGATCGTTCGCGGCGCACTCGACACCCAGGCGGTCAAGAACCGTAAGCAAGCGCGTAGCCGCTACGGAGCGAAGATGGACAAGAAGTAATGCCTCGTAAAGGACCCGCGCCCAAGCGCCCCGTCGTCGCAGACCCCGTCTACGGCGCACCGATCGTCAGCCAGCTCGTCAACAAGATCCTCAAGGATGGCAAGAAGGCCATCGCCGAGCGCATCGTGTACGACGCACTCGAGGGTGTCTCGGCTAAGAATGGCCAGGACGCCGTCGTCACCCTGAAGAAGGCACTCGACAACGTGCGCCCGACCCTCGAGGTCCGGTCGCGTCGCGTCGGTGGCTCCACCTACCAGGTTCCGGTCGAGGTCAAGCCTCACCGCGCGAACACCCTGGCGCTGCGCTGGCTCACCAGCTACGCCAAGGCTCGTCGCGAGAAGACCATGACCGAGCGCCTCACCAACGAGATCCTCGACGCGTCCAACGGCCTCGGTGCCGCTGTGAAGCGTCGTGAGGACACTCACAAGATGGCCGAGTCGAACAAGGCATTCGCCCACTACCGCTGGTAGTCGGCAGGCGGATGCCGCGACTCGCGTCGCGGCATCCGCCCCATCTTCACCCCAACAACTTTTCGGAGGACACCCCGTGGCACAAGACGTGCTCACCGACCTGAGCAAGGTCCGCAACATCGGCATCATGGCCCACATCGATGCTGGCAAGACGACGACAACTGAGCGCATCCTGTTCTACACGGGCGTCAACCACAAGATCGGCGAGACCCACGACGGCGCCTCGACGACCGACTGGATGGAGCAGGAGAAGGAGCGCGGCATCACGATCACGTCTGCCGCCGTGACCTGCTACTGGAACAAGAACCAGATCAACATCATCGACACCCCCGGTCACGTCGACTTCACTGTCGAGGTGGAGCGTTCGCTCCGCGTGCTCGATGGCGCCGTCGCCGTCTTCGACGGCAAGGAGGGCGTCGAGCCCCAGTCCGAGACCGTCTGGCGTCAGGCCGACAAGTACAACGTCCCGCGCATCTGCTTCGTCAACAAGATGGACAAGCTCGGCGCCGACTTCTACTTCACCGTCGAGACCATCGTGAAGCGCCTCGGCGCCAAGCCGCTGGTCCTGCAGCTCCCGATCGGCTCCGAGTCGAACTTCGAGGGCGTCGTCGACCTCATCGAGATGCGTGCACTCACCTGGCGTGGAGACGCCAAGGGTGACGTCCAGATGGGCGCCAAGTACGCCATCGAGGAGATCCCCGCCGACCTCGTCGAGAAGGCTGCGGAGTACCGCACCCTCCTCCTCGAGACCGTCGCCGAGACCAGCGACGACCTCATGGAGAAGTACTTCGGTGGCGACGAGCTGACCGTGGCCGAGATCAAGGCCGCGATCCGCAAGCTCACCGTCAACTCGGAGATCTACCCCGTTCTCTGCGGTTCCGCGTTCAAGAACCGCGGCGTGCAGCCGATGCTCGACGCCGTCATCGACTTCCTCCCCTCCCCGCTCGACGTCCCCGCCATCGAGGCGCACGACGCTCGCGACGAGGAGAAGGTCGTCATGCGTCACGCCGACTCCACCGAGCCCTTCACGGCTCTGGCGTTCAAGGTCGCCGTGCACCCGTTCTTCGGTCGCCTCACCTACGTGCGCGTCTACTCGGGTCGTCTCGACTCGGGTGCCCAGGTCATCAACTCGACCAAGGGCAAGAAGGAGCGCATCGGCAAGATCTTCCAGATGCACGCCAACAAGGAGATCCCCGTCGACTCGGTGACCGCCGGCAACATCTACGCCGTCATCGGCCTCAAGGACACGACCACGGGTGACACCCTGTGCGACCCCGACAACCAGGTCGTGCTCGAGTCGATGACCTTCCCGGAGCCCGTCATCGAGGTCGCCATCGAGCCGAAGACCAAGGCCGACCAGGAGAAGCTCGGTACCGCGATCCAGAAGCTCGCCGAGGAGGACCCGACCTTCCGCACCGAGCAGAACCAGGAGACCGGTCAGACGGTCATCAAGGGAATGGGCGAGCTGCACCTCGACATCCTGGTCGACCGCATGAAGCGCGAGTTCAACGTCGAGGCCAACGTGGGCAAGCCCCAGGTCGCCTACCGCGAGACGATCAAGAAGGCCGTCGAGCGTCACGACTTCACCCACAAGAAGCAGACGGGTGGATCGGGCCAGTTCGCCAAGATCCAGTTCGCGCTGGAGCCCCTCGAGGTCACGGCCGATCAGACCTACCTCTTCGAGAACAAGACCACCGGTGGTCGCGTTCCCCGTGAGTACATTCCTTCGGTCGATGCCGGATTCCAGGACGCCATGCAGTACGGCATCCTGGCCGGATACCCGATGGTCGGCGTCAAGGCAAGTCTTCTTGACGGCGCCGCACACGACGTCGACTCCTCGGAGATGGCGTTCAAGATCGCCGGATCGATGGGCTTCAAGGAAGCCGCTCGCAAGGCGAACCCGGTTCTGCTCGAGCCGCTGATGGCCGTCGAGGTGCGCACCCCTGAGGAATACATGGGTGACGTCATCGGCGACCTGAACTCGCGCCGCGGGCAGATCCAGTCCATGGAGGACGCCAGTGGTGTGAAGGTCATTCGCGCCAACGTCCCCCTGTCGGAGATGTTCGGATACATCGGCGACCTGCGCTCGAAGACCTCGGGCCGCGCCGTGTACTCGATGACGTTCGACAGCTACTCGGAGGTCCCGAAGGCAGTCGCCGACGAGATCGTCCAGAAGAACAAGGGCGAGTAACACCACCTGCGTTCACCGCGCTGGAGCACTGACAGCAATGTCGGCGCCGGGGGAGCCCAGCTCCCCCGGTTCACGCCCCGGTTGATGAAGTAACATGACAACACAAACCCCCGTAGAAACCGAGTGCAATCCAGCGCCCGGCGCTTCTACACGAGTCCTGAGGAGGACCCACAGTGGCTAAGGCCAAGTTCGAGCGGACCAAGCCGCACGTCAACATCGGAACGATCGGTCACGTCGACCACGGCAAGACCACGCTCACCGCCGCTATCTCGAAGGTGCTCGCGGACAAGTTCCCGTCTGCCACCAACGTGCAGCGCGACTTCGCGTCGATCGACTCCGCTCCCGAGGAGCGCCAGCGCGGCATCACGATCAACATCTCGCACGTCGAGTACGAGACGCCGAAGCGCCACTACGCGCACGTCGACGCTCCTGGTCACGCTGACTACATCAAGAACATGATCACCGGTGCTGCCCAGATGGACGGCGCGATCCTCGTGGTCGCCGCCACCGACGGCCCGATGGCTCAGACGCGTGAGCACGTGCTGCTCGCCAAGCAGGTCGGCGTTCCCTACCTGCTCGTCGCGCTGAACAAGTCCGACATGGTCGACGACGAGGAGATCCTGGAGCTCGTCGAGCTCGAGGTTCGCGAGCTGCTCTCCAGCCAGGGCTTCGATGGCGACAACGCCCCCGTCGTTCAGGTCTCGGGCCTCAAGGCTCTCGAGGGTGACGAGAAGTGGGTCCAGTCGATCCTCACGCTCATGGACGCCGTCGACGAGTCCGTTCCGGACCCGATCCGCGACAAGGACAAGCCGTTCCTCATGCCCGTCGAGGACGTCTTCACGATCACCGGTCGTGGAACCGTCGTCACCGGCCGCGCCGAGCGTGGAACCCTCAAGATCAACTCCGAGGTCGAGATCGTCGGCATCCGCCCGACGCAGAAGACCACGGTCACTGGTATCGAGATGTTCCACAAGCAGCTCGACGAGGCATGGGCCGGCGAGAACTGTGGTCTGCTCCTCCGCGGCACCAAGCGCGAGGATGTCGAGCGCGGCCAGGTCGTCGTCAAGCCGGGTTCGGTCACGCCGCACACCGACTTCGAGGGCACCGCGTACATCCTGTCCAAGGATGAGGGTGGGCGTCACAACCCGTTCTACGCGAACTACCGTCCGCAGTTCTACTTCCGCACCACCGACGTCACCGGCGTCATCACGCTGCCCGAGGGCACCGAGATGGTCATGCCCGGCGACACCACCGACATGACCGTCGCGCTGATCCAGCCGATCGCCATGGAAGAGGGCCTCGGCTTCGCCATCCGTGAGGGTGGACGCACCGTGGGTGCCGGTACGGTCACCAGCATCATCAAGTAACACCGCTCATCGAGTAGCGACGCGCGAAGCGCGACGCGTATCGAGATGCACGGAACAGGGTCGGGCCTTCGGGTCCGGCCCTTTTTCGTGTTTTTCGGGCAGATTCCGTTTGCGTGAGAGTCCCCTGCAACCCCTTGCGTTCGCATGGAGGCCGTGTTTGCGTGGGATCGTGCACAGCGAGAACGCGGTCAGGCCCGACCAGGTTCCGGCGCGCCCCGAGATCCAGGCTCTGCGTGCCCTCGCCGTCGGCGTCGTGGTCCTGTACCACTTCTGGCCCGCCCTCTCCCCGGCGGGTTACGTGGGCGTCGACGTCTTCTTCGTCGTCTCGGGGTTCCTGATCACGGGCATCCTGCTGCGGGATGCCGCCCAGACCGGCCGCATCCGGTTCGGCCGCTTCTACGGACGCCGCGTACGCCGCATCCTGCCGTCGGCGTTGCTGGTGCTCGCCGTCACATCGGTCGTGACGGCCATCGTCGTTCCCCCGGCCGAGGCCGCGCGCTGGTTCCGCGAGATCCTGGCGAGCACGCTCTTCATCGAGAACTGGACGCAGTCGATCGAGTCCCAGCAGGGGGCGCCAGGCCTCGAGTCCACTCCGGTGCAGCACTACTGGTCGCTCTCGGTCGAGGAGCAGTTCTACCTCGTCTGGCCGCTGGTCATCCTCACCGGCGTCTGGATCGCCTCGCGCTTCATCCGGCCCAGGATGCGGGTCGTCGTCGCGCTCCTCGCAGTGGTCACGGCGCTCTCCTTCATCTCCTCGCTCGTGCTCGTCGGCATCGACAACAACCTGGCGTACTTCTCCACCCTCAGCCGTGCGTGGGAGTTCGGCATCGGCGGGCTGCTCGCCTGCGTTCCGGTCGCCCTGGGCCACGAGCGGTTGCGCGCGGCCACGTCGTGGGTCGGGCTCGCCCTGATCGTCGCATCCGTCTACATCGCCACCGACGTCGATGCCTTCCCCGGCCTGCTCGTGCTGATGCCGGTGCTCGGCGCGGCCGCCGTCATCTGGGCGGGAACGCCCGCAGTCGCGTGGTCGACCGGCCGTCTGATCGCCTTCGGGCCGGTGCTCTGGATCGGTGGGATCTCCTACGCGCTCTACCTGTGGCATTGGCCCGTCGTCATGCTGACGCCGTACATCACGGGGCGGCCGAGCGAGACCCCGGTGATGCTCCTCCTCCTCGCGATCTCGCTGCTGCTGGCGTGGGGGACCACCCGCCTCATCGAGGACCCGATCCGTTTCGGCGTCGCCAGCCACCGCCTGCGCACGCGCACCATCATCGTGGGAGCGGCGGCGATGGGAGTCGCCATCATCGGGACGTCCGCCGTGGCGGCGAACGCGCTCAGCGAAGAGGCCGAGAACCTCGCCTGCCGCAGCAGTTCCCCATGATGGGCATCGCCTGATCAGTGGCAGTCGCCGAGGTCAGACCTCGGTGCCGTTGATCGTGGTCGACAGGTCGATGGCGCTCCCGACACTCCTGGCGACGGTGCACGACTTCTCGATCGACCGCTCGATGAGGTTGATCAGCTTCGCCCGATCCTCGACGCTCATCTCGTCGAGGCCGTCGATCACGATCTCCTCGTCGATCGCCTTGTAGCGGTTCTCGGCCTCGTCCGAGGTGCCGTGAGCCCAGTACGTCGCTGTGAAGTCGTCGCCGAGTCTGCGTGCGATCACCGAGTCGGCGCTCATGCCGGCGCATCCGGCCAGCGCGGCCTTCAGCAGTTCACCCGGCGTGAACGCACCGTCGACCGACGTCGGACCTATCAGCACCGTCGAACCGCGATCGTTCCTCCCCTCGAACGTCCGCTCGCCCACCCTGGTGGCCGAGACACTGCCCGGTGCCACGCGCACACCCGTCGGAATCCTGTCGTTCGTCATGCAACCGTCCCCACGTCGTTCTGTCTGTACCGTTGAGCGTATGACGGATGCCGTGACCGAGCGACGCTTCGACGTCGCGTTCCTGCCGGCACTCCAGCTCCTCACCTTCTCGACGGGGGTCGTCGACGCCGTCAGCTACCTAGCCCTCGACAGGGTCTTCACCGGCAACATGACCGGCAACGTGCTGTTCATCGGCTTCGCCCTCGCCGGCACCGGAACGACCCCCCTGCTCAACAACGTGGTCGCGCTGGTCGGCTTCCTGATCGGTGCGCTGGTGTGCGCGCGCATCGTGCGCGGCCGGGTGCATGCCAGTCGCCTCCCGACAGCCAACCTCGCCGTGCTGCTCGGTTCCGCCGCGCTGGCGCTGGCGCTCGGCATCATCTGGCTCGCCGTGAGCACCCTCGAGGGGGTGCTCCTGCTCGCCGTGACCGGGCTTCTGGCCATCGTCATGGGGGCACAGGCGGCGAGCGTGCGCGCCACCGGCATCACCGACGTGACGACGATCGTGGTCACCTCGACTCTCGCCAACCTCGCGATCGACAGCCGACTGGCCGGGGGCACGGGAGACAAGTGGCGGCGGCGCCTCGGTGCCGTGCTGGCCATGGGGCTCGGCGGCGCCGGGGGAGCGCTGCTCGTGCGCTTCACGGGAGGAGCCTCGGCACTCGTCGTCGCGGCGCTGCTGATGCTCGTCGCCGTGGCCCTGCTGCACGTCGCCCGCAGGCGGGAAGAAGCCGCACTCGGGTGACGGGCGTGCCCCGGAATGACGCTGAAGCTGGGAGTCGCCGGGGCGCGACACGCCCGGGCTTGCAGCATGGCTCCCAGTGTGGCAAACTCGACTAGTTCAGCATTTCGGATGACTGTGTGTTCGCGCGTCTTCGAATCACTGCCAGGCAGTGCATAACCTCCCTCCGGGATCAGGTTAGGCCGCGGGCAGCAGGACGGACTTAATCGACAATCACAGCGCAGGGTCTATCTCTGTGCCTCTTCCGGTCCAGGCCGGAGGCGTGAGGGTCGGTGACAGGCTCGCAGGGCGGGTCTGTCGACATCATCGGATGCACGTGTCCGGTTGTGTGGACAGGCCCGGCCGGCGGCCAATTGACAGATAAACAGTGGTGCGACATACGTAGTGCTACGACGGCGTCCAATGCAGCCGGCTCGAGAGAGTCGGGATGTAAGACGCCTTGACAGAGAGAGAGTTCGACATGGCGGGACAGAAGATCCGCATTCGACTGAAGTCATACGACCACGAGGTCATCGACACCTCGGCGCGCAAGATCGTCGACACGGTCACCCGTGCTGGTGCAACCGTCGTCGGCCCCGTGCCGCTTCCGACGGAGAAGAACGTGATCTGCGTGATCCGTTCCCCCCACAAGTACAAGGACAGCCGCGAGCACTTCGAGATGCGCACCCACAAGCGCCTCATCGACATCATCGACCCGACGCCCAAGGCTGTCGACTCGCTGATGCGCCTCGACCTTCCGGCCGATGTCAACATCGAGATCAAGCTCTAAGGGAACGACCATGTCTACTGCTAACAAGACCAGCAAGGGTCTGCTCGGCACGAAGCTTGGCATGACCCAGGTGTGGGACGAGAACAACAAGCTCATCCCCGTCACCGTCATCGAGATCACGCCCAACGTGGTCACCCAGATTCGTACCGCAGAGGTCGACGGCTACAGCGCCGTGCAGATCGCCGCAGGCCAGATCGACCCGCGCAAGGTGACCAAGCCTGCCGCCGGTCACTTCGACAAGGCCGGAGTCACCCCGCGTCGTCACCTCACCGAGGTGCGCACGGCTGACGCCGCCGACTACACCCTCGGCCAGGAGCTCACCGCTGAAGGTGTGTTCGAGGCCGGACAGCTCGTCGACGTCGTCGGCACGAGCAAGGGTAAGGGCACCGCCGGTGTCATGAAGCGCCACAACTTCAAGGGTGTCTCCGCTTCGCACGGTTCGCACCGCAACCACCGCAAGCCGGGCTCCATCGGCGCCTCCTCGACCCCCAGCCGTGTCTTCAAGGGCATGCGCATGGCCGGTCGCATGGGTGCTGAGCGCGTCACCGTCATGAACCTCAAGGTTCAGGCGATCGACGCCGAGAAGGGCCTCATCCTGGTCAAGGGTGCCGTTCCCGGCGCTCGTGGCCGCCTCGTTTTCGTCCGCACCGCAGTGAAGGGGGCGTAACCACATGGCTACCGCTACCAACACCGTCGACGTCGTCGACGTGACTGGAAAGAAGTCCGGCACCGTCGAGCTCCCCGCTGAGCTCTTCGACGTGCAGACCAACGTCCCGCTCATCCACCAGGTCGTCGTGGCACAGCTTGCAGCTGCTCGCCAGGGCACGCACAAGGTGAAGAGCCGTGGCGAGGTCTCCGGCGCCGGCCGCAAGCCGTTCAAGCAGAAGGGAACCGGTCGCGCTCGTCAGGGCTCGATCCGCGCCCCTCAGATGACCGGTGGTGGAATCGTCCACGGACCCACCCCCCGCGACTACTCGCAGCGCACCCCCAAGAAGATGATCGCCGCAGCCCTGCTCGGTGCTCTCTCGGACCGCGCTCGTGGTGCCCGCGTGCACGTCGTCGAGTCGCTCACCCTCGGTGAGACCCCGAAGACCAAGGCCGTCATCGCCCTGCTCGACCAGATCGCCACGTCGAAGCACGTTCTCATCGTGCTCTCGCGCGGTGACGAGCAGGCTCTCAAGGCCGTGCGCAACATCCCGACCGTGCACACCCTCACGGCCGACCAGCTGAACGCCTACGACGTCCTCGTCTCCGACGACATCGTCTTCACCAAGGCTGCTCTGGACACGTTCATCGCAGCCAAGACCAAGAAGGTTGAGGTCTCCGCATGAGCGCCGCCCACAACAAGGACCCGCGCGATGTCATCATCTCGCCGGTCGTCTCGGAGAAGAGCTACGGCCTGATCGACGAGGGCAAGTACACGTTCATCGTGGACCCGCGTTCGAACAAGACCGAGATCAAGCTCGCCATCGAGAAGATCTTCAACGTCCAGGTCGCTTCGATCAACACGCTCAACCGTGTTGGCAAGACCCGCCGCACCAAGTTCGGTATGGGCAAGCGCAAGGACACCAAGCGTGCCATCGTCACGCTCAAGTCCGGTTCCATCGACATCTTCACGGCTGTCGGCTAGGGAGCAGAGGAATAACTATGGCTATTCGTAAGTACAAGCCCACGACGCCGGGTCGCCGCGGTTCGTCTGTTGCGGACTTCGCAGAGATCACCCGCTCGACCCCCGAGAAGTCGCTGCTTCGTCCGCTGCCCAAGACCGGTGGACGTAACAACCAGGGTCGCATCACGACCCGTCACATCGGTGGTGGCCACAAGCGCCAGTACCGCGTGATCGACTTCAAGCGCAACGACAAGGACGGCGTGCCGGCCAAGGTCGCTCACATCGAGTACGACCCCAACCGCACCGCCCGTATCGCGCTGCTGCACTTCGCAGACGGCACCAAGCGCTACATCCTGGCTCCGAACAAGCTCGCCCAGGGCGACATGATCGAGTCGGGCGCCAGCGCTGACATCAAGCCGGGCAACAACCTCCCGCTGAAGAACATCCCCACGGGTACCGTCATCCACGCCATCGAGCTCCGTCCCGGTGGCGGCGCGAAGATGGCCCGTTCGGCCGGCGCATCCGTGCGTCTCGTCGCCAAGGATGGCCCCTACGCCCAGCTGCGTCTCCCCTCGGGCGAGATCCGCAATGTTGATGCGCGCTGCCGCGCCACGATCGGCGAGGTCGGCAACGCCGAGCAGTCGAACATCAACTGGGGCAAGGCCGGCCGCATGCGCTGGAAGGGCGTCCGCCCGACCGTGCGTGGTGTCGCCATGAACCCGGTCGACCACCCCCACGGTGGTGGTGAGGGTAAGACCTCCGGTGGACGTCACCCGGTCAGCCCCTGGGGACAGAAGGAAGGCCGCACACGCAAGCGCAACCTTCCCAGCGACCAGCTCATTGTCCGTCGACGCAACGTCGGCAAGAAGCGTAAGTAGGAGTTGTAGAAGATGCCACGCAGTCTCAAGAAGGGCCCCTTCGTCGATGACCACCTGCTTCGCAAGGTGATCTCGGCCAACGAGGCCAACAGCAAGAACGTGATCAAGACCTGGTCGCGCCGCTCGATGATCATCCCGGCCATGCTGGGTCACACGATCGCGGTGCACGACGGTCGCAAGCACATCCCGGTGTTCGTCACCGAGACCATGGTCGGGCACAAGCTCGGCGAGTTCGCGCCCACCCGCACCTTCCGTGGACACGTGAAGGACGACAAGAAGGGCCGTCGCCGCTAACGCGGTGACGTGAAGGAGGAGAAGAAATGGTGGAGTCGATCGCACGCGTGCGACACATCCGCGTCACCCCCCAGAAGGCTCGTCGCGTCGTCAACCTCATCCGCGGAAAGCAGGCTCAGGAGGCACTCGCCATCCTGAAGTTCGCCCCGCAGGGTGCAAGTGAGCCCGTGTACAAGCTGGTTGCCTCGGCAATCGCGAATGCGCGAGTCAAGGCCGACGCCTCGAACACCTACCTGGACGAGCAGGACCTGTACATCGCCAAGGCATTCGTCGACGAGGGTGCAACCCTCAAGCGTTTCCAGCCGCGTGCCCAGGGCCGTGCATTCCAGATTTTGAAGCGCACCAGCCACATCACTGTTGTGCTCGCCACTCCTGAGGAGGGTACGAAGTAATGGGTCAGAAGGTAAACCCCTACGGTTTCCGTCTGGGAATCACGACCGACCACGTGTCGCGTTGGTTCTCCGACTCGACCAAGCCGGGTCAGCGCTACAGCGACTACATCGCTGAGGACATCAAGATCCGTCGTCTGCTGCAGACCTCGCTCGACCGCGCGGGAGTCTCGCGCATCGAGATCGAGCGCACCCGCGACCGAGTGCGTGTGGACATCCACACCGCTCGCCCGGGCATCGTCATCGGCCGGCGTGGAGCAGAGGCCGAGCGCATCCGCGCCGACCTCGAGAAGCTCACCGCCAAGCAGATCCAGCTGAACATCCTCGAGGTCAAGAACCCCGAGTCCGATGCTCAGCTGGTCGCGCAGGGCATCGCCGAGCAGCTCTCCGCACGTGTGGCCTTCCGCCGCGCGATGCGCAAGGGTCTGCAGGGCGCCCAGCGCACCCCGTCCGTCAAGGGTGTCCGCATCCAGGTCTCCGGCCGCCTCGGCGGCGCCGAGATGAGCCGTTCGGAGTTCTACCGCGAAGGCCGTGTGCCGCTGCACACGCTCCGCGCGAACATCGACTACGGCTTCTACGAGGCGAAGACCACCTTCGGCCGCATCGGCGTGAAGGTCTGGATCTACAAGGGCGACATCACCAACAAGGAACTCGCTCGCGAGCAGGCGAACCAGAAGTCGTCGCGCCCCGAGCGTCGTGACGACCGCCCCCGCCGCGCACCGCGCGCTGAGGCTCCGGTCGCGGAAGGAGCGTCGGCATAATGTTGATTCCCCGTCGAGTCAAGCACCGTAAGCAGCACCACCCCGGCCGTTCAGGCCAGGCCACCGGTGGTACCAAGGTCACCTTCGGTGAGTTCGGTATCCAGGCCATGACCTCCGCCTACGTGACCAACCGTCAGATCGAGTCCGCTCGTATCGCGATGACGCGTCACATCAAGCGCGGTGGAAAGGTGTGGATCAACATCTACCCCGACCGCCCGCTCACCAAGAAGCCTGCCGAGACCCGCATGGGTTCCGGTAAGGGTTCGCCCGAGTGGTGGGTCGCGAACGTCAAGCCGGGTCGAGTCCTCTTCGAGGTCTCCGGCGTCTCCGAGGAACTCGCTCGTGAGGCCATGACCCGTGCAATCCACAAGCTGCCTCTCAAGGCACGCATCATCAAGCGCGAGGAGGGCGACGCATAATGGCGATCGGATCCAAGGAGCTCGCCTCAGTCGAGCTCGACACCTACGACGACGAGCGTCTCGTAGAAGAGCTGAAGAAGAGCAAGGAAGAGCTGTTCAACCTGCGCTTCCAGTCGGCCACCGGCCAGCTCGAGAGCCACGGCCGCCTGCGTGCGGTCAAGCGCGACATTGCTCGCATCTACACGGTCATCCGTGAGCGGGAGCTCGGCATTCGTGCCACTCCCGCACCGGTCGAGGTTCCCGCCAAGGCTGAGAAGAAGAGCGCCAAGAAGGCCAAGGCGACCGACGAGGTCACCGAGGCTGCAGAGACGAAGGAGGCCTAGTCATGGCTGAGACCAAGAAGGCCGCAGCTGCGGTCGAGGTCGCCGAGACGGCTGAGCTCGTTCGCGGCTACCGCAAGACCCGTCGTGGCTACGTCACGAGCGACAAGATGGAGAAGACCATCGTCGTCGAGGTCGAGGACCGCGTGAAGCACCCGCTGTACGGCAAGGTCATCCGCCGCACCTCCAAGGTGAAGGCGCACGACGAGCTCAACACGGCCGGCATCGGCGACCTCGTCCTCATCAGCGAGACCCGTCCCCTCAGCGCCTCCAAGCGCTGGCGCCTGGTCGAGATCCTCGAGAAGGCCAAGTAAGCCTCCGGCTTGCTTGATAGAAGGAGTTAGAAGTGCTTCAGCAGGAATCACGCCTCAAGGTCGCCGACAACACCGGCGCCAAGGAGCTGCTCACCATCCGCGTTCTCGGTGGATCCAAGCGGCGCTACGCCGGCCTGGGTGACACCATCGTTGCGACGGTGAAGGATGCAATCCCCGGCGGAAACGTCAAGAAGGGCGATGTGGTCAAGGCCGTCATCGTCCGCACCAAGAAGAACACCCGTCGTGCCGACGGGTCGTACATCAAGTTCGATGAGAACGCTGCAGTGATCTTGAAGAACGACGGTGACCCCCGCGGCACCCGTATCTTCGGACCGGTCGGTCGCGAGCTTCGCGACAAGAAGTTCATGAAGATCATCTCGCTGGCGCCGGAGGTCATCTAAATCATGGCGAACATCAAGAAGGGTGACCTCGTCCAGGTCATCTCGGGACGCAGCCAGGCTCGCGGCGGAGATCGCGGCAAGCAGGGCAAGGTCATCGAGGTGCAGGTCGAGAAGAACCGCGTCATCGTCGAGGGCGTCAACTTCGTGACCAAGCACGTGCGCGTCGGACAGACGCAGCGTGGCACGAAGACCGGCGGCATCGAGACGCACGAGGCTCCGATCCACGTGTCGAACGTCGCGATCGTCGACCCCGAGACCAAGAAGCCGACCCGCGTCGGCTTCCGTACGGAAGAAGTAACGAAGGACGGCGTCACCAAGACGGTCCGCATCCGTTACGCCAAGAAGTCAGGTAAGGACCTGTAATGACTGAAACTGCCGTGGGAACTGGCAAAATCCAGCCCCGCCTCAAGCAGCGCTACCGCACCGAGATCGCGGCCGAGCTCACCAAGGAGAACGGGTACACGAACGTGCACCAGGTTCCCGGACTGGTGAAGATCGTCGTGAACATGGGTGTCGGAGAGGCCGCTCGTGATGGCAAGGTCATCGACGGTGCGGTTGCAGACCTCACCAAGATCACCGGCCAGAAGCCGCAGGTCACGAAGGCCCGCAAGTCGATCGCCCAGTTCAAGCTTCGCGAGGGTCAGCCCATCGGCGCCCACGTCACGCTTCGCGGCGACCGCATGTGGGAGTTCCTCGACCGCCTGCTCTCGCTCGCACTGCCCCGTATCCGCGACTTCCGCGGCCTCTCGGACAAGCAGTTCGACGGAACCGGCAACTACACCTTCGGTCTCCAGGAGCAGAGCGTCTTCCACGAGATCGACCAGGACAAGATCGACCGCGTTCGCGGCATGGACATCACGATCGTGACGACTGCCAAGAACGACGACGAGGGCCGCGCGCTGCTCAAGCAGCTCGGCTTCCCGTTCAAGACGGCCGACAACCAGCAGTAGACTGTTCGGTTGGTTCGCCTTCCGCCTTCGGGCGGGAGGCGGGCCGATCGGAATACCGGGGTCAGGCAGTCGCCGGGCCCCCAACACCACAGGTCGACTTCCGTGTAACGGATGCTCGAAACCTGGTGAATAGAAGGAAAAACATCACATGACGATGACAGATCCGGTCGCAGACATGCTGACCAGACTGCGCAACGCGAACTCGGCACACCACGACACCGTGTCGATGCCGCACTCCAAGCTCAAGTCGCACATTGCCGAGATCCTCCAGCGCGAGGGTTACATCGCCGGCTTCGACGTCGCCGACGCACGCGTCGGTCAGACGCTCACCCTGAACCTCAAGTTCGGCCCCAACCGCGAGCGGTCCATCGCAGGCATCAAGCGCGTCTCGAAGCCCGGCCTCCGCGTGTACGCGAAGTCCACCGAGATCCCCAAGGTGCTCGGCGGCCTCGGCGTTGCCATCCTGTCCACCTCCAGCGGTCTGCTCACCGACCGCCAGGCCGAGAAGAAGGGCGTAGGCGGAGAAGTCCTCGCCTACGTGTGGTAATCCGACATGTCACGTATCGGTCGACTTCCCATTGACATCCCCGCCGGCGTCACCGTGACGATCGACGGCCAGGACGTCTCGGTCAAGGGCCCGAAGGGCGAGCTCGCGCTCACCATCGCCGCCCCGATCGAGGCCACGGTCGAGGAGAACCAGGTTCTCGTCACCCGTCCCGACGACGAGCGCGCATCGCGTTCGCTCCACGGACTCACTCGTACCCTCATCAACAACCAGATCATCGGCGTCACCACGGGCTACTCCAAGGGACTCGAGATCGTCGGTACCGGTTACCGCGTCGCCCAGAAGGGTGCCTCTCTCGAGCTGGCGCTCGGCTTCTCGCACCCCGTCACCGTCGAGGCCCCTGCCGGCATCACGTTGACCGTCGAGGGCAACAACAAGATCACCGTCGCGGGTATCGACAAGCAGGCCGTCGGTGAGACCGCCGCGAACATCCGCAAGATCAAGAAGCCGGAGCCCTACAAGGGCAAGGGCATCCGCTATGCCGGTGAGGTCGTTCGCCGTAAGGCCGGAAAGGCTGGTAAGTAATCATGGCTCTTGGAACAAGAGGCAAGAGCAAGTCGGCTGCGCGTTCGCGCCGCCACACCCGTCTGCGCAAGAAGGTCGTCGGCTCCGAGCTGCGTCCGCGTCTCGTCGTGACCCGCTCCGCGCGTCACGTCTTCGTCCAGGTCGTCGACGACAGCAAGGGCTTCACCCTCGCGTCGGCATCGACCATGGAGGCGGACCTCCGTACGTTCGACGGTGACAAGACCGCCAAGGCCCGCAAGGTCGGCGAGCTCGTCGCCGAGCGTGCCAAGGCTGCCGGTGTCGAGGCCGTCGTATTCGACCGTGGTGGAAGCAAGTACGCGGGTCGCGTCGCTGCTATCGCCGATGGAGCGCGAGAGGCAGGGCTCAACCTGTGAGCGAGAACACCCCCAACAAGGAGCAAGAAGTGACCGCAGAGGCACCGGTGGAAACCGCTGCATCGACGGAGACCGCACAGGCAGAGCCTCGTGAGGCTCGCCGTGGTGGCCGTGAGCGCAACCCGAACCGTGACCGCGGAAGCCGCGACGCCGAGAAGAGCCAGTTCCTCGAGCGCGTCGTGACCATCAACCGTGTGTCCAAGGTCGTCAAGGGTGGACGTCGCTTCAGCTTCACCGCCCTCGTCGTCGTCGGTGACGGCAACGGACTCGTCGGCGTCGGCTACGGCAAGGCCCGCGAGGTCCCGACCGCCATCTCGAAGGGCGTCGAGGAGGCGAAGAAGAACTTCTTCCGCGTCCCCCGCGTCGGCAGCACCATCCCGCACCCCGTGCAGGGTGAGGCAGCCGCCGGTGTCGTCCTCCTGCGTCCGGCCGGTGCCGGTACCGGTGTTATCGCCGGTGGCCCCGTCCGCGCCGTTCTCGAGTGCGCCGGTATCCACGACGTGCTGAGCAAGTCGCTCGGTTCGTCGAACACGATCAACATCGTGCACGCCACCGTCGAGGCCCTCAAGCAGCTCGAAGAGCCGCGTGCGGTCGCCGCTCGTCGTGGCCTCGACTACGACCAGGTCGCTCCGGCCCGTCTGCTCCGTGCAGAGGCGCAGGCTGCCGAGGCTGCCGCAGCAGTGAAGGCAGGTGCCTGATGGCCCAGCTCAAGGTCACGCAGATCAAGTCCAAAGTTAGTGAAAAGCAGTACCAGCGCGACACGCTTCGCAGCCTGGGACTCAAGCGCATCGGTCAGTCCGTCGTTCGTGAGGACACTCCTCAGAACCGTGGCTACGTCAAGACCGTCGCTCACCTGGTGAAGGTTGAGGAGATCGACTAATGGCTGAGGCCAAGGAAACCGAGAAGGACGCCGTCAAGGCTCCTGCCAAGAAGGCTGCAGCCCCCAAGGCTGCTGCTGAGAAGGCACCCGCCAAGAAGGCTGCTGCTCCCAAGGCTGCTGCTGCCGACAAGGCTCCGGCCAAGAAGGCTGCTGCACCGAAGGCTGCTGCTGCCGACAAGGCTCCGGCCAAGAAGGCGGCCCCCAAGGCCGCCGCCGCCGACAAGGCTGCTGCAGACAAGGCTCCGGCCACTGCTGCCAAGCCCAAGGCCAAGGCCGAGCCGACCGAGGCTCGCGAGCAGGTCCTCAAGGTGCACCACCTGCGCCCTGCTCCCGGTGCCAAGAAGGCCAAGACCCGCGTGGGTCGCGGTGAGGGCTCCAAGGGTAAGACCGCTGGTCGCGGTACCAAGGGTACGAAGGCGCGCTACACCGTGCGCATCGGATTCGAGGGTGGCCAGATGCCCCTCCACATGCGCACTCCCAAGCTGCGCGGCTTCAAGAACCCCTTCCGCGTCGAGTACCAGGTCGTCAACCTGGAGAAGCTCGCCGAGCTCTACCCGAAGGGCGGCGACGTCACCGTCACCGACCTCGTGGCCAAGGGCGCCGTTCGCAAGAACGAGAAGGTCAAGGTTCTCGGCAGCGGTGACATCGCTGTCAAGCTGAACGTCACGGTCGACAAGGTCTCCGGCTCCGCTGAGCAGAAGATCGTCGCCGCCGGCGGGTCGGTCAAGTAGTACCTGCATCTGTCTGAATCGAGCCTGTCGAGATCAGCCCTCATCACGAGGCGGTCTCGGCAGGCTCGATTCGCAGGTAGGCTGACTTCACACCACACCAGGAGGCTTTGTGTTTAGCGCCATCGCGCGGATCTTCCGCACGCCCGACCTTCGTCGCAAGATCGGGTTCACTCTGGGCATCGTCGCCCTCTTCCGCCTGGGATCGTTCATTCCGGCTCCGTTCGTCGACTTCGGGAACGTCCAGGCCTGCCTCGCGGCCAACCAGGGCACCAGCGGCCTCTACGAGCTGGTGAACCTGTTCAGCGGTGGCGCGCTCCTGCAGCTCTCCGTCTTCGCGCTGGGCATCATGCCTTACATCACGGCCTCGATCATCGTGCAGCTGCTGCGCGTGGTCATCCCTCACTTCGAGACCCTCTACAAGGAGGGCCAGTCCGGCCAGGCGAAGCTGACGCAGTACACGCGTTACCTCACCATCGCCCTCGGCGTGCTGCAGTCCACGACGCTCATCACCGTGGCCCGCTCCGGCGCGCTGTTCGGCACCTCGGCCAGCCCCGAGTGCACGCAGCTCATCACCAACGACGCCTGGTACGCGATCATGCTCATGGTCATCACCATGACGGCCGGTACCGGCCTCATCATGTGGATGGGTGAGCTCATCACCGAGCGCGGCATCGGCAACGGCATGTCGCTGCTCATCTTCACCTCGATCGCAGCCCGCTTCCCGGGCTCGCTCGGCTCGATCCTCCAGGCCAAGGGCTTCAACGTGTTCGCCCTGGTGCTGGCGGTCAGTCTGCTCGTCGTGCTGGCGGTGGTGTTCGTCGAACAGTCGCAGCGACGCGTCCCGGTGCAATACGCCAAGCGGATGGTCGGCAGGCGCACGTACGGCGGAAACAACACGTACATCCCGATCAAGGTCAACATGGCCGGCGTCGTGCCCGTGATCTTCGCCTCGTCGCTGCTGTACCTGCCCGCGTTGATCGCGCAGTTCAACCAGCCTGCCGCCGGAGAGACGGCCCAGCCGTGGGTGCTCTGGATCACGAACTACCTCACCAAGGGCGATCACCCGCTCTACATGCTGCTGTACTTCCTCCTCATCGTCGGGTTCACGTACTTCTACGTCGCGATCACCTTCAACCCTGAAGAGGTCGCCGACAACATGAAGAAGTACGGCGGGTTCATCCCCGGCATCCGTGCCGGTCGCCCGACGGCCGAGTACCTCGACTTCGTGCTGACCCGCATCACTCTCCCCGGTGCGTTCTACCTCGGTGCGATCGCCCTGCTGCCACTGATCGCATTCAGCGCGTTCGGTGCCGATCAGAACTTCCCGTTCGGTGGCGCATCCGTGCTCATCATCGTCGGTGTCGGTCTCGAGACGGTCAAGCAGATCGACTCGCAGCTGCAGCAGCGTCACTACGAGGGTCTGCTCCGATGACCGGGGCCACGGCCAACCAGGTCCGCGGCGCTCGACTTCTGATCGTCGGTCCCCCCGGGGCCGGCAAGGGCACCCAGGCCAAGCGCATCGGTGAGACCTTCGGCATCCCCGATGTGTCGACGGGAGACATCTTCCGCTACCACATCAAGAACCAGACGCCCCTGGGTGTTCGGGTCAAGGAGATCGTGGACGCGGGCGACTACGTTCCCGACGAGCTCACCAACGAGATCGTCACGGCACGGCTCGCCGAGGACGACGCCCGCAACGGCTTCCTGCTCGACGGCTACCCGCGGACGGTCGATCAGGTCGGCTACCTCGACAACCTGCTCGCCGAGCAGGGTCGTCCGCTCGAGGCCGTCATCCGTCTCGTGGCCGACCAGGACGAGATCGTGGCCCGCCTCACCAAGCGCGCCGCCGAGCAGGGCCGGGTCGACGACTCCGAGGCTGCCATCAGGCACCGCCAGGAGGTCTACACCCGCGAGACTGCTCCGCTCGTCGACATCTACCGCGACCGCGGCCTGCTGATCGACGTCGACGGACTCGGGTCTCCTGACGAGGTCGGCGACCGAGTCGCCCTCGCCCTCGCGGCCTTCGGCATCGGCGAGCTCGACTCAGCGGTGGCGAACTGACCCGCATGGCCTTCCGCCGTTCGATCTACAAGTCGCCGGCCGAGTTGCGGTCGATGCAGGCCCCAGGCCTGCTCACCGCCTCGGCTCTGGAGGCTGTCCGTCGGGCGATCCGTCCGGGCATCACTCCGCTCGAGCTCGATGCCATCGCCGAGAAGACGATCCGCGACGGCGGCGGCATCCCGAACTTCCAGCTCGTGCCCGGGTACTCCCACACGCTCTGCGTCTCGGTGAACGCCGACGTCGTCCACGGCATCCCGAGCACCGTCCCCCTCGCGCCGGGAGACATCGTCTCGGTCGACGCGGGCGCCGAGATCTCGGGGTGGAACGGCGATTCCGCCTTCACCGTCGTGGTTCCGGATGCCGCCAACGCCGAGCTCGTCGCCTCCAGGACCCGACTCTCCGACGTGACGGAGCAGTCGCTCTGGCATGGCATCGCGGCCCTGGCTCGCGCGAAGCACCTCAACGAGGTCGGCGACGCCGTGCAGCGCTACGTCGAATCGCAGGGCGACTACGGCATCCTGACCGACTACGTCGGGCACGGCATCGGACGCACCATGCACGAGGACCCGCCGGTGTTCAACTACAGGGTGCGCCAGAAGGGTCCCGACGTGAAGCCGGGGCTCGTCGTCGCCATCGAGCCGATGATCGTCGAGGGCTCCATCGACACCATCGTGCAGGATGACGACTGGACCGTCACGACGGAGGACGGCCTCGACGCCGCGCACTGGGAGCACAGCGTCGCCGTTCACGCCGGCGGCATCTGGGTGCTCACGGCCGAGGACGGCGGGGCAGCAGGTCTCGCTCCGCTCGGCGTGGTGCCGGTTCCCATCCCGTAGGGCGAGGCTGCTCACGCCAGCGCGTGCACCAGTTCCTCGATGAACGACGGATAGTCGCGCGCGTTGCGCAGCAGCCTGTGCACGGAATCGTGCTCGGAGAACACCTCGACGAACTGGTCGAACACGTCCTGGAAGCTCGACCTGTCGCTCTCGCTGAACGCGATGAAGGCGACCACGTTCACGCGGGCGCCGTTCCAGTCGATGGGGGAGTCGCTGAGTACGATCGCGATCGACGTGCGCCGGGCGGTCATCGCCAGCGCGTGCGGCACGGCGAGAGTGTCGGTGAAGGCCGTCGATGAGAGGCGCTCGCGCTCGATCGCCCCGGTGATGTACGCGTCGTCGATGATGCCGAGGTCGCGCATCCGCTCGCCCAGAAGTCGGATCATCGCCTCCTCGTCCGCCACCACGACGTCGCGCAGGAACAGCTCGGGCTGGAAATAGCGCTCGAGTTCGACGGCGAGCCGGGCCCGACGACGGTGCCGACGGATGCGGCTCACGGCCGCGCGCACGCGCTCGATGTCGCCGTTGGTCAGGAACGGCGCGATGACGATCACCCGTTCGTCGGGCACCGGCGGCTCGACCGTCGAGATGACGATGTCGCCCGGGAGCGCTCTCCAGTCGACGTCGGTGCGCGTCACGACGCTCTGCACGTCGAGGTCGCTGCCGACGGCCGACTCGATCCGCGCGAGCACGGTGAGATGCAGCTCGTAGTACGAGGGTGAGACGATGGAGCAGGTGACCAGGTCGTCATCCACCCGTCGGCGCTGCTCGACCAGCGCCCCCACGTGCATGGCGATGTAAGCGATCTCGTCCTCGTTGATGCTGATGCCGCGACTCGTCTGCAACTCGTTCGCGATGTAGACCGCCAGTTCGTAGGTGAGCGGATAGCCCGCCTTGATCGACCGGGTCAGGGGGTTACGCGAATAGGACAGGTCGTTCGCGCGCGCCACCAGGTTGCGCACGTGCAACGCGAGCCTCGTGAGGAACTCGTCGTCGTCGAGGTCGATGAGGAACTCGCGGCCGGCCTGCACGGCGATCCGGCGCAGCTCGGCGAGGTCGTCGGCGTCGAGCAGGTCGTCGCGGCGCGCGTCGGGTCCGGCCTGGGCGGGGGTGGCGACCCTGGTCTCGACGAGATAGCCGAGGTAGGCGACGTCCTCGGCGCCGAGTCGCACGTCGAAATGCCGCGCGACGAGGCCGTCGACCACTGAGGCGAGACCGACGTTCGCGGCATCCGTCGCCGTCTCGCCGTCGGACTGCAGTGTGTGGTGCCGACGCACCCGGTCGACGGTGATCGCTATGTGCAGCAGCACGTTGCTCAGTCCGTACTCGTTCACGGCGGCGCCCCTCCGGGTGAGCTCGGCGATGAGATCGGTCTTGAACTCGGCGAGGCCCTCCGTGGGGAACTCGCGCTGGATGGCCGCGAGTTCGAGCATGCCGCGAGCCGACTCCTCGCGGAAGAGCGTGCCGAGCAGACGCCGTCTGGCCGACTCGGTTCCATCGAGCACGAGCGTCCCGCCACTCCGACGCAGCGACAGTCCGGTGCCGTCGAGACGGGCGCGAACCCGCGTGAGGTCGCCCTCGAGCGTCGACTCGCTCACGTGCAGTTCTGCCGCGGTCGCGAAGGCGTCCAGGCCGGCCGGGGCATCGACGAGGCGTCGCAGCAGACGCGTGGCGCGCGCTGTGGGACCGCCCGATTCCTCCGAGGTCGCTTCCGTGGCTCCGGATGCCGCCCGCCAGCGCGCGTACTCCGCACGGTCGAGCCGGTAACCGGCGGAGCCCGACCGCACGGGTTCGAACGGTGCGGCCTCGGTCTTCACGGCGGTGACGTAGCTGCGCACGCTGCGCGGCGTGACGCCGAGCTGATCGCCCAGCTCCGCGGCCGTGAACCAGCGGTCGGCGCGCGCGAGCAGGTCGAGCAGCTGCTCCCGTCTGTCGCTCACGCCGTGGGTCCCTTCGCGTGCCCTCAACTCCGAGGGCACTGTGCTTCACGACGAGTCAAGCATCTCCCATGATGGGCGCGGGCCGATCCGGACAGATTTCCGCCAGGGCGGAAGAAATCGTGTTGGCCGATGCGCACGAGCGGAGGCCACACTGAGGGGACGTCGAGCGAAGGAGCCGGATCAGTGAAGATCCTCGTGGTGTGTGGAGCAGGGGCATCGAGCACCTTCGTGGCCCACCGCATCCGTCGTCTCGCTCGCGAACGGGGCCTCGAGATCGTCGTCTCTCCCACGAGCGACTCCGCCCTCGAGGATTCGGCCCAGGATGCCGCCGTCGTCCTGCTCGGCGCCCACCTCGCCGCCCAGGCCGATGCCATACGCGCCCGTCTCGCCGAGCTCGGCGACGCGAGCGTCGTCGTCCTTCCCGAGGCCGCCTTCACAGACCAGTCGGGGGCCATCGCCCTCGACAGTGCACTCGACGCGGTCGGAATCCGTCCGTGACCGGCCGCGTCGATCCCCTCTGCGTGGTGCCCGTGCACCCCGGACAGTATGGTGGGGTTGAGAACGGACGCCAGCGACGGAGGCCGGACACATGGAAGACACCGACACCACTGCGACTCGCAGCGTGCGAATCGGATCGGAGCACGGGCTGCACGCGCGGCCCGCGAAACTCTTCACTCAGGCCGTCGGGGGATCCGGGGCGAAGGTCACGATCGCCAAGGGCGACGGAAAGCCCGTCAACGCGGCGAGCATCCTCGCCGTCATCGCCCTGGGAATCGATCACGGCGACGAGGTCACCGTCTCGGTCGACGGAGACGATGCCGCAGCGGTCCTCGACCGCCTCGTCGATCTTCTCCTCACCGATCACGACAGCTGATCGCCCCGCGCGGGCGTCCTCCCGGCACACGACGGAGGGCGACTGATGGAACTGAACGGCACCGGAATCGGCGAGGGGATCGCTCTGGGACCCGTGGCCCGCATGGCGGAGCCACTGCCGGAACCCGTCGACCGCCCGACCCACCTCGACGCCGAGCGCGAGGGTCAGAGGGCGACGGCCTCGCTGTCCGTGGTGGCGGCCGAACTCAACCGCCGCGGCACCCAGGCAGGCGGGGCAGCGCGCGACATCCTCGAGGCCCAGGCGATGATGGCGGAGGACGTCACCCTCGCCGATGACATCACGGCGCGGCTCGCCGAGGGCAAGACCGCGGAGCGTGCGGTGTTCGAGGCTTTCGCCGCCTTCCGCGACCTGCTCGCAGGCATGGGCGGCTACATGGGGGAGCGCGCCGCCGACCTCGACGACGTCTCCCAGCGCGTCATCGCGCACCTGCTCAAGCTTCCGGCCCCCGGCATCCCGAACCCCGGGCATCCCTTCGTGCTCGTCGCCCGTGATCTCGCGCCGGCCGACACGGCCCTGCTCGATCTCGACCAGGTGCTGGCTCTCATCACGACGGACGGCGGCCCCACGTCGCACACGGCCATCCTGGCGCGCGAGAAGTCCATCGTCGCTGTCGTCGGAGCAGCCGGCGCCGCCACTCTCGCCGACGGCGACCAGGTGATCGTCGATGCTGCGGCGGATGCCGTGATCACGAGTCCGACCGACGAGCAACTCAGCGCCGCCAAGACGCGCATCGACGAGCGCGCCCAGCGATCCCAGGAGCCGACCGGCCCCGGCGCCCTGTTCGATGGAACCGCCGTGCCACTGCTGGCGAACCTGGGATCCGCCGCCGGCGCAGCCGACGCGCTCGCCGCCGGTGCCGAGGGCGTCGGACTGTTCCGCACGGAGTTCCTGTTCCTCGACTCCCAGTCGGCGCCCACCGTGCGCGAGCAGCAGGAGCAGTACACGAAATTGCTCACTGCCTTCGCCGGCAAGAAGGTGGTGGCCCGGGTGCTCGACGCCGGAGCCGACAAGCCCCTCGCCTTCCTCAACGACGCTCCGGAGGAGAACCCGGCACTCGGGCTCCGCGGCATCCGCTCGCTCCGCCACAGCGAGACCATCCTGCGCGAGCAGCTCACGGCTCTCGCGGCGGCGGATGCGGCGACGGATGCCGACCTCTGGGTGATGGCTCCCATGGTCGCCACCGTCGAGGAGGCCCGGTACTTCACCTCCCTCGCCAAGGAGCTCGGCATCAGGACGGCCGGGGTCATGGTCGAGGTGCCGGCGACGGCGCTGCTCGCCGATCGCGTGCTCGCGGTGACCGACTTCGCCTCCATCGGCACCAACGACCTGACGCAGTACACGATGGCTGCCGACAGGCTGCTCGGCACCGTCGCGAACTTCCAGGACCCCTGGCACCCGGCGGTCCTCAGACTCGTCGCCGAAGTGGGCGCGGCCGGACTGGCGGCCGGCAAGCCCGTCGGCATCTGCGGCGAGGCCGCGGCCGATCCGCTGCTGGCCGTCGTGCTCGTCGGTCTCGGCGCGACGACGCTCTCCATGTCCCCGTCGGCCCTCGCCGACGTACGCGCGTCCCTCGCGCGGTTCACCCTCGACGACGCACGCGCGTTGGCCGAGGTCGCCCTGGCCGCCGACGGGGCGGCCGAGGCCAAGGCGGCCGCGAAGTCCTGCGCGGCCGAGCGCACAGCAGGGCGCGTCCCCGCGCCCGCCACCTGATCACAGAGAGGCACCATCATGACAACGACGTCGGAGAAGAAGTCCGGAGGCGGCAGGGTCGTCATCCAGAAGTTCGGCACGTTCCTCAGTGGAATGATCATGCCCAACATCGCAGCGTTCATCGCCTGGGGCTTCATCACTGCCTTCTTCATCAAGACGGGCTGGACCCCCGTGCCCGAGCTCGGAGGATTCCCGAGCGCTGACGGAACCGAGCACACCGGTCTCGTCGGTCCGATGATCACCTATCTGCTTCCGCTCCTCATCGCCAACATGGGTGGTCGTCTCGTGTACGACACCCGAGGCGGCGTCGTCGCCTCGATCGCCACCGTCGGCGTGATCGTCGGCACTGACATCCCGATGTTCCTCGGTGCGATGATCATGGGCCCGCTCGCGGCCTGGGTCATGAAGAAGGTCGACAGCATCTGGGACGGCAAGATCAAGGCCGGCTTCGAGATGCTGGTGAACAACTTCTCGGCCGGCATCGTCGGCATGATCCTGGCGATATTCGGATTCTTCGCGTTCGGGCCGGCAGTGCAATGGCTGAGCGGCCTGCTGGAGACCGCCGTCAACTGGCTGACGTCGATGAACCTGCTGCCCCTGCTGTCGCTGCTGGTCGAGCCGGGCAAGATCCTGTTCCTCAACAATGCCATCAACCAGGGCGTGTTCACGCCTCTCGGCACCCAGCAGTCGGTCGAGACCGGCAAGAGCATCCTGTTCCTCATCGAGGCGAACCCCGGCCCCGGCCTCGGCCTGCTGCTGGCCTTCACCTTCTTCGGTGTCGGCATGGCGAAGGCGAGCGCCCCCGGCGCCATCATCATCCAGTTCCTCGGAGGCATCCACGAGATCTACTTCCCGTACGTGCTGATGAAGCCGCTCACGGTGATCGCCGTGATCGCCGGCGGCATGACCGGTGTCGCGACGAACGTCATCTTCCAGACCGGCCTTCGAGCACCGGCATCCCCGGGCAGCATCTTCGCGATCATCCTGCAGACGGCATCGGACAGCTACGTCGGCGTGATCCTCTCGGTCATCCTCTCGGCCGCGGTCTCGTTCCTCATCGCCTCGATCATCCTGAGGGCCAGTCGCAAGCGCGACCTCGCCACAGAGGGTGCCGGGGACCTGGGCATGGCCATCGCCATGACCGAGTCGAACAAGGGCAAGTCGAGCGACGTGCTCAGCGGCCTCGCGGGTGCTGGCGTCGCCGCCGGTGGCGGGCTGATCGGCGAGGGTGAGGCAGCTGCCTTCGAGCACAAGCCGATCCACACGATCATCTTCGCCTGCGACGCAGGCATGGGATCGAGTGCCATGGGAGCGACGGTGCTGCGCAACAAGATCAAGAAGGCGGGAATCGACAGCGTCGACGTGACGAACAAGTCGATCGCCAACCTCACCGACGACGTCGACCTCGTCGTCACCCACAAGGACCTCACCGAGCGCGCGAAGCAGCAGTCGCCGAGTGCCCTGCACATCTCGGTGGAGAACTTCATGAACAGCCCGAAGTACGAGGAGATCGTGAATCTCCTGCAGAGCGAGGGCGTGCGCTGACGACGGGCGGATGCCGCGTGCTGGTGTCGCGGCATCCGCCCCTCGTCCACCGACGACGATGACCGAAGAGAAAGTAGGGGGAGACCGATGACCGAGCAGATCCTGTCCAGTGGAGCAGTGCGCATCGCGGATGCCGCGGTGGGGCGAGACGAGGCGATTCGCGCGGCGGGCGCGATCCTGGTCGAGGTGGGCGCCGTCGACGCGGCCTACGTCGACGCGATGCTCGAGCGGGAGGGTTCGGTGTCGACCTACATGGGCAACTTCCTCGCCATCCCGCACGGCACCAACGAGGCGAAGGACACCATCAGGAAGTCCGGCCTGTCGTTCACCCGCTACGACGAGCCGATCGACTGGAACGGCGACGAGGTGCGCTTCGTCGTCGGCATCGCCGGCATCGACAACGAGCACCTGGAGATCCTGTCCAAGATCGCCATCATCTTCTCCGACGAGGACGAGGTCGAGAAGTTGCTCGCCCTCGGCACCGCAGCGGAGCTCTATGCCGCCCTCTCCGAGGTCAACGAGTCGTGAACATGAAGAAGGCCGTGCACTTCGGTGCAGGCAACATCGGGCGCGGCTTCGTGGGGCTCATCCTGCACGACGCCGGGTACGAGGTGGTGTTCGCCGATGTGAACGCCGAGCTCATCGAAGCCCTCGACGCAGCATCCAGCTACGAGGTGCACGAGGTGGGGGACGACCCGGCGACCCGCACGGTCGACCACTTCCGCGCGTTCAACAGTGCGACCCAGGAGGAGGAGCTCCGCGCCGAGCTCACGACGGCGCACATCGTGACGACGGCCGTCGGCCCCACGATCCTGCGCTTCATCGCCCCGCACATCGCCGCGGCGATGCGGGAGCGCCCGGCCGAGCTGCCACCGCTGCAGGTCATGGCCTGCGAGAACGCGATCAACGCCACCGACCTGCTGCGCGACGAAGTGGCGTCGTTCATGGGACAGGACGAATGGCGCCGCTGCCTCCACCGCGCCGTGTTCGCCAACACCGCCGTCGATCGCATCGTTCCCGGACAGGATCCGGATGCCGGCCTCGACGTGACCGTGGAGAGCTTCTTCGAGTGGGTCATCGAGGAGGGCCCCTTCGAGGGCGACGTTCCCGACATCCCCGACGCCACCTTCGTGGCCGACCTGCTGCCCTTCATCGAGCGGAAGCTCTTCACGGTGAACACCGGGCACGCCACGGTGGCCTATCTGGGCGCGGCCGCGGGATACACGAAGCTGTCCGACGCGCTCAGCGATCCGAGCGTCGCCGAGATCGCCACTCGGGTGCTGCAGGAGACCTCGACACTGCTGGTGGCGAAGCACCAGGCCGATCCCGAGGTGCAGCGGGACTACCGCGAGAAGATCCTGCGCCGATTCGCGAACCCGTATCTCCCCGACACGGTTCAGCGGGTCGGCCGCCAGCCTCTCCGCAAGCTCAGCAGGCACGAGCGGTTCGTCGGACCGGCTGCCGAACTGGCCGAACGCGGCCTGCCCACGAGTGCGCTGGTCGAGGCGATCGGTGCCGTGCTGGCGTTCGACGACCCCGATGACGAGCAGAGCGTGCAGATGCACGAGCTCCTCGCCGCAGCGAAGAGCCCGGGGGAGTTCGTCGAGTCGGTCATGGGAATCGAACCGGAGCATCCGTTGTTCCAAGACCTGAGGGAGATCGTCGCCGCGCGACGCTGAGCCCGACCAGACGTCTGAGGGACGGCATCCGTCATCGTCTGGATCCGAGCTGGGAGGTGTAGCCGCTGATTGGCCAAAAGCCCGTCAATGCCATACGATTGATCTTTGGTGTCCTGCGTCCGTTGACGCATGCCCTCCGGACGTCTGAGTTCGAGGGTGGGCACCGTCCGCACGACCAGCATCCAATACTTTTAGCGACGAAGAGGCTATGGCCAAAAAAGACGGCGTCATCGAGATCGAAGGCTCGGTTGTCGAAGCTCTCCCGAACGCAATGTTCCGGGTTGAGCTCACCAACGGGCACAAGGTTCTGGCTCACATCTCAGGCAAGATGCGTCAGCACTACATCCGCATCCTCCCCGAGGACCGCGTGATCGTGGAGCTGAGCCCCTACGACCTGACGCGTGGCCGGATCGTCTACCGCTACAAGTAAAGGCTGCTGTAAGTAACGGCCCGTCCGATTCGCCTGCGTGAGCAGGTGGACGGGTACGAAGACAGCGAAAAGGAAAACAATGAAGGTCAACCCCAGCGTCAAGCCCATCTGCGACCACTGCAAGGTGATCCGCCGTAACGGCCGCGTCATGGTCATCTGCAAGTCCAACCCGCGCCACAAGCAGCGCCAGGGTTAGTCGGTCGGCGCTCCGGCGCCGCCGATCACTCGCAGAGACAACTCGATAAGAGAACAGCACTCCCAAGAACCTGATCCGTCAGGGGACACCCACGGTTGGAGGCCGCGGCACCGGGATTGCTCCACACCTCCACTCATCAACAGGAGAAGCCACACATGGCACGTCTAGCCGGCGTCGACATCCCGCGCGAGAAGCGCGTGGAGGTCGCACTGACCTACATCTACGGAGTTGGCCGCACCCGCGCCCTCCAGACCCTCGCCGAGACCAAGATCGACGGAAACATCCGCGTCAAGGACCTCAGCGACGAGCAGCTCGTCGCACTGCGCGACTTCATCGAAGGCACGTTCAAGGTGGAGGGTGACCTCCGTCGCGAGGTTGCCGCCGACATCCGCCGCAAGGTCGAGATCGGCTCCTACGAGGGCATCCGCCACCGTCGTGGCCTGCCTGTCCGCGGACAGCGCACCAAGACCAACGCTCGTACCCGCAAGGGCCCGAAGCGCACCGTGGCCGGCAAGAAGAAGGCTCGCTAGGCCTCGGCCAGCGAACTTTCGCGCCTCATAGGATTCAGGAGAAATCATGGCAGCACCCAAGTCGGCCGTTCGCAAGCCGCGCAAGAAGGAAAAGAAGAACATCGCCGTGGGCCAGGCCCACATCAAGTCGACGTTCAACAACACGATCGTCTCGATCACCGACACCACCGGTGCGGTCATCAGCTGGGCCTCGTCCGGTGGAGTCGGCTTCAAGGGTTCGCGCAAGTCGACCCCGTTCGCCGCTCAGCTCGCCGCCGAGTCGGCTGCGCGTCAGGCGCAGGAGCACGGCATGAAGAAGGTCGACGTGTTCGTCAAGGGACCCGGTTCGGGTCGCGAGACGGCCATCCGTTCGCTCCAGGCCGCTGGCCTCGAGGTCGGATCGATCAACGATGTCACCCCGCAGGCGCACAACGGATGCCGCCCGCCGAAGCGTCGCCGCGTCTAATCAACTGACTGGTCGGCCGGGTATCGCTAGCGCGACCCGGCCGGCCGTTCAGCCGTTCCTTCCATAACTCAACACCCGCCGGGCCCGCCCACCCGGTCGCCATCGCAGGTGTCATATAGCGGACACCTCGCCGAAAGGAATAACAGTGCTCATTGCACAGCGCCCCACGCTCACCGAGGAGAACATCTCCGAGTTCCGCTCGCGGTTCGTGATCGAGCCCCTCGAGCCCGGCTTCGGCTACACGCTCGGCAACTCGCTCCGCCGCACCCTCCTCTCGTCGATCCCCGGCGCTGCTGTGACCAGCATCCGCATCGACGGCGTCCTCCACGAGTTCAGCACCGTTCCCGGTGTCAAGGAGGATGTGACCGAGATCATCCTGAACATCAAGGGTCTGGTCGTCTCCAGCGAGCACGACGAGCCGATCACCGCCTACCTGCGCAAGCAGGGCGCGGGCCAGGTCACCGCTGCTGACATCTCGGCTCCCGCCGGTGTCGAGGTGCACAACCCCGACCTCGTGATCGCCACGATCAACGAGTCGGCCAAGTTCGAGCTCGAGCTCACGATCGAGCGCGGCCGCGGCTACGTCTCGGCCACGCAGAACCGCAACGAGTACAGCGAAGCCGGTCAGATCCCGATCGACTCGATCTACTCGCCCGTTCTCAAGGTGACCTACCGCGTCGAGGCGACTCGTGCCGGTGAGCGCACCGACTTCGATCGCCTCGTGGTCGACGTCGAGTCGAAGCCGGCCATCACGCCGCGCGACGCCATCGCATCCGCCGGTCGTACGCTCACCGAGCTGTTCGGTCTGGCCCGCGAGCTCAACACCGCGGCCGAGGGCATCGAGATCGGCCCCGCGCCGGTCGACGCCGTGCTCTCGAGCGAGCTCTCGATCCCGATCGAGGACCTCGACCTGTCGGTGCGTTCGTACAACTGCCTGAAGCGTGAGGGCATCAACAACGTCAGCGAGCTCGTCGCCCTCTCGGAGACGCAGCTCATGAACATCCGCAACTTCGGTCAGAAGTCGGTGGATGAGGTCAAGGACAAGCTCGTGGAGCTCGGCCTGTCGCTCAAGGACTCGGTTCCCGGATTCGACGGCGCCCACTTCTACAGCGGCTACGACGACGAGAACATCTAAAGCTCGTAGCTGAGCTTTTCGACCTTTCACATACTGGAGAAATAAATGCCTAAGCCCACCAAGGGCCCCCGCCTCGGAGGCGGACCCGCACACGAGCGTCTGATGCTGGCCAACCTGGCTTCGCAGCTGTTCGAGCACAAGTCGATCAAGACGACCGAGACCAAGGCCAAGCGCCTGCGTCCGTACGCCGAGCGTCTCATCACGTTCGCGAAGCGTGGAGACCTCCACGCCCGTCGTCGCGTTCTGGCTGTCATCGGTGACAAGTCGATCGTGCACGAGCTCTTCACCGAGATCGCTCCGCTCGTCGCCGAGCGCGACGGTGGCTACACCCGCATCACGAAGATCGGCTACCGCAAGGGCGACAACGCCCCCATGGCGCAGATCGAGCTCGTCCTCGAGCCCGTCGTGAAGAAGGCCAAGCCGGCCAAGGCCGCCGCGAAGACCGCGCCGGTCGTCGAGGCAGAGCCCGAGGCCGAGGTTGCCGACGAGACCGTCACCCCGGCCGAGGCCGAGGTCGACGAGGCCGTCGCCACCGACGCTAAGGTTGAGACCCCGGCCGACGAGGCCGAGGCCAAGTAGTCCCAGCACCACCCTGACAGGGCCCCGGTGATCCGTTCGGATCGCCGGGGCCCTGTCTCGTCCCCCGTGTGCGTCGGTGGATGATGGACGGATGCAGGAGGATCTCCCACCGCTCAATCGACGTGTTCAGGCGCCGAGCATGGTCGACGCACCGACCCATCCGTCCGTGCATGAGTGGCGGCCCGCCCGGGCCGAGGACGTCGAGGCCATCCTGGCGTTCGAACGTGTCGTCGCCGCATCCGATCACCCGAACTGGGTGACCAGTCGTGACGAGGTGATGGAGCTGTTCTCGGTCCCCCACATCGATCCCTCGGCCGATTCGATGCTCGCTCTGGACGATGACGGCTCCGTCCTGGCTTTCGGCACCGTCGTCGTCCCGCCCGGGCAGGAGACGCTGGTGCGGTGCTTCGTCCTCGGGAATGTGCTGCCGACCGCCCGCGAGCGTGGCATCGGGAGCGCTCTCGTGGGGTGGCAGCAAGAGAGGGCCGAGCAGCACCTGGCCTCGTCGGACAAGCGCCTGCCCGGCTGGATCATCAGCTTCGCCGAGGAGCGTGCCTCCGGAGCTGCGGACCTGCTCGAGCAGCACGGGCTCGCACTCACCCGGCATTTCCTCTCGGTGGAGCGGGTCGTCGCCGATCCCATCCGCGAGGTCGAGGTCGACGACGCCATCGAGATCGTGCAGTACACGTCCGAGATGGCCGAGGCCACCCGGCTGGCCCGTAACGACGCCTTCCAGGACCATTGGAGCAGCCAGTCGACGAGCGTCGAGAGCTGGGCGCACTTCGTGGACGGCGAGGCCTTCGATGCCGAGCTCTCCTTCCTCGCGCTGACCCGGTCGGAGGCCGGGCGTGAGGTCGTCGGTTTCCTCCTCACGCTCGTCAACCGCGACGACTGGGAGGGGCAGGGGTTCACGGGCTGCTATGTCGATCTCGTGGGCGTCGTCAGGGGATGGCGGGGCCGGCGGATCGCCCAGGCGCTGCTCGCCCGTCACCTCCATGCCGCCCGGGCAGCAGGTCTGCAGCGCTCGACGCTCGACGTGGACTCCGAGAACCCATCGGGCGCTCTCGGGCTGTACACGGGCATGGGCTTCACCGTCGCCTACAGGCACATGAGTTTCGTCAGGGTCGTCTGACTCCCGCGGGCTGCTCGATGCCCGGCCGATTCTCCGACGTCCCGCGCGACTCGTACACTGATCAGCGTGGATGGCATGGCTGACGAGGAGGACGAGACCTCCTCGACCCTTCATCCGCCGCTCGAGGGCACACGGCGCATCCGTCTCGACATCGCGTACGACGGAACCGATTTCAACGGCTGGGGACGCCAGCCGAACCTGCGCACCGTGCAGGGCGATATCGAACTGGCCCTCTCCTCGATCCTGCGTCGCTACGGCCCGCCTCCCACGCTGGTCGTCGCGGGGCGAACGGATGCCGGAGTGCATGCGACAGGTCAGGTCGCCCATCTCGACCTCACCGATGCGCAGGCCGGCAGCCTGCTGCGCCCCGACCGCGGCCGCAACCGCGGCGGGGAACGCGACGCCGGCACTGCGCTCGCGCGTCGACTGAACGGCATCCTGAGCCAGAAGGGCGACATCGTGATCTCGCGCGGGTCGCTGGCCCCCGTGGGGTTCGACGCTCGATTCGGCGCCCTCTGGCGGCGCTACAGCTACCGCCTGGCCGATCAGACCGCCGTGCGCAATCCGTTGCATCGGGTCAACACCACGTGGCATCACTCCAGGCTCGACGGTGATGCCATGGAGGCCGCAGCCGCCAGTCTCTGCGGGCTCCATGACTTCGCCGCCTACTGCAAACCGCGCGACGGGGCCACGACGATCCGCACGTTGCAGGCCTTCACGTGGGAGCGGGCCGTCGACGGCGTGCTGACCGCGCGCCTGCAGGCCGACGCCTTCTGCCACAGCATGGTGCGCGCCCTCGTGGGGGCCTGCGTCTTGGTGGGCGCCGGCAAGTTGGCGCCGGGTGACCCCGTCGCCCTCCGCGAGGCGGCGGAGCGCACGAACGCCTTCATGGTGATGCCGGCGCGCGGACTCACGCTCACCCAGGTGGGCTATCCGGATGACCTGAGGCTCGCGGCACGCGCCGCCGAGACACGGCAGCGCAGGGGACCAGCGCACCGCGCGTTCGTTCCCCCCGAGGCCTCCGTTCCGCCTCGAATTGCCAACGGCACACAAGTCTCCTAGGATAGACCGTTGGTGCCCGTGCCTTGGCGGCCGGGTACACGAACGTGAGCCCTCCATCGACTGTGTTCTCCTCGAGAACCGCCCGGAGTGGGATTCACGAACACCTCCGTTCGAACAGAAAGCAGCCACTACAGTGACGCGCACCTACACCCCGAAAGCCAGTGAGATCACCCACGACTGGTACGTCATCGACGCAGCCGATGTCGTTCTCGGTCGCCTGGCGACCCACGCAGCAGTCCTGCTGCGCGGCAAGCACAAGCCGACCTTCGCCAACCACATGGACACCGGCGACTTCGTCATCATCATCAACGCCGACAAGGTCGCCCTGACCGGCGCCAAGGCCGAGCAGAAGAAGGCCTACCGCCACTCGGGTTACCCGGGCGGCCTCACGGCAGTCACCTACTCGGAGCTGCTCGAGAAGAACCCCACGCGCGCCGTCGAGAAGGCGATCCGCGGAATGCTCCCGAAGAACTCGCTCGGACGCGCCCAGCTGAAGAAGCTCAAGGTCTACACCGGCCCGGAGCACCCTCACGCTGCACAGCAGCCGAAGCAGTTCGTCTTCAACCAGGTCGCCCAGTAGCGCCCGGCCCCCGACTTCTCGATTCACAGACAAAGGATTCCAATCACCGTGGCGAAGATCGCAGACCAGATCGACGTGGCTCCCGAGAGCTTCTCGACCGAAACCCCCGCTGAAGAAACCCCCCGTGCACCCCGCGCCGTCCTGAACGTCTCGGGTTCGGCTGTCGGCCGTCGCAAGCAGGCCATCGCCCGCGCGCGCCTCGTGCCCGGCTCCGGCAGCCTGATCGTGAACGGCCGCGAGCTCGCGGACTACTTCCCGAACAAGCTCCACCAGCAGCTCATCAACGACCCGTTCAAGGTGCTCGACCTCCTCGGCAGCTACGACGTCGTCGCGAAGGTCACGGGCGGTGGCCCCTCCGGCCAGGCCGGTGCCCTCCGCCTCGCGATCGCTCGTGCTCTCAACGAGATCGACCGCGAGAACAACCGTGCAGCACTCAAGAAGGCCGGCTTCCTCACCCGTGACGCTCGCGTCATCGAGCGCAAGAAGGCCGGTCTCAAGAAGGCCCGTAAGGCATCGCAGTTCTCGAAGCGCTAAAGCGCTTCGACACTGGCAGACATGCCTCGTCTCTTCGGAACCGACGGGGTCCGGGGCCTGGCCAACCGTGAACTCACGGCTGACCTGGCCCTGGGCCTCGCTCAGGCAAGCGCCGTCGTCCTGACTTCAGGACGGCGAGCGGAAGATCGCCGCGCGCAGGGCCGACGGCCCGTCGCGGTGCTGGCGCGCGATGGCCGCGTCTCCGGCGAGTTCCTCGGAGCCGCCGTCGCAGCAGGCCTCGCGAGCTCGGGCGTCGACGTGCTCGACGCCGGAGTCGTGCCGACCCCGGCGACGGCGTTCCTCATCGCCGACAGTGGCGCCGACTTCGGCGTGATGATCTCGGCGTCGCACAATCCAGCCCCCGACAACGGCATCAAGCTGTTCGCCGTCGGCGGCACCAAGCTTCCCGATGAGGTCGAGGACCGCATCGAAGCGCACCTCGGCATCGAGAAGCTGCTCCCCACGGGGGGTGAAGTCGGCCGCATCCGTCGATTCGCGGATGGCGAAGACCGCTACATCCTCCACCTCATGGGCACCCTCCCGCACCGTCTCGACGGTGTGCACGTCGTGCTCGACTGCGCCAACGGCGCTGCCGCCGGCATCTCGCCCGAGGTGTTCGCACTCGCCGGCGCGAAGATCACCGTCATCGGCGCCGACCCTGACGGCACGAACATCAACGAGGGTGTCGGTTCGACCCACCTCGACCACCTCGCGACCAAGGTCCTCGAGGCCGGAGCAGACATCGGGATCGCCCACGACGGCGACGCCGACCGCTGCCTCGCCGTGGACGCCGCCGGAAACGTCATCGACGGCGACCAGATCATGGCGATCCTGGCCGTGGCGATGAAGGAACGCGGCCACCTCACCAACGACACCCTCGTGGTCACGGTGATGAGCAACCTCGGTCTGCACAGGGCGATGGAGGCCAACGGCATCCGCGTCATCCAGACCGCCGTCGGAGACCGTTACGTTCTCGAAGAGCTCAACGCCGACTCCCTCGCCCTGGGTGGCGAGCAGTCCGGCCACGTGATCATGACCGAGTACGCCACAACGGGCGACGGCATCCTCACCGGCCTGCACCTGGTGGCCGAGATGGCCCGCACCGGGAAGTCGATCGCCGAGCTCGCCAGCGTCATGACGGTCTTCCCGCAGATCCTCGTGAACGTGCGAGGCGTAGACCACCACGCGCTCGACTCCGATGAGGTCATCGCGGCCGCAGTGCGCGACGCGGAGGCCGAGCTCGGGGATTCGGGCCGCGTGCTCATGCGCCGCTCGGGCACGGAGCCGATGGTGCGCGTCATGGTGGAGGCGGCCGACCAGGCCACAGCCGATCGCCTTGCCCACGGCCTCGCCGATGTCGTGCGGGAGCGTCTGGCTCTCTAGAGCTTCCGCAGCAGCACCGAGTTCACGGTGTGATTCTCGTCCTTGCGCAGGACGAGGGTCGCACGCGACCGTGTCGGCCGGATGTTCTGGAGCAGGTTCGGCTCGTTGATCGACCGCCAGATCTCGCCTGAGCGCGCCAGAGCCTCGCTCTCGGTGAGAGACGCGTAGCGGTGGAAATACGACAGCGGGTTGCTGAACGCGCCACGCTGCAGCTTGAGGAAGCGCTCGTCGTACCAGCGCGCGATGTCGCGGGTGCGGGCGTCGACGTAGATGGTGAAGTCGAACAGGTCGCTCACGGCGAGGCGATGCCCCGGACCGGGCGGCTGCAGCACGTTGAGTCCCTCGACGATGAGCACATCGGGGCGGCGAACCGTGATCTGGGCGTCGGGAACGATGTCGTAGCTCAGGTGCGAGTAGAACGGAGCGCGCACCTCGGCGGTCCCGGCCTTGACCTCGCTGACGAACCGCAGGAGCGCCCGCCGATCGTACGACTCCGGGAAGCCCTTGCGCGCCATCAGGCCGCGGCGCTCGAGCTCGGCGTTGGGCAGGAGGAAGCCATCCGTCGTCACGAGTTCCACGCGCGGAGTGTCCTCCCAGCGGGCGAGGAGCTCGCGCAGCAGTCGCGCGATCGTCGACTTGCCGACGGCCACCGACCCGGCCACTCCGATGACGAACGGGGTGCTCTCGGCTCGATCGCCGAGGAAGTCGCTCGTGGCGCGGTGGAGGCTGCGTGCGCCGGCCACGTACAGGTTGAGCAGCCGGCTCAGCGGCAGGTAGACGTCGGTGACCTCCGAGAGGTCGAGCGGCTCGCCCAGGCCGCGCAGCTGCACGAGTTCGGTCTCGCTCAGGGGCAGCGGGGTCGACCGAGCGAGGGCGGCCCAGTCGGCGCGATCCAGCTCGACGAACGGGGAGCTGTGGCCGTGGACACCGTTGGTTCTCGCCGGATCGGACATCGCTATGAGCTTAGCGTCAGCCAGTTCAGGCTAAAATCGGGCCCATGTGTGGAATCGTTGGATATGTAGGCGAGAACAAGAGTCTCGAAGTGCTCATCGGAGGGCTTCGTCGCCTGGAATACCGGGGCTACGACTCCGCGGGCGTCGCCGTCATCGATGAAGACGGTGGACTCGGCGTCGCCAAGAAGGCGGGCAAGCTCGTCAAGTTGACCGACGAGCTCGAGGCTCACCCCATCAACGACGGCCGTACCGGCATCGGCCACACGCGGTGGGCGACGCACGGCGGACCCACCGATCGCAACGCGCACCCGCACCTCGGTGACGACGGGCGTCTCGCGCTCATCCACAACGGCATCATCGAGAACTTCTCCGAGCTGAAGAACGAACTGCTCGCCGAGGGCCACACCTTCGAGTCCGAGACCGACACCGAGGTCGCAGCGGTGCTCCTCGGCCGCGAGTACCGTGCCGCCGGCGATCTGCGCCTGGCGTTCCAGCGCACGGTCTCCCGCCTCGAGGGTGCGTTCACGCTGCTCGCCCTGCACCAGGACCAGCCCGGCCTCGTCATCGGTGCCCGCCGCAACTCCCCGCTCGTGATCGGCCTGGGTGACGGCGAGAACTTCCTGGGTTCGGATGTCGCAGCCTTCGTCGAGCACACCCGCCGCGCCGTCGCCATCGGCCAGGACCAGATCGTCGCCATCACGGCAGACAGCGTCACCGTCACCGACTTCGACGGCGCAGTCGTCGAGGCCGAGGAGTTCGACGTGGCCTGGGACGCCTCCGCCAGCGAGAAGGGCGGCTGGTCCAGCTTCATGGCCAAGGAGGTCTCGGAGCAGCCTGATGCCGTGGCCAACACCATCCGCGGTCGCATCCACGACGGTGCCGTCGCCGTGCCCGAACTCACCGCCTTCGGCGACGACGCACTCGCCGCCATCCGTCGCATCACGATCATCGGCTGCGGCACGGCCGCCTACGCCGGCATCGTCGCCAAGTATGCGATCGAGAAGTGGGCGGGCATCCCCGTCGAGGTCGAGCTCAGCCACGAGTTCCGCTACCGCGATCCCGTGATCACCGACGACACCCTCGTCATCTCCATCTCGCAGTCCGGCGAGACCATGGACACGCTCATGGCCGTGAAGTTCGCCGGTGAGCGCGGCGCCAAGACCCTCTCGATCTGCAATACCCAGGGTGCGACGATCCCGCGGGAGTCGGATGCCGTCATCTACACGCACGCCGGACCCGAGGTCGCCGTCGCGTCGACCAAGGCCTTCGTCGCCCAGATCACCGCGCTCTACCTCTTCGGTCTGCACCTCGCCCGCGTGCGCGCCTCGCTCAGCGCCGAAGAGATCGCCGTCGAGCTCCACGAGCTCGAGGGCATCCCCGAGAAGCTGGCGACGGTGCTCCGCACCGGTGAGATCATCCGCCAGCTCGCCCACTGGATGAGCGACACCCGCGCCGTGCTGTTCCTGGGCCGCCACGTCGGCTTCCCGGTCGCCCTCGAGGGCGCGCTGAAGCTCAAGGAGCTCGCCTACATCCACGCCGAGGGATTCGCGGCCGGTGAGCTCAAGCACGGCCCGATCGCGCTCATCGAGCCCGGCCAGCCGGTCTTCGTGATCGTGCCGAGCCCGCGCCACTCGGCTCTGCTGCACGCGAAGGTCGTGTCGAACATCCAGGAGATCCGCGCTCGCGGTGCCCGCATCATCGCGATCGCCGAGCAGGGCGACGCCGCAGTGCTGCCCTTCGCCGACGAGGTCATCCCGATCCCGCTGGCGGCCCCGCTGTTCGAGCCGATCCTCGCCGTCGTCCCGCTGCAGATCTTCGCGATGGAACTGGCCACGGCCAAGGGCCTCGACGTCGACCAGCCGCGCAACCTGGCGAAGTCCGTCACGGTCGAGTGAGTCGTGATCGCCGGCATCGGAGTCGACGTCGTCGATCTGGCCCGGTTCGAGCGGGCGATCGCACGGACGCCGCGCCTCGTCGAGCGACTGTTCGCTGAGAGCGAACGCGCTCGGCATCCCCGCTCACTGGCCGCGCGGTTCGCGGCGAAGGAGGCGCTCATCAAGGCGCTCGGGGGGCCCGGCGGCCTGCGCTGGCACGACATGGTGATCGAGGCGAACGAGCACGGCGACCCGGAATTCACCCTGTCGGGCACTGTCGCGGCCGCCGCAGAGGCCCAGGGCGTCACCAGCGTCCACGTGTCGATGAGCCACGACGCCGGCATCGCCACGGCCTTCGTCGTCATGGAGCGTGACGGCTCATGAGCGAGCAGCTCGTCTTCCGTGAGGCATCCGTCGACCTCCGTGCCGTCAGAGCCAACGTCGCAGCCCTCGCGGCTCACGTGGGCACGCCGCACGTCATGGCCGTCGTCAAGGCGAACGCCTACGGCCACGGCGCCGTGCCCGTCGCACGCGCCGCGCTCGCCGGCGGCGCCGACTGGCTGGGCGTCGCCGACATCGCCGAGGCCATCGCGCTGCGAGACGCCGGAATCGACGCTCCGGTGCTGGCGTGGCTGCACGACCCCGACGTGATCTTCGATGAGGCGATAGCCCGCGGCATCTCGATCGGGATCTCGACCCTCGGCCAGCTTGATGCGGTGACGGATGCCTCCCGCCGCGTGGGCGCACCGGCACGACTGCACCTCAAGGTCGACACCGGGCTCAGCCGCAACGGCATCCCCGAGGAGGACTGGGCCACGGCGGTCGAATCGGCGGGCTCCCTGCAGGAGTCGGGCGACATCGTCGTGGAAGGGCTCTTCAGCCACCTGTCGAACGCCTCGCCCGAGGAGGATGCGGCCCAGCGCGAACGGTTCGAGGCGGCGATCGCGACCGCGGAGGCCCACGGAGTCGCTCCCGAGCTGCTGCACCTCGCCTCGACGGCCGCAGCAATCACCCGGCCGGAGTGCCGCTTCACCATGGTGCGGCTGGGCATCGGCATCTACGGACTCTCGCCGTGGAGCGACAGCACGCCCGACGTGCCTCTGGTCCCGGCGATGACGCTCAGAGGCCGGGTCGCGAACGTGCGCCGGGTCGCGGCCGGCACCGGAGCCTCCTACGACTACCAGTGGCGGGCGCCGCGCGACACGACTCTCGTGCTCGTGCCGCTCGGCTACGCGGAGGGCATCCCGCGGCAGGCATCGGGCCGAGCCGAGGTCTGGATCGCGGGGAAGCGGCATCCGGTCGTCGGACGCATCGCGATGGACCAGTTCATCGTCGACGTCGGCGACCTGTCCGTGGCGGTCGGGGATCCCGTCGTCGTGTTCGGAGATCCGGCCACCGGTGCGCCGTCGGCCGACGACTGGGCAGTGGCCGCCGGAACCATCAACTACGAGATCGTGACGCGCATCGGGCACCGCGTGCAGCGCCACTACGTGGAGTAGAGCCGTGCAGAGACTCACCATCGCGGAGGCCGACGGCATGACGGCCCTCGGCGAGACGCTGGCGGCCGAGCTGCGGGCCGGCGACCTTCTCGTGCTCAGCGGGCCCCTCGGCGCGGGCAAGACGACGCTCACGCGCGGGATCGGCGCCGGGCTCGGAGTGCGTGGCCGGGTGGCGAGCCCCACCTTCGTGCTGGCACGCACCCATCCCAGCCTCGGCGACGGGCCGCCGCTCGTGCACGTCGACGCCTACAGGCTGCAGAGCGCGATGGAGCTCGACGACCTCGACATCGACTACGCCCGCTCCGTCGTCGTCGTGGAGTGGGGCGCCGGACTCCTCGACGGCGTCGCCGAGTCGTGGCTGGAACTCGACATCGTGCGGCCGACCGGCGCCGGGACGGATGCCGCAGGCGGCGAGGCCACCGGTCCCGACGACACGGGCGACGACGATACCGACGACACGGGCGACGACGACACCGACCCGACCGACGCATCCGATCTGGGCGCCGACGAACCGCGCACCATCACCATCCGAGGCTTCGGCCCGCGGTGGGCGGGCACGCCCTACGCCTGAGGGTCACCGGCCGCGGCGAAGTAGGCTGGACGGGTGCTGCTCGCCATCGATACCTCCGCCGGCACGAGCGTCGCCGTGGTCGACCGCGACGGCGGCATCCTGAGCCAGGTCGACGTCGCCGACACCATGCGTCATGCCGAGGTGATCGGCTCGCTCATCACGGCTGCCCTCGCCGAGGCCGGCATCCGACCCCCCGAGCTGTCCGGGGTCGTCAGCGGCATGGGACCGGGCCCGTTCACCGGGCTGCGCGTCGGCATCAGCGCCGCGCGGACGTTCGCCTTCGCGTTGGGGCGGCCGCTCGTGCCCATCGCCAGCCACGACGCCGTCGCCTGGCAGCACTACGCCTCGGGCGCGACCGGCGGGCTGCTCGTGGTGACGGATGCCCGTCGCCGTGAGGTGTTCTGGTCGGCCTACTCCGGCGTCGACGCCGAAGGACTCCCGCAGCGCACCGATGGCCCCGCCCTCGCCAAGCCCGACGCCGTTCCCTTTCCGGAGCTGACGCGCATCGACGCCGCCGCCATCCCCGCCGGGGGCCTCGGCATGGTCGCCGAGCTCGCCTTCGCGGCCGGACATCCGTTCGCCGCCGATGAGCCGCTCTACCTGCGCTCGCCCGACGTCACCCCGTCGAATGGCCCGAAGCGAGTGACCCGATGATCTTCCAGCTCCGCCGGGCGGGCGTCGCAGACGTCGACGCCATCATGGCCATCGAGACCAGCACGTTCACGACGGATGCCTGGTCTCCGGCGACCATGCTGGCCGACCTCGCCAGCGAGCACACCTACTACCTCGTCGCATTCCCGCCCGACGAGCGCGAGAACATCGTCGGCTACGCGGGGCTGCTGGCACCCCGCGGGGGAACGGATGCGGACATCCAGACGATCGCCGTCACCGAGGCCTCCCGCGGACACGGCCTCGGGCGCGCACTCATGGAACGGCTCATCGACGAGGCGCGCGGACGAGGAGTGACCGAGGTCTTCCTGGAGGTGCGCGCAGACAACCCCGTCGCCCAGAAGCTCTACGGACGGCTCGGCTTCGCCGAGATCGCCGTGCGGCCGAACTACTACCAGCCCGACGGCGTGGATGCTCTCGTGATGCGCCTGAGCGTCCGGCCGGCCAGGACGACGCTGGCTGTCGGCGTGGAGAGCATCTCGACGGAGGAGAGCCGATGAATCGCGAGGATCCGCTGGTGCTCGGAATCGAGACCTCCTGCGACGAGACCGGTGTCGGAATCGTGCGCGGACGCACCCTGCTCGCCAACGCGATCGCCTCGTCGATGGACGAGCACGCGCGCTACGGCGGGGTCGTTCCCGAGGTCGCTGCCCGGGCGCATCTCGAATCGATGACCCCCATGATCGGCGCGGCCCTCGCCGAGGCGGGAGTGAGCCTCGAAGACCTCGACGCGATCGCCGTCACGAGCGGCCCCGGCCTGTCCGGGGCGCTCATGGTCGGCGTGGGTTCGGCCAAGGCGCTCGCTCTCGCGCTCGACAAGCCGCTCTACGCGGTCAACCATCTCGTCGGTCACGTCGGTGTCGACGTTCTCGGCGAGGAGGGGCACCTCGAGTACCCCACGATCGCCCTCCTCGTCTCGGGCGGTCACACCTCGCTGCTGCTCGTCCGAGACCTGGTCTCCGACGTCGAACTCCTCGGCGAGACCATCGACGATGCCGCGGGGGAGGCGTTCGACAAGGTCGCCCGCATCCTCGGCCTGCCCTACCCGGGTGGCCCGCACATCGACAGGCTGGCCGCCCTGGGAGATCCGAAGGCGATCCGGTTCCCGCGCGGCCTCACCCTGCCGAAGGACATGGCCGCGCATCGGTACGACTTCAGCTTCTCGGGCCTCAAGACCTCCGTCGCACGCTGGGTCGAGAAGAAGCAGGACGCCGGCGAGGAGGTCCCGATCAACGACGTCGCGGCCAGCTTCCGGGAGGCGGTCGCCGACGTCCTCATCGGCAAGGCGATCGCGGCGTGCACCGATCTGGGCGTGCCCAGGCTCCTGCTCGGCGGCGGCGTCGTCGCGAACGCCAGGGTGCGCTCCCTCGCCGAGGAACGCACCGCCGCAGCAGGCATATCCCTGCGCATCCCACCGCTCGACCTCTGCACGGACAACGGCGCCATGATCGCAGCCCTCGGAGCCCAGCTCGTGATGCACGGGCACGATCCGTCCGGTCCCGATTTCGGGGCCGACTCCACGCTGCCGGTCACCGACATCCAGGTGCACTGAGCCGCCGAACCACTCCGACGTCATAGTCGCGCGTCGCCCTTTCAGCCCCTGATCAGGCGGAGTAGGGTGGGCAGACGTGCGAATCCACGGCCGGAAGGGGACCGATGACCGACGTCAACCAGCCACCTGCAGATGCGGCCGGGGGTCCGACGATTCCGCCGGCCGCACAGCCTGAGGCTGCGCCCGCCTACAGCCCGCCGCCGCCGCCCGCTCAGGCGCCCACGTACGCACAGCAGCCTGCCTACGGCCAGCCGTACCCCGCTCAGCCCAAGTGGAACGTGCTGTCGATCCTCTCGTTCATCCTGTCCATCGTCGGCATCAGCCTCGTGGGCATCGTCCTCGGCCACATCGGCCTGAGCCAGGTCAAGAAGACCGGTGAGCAGGGCCGCGGCTTCGCCATCGCCGGCCTCATCCTCGGCTACCTCGGCATCCTCGCCGGCATCATCCTCTTCTTCGCCGTCCTCGTTCCGCTGTTCTTCTTCGCCGCGGCAAACGGCGACCAGTACTGAACCGAAAGCAGGCCACCGCCATGAGCGATCCCACGACCCCAGCACGACCCGACGAGCCGGAGCAGCCGGTCGACGGTGTCGAACCCACGGTCCCGTCCACCGATATCCCCGAGGCTGCAGAGACTCCTGCGGTGACGGATGCCGCTGCCACTGCGGCTCCCGCGGACGAGCCGACGATTCCCGACGCAGACGCGCCTCCGGCACCGCCCGCCGCGCCTCCGGCACCCCCCGCAGCGCCCCCGGTGCCGCCCGTCGAGTCGACCGCTCCCGTGGCGCCTCCGGTTCCGCCCGCTGCGCCGTCGGCTCCCCCCGCACCGCCCGCTCCTCCCGCCTACGGAGCTCCCCAGACACCGCCTCCTGCGTACGGATCCCCGCCCGCCTACGGCGCTCCGGCAGCGCCGGCGTACGGAGCCTCGGCATACGCCCCGGGCCCGGCGTCGCCCACTCCGACACTCAGCCTCATCTCGCTCATCGCCGGCATCATCGGCGTCGCAGGATCGCTGGTCGTCGTGTGGATCCCCATCGCCGGCGGCATCCTGCAGATGCTCATCCCTGCCGCGGCCATCGTGCTGGGTTTCCTCGGCAAGAAGAAGGAGCCGGGAGCCAAGGGCATGTGGTTGACCGGAATCATCCTGGGCTTCCTCGGCGTCGTCATCGGACTGATCTCGCTCATCTTCTGGATCGCGGTCTTCGCATCCATCGGCGACTCGGGCTACACGACGTACTAGGAACACCGTCGATGTGAGGCGGATGGCCGTGACCGGCCATCCGCCTCACGTCTCCACCGGCGGCGCAGGGAGGATCGATGAGCCAGTCCGAGGCGGCGTTGATGCCGGAACCGCCCAGTGCCGCGGCCAGCCTGTCGAGCTGGCTGGGTGTGGGCGGCCTGGTCGTCTGCCTGTTCCTGCCGTGGGGAGCTATCGCCTGCGCGATCGCCGTGATCGCGGGCATCGCCGCGCGGCCGACCGACTCCTACAGCCGCACCAATCGGACCGTCGGAATCGTCACGGGCGTGGCCGGCATCGTGATCGCCGCGATCTGGGTACTGGTCGTCATGAGGGTCGCCCCCGGGTCCTGAGCGGCGCGCATTCCGAGTGGTCCTGTCGTCGGGCCGTCACTCCGTCACGCCGTATCACTGTCGAGCCGGTCAGACCCGCTCGACGAGGAGTGTCACGTGCTTGCCCGACTGCCGGGCGAGCACGATGGTGGCTGATGCCGTCCCCTTCAGCTGCAGACGCTTCCGCAGCTGGGCCGGATCGACGTCGATGCCGCGCTTCTTGATCTCGAGCGTCCCGATCCCGCGCTCGCGCAGGGCCGCCTTCAGCTTCTTCTCGTCGGTGGGCAACACCTCGAGCACGCGGAACGCCGTCGCGAACGGGGTCGCATGTGCGGCATCCGACGTGAGATAGGCGATTCCCTCGCTGAGCATCCCGGCGTCGAGCTCTCGGGCAAGATCGCCGATGAGCCTGGCGCGGATGACGGCGCCGTCGGGCTCGTAGAGGTACTCGCCGAGTCCACGGACCTCGGCATCGGGGCTGTCGGCGTCGGCGCTGAGCTCGGCCGTGCCCGCCCGCCCCAGCAGCAACGCCGAGCGGCGGATGCCGGGACGAGCCAGGGCGCCGAACCAGAGCCCCATCTCCACCAGCTGCCCGTCGACCGACACCCACTGGGCCTCGGCCTGCGCGGGGATGAGCGAGCGGTCGAAGCCGGGTCCGAGCTTCACTCCCGTCGGCATCCGCTCGCCCAGCCCGAAGGCGAAATCGAGGGAGGGGGAGTAGTCGCTCGCCTTGGTCAGCCGCTCGGTCTCGGAGTGGCCGGCCGTGCGTCGGGCCGGGTCCAGGTACACGCCGTCGACGTCGGCGAGATCGACCTCCTCGGCGCGGGCGTTCACCACTGTGGCCGACGTGAACGGGGCGAGGTTGTAGCTGGCGATGGCCGCCGTGACCTCGTCGGTGTCGGCGGCAGTCACCTCGAGCTCGAGGGCGGCCATCGCCAGGGCGTCGCCCCCGATTCCACAGCCGAGGTCGGCTACACGGCTGATGCCCGCCGCCGAATACCGCCCGGCGTGCAGTGCTGCCACCGAGAGTCTCGTCGCCTGCTCGAGACCGGCGTCGGTGAACAGCATGCGTGAGGCGAATTCGCCGAACTTGCTCTCGGCCTTCGCCCGAAGCCGCGACTGGCTGAGCACGCTCGCGACGAGACCGGCCGGGTGGCCCTGAGCGCGCAGGCCGCTGACCAGACGTACGACGTCGGCCTGGGCGTCCCACGGCGGGAGGGAGTCGAGGAGACGGAATCCCTCGGGCGTCAGAAGGTCGACGAGCTCGGAGCGATCCATGCCCCAACGCTAACCCACAGCCCGCCGCGCCGGCCGTCATGGTTGGCACTCACGTTGCATGAGTGCCAATCGCGCCCTAAACTCGTCTTAGCACTCTCATATCGAGTGTGCTAACCCAGTCTTCGTTACAGAAAGAGGTCAACCGTGTCGGTCTCCATCAAGCCGCTCGAGGATCGCATCGTCATCAAGCAGGTCGAGGCAGAGCAGACCACGGCGTCGGGTCTCGTCATCCCCGACACCGCCAAGGAGAAGCCCCAGGAGGGCGAGGTCGTGGCCGTGGGCCCCGGTCGCATCGACGACAACGGCAACCGCGTGCCCCTCGACATCGCCGTCGGCGACAAGGTCATCTACTCCAAGTACGGCGGAACCGAGGTCAAGTTCTCGGGCGAAGACCTGCTGGTCCTCTCCGCTCGCGACGTTCTCGCGGTGGTCGTGCGTTAGTCGCACCCCACACGAGTGAGGGGCCCGGATGCTGAGCGCATCCGGGCCCCTTCGTCATTCCCCGGCGGATCGAACTCCTGCGACCTCGTGGCCTGAGAAGGAACGGATGCCCCTCCTCGGCAGGATGTCGCGTCGCGTTGGCAGTCGGGCCGAGGCGGCACCGGCCTCACGCCGCGTAAGCTCGGACGAGTGGCTGTGACGCAGGAATCCCCGAAGACCGACCTCGCGTCGCCGACCGACAAGGTCGGCCGCACGGGCCTGATCTACGCGATCTCCGCCTACGTGCTCTGGGGCTTCCTCCCGATCTACTTCATCGCGCTGGCCCCGGCCGGAGCTCCCGAGATCGTCTCCTGGCGCATCCTCTTCTCGCTGGTGTTCTGCGCGATCCTCCTGAGCATCACGAAGGCGTGGCGCGGGTTCTTCGCACTGGCCCGGCAGCCGCGCATCTCGTTGACCATGGCGCTCGCCGGAGTGCTCATCCTCGTGAACTGGACCGTCTACGTCTACGCCGCCATGACGGGGCAGGTCGTCGAGGCGGCGCTCGGCTACTTCATCAACCCGATCGTCACGGTGTTCCTCGGAGTCATCGTGCTGCGGGAGCGGCTGCGCCCGTTGCAGTGGGCGGCTGTGGGCATCAGCATCGTCGCCGTGCTCGTTCTCGCCTTCGGCCACGGCAGCTTCCCGTGGATCGCCCTGGCGCTCGCGTTCTCCTTCGGCTTCTACGGGCTGATCAAGAAGAGGGTCGGCGGCCAGGTCGACGCCGTGTCCGGGCTCACGCTCGAGACGGCGTGGCTCACCCCCGTCGCCGTCGTCGCCCTCATCGTCGTGAGTGCGACCGGCGGCATCACGCTCGGGACCGTCAGCGTCTGGCACACCGTGCTGCTCGCGGCTGCCGGAGTCATCACGGCCGTGCCGCTCCTGTTCTTCGCCGCAGCGTCGCGACGCCTTCCGCTCATCTACATGGGCTTCATCCAGTACTTCGCGCCGTTCATCCAGTTCCTCGTCGGCGTTGTGCTGCTGCACGAGGCGATGCCGCCTGAGCGCTGGGTCGGATTCAGCCTCGTCTGGGTCGCGCTGGCGGTGCTCACGATCGACATGGCGCGCTCGGCGCGCAGTGCACGGCGCGCATCCGTCGAATCAGCCTGACCCGCCGCTAGGCTTGCGCCCGGCAGAAGGGGAGGACCGCCAGTGATGAGGATCCACCGATCGGTTGCGCTCGCAGCCCTCGTGGCAGGCGCGCTCCTGCTCACGGGCTGCACGGCCCAGGATCAGGGCGAGGAGCGATCGACGCCGACGGCGACCCCGACTCCTGTGCCGATCGTCGCCGGCGACGGGTCGCTGCACCTCATGACGGTTCTCGACATGGCAGGCAAGACGGCGGACGTCTCCCAGGCTCGGGTCGCCGGAGTCGAGCTGGCCGTGCGCGAACTCAACGAGCAGGGCGGCGTTCTCGGTGCTCCGGTCGTCGTCGTGCACCGATCGACGACGGCGGATGCCGCTGCCATCGTGAAGGAACTCACCGACCGCAGCATCGACGTGGTGCTCTGGGCGGCGAAGGGCGACATCCCCGAGGAGATCGCCGCCGTCGGCGGCGCCACGACTGTCGTGCGCATCGGCCAGGCCGACTGGAAGCCCGACGAGGCCTTCTCGGCTCGCCTGCAGTCCGCCGACCCCGGGGCGAAGCCGCTCATCGGCGGCGGCGAGGCTTACGACACCACCATGCGCGTCGCGCTCGCCGCGACCGTGGCGGACAACGACTCCGGAAGTGCTGTCGCCGACGCGATCACGGCGGTCTCGAGCGGCACCTTCTCCTGCGTGAGTTTCGGTGAATGCGCCGCAGCTCTCGCCGATGACGCCACCATCGTGTACGCCGGCGTGACCGGTACCGGCGGCCTCGCCCAGGCGACGCCGGAGCCGGAACCGAGCCCGACGAAGTCCAAGAAGAAGTAGCTCTCCGCGCCCCGCTCGGACGCGTGAAAACGTCGCAGGATTGGCCGCGTAGTACAGATTCCGTTGTTTTGCGCCCCCCAGTTTGCCGGGATGTAACAATTTGGACGGTTTTACCGCACTGTGACCTAGTTGGCTTGTCCGGTCAATGATCGCCCAATACTGTGGCAGCACGGCAGTCTTCCGGACTGTCATCTGTGTACACATTCCTAAGTCCCAAGGAGCAACATGAGCGTATTCGCGAAGGCCAAGGCCTCGCGCTCTGCCCGGGCAGTATTGAGCGGAGCCGCCCTCGTCGGCGTCAGCGCTCTCCTACTGACCGCGTGCAGCAGTGGTGGCGGCGAGGCGGCCAGCCCGTCCGCTTCCGAGACGGCCGCGGCCGGCGACGCCCTGCCCATCAAGGCCGGCGACCGTGCCCTCGATCTGAAGATCGGCACGATCCTGCCGCAGTCCGGCACCCTCGCCTTCCTCGGCCCGCCCGAGGAGGCCGGCGTCGCGCTCGGCGCCACCGAGGTCAACGACGCAGCATCGGGCCTCAACCTCGAGGTCATCTACCGCGACTCGGGTGACACCACGACCGACACCGCCACCGTCTCGGTGACCGACCTCCTCTCGCAGGATGTCTCGGCCATCGTCGGTGCGGCATCCTCGGGTGTCTCCTTCACGGTCATCGACCAGATCACCGGCGCCGGTGTCGTGCAGTTCTCGCCGGCGAACACGTCGCCCGACTTCACGACCTACGAGGACAAGGGCCTGTACTTCCGTACGGCTCCCTCCGACCTGCTCCAGGGAGAGGTTCTCGGCACGCAGATCGCCGAGGACGGCAACTCCACCCTCGGTCTCCTCGTGCTGAACGACCCCTACGGCACCGGACTGGCCGCGGCCACGAAGGAGGCCTTCGAGGCCGCCGGCGGCGAGGTCGTCGTCGAGCAGCAGTTCAACACCGGTGACTCCAACTTCGACGCTCAGCTCTCGGCGATCTCCGCCGCGAAGCCCGACGCCGTTGCCGTCATCACGTTCGACGAGGCCAAGGTCGTCGTGCCTGCTCTCGTCGGATCCGGCTACCCCGGTGACAAGCTGTACTTCGTCGATGGAAACCTCGCCGACTACAGCGCCGACTTCGCTCCCGGCCTCATCGCCGGATCGAAGGGTACGCTCCCCGGCCCCAAGCTCGAGGACGACTTCAGGGAGCGCCTGCTCACCGCAGACCCGGCCCTGACCGACTTCAGCTACGGACCCGAGTCGTACGACGCCGCCGTCCTCATCGCTCTGGCTGCCTACGCGGCCAACAGCACCGACGGCACCGAGATCGCCAAGTACCTCCAGCAGGTGTCGGGCGGCACGGGTGACGGCACCAAGGTCACCACCTTCGAAGAGGGCGCCAAGCTCCTCGCCGAGGGCAAGCAGATCGACTACGACGGAGCTTCCGGCCCCGTCACGTTCGACGAGAACGGCGACCCGACCGAAGCCACCATCGGTGTCTACGAGTACGGAGCCGACAACAAGTACACGCGCATCAACTAAGCGCATCTGCTGACGGGAAGGGCCTCGGCTTCGGCCGGGGCCCTTTCTCGTGTCCGCGAGCCGGGCTCCGCCGGGGTCGACGCCCTCATGCCCATGGGAGGGCGCTGAGCGACCGTACACAGGCACCCAGGGGCCGTGGTCGGCGCGAGGGATCGCGGCGGTGTCGATGACCAGCGCCGTGGCACCCACGATGCCGACCGGGCGAACCCGAGAACGAGAAGAGGGGCGGATGCCGCAGCATCCGCCCCTCTTCTCGTGTTGTTCCGAGCGCTACTCTCCGAGCGTGCCGAGGTAGAGCCCGATGACCTTGGGGTCGTTCAGCAGCTCGCGGCCCGTACCGGTGTACGCGTCCTTGCCCTGGTCGAGCACGTAGCCGCGGTCGCAGATCTGCAGACAGCGTCGAGCGTTCTGCTCGACCATGATGGTCGTCACGCCGGCCTTGTTGATCTCCTTGACGCGCAGGAACGCCTCGTCCTGGCGCACGGGGGAGAGGCCGGCGCTGGGCTCGTCGAGGAGCAGGATGTGCGGGCCCATCATGAGTGCACGCGACATGGCCACCATCTGGCGTTCACCGCCCGAGAGCGAGCCGGCGCGCTGCGTGAGGCGGCGTCCGAGTTCTGGGAAGATCTCGGTCACGAACTCGAGGCGTTCCTTGAGGCCCTTGGGCTTCTGGTACATGCCCATCTCCAGGTTCTCCTGGATGGTGAGCGACGGGAACACGTTGTTCGTCTGCGGAACGAAGCCGACGCCCTTGGCGACGAGCTTGTTCGCCTTGAGGTTGGTGATCTCCTCGCCCTGCAGGAAGATTCCGCCCTCACGCACCTTCACGAGGCCGAAGATCGACTTCAGCAGGGTCGACTTGCCGGCGCCGTTCGGGCCGATGATGCCGATGAGCTCGCCCTGACGTGCCTGCAGCGAGCAGTCGTTCAGGATGTTCACCCCGGGCAGGTACCCGGCGGTGACGCTCCGCACATCGACGACGAGCTCGCCGACGGGTGCGGGGGCGGCGGGGGCTGCTGGACTACTGTTCGTCATCGATGAGCTCCTTCAGGACTTCGACGTGCTCTGTGTCGGTCTCGCCCAGGTCGGAGTCGTGGTGCGACCCGAGGTAGGCGTCGATGACGGCAGGGTTGGCCATGACGGTGTGCGGATCGCCTTCCGCGACGACCTTGCCCTCGGCCATCACGATCACCCAATCGGCGATGTGGCGGACCATGTGCATGTCGTGCTCGACGAAGAGCACCGTCATTCCCTGGTCCTTGAGGCCCAGGATGTGGTCGAGCAGCGACTGCGTGAGCGCCGGGTTCACTCCGGCCATCGGCTCGTCGAGCATGACCAGCGTCGGATCGCTCATGAGGGCTCGAGCCATCTCGAGGAGCTTGCGCTGGCCACCGGAGAGGCTGGCGGCGTAGTCCTCGCGCTTGGCGTCGAGCTTGAAGCGGGCGAGCAGCTCATCGGCCTTGACCGTGATCTCGTCCTCCTGCTTGCGCCAGAGGAACGGCAGGACGGAGCGGAACAGGTTCTCGCCGGTCTGTCCCTTCGCACCGAGCTTCATGTTGTCGAGCACCGTGAGGAGCCCGAGCGACTTCGTCAGCTGGAAGGTGCGGATGAGTCCCATGCGGGCCACGCGGTAGGCGGGCACGCGCTGCAGCGGCTTGCCGTCGAACTCCCACACACCCGCATCCGGCTTGTCGAAGCCCGTCAGCAGGTTGAAGAAGGTCGTCTTGCCGGCGCCATTGGGTCCGATGAGGGCCGTGATGGCACCGCGGGGGATCTCGACGTGCTCGACGTCGACGGCTGTCAGGCCGCCGAAGGTGCGTCGCACTCCGTCGGCGATGATGATCGGGTCGACCTTGCGGACTCCCGGGACGGCATCGCCGATGTGCAGGCCGGTCGTCTTGACCGGCGTGACTGTTGGGGTCGTGTCACTTGACAAAGGCCAACTCCTTCTTGTTTCCGAAGATGCCCTGTGGTCTGAAGATCACGATCAGCATGATCGCGACTCCGACGAGGATGAAGCGCAGCTGACCAGCCTGCACCTGGGTCATGAAGGGCAGCCAGCCGGCCTCCACGGCTCGGGCGATGAAGCCCGAGAAGAACGACAGCAGCACCCAGAAGATCATCGAGCCGATGATCGGCCCGAGGATGGTGGCGGCGCCACCGAGCAGCAGGATCGCGTAGATGAAGAACGTGAGCGAGGTCTGGTAGTTCGCCGGGACCACCGCACGCGGGAGCACGAAGATCATGCCGGCGAGGGTTCCGAAGACGCCACCGAGAACGAGGCTCTGCATCTTGTAGGAGTACACGTTCTTGCCGAGAGCCCGCACAGCGTCCTCGTCCTCACGGATGCCCTTGATGACACGGCCCCAGGGGCTGCGCATGATGAGCCAGGTGAGGATGCCCGCGATGATCACGACCGTCCAGCCGACGAGGCGGATCCACCAGTCGTAGGCGTTGTACTGGAACGGCCCGAAGCCGACAGTGCCCTCGAAGGTGAACGGGTTCAGAGCGCCGAAGCTGCCCTTGTACCCCTGCAGGCCGCTGGCGGAACCCGTGACGGACTCCCACGTTCCCGTGGTGAAGAGCAGTCGCAGGATCTCGGCTGCCGCGATCGTGACGATGGCGAGGTAGTCGGCCCGCAGTCGCAGAGTCGGAATACCGAGGATGAGCGCGAAGATCACCGAGGCCCCGACTCCCACCAGCACGGCGGCCCACACGGGGAAGCCGAAGGTGAGGATCGAGATGGCGTAGCCGTACGCGCCGAGGGCCATGAAGCCCGCCTGCCCGAAGTTCAGCAGGCCCGTGTATCCGAAGTGGATGGCGAGGCCGAGCGCAGCGAGTGCGTAGGCGGCCGTCGTCGGGCTGATGAGCTCCTGCGAGGCATTGGAGAAGATCTGAATCCAGTCGATCATGTGCCTGCCCCCTAACCGATTCTCTCTTTGCGACCCAGGATGCCCTGCGGTCGGAACAGCAGGATGAGGATCAGGATGATGAGTGCTCCCACGTACTTGAGGTCGGACGGGAGCCACAGGGTCGTGAGCTCAGTGAAGAGCCCGACGATGAGCGATCCGACCAGGGCACCGAACGCCGTGCCGAGACCACCGAGGGTCACGGCGGCGAAGACGAGCAGCAGGATCTGGAAGCCCATGTCCCAGCTCACACCCGGACGGGCGTAGGCGTAGAGGATGCCGGAGAGGCCGGCGAGCAGTCCACCGAGCACCCACACGATGCGGATGACCCCGTCGACGTCGATGCCGCTGGCCGAGGCGAGGCTCGGGTTGTCGGACACGGCGCGCGTGGCCTTGCCGATGCGCGTGCGGAGCAGGAAGTACGCGACCCCGAGCAGCACCACGACGCTGATGACCATGCTGACCACGTCGACCCACGAGAGGGCTACTGCGCCGAAGCGGATGTCGCTAGACAGGGTCGCGCCGGGCAGCTGCTGCGTGGCTCCTCCGTAGAAGAACTGGTAGACGTAGCGCAGTGCCAGGGACAGGCCGATACTCACGATCATGAGCTGGATGATGCCGACGCCCTTCTTGCGCAGCGGTTTCCAGATCATCGCGTCGAGCGTCCAGCCGAGTCCTGCGCTCAGAACCAGCGCGATGATGATCGCGATCCAGAGCGGCCAGGCCAGGTCGACGCCGAAGGTGAGCGTCATGAGGGCACCGAAGGTGATCATCTCAGCGTGGGCGAAGTTCGACAGCCCCGTCGTGCCGAAGATCAGCGAGACGCCGATCGCGGCCAACGCCAGGAGGAGACCGAAATTGAGGCCGTTGACGACGCGCTGCACGAACTGGTCGAAGAAGCTCGTCGTGACGCGCTGCCCCTCACCCAGGAAGAAGTTGACGGCCTTCGTCGCGGTGAGGGCGAACTCGGCCTCGATCGTCGAACCGCCCTTCGCGACGACGACGCCCTTGGGAAGGGTGTCCTCGTCGAGGGTGATCTTGTACGCGGCCTTCTCGGGAACTCCGATCTTCCACTTGCCGTCGGCATCAGTCGCCACCGTCGCCGTGTAGCCGTTGCCGGAGACCGTGATCTCCACGCCCTCCAACGGCTCCTGGTCGAACTGGACGTTGCCGACGAACGTGTAGTCGTACTCGGTGCCCACCTCGTCCGCTTGGGCTGGTGAGGCGTTGAATGCGCTCAATGTGAGAAATGCGAACAAGAGACCGACGAGGATCACGAGAGTTCTCGGTGATCGCCGACGAGCCGTATCAGTGGAATTCACTGAACCTCCATGGGGGGTGCCGCACCGGTCGTGCCGGTGGTGGCTCCTAGGTCAATCCTGACAACAACTTTGTCGACAGTACGTGCTGATTATGTCCTATGTGTTTCGCGAATGTGGTTGTCGACGCTGAGTGATTGTGTCGGGTGGAATGCCTGAGGCGCAAACTCGCTTAACATTGAGCAACTGGTCGGATCATCGTGGATTGCGGCTTCATAACGATCTGAACTCTGCAAAGGAATTTCGAGATGGGCGAGCACGATCCCTTCGGCTTCATCGGTCTGACTTACGACGACGTGCTGCTCCTGCCCGGACACACCGACGTGATCCCGAGCGACGCGGACACGCGCTCGCAGTTGACCCGGCGCATCGACGTCGCGACACCGCTGCTCTCTGCCGCGATGGACACCGTCACCGAGGCGCGCATGGCCATCGCCATGGCCCGTCAGGGTGGCATCGGCATCCTGCATCGCAATCTCTCGATCGCCGACCAGGCCGAGATGGTCGACCGGGTCAAGCGCAGTGAGTCCGGCATGGTCTCGAACCCTGTGACGACGACTCCGGATGCCTCCGTCGCGGATGTCGACGCCCTCTGCGCGACGTACCGGGTGAGCGGCCTGCCCGTGGTGGACGAGGCCGGCAAGCTCGTCGGCATCATCTCGAACCGCGACATCAGGTTCGTCGCCGACTTCGAGAAGTCCTCGACGAAGGTGAGCGAGGTCATGACGAACATGCCGCTCATCACCGGCCGCGTCGGCATGAACCCCGACGAGGCTCTGGCCATCTTCGCCAAGCACAAGGTCGAGAAGCTCCCCCTCGTCGACGAGGACGGCTACCTGACCGGCCTCATCACGGTGAAGGACTTCGACAAGAGCGAGCAGTACCCCAACGCCACCAAGGACTCCGAGGGGCGCCTGCGCGTCGGGGCGGCCATGGGCTTCTTCGGTGACGCGTGGGAGCGCGCCGAGGCCCTGCGTGACGCCGGCGTCGACGTGCTCGTGGTCGACACGGCCAACGGCGAGAGCGCCGGTGTGCTCGACATCATCCGCCGCATCAAGAACGACCCCACGTTCGCCCACATCGACGTGATCGGCGGCAACGTCGCGACGCGCGAGGGCGCCCAGGCCCTGGTGGACGCCGGAGCCGATGCCGTGAAGGTCGGCGTCGGGCCGGGTTCCATCTGCACCACCCGCGTCGTCGCCGGTGTGGGCGTGCCGCAGATCACGGCCATCTACGAGGCGTCGAAGGCCACGCGCCCCGCCGGTGTTCCGCTCATCGCCGACGGCGGGCTGCAGTACTCGGGCGACATCGCCAAGGCACTCGTGGCCGGCGCAGACACGGTGATGCTGGGATCCCTCCTCGCCGGTACGGCCGAGAGCCCCGGTGAGCTCATCTTCCAGAACGGCAAGCAGTTCAAGACCTACCGTGGCATGGGCTCGCTGGGAGCTCTGCAGACGCGGGGCAAGAAGACCTCGTACTCGAAGGACCGCTACTTCCAGGCCGACGTGCCGAGCGACGACAAGCTCATCCCCGAGGGCATCGAAGGTCAGGTCCCGTTCCGCGGTCCGCTCTCCGCCGTGGCCTACCAGCTCATCGGCGGGCTCCGTCAGTCGATGTTCTACGTCGGCGCTCGCACCGTCGAGGAGCTGAAGGCCAAGGGCAAGTTCGTGCGCATCACGCCGGCCGGCCTCAAGGAATCGCACCCGCACGACGTGCAGATCGTGGTCGAGGCCCCGAACTACACCAGGTAGCCGCTCGCTGAGGCCCACGCGTAGCGCGCGGCCGAAGTGCTTCGGCCATTCGGCTGAGCTCAGGGCCGCCCCCGACGCAGGCCCCACCCGCGCCTGCCTAGGCTCGCCGGATGGGGTCACGATGGGGGTTGATCGCTGCGGTCGCGGCGATGGTGGTGGTGGCGTCGACGGGGTGCACGCGGCTCGGCGGCGACGCCTTCGCCGAGGACGAGGCCTGGGCCGTCGCACAGCGGATCGGCGCCGACATGACGCCGCCGGGCATCAGTCCGCGCACTGCTGAGTGGCTCGTGGCCTGGCACGTGCCCGACGAGAACGTCGATCTCCCCGACGGGTCGTCGCGTCGGGTCGAGGCCCTGTCCTGGGGCGGCGACACCTCGGACCCCGATGGCGCCCGGATCGTTCTCCGCATCAGCGTCGACATCGCACCGCACAGTCCCGACACTGTCGGCGACCGGGGCCGGAAGGCCGGCTCCGCAACGCTGTGCGCCCACTATGAGATCGTCGGCGACAGCTACGACGACACCCTCGACCTCGATCGGATCGCGTGTCCGGACAGCGATGCGCCTCCACTGCCGTCTCCCACGGCCCCGCCCAGCCTCGACCCCTCCGCCGCGGACGTCCTCGAGGCCGTGCTGCGGTCGACGGATGCCGCCGGCCTCGAGGCGGCCGTGGGAGCGGCGTTCCCGCAGGACTACGTCACCATCGAGACGACCGCCCAAGACGGTCGGCTCATCGCGGCCGTCGGGGTGTCGGCGGAGGGCGACTGCGTCGTCGGCGTGCGTGAGCCCGACGGCAGCGTTCAGGCCGGAGGCGGCTACCCAGCCGAGTGGCTGATGCCCGGCGAGATCGGTTGTTCGACCCGACTCGTGACGGCGCCTCCGCTCTAGAGCAGCCCTGGACTCGCGGCCTACTCGACCAGCGCTGAGCCCGCGGCCAGCGCCGCCAGCCGGTCGATCGCCTCGCGGATGATCTCGGGGGAGGTGCCGAAGTTCAGTCGCGCATGACCGCGGCCCTGCTCGGCACCGAACTCCGGGCCGTTCGCGAGCGCCACCTTCGCGTGCTCGAGAGCGTGCGCGGCGGGGTCGTCGCCCCAGCCGAGCGCCGACAGGTCGAGCCAGGCCAGGTAGGTGGCGTCGGGAATGCGATAGCGCACGCCGGGAAGCTTCTGCGCGAGCAGCTCGCCGAGCAGTGCGGCGTTGGCGTCGAGGGTCTCACGCACCCCGTCGAGCCAGGCGCCGCCGGCCGAGAAGGCCGCGATGCTCGCGATCTCCCCGAACAGCCCCGTTCGCCACTGCACCTCGACGGGGAAGGCCGCGCGAACGGCATCGCCGCGGTCGCTCGCCGTGATGACGAGAGCGCACTTGAGCCCTGCGACGTTGAACGCCTTGCTCGCCGAGGTGACGGCGACGCCCACCTCGCGGGCGGCATCCGACACCGACAGGAACGGCGAGTATGCGGCACCCTCCCGCAGCAGGGCGTTGTGGATCTCGTCGCTGACGATGGTGGCCCCGTGCCGCTGCGCGATGTCGGCGAGGGTGCGCAGATCGTCGGCGGCGTGGCAGAGCCCGACCGGATTGTGCGGGTTGCAGAGAACCATCGCCCGCGCGCCGGCTGCGAACGCTGCATCGATGCCGTCGAGGTCGAGCCGCCAGCCGTCGTCGATCCCGCCGAGGAGGGGGACCTCGACGATGCGAGCGGACGCCTCGGGCGCCAGCTCGAAGAACGGCGGATAGACCGGGGGAGTGATGATCACGCCGTCGCCGGGCCGGGTGACCTGGCGCAGCACCTCGACGATGCCGAGACTGACGTCGGCCGTGCTGGTGACCCTGTTCGGGTCGACCTCCCACCCCCAGCGGTCGCGGGCGAATCCGGCGAAGGCCGTCGCCACGGCGAGGCTCGTGTAGACGTAACCGGTGTCGGAGCGTTCGACGGCGGCGTGCAGGGCCGCGCTGATGGGCGGCGCCAACGGGAAGTCCATCTCGGCGACGGTCAGCGGCAGCACGTCGTCGGGGTGCGTGCGCCACTTCTCGCTGGTGCGCTCGCGGAGGCTGTGGAGGGGTTCGGCGTCGATCCTCGTCATGGCTCCAGCTTGCCGCATCCGTGCGACAGCCCGGAGGATCCTGCCGCCGCGACCTGCTTCGAGGGTGCGATCTCGGTGTATCCTGATCGGCTGCCCACCCGCGGCGCCCGCTCAGTCGGGCTCAGGCGATCACGAGGAACTCGAAACTCATGGGCTACATCGACGTCAGCGACGTCTCCTTCACCCTCCCCGACGGCAGGCCCCTGCTCGATGCGGTCTCCTTCCGGGTCGGCGAGGGCGTCACGGGTGCTCTCATCGGCGCGAACGGTGCCGGCAAGTCGACGCTGCTGCGGATCATCCGTCGAGAGCTGGCTCCGGATGCGGGAGTCGTGTCGCTCGCCGGCGGGCTCGGCGTGATGGACCAGTTCGTCGGGCACGCGGCATCCGGAACCGTGCACGACCTGCTGGTCTCCGTCGCTCCGCAGCGGGTCCGCGGCGCCGCACTCGAGCTCGAGGCCAGCGAGAACGCGCTCATCGAGAACGACGACACCGCGACCCAGATGCGCTACGCCACGGCTCTCGCGGATTACGCGGATGCCGGCGGCTACGACCAGGAGACCGTGTGGGACACCTGCACCGTGGCAGCCCTCGGCATCCCCTGGGACCGAGCCCGCTACCGCGACGTCACCTCGCTCTCGGGCGGCGAGCAGAAGCGACTCGCCCTCGAGGCGCTCTTCCGCGGCCCCGAGGAGGTGCTGCTGCTCGACGAGCCGGACAACTACCTCGACGTGCCGGGCAAGCGCTGGCTCGAGGAGCAGCTGAGGGCGACCCGCAAGACCGTGCTGCTCGTCTCGCACGATCGGGAGCTGCTCGCGCGCGCGGCCGACCGCATCCTGACCGTCGAGCTCGGCGCCGCCGGTAACACGGTGTGGGTGCACGGCGGCGGCTTCGGCGACTACCACGAGGCGCGCGACGCCCGCATGGACCGGCTCGACGAGCTGCGACGGCGCTGGGACGAGGAGCACGCGAAGCTCCGCACTCTCGTGCAGACCCTCAAGACCAAGGCGACGTACAACGACGGCATGGCGTCCCGCTACCAGGCCGCCCAGACCCGGCTGCGCAGGTTCGAGGAGGCAGGGCCCCCCGAGGAACGACCGCCCGCCCAGGACGTCTCGATGCGCCTCCGCGGGGCGCGCACCGGCAAGCGCGCGGTGGTCTGCGAGCGGCTCGAGCTCACCGGGCTCATGCGGCCGTTCGACCTGGAGGTCTGGTACGGCGAGAGGGTGGCCGTGCTCGGATCGAACGGATCGGGCAAGTCTCACTTCCTGCGCGCGCTCGCCCGCGGCGGAACCGAACCCGACCGGATGCTCGGCCACGTCACCAGCATCGGGCAGGAGCTCGCGCCGGTGCCCCATACCGGCCGCGCCGTGCTCGGGGCCCGGGTCGTGCCCGGCTGGTTCGCCCAGACCCACCATCACCCCGAGCTGGCAGGCCGCACGCTGCTCGACATCCTGCACCGCGGAGACGAGGGCCGCACCGGCCTGCCGCGCGAGGCCGCGAGCTCTGCACTCGACCGCTACGGACTGGTGCGCTCGGCGCAGCAGAACTTCGAGTCGCTCTCGGGTGGCCAGCAGGCGCGGATGCAGATCCTGCTGCTCGAGCTCTCGGGCGCGACCCTGCTGCTGCTCGACGAGCCGACCGACAACCTCGACCTGGTCTCGGCCGAGGCGCTCGAGGAGGGGCTGGCCGCCTTCGACGGCACGGTGCTCGCCGTCACCCACGACCGGTGGTTCGCCCGCGGCTTCGACCGCTACCTCGTCTTCGGCGGCGACGGCGAGGTCTACGAGTCCGATCAGCCCGTGTGGGACGAGGCCCGGGTGGCGCGGGCTCGCTGAGCCTGCGGCATCCGGAAGCCCCCCGCGGGCTCGGCAGTAGGCTGGAGCACGTGAGTATGGAAATCGAGATCGGCCGCGCCAAGCGCGGTCGCCGTGTGTATGCGTTCGACGACGTCGCCATCGTGCCGAGCCGGCGCACGCGCGACCCTGAAGACGTGTCGGTGACCTGGTCGATCGACGCGTACCAGTTCGACATCCCGTTCCTCGCGGCTCCGATGGACTCCGTCGTCTCGCCGACGACGGCCATCATGATGGGTCAGCTCGGCGGCCTCGGCGTGCTCGACCTCGAGGGCGTCTGGACGCGCTACGAGGACCCAGAGCCTCTGCTCGCCGAGATCCGCACCCTCCCGCAGGACCAGGCCACTCGCCGCATGCAGGAGATCTACTCGGCACCGATCAAGCCGGAGCTCGTGACCGAACGCCTCGCCGAGATCCGCTCCGCCGGCGTCACCGTGGCTGGCGCCCTGTCGCCGCAGCGCACGCAGGAGCTCTACGAGACCGTCGTCGCCGCCGGGGTCGACCTGTTCGTCATCCGCGGCACCACGGTCTCGGCCGAGCACGTCTCGAAGAGCACCGAGCCGCTCAACCTCAAGAAGTTCATCTACGAACTCGACGTTCCCGTCATCGTGGGCGGTGCAGCCACCTACACGGCGGCCCTGCACCTCATGCGCACCGGCGCGGCCGGCGTGCTCGTCGGCTTCGGCGGGGGAGCCGCATCCACCACTCGCGCAGCGCTCGGCATCCACGCCCCGATGGCCACGGCCGTCGCCGATGTCGCCGGCGCTCGCCGTGACTACCTCGACGAGTCGGGCGGACGCTACGTGCACGTCATCGCAGACGGTGGCCTCGGAACCAGTGGCGACATCGTCAAGGCGATCGCCTGCGGTGCCGACGCCGTGATGCTCGGGTCGACCCTGGCACGGGCGACGGATGCCCCCGGTGGCGGTTACCACTGGGGTGCCGAGTCGCACCACTCCAAGCTTCCGCGCGGCAATCGCGTGCAGGTCGGCACCATCGCCCCGCTCGAGGAGATCCTCTACGGCCCGGCTCCGGTCGCCGAGGGCACGGCCAACCTCGTCGGTGCGCTGCGTCGCTCGATGGCCACGACCGGTTACTCGGACCTCAAGGAGTTCCAGCGGGTCGAAGTTGTTGTCGCGCCGTATCAGGGCAACTAACGTCGAAGTAACGACTCGCCTCAGGGAGGCCAATGATGGCATCTACGAACAACGTCAGCCGATCGTCCAAGCTCGGCCCTGAGGAACGCGCGGCTGCGCTGACGAGGATGAAGGAGCGGGAGCTCGACATCCTCGTGGTCGGAGGCGGGATCGTGGGGGCCGGAGCGGCGCTCGACGCCGTGACCCGTGGGCTCAGCGTCGGGCTGCTCGAGCAGCGCGACTGGGCGTCGGGAACGTCGAGTCGGTCGTCGAAGCTCGTGCACGGCGGCATCCGCTACCTGGAACAGCTCGACTTCAGGCTCGTGCGTGAGGCGCTCATCGAGCGCGGTCTGCTGCTGCAGCGCATCGCGCCTCACCTGGTGAAGCCGGTTCGCTTCCTGTACCCGCTCAAGAAGCGCGTGATCGAGCGCTGCTATATCGGCGCCGGCATGCTGCTGTACGACATCTTCAGCTACAGCGGCGGACGCCCGCCCGGTGTCCCGCACCACCGTCACCTCACGAAGAGCCAGGTGATGCGCGCCATCCCATCGCTCTCGAATGACGCCCTCGTCGGCGGCATCACCTACTACGACGCCCAGGTCGACGACGCTCGCTACGTGTCGTCGCTCGGGCGCACCGCTTCCTTCTACGGGGCTCACGTGGCCACCCGCGTCAAGGTCGAGGGCTTCATCAAGGTCGGCCAGCGCGTCGTCGGCGTGCACGCCCACGACCTGCAGACCGGGGAGCGCTTCGAGGTGCGGGCCAAGCAGGTGGTGAACGCGACGGGCGTGTGGACCGACGACACCCAGCGCATGGTGGGCGAGCGCGGAACCTTCAAGGTGCGAGCTTCCAAGGGCATCCACCTCGTCGTGCCCCGCGACCGCTTCCAGTCCTCGATGGGACTGCTGCTGCGCACCGAGAAGAGCGTGCTGTTCGTCATCCCGTGGGGCCGGCACTGGCTCATCGGCACGACGGACACCGACTGGAACCTCGACAAGGCGCATCCGGCAGCCACCGCGGCCGACATCGACTACCTGCTCGAGCACGTCAACAGCGTGCTGGCGACGCAGCTCACCCGGGAGGATGTCGAAGGCGTCTACGCGGGCCTGCGCCCCCTTCTCGCCGGAGAGAGCGAGCAGACCTCGAAGCTCTCCCGCGAGCACCTGGTCGGCCACAGTGTTCCCGGTCTCGTCGTGATCGCGGGAGGCAAGTGGACGACGTACCGCATCATGGCGAAGGACGCGATCGATGCGGCCGCGGATGCCCTCGACGGACGCGTACCGCCGTCGACCACCCAGGAGATCCCGCTGCTCGGAGCCGAGGGCTACTGGGCGGCCTGGAACAAGCGTCGCAAGATCGCCAAGGCGTTCGGCGTGCACACCGTGCGCATCGAGCACCTGCTGAACCGGTACGGCACTCTGACCGACGAACTGCTCGACCTGATCCGCGACGATGCCTCCCTGGGGGAGCCGCTGCCGGGTGCGGACGACTACCTCGGAGCCGAGGTGGTCTACGCCGCATCCCACGAGGGCGCCCTGCACCTCGAGGACGTGCTCGCTCGACGCACCCGCATCTCGATCGAGGCCTGGGACCGGGGAGTCTCAGCGGCCCCTGTGGCGGCCAAGCTCATGGGCGGCGTGCTCGGCTGGGACAAGGAGCGTCAGGAGCGCGAGGTGGCGAACTACCTCAAGCGCGTGGCCGCCGAGCGCCAGTCGCAGGAGCAGCCCGACGACGAGTCGGCCGACCGCGTGAGGCTCGAGGCGCCCGACATCATGACGCCGTAGCGCGAACCCACGTCTCCGGGCTGGATTCGCCCCTGATTCCCAGCCGATTCGGGCCCGCAGGGCGCTCTTGTTAGGGTGGAAGGACTGCCCCCGAGACGTACGGAGTTCCAGCCATGGTCGATGTTCGGCGCGTCAAGCTCCCCGGGGTCGGGGTGCTGCACACCTTCATAACCGACGACGGCGGCAAGGTCGGCGTCATCGCCCACCGCTCCGGCCACAGCGACCTCGTCACGTTCTCCGATGAGGAGAACGACGCCGAGAAGGTGTCGCTGCGCCTGAGCGAGGACGAGGCTCACACCCTCGCCGAACTGCTCGGTGGAACACAGATCACCGAGACCCTCACGGCACTCGACCAGATCCCCGGACTCTCGATCGACTGGTTCACCGTCGACTACGACGATCACATCGCCGGGCAGCCGCTGGGTGACCCTGCCGATGCCGGCGTCGCCGGTCTCACCGTCGTCGCCGTCGTGCGCGGGGAATCCGCGAACCCGGCTCCGGCTCCCGACTTCAAGGTCTTCCCCGGTGACACCCTCGTGGTGGCCGGTGCGCCGGACAAGGTCCTCAAGGCCTTCGCCTACTTCCGCACCGGGAGCCGCGCCGCCACGTCGGCCACCGACGCGCCGCCCGGAGGCTGAGCCATGCACTTCGGCCCAGAACTCATCACGCTCGGCATCCTGCTGATCGTCGCGTACGCGCTCGGACGCCTGGGGAAGATGGTCGGACTGCCGACCATCCCGATCTACATGATCGTCGGGCTCCTCGCCAGTCCGCACACCGGGTGGTTCCCGCTCAACTTCGAGAACCACTACATCGAGCTCATCGCCGTCTTCGGGCTCATCATGCTGCTGTTCAACCTCGGCCTCGAGTTCGACCAGGACGAGTTCTTCGGCAATGCGGGCAAGCTGCTGATCTCGGGCGGCTCGTACATCGTGCTCAACATGGGTGCCGGTCTCCTGTTCGGCTTCATGGTCGGGTGGGGGCCGCGCGAGGCCCTGGTGATCGCCGGGATGACGGCCACGTCGTCGAGCGCCATCGTCACGAAACTGCTGATCGAGCTCAAGCGCCTGCCCAACCGCGAGACGCCGATGATCCTCGGCGTGACCGTCGTCGAGGACATCTTCATCGCCATCTACCTGGCGATCGTCTCCGTCGTGCTGAGTGGTGAGACCGACATCGGTCCCATCCTCATGAAGCTCGGCATCGCCTTCACGTTCCTCGTGATCATGTTCAGCGTCGCGCGGTGGGGAGGCAAGTTCGTCGGCCGCATCTTCCGCACCAAGGACGACGAGCTCTTCACCATCCTGTTCTTCGGCCTGGCCGTCATGTTCGGCGGCATCGGCGAGGTTCTCGGGGTGACGGATGCGATCGGCGCCTTCCTCATCGGCCTCGTGCTCGGTGCAACGCGCTACCGCAACAAGATCGAGCACATCGCCCTGCCACTGCGCGACGTCTTCGGCGCTTTCTTCTTCCTGAACTTCGGCCTCGCGATGGACGTCGGCGCCTTCCCGTCGGTGCTGCTGCCCGTCGTCATCGCCATCGTGATGACCATCATCCTGAACGTGGCCGCCGGGCAGTTCGTGGCGCGCATCAACGGCCTCGGGGTACAGGCCGGCATCAATGCGGCGGTGATCCTGCAGAACCGCGGCGAGTTCGCCCTCATCCTGGCGACCCTGTCCGTCGGCGCCGGGCTCGACGAGCGCATCACCCCCTTCGCCGGCCTCTACGTGCTGGTCATGTCGATCATCGGGCCGCTGCTGGCGGCGAACTCCGAGAAGATCGGGGCGAGGATCATCCGGAAGAAGCCCGAGAAGCAGCGGCGGGAACGCGATCCGATGCTCGACGAGGAGATCGCGCTGATGGAGGCCGCGACGAGCGGTCTCAGCACCAGTCACACGGACGAGACGGCCGAAGCGGTCGAACGTCTCATCGACGTGAAGGACAATGGATCAGACACACCCCGCTCGAAGGACGACGACTAGATCCATGCTCCGGATGATGGTGCGCCCCCGGTGGGTGCTCGCACTGCTCGCTGCCCTCGCGATCGCGGCCGCATTCGCCGTGCTCGGCCAGTGGCAGCTGAGTCGGGCCGTCGAGTCGTCGCGTGTGGAGACGCATCCGACCGAGACCATCGTTCCGCTCGCCGAGAAGGCCGAACCGTCGAAGCCCATCCGGCAGACCTCCACGGGCCAGATGGTGTCGGTCACGGGTCGCTGGGTTCCCGGCGATGAACAGATCGTCGGCAACCGCGTGAACGGCGAGGCCACCGGGTACTGGGTGGTGAGTCACCTGGCGGTGGACGCCGACGGTGAACCCGGCCTCCCGGTCGCCCGCGGCTGGGCCGCCGACGAGAAGACCGCCCGTGCCGTCGCAGCCGGCCTCGCCGACGAGGGCACCGAGGCCGTGACGGTCATCGGCCGTCTGCTGCCGACCGAGGCACCCGAGGCTCCGGACGACGGTGCCGATCCGCACTCGATGACGACGGTCTCGACGGCTGCGCTCATCAACCTGTGGGCCGACTTCGACAACCGCGACGTCTACACGGCCTACGTCGTCGAGATCGAGCCTCCGACGGGGCTGACCCCCATCGACTCGCCGCCCCCGTCACAGGAGGTGGAGCTCAACTGGCTCAACGTCTTCTACGCCGTGGAGTGGGTCGTCTTCGCCGGCTTCGCCATCTTCCTCTGGTACCGGCTGGTGCGCGACGCGTACGAGCGGGAGCAGGAGGAGGCGGCGGATGCGGCAGCGCAGGCCCCGGCCGAGACGACCTCCAGCGCGCCGTAGAATGGTGGGCATGCCGCTCGCACCCAAACCCGCTGATTTTCCGCGCATCCGGGGGGCGGTGAAGTTCTACCAGGTGGCCTCGGTCATCACCGGAACCCTCCTGCTCGCCCTGTGCGCCGAGATGCTCCTCAAGTACCTCGGAGGCCTCGAGATCGAGCTCGCCGGGCCCTCCGGCTTCCTCGCCCTCGTTCCTGCAGGCACCACCACCGCGGTGAACCTCTCGACCGGCATCCTGATCGTGCACGGCTGGTTCTACGTCGTCTACCTGTTCAGCGACTTCCGCCTGTGGAGCCTCATGCGCTGGCCGTTCACCAGGTTCATCGTCATCGCGCTCGGCGGTGTCATCCCGTTCCTGTCGTTCTTCCTCGAGGGCCGCATCGCCCGTGAGGTGAAGGCGTACCTCGCGTCACGGGAAGCCGAAGCCGCGCCCGTCGTCGCCCCGACCACCCCCACCGTGGAGGCCACCCCGTGAGCGAGACCTCGCAGCGCCCAGTCCTCGTCGTCGATTTCGGTGCGCAGTACGCGCAGCTGATCGCCCGACGCGTCCGTGAGGCATCCGTCTACTCCGAGATCGTGCCGCACACGATCACCGCAGCCGAAGTCGCTGCGAAGAACCCCATCGGCATCGTCCTCTCCGGCGGGCCGTCCTCGGTCTACGAGGAGGGCGCCCCTGCGCTCGACACGGGCATCCTGGAGCTCGGGGTTCCGACCCTGGGCATCTGCTACGGCTTCCAGGTGATGGCGACCCAGCTCGGCGGCGAGGTCGCCCACACGGGCCAGCGCGAGTACGGGTCCACCGCCGTGACCGCCCGCACCGACGACAACCAGCTGCTCCGCGGCCAGCCCACCGCGCAGACGGTCTGGATGAGCCACGGCGACTCCGTCGCCATCGCACCGGACGGCTTCGAGGTGCTCGCATCGACGGCCTCGACCCCCGTCGCGGCCTTCGCCAACGACGAGAAGCGCTTCTACGGAGTGCAGTGGCACCCCGAGGTCAAGCACTCGCAGTACGGCCAGGACGTCATCGTCAACTTCCTGCACAAGGCTGCCGGCATCCCCGCCGACTGGAACAGCGGCAACGTCATCGCCGAGCAGGTCGAGAAGATCCGCGCCCAGGTCGGGTCCGCCCGTGTCATCGCCGGGCTCTCCGGCGGCGTCGACTCCGCGGTGGCCGCGGCCATCGTGCACGAAGCCGTCGGCGACCAGCTGGTCTGCGTCTTCGTCGACCACGGCCTGCTGCGCCAGGACGAGCGTCGCCAGGTCGAGGTGGACTACGTGGCCGCGACCGGCATCCGCCTGGTCACGATCGACGCCCGCGAGCAGTTCCTCACGGCCCTCGCCGGCGTCTCGGACCCCGAGACCAAGCGCAAGATCATCGGCCGCGAGTTCATCCGCTCCTTCGAGCAGGCGGAGCGCGACCTCATCGCCGAGGCCGACGCCGACGGCGAGCCCATCCGCTTCCTCGTTCAGGGCACCCTGTATCCGGATGTCGTCGAGTCCGGCGGAGGGTCGGGAACGGCGAACATCAAGAGCCACCACAACGTGGGCGGGCTGCCTGAAGACCTGCAGTTCGAGCTCGTCGAGCCGCTGCGCGCCCTCTTCAAGGACGAGGTGCGCGCGATCGGCCGCGAGCTGGGACTGCCCGAGGAGATCGTGGGACGCCAGCCGTTCCCCGGCCCAGGCCTCGGCATCCGCATCGTCGGCGAGGTCACCGAGGCGCGCCTCGAACTGCTGCGGCACGCGGATGCGATCGTGCGGGCCGAGCTCTCGGCCGCCGGTCTCGACGGCGAGATCTGGCAGTGCCCCGTCGTGCTGCTGGCCGACGTGCGCTCGGTGGGCGTGCAGGGCGACGGCCGCACCTACGGACACCCGATCGTTCTGCGTCCGGTCTCCTCCGAGGACGCGATGACAGCCGACTGGACGCGCCTGCCGTACGACGTGCTGGCGCGCATCTCGAACCGGATCACCAACGAGGTGGCCGATGTGAACCGCGTGGTGCTCGACGTCACGTCGAAGCCGCCGGGGACGATTGAGTGGGAGTAGGGGCGTAGGTCGCTGTCGCGGCCCGGCATCTCGCTCCTCAGCTCAGACATTGACATGTTCGGGGCACCCCGTAGTGCGTGGGGTGCCCCGAACATGTCAAAACTCGCACCCCGCGAAATACCGCGCCGCGACAGCTTCGGCGTGGGGGAGTGGCTGGCTGGTGCCCACTCGAGGCGCGGCTGGCTCAGACGCTGGCTACCCGCTGGGTCGAGTAGCGACCGAGCGCAGCGAGGACGCGTATCGAGACCACTCCCGGCGCGAACTCCGCTGACTCGTACACGTGACGGTCATCGGCGGGTGCTGGCGAGGGCGGCGCCGCGCACGGGAGGATGGACCCATGGCTGAGATCGAGAACTCGAAACTGACCGTCGTCGGCGCTGGAAGCGTGGGGGCCAGTCTCGCGTACGCCGCGCTCATCCGCGGGTCGGCTCGGCATGTGGCGCTGTACGACATCAACACGGCCAAGGCCGAGGCCGAGGTGCTCGACCTCGCACATGGCACCCAGTTCACCGGCTCGAGCACCATCACGGGCGGCGGCGACGTCGGGGTGGTCGAGGGCTCGAACGTCGTCGTCATCACCGCCGGAGCCAAGCAGGAGCCCGGCCAGACGCGGCTCGACCTCGCCGGCACGAACGTGCGCATCCTGGAGAAGCTGTTGCCGTCGCTGCTCGAGCAGGCACCCGATGCCACCTACGTGCTCGTCACCAACCCCTGCGACGTGCTCACCGTCGTGGCGCAGAGGATCAGCGGACTCCCCTCTCATCGCGTCTTCTCCTCGGGCACCGTGCTCGACACCTCGCGGCTCAGGGTTCTGCTCGCCCGGCGCGCGGGCGTCGCGACCTCGAGCGTTCACGCCTACATCGTGGGCGAGCATGGCGACACGGAGTTCCCGCTGTGGTCGAACGCCTCCATCGGAACAGTGCCGCTGCTCGCCTGGGGTGGCGGCTCGGTGTTCGCGGCCGAGGAACTCGACGACATCGCCGCGGAGGTGCGCGACGCCGCCTATGCGGTCATCCGCGGCAAGGGCGCCACGAACTACGCCATCGGACTCTCGGGCGCCCGCATCGTGGAGGCGCTGCTGCAGGACGAGCACGCCGTCATGCCCGTCAGCACGGTGCTGAGCGACTACCACGGCATCGACGGCATCGCCCTGTCGGTGCCGAGCATCGTCAGCGCGTCAGGCGTGCGGCCGATCCGCGAGACACCGTTCTCGCCTCAGGAGGAGGCTCGGTTGCAGGCCTCGGGTGACGCCCTGCGAGCCTCGCTGGCGTCGCTCGGCTATTGATTCGAGACATTTTCGGCGACGCTGTCGATCGGGACGGCATCCGTTCGACGTCTGAGTGAAGGCCCACGACGGGCCACCATCACCAAGGAGGAACACCATGAAGTACATGCTGATCATGCGCGGCACCGACGAGGCCTACGACGCATACAAGGCGATGCCGTTCGAGGAGGTCATCGCGGCGATGGGCCGCTACAACGAGGAGCTCATCAAGGCCGGCGTGCTGCTGGCGGGCGAGGGCCTCACCGACGCGAGCGAGGGCTTCGTCGTCGACTTCGCCTCGGAGACACCGCTCGTGACCGACGGCCCCTACGGCGAGACGAAGGAGCTGTTCAACGGCTTCTGGATCCTCGAGGTCTCGTCGAAGGAGGAGGCCGCGGAATGGGCGAAGAAGGTGCCTCTCGGCCCCGGCAGCTTCATCGAGGTGCGTCGCGTGACCGAGATGAGCGACTTTCCGCAGGACAACGAGTTCGTCCAGCGCGAGGCCGAGTTCCGCGCGGCGAACGACCCGACGTTCAAGCTCTGAGCCTGGCGCCCGACCGTCGCCGCACCCGCGCTGATGACGACTGAGACAGGGGCGACGGATGCCGCCGGCATCCGTCGCTCCGTCGCGGCCGTGTGGCGCATGGAGTCCGCCCGGATCGTCGCGACGCTCACCCGGGTGACCGGCGACTTCTCGCTGGCCGAGGACCTGGCCCAGGAGGCCCTCGCCGACGCCCTCGAGCAGTGGCCGCGCGATGGCATACCCCGCAACGCCGGCGCCTGGCTGACTGCAGTCGCCAAGCGCAAGGCCATCGACGGCTGGCGGCGGCGGGAACGCCTCGACGACCGCTACAGCGCCATCGCCCACGACCTCGAATCCCGGATCGATCCGGATGCCGCCCCCTGGGACCCCGACGACATCGACGACGACGTGCTCCGTCTCGTCTTCATCGCGTGCCACCCCGTGCTGGCCCGCGAGGCCCGCGTCGCGCTGACCCTGCGGGTGGTCGGCGGCCTCTCGAGCGAGGAGATCGCCCGGGCGTTCCTCGTGCCGACGGCGACAGTGCAGCAGCGCATCGTGCGGGCGAAGAAGAGTCTCGCCGCCGCGAAGGTTCAGTTCGAGGTGCCGTCGCGCGACGAATACGCCGCGCGGCTGGGCTCGGTGCTCGGCGTCATCTACCTCGTCTTCAACGAGGGCTACGCGGCCTCGAGCGGCACCGAGTGGATGCGCCCCGAGCTCAGCCAGGAGGCGCTGCGGCTCGGTCGCGTGCTCGCAGAGCTCGCTCCGCGTGAGCCCGAGGTGCACGGGCTGGTCGCGCTGATGGAGTTCCAGACGTCGCGGTTCCGGGCGCGGGTGACGGCGGAGGGCGAGCCGATCCTGCTGGGCGACCAGGATCGCAGTCGCTGGGATCGGGCGCAGATCATTCGCGGACGCACCGCTCTGGCGCGAGCGGATGCCGTCGGCAGGGGTCGTGGGGCCTACGCGCTGCAGGCGGCCATCGCCGAGTGCCACTCGGTCGCGCCGTCGACCGACGAGACCGACTGGGACCGCATCGTCGTGCTCTACGAGGTGCTCGGTCGGCTGGCTCCGTCGCCCATCGTCGACCTCAACCGCGCCGTCGCGGTGGCCATGGCCACGGGGCCGGCGACAGGCCTGCGCCTGGTCGACGAGATCGCGGCATCCGGAGCCCTGTCGGGAACCCATCTGCTGCCGAGCGTGCGCGGCGAACTGCTGGCGCGTCTCGGGCGCCTCGATGAGGCCCGCGTCGAGCTCAGCGAGGCCGCGCGGCTGACAGGCAACGAGCGGGAGCGCGGCGTTCTGCTCGGCAAGGTCGCGGCGCTCGGGCCCCCCGACGCCTGAGCGGGCCCGGTGAACGCAGAACGGGCCGCCCCGAAGGGCGACCCGTTCTGCTGTGTTCGAGTGCGAGAGCTAGTTGCGCGCGATCGCGAACATGCGCAGCAGCTCGGTGTACAGCCAGATGACCGTGACCATGATGCCGAAGGCGCCCGACCAGCCGTACTTGCGCGGTGCGCGGTTGCGCACGCCCTGCTGGATGGCGTCGAAGTCGAGCACCAGGGAGTACGCGGCCATGATGACGACGAGGATGCCGATGACGATGCCCCACGGGATGCTGGTTCCGGGGATGTCCTCGCCGCGCAGGCCGAACGGGTTTCCGTTGGCTCCGCCGAACATCATGATGAACAGATTGACCAGCGAGAACACCAGGTAGCCGACCATGGCGACGAGGAAGACCTTGGTGGCCTTCTTCGACGCGCGGATCTTGCCGCTGGCGAAGAGGGCGAGGGTCACGCCGACGACCACGAGGGTGGCGACGACGGCCTGCACGACGATGCCGGGGTAGATGGTCTCGAAGAGCAGCGAGAAGCCACCGATGAAGACACCCTGAGCAGCCGCGTACGCGAGGATCAGCGGAGCGGAGGGCTCGCGCTTGAAGATGTTGACCAGCGCCAGCACGAAGCCGACGAGGGCGGCGACGCCCCAGAGCCAGGGGATGGTGGGGTAGGTCATCCAGCCGATGGCAGCACCGGCGAGCAGGATGACGAAGCTCACGACGGACTTGACGATCGTGTCCTCGACGGTCATGCGGTCGGTCTCGACGGCATTGGCCGACGGCTGGTTGTAGTGTGCGGCCAGCTCTTCGGCGGTGGGGGTGGCGACGGCGACGCCGCCCTTCTCGCTGAACGCGGCGTTGCGACTGAATGCGGGGTTTGCCATGGTGGTCCTTCGCTCGAGGCGGGGGAAGTGGGGCGACTGGTGGTGTCGCTTCGTAGTCAAATCTACCGGGAAGATGCGCGGAATTCATGGGAATCCGCCCGGAGCGGAACTGTGGCGGCAGACCCGGCCTTCACGCTCGTTAGCCTGATGACATGACCGACCGTCCGCATCCGCTCGTCATCGGCCATCGCGGGGCCAGCGGCTACCGCCCCGAGCACACGGCATCGGCCTACCAGCTGGCCTTCGCCCTGGGAGCCGACGCCGTCGAGCCCGACATCGTCGCGACCCGCGACGGCGTGCTGGTGCTCCGCCATGAGAACGAGATCTCGGGCACGACCGACGTCGCGGCGCATCCGGAGTTCCACGCCAGGCGCACCACGAAGGAGATCGACGGGAAGAAGCTCACCGGCTGGTTCACCGAGGACTTCACGTGGGCGGAACTGGCCACCCTGCACGCGCGCGAGCGCATCCCGAAGGTGCGTCCGGGCAACGCCAGCTTCGACGACCGCTTCCCCCTGCTGCGTCTCACCGACCTCTTCACGCTGATCGAGGAGACGGATGCCGCAGACGGCCGCCTGCTCGGCATGGTCGCGGAGATCAAGCACGCGAGCTACTTCGCCGGTATCGGCCTGCCGCTGGACGAGTTGTTCGCGGCGGACCTCGCCGCAGCCGGCTGGGCCAGGAACGACGAGCGGCTCACCGTCGAGGCCTTCGAGATCACCGTGCTCGAGGAGTTGGCGCTCCGCGGGATCACGGCGCCTCGGATCTACCTGCTGGAGAAGGCCGGAGTCCCCTGGGACCTGCACCTCGGGGCCGGCGTCGATGCCCCCGGCTACGCCGACTTCATGACCGACACCGGGCTCCGCGAGCTGGAGGGGCGGGTCGACGGGATCAGCGTCGACAAGACCGTGCTGGTGGCGGAGCTCGCGGCATCCGACGTCCGTGCCGCACAGCAGGAGGCTCTCGAGGGTCACCTGCGGGGCGAACTGCGAGGGCGCGCACTCGTCGACGCAGCCCACGACCACGGCCTCACCGTGTTCACCTGGACGCTGCGGCCCGAGAACCGCTTCCTCTCCTCGACCTTCCAGCAGGGTCACGGCAAGGCCACTCACGGCGACTGGCTCGGGGAGTTCACCCTGGTGCTCGGCACCGGCGTCGACGGGATCTTCGTCGACCACCCGGACCTCGGGGTGGAGGCACGGGAGCGGTTCGCGCGCTGAGGGCTGTGCGCTTCGGCCGCGGCCTCCGTCCGGGCCTCTGCGAACGGGAGGGGCAGGGCTGCGCTGTCGGCGGCCGCGCCTACAATTGAGGTAGCCATGAGCACTCTCTTCGAACCCGACGCGCCCACCCCGATCATCGTCCACGACGCGCCGGGCGGGTCCGGCGGGGGCTCCAACCGCGGTGGCGGGCACGGTGTCGGCTCATCGGGACCGTCGAGTCGACTCACCGACGGACTGAACCCGCCGCAGCGCGAGGCCGTCGAGTACCGCGGGCCGGCCCTGCTCATCGTCGCCGGCGCCGGCTCCGGCAAGACCCGCGTGCTCACCCACCGCATCGCGGGCCTGATCGAGACGCGCGAGGCCTGGCCGAGCCAGATCCTCGCCATCACCTTCACCAACAAGGCCGCCGCCGAGATGCGCGAGCGCGTGTCGGCACTCCTCGGGCAGGCATCCGAGGGCATGTGGATCTCGACCTTCCACTCGGCCTGCGTGCGCATCCTCCGTCGCGAGTCCGAGAAGGCCGGCCTCACGTCGACCTTCACCATCTACGACTCGGCCGACAGCCGTACCGTGCTGAAGCGCATCATCAAGGCCCTCGACGCCGACACCCTCGGCTTCACTCCGGGCAACGCCGGCGCCCAGATCTCCAAGCTCAAGAACGAGCTGACGGATGTCGACGCCTACGCGCGCAACGCGAACATGAGCGACCCGAAGGAAGCGGTCTTCCTCGAGATCTTCCGGCAGTACACCCGCACGCTGCGTTCGGCGGGCGCCCTCGACTTCGACGACCTCATCGGCGAGACCGTCTACCTGTTCCGCGCCTTCCCCGAGACCGCTGCACTGTACCGCCGCCGGTTCCGCCACATCCTGGTCGACGAGTACCAGGACACCAACCACGCGCAGTACTCGCTCATCCGAGAGCTCACCCGGCCGGTCTCGCGCGAGCTCGTCGTCGAGATGGAGAACAAGGGCGTCCTGGTGCGCGGCCTGGAGGACGAGACCGGCATCATTCCCGGTGCATCGCTCACCGTCGTCGGCGACTCCGACCAGTCGATCTACGCGTTCCGCGGCGCCGACATCCGCAACATCACCGAGTTCGAGCGCGACTTCCCGGGCGCCCGAGTGGTTCTGCTCGAACAGAACTACAGGTCGACCCAGAACATCCTGAGCGCGGCGAACGCGGTCATCTCGAACAACTTCGACCGCAAAGCGAAGAACCTGTTCACGACCGTGGGCGACGGCGACAAGATCACCGGCTACACCGGCTATTCGGGGCACGACGAGGCGCAGTTCGTCGCCGATGAGATCGAGGCGCTGCACCGCAAGGGCATGGCCTACCGCGACATCGCGGTGTTCTACCGCACCAACGCCCAGACCCGTGCGCTGGAGGAGATCTTCGTGCGCTCGGCGCTGCCGTACAGGGTGGTCGGCGGCACCAAGTTCTACGAGCGCGCCGAGATCAAGGATGCGATGGCCTACCTCATCGCCGTCGCCAACCCGCTCGACGAACTCGCCATCCGCCGCATCCTGAACACGCCGAAGCGCGGCATCGGACCTGCGACCGAGACGCAGCTCGCCCAGTTCGCCGAGACCAATGAGCTGAGCTTCCGCGCCGCGATGCGCGAGGCCGGGTCGCTCGGACTCGGCCCGAAGGTCACCAACGCCATCCTGCAGCTCGCTGCGGTTCTCGACCAAGCCGCAGCCATGCTCGTGCCCGTGCAGGTCGACGGCGCAGACCAGACTCCGAGCGACGACCCGAATGCCGAGACGGATGCCCGTGGCGGCGTCGGCGCAGCCAAGGTGTCCGAGGTGCTCACCTTCCTCATGACCGAGAGCGGGCTGCTCGAGGCCCTGCGTCGCAGCCGCGACCCGCAGGACGAGACCCGCGCCGAGAACGTCGAGGAGCTCGTCGCCCAGACCAAGGACTTCGAGAAGGAGAACCCGGGCTCCGGCCTGGTCGACTTCCTGACGCAGGTGTCGCTGGTCGCGGCCGCCGACGACCTCGACGACTCGTCGGGAACCGTCTCGCTCATGACGCTGCACACCGCGAAGGGCCTCGAGTACGACGCAGTCTTCCTCACCGGCATCGAGGAGGACCTGCTGCCGCACAAGATGAGCGCCAACGAGCCGGGCGGTCCGGCGGAGGAGCGCCGCCTGTTCTACGTCGGCATCACCCGTGCACGCCAGCGCCTCTACCTCTCGCTCGCGATGACGCGCTCGCAGTTCGGTGACACCTCCGTGGCCATGCCGAGCCGCTACCTGCAGGAGATCCCGGCCGACCTCATCGACTGGCGCCAGTCGCCGGGCATGGCGAACTCGCGCGGGGGAACCCAACCTCGGGCGCTCAACGCCCGTCGCGACGGACGCGGCCCCGGGCAGTACGGCTACAGCTCCGACCCGACGTTGCCCCCTGCTCCGCGGCCGAAGACCGAGTGGCCGAACGCCATCGGAGCGCAGGTGCGCGACAACGGCGACCTCGAACTCGCGGCCGGCGACCGCATCCGCCACACCAACTTCGGCGAGGGCCGGGTGTCTCAGGTGACGGGCGAGGGCACCAAGCGCGTCGCTCACGTGCAGTTCGACACCGCAGGAGCGAAGAAGCTGCTGATCAAGATCGCGCCCATCGAGAAGCTGTAAGGGTGTCCGGGGCAGTGCTGCCGCCGTCCGGCGACGGTGACCGAGCCGGTGATCCGGGTCGGCCCGTCGGGCTGATCGAGCGGCTCAAGGGGCTGCGGTCCCTCGACATCGAGGTGGCCACGCGTGCCGCGATCGCTGCGGCGGTGCCGCTCCTGATCCTGGTGGCGCTCGGCCGCGTCGACTGGGCGCCCTATGCCTCGTTCGGAGCGATGGCCGCCCTCTACGGACGCAGCGAACCCTACGAGACGCGCTGGCGCAGCGTCTCGACGGCTGCTGTCGGCATGGTCGTCAGCGTCGGGCTCGGCATCCTCGTCGCAGTCGCGGGGGCGCCGCTCGGCCTCGTGGCAGCCGTTCTCGGTCTCGTCATCGTCGGCGGGGTGCTGCTGACGGTGACTCTCGGCCTGTTCCCGCCGACACCGCTGTTCTTCGTCTTCGGCTTCCTCATCTGCGCCGAGATACCGACGACGGCCGACGAGATCGGCATCCGGATGGTCATCACCATCGCCGCTGCCGGCTTCGCCGTGCTGCTGAGCCTGTCCGGCTGGGTGCTGCGCCGCGCGGCGGGCGGCAGGGAGGGACGGTACTTCAGCTCGCTCGGCCGGCTGCCGACGCCCAGGCCACGCGCCTATCGGGACGCGGCCGTGTGGATCAACATCGCTCAACTGGTTCTCGGCTCGGCCGTCGCCGGGAGCATCGCCCTGCTAGCCGGCGTCGGCCACCCCACCTGGGCCGTCGTCAGCGTCGTCGCCGTGGTGCCGCCGCCGCGTGCGCCGCACTCGGCCTCCAGGTCGGTCCACCGCATCATCGGAACGGTGATCGGCGTCGGTGTCTCGGCCGCTGTGCTGCTGCCCGACCCTCCGGCCGTGGTCATCGTGCTCGTCATCGCTGTCTGCCAGTTCGCCGCGGAGATCCTGGTCGGCCGCAACTACGGTGCGGCCCTCGTGTTCGTCACACCCCTCGCCCTGTCGATCTCGCACCTCGCGTCCACGGCACCGGTGCCCGGGCTGCTGCTCGATCGCGTCATCGCCACGACGCTCGGTGCGACTGTCGGTCTGCTCGCCGTGCTCACCGCGCGCTTCGCCACCCGCCGTTCGGACCCCGCCGCGGGCTGAGGCCGCTCTCCCGCGCCCGCTCTCCCGCGCTACGGGCGCCCGGGCTGCCGCTCGGGCAGGCCCGCGAGCCTGCCGAGCGCTCGGCGATAGGACGGCGTGCGTGGATACCAGCTGTGGGCATCGACCGCGCCGACGTAGCCGCTGGCGTCGACCTCCTCCGCGTACACGTCGCGGTCGTTCGGAGTGGTCGACCAGGACGGGAAGCCGAGGAAGTCCGTGGCCCGCCAGAGGCTGATCCAGTCTGCGGCCGGCACCACCCCGGGCGACGGTCGGTCGGAGACGTTCGCCGCAGCCGCGGCCTTCTGCTCGGCGATGACGTGCTCCCGATCGGCGGCCCAGGGATCTCGTGCGCGCAGCCGGGGCGCCCGGCACGGCTCGCCGCCGATGACCTCGGGTCCCAGGATCTCCGGCCAGAACCGCCCGAAGTACGGGCGCAGCTGTATGCCGAAGGTGAGCAGGGACACCCGACCCTGGTAGTCGCTCAGCCACTTCGGATGCGTCGCGAGCGCGAACAGCGACGAGACGGCGACGACGCCGCCCATGCTGTGCGCCGTCACGATCGCCGTGCGTTCCTGGCCCTTCACCCGCGGCAGGTCGAGCCACCAGCTGAGTCGGCGTGCCACCTCCGGAACCGCGCGCTCGGTGTAGCAGGGCGCGCCGAGGGGGTGCCCTGCCCGGGGCAGGAAGCAGGCGAGGTCCCAGACGAGCCCGAGTGGCCGCACCACCTTCGAGCCGCCGAAGACCAGTCCGCCGACGACGGCGAGCCCGACCGCGCCCCAGACGATGAGCGAGAAGTCCATCCATCGTGCTGCGAGAACGGATGCCGTCGCGAAGGGTTCCGGCGCCAGCAACTGCGTCACGAAGCGCTGGTCGAGCGAGGAGAACGCCGTGATCACGGTGACGACCGTCGCGGCCATGCCGGCCAGGCAGAGCGCACCGAGGATGGGTTCGACGAGGTGGTAGCGAGCCGCTGACGCGCGCTTGCGGCTGACCTCTCGGGCCAACAGCGCGCGCAGGTCGCCGCGCGGGCTGCCATCGGCCACCGGCGGCTCCTTCGAGGCGTCGTCCCAGAACGCGTCGATACGCGGCAGCACGTCGCGCCGACGGATGAGTTGGATCGCCACGATGAGCAGGGCCACGATGAGGAAGGCGAGGAGTACGCCCAGGTACCAGGGATAGAAGGCGCCGAGACGGAGCGACGGATCGCCGGGCACGCAGCCGGTCCCCGTGCAGGAGGCGTACGCCGTGGCGAGCTTGCGACCGCCGCCGAGGGCGCTGGCCGGCTTGTCGCCGTTCAGCCAGTCGCCCATCACCACGTTGACGATGCAGGAGAGGGCCAGGCCGATGACCAGGCCCATCGTCATGAAGACGGCCGGTGCCATCCCGCCCCACGCCCGGTGGATGCGGTCGGGCGCCGGGAAGAAGAGGGTGGCCGTCACCAGAAGCACCGCCAGGAGCACCGTCGAGACCAGCACCCAGTTGAAGGCTATGCGCATGGCGTAGCCGTTGATGTCGAGACCGGGGAACAGCGATAGTGCTCCCGTCGCCACGGCCAGCACGAGAAAAGCGGCCGTGAGCGTGAGCGTCGGCAGGGGAGTGCGCTCCTCGAGCCGCTCGAACGGCATGGTGTCGGTTCGGTAGGCGAGCACGACGGCCGTCACCATCACGACGGTGGCGGCGATGCAGACGCCGACGCCCCACCCCGGGCGGCTGCTGCTCGCGAGTGCGAGTCCGCACAACAGCGCGGTCATGGCGATGCCCGTCGCGAGGTGCATGGAGGTGAGGCGGGAGATCTCGGTGCGCGACTGCCAGAACTGCGGCTGGGCGAGCAGCACCGGTTCCTCGGTCGCCGGCGTGCCCTTGATGATGCGTCCTGCCACGTTGTAGCGCAGGCGCGCCAGCGTCGAGGTGGCGAAGATGGCGAACAGGACCGCCACCGGCACGATCGAGAAGAATGCGATCCTCCGCCCGGTCGACCAGCGTGCGAAGCCCTCGAAAGCCTCGGGGAGCGCCGTGCAGGTGAGACGGCGCCCGCCGTAGCACTGCACGGCGATGAGGTCGAGGGCGATCGACGCGAACGAGAGGATCAGCAGGGTCGTGAGCACGACGCAGAACACCCGGATGAGCCCGGACTGGAAACGGATGCGGGTACCGGATCGCGGCAGGTTCCAGCTCCAGATCGCGGCATTGGCGATGCTGAACGGCAGTACGGCCGTCCAGCAGGCGCGGCCGATGGCGGCGACGATCGCGCCGCCGACGCCGGTCTCCGGCGACACCGTGCGCACCATGCCGCCCCACGAGTACGCCTCGCGATGGATGCCTTCCGGGACGCTGCCGCGGGGTGACTCCACGGCATCGACGACCCCTCGACTGCCCTCACCGAGCTCCTGCTGGGCCCGGCCCTTGTCGAGTGATTCGGCCGTCGGATGCCAGAAGCTGCCGAGCTTGTCTCCCATGGCGAACTCGACCTCGTCGGGCGGCAGGTCGAGGAGTTCGTGGGGCGGCATGTTGTTCACCCCGTGGATGCGCAGTTCGAGGACCGGTTCGCCGCCGCTCGCGTTCGTCGCCATGATGAGCCGCCTTTCGCACGTGGATGCTCGTGACGGTACTGCGCGGCAGCGCCACGCGACAGAGGGTCAGCCCCGAAGCCGCGCGATCAGCGCCATGGCGTCGAACGGCGCCCGCACCTTGATGTCGTTGTCGAAGTAGAGGTGCACGTCGCGTCCGGCCGAGAGGTGGGCACGACACCACGCCTCCCACGTGTCGAGCGCGGCCTCGTCGTATCCGCTCTCGTAGAGCACCTCGTCACCGTGCAGCCTGGCGTAGGCGAAGTCGGCCGTGACCTCGTCGATGACCGGCCACTTCCCGGCGGTGTCCGCCGTGACGGATGCCACGCCGTGACGTCGCAGGAGGGTGGGCCACGCATCCGTCTCGAAGGAGGGATGGCGTACCTCGACGGCGTGGCGCACCGCCCGGTGCTCAGCGACCTCGAAGGCGCTGCGTCCGTCGAGCCGCTCGTCATGAGCTGCGGCCAGTCTCGCCGTATCGGTCGTCGTGTGCGGCAGGAGCCGGAGGAAGGCGTCCAGGAGGCCCTCGTCGAACTCGAGGGTGGGCGGCAGCTGCCAGAGCACGGGACCCAACTTCCGGCCGAGGGTGAGCAGGCCCGAGGCGAAGAAGTTGGCGAGCGGCGTCTCCACGTCGTTCAGACGCCGGATGTGGGTGACGAAACGTGGGCCCTTCACCGCGAACAGGAAGTCATCGGGTGTCTCGTCGCGCCACCGCGCCCAACTCGACGGCCGCTGCAGCGAGTAGAAGGATCCGTTGATCTCGATCGACGTCACCCGGCGGGACGCGTAGGCGAGCTCCGCCCTCTGGATGGTGCCCTTGGGGTAGAACACGCCGCGCCAGGGCGAGTACACCCAGCCGGAGATCCCGATGCGCGCCGTGGCCGAGTCCATGCCTGCCATGGAAGCATCGCGACGGCGGGGAAGCCAGCCCGGTCTGGAGCGTTCTGGCCACCCGATCAGGAGGGGTAGGCTTTCAGATGGCCCGAAACTGTCTTGATGTCGAGGTAATCGCGCGGACTCGGGTCACGGAACACATCCCCTGAAAAGCCAGCGCCGCGCGCTCAATGCGGATTGGAAGTCACGCACGTGGATCTTTACGAGTACCAGGCCAGAGACCTGTTCGAACAGTACGGTGTCCCGGTTCTTCCGGGCATCGTCGCGGACACCGCCGACGAGGTGCGGGCCGCGGCCGAGAAGCTGGGCGGCGTCGTCGTCGTCAAGGCGCAGGTCAAGGTCGGAGGCCGCGGCAAGGCCGGCGGCGTCAAGGTCGCCAAGAACCCCGATGAGGCCTACGAGGCCGCTCAGGCCATCCTCGGCCTCGACATCAAGGGCCACGTCGTCAATCGCGTCATGGTCGCCGGTGGTGCACGCATCGCTCAGGAGTACTACTTCTCCGTGCTGCTCGACCGGGCCAACCGCTCCTACCTCTCGCTCACGAGCTTCGAGGGCGGCATGGAGATCGAGATCCTCGCCGTCGAGAAGCCCGAGGCGCTCGCACGCATCGAGGTGAACCCCGGAACGGGCCTCGACCTCGAGACCGCCAAGGAGATCGCCGTCGCCGCGAAGTTCCCGGCCGAGCTGGTCGACAAGGTCGCACCCGTCTTCGTGAAGCTCTACGAGGTGTACACCGGCGAGGACGCCACCCTCGTCGAGGTGAACCCGCTCGTGCTCACCGAGGACGGCGACATCATCGCGCTCGACGGCAAGGTCACGCTCGACGAGAACGCCGACTTCCGTCACCCGAACCACGCCGAGCTCGAGGATGCCGCTGCCGCTGACCCGCTCGAAGCGAAGGCCAAGGAGTCCGACCTCAACTACGTCAAGCTCGACGGCCAGGTCGGAGTCATCGGAAACGGTGCCGGGCTCGTCATGTCGACGCTCGACGTCGTCGCCTACGCCGGCGAGAACCACGGCGGAGTGAAGCCCGCCAACTTCCTCGACATCGGTGGTGGAGCATCCGCCGCCGTCATGGCAGCCGGTCTCGACGTCATCCTCGGCGACGAGCAGGTCAAGAGCGTCTTCGTGAACGTCTTCGGCGGCATCACCGCCTGCGACGCGGTGGCCAACGGCATCGTCGGAGCCCTCGAGACCCTCGGCGAGCACGCCAACAAGCCGCTCGTCGTGCGCCTCGACGGCAACAACGTCGAAGAGGGTCGCCGCATCCTCACCGACTACAACCACCCGCTCGTCACCCTCGCCGCCACCATGGACGAGGGCGCCGACAAGGCCGCCGAGCTCGCGAACGCCGCCGCGTAGGCCACGGACAAGGACAGGATTCAAAGACATGTCGATCTTCCTCAACAAGGACTCCAAGGTCATCGTCCAGGGCATCACCGGCGGTGAGGGCACCAAGCACACCGCCCTCATGCTGAAGGCCGGTACCCAGGTCGTCGGCGGCGTGAACGCCCGCAAGGCCGGAACCACCGTCACGCACGGCGACGTCGAGCTGCCCGTGTTCGGAACAGTCGCCGAGGCCGTCGCCACCACGGGTGCCGACGTCTCGATCGCCTTCGTTCCTCCGGCGTTCACCAAGGACGCCGTGATCGAGGCCATCGACGCCGAGATCCCCCTGCTGGTCATCATCACCGAGGGCGTTCCCGTGCAGGACTCGGCCGAGTTCTGGGCCTACGCCCAGGCCAAGGGCAACAAGACCCGCATCATCGGCCCGAACTGCCCCGGCATCATCACGCCGGGTGAGTCGCTCGTCGGCATCACGCCCGCGACGATCACCGGCAAGGGCCCCATCGGCCTCGTGTCCAAGTCGGGCACGCTGACCTACCAGATGATGTACGAGCTGCGCGATCTCGGCTTCTCGACCGCCATCGGCATCGGCGGAGACCCGATCATCGGAACGACGCACATCGACGCTCTCGCGGCGTTCGAGGCCGACCCCGAGACCAAGGCCATCGTCATGATCGGCGAGATCGGCGGCGACGCCGAGGAGCGGGCAGCCGACTTCATCAAGGCCAACGTCACGAAGCCCGTCGTGGGCTACGTCGCCGGCTTCACGGCTCCGGAGGGCAAGACCATGGGCCACGCCGGCGCCATCGTGTCGGGCTCGGCGGGAACCGCGCAGGCGAAGCAGGAGGCCCTCGAGGCCGCCGGCGTCAAGGTCGGCAAGACGCCCAGCGAGACTGCCCGCCTCATGCGCGAGGTGCTCGCCGCACTGTAGGACGACCAGGACGAAAAGCGGGGCTCACCGGGACGGTGGGCCCCGCTGTCGTTGCGGCAGCATCATTCGGAGCCGTTTGCACCACAACCCTGTGCCGCGGCGTGCCATGGCGATACTGTGGCCCCAACACGTGAAGAGAGGTTGGGCTCATGGCGCGGTTGTCGAATGCAGAGCTGCAGCGGCAGCTCGAACTGCTCGCAGCGGAGAACGCGGAGCTTCGTCTGAAGCAGGGCGAGGCGGATGGCGCTCTCGACGTCGAGTCGGAGGAGCTCAGGCTGCAGCAGGAGGAGACCGCGTCGGCCCTGGCCCTGGAGGCCGAGGAGCAGCGACGGGAGCAGGCCGAGGCTGCAGCGGCACTCGCTGCCGAGAACGCCGCGCTGCGTGCCGAGCTCGAGGCCGCCCGGAGCGCAGCCGAGACCGTGCCGATCACCCCGCTGGACGACACGTCCCCGCCGCCCGCGCGCACTCGGCGTCCGCGCACGAGCCGTTGGTGGGCGGTGCTGTCGGCGTTCCTCATCGTGATCGGGCTGATCCTCGCCCCGACCGCTGTCATCGCGAGCTGGGCGAAGAACCAGCTCTCGAGCACGGAGACCTTCGTGGCCACGTTCGCCCCGCTCGCGGACGACCCGGCCGTCCAGGAACTGGTCACGGACCAGGTCGTACTCGCCATCAACGAGAAGGTCGACGTCGAAGGGCTCACCGATTCGCTTTTCGATGGCGTACAGGAGCTCGGCCTGGGCCCGAAGGCCTCCGCCGCGCTCGATCTCCTGCGGGCTCCGGCCGCCGCCGGCGTCCAGTCGCTCATCCAGGACGCCGTGACGAGGTTCGTCGAATCCGATGCCTTCTCCGCCATCTGGACCCAGGCCCTGACCGTCACTCACACTCAGGTGCTCGCCACCCTGAACGGCGACGAGAACGCAGCCATCGGCATCGACGCCCAAGGCCAGATCGGCGTGCAACTGGCCCCGATCATCGAGGAGGTCAAGAAGGTCCTGGTGAACAAGGGCATCGGGTTCGCCGCGCAGATCCCGACGATCGACAAGACCATCGTGATCGCCCAGTCGGATCAGGCCGTCCTCGCTCAGTCGCTCTACGGCGTCGCCGTGGGCGTCGGGATCTGGCTGCCCTGGGTCGCGATCGCCTTCCTGATCGCCGGCGTCATCGTCGCGCGTCGTCGCATCGTCGCCCTGCTCGGCGCCAGCATCGGCCTGGCCGTGGTGATGATCCTGCTCGCCGCCGGCCTCGGCGTCGGGCGCATCGTCACCATCGCCAACCTCGCGCCTGCGATCATGTCCGCCTCCGCCGCCGGCGTCATCTACGACCAGGTGCTGACGTTCATCTCGGCGACGATCACAGCGGTGACGGTGCTCGCGGTGACCGTGGCCGTTGTCGGCTGGCTGGCGTCCTCCTACCGCCCTGCGGTGAAGCTGCGCGCGCTCTTCCTGGGTTGGGTCGCCTGGGTGCGCACCGCCGGAGAGGAACGCGGGGTGACCACCGGTCGCTTCGGCCAGTGGCTCTACCGGCAGCGCGTCGTCGTCCGAGTGCTGATCGCCGTGATCGCGGCCGCCGTCGTGCTGTTCGTGCGGCCGCTCTCGCCGGCACTGATCATCTGGACGGCCGTCATCGCCATCGTCCTGCTCGGCATCAGCGAGCTTCTCCAGCGCCCTGTCGTGACAGTGCCCGAGGAGGCTGACGAAGACACCCCGGTCGTCGTCGCCTGAGGGCGGGCATCCGGCAGGTAGAGTCCCTGACGGATGAACCGCATAACGACTGCTCTGATCGCCGCTCTCGAGGCGCTCGTCGTCGTCGCCGTCGGGATCGGCATTCCGCTCGTCCCGCTCACGATCCTGTGGGCCACGACCCTCCGCATGGCGTCGGACTGGCTTCCGTTCTGGCGTGGCTCGGTCGATCTCTGGCTCGTCGGGCACGGGGTCGACCTCACAGTCCGTCTGCCCGAGGCCGTGGCCGTGACCACAGGGCTGCCGGATGCCGCCCAGCCGTTCACGATCTCCATCGCCCTGCTCGGCTTCGCCCTCATCACGGTGCTGAGCGGGCTCCGTGTCGGTCGGCGCGCCGTGATCAGCGGGGACCGGATGCTCGGGGTCGTCGTCGCCGCCGTCACCTTCGCCGTGCTCACTGCCCTCCTGGTCCTCACCGCCACCGCAGCCGTCGCGAGGCCCGCGCCCGTTCAGGCCTTCGTGCTCCCGACCCTGATCTACGTCACCGCGATGCTGGCTGCGTCCGAGTGGGAGTCGCAGCGCGGCCCCGTCGGGCGGCGTGATGCCACGGCGGTCCGGCTGCGGGCGGCGGTCATGCAGTGGCCGACGATGGTGCGTACCGGCATCGACGCAGCGGTCCGTGGAGCAACCGTCGCCGTCGCCGGCATCATCGGTATCTCCGCCGTCGTCGTCGCCGTGATGCTCGTGACCCACTACGCCACGATCACGGCGCTCTACGAGAGCCTGCAGGCCGGCATCCTGGGCGGCGTCGCCATCACGCTGCTGCAGCTGGCGCTCCTTCCCAACCTGGTGATCTGGGCCGCCGCGTGGCTGATCGGTCCCGGCTTCCTCATCGGCACCGGCACGAGCGTCGCCCCGGGCGGGACCGTGCTCGGTGCCGTGCCCGGGCTTCCGGTGCTCGGCGCGCTCCCGCAGGGCGAGCCCGCGATCGGCGTGCTCGGTGTGCTCGTGCCGATCGCCTTCGGAGTGCTGGCCGGGTGGCTCGCCCACCGGCGGCTGCCGTCCTCGGCGACGAGTCTCCACCTGGCGGGCGTCGGAGCGGGCATCGGCATCCTGGCCGGGCTCGCCCTCGGGCTGCTCGCCTGGTGGTCGGGTGGGGCGATCGGGCCAGGTCGACTCGCCGCTGTCGGCCCCGACCCGTGGCTGGTCGGCCTTCTCGCTGCCGCCGAGATCGCGGTTCCCGCCGTGCTCGCCATGCTGGCTGCCGGCTGGCGGGGCTCCGCCGACGAGCGGGCCGTCGCCGAGCTGCGTTCGGACGAGCCGGTGCGCGACTGAGTCGTGCGCCATTGAGCCGCACCTGAGCAGGGCCCGGGCGGTGCGCGCTTGAGCATGGCCGCCCGCGTCGGGGGCGCATCCGCTGCTCCGATCGTGGACACGTCTCGGTGCGCGGTTGAGCATGGCCGCCCGCGTCGGGGGCGCATCCGCTGCTCCGGTAGGCTCGTGGACGTGCTTTCGCTCGTGGTCCTGATCTCCGGAGGGGGGTCGAACCTCCGCGCCCTGCTCGAGGCGTCGCAGGATGCCGAGTTCCCCGCCCGGGTGGTGGCGATCGGCGCCGACCGCGATGCCGTCGGGCTCTCGCTGGGCGAGGAGTACGGCATCCCGACCTTCACGGTCGCCTACCCCGCCTACCCCGATCGCGAGACCTGGGGTGATGCCCTGCTCGAGCAGATCCGGGCCTGGGGCCCCGACCTCGTCGTCCTGAGCGGCATGATGCGGCTGCTGCCACCGCGCGTCGTCGCCGCGCTCTCGCCGAACCTCATCAACACGCACCCCGCCTACCTGCCGGAGTTCCCGGGCGCGCACGGAGTGCGTGACGCGCTCGCCGCCGGCGCCTCCGAGACCGGAGCCAGTCTCATCGTCGTCGACAACAGCGTCGACGGCGGACCGATCATCGCGCAGGAGCGGGTGCCGATCCACGTCGGCGACACCGAGTCGTCGCTGCACGATCGCATCAAGCCCGTCGAGCGCCGCCTCCTCATCGAGGCCGTTCTCGACATCGCCAACGGACACGTCGATTTGAAGGAACTCTCCCGATCATGAGCGGCCCCAGCCACGACCCCAGCCTCTACCGCGACCGCGATGTCGTTCCCATCCGTCGCGCCCTCATCTCCGTGAGCGACAAGACCGGGCTCCTCGAGCTCGCGGGCGCCCTCTCGGCATCCGGGGTCGAGATCGTCTCCACCGGGTCGACGGCGTCGACCATCCGGGATGCCGGCTTCGCGGTGACGGATGTCGCCAGTGTGACGGGTTTCGCCGAGGCCCTCGACGGCCGCGTCAAGACTCTGCACCCCGCCGTGCACGCCGGCCTCCTCGCCGACCTCCGGCTGGAGTCGCACGAGGCGCAGCTGCTCGAGCTCGGCATCGCGCCGTTCGAGCTGGTCGTGGTGAACCTGTACCCGTTCGTGCAGACCGTTGCATCGGGTGCCCCGGCGTCCGACATCGTCGAGCAGATCGACATCGGCGGGCCCGCCATGGTGCGTGCCTCGGCGAAGAACCACGCGAACGTCGCGATCGTCGTCGACCCGGCACGCTACCCGCAGGTCGTCGCCGCCCTCGAGGCCGGGGGAACCACCCTCGCCCAGCGTCAGGCTCTCGGAGCAGAGGCCTTCCGCCACACGGCGAGCTACGACGTCAACGTCGCCTCCTGGATCGGCAACGTCGTCGCGCCCGACGACGACGGCACGGGTTTCCCGGGCTGGCTCGGCGGCACCTGGACGCGTCAGCAGTCGCTGCGCTACGGCGAGAACTCGCACCAGTCGGCGGCGCTGTACGCCAACCGCGAGGGCGGCGGCATCGCCCAGTCGCGCCAGCTGCACGGCAAGGAGATGTCGTACAACAACTACGTCGACGCCGACGCCGCGCTGCGAGCGGCCTTCGACTTCACCGAGCCTGCCGTGGCCATCATCAAGCACGCGAACCCCTGCGGCATCGCCGTGGCTGCTCCGGATGCCGCTGACGCCATCGCCTCGGCCCACGAACGCGCCCACGCCTGCGACCCCGTGTCGGCCTTCGGCGGCGTGATCGCCGCCAACCGCGTCGTGACCCGGGCCATGGCCGAGACCGTAGCCGGCATCTTCACCGAGGTGCTCATCGCGCCGGGCTTCGAGCCGGAGGCGCTCGAACTGCTGACGGCGAAGAAGAACATCCGCCTGCTCGAGCTCCCCGCCGACTACACGCGCAGCGGGATCGAGCTGCGCCAGATCTCGGGAGGACTGCTGCTGCAGCAGGCCGACACGCACTTCGCCCCGTTCGAGGAGTGGACCCTCGCCGCCGGTGAGCCCGTCGACGACGCCACCCGCGCCGACCTCGAGTTCGCGTGGCGTGCCTGCCGGGCCGTCAAGTCGAACGCCATCCTGCTCGCAGCGGGAGGGGCATCCGTCGGCGTCGGCATGGGGCAGGTCAACCGCGTCGACTCCTGCCAGCTCGCCGTGACCCGTGCCGGTGACCGCGCAGCCGGATCCGTGGCTGCCTCCGACGCGTTCTTCCCGTTCGCCGACGGCGCCCAGATCCTGATCGACGCCGGTGTCACGGCCATCGTGCAGCCCGGGGGCAGCATCCGCGACGACGAGGTCATCGCCGCGGCGACGGCCGCCGGCGTCACCATGTACTTCACCGGAGAGCGCCACTTCTTCCACTGACGGACTCGTCGTCCTCCTCGCCCGAGGGCGGCCCCGCGCGTATCCTTGAGAGCGGCACACACCCCGTGCCGCTCACCCTGCCCACGAAGCAGATCCTCAAGGAGAATCAACGATGACTCTCATCGACACAGCACCAGCATCCCTTCCCGACGTTGCAGCATCGGTCCCCGATTTCGACCACGAGCGAGTGCTCGTCGTCACCGGTCGCCGCTCCGGGCTCACGATCATCGTGGCGGTGCATTCCACCCGCCTCGGCCAGGCGCTCGGCGGGTGCCGCGTCTGGCAGTACGACGACTGGCAGGACGCCCTGGCCGACGCACTCCGGCTCTCGGCCGCCATGACCCTGAAGAACGCGGCCGCCGGCCTCGCGCGCGGCGGTGGCAAGGCCGTCATCCACGTTCCGCGCGGCACCGTGCTCACCGAGGAGGGCCGGCACGCGGCCATGCTCGACCTCGGCGACGCCGTCGAAAGTCTCGACGGTGCGTACATGACCGCCGAGGACGTGGGAACGAGCGCCGAGCTGATGGCCATCGTCGCCCTGCGCACAGCGCACGTCTGCGGCCTTCCGCCCGAGCAGGGCGGGGTGGGGGAGCCTGCCGACGCCACGGCATCCGGAGTCTTCGCCGCGATCGGCTCCACCCTCGACGCCCTCGACGGGTCCCGCGACGTCGCGGGACGCCACATCGTGATCTCGGGCCTCGGCCAGGTCGGCGGTCGGCTCGCTCGGGCGCTGACGGCCGGTGGCGCCCGTCTGACTGTGACGGATGTCGACACCTCGAAGAAGGCTCTCGCCGCAGAGCTGGGCGCGCACTGGGTCGAGCCGGCTGACGCCCACACCGTGAACGCGGACCTCTTCGTGCCGTGCGGTCTGGGCGGAGCGCTGTCGAGCCGCGTGATCGACGAGCTGCGGGTTCGAGGAGTCGTCGGTGCCGCGAACAACCAGCTGGCGTCGCGCGACGGCGCCAGGCGCCTCGCCGACCGCGGCATCCTCTGGGCTCCGGACTTCGTCGTCAACGGCGGCGGCGTGATCTACCTGGACGGCGCGTCGACGGGAGATGCGGACCTCGACGCGATCGAGCTGCGCGTGCTGGCCATCGGCGACACCGTCACCGAGATCTTCCGCGAGTCCGCGGCCGACGGCACGACGACGTTGGAGGCGGCGGAACGCATCGCGGAGGCACGGTTGCACGCCGCCTGAGCGCCGCGAGGGTGGCCGGTAGTGTCGCAGTCATGACTTTCTCGAGTGCTGCCACCCGACCACCCGTTCCGGCCGTCGACCTCGGACGCCGCATCACGGCGGGCGTGCTCTCGGCGCTCGTCGTGGTCGTCGTGGCCCTCGCCGTCACGAGCCTGGCGTTCTTCATCGGCGGCCAGCAGGCGACGGCGGCCCTCACCGGGGCAGCGAACTTCTTCCTGGTGCCCACTATCGTCGCCGGCGTCCTGCTGGCCATCTTCAACGCCCTCGGCGCCACCCGCTGGTGGCTCCCCGCCCTCGCCGGAGGTCTGGGCGCCGGTCTCATCGGAGCCGTGCTCGGCTCCATCCTCACCGTGGCCGGTGGCGGAACCGCCATCGACGGCGCCGTGCTCGGCCAGATCTTCGCGAGCCTCATCGGCTTCAACCTGTTGTTCGTGCTCGCGGTGACGCTCGGCGAGGTCACCCTCGGGCGCAGCATCACCGCTCTCGTGCTCGGCTACGGCGTCGGCTCGTCGGGCCAGAGTCGCCGGATCGCCCTCGTGCGCATTCCCGCCGAGAACCTCGCCGAGGGCATCGTGACCCACATCGAGCGCGAGGGCATCGACCCGGATGTCGCCGACGAGCAGTGGGACAACTACTGCGCGGCCCTGACCGCGGAGGGCTGGGAGGTCGTGGAGGTTCCGGCCGAGCCTCAGCTGGCCGACTCCGTGTTCGTCGAGGACGCCGTGGTGATGTTCGGCGACGTGGCCGTGATCGCGAGCCCCGGGTCCGAGACCCGCCGTGGCGAGATCGCCGGCGCCGAGGAGTCGGTGCGCTCGATCCCGGGCGTCCAGGTCGAGCGCATCGAGCTGCCGGGAACCCTGGACGGCGGCGACGTGCTCAAGGTCGGTTCGACGGTCTACGTCGGCCGGTCGACACGCACCAATGCCGAGGGCATCCGCCAGCTCCGCGTGCTGCTCGCGCCTCTCGGCTACACGGTCGTCGCCGTGCCGCTCACGAAGGCCCTGCACCTGAAGAGCGCTGCGACGGCCCTGCCGGACGGCACCGTGATCGGCTACCCGCCGCTGCTCGACGACATCACGGTCTTCGACCGCTTCGTGGCCGTGCCCGAGGCCGGAGGAGCCCACGTCGTCGAACTCGCACCCGACACCGTGCTCATGGCCGGCTCCGCCCCGGTCAGCGCCGCGCTCATCTCCGACCTGGGCTACAGGGTGGTGACCGTCGACATCTCCGAGTTCGAGAAGCTCGAGGGCTGCGTCACCTGCCTCAGCGTGCGGGTGCGCTGAGGTCGCCTGCCGCGCGCAGTCGCCCGTCGTGCATCTCGAGCACGCGATCCGCGCGCTGCACCAGGAGCGGGTCGTGGGTGGAGACGATGGCCGCGATGCCGCGGTCGTGCACGAGCCCTGAGATCAGGTCCATGACCGTCGCGGCGGTACCGCTGTCGAGCTGACCGGTGGGCTCATCGGCGAGCAGGATGCCGGGACGCGACACCAGTGCCCGGGCAATGCCCACGCGCTGCTGCTGCCCGCCCGACAGCTCGGCCGGCCGCTGGGCCGCGTGGTCGGAGAGCCCGACGAGGGCGAGCGCCTCGGCGACGCGGGCATCGCGTTCGGCTGCCTCGGTCCTGGCGAGACGCAGAGGCACCTCGACGTTCTCGGCGGCCGACAGCACCGGGATGAGCCCGAAGCCCTGGAAGATGTAGCCGAGACCGGTGCGGCGCAGTTCCGCGAGTTCGTTCTCGCTGAGGCTCGTGAGTTCCCGGTCGCCCACCCAGACCTGACCGGCCGTCGGGCTCTCGAGACCGCCCAGCAGGTTGAGCAGCGTGGTCTTGCCGGCGCCCGACGATCCGCGGACGACGAGCAGCTCACCCGGCGAGACGCTCAGTGAGACCTCGTCGACGGCGCGCACCGTGGCCTCGCCGACCGTGTAGTGGCGGCTGAGGCCCTCGGCCCGCAGTGCGATGCTCATGAGGCGTCCTCCTGGGTGGGGGCGGCGTGACGGCCGCGCGGGGGTGCGGCGGGCGTTCCTGCAGCTGGGGCGGCGGAGGGGGCGGCATCCTGAACCGTCGACGGCTCAGGATGCGGCACAGCCGTCGGGATCGGCGGAGCTGCGGTCGGGCGCTGCTCCTGACCCGGGCGCACGGCCACGTGGTTGGGTTCGAGCGAGAGACGCACCCTGTCGTGCAGGCCGAGGGCGCCGACGAAGTCGTGCGGCAACTGCAGGCGACCGACGCGGTCGAGCACGGCGAACTCCTCGGCGACGGCCTGCTCGGCGCCGTGCTCATCGGTGCGGGTGCTCCGCAGCACCTCGGTGGAGGTGCGCCCGTCGCGGATCTGCACGGTGCGTGCCACGTGCTCCGACACGGTGGGGTCGTGGGTGACGATGAGCGTCGTCACGCCCAAGCGTTCGTTCACCGAGCGCATGGCCTCGAGGACCGATGCCGAGGTCGCCTCGTCGAGCTCGCCGGTCGGCTCGTCGGCCAGCAGGACACGCGGCTCGTTCGCGATGGCGACCGCGATCGCGACGCGCTGCTGCTGACCGCCCGACATCTGCGCCGGCCGTCGATCGGCGACCCCGGCGACGTCGAGCACCTCGAGCACCTCCCGGACGCGCGCCTCCCGGTCGCCGCGGGCGCCGGCGACGGCGAGGGCCGCGGCGACGTTCTCTGCGGCCGTCAGGTAGGGGAGGAGGTTCCGTCCCGTCTGCTGCCAGACGAAGCCGACGCTGCGGCGACGGAATGCCACCCTCTCACGTCGACCGAGGGCGAGCAGGTCGTGGCCCGCGACCCGAGCGACGCCGGCCGTGGGGACATCGAGCCCCGAGAGGATGCCGAGCAGGGTCGACTTCCCCGAGCCGGATGCGCCGATGAGGGCCACCAGCTCGCCGCGATCGAGGCGCAGATTGAGTCCCTGCAGTGCCTGGACCTCCACTCCCTGCGCCGTGAAGATGCGGACGAGGTCGGAGCAGACCACATCGGGCTCGCCGGTCTCTGTCGTCTCGATCACGCGGGTCTCCGTCTTCTCCATGGTCGTCAGGCCTCCACTGTCCTCAGGATCGAACTGGCGCGTGCCCGCCCGGAGGCGAACAGCGCGATGAACGTGCACAGGGCCGTCACCAGGGCGAAGCCGAGCACGAGGGCGAGAGTGAGGAGCGGGTCCACCGCGAGCGCGGGCTGCAGCCGGCCTCCGGTGAATCCGCGCAGGTCGACGCCGGCGAGGATCACGAGAGGCAGACCGATGCCGAGCGCTGCGCCGAACACCAGCGCGACGACGGCCATCGGCGCGATCTCCCAGACGGCGAGCGTGCGCGCCTCGCGCCGGCCTCCTCCGAGCATGCGCAGCAGCACCAGGATGCGGGCGCGCGCCGGACCTCCGAGCACGAGGGTCATCGCGATGGTGAGGGCGCTGAGCAGGGCGGTGACGGCGATGGCGATGAGCAGGGCGGACTGCAGGCCGGCAGCAGCCGGAGTCGAGGCCAGGACCGCGGCGGAGTCGGCCGGGGTGTCGACTGTCGCGGCATCGCCCGCAACGGCCTGAACTGCCGCCCGAGTGGCCTCGAGGTCGGCGCCGGGCTCGAGCCTGAGCAGCATCACATGCGTCACGGGGTTGACGACTCCGACCCTGTCGGCGAACCGGCTGTCGACGACGGCCCAGTTCGCCCGAGTGCTGAGAGCCGTGCTTCCGTCGACCGTCGCGACGATGGTGATCGGCTCTCCGTCGAGGGTGGCATCCGTTGACGTGCCGACAGCGGCCGTCGTCGCGCCCGACGCGACGATCGGGACCGAATCGCCGTCGGCGCGCAGTGCTGCCCCGACAGGGATGGCGCCGGGAGCGTCGCCCTGCACCCGCCCGAGGGCATCGGTGTCGACGACGATGATCGAGGTGTTGGTGCGCCGCCCGTCGACGTCGATGAGCGCGCTGTTCGCGCCGGACACCGCAGCGGCATCCGCCACCCCGGGGACGGCGCCGATCGCCTCCACCTGTTCGGTGGTGAGCGGCGTCCCCTTCACGCGCAGGTCGGCACCGACGGCCGTCACGGCGGCATCGTCGATGCCGGACCGGATGGTCGTGAGCAGCACTCCCGACGACACGGCGACCGCGACGCCCACCACCAGCGCGAGCACAGGTGCGAGGCCGGTCGCCGGATCGCGGAGCGCCCGCACCGGGCCGAGGTAGGCGCTGAGGCCGCGTCGCCCGTGCGAGCGGCGGGCCAGCCACGCCAACGGCACCGGGTAGATCCTGAGCGCGGCGACGCAGACGGCCAGTGCGAGCAGCAGGGGAGCCGCGGCGAGCAGCGGATCGATTCCGGATGCCGCCGCCGCCGTCGTGAGACCCCGCTGCACCAGCGCGAAGGTCGCCACGGCCGCGAGGCCGACGACGACGAGCTCGACGATGATGCGGGCCCGGCCTGAGGCCCGGCTCGCGCCGTCGAGGTCGTCGCGCTCGCCGCGTCGGAGGTCGGGCGCCGGAAGCGCGAGGAGCACTGCCGGGAGGAGTCCGAGCAGGACCGGCAGCAGAAGCGCGCCGGCCGTGACCGGGCCGGTGGTGACGAGGATTCCGACGATCGATCCCACGATCGCGGCCGGAACGCCGATCACCAGTCCCTCGATCGCCATGAGGCCGCGCAGGGTGCCGCCGCTCGCGCCCCGGGCCGCGAGCAGGCGAAGGGCATCGGCCCGGCGGCCGCTGATCATCCGGCAGCCGAGCAGCAGCACGGCGATCATCACGCCGAGGGGTCCGGAGGCCGTCATGGCGAGCACGGCGTCGACGGCGGCATCCGTCGTCAGGGTGTCCTCGATGGTGTCGGCCGGACCGGCGGAGAACGACAGCATGGAGTCGAAGAACTCGTTGCGCGTCATCACGACGGTGGGAGGAGCCGACTCGAGGCGGCGCAACTGCTCGACCAGCTCCGGCGCGTCGGCCTGCGTCACGGCATCGGGGTCGAGCGGGAACCACACCTCGACGCGCACCGCGGTGGGGGAGACGGCCAGAGCGGGCAGCTCGGAGGAGTCGACGAGCCCGGTGACCGTGTACACCGGAGGACCGAGCGGCTCCTGCACGAGGCTCGGCTCGAGCAGGAGAGGGGCGTGCGACCAGTAGTCGTCATCGGGGTCGACAGGCTCGAAGACGCCCGAGAGGCGGGCGCTGTACGTCTCGCCACGGTCGGCCTGGACCTGGCGGATCTCGCCGACTCCCCAGGAGAGGATGTCGGCATTGGCGGTGGCGAGGCCGATCTCGACGACGTCGTCGTCCGTCTCGGAGGGCGGTGAGCCGTCGATGTACCGCACGTGGTCAGAGGCTCGGGGGTCGTAGGCGAGGGCCAGTTCGCCGTAGTTCTCGTCGCCGATCCTGGTGATGGGCAGGCTGTCCTGCGACAGGAAGTACTGCGGCCGACCCGTCGCCTCGCGGAGCGGTGACGGCAGGCTGTCGTGCAGGGCCACGACCCTGTCGTTGAACCCGCCCCATGCCGCCCGGGACTCCGACGGCAGCGCATCGGGCCCTGACGTGCCGCCGGCGCCGGGATTCGGCACGCCGATCGCCCCGCCTGTGACGTCGCGTTGCGCGGGTTCGAGCGCACTGACGGCGTAGTCGAGCGATCTGGTGTGCATGGCCTCGACCGCCCGGGGCGCTGCGGCAGCGAGGGCTGACAGCAGGATGACGAGCACAGCCACGGTGAGTCCGCCGGCGGGGTGGGCGGCGAGATGGCGCAGCAGGAGCGCTGGGCCGGAGTGTGCTGAGCGGCGACTCACGATGCCTCCCCGACGGCCGCGGGGCTGGCGGCACGGCGACGCACGGAGCGGGCGTGCAGCGCGATGATGACAGCCAGCGGCAGACCGAGGGCGAGCAGGGCCAGTACGAGGGCGAGCACGCCGATCGATGGCGGCACGCCCGTGACGAGGGACGCCTCGGCGACGGATGCCGCGGCGAACTGCGTGGCCGTGAGTGCAACGGTCGCGGTCCCGACGGCGACGCCGACCAGGCCGCCGGCGACGACCGCCACAGTGAGCTCGACCGCGCGGCCCCTGCCCTGCGCACGCGACGGCACGCCGATGGCCCGGAGGAGCGCCACCTCGCCTGAGCGGGCGGCGCCCAGCGCCGAGAGGATGCCGACGGTCGCGATGAGGGCGAGGGCGATGGCGGCTCCGACGCCGACCCACACGGCGGCGACGACGGGCTCAGCGAGCAGCGTCGCGGCCCCGGGAGACGCGATCGTGACGACGTCGGCAGCGCTCTCAGCAGTACCGTCTGCCGGCCCGGCTTCGATGGCTGCGGCGACGCCGGCCGGATCATCGGCCGCAGCCCAGACCTCGTTCGCGGCGGCCGTCGTATCGTTGCCGCGCAGGAGCGCGTCATCGAGGGTGGCGAGCGGGAAGAGGGCAGCGAGTTCGTCGGCCGACCCGGGTACCGAGGGCGTCAGCCCCGCAACGACGGCTGATCCCGAACGCAGCAGTCCGTCGAACTGGTAGTCGAACGGGTCGCCGACCCGCAGTCCGCGCTTGTCGGCGAGGGCGGTCGAGATCACGGCAGGCACGCCCTGGCCTGCGGCATCCGTCGTCATGATCCGGCCGAGCGGCTCGGTCGAGGCCAATGTCGCCTCGGCGGCACTGGGCAACGGCAACGTCTCGGGAGCTTCCGGCGCCGTCTCGACGGCGGTCAGCTCGATGACGATGCCGTCCGCGCCATCTGCGGCACTCAGCCGGCCGTCGACGGCGAGCAGGCTCCAGCCGCCCTCGGTGGCAGGCAGCTCGCCCGTGACAGTGCCACGTCCTGGGCCGTCGACCTCGAGGGTGCCGAGGTCGATGGAGACGAGGGCACCATCGACGTCCGCGAGCCAGGCGCTCAGCGCGATCGCGCCGCGTCGGCTGTCATCCGGCGCCGAGACGCCCACATCGAGCCGCAGCGACTCGGAGCCCTCGGGAAGGGCGAGGCCGGGTCGCACGTCCTCGGCGAGTGCGGCGGCCAGGGCGGCTGTGTCGACCGTGCCGCCGACGTCGGCCAGCACTCCGGTCATCTCCGCGGGCGAGAGGGCCGTGAGCGAGGCCGGGTCGTCGCCCACCCTGATGGGAGCCGTGGCGACGGGGGCGGCATCCGTCACCCCGTCGACCTCGCGCACGGCAGCCGTCGTCGTCGCGGCCGTCGAGTCGTCGGCGAGGGCCACCCGCACCGACGTTCCCGTGGCCTGCTGGGCTGATGCCTCGGCTAACGCACGCCAGGTAGCGGAGTACCCCGAGGCGAACACGGCGCTGCCCACGGCCAGGCAGACCAGGAGCACGGCCACCTGGAACATGGGGAAGCGCCGCGCGACCTGGCGGGCGGCGAGAGAGCCGGCGAGCCCCGTTCCCCGGGCCGTCGCCCGCTCGACGGCGACGACGGCGGGCCGCAGCACGAGCACGGCGATGAGCGCCCCGGCCACCAGCACGAGCACGGGGGCGAACTCGGCGATGAGGTCGACGCGCACGCCGCCGTCGGCGGAGGAAACGAGGGGCGAGCCGTACTGCAGCAGCTGCGCGACGGAGACTGATGCCGCGACGGTGGCGAGAACGGCCCCGGTCGCCGTGGCCGCGAGGGTGCCGACGCCGCGACCCGAGCGCTCGGCCCGCCGCCCGGCGGCGCCGCCGAGCACACTGCGTGCGGCGCTGAGCCCAGCCACGAGAAGCGCCAGGAGTGCGACGACGACTGCGAAGGGCCATCCACTCAGCGAGGTCGCCTCGACGGGGTGCAGGACCCCCAGCAGGGCGACGGCGACCGCCGTGCCGACGATCGCCGCGGGGATCACCGTCACGGCCGACTCGAGCACGGCCAGCGTGCCCAGCTGCGACGCCGTCATCCCGCGCGCCGTCAGCAGCTCGCCCTCGAACGAACGAGCACTGCGGAGAAGGCGGGCGATCTGGGCCAGCGCGAACCACGCGAAGACGAACACGAGCAGCAGCGGAACCGGCTGCACCGACGACACGGCGACGACACCGCGATCGAGCTCGGCGAGGGTGGCGGGCAGCGCCCCGGAGGTGGACACCGTCGTGGCCGGGATGGTCGCCGTGTCGAGCACCGCCACGAGGTCGTCGATCTCGTGGCGCAGCTCGGTCGCACCGTCGGGCGTCAGCGCGCTCTCGGCCGGGGTGATCACCCACACCAGCCGGTCGTTGTCATCGACGGATCTCTCGACCTCGCCGTGTCCGACCGTCTCGCTGATGAGGGCGTCGACGGCGTCCTGGGCGGCCGCAGCGTCGTCGGGATCGGATGGGTCGGCCGCGACCACGAACTCCGTGGCGGGTCCGGATGCCGCCAGGGCATCGTGCACGCCGGTCGCCGTCGAGGTGGCGAGCCCTCCGATGATGCCGACGCCGGCCAGCGCCGCGACGGCCACGACGGCTCCGAGGCCGAGGAGGAGTCCCGCGTGGGCTCGTGCTCGGAGCACGGCGAGACGGATCGATCCCACCAGCGCCCCCTCGTCTCGTCCGCGTCCGCCGCCATGCCGACACTCCCGTCAGCGTAATCGACACATCGGCAGCAGATCGCGCGACGCCGCCGTTGCGGTCGACGGACGCGCGGGTATAGTCTGCAAGGCTGCCTGCCGCCCCGCACGCGACGGTGGCACCCAGATTCGACGAAGACGCGCAGGAGGATGCCATGACGAAGACACAGAAGCCGACGCCCCGATCCGGAGCGACCACCGGCCTTGTCGTCGCGGCCCGCCTCGCCGCGATCACGGAGTAGCCGAACCGCACGCCGCACGGGCGACGCCCGTCCCGCACAGCGCCGGTCCGCGCGACCGACCGGCGCTCACACCCTCACCACCACGCCGACAGCGGATTCCCGCTCGCCAGCGCCGTCCTCAGCACGGCCGCGCCACGAGCAGGTTCCTCGGCCACCCCGTCAGAAACAGTGAGACATGCCCTCCGTTCAGCACCAGCACCCGCCTCAAGACCGTCCCGGAACGATCCGGACGCTCCTGAGGCTCTACCCCTACGTCAAGCCGGCCGTGCCCTTCCTCATCCTGGGCGCGGTCTCGGCGCTGCTCGCCAGCCTCGTCGCGCTCGCGATCCCGCAGGTGCTGCAGGTGCTCGTCGACGGCCCGCTGTCGACCGGTGACGCCTCGGCCATCTGGCCGGCGACCCTGCTCGTGATCGGGCTCGGCGTGCTCGAGGCCATCTTCATCGCCCTCCGCCGCTGGTTCGTGCTCACCCCGGGCACCCACGTCGAGGCGGCCATGCGCAACGGCCTCTACGACCAGCTGCAGGATCTGCCCGTGGCGTTCCACGACAAGTGGCCGAGCGGCCAGCTGCTCTCGCGCGCCGTCAGCGACCTCGGCCTCATCCGTCGCTTCCTCGCCTTCGGCATCATCCTGCTCGTGGTCAACGTGATCACGATCATCGTGGGCTTCGGCATCCTCATCTCGATGAACTGGATCCTCGGCCTCATCTTCTTCGTGTGCTCGATCCCGCTCTGGATCTACGGCTTCGTCTTCGAGGGCAAGTACTCGACCATCGCCCGGCGCAGCCAGGACCAGGCCGGAGACCTGGCGACGGCCGTCGAGGAGTCCGTGCACGGCATCAGGGTGCTGAAGGCGTTCGGTCGCGGAAAGCATGCGCTCAAGAACTTCACCTCGCAGGCCGAGGACCTGCGCGGCACCGAGATCGAGAAGGCCCGGGCCATCGCCGGCATCTGGCTGTGGCTGCTCATGGTTCCGGATGTCGCGTTCGCGCTCTGCCTCGTCGTCGGCGTGTGGCTGACCGCGCAGGGCGAACTCAGCGTCGGAACGCTGCTGGCGTTCTTCGCCACGGCGACGGTGCTGCGCTTCCCCGTCGAGTCGATCGGCTTCCTGCTGTCGATGACCTTCGACACCCGCACGGCCACCGACCGCTTCTTCGACATCCTCGACGAGGTCAACGCCATTCGCGACCCCGAGGCTCCGGTGACCATCACGGATCCGCGCGGCGAGCTGCACTTCGACGACGTGCACTTCCGCTACCAGGACTCGCCCGAGCGCTTCCCCGACCTGGTCGACGGCGTCGAACTCACCCTGCAGCCGGGAGAGACCATGGCGCTCGTCGGCCTCACCGGCTCGGGCAAGTCGACGATCACCGCTCTCACCACACGCCTGTACGACGTCACCGGGGGAGCAGTGCGCCTCGACGGGGTCGACGTGCGCGACTTCAGCCGCGAGGAACTGCGCCGCCACATCGCCATGGCCTTCGAGGACGCCACGCTGTTCTCGGCGTCGGTGCGCGACAACGTGCTGCTCGGACGCCCCGAGTTCGCCGAGCGCAGTCCTGAAGCGGATGCCGCCCTCGCCGAGGCGCTGGAGATCGCCCAGGCCGGCTTCGTGCACGACCTGCCCGAGGGTGTCGACACCACCGTCGGCGAGGAGGGCATGAGCCTCTCGGGCGGTCAGCGCCAGCGACTCGCCCTGGCTCGTGCCGTCGCGGCCAAGCCGGCCGTGCTCGTGCTCGACGACCCGTTGTCGGCGCTCGACGTCGACACCGAGGCCCTGGTGGAGGCAGCACTCCGCCGGGTGCTCGCCTCGACGACGGCGCTCATCGTGGCGCACAGGCCGTCGACGGTCATGCTCGCCGACAGGGTGGCGCTGCTGCAGGACGGCCGCATCACGGCCGTCGGGCGGCACTCCGAGCTGCTGGAGACCAACGACCACTACAGGTTCGTGATCTCGAGCCTGGAGGACGAGGAGCGCCGTGACCAGGCGCGCCAGACCGATCGAGATCTGTTCGATGAGAAGGAGGGGGTGAACCGATGAGCGTCACCGGAGTGGAGGGCGAGGAGCGCACCGACTTCAGCAAGGAGGAGTCGCGTCAGATCCGCCAGCGCTCGTTGAAGCTGCTCGGCTCGCTGCTGCGTCCGTTGCGGCCGCACGTCGTGCTCGCCGTCATCGTCATCGTGTTCTCGACCGCCTTCCAGGTGGCCGGTCCGGCGCTGATCGCCATCGGCATCGACCAGGGCCTTCCCGCCCTCATGAAGCAGGACTGGGGTCCGCTCGGCCTCGTCGGCGGCGCCTACCTCGTCACCGGCGTGCTCGGTGCGGTGCTCATCGCCTGGTACACGGTGTTGAGCGCCCGCATCAGCCAGGCCGTACTCATCGACCTGCGCACACGTGTGTTCCTGCAGACGCAGCGCCTCAGCCTCGAGTTCCACGAGTCGTACACCTCGGGTCGTATCATCTCGCGCCAGACCAGCGACCTCGACGCCATCCGCGAGCTCCTCGACGAGGGCATCAACGGCCTCATCCGCGGTGTGCTCTACATGGGATTCATCGGCATCGCACTGTTCACCCTGGACTGGACGAGCGGCCTCGTGCTGGTCGTCGCGCTGGTGCCGTTGTTCGTGCTCACCCGCTGGTTCCAGACGCGGTCGCAGCGGCTGTTCCGCGAGTCGCGCGTGGCCTCGGCGAAGCTCATCGTGAAGTTCGTCGAGACCATGACCGGCATCCGTGCCGTCAAGGCGTTCCGCGTGGAGAAGCGCAACGGGAAGGAGTTCGGCGACCTCACCGAGGACTACCGCGACGTGAACGCCCGCGTCATCCAGCTGTTCGGCATCTTCGACCCCGGCCTCGTGCTCATCGGCAACGTGGCCGTCGGTGTCGTCCTGTTCGTCGGCGGCTTCCGCGTGATCGACGGGCAGATGGCGATCGGCGTGCTGCTCGCGGCCCTGCTCTACACGCGGCGCTTCTTCGACCCCATGGAGGAGATGGCGATGTTCTACAACTCCTACCAGTCGGCCACGGCGGCGCTCGAGAAGATCTCGGGAGTGCTCGAGGAGAAGCCGAGCGTGCCGGATCCCGTGAAGCCCGTCGACCTCTGGGAGGCCCAGGGCACGGTGCGGTTCCAGGGCGTGAGGTTCGCCTACAGGTCGGATCGCGAGATCCTGCCGCAGTTCGACCTGGAGCTGCCGGCAGGCCAGACGATCGCCCTCGTCGGGTCGACCGGTGCGGGCAAGACCACCCTCGCCAAGCTCATCTCGCGGTTCTACGACCCGACTGACGGGGCCGTCACGCTCGACGGCGTCGACCTGCGCGACCTGCACCCGAAAGACCTGCGGCGCGCGATCGTCATGGTCACGCAGGAGGCCTACCTGTTCTCGGGCTCCGTCGCCGACAACATCGCCATCGGCAAGCCCGACGCGTCGTTCGACGAGATCGTGGCGGCGGCGAAGGCGGTCGGTGCCCACGAGTTCATCGACGGGCTGCCGAACGGCTACGACACCGACGTGAACAAGCGGGGTGGGCGGGTGAGCGCGGGTCAGCGCCAGTTGATCTCGTTCGCCCGGGCATTCCTCGCCGACCCCGCCGTGCTCATCCTCGATGAGGCGACGTCGTCGCTCGACATCCCGAGCGAGCGTCTCGTGCAGGAGGCCCTGCAGACCCTGCTCGCAGACCGCACGGCCGTCATCATCGCCCACCGGCTGTCGACCGTCGCGATCGCCGACAGGGTGCTGGTGATGGAGTACGGCCGCATCGTCGAGGACGGCACCCCCGACGACCTCATCTCGGGCACGGGGCGCTTCGCCCAGCTGCACGCGGCCTGGCGGGACTCGCTGGTCTAGAAGCGGAGCGGGCCGGCGTCGATCACATGGATCGGCGTCGGCTCGAGTCCGTTGAACCCCGAAGCCGTCACCGAGGTGTACGCGCCCATCATCGGGCTCACCAGCAGGTCGCCCTCATCCAGCGCGGGCAGTTCGATGCCGCGCGCGATCACGTCGACGCTGTCGCAGGTCGGTCCGGCGAGGGTGGCGCGTTCGCGTGCGGCATCCGGGACCGCCGATCCCGTGAGCTCGCTCGCGGCGAAGACCAGCGGATGCACCCCTTCGGTCAGCACGTTGGAGTAGCTGCCGTACAGCCCGTCGTCGAGGTAGTGCCACCGCCCGTCGACCCGGTCGCTCGATCCGATCACGCGGGAGACCAGCGTCATCGCCGTGGCGGTGACGAACCGGCCGGGCTCCAGCAGCACGGTGTCATTCCGACCGCCCGCGGCGATGGCCGTGCGGATGCCGGCACCCAGCACGGCGAGATCGGGCACGGCCTCGTCATAGCCGATCGGGAAGCCGCCGCCGAGGTCGAGCACGGAGAAGCGCGCTCCGGTGCGAACCTCGAGTTCGCTCATCAGGCTGGTCGTGCGGCGGATGGCGCGCTCGAAGGGAGCGACCGTCGTGGTCTGACTGCCGACATGGAAGCTGAATCCCGCAACGCTCACTCCCAGCCCGATGGCCTGCTCCACGAGAGCCGCTGCCTGCACCTCGGTCGCGCCGAACTTGGTGGACAGGTCGCACCGCGCGGCGGGGTTCGGAAAGCTCAACCGCACGAGCACGTCGATGTCGCGGGGCAGCACCGCGAGCTTCCACAGTTCGCCCGGGTTGTCGACCACGAAGCGCCGGATGCCGCTGCAGTAGGCATCGGCGATATCCGCTCGCGACCGGATCGGATGCGTGTGCAGCGTGCGCCCGACATCGACGCCGGCGTCTCGGAGCAGGGCGATCTCACCCCGTGACGCGACCTCGAACGAGGCCCCGGTCTCCGCGATCGTACGGACGACGGCCGGATGCGGGAGGGCCTTGGTCGCGAAGTGGACGTGCGCAGCCGGAAGTTCCCGCTGCAGGAGGTGGAGTTGGTCGCGCACGCGCGCGGTGTCGAGCACCAGGAGCGGCGAGCCATGGCGCCGCACGATGCCGGTCAGCCCGATGGCCGCGCTGTACCGCGCGAGCTCGGCGCGCACCCTGGCGCGGTGTGTAGGGGCCGGAACGCGGGCGGCGGTTCGAACGATGTGCCCGTCGTCAGCGGACTGCCGGACCGACGGAGCCGGCAACGTCGACAGGGATGCGGGGGTCATGATTCTCCTTCGGGTGGGGCAGGATGACACGCTTGCCGAGCTCGAAGCTCGTGATGGTGATGACATAGAAAACGACGTCGGAGGCGAGCTTGCCGACCAGCCAGGCGAGCGGGGTGGCGCCCATCGTGGCCGGGATGGCCCAGAGCAGTGCGGGGCGCACCAGCAGGGTGTCGACGATCTCGGCCGGTCCGAATTCGGCACCGAGCGAGCGGATGCTGAGCCACGTCGTGGCGACCGGGCCGTTCGTCGCCGCATGCCCGCGCACCGTGCGCGCGACGATGACCGCGTAGTAGCCGATGGTCTCGGCGAGAGTGCCCGCCACCGCGGAGACGGCCAGGGACCGAGTCGCCTCGTAGACGCTCCACGCCGCCAGCAGGGCCGCCGCCGTTCCGAGGATCTCGGGCACCAGGTAGCGCGCGAGCCACACCTGGGCTGATCGACGGGTTCGGAGGGAGGTCACGCAGGCGATCCTCGTCCGCTGCAGCCGCTGCCGCGTCGGTGCTGGCACCTCGACGTGGAGGGGACAACCCGGACATGTGGCCGGCCGCCGCGGGGGAGTCCGGCCGGCTCCACGCGCACGTGAAGAGGGGGAGGACCTGTCGGGTTCAGGTCTTCCCCCTCTTCGTGAACCCGACCGGCTGATCGTCTGTCCGTGTTCGGGTCCGGATGCCGACGAGCTGGATCTGCGAGTCACGACCGCTGTGCCCGGTACGTTTTCGCGAGTTCGACAGTCATGTTCCTCCCTCGAACGGGGGCGCGGATCGGTGCGCGCCCTCCGTGAGGTCTCGGGGTGGTCCCCGATCTTCGGCTCGCTGGTCAGGTCGAGGTCTGCGCCCGGGGGACAATCGGGACATGGTGTCTCGGGTGGTGATCGTCGACGACCACGACGTGTTTCGTGATCAGGTGCGCAGGCTCCTCGAAGCCGACGGCTTCGAGGTGGTCGGCGACGCCGCGTCCGCCCTCACCGGGGTCGCGCTCGTGGGCGAGAGCCTGCCGGACCTCGTGCTTCTCGACGTGATGCTGCCGGATGCGATGGGTTTCGATGTTGTTCCATCGCTGCGCGCGCTCGGTTCGTTCGCTATCGTTCTCACATCGAGTCGCGATCGGAGTGACTATGGCAGTCGCATCGAGACGAGTGGCGCCGACGGCTTCATCCCGAAGGACGAGCTCTCCGGAGCCGGTCTCCGCGAATTCGTCGCCTGACCCGCGGCACCTGCACAATCGCACAGCACCTTCAGTCAAATCCGTCACCCCCAGCGTCGCGAGAACGGCGCCCGACAGACTGGACGATCATGAACGCGGAGAGAGTCACCCCTGACGGGACGCCGACCAGGGTCGCCATCGCCGACGACGCGATGCTGTTGCGCACGGGGATCTCCACGGTCCTCACGGCCGGCGGCTGCGAGATCGTCGCCTCGGTCGGCACGGCGGCCGAGTTGCTGCGGGTCGTGCAGGAGCAGCCCGTCGACGCCGTCGTCCTCGACATCCGGATGCCGCCGACGCACACCGACGAGGGCATCGTCGCTCTCGAGACCCTGCGTGCCAACGGCTCGAAGGTCGGCGTGCTCCTGCTCTCCATGTATGCGACCCCGGCCTACGCCATCCGGGCGATGAGCGCCGGTGGAGGCACGGGCTACCTGTTGAAGGACCGCGTCGCCGAGCCGGAGCGGCTCGTCCAGGCGGTGCGGACCGTGGCATCGGGCGGTTCGGTCGTCGACAGCGAGGTCGTCGCCCAACTCGTCGCGCAGAAGGGCAACCCATCGGTCGAGGTGCTCACCCCCAGGGAACGGGACGTGCTCTCGCTCATGGCCGAGGGGAAATCGAACTCCGGCATCGCCTCGACGCTGTTCCTCAGCCTCAAGACCGTCGAGACCCACATCGGGAACATCATGTCGAAGCTCGGCATCGACGAGTCGCCCACGGATCACCGGCGGGTCCTCGCCGTGCTCCGCCTGCTCGGCCAGCCGTGACACCACTGCGGCTCCGCAGGCTCCTGCTCGTCGCCCTCGCGGCGGCGCTCATCGTCGCCCAGGAGGTCATCGGCTTCGAGGCCGCGGCACTGACCCAGCCCTGGTCGCTGAGTGGGACGATCTTCCACGCCTTCGCCGGCCTCAGCTACGCCGTGTGCGCGTGGATCGCGTGGGAGACGGCCGACTCGCCCATCCCGGCGCGCATCATGATCACGATCGCGTTCCTCTGGCTGCCGCCGGCCTTCATCGCGGCCATGTGGCCCTACGGCGCGCTCTGGCCGCTGCTGGAGTCCGTCGGGCTCTTCTGGGCCGTGCTGCAGGCTGGACTCGTCGTCGTGTATCCGACAGGGCGCTTCTTCGGCCCCGTGGAGAAGTGGCTGCTCGCCATCGGGGGCGTCGCGGTCGTCATCCGGATGCTGGCCGTGCTGTTCCTCATGCCGGCTCCGGCTCGCTACCCCGACTGCGCCTGTGCTCCGAACGCCTACGCCTTCGCGGCCAACGAGGCTCTCTACTCGGCCATCGACCTCGGGTTCCGGGCTCTCGGCATCGCGCTGATCATCGGCATCATCGTGCTGGTCACTGTGCGCTGGATGCGCGGCACGACGCCGGCGCGCAACGTCGCGTTCGTGATGCCCGTCGCCCTCATCCTGTGGTGCGCCGCAGTCACCTACGGCACGGTCTCCGACATCACCGGCGGCAGCTCCGCCCTGTTCACCTACCTCGGGTACCTCGGAACGGCTTCGATCCCGATCAGCTTCGTCGCCGGGCTCGTCTTCATCCGGAGCCTCCGGGGGCGGGTGTCGGACCTCATGGTGCACACCCGTGACGGCGTCGACCGCGACTACTGGCAGGCGGTGCTCGCCGAGACCCTGCGCGACCCGGCGCTCAAGGTGTACTGGTGGGAGCCGCAGCTCGACGGCTACGTCGACTCCCGTGGCACCGTGATGCAGGGGGAACCCGATCGGTCGCGGCCCCGCGGGCGCGCCATCATGCCGATCGACTCCCAGTCCGGGCGTCTGGCCGTCATCGATCACGACAGGGCGCTCAGCGAGAACCAGGAGCTGCTGGACGCCGTGTCGACCGCCCTGACCCTCTCCGTCGACAACGGACGCCTGCGCGAGGAGCTGGAGCAGACGCTCGAGGAGGTGCGGGAGTCGCGCGTGCGCATCATCGAGGCCGGCATCCAAGCCCGCAAGAAGATCGAGCGCGACCTGCACGACGGCTCGCAGCAGTCGCTCGTGTCGCTCGCCCTCAGCCTGCGGATGGCGATCACGCGTGCCAGCGCCGACGGCAACGACGGGCTCGCGGCCGATCTCGAGGACGCACTCGCGCAGCTGAGCGGCTCCCTGAAGCAGCTGCGCGAGCTCGCGCGCGGCATCCACCCGAGCTCACTCACCCTCGGCGGCCTGGGCATGGCGATCAGCGAGCTGGTGGCGCGCTCACCGGTGCCCGTGCAGGTCGACGTCGACGTCCCCGATCACCTGCCCCCGTTGACCGAGACCACGCTCTACTTCTTCATCGCGGAGTGCCTGACGAACGTCGCCAAGTACGCCGGGGCATCGCACTGCAGCATCCGTCTGGCCGCAGATGACGACGGACTGAGCGTGAGCGTCACCGATGACGGCCGCGGGGGAGCCGACTTCTCGAAGGGCACGGGGCTCATGGGGCTCGTCGACCGCATCGCGGCGCTCGGCGGAACGGTGGAGCTGTCGATGGGGGATGGAGGGCGCGGCACGACGGTCGCCGCGCGCATCCCGGCCGCTGCACTCGTCGAGCAGCGCGTCAGCTGACGACCACCACGGGCGAGCTGGGGGACCGGGCGGTCAGGGCCGCCAGCGCGCCGCCGACGCCACGCGGTAGCCGGCATCCGTCAGCACGATGGGGGTGCCCTCGTCGCGGTAGTGCACGAGAGCGCGATCCTCGTGGTCTATCGGCGGATGCCCGCCGGCCCTGATGACGCGCCACCAGGGCGCATCGGAGCCGTACCGCGCCATGACCTGCCCGACCACGCGGGCGCCACGCGAACCGAGGGTGGCTGCGACATCACCGTAGGTCATGACGTGGCCGGGCGGAATGGAGTCGACGACCTCGAGCACCGCGGCGACGAAGCCCTCCGCGATGGCAGGCTGACGACGGGGAGCGGATGCCGCTGCCGGCCGTCCGGCGCGCCCGACGTGGCCGGGTTCAGAGGGCGAGGGCACCGATGATGTCGCCGTACTGGGTCTGGTCGACGTCGACGAATCCGATGCGGTGGAAGAACGCCTCCGGCCCCTCGGTGCCGGGCTCCCACATCACCGTGATGCGGTCGAAGCCGCGCGTGCGGGCCTCCTCGGCGAGGGCGCGGGCGAGGAAACGTCCGACGCCCTGGCCCTGGGCATCGGCGTCGACGTTGATGCGCCAGATGCAGGCACGGAACTCGTCGTGCTCGTTGTCGGGATCGAAGTTGCCGTGGATGAAGCCGACGACCTTGTCGTCGAGACGGGCGACGCGCTGCCAGGCCGCGGCGGGGTCGGTGACCGTCGTCTCGGCCGAGTACGAGACCGGCGTGATGAACTGCTCCTGACCGGGCTTCAGGCTCAGGGTGTTCGCCGCCGCGATATTCGACGCCGACAGTTCTTCCAGTCTGATCTCACCCATGACGCAAGGCTATCCTGCTCGTCGCCGCAGCGGAAAGTCGGCCTTTGCGCCGACGTCACCCGCGGAAATCCGAGCAAACTGTCTTGATGTCGAGATAGTTGCGTTGCTCGGGTAGGATTGTCGGGGCCGATCGGCCCGCATCTTTCGAGGAGAACAACAATTGTCCAAGATCAAGGTTGAAGGCACCGTCGTCGAGCTCGACGGCGACGAGATGACACGCATCATCTGGCAGGCCATCAAGGATTCACTCATCCACCCGTACCTCGACATCGACCTCGAGTACTACGACCTCTCCATCCAGAAGCGTGACGAGACCGACGACCAGATCACGGTCGACGCGGCTCACGCCATCCTGAAGCACGGCGTCGGCGTCAAGTGCGCCACCATCACCCCCGACGAGGCCCGCGTCGAGGAGTTCGGCCTGAAGAAGATGTGGCGCTCGCCGAACGGCACCATCCGCAACATCCTCGGCGGCGTGATCTTCCGCGAGCCGATCATCATCTCGAACATCCCGCGCCTCGTCCCCGGCTGGAACAAGCCGATCATCGTCGGTCGCCACGCCTTCGGCGACCAGTACCGTGCCACCGACTTCCGCTTCGAGGGCGAGGGAACCCTCACGATGACCTTCACCCCGAAGGACGGCTCGGAGCCGCAGTCCTTCGAGGTCTTCCAGTCGCCGGGTTCCGGCGTGGCGATGGGCATGTACAACCTCGACGACTCGATCCGCGACTTCGCTCGCGCCTCGCTCAACTACGGCCTCGACCGCAACTACCCGGTCTACCTGTCCACCAAGAACACGATCCTCAAGGCCTACGACGGCCGGTTCAAGGACCTCTTCCAGGAGATCTTCGAGACCGAGTTCAAGGAGCAGTTCGACGCCGCGGGTCTCACCTACGAGCACCGCCTGATCGACGACATGGTCGCATCGTCGCTCAAGTGGGAGGGCGGCTACGTCTGGGCCTGCAAGAACTACGACGGCGACGTGCAGTCCGACACCGTGGCCCAGGGCTTCGGCTCGCTCGGCCTCATGACCAGCGTTCTGGCCACGCCGGACGGCAAGGTGGTGGAGGCCGAGGCCGCCCACGGCACCGTGACCCGTCACTACCGCCAGCACCAGCAGGGCAAGCCGACGTCGACCAACCCGATCGCGTCGATCTACGCGTGGACGCGCGGCCTGTCGCACCGCGGCAAGCTCGACGGCAACCAGGAGCTCATCGACTTCGCGTCGACGCTCGAGGACGTCGTCATCAAGACCGTCGAGTCCGGCTCGATGACGAAGGACCTCGCGCTCCTCGTCGGACCGGAGCAGGGCTACGAGACGACCGAGCAGTTCCTCGAGTCGATCGCCGCCAACCTGCGGGCGCGCCTGGCGTAAGCAGCAGCATCCGTCGTCCGGCCCACCGCCGGCGCCGCGCTCCAGTCCTGCGACTGGAGGATCGCAGCGCCGCGGTGGGCCGGATGTCTTTTCCGCACCGAGCCACTGCAGCACCGCCGGGTTCGGCACCACGATGAATCCCGAGGACACCCCATGAGCCAGATCCGCCTGAACGACGTGACCAAGGAGTACGACGGGCGACTCGTGGTGCGGGAGGCCTTCCTCAAGCTCCGCGAGGGCGATCGAGTGGGCCTCATCGGCAAGAACGGAACCGGCAAGACCACGTTCCTCGAACTCGTGCTGGGCAGGCAGGAGCCCACGAGCGGCACCGTCGACGTGTCGCTGGGCACCACGATCGGCTACTTCTCGCAGTTCTCCGAGCTCGACGGCGACCTCTCCATTCGGCAGATCCTGAGTGGCCTGTTCGCCGAGGTGCACGAGACCCAGGCCCGCATCGACGCCATCGGGACGCAGCTGGCCGAGCCGATGGACGACACCGAGATGACCCGGCTGCTCACCGAGCAGGGCGAGCTGTTCGAGAAGATGGACGCCATCGACGGATGGGGCTACGAGAACGTCATCGAGACCGTGCTCACCCGCATCGGCTTCGACGATGCCCGCAGTGCGCTGCCCGTCGACCGACTCTCGGGCGGGTGGCGCAACAGGGCGGCACTGGCGAAGATCCTGGTGCAGGCTCCCGACGTGCTGCTGCTCGACGAGCCGACCAACTTCCTCGACCTCGACGGCGTGCGTTGGCTCGAGGGCTGGCTGCGCACTTTCCCCGGCGCCGTGCTGGTGGTCTCGCACGACCGGCAGTTCCTCGACGGCGTCGTGACCCGCATCGTCGAGATCGAGAACCACCACCTGCACGACTACGACGGCGACTACTCCGCCTACGTGCAGGCCAAGCAGTCGCGGCTGAAGATGCTCGAGAAGCAGTTCGCCCACGAGGAGGAGTTGCTGGCCTACGAGCAGGCCGCGAGCAGTGCTCGCCGCGAGGCCGCCCGGAATCCCGACCGGGGACTGGCACGCAAGCTCGCCGACATCAAGAAGCGTCAAGCACCCCGCCCGGTCGACCAGGTCATCACGGCCATCTACGACGGTCTGCGGGTCAGCAACGACCTGTTGACCGTCGAGGGCCTCGCCAAGGGGTTCGGCGGCGAACCGTTGTTCTCCGGTCTCACCTTCAGCCTGCACCGTGGCGACCGCTTCGCCGTGGTCGGCTCGAACGGCTCGGGCAAGTCGACGCTGCTCGACGTGCTGACGGGCCAGACGGAGCCCGATGCCGGCCGCGTGCGCTGGGCGAAGGGCGCGCGCTTCGTCTCCTACAACCAGGTCTACGCCGAGCTCGACCTCACCGACACCGTCGGCCACGCCGTGAACGCCTACCCCGATTCCCTGGCCTTCACGGCGACCAAGAAGAGCGTGAACCGCTTCCTCGCGATGCTGCAGTTCTCGGATGCCGACCTGCAGCAGAAGATCGGCACCCTGTCCGGCGGTCAGCGGGCGCGCGTCGCCATCGCCCAGTGCCTGCTCTCGGGTGCGGCGGTCATCGTGCTCGACGAGCCGACGAACCACCTCGACATCACGAGCACCCAGGTGATGGAGCGCGCACTGACGCACTTCCCGGGCGCCGTGGTCGTGGTCAGCCACGACAGGTTCTTCATCGACAAGATCGCAGACACCCTGCTCGTCTTCGACGGGTCGGGCACAGTCACGCAGACCGCGGCGACGGGCGCGCTGTAAGCGTTTCCGGGCGGATCCCCTGCTCGACGGCGGCATGTTTCCGAAAGATCACAGGTTTGTAAAGAGCATGGACTAACTTCCTCCGCGATCTTGCAATCTGTTTGTTCGTAAGCTTTACTAACAAACATGACGGCAACGCAGCTCTCTCCCAGCCGGGCACTCCGCCCGACCGCCAAGGTGTTGCCCGAGCATGCTCGGGGGCACAACCGCTCCCTCGTCCTCCAGACGCTGTACCGCGCATCGGGCCAGAGCCGCGCCGATGTCGCCCGCGAGACCGGCCTCACCCGTGTGACGGTCTCCGACCTCGTGGCCGAGCTCATCGCCGAGGGACTCGTCGTCGAGACGGGACAGCGTGAGGATGCTCGTCCGGGGAAGCCCGCCACCCTGCTCGACTTCGATCGCGGCGCCTTCCAGGTCGTGGCCGTCGACCTCTCTGACGACTCGGTCTTCCGAGGAGCCGTGCTCGACCTCGGCGGCGCGATCCTCGCCCGCGTCGAGGTCGCCCTCGCCGGAAGCACGGGCTCGGAGGCCATCGCGAAGGTCCTGCACCTCGTCGACAGCCTCGTCGCGGCCGCAACGGCCCCGCTCCTCGGCATCGGAGTCGGTTCCCCCGGCATCGTCGACCTCGAGGGCACTGTGCGCACCGCACCCAACCTGCGGTGGACCTCCGTCGACCTGCACGGCCTCCTGGCCGAGCGCTTCGAGGTTCCCGTGCTCGTCGCCAACGACGCCAACGCCGCCGTCTTCGCCGAGCACAGCTTCGGCGGTGTCGACGGCGACATCATGCTCATCAAGGTGGGTCACGGTGTGGGCGCCGGCCTGCTGGTCGGCGGTCGCCCGCTCTTCGGGGCCACCTCGGCCGCCGGCGAGATCGGCCACGTCGTCGTCGGTACCGACGGCGGCCCCGTCTGCGCCTGCGGCAAGACCGGATGCCTCGAGGCCTGGCTCGCCGCCCCGCGCCTGGCGGCACGCATCGCGGCCATCACCGCGACCGGAGCCGAGGCCGATGCCGAGCGCGACACTGTTCTTCGGGAGGCGGGCCGCCGGCTCGGCATCATCCTCGCCCCCGTGGTCGGAGCCCTCGATCTCTCCGAGATCGTGCTGAGCGGCCCGACCGAACTGCTTGAAGGCCCGCTGGCGACAGCGGCCATCGAGACGATCCGCACCAGAACGATGGCCGAGTTCACCGGCTCTCTGACGGTTCGGATGACCACGCAGGGGCAGGACATCGTCCTCCGCGGCGCCGCGGTCATGGTCCTATCCGGACAGCTCGGGGTCTCCTAGGGACCCTGACGAATGGGAGTCGGAAAGCCGCGACGCCCAGTGCTCGTGAACCAACCACACTCCGAAGCACCACCACCCAACCAAGAGAAGGAAATCCCAATGAAGAGAAAGTACGCAGTAGCTGCCATCGCAACCGCAGCCGCACTCGTTCTCGCCGGTTGCAGCTCGACGGGCGGCGACGCCGCTTCCACCGAGTCTGCCAAGGGCCAGGACATCACGCTGTGGCTGATGGGCGGTGACACCCCCGACACCCTCCGCGACTACCTCAAGACGGAGTACAAGAAGGCGACCGGTGGCACGCTGAAGATCGAGGAGCAGGGCTGGGGCGACGCCGTCGCCAAGCTCACCACTGCGCTTCCCGACGCCGCCAACACTCCTGACGTGACCGAGATCGGCAACACCTGGTCGCCGACCTTCACCAACGCCGGCGCCTTCACCGACCTGAGCGACATGTACGACGAGCTCGGCGGCGACAAGCTGCTGAAGTCGTTCGTCGAGGTCGGCGAGGTCGATGGCAAGCAGTACGCGCTGCCCTACTACTTCGGCTCGCGCTACAACTTCTACCGCAAGGACATCTGGTCGGCTGCGGGCAAGACCGTTCCCACGACGCTCGCCGAGTTCGACGAGACCGTCAAGTCGCTGAAGACCGACACGCAGTCGGGCTTCTACATCGGCGGCTCCGACTGGCGCAACGGCATCTCCTGGATCTTCGCCAACGGTGGGGACCTCGCCAAGAAGGACGGCGACAAGTGGGTCGGCACGCTGGCCTCCGACGAGACCGTCAAGGGCCTGACCGAGTTCCAGTCGCTGTTCGAGGGCGCTTCCCTCGCACCGGCGACCGAGTTCGACAGCACCCCGTGGGTCAACATCAACAACAACGAGGCGACCGGTGTCCCCGAGGCCGCGACGATCATCGCTCCCGGATGGGCGCACTGGTCGATCGGTGACCTGGCTCCGGACCCGAAGGACGCGACCAAGACCGTCGCCACCTGGAACGACGACACCTTCGGCACCTTCGTGCTTCCCGGTGTCGACGGTGGAGCAGCCCCGGTCTTCGCCGGTGGATCCAACATCGCCGTCTCGGCCGCCAGCAAGAACCAGGCCGGCGCCAAGGAGCTCATGAAGATCATCTTCTCCGAGGACTACCAGACCCTTCTCGGCGAGAACGGTCTCGGCCCGGCGAACCTCGACTACGCGTCGGCTCTCGGTGACGACCAGTTCGCCAAGGCCCTCGTCGAGTCGGCTGCCGGCTCGAAGCTGACCCCCGCTGCCCCCGGATGGGCTGCAGTCGAGGGTGCCGGCATCCTCGAGGAGTTCTTCGGCAAGGTCTCGGCCGGCGGCGACGTCAAGGCCCTGGCCACCGAGTACGACGAGAAGCTGGACAAGCTCCTCAACTAGTCGGACCCCCGGTCCGCGGTCGGTCACGGCTGCGGCATCCGGAACACAGCACGAAACCAGGGGCCGCGAGCGACTCTTCGCTCGCGGCCCCTACCCCTGATCTCTTGCACGCGCACCACACTGAAAGGAGGATGAGACCGTGACAGCAACGCTCACCCGGGACGCCCCCGCAGCCGCGCCGAAGCCGCCGGCGCAACGCCCCCGACGACGCCTCTCCGTTCCGCATCTTCTCCTCATCCCCGCGATCGTCATCCTCCTGGTCGGCATGGGCTACCCGCTCATCTGGCAGATCGTCACCTCGATGCAGGAATTCGGCATCAAGCAGCAGTTCGGCCAGCCGGCTCCGTTCGTGGGCCTCGCCAACTACTTCAGCCTCGCCACCGACCCCACCATGTGGGAGGTGGTCGTGCGCTCCATCGCCTTCTGCTTCATCACGGCCGCCGTCACCCTCGTGGTCGGCCTGCTGCTCGCCGTGCTCATGACCGCCGTCGGCACCGTCGTGCGGCTCATCCTGCAGATCTCGCTGCTGCTCGCCTGGGCCATGCCCGTCGTCGCCGCGATGACAGTGTGGATCTGGCTCTTCGATCGCCGCCGCGGTGTCGTCAACTACCTTCTCGACATGATCCCGGGCGTCGACATGAACCGGTTCTCGTGGCTGTCGACCCCCATCACCTTCTTCATCGTCGCCAGCGTCATCGTCATCTGGATGAGCGTTCCGTTCGTGGCGTTCTCGGTGTACGCCGGTCTCACGCAGGTGTCGGAAGAGGTACTGGAGGCCGCCCAGCTCGACGGCGCGAACGGTGTCAAGCGCCTGCGTTACATCATCATGCCGATGATCCGACCGGTCATCATGATCGTGCTGCTGCTGCAGCTCATTTGGGACCTGCGCGTGTTCACCCAGATCACGATGCTGCAGGATGCCGGATCCAAGTCGAGCGAGTACGACCTGCTCGGCACCTACATCTACAAGCTCGGCGCCGGGTCCCAGGACTTCGGCATGGCCAGCGCCGTCTCCATCTTCGTACTCGCGCTCACCCTGGCCATCAGCTGGTTCTACGTGCGCAGCCTTCTCAAGGAGGACGAGCAGTCATGACCGACACCAGCCTCAACACCCACGTCATCGCGAGCGAGCTCGCTCCCGCTCCCGCTCCCATCCCCACGGCCCCCGAGACGCAGCCTCAGAAGCTCACGCGCTTGCGCTTCCGTCCGGCGCGCATCCTGCTGTCGATCCTCGCCATCGTGGTGTCGGTGGCCTGGGTGTTCCCCGTCTACTGGATGCTGAACTCCTCGCTGCTCTCGAACCGCACCCTGCAGTCGTTCATCCCCACGTTCGTGCCCATCGGCGGCTCGTTCGAGAACTACGCCAACGCCCTCGAGAACGGCACCTTCTACTCCGCACTCGGCATCAGCCTCTCGGTCACCCTCATCGCGGTGTTCTTCTGCCTGCTGTTCGCCTTCCTCGCCGCCGTGGCCATCAGCCGGTTCCGGTTCAAGGGCCGCAAGTCGTTCGTGCTGGCCGTGCTCATCATCCAGATGCTCCCGGCCGAGGGCCTGTTCATCGCGCAGTACAAGATGGTCTCGAGCGTCGGGCTCCTGAACTCGATCATCGGCGTGAGCATCATCTACACCGCCGCCGTCGTCCCGTTCACGATCTGGATGCTGCGCGGATTCGTCGCGGGCATCCCGGCCGACCTCGAGGAGGCGGCCATGGTCGACGGACTCAGCCGCACCGGCGCCTTCATGCGCATCACGTTCCCCCTGCTCGCACCCGGGCTGGTGGCATCCGGAGTCTTCGCGTTCCTGCAGGCCTGGAACGAGTTCACCGTGGCCCTCGTGCTGCTGCCGGCCGAGGACATGCACACGCTGCCGCTGTGGTTGCGCGGCTTCATCCAGGCCAGCGCCACCCGTGAGACCGACTGGGGCCAGGTCATGGCCGCGTCGACGCTCGTGGCCCTGCCCGTCATCGTCTTCTTCCTCATCGTGCAGGGCCGGATGACGAGCGGACTCGTGGCCGGGGCGGTCAAGGGATGAGCGGAGCAGCCACCACAGCATCCGTTCCCGACTCCGACACCCTCAGCAGCAGGGGAGAGCTCCGCCAGCTCGTCGCCGCGACGCTCATGCCCGGTTTCGTGGGCACCGAGCTTCCCGACTGGCTCGCCGCCCGGCTGCGTGCCGGCCTCGGCGGAGTCTGCGTCTTCGGCCCGAACATCGTGTCGCGGTCGCAGCTGCGTGCACTGACGGATGCCGTCCGCGCGGCGAATCCGCGCGCCGTCATCGCGATCGACGAGGAGGGCGGCGACGTCACGCGGCTCTACTACGATCAGGGATCGCCCTACCCCGGCCCGGCCGTACTCGGCCGGCTCGACGACCTGCAGCTCACCGAGCGGGTCGGTCGCACCGTCGCCGAGGAGCTGGCCGCCGTCGGCTGCACCCTGAACTTCGCACCCGACGCCGACGTGAACTCCAACCCCGACAACCCCGTCATCGGCGTGCGCAGCTTCGGCACCGATCCCGTCGCCGTCGCGCGCCACATCGGCGCGTGGGTGACGGGACACGAGGGCGCCGGCATCGCCGTGAGCGCGAAGCACTTCCCCGGCCACGGCGACACCGCGCAGGACTCGCACCTCGCACTGCCCGTCATCGACGCCGACCTCGAGACCCTGCGCTCGCGAGAACTGGTGCCGTTCCGAGCCGCGATCGAGGCCGGAGCCCGCACCATCATGACCTCGCACATCCTCATCCCGCAGGTCGACGCCGAGTTCCCCGCCACGCACTCGCGCATCATCCTCCAGGGGCTGCTGCGCGAGGAGCTCGGCTTCGACGGCCTGATCGTCAGCGACGCCCTCGACATGAAGGGCGCCAGCGGCATCCACGGCATCCCCGAAGCCGCCGTGCGCGCCCTCGACGCCGGCTGCGACCTGCTCTGCATCGGAACAGAGAACACCGACGCCGAACTGGGCGAGATCGAGGACCGCGTGCTCGCGGCGATCGCGAGCGGTCGCCTGTCGATCGAGCGTGTGCTCGAGGCCGCGCTCCGCGTTCGCGAGCTGGGCGAGGAGACCAACGCCGTGCTCGCAGCGCTCGACGCCGGCTCGAACGGGGCTTCGGCCTCGACCCGCGCCGACGACGATGCCCCGGCCTCCGAGTTCGCCGAACCCGTCTTCGACACCGCGCAGGTGCAGCGTGCCTTCGACGTCTCGCCGCACGCTCGGGCCTGGCTCGATGCCGGCATCGCACCGAGTGCCGTCGTGCGCATCGACACCGTCGCCAACATCGCCGTGGGAGTCGCCCCCTGGGGGCCGTTCGCCGAGCTGGCGCGGCATCCGTTCCCCACAGACTCGGCGTGGAGCGCCCCGCACGCTCTCGCAGAGGGGAGTGCGGCACTTCCCGAGGTCCCGGGACCGGTGATCGTGGTCGGAAAGGACATCCACCGCTACGCTTTCGCACGCGACGCCATCGATGAGCTGCGCGCGAACGGGGGAGCAGTGCTCGTGGTCGACCTGGGCTGGCCGAGCGACGATCGCGCCTACGCCGACATCGCCACCTTCGGGGCCTCGCGCCTGCTGGGACGCAGTGTCCTCGCCCTGCTCGAAGGGCAGCCGGCATGAGACTCGGAATCGACATCGGCGGCACGAAGACCGCCGCGATCGCCATGGACTCCGACGGACGCCTCAGCGACCAGGTGCGGATGCCGACGGGGTGGGGCGGCCCGGCCGTCATCGAGACCGCCGTCGACGCCGTGCATCAGGTCGCTGCGCTCTCGGGCATCAGGGTCGGCGACCTGCGCTCCATCGGCATCGGCATCCCGGGTGCCGTCGACTCGGCCACCGGACGGGTGCGTCACGCCGTGAACCTGGGCGTGGACGACCTCGACCTGGGCCAGGCGCTCATCGAGCGCCTCGGAGTGACCGTGAGCGTCGAGAACGACGTCAAGGCCGCGGCCATGGGTGCGCAGCACCTGCTGACCGAGACCGGGGCTGCCAACGGGTTCGACTCGATGGCCTACCTCAACCTCGGTACCGGGCTCGCGGCGGGCATCGTGCAGCACGGAGTGCTGCTGCGCGGCGGCCACGGCATCGCCGGAGAGATCGGCCACATCCCGATCGACCCGAACGGGGCCGTGTGCAGCTGCGGTCAGCGCGGCTGCGTCGAGACCGTCGCCTCGGGCTCGGCGATCGCGCGCCTGTGGCCGACGGATGACGCCCTCCCCGCTCGCGCCCTGTTCCGGGCTGCGGCATCCGGAGACCCCGAGGCTCTCGCCGTGCAGGAGCGCTTCTTCGAGGGAGTCTCCGCGGCCGTGCGCATCCTCGTGCTGTCGACCGACGTGGACGCCGTCGTCATCGGTGGCGGTCTCAGCGCTCTCGGCACCCCGCTCATCGATGGCGTGCGTTCAGCGCTCGGTCGGGCGGCGGAATCCTCGCGCTTCCTGGCATCGATCGCTCTCGCCGAGCGCGTGCACATCATCCCACTCGGATTCCCGGCCGCAGCGGTCGGAGCAGCCCTCACAGGAGTCACCCATGGCTGAAGTCGTCATCGTCCCCGATGCCGCGGCGGCTGGATCGGTCGTCGCCGACGCCATCGTCGCCCTCATCGAGCGACGACCGGATGCCGTGCTGGGCCTCGCGACAGGCTCGACACCGCTCACCACGTACCGCGCCCTCGAGACCCGTATCCATGCCGAGAGCATCGATGTGAGCAGGGTGCGCGGGTTCGCGCTCGACGAGTACGTCGGCCTGCCCGTCGATCACCCCGAGAGCTACCACTCGGTCATCCACCGCGAGGTCGTCGAGCCGCTCGGTCTCGACCCTGCGCGCATCAACGTGCCGAACGGCGACCCGAGCGGGATCCTGACCTCGGGCGACGAGTACGAGGCGGCGATCCTCGCGGCCGGCGGCGTCGACCTGCAGATCCTCGGCATCGGGACCACGGGTCACATCGGCTTCAACGAGCCGGGCTCGTCGCTGGCCTCGACGACGCGCTGGAAGACCCTGACCGAGCAGACCCGTCGTGACAATGCGCGTTTCTTCGACTCGATCGATCAGGTGCCGACGCACTGCATCACCCAGGGGCTGGGCACGATCATGCGGGCGCGGCACCTGGTGCTGCTGGCGTTCGGAGAGGGCAAGGCCGCTGCGCTGGCCGACGCGCTCGAGGGGCCGGTCTCGGCGAGCCATCCCGGCTCGGCCGTGCAGCTGCATCCGCACGTCACCGTCGTCGTCGACGAGGCTGCCGCGTCGAAGCTCGGCAACGCCGAGTACTACAGGCACGCGTGGGCGTTGCGTCCGGTGGGCGTGCCGCTGTAGGGGTGATCCCGCTCGCTGAGGGCCGAGCGGAGCGACCGCCCGAAGCGCAGTGGATGCTGGGCTTTCGGCGCGCTTCGACCGCGGACTGCGTCCGGGCCTCAGCGAGCGGCTGACACGAACGGAGGGGTTAGAGCGCGACGCCGTTCGCCCAGACCTGCTGCACCGCGAAGTCGGCGTCGAGAAGCACGGCGTCGGCCGCGTAGCCCTCGGCCAGCAGGCCGAGCTCCGAGTCCAGTCCGAGCACCCGTGCCGGAGTGAGCGTGAGCGCCGTGACGGCGACGACGGGGTCGAGCCCCACGAGGTCGACGGCGTTCCTCAGGGCGACGTCCATCGTGAGGGTCGAGCCCGCGATCGATCCACCGGAGGTGAGCCTCGCGACGCCATCGGTCACGGTGACGTCGAGAGAGCCCAGCTCGTAGTGCCCGTCGCCTGCCCCTGTCGCGGCCATGGCATCGGTGATGAGGGCGATGCGTCCTGGTGCGGCGGCGAAGGCGAGCGCAGCGACCTCGGGTCGCACGTGCACGCCGTCGAGGATGAGCTCGAGCGTGACGCGCTCGTCGCCGAAGGCCGCGACGATGGGGCCGGGCTGGCGATGGTGGATGCCGGGCAGCGCGTTGAAGGCGTGGGTGATGAGTGTCGCGCCCCTGTCGAACGCGGCCTGCGCCTGCTCGAAGCTCGCCGCCGTGTGACCGACGGCGACGACGACGCCGGCCGCTGAGAACGCCTCGACGGCATCGAGGCCACCGGGCAGCTCGGGAGCGAGGGTGATCTGGCGGAGGGTGCCCCGCGCCGCGGCCAGCAGGGTCGCGATGACCGCGGCATCGGCCTCGACCAGCAGCTCCGCATTGTGCGCCCCGCGATGAGAGTCGGCGAGGAACGGACCCTCGAGGTGCGCGCCGAGCACCAGCGGGTCGGCATGCGCGAGGTCCGCGATGATGCCGAGGCTGCCGGCGAGGGTGTCGACGGGGTTGGTGACCAGGCTCAGCACCGACCGGGTGGTTCCGTGAGCGCGGTGCACGGCGAGGGCGGTGCGGATGCCGTCGAGGTCGTGGTCGAAGTCGGTTCCGCCGCCGCCGTGGCCGTGCAGGTCGATGAAGCCCGGGGTGAGCCAGCCCCCGGCGGCGTCCGTGACGGCGGCGGAGGGGTCGGATGCCGCGACGGCACGCCATCCGTCACCCGTGCCCGTCGCCGTGATGCGATCGGCGGATGCCGCGAACCAGAAGTCGTCGATGATGCCATCGGCGTCGAGCTTGCGGGCACCGTGGACGATGAGGGTCACGCGAACTCCTTGCGGCCGCTGATGACCCCGGAGATCGTGGCCACGATGGCGAAGACCGCTGCGACGATGGGCTGTCCGAGCTGCCACCAGGCCACGGCGGCCGAGCCCATCACGACGATCTCGACGACGGCCTTGCCGAAGGGGTCGATCCTGAACACGGCCTTGGGGGAGCGGAACAGGCCCCAGAGCAGGATGGCGAGAAGCGGCGCTCCGATGCCGATGAGGGCGCCGGGCCACGGCAGCGGCCAGGCCGTGAATCCCCAGATGCCCAACGTGACGACCGCGAAGATCTCGAGCAGGAATCGGAGGATGTCGTTCGGGCTCACCCTGTACTGTTCTGGCGCTGCGTCACTCACCCGTCGAGTTTATCGGGCGGGCTCAGCGGAAGATGATCGTGCGAGCGCCGTCCTGCAGCACCCGACGCTCGGCGAACCACTTGACCGCCTGGCTCAGGGTGCGGCTCTCCTCGTCCTGGCCGATGGCGACGAGCTCGCTGGGGGAGCGCGAGTGATCGACGCGCACGACGTTCTGCTCGATGATCGGGCCCTCGTCGAGGTCGCTCGTGACGAAGTGCGCCGTGGCGCCGATGAGCTTCACGCCGCGTGCATGCGCCTGCTTGTACGGGTTCGCGCCCTTGAATCCGGGCAGGAAGGAGTGGTGGATGTTGATGGCCATGCCCTCGAGCCGCTCGCACAGCTCGGGGGTCAGGATCTGCATGTAGCGCGCCAGCACCACGAGCTCGATGTCGTGCTCGTCGACGGCCCGCAGCACGCGCTCCTCGAAGGCGGCCTTGCTCGCGGCATCCGTCACCGGAAGGGACTCGAACGGTACGCCGTGGAATCCGACGAGGTCGCGCAGGGTGGAGTGGTTCGAGAGCACCAGCGGGATGTGCACGGGCAGTTGGCCGGCGCGCTGGCGGAACAGCAGGTCGTTGACGCAGTGCGCGGCCGTCGATGCGAGCACGAGGGTGCGCAGCGGCCGGCCGACGGTGTCGATGTGCGCCGCCATGCCGTAGCGCTCGATGACCGGGGCGAGGGCCGCCTCGAACTCGCTGCGGTCGGCGAGCGACTCCACCTGCAGTCTGATGAAGAACCGGCCGGTGTCCGCGCTCGAGAACTGCTGGCTCTCGGTGATGTTTCCGCGCGCCGAGACGATGGCGCCGCTCACGGCGTGCACGATTCCGGGCTGGTCGGGGCAGCTCACCGTGATGACCCAGTGGTGGTGGATCTGCGGAGGCTGCACGGCGGCGTCGAAGTCCATCCGCTCAGGTTATCCCGTGGAGCCCGGCTAGACTCGACGACGGCCGGTGTGATCGACCCGGCCCTGGGCGCGCACAACAGCGCGTAGTCGACCCGCAGTGCTCGCGCTCATCGAGCGAGAGAGCGTCACGCGGGGAACGCCTGTCGGAGACTCCCATGTCCACGACCGATTCCGCTGCCGCGAGCAGCACCTCCACATTCCCCTGGCTGGGCCTCATCGTGCTGGCCGTCGCCGTCTTCCTCTCGGTGACCGGCGAGATGCTGCCGACGGGCCTGCTGCCCGACATGAGCAGCGACCTCGGCGTCTCGGAGCCCCTCGTCGGCCTGCTCGTGACGGTGTTCGCGTTCACCGTCGTGCTCACCAGTGCCCCGCTCACTGGGCTCACCCGGCGACTGCCGCGCCACGCCCTGCTGGTCGCGGCCATCGTCGTGCTCGGGCTCGCGAACGTGCTCACGGCTCTCGCCCCGAACTACGGCTTCGTGGTCGGATCCCGGGTGGTCGGGGGCATGGCGCACGGCCTGTTCTGGGCGATCGTCGGCGCCTACGCCGGTCACCTCGTGCCCAAGGAGCAGATCGGCCGCGCCGTCTCGATCGCGCTCGGCGGCGGCACCCTGGCGTTCGTGTTCGGGGTTCCGCTCGGCACCGCACTCGGCCACGCCGTCGGCTGGCGCCTCGCCTTCGGCATCGTCGCCGGCCTCACGCTGCTGAGCGCGGTGCTGGTCTGGCGCTTCCTGCCCGTGGTGCACCGCGTCGAGCCGGGCGTGAACACCGCGGCCATCCCCGCGCTCCGTGATCGCTCGGTCATGGCCGTGGCCATAGTCTGCGCCGTGACGGCGATCACGATGATCGGCCACTACGTGCTGTACACCTACATCGCCCCGTACTTCATCGACGTGGTCGGAACGGATGCGGCTGCCGTGAGCCCGCTCCTCTTCGTCGCCGGGGTCTCGGGCCTCATCGGCCTGGTCGTCGCCGGTGCCGTGTTCAGCAAGCGCCCCACGCGAGGCCTGCTCATCTCCCTCGGCGTCGTGGCGCTCTCGGTCTCGGCGCTCGGGCTCTTCTCGGGCAGCTTCATTCCGGCGCTGATCGCCTTCATCATCTGGAGCCTGGCGTTCGGCATGCTGCCGCCGCTGTTGCAGACGCGACTGCTGCACGCGGCATCCGCTCGCATCCGCGACGCGGCCAGCGCGTTCTACACGACGGCTTTCAACATCGGCATCGGCGGGGGCGCTCTGCTCGGCGCCGTGCTCTACGACACCCTCGGGCTCGCGGCGCTGCCGTGGGTGTACGCGGGCATCGTCGTCGTCGCGTTCGTGGTCGTCGCCGTCACCTCGGGCCACCACCGGCCGCAGGGCGCTGACGTCGTGCAGGCCGGCGCGTAGCCGAGCGCCCTCACTCGAGCCTGATGGCGTCGGCACCCACGAGACGGCGGTAGCGCCACTCGTCGATCACGACGACCACGAACAGCACCACGTTCACCAGCCAGGTGAGAACCAGCGGGCTGAGGAGCCCGGCGATCGCGAACAGCGCAGCCAAGGCGACGATTCCGAGCAGGTGGGGGAGCAGCCACGGCCCGCCGACGGAGCGCTTGAACAGCGTGGTGCCGAACAGGTAGATGGCGGCACCTCCGGTGATGATCGCCGCTGTGGCCGCATCCGTCTCGCCGTGATGACCGAACGGATGCGCCAGCACGAGGTCGTCGCCGACGGCAGTGAGCACGATGCCGATCACCATGAGGATGGGGATGTACGTGTAGGTCGCGCGAGCGATACTGCCGCTGGACTCGGCGCTGGCGATGTAGGCGGAGCCGCTGCGCTCGCCGTGGGCGAAGTAGAGCAGCCACAGCAGCACCGTGCCGACGAAGGCGGCGAGGAGGGCGGCGAAACCCTCCCACGAGACGGGCTGCGCGGAGAACACCGACCCCGTCACGATGATGGACTCGCCGAGCGCGATGATGAAGAACAGGCCGACCCGCTCCGCCATGTGCTCGCCGGAGACCTCCCACGTCTCCATCGGCGACTTGCCCATTCCCGGCACCCAGAACCTGGCCGCTGGGCCGACGCACTCGATGGCGAGGGCCACCACCCAGATCCAGATGCGCTGCTCGGGATCGGCGAAGCCGCCCGTGATCCAGAGGGTGCCGGAGGCCAGGTACCAGATGATGATGCGCACGACGTTGAGCGCATTCTCCTGCCGACCCTGCTCGCGGAAGGAGAAGTACGCGAACGTGGTGCGGCTGAGCTGCATGGCCACGAAGGAGATCGCGAACAACCAGCCCTTGTCGGTGAAGGCCTCGGGGATGGCGCTCGACATGAGCAGCCCGAACAGCATGAGCACGATGAGCATGCCGCGCACGGCGCCGCGCTCGGGGTTCAGCCAGTTGGCGATCCAGGTGGTGTCGACCCACGCCCACCACACGGCGCCCACGAGGATGAGCACCTCGGCGAAGCGCAGCAGTGTCGGCTCGTCGATGAGGCTGTGCGAGAGCTGCGTGATGGCGAACACGAAGACGAGGTCGAAGAACAGCTCGACGAAGGTCACGCGGTGCGACTCGTCGCCCGTCGTGGGACGCAGGAGATTGCGGGTGAAGCCCGTGCGCGGCATCCGTTCGCCTTCCGATCGAGGGAGTGGCCTCAGGCTAGCGGTGCGTTGCGCTCTCGACAGCCCGGCGCAGGCCGCTTCGATAGCTCCACTCGTCGGCGAGCACGACGACGGCCAGCACGCCGTTCACGGCGAAGCTGAGGCTCACCGGGGTGATGCCGACGCCGATGACGCCCAACACGATGAGCGCGGCGATGGCGACGAGGTGCGACAGCAGCCACGGCATCCCCACGGACCGCTTGAACAGCAGGTTGCCGAGCACGTAGACGGCGGGTCCGCCGCAGATGAGCCAGGCCGTCGACGGATGCTCCATCTCGTGCGGATGCAGGATCACGAGCTCGTCGGCCACGGCCGTGAGCACGACGCCGATCACCATGACGACCGGGACGATCGTGTAGGCGTTCCGCGCCACGATGCCCGTCTTCGATGCCTCCTCCATGCGCTCGCGGCCGCCGCGCTCGCCGTGGTTGAAGTAGAGCATCCAGAGCAGCACGGAACCGATGAACGCTGCGAGGTAGCCGCCGATGGAGTCGGCGCTGAGCTCGACCCCGGCGAAGACGGTTCCCGTGACGATGATGGACTCGCCGATGGCGATGATGAAGAACAGGCCGACGCGCTCGTTCATGTGCTCGCCGCTGACGTCCCAGGTCTCGGCCGGTGTGCCGCCGAGGCCGGGCACGCGGAACCTGACGAGCGGGCCGAGGAAGGCGAGGGCCAGCGCTGCAGCCCAGATCCAGACCCGCGCGTCGGCCGGGCCGAAGCCGCCGAGCAGCCAGAGCAGGCCACCCGCGCAGGTCCACACGAGGATGCGCACGAAGTTGCGGGCGTTGTCGGGTCGGTGGATGCGGAAGGCGACGATGGCGAAGACTGTCCGCACCAGGCCGATGAGCACGATGCCGACGGCGAAGACGGCTCCACCGACGTCGCTGTCGAAGGCGTGGGGGAGCGAGCTCGAGAGCGTGAGGCCGAGTGCCATGAGCACGAGGAGCAGGGCGCGTACCGGCCACTTCTCGGGGTTGAGCCAGTTGGTCACCCAGGTGGTGTCGACCCAGATCCACCAGATGGCCGCCGTGAGCACGACGGTCTCGACGAGGCCGACCGGGCTCGGCTCCTCGAGGAACAGCTTCGAGAGCTGCGTGAACGCGAAGATGAAGACGACATCGAAGAACACCTCGATGAAGGTCACGCGATGAGCGGCCTCGCCGTCTTCAGGGCGGAGCACGCCCGGTCCGGCAGCGCGATCGTCGTCGGTCTCCACATCGCTCAGGCTACTGGGCCGCATCCGTCCAGGGCAGGTCGGGCGCGCGGTGGTATCCGATACCGGCTGCCTCGAGGCGCTCGGAGAAGGCGACGACGCGCGGCGCGAAGGCCTCGAAGTCGTGCTGGTCGTGTTCGGCCTTCGGCGACCAGGCGATCTCCATCACCGACGCGAGGCGGGGGAACGCCATGTATTCCACGTCCTGCATACGATGCATCGTCTCGGTCCAGATCGGAGCCTCGATGCCGAGGATCTGCTCCTCGCCGACGCCGTCGATGATGCGCGTCGGCTTCCACCCGTAGGACTCGCGCACCGAGGTCGGTCCCTGCGCCCACGCTTGGCCGAACTCGGTGCCGGTCTCGTAGACCATGTCGAGATAGGCCACGTCTGCTGGCGACAGGATCACCTGGCCGCCGTTCCGCACGAAGGTGATCGTGTCGTCCTCGGCGCCATCCTGAGGACGGGTGAAGCTCCAGTACTGGCCGATGGTGCCCTTCGGCATGGCTGTCGCGGCGCCCATCTCGTGCCACCCGATGATGGTCTTCCCGGTCTGGGCGGCATCCGTCGTCACCCTCTCGATGAACCTCACGAAGTCGGCCTCGGGAGTGGAGAGCGACTCGTCGCCTCCGAGGTGGAGGTAGGGACCTGGCGTCATCGCCGCCATCTGGCGCACCACGTCGGAGACGAAGCGGTAGGTCTCCTCGGAGTTGATGCAGACCGTGCTGAAGCCCACCTCGATGCCCGTGTAGAGCGGGGGCGCCTGCCCCGTGCAGGTGAGTTCCGGGTAGGCCGCGAGGGCGGCGTTCGTATGCCCGGGCAGGTCGATCTCGGGAACCACGGTGATGAAGCGCTGCTGCGCGTAGGCGACGATCTCCGCGTAGTCGGCCTTCGTGTAGAAGCCGCCGCGCTCGTCGTTCACCGAGCTCGTTCCGCCGATCTCCGTGAGCTTCGGCCAGCCGTCGATCTCGATGCGCCAGCCCTGGTCGTCGGTGAGGTGGAGGTGCAGGTGGTTGGTCTTGAGCAACGCGATGTCGTCGATGTAGCGCTTCACGTCTGAGACGTCGAAGAAGTGGCGGGCGACGTCGAGCATCGCCCCGCGATAGGCGAAGCGCGGATAGTCGTCGATGTCGACGGATGCCGCTGCCCAGCGGGTGCCGAGGGCGTCGACCCGCTCCCGCGACTCGATGGCCGCCGGGAAGAGCTGCCGCAGGGTCTGCACGCCGCGGAACAGCCCCTCGGCGGTGTCGGCGGTGAGCCGGGCGCCCGTGGCCGCGGTGCTCAGCGCGTAACCCTCCTCCTCATGGCCTGCCGGAGCCGAACCCGGTGCGACGGCGAGGGTGATGTCGTGGGGGCCCGGGGGTGCGGCATCCGTCGTCGCGTCCGCCGTCTCGACCACGGGCAGCTGGTACCCCGTCGAGACGCGGAAAGTGGCGGCGAGGTGCTCGCCGACCGCGTCGGCGCCGCCGCCGTCGACGAGGATGCGGCTGTCGCCGGTGAGCTCGAACGGATCGCCGTCGTGCGTCGTGATGGAGACGGGCTGGGGAACGAGCTGGGGCATGGAGACCTCGGGAGGGCGCAGGCCGATGGCGAGAGCCGTGCCACCGGCGGCGAGGACGACGAGGGCGAGAACGACGAGACCGACGGTGGTCCGGCGTCTGGGCATGCCTCTCCTCGGTGCGTCCTCTGGGTGTCCAGCGAGTATGTCAGGACTCCTAACTAACACACAAGAGCGAAGAGGCGGCTCGGCTGCTACTCTGATCGGGTCGCAACTGGCGTTCGGATGGGTGACCATCGGGGAGCGATGAGAATCGGTTGGTGGCCGTTCGCCTGGGCCACGACACGAACCCCTAGTTCACCGATTCCGCGAGGAGACGCCAGTGTCTGATTCCGTGTTCAATGCCCCTCTGTCCGAGGTCGATCCCGAGATCGCCGAGGTGCTCGAGCTCGAGCTCGGTCGCCAGCGCGACTACCTCGAGATGATCGCCAGCGAGAACTTCGTTCCCGTCTCGGTGCTGCAGTCGCAGGGGTCCGTGCTCACCAACAAGTACGCGGAGGGCTACCCCGGCCGCCGCTACTACGGTGGCTGCGAGTACGTCGACATCGCCGAGTCGCTCGCCATCGAGCGTGCGAAGAGCCTGTTCGGCGCCGAGTACGCCAACGTGCAGCCGCACTCCGGCGCCACGGCCAATGCCGCGGTGCTCTCGGCCATCGCCACCCCGGGCGACACCATCCTCGGCCTCGAGCTGGCCCACGGCGGCCACCTCACCCACGGCATGAAGCTCAACTTCTCGGGCAAGCTCTACAACGCCGTGTCCTACGGCGTCGACCCCGAGACCTTCCTCGTCGACATGGACGTCGTGCGCGACAAGGCGCTCGAGCACCGCCCCCAGGTCATCATCGCCGGCTGGAGTGCCTACCCCCGCCACCTCGACTTCGCCGCCTTCCGCGCCATCGCCGACGAGGTCGGTGCCAAGCTCTGGGTCGACATGGCGCACTTCGCCGGTCTCGTGGCCGCCGGTCTCCACCCGTCGCCCGTCCCCTTCGCCGACGTCGTCTCCTCGACGGTGCACAAGACCATCGGAGGACCGCGCTCGGGCTTCATCCTGTCGCGCGACATGGAGCTGGCCAAGAAGCTCAACTCCAACGTCTTCCCCGGCCAGCAGGGCGGACCGCTCATGCACGTGATCGCGGCCAAGGCCACGGCGTTCAAGATCGCGGCGTCCGAGGACTTCAAGGATCGCCAGGTCCGCACCATCCGTGGAGCGCAGATCCTCGCCGAGCGCCTCACGGCCGATGACTCACGCGCGGGTGGCGTCGACGTTCTCACCGGGGGAACGGATGTGCACCTGGTGCTCGCCGACCTCCGCAACTCTCCGCTCGACGGCCAGCAGGCCGAGGACCTCCTGCACGAGGTGCTCATCACGGTCAACCGCAACGCCGTGCCGTTCGACCCGCGCCCGCCGATGGTGACCTCGGGCCTCCGCATCGGAACGCCCGCCCTCGCCACCCGTGGCTTCGGCGACGCCGAGTTCGTCGAGGTCGCCGACATCATCGCCGAGACGCTGAAGCCCGGCGCCGACGTGGCCGGCCTTCGCGAGCGCGTGACGAAGCTCACCTCGGTCTTCCCGCTCTACCCGGGTCTGCAGCAGTGACGACCGCAGTACGCCTGGACGGCGTCGCGACGGCGACGACCATCAAGGGCGAGCTCGCCTCGCGGATCGAGGGCCTCCGGGCGCAGGGCATCGTGCCCGGCCTCGGCACCCTGCTCGTGGGCGACGACCCCGGCTCACGCTCCTATGTGGCCGGCAAGCACCGCGACTGCGCCGAGGTGGGCATCGAGTCGATCCGCGTCGACCTGCCCGCCACGGCGAGCCAGGCCGATGTGCTCGCCGCCATCGCCGACCTGAACGCCGCTCCCGAGGTCACGGGATACATCGTGCAGTTGCCGCTGCCGAAGGGCCTCGACGAGCACGCCGCGCTCGAGGCCATCGATCCGTCGAAGGACGCCGACGGCCTGCATCCGACCAACCTCGGCCGTCTGGTGCTCGGCATCGAGGGGGAGCTGCGCTCGCCGCTGCCCTGCACCCCGGCAGGAATCGTGGAGCTGCTTCAGCGCTACGACGTGCCGATCGCAGGAAAGCACGTCACCGTGGTCGGCCGCGGCCTGACCGTGGGCCGCCCGCTCGGGCTGCTGTTCACGCGCAAGGGCCTCGATGCCACGGTCACGCTCACGCACTCGCGCACGGTCGACCTCGCCACCGAGGTGCGGCGTGCCGACATCGTGATCGCCGCCGTGGGGGTCGCCCACCTGGTGCAGGCCGACTGGGTGAAGCCCGGTGCCGCCGTGCTCGATGTGGGCATCACCCGCGTCGAGGACCCGGAGACGGGCAAGGGGCGGCTCACCGGTGACGTGCATCCGTCCGTCGCCGACGTGGCCGGCTTCCTGTCGCCGAACCCCGGCGGAGTGGGCCCGATGACCCGCGCGATGCTGCTCTCGAACGTCGTGAAGGCCGCAGAACTCCGCCTCGGCTGACGGCCTGTCGCGCCGCATTCCCCGGGAGTGCGGCGCGACGCCCCGGGGTGACCGGCCCCGTTCACCTCCCGATCACGGGCAGGTCACTTCCGGGTCCTAGCCTCGCGGCATGTCCCAATCGGAGCGAACGCGAGTCGGGGTCGCGACTCGTGCCGGCACGGCTGAGGCCGCCACCGTAACCGTGCCCGTCGATCGTGTCGTGGCGATCATCCCCGCCCGAGCCGGCTCCAAGGGCCTCCCCGGCAAGAACTCCACTCCCGTCGGCGGAGTGCCGCTGATCGTGCGCGCCGTGCGATCTGCACTGGCCGCCCCCTCCATCGACAGGGTCGTTGTGACGACGGATGGCGACGCCATCGCAGCCCTCGCCCGCGATGCCGGCGCCGACGTCGTGCAGCGCCCACAGGAGCTCGCCGGTGACACGGCCAGCTCGGAGTCCGCCCTCCTGCACGCCCTCGCCTCGATCGAGGACGAGACGGGCGCGCTGCCCGAGGCGACGGTGTTCATCCAGGCCACCTCGCCGTTCATCGACGCCGCCGACCTCGAGGTCGCCGTGCGCACGGTGCTCGACCGTGACGCCGATGTCGTCTTCTCGGCGGTCGAGAGCCACTCCTTCCTCTGGCGGGCGCGGCCGGACCATGACGGCACCGTCGAGGGAGTCAACCACTCGGCGGCCGTGCGTCCGCGGCGCCAGGACCGCGACGTGGAGTACCGCGAGACCGGCGCGTTCTACGTGCTGCGCACCGAGGGCTTCCGCGAGGCCGGGCACCGCTTCTTCGGTCGCGTCGCCGTGCGCCTGGTGCCGGAGGTGCACGCGATCGAGATCGACACGGCGGCCGACCTCGCGATCAGCACAGCGCTCGCACGCGTCATCGACCCGTCGCCGCATCCGCTCATCGACGTCGATGCCGTCGTCACCGATTTCGACGGCGTCCACACCGACGACACCGCATCCGTCGACACCCTCGGCCGCGAGTCCGTGCGGGTGAGCCGCCGGGACGGCCACGGCGTCAAGCGTCTCCGCGAAGCCGGCATCCCGATGCTGATCCTGTCCGCCGAGACCAACTCCGTCGTCGCCGCGCGGGCAGAGAAGCTCCGCGTCGACGTCGAGCACGGGATCGACGACAAGGCGACGGTCCTCGTCGCCTGGGCCGAGCGCGTCGGGGTTCCCCTGGACCGCATCGCCTACCTCGGCAACGACCTCGCCGACCTGGCGTGCATGCGCATCGTGGGATGGCCGGTCTCGGTGGCGGATGCCGACCCCGCCGTGATCGCCGCTGCACGCGTCGTGCTCTCCCGCGTCGGCGGTGCCGGCGCCGTGCGCGAGCTCTCGGACGCGATCATCGCCGCTCGTGGGACCCACGAGAACTGACGTCCCGCCACGCGGGCAACACGAAGGAGAACACATGTCTGTGCGAATCGGACGATCGGTCATCGGACCGGGCGAGCCCGTCTACGTCATCGGCGAGATCGGACTGAACCACAACGGCTCGGTCGACCTCGCCAAGGAACTCATCGACGTCGCGGTAGAGGCCGGCGCGCAGGCCGTGAAGTTCCAGAAGCGCACGCCCGAGATCTCGACTCCCGAGCACATGAAGGACGTCCCGCGCGAGACGCCGTGGGGCACGATGACCTACCTCGACTACCGGCGTCGGGTCGAGTTCGACCGCGACCAGTACATCGAGCTGGCCGACTACGCCTACCTGCGCGGCGTCGACTGGTTCGCCTCGCCGTGGGACGTGCCGTCCGTGGCCTTCCTCGAGGACATCGGGGTCGTCGCCCACAAGGTGGCCTCGGCATCCGTCACCGACATCGAACTCCTCTGGGCCCTCCGCGAGACGGGCAAGCCCGTGATCCTCTCGACGGGCATGTCGACCCTCGACGAGATCGATGCCGCCGTCGAGGTGCTCGGAACCGACCGCCTCGTCATGCTGCACGCCACCTCGAGCTACCCGATGCCGACCGAGGAGGCGAACATCTCGGTCATCCGCACGCTCCAGGACCGTTACCGCGGCGTGCCGATCGGCTACTCGGGCCACGAACGCGGCCTGCAGATCTCGCTCGCCGCCGTGGCCCTCGGCGCCGTCGCCGTCGAGCGGCACATCACGCTCGACCGCACGATGTGGGGTTCCGACCACGCAGCCTCGCTGGAGCCGCAGGGCTTCGACCACCTGGTGCGCGACATCCGCATCATCAGCGAGGCCATGGGCGACGGCGTGAAGCGCGTCTTCCCGGGCGAGGAGGCTCCCAAGGCGAAGCTGCGGCGGGTCAACGCGTCATGAGGCCGGTGGCCGCCAGGCGCATGCTGGTGATCGGCGACTCGGACTCCTACGTCAAGTGGGGCGCCGCCCTGGCGTCCGGGCTTCCGGCCGACTGGGCCGTCGAGATCGTCGTGCTCGCGTCTCCTGTGCAGCCGAGCGCGCGCCAACTCGAGGACGCACTCTCCGGATCGGCCTTCACCATCGGGCAGGTCCGGGTGCGTCAGCTGACCGACGTGGCGCGCGTCGTGACCGAGCTCCGCCCCGACGCTGTGCTCCTGGCCCTCCGGGGACCGATGGTGCGGGTCGTGATCCGGGCGATGGCGTCGGTTCCGAACCGACCCGTGCTGGTGAGCGGCTTTCCGGGCATCACCATCCCGGCGGTTCCGAAGGCCATCGTCTACCGCGAGCAGACCGACCTCATCGTGCTGCACAGTCGGCACGAGGTGCGCGAGTTCTCTCGGAATGCGGAACGGATGCCGGTCTCCGTCGGCTTCGGTCTGGCGACCCTGCCCTTCCTGGGCCAGCCGGCGGCGGCGCCGACGTCTGAGTCGGCGCCTGATCGGGCGCCCGAGGCTCCGACCCCGACCCCTGCTGCCGCTGACTCGATCGTGTTCGCGGCGCAGGCGATCGTGCCGCGTCGGCTGGAGGATCGCATCGCCCTGCTGCAGTGGCTCATCGAGACGGCGCGAGCCCATCCCGAACAGCGCGTCGTCGTCAAGGTGCGGGCTCGGGCCGGGGAGGCCCAGACCCACGCCGAGACCCACGACTTCGGCGCCCTCCTCGAGAATCGCGAGTTCGTCGACCGGTGGGGCGGAACGCTGCCGGCCAACCTCGTGGTCGAGGACGGGCCCATGGCAGACCATCTCGCACGGGCCGTCGCCCTGGTGACGGTCAGCTCGACGGCTGCGCTCGAGGCCGTCGCCGCCGACATCCCGGTGCTGCTGCTCGACGACTTCGGGATCGCCCCCGGGCTCATCAACACGGTCTTCGTGGACAGCGGCCTGTTCGGCGACGCGGGCGACCTGCGCGCCGGTCGGTTCCGCCACCCGCGACCCGAGTGGCTGGCCGACAACTACTTCCACGGCGTCGCGGCCGATGACTGGCACGAACTACTCGAGCAGCTCGTGGCCAGGCGCGACGCGGCCCCGCTCCCACTGGCGCCTCAGCGCCACAATCTGCGCGGCGGTCGACTGCGTCGGGCGTGGGACCGGAAGCGCATGCTCGGCTCCCACGACGACTCGGCGGCCGGCTTCCTCGCGATGGTCGTCGCCGTCCCATCGCTCTGGCTCCTCCGGCGAGCTCGTCGCGTGCTGCGGGTGGTGCTTCCGGCGCCGCTGACGGTTCCTCTCGCACGGGACTCGACGCCGGTCGAGCGGGCCGTGGCGGGGGAGGCCGCGCTCCGCTGACGCGACCCGCCAGGCGAGCGGCGACCCGGGCGCAGCCTCAGCCCGGCGACGCGTCAGGCGAGCGGCGCGCTGTGCTCGCCGACGTGGCGCAGGTAGTGCTCCGCATTCGTGCGGATGCCCTGGCGTTCGGCATCCGTCAGCTCCCGACGCACCTTCGCCGGAACTCCGGCGACCAGCGATCCCGGGGGAACCTCGGTTCCCTCGAGCACGACGGCGCCGGCAGCCACGAGGGAGCCCTCGCCGATCACGGCACCGTTCAGCACCGTGGCCGACATGCCGACCAGGCTGTCGTCTCCGACGGTGCAGCCGTGCAGCACGGCGCCGTGGCCGACGGACACGTTGGCTCCGATCGTGAGCGGGAAGTCCGCATCGACGTGGCAGACCACGGTGTCCTGCAGGTTGGAGCCGGCTCCCAGCACGATCGGGGCGCCATCGGCTCTCAGCACGGCGTTGTACCAGACGCTGGAGTGCTCGCCCAGGGTGACGTCGCCGACGATGACGGCGCCGGCCGCCACGAAGGCGCTCTCGGCGATGGAGGGGCTGCCGATGCCCGGTAGGGTCCTGATGACGGCCAACTCGTCGATGCTCATGGGCCCACCCTATCGACGGCGAATCGCCCGTCTTCGTCGCCTCCGTCGGTCGCTGCGCTCCCGGATCCGACGAGTTTGGGCGACTCGGTGCGTGAGCTCTAGGGTGGCGAGCATGGTCGACACCTCCCACCCGGCGGTCGAGCGCGTGCGCGCCGCCCTCGCCGAACACGAGCTCACTCCCGACGTCACGTGGTTCGAGGTGGCGACGCCGACGGCCCTGGCCGCAGCCGACGCCATCGGAACGACGGTCGGGGCGATCGCCAACTCCCTGGTGTTCACGCTCGACGGCGAACCGCTTCTCGTGCTCACCTCCGGCGCGCACAGAGTCGACACCGAGTGGCTCGGAGCGAGGCTCGGGGGCACAATCGCGCGGGCGACGAAGGAGCAGGTGAAGGATGCGACGGGCCAGACCATCGGCGGGGTCGCGCCGGTGGGGCATCCGGCACCCGTGCGCACGGTCGTCGACACGGCGCTCGCCGACTACGACACCGTGTGGGCCGCGGCCGGCCACGCGCACACGGTCTTCCCGACGACGTTCGCCGAACTCGTGCGCATCACGGGCGGCGAGCCGTCGGCGGTCGTGGCGCCACCCGCCCGCTGAGGGCCGAGCGCAGCGACCGCCCGAAGCGCGCTCCGCCTGAGCGCCACGGCCGCGGACTGCGTCCGGGCCTCAGCTGGCGAGTGCCACTAGACCTCCCGCGCCGCGCCCTGCGCCGCGCGCACGGTGAACAGCTCGGGGGTGGCGTAGCCGGCAGCGTCGAAGGCCGTCAGCACGGCGTCGCGCACGGCGGGCAGGTCGGCGTCGGCCACCAGGGCGATGGCAGCACCACCGAAGCCGCCGCCCGTCATCCGCGCACCGATGGCACCGGCCGTCCGCGAAGCCTCGACGGCCAGGTCGAGTTCGGGCGTCGAGATCTCGAAGTCGTCGCGCATCGAGGCGTGCGATGCATCGAGCAGGGAGCCGATGGCGCGAGGTCCCTCGGAACGCAGGGTGCGCACGGTGTCGAGCACGCGCTGGTTCTCGGTGACGATGTGCCGCACCCGGCGGAAGGTCTCGTCGTCGAGGATCTCGGCGGCCTCGGCGAGGTCGCTCATCTGCACGTCGCGCAGGGTGTCCGCGCCGAGAGCCTTGGCTCCGGCCTCGCAGGACGCACGGCGGGCCGCGTAGCCGCCGGTCGAGTGGGCGTGGCTCACCTTGGTGTCGATCACGAGCACCTCGAGGCCTGCGGCATCGAAGCCGAGCGGGATGACCTCGGACTCGAAGGAGCGGCAGTCCAGGAAGACACCGGCATCCTCTCGCCCGAGCAGCGAGGCCGACTGGTCCATGATGCCCGTCGGGGCGCCGACGGCGCGGTTCTCGGCGAGCTGGCCCACCTGGGCGAGGGTGCGGCGGTCGAAGTCGAGGCGCCAGACGTCTTTCAGCGCCACGGCCATGGCGCTCTCGATTGCGGCCGACGACGACAGGCCGGCACCGACGGGGACCTCGGAGTCGAGGTACACATCGGCCCCGCTGAGCGAGTCGAGGGGCGCCCCGAACTGGCCGAGCGCCCAGGCGACGCCGAGCGGATAGGCCGACCAGCCGTGCAGTGCCTCGGGTGCGAGGTCGTCGAGCGAGATCGAGACGGGGTCCGCCGAGAACGACGACGCGACGCGCAGGATGCGGTCCTCGCGCGGAGCCAGCGCCAGGACCGTACGGCGGTTGATCGCGAACGGGAACACGAATCCGGCGTTGTAGTCGGTGTGCTCGCCGATCAGGTTGACGCGGCCGGGAGCGGACCAGACGCCGGTCGGACGGCGCCCGTACAGCTGGGTGAAGTGCTCCGTCACGCTGGAGTGCAGGTCGGTCATCGGTTCTCTTCCGTGTGCGGTTCGATCGGTGTCGCGGCGTCGGCCCTCGCGATGGCCTCGCGGATGCTCAGCGCCTGCTGCTCGGGAGTCACATCGCCGATCCAGGCGCCCATGGCGGCCTCGGAGCCGGCAAGGAACTTCAGCTTGTCGGCGGCACGGCGCGGACTTGTCACCTGCAGCATCAGCCTGATGTCGTCGCGACCGACGTTCACAGGGGCCTGGTGCCAGGCGGCGATGTAGGGGGTCGGCGTCTCGTAGAGCGCGTCGATGCCGCGCAGCAGCCGCAGGTACAGGCGCGACAGCTCGTCCCGCTCCTCGAGCGTCGTGGCGGCGAAGTCGGGCACGTGCCGGTGGGGGAGCAGGTGCACCTCGATGGGCCAGCGGGCCGCGAACGGCACGAAGGCGGTCCAGTGCTCGCCCTGCAGCAGCATCCGTTCGCCCGATTGCTCGCTGGCGAGCAGATCGGCGAAGAGACCGGGGCCGTAGCGCTCGATCGACTCGAGCAATCGGGTCGTGCGAGGGGTCACGTAGGGGTAGGAGTAGATCTGGCCGTGCGGATGCTGCAGCGTGACGCCGATCGCCTCGCCGCGGTTCTCGAAGGGGAACACCTGCTCGATGCCCGGCAGTGCCGAGAGCGCCGCCGTGCGATCGGCCCACGCCTCGATCACGGTGCGGGCGCGCGAGACGCTCTGGGTGCCGAACGATCCGGCGTGCTCGGGGCTGAAGCACACCACCTCGCAGCGGCCGATGGAGGTGCGCGTGCGGCCGATGCCCACGGCGGAGAGCTCGGCGAGGGCCTCGGGGCCGGCATCCGTCACGGCGGCGAGCTCGGGCCCGAACGACGGCGACTTGTTCTCGAACACGGCCACGTCGTAGGTGCTCGGGATCTCCGACGGGTTGCCGGGCTTCTGCGGGGCGAGCGGATCGAGGTCGGCCGGCGGCAGGAACACGCGGTTCTGGCGGGCGGCCGCGATGGAGATCCATTCCCCGGTGAGGGCGTCCTGGCGCATCGTCGCCGTGGCCGGGCGCGGGTCGAGCTCGCGCAGGTCGGGAGCGCGCTCGGGCGAGAGAGTGGTGTCGGCGTCATCGAAGTAGATGAGGGCACGGCCGTCGGCGAGGGTGTGCTCGAGGCGACGGATGCTGGGGTCGGCTGTGAAGGCTGAGGGCTCTGTCATGACAGGCTCACGATACGCGGCTTGCGTTTACGAAACAAGTTGATTTGCGGATTGCAAAGAGAAAGCAAAACCCGGGACAATGGGCGGATGACGACGACCGAACGCGACCCGGGCAACTCCGTGCCGGCCGGCATCCGCCGCGACCGTGCCGCAGCCCTCGTCGCCGACCGCGGCTTCGTGCGGGTGCGCGACCTCGCGGTCGCCTTCGGGGTGACCGATGTCACGGCCCGAGCCGACCTCGACCAGCTCGAGCGCGAGGGCCTCATCCGACGGGTGCACGGGGGCGCCGTGCCGTCGACGGATCCCGCTGCCACGGCCATCGCCCGCCGCCCCGAGCGCGAGCCCAGCTTCGAGGAGGCCCTCTCCGCCTCCGCCGGGCCGAAGGAGAGCATCGGCGAGGCCGCAGCAGCCCTCGTGAGCAGCGGGCAGAGCGTCATCCTCGACGTCGGCACGACGACCTTGCAGGTGGCGCGTTCGCTGCGCGCCCGCCGCGACCTCGACGACGTCACGATCTTCACCAACGGGTTGAGCATCGCCCTCGAGCTCGAGAGCGCCATCCCGCGTTTCACCGTCGTCCTCACGGGCGGCACGCTGAGGCCACGGCAGCACTCGCTCGTCGACCCGTTGGCCCGCGGCATCCTCGCCGACCTCCGTGCCGACATCGCCTTCATCGGCTGCAACGGCGTCGACGTCGAGCGCGGCGTCACCAACGCCAACCTGCCCGAGGCCGCTGTCAAGATCGCCATGATCCGTGCGGCCGGCCGCGCCGTGGTCGTCGCCGATTCGTCGAAGCTGGGCGAGGTCCACCTGGCGCGCATCTCGTCGCTCGACGAGGTCGACATCCTGGTGACGGATGCCGCAGCCCCGGCCGTGCTCCTCGGCGAGTTCGAGCAGGCGGGTCTCACCGTGCTGCCCGCCGGCTCTAGGCTCTCTGCATGACCTTTCCCACCGGTGAGCAGTACGAGTTGTCGACGAGGACCGCGAGCGGAGAGCTGCGCGCGACGATCACGGGACTCGCTGCAGCCATCCGTCAGCTGAGTCTCGACGGGGTCGACCTCGTCGAGACCTACGGCGAGGAGTCGTCGCCGCCCTACGGCGCCGGCATCGTGCTGGTGCCGTGGCCGAACCGCATCCGCGACGGTCGCTGGGAGCACGAGGGCGTCGAGCGGCAGCTCGACATCACCGAACCGAAGCTGAACAACGCCATCCACGGCCTGCTGCGCTACACGGAGTACCGGGAGGTCGACCGCACCCAGGACTCGGTCACCCTCGCCGCGACCGTTTACCCGCAGCACGGCTATCCGTACCTGCTCGAGACCGCCGTGCACTACGAGCTGGTCTCCGACGGGCTCAAGGTGACGCACTACCTGCGCAACCTCGGGCACGAGTCGGCTCCGGTCGCTGTGGGAACGCATCCGTTCCTCCGCATCGGCGACGTGCCGACGGACACTCTCACCCTCCAGCTCTCCGCTGCGAGCCACATCGAGGTCGACGACCGGCTGCTTCCGACGTCCGAGGTTCCGGTCGAGGGCACGGAGTGGGACCTGCGCGACCCGCGCCGCGTGAGCGAGCTGCAGCTCGACGACGCCTGGGGCGAGGCCTTCGCCACCGACGGCGAGGTCGTGCACACGCTCACGGCACCGGACGGACGCACGGTGTCGATGTGGTCGGAGCCGGAGTTCGGATTCGTACAGGTCTTCACGACGCGGCAGTTCCCGGGCCGCGAGGGCGACGCCGCCATCGCGATCGAGCCCATGACCGCCCCCGCCGACGCCTTCAACTCGGGGAAGGGCCTGCGCTGGCTCGCCCCCGGCGACGAGTGGGAGATCAGCTGGGGCATCCGCTTCGGCGGGTTCTAGACAGACTCGCTGATCGAGTAGCGCCCGACGAAGTCGGACGCGTATCGAGATCAAGCGCACGAAGAACGGCCCGCCTCCACTGGAGACGGGCCGTTCCCTCTTCACCGGATCATCAGGCCGGCGGCATCAGCACGGAGTCGATGAGGTACACGGTGGCGTTGGCGGTCTTCACGCCACCGCAGATGACCTTGGCGTCGTTGACCATCATGTCGTCGCCGCTGCCGGTGACCTCGACGGTTCCACCCTCGACCGTGGTCTGGGTTCCCTCGATGTCAGCAGGAGCGATCTGGCCGGGAACCACGTGGTACGTGAGGATCTTGGTCAGCGTGGCCGAGTCGGTCTTGAGGCCCTCGATGGTGGCGGCGTCGATCTTGGCGAACGCGTCATCGACGGGAGCGAAGACGGTGAACTCGCTGCCGTTCAGGGTGTCGACGAGGTTGACGTCGGGGTTGAGGCCACCCGAGACGGCTGCGGTGAGCGTCGTGAGGATCGGGTTGTTCGAGGCGGCGACGGCCACCGGGTCCTCAGCCATGCCCGCGACGGAGCCGGCGCCATCCGGAACCTGCTCGGCGTAGGCGGCGCAACCGGAGCCGACGAGGTCGGCTGCGGGGTCCATGGCCTCCGGGGTCTCGGCCATGGGGGCTTCGGAGCTGGGGCTGCTCGACGACGAGGTGTCATCGGTGCCGCTGCCCATCGAACAACCGGTCAGGCCGAGGGCTGCGATGCCCACGATCGAGAGGGCGGCGAGTGAAGTGCGTGTGAGTCGCATGGATCTTCTCCTTGGAATCGTTGGCCGGGTTCGGCCGGCTCCACTTGCTGTGGTGCCTTCAGGAGGGCATTCGGAACCCCGTGGGGTGCGGATTGGAGAATCTCCAGAAACTTTCCGAAGCTGGGAATCGGGCGTGATCAGGCCCCGGATGCATCCGGTAGAGGGGTGCGAGCCGAATGCGATCGTGGCTGCTTCGGGCCGCTCGCGCGTCGGCGATGGGGTGAACGGATGCCGGAGGCCGAAGGCGGCGGCATCCGGAATCTCATACCGTCAACCCGGCAATCCGAAACGGGCATCGCGCCGAACACCTGACATGCTTGTTCTCGTGCCCCATGAGATCGGTGAAGACGACATCGGAATTCCGCCTGTCGTCACGCTGGAAGAGCTGCTGGAACGTGTCGCCACGGGAGACCAGCGGGCTTTCAGCGAACTCTACGACGGGGTATCGGCTCGGCTTTTCGGACTGGTTCGGCGGCTCGTCGTCGATCCAGCGCAATCGGAGGAGGTGACGCAGGAGGTGTTTCTCGAGATCTGGCAGTCCGCAGCACGGTTCCAGCCCGAGCGGGGCAGTGCCCTCTCCTGGATGTTCACGCTCGCCCATCGCCGCGCCGTCGACCGCATCCGTTCCGCCCAGGCTTCCCGTGACCGCGACACTCGCATCGGCATCCGCGACCTGCCCATCGATACCGATGTGGTGAGCGAGGCTGCCGAACTACGGGTCGAGAACGAGCGGGTGCAGCGCGCACTCACCGAACTCACCGACGTGCAGCGCCAGGCTGTGTCGTTGGCCTACTACTCCGGCTTCTCCCATAGCGAGATCGCCGATGAACTGAGCGTGCCGATCGGCACTGTGAAGACCCGAATACGCGACGGGATGATCCGTCTGAGAGACGCACTGGGGGTGACCGCATGAGCGAGAAAGACCAGCGACCCGTCGGTGACGAGCACGCCCTGAGCGGTTCGTACGCCCTGGACGCCGTCGACGCCGAGGAGCGTGCCCGCTACGAGCGCGCCCTGCTCGATTCCGAACGGCTGCGTGAGGAGGCGGCCGGTTTCGCCGACACAGCAGCCCTGCTGGGGTCGAACGTCACGCCCGTCACGCCTCCGCCCGCTCTGAAGGCGAGCATCATGGCGCAACTCTCCGGCCTGCCGCAGTTGCCGGCAGACACCGCGGGTGGAGCCAACGCGGCCGATGCCGAGGTCGACGCAGTGCCGTCGACCGCACCTGCCCCTGCTCCGGATGCCGCGACCCCCGTCGCGGCGCCGAGCCCGGCCGCTGTTCCCTCGGCACCCGGTGCTCCCCTCGGCGCTCCCGCATCTCCATCCGCTCCTGCCGTGCCGCCCGTCGGCCGCGCCGAAGCCGCCGCCCAGCGTCGCTGGTTCTCCCGCCCCGGCGCCTTCATCGGCGCAGCCGCCGCGGCCGTGGTGCTCATCGCAGCAGTGGTCGTCGGCGTGAACTGGCCGGGGCCGAACGGATGGGGAGCCCAGCGCGACCTCGCCAGCATCTCGGCCGCCTCCGACGCCCAGCAGGCGACGGGCGAGGTGGCCGGCGGGGGAACCGTCACTCTCACCTGGTCGGAGGAGCTCGGCCGCTCGGCCGTGATGGTCGACGGCATGCCGGCTCTCGACTCCGACCAGACCTATGAGCTCTGGTACATCGACAGCGAGACCGCCGTTCCCGCCGGAACCTTCACCGTCGGCGACGACGGCACCACCTGGCGGGTACTCGAGGGCGACATGACCGCAGGCGCTGCCGTGGGCGTCACCGTGGAGCCGGCCGGTGGCTCGCCCCAGCCGACGACGCAGCCCGTCGTCGTCGTGCCGACGGCCGTCTAGCCCGTTCAGCCGCCAGCCGCCCGGAGTTCCAGCCGCGCGCCGGGCCGCTGCATCCGGCGCCGGAAAACAGGACGAGCACGCCGATGAGGTCTGTGCGACCGGCATCGACGTGCTCATCCTGTATTCAGGCTGTCACTCCGAGACTGCGGCCACTGCGGCGAGGATCACGTCGACGACCGCTGCGGGCTGCGACACGAGGGACACGTGCGATGCCCCGACCTCGGTGATCGTCGCTCCGGCGCGCTCGGCCTGAGAGCGCTGCGTCGCCGGCGGGATGACCCGGTCCTCCGTGCCGACGACGGCCCAGCTGGGCAGCGTCTTCCAGGCGACGGTCGTGGTCGGCGAGGCGTTGGCGCTGAGCGTGATCGGGCGCTGACCGGCGGCGATGAGCCAGCGGTCGGCCTCGGGCAGGTCCTGCGCGAAGGACTCATGCACTGTCGCCGGCTTGAGGAAGGCCTCGGCGTCGCCCTCGGGCGCACCGGGGTAGCCTGCGACGTCGAGGACTGTCGTGGGGTCGGGTACGTCGAGCGCCGAGCCGGAGCCGCCGAGGATGGAGAACACGGTCTCGCCCTCGTCGGGGATGAAGGCGTCGACGTAGACCAGCGCCTTCACCTCCCCGCCACCGGTGCCGGCGTTGGTGATCACGGCGCCGCCGTAGGAGTGGCCGACCAGCACGACGGGTCCGCTCGTGCGCTGTGCCAGGAAGGATGCGACGTAGGCGGCATCCGTCGCGATTCCACGCAACAGGTTCGTGGGTGCCAGTACCGTGAAGCCGCGACCCTGCAGGTCACTGGCGACGGCGTTCCAGCTCGAGGCATCGGCCCAGGCTCCGTGCACCAGGACGATCGTGGGTTGTGTCATAAACGTGCCTTCCATTCAGGGGGGTGAGAGCGCTGTCATTCGAGCGAAGACTATTCCCCTGATCAGGGGGTGCGCCATCGATGTTTCACAGAGTTCACCTGAGGCGTCACACGGGCGCCCACGGCAGCCGTTTGCAGGATGAGACAAGGTTCAGGTGCATATGGCGGCTGAAACGCAGCTCATCCTGCAAACGCGCACAGCGGCTTCGATCCGGATGCGGCTGCGGGGCATACTGGACGCTGGCCGCGTGCATCCCGGCTCGACGACACCACAGCGCAGTGAGGACTCACATGGACATCGGCATGATGCTGAACTACTCGGGCGGATTCCGCGAGACGGCGGCCGAGGTCGGCGAGCTCGAGAAGGCCGGCGTCGACATCGTCATCGTTCCCGAGGCCTACTCGTTCGACGCGGTGAGCCAGCTGGGCTACCTCGCCGCCGTGACGGAGAAGATCAAGCTGGCCTCCGGCATCCTGCAGATCTACACGCGCACACCGTCACTCACGGCCATGACGGCGGCGGGACTCGACTTCGTCTCGGACGGACGCTTCGTGCTCGGCATCGGAGCATCCGGACCCCAGGTCATCGAGGGCTTCCACGGCGTGCCCTATGACGCACCGCTGCGCCGCGCTCGCGAGATCATCGACATCTGCCGCATGGTCTGGCGCCGCGACCGCGTGGAGTACGACGGCCGCAGCTACCAGATCCCGCTGCCGGCCGAGAAGGGCACCGGGCTCGGCAAGCCGCTGAAGCTCATCAACCACCCCGTGCGCGAGCGCATCCCGATCGTGGTGGCCGCGCTCGGTCCGGCCAGCGTGAAGCAGACGGCCGAGATTGCCGACGCCTGGATGCCGATGTTCTTCCACCCCGAGCGGGCGCGCGACGTCTGGGGCGGGTCGCTCGATGCCGGTCTGGCCAAGCGTTCGGACGACCTCGGCACTCTCGACGTCTTCGCCAGCCCGGCGCTCTACATCGGCGACGATGCTGATGCCGTGCTGCCGCTCGTGAAGCCGCAGATCGCCCTGTACGTCGGCGGAATGGGCGCGCGCGGCAAGAACTTCTACAACGACCTGGTGTCGCAGTACGGCTTCGAGAAGGAGGCGGCTCTCATCCAGGACCTCTACCTCGAGGGCCGCAAGGACGAGGCGACGGCCGCGGTTCCCGACGACCTGGCGCGTGCGATCAACCTCATCGGGTCGCCCGGTCACGTGAAGGAGCGCGTCGCGGCCTTCGCCGAGGCCGGAGTCACGACCCTCGCGGTCACGCCGCTGGCGCGCACCTCGGAGCAGCGTGTCGGCCTGATGAGCGGATTCCGGGCGCTCGTCGACTGAGGCGTCGCCGGCGTCCCGGCGCGGACGACGCTACTTCTCGCCGACCTCGCCCAATTCTGCCGGCTGCCACAGGAGCCCCGACGGCGTCTGCGAGACCACGGCGACGTTCGTCGATCCGTCGAGGTAGTGGATGGTGCACAGGAACTGCACCTCGTTCGTGTCGGGGCACTCCACGGTGTCGGGGTACGGCACCGACGGGTCTGCCGTTGCAGCCGTTTCGAGCTCTCGCATGATCTGGCGCTCGGCTGCCTCAGGGAGTGGTTGCGCGTAGTCCATGCCCGGGAATCCGAGGTTCGGAGTCAGCGCGATGATCGCCACGATCCAGACGATCCCGGCCAGGATGACGCCGACAGGGCCGAGCACGGTTCCCCACCCCGACGACGCTCGTCCGGTGCGCGTGCGCACGGACCGCACGATCCCCAGGATGCCGAAGAGCAGCGCGAGCACCCCCGCGATGACGGCGACGAGTCCTGCGAGCGGGTTCACCGCCACGAGGGCGGCCGCGGCGATGGTCGCGATGCCGAATATGAGCGCGTAGCGCGAGAACGGGTTGCGCTCGGCGGTGACGTCGGTAACGGCGGTGACGGCTGTCTCATCGGTGGCGGCTGTCTCGGTGGTGACGGATGCCGGCGCTGCGGCCGAGCCGGGAGCGACGAGCACGGGAGCGAAGGCGGTGCCTGACGCGGCGAGTCGCGCAGCCGCATCCGGTGGCGTCGGCGCGTGCGTGTGCTCGGTCCACGCGGATCCGTCCCACCACCTCAGGGCGTCGGCGGGAAGCGACGCGTCGTAGGCGGCACCGGGGTCGGCGTACCAGCCGGGCGGTGCTGTCGTCATCGCGGGCATCCGTTCGCGTAGGGGCGGCTTGACGGCAGCGTAGGGGAGCCGCGTCGAGCGCCGCGCGCCCCCAAGAAGGGCACCGGGACGCTCAGTCCGCCGTCGTGCGCGCCTGCTGCGGAGAGCTCGGGCCGACCGGCCCGCCCCTCCCGATCCGTGCGATTCGGGCGCGCGCGGCATCCTCCGACGGTGATCTCCTCCCGAGCAGGCGGTGCACGGCGCCGAGCGCGCGGGCCGTCGCCCACACGACGGGCAGCCGAGAGCGTCGGAGCCCGAGCATCCGTCGATAGTCCTCCGGAAGGCTCGCGACGGCGCCGGCGAAGAGCACGCGGTACGCCGGCAGCATGGGCTTCGGCAGGGGCGGATGCCTGATGAAGCGCACGGCCTCGGCGACGCGCTCGTCGCTCTTCAGGATGCCGTTGTTCGAGAACGCCGCCAGCTGGTCGCGCAGCTGCCACTCGGAGCGCGGCGGCGACTCCACCCCGACGAGTTCGCCCGCCGTCGCCCACTCGCGCACGTAGGCGTCGGCCCCGCCGGGAATCGCTCCGCCCCAGATGGTGTGGCAGGCGAGGAACGAATCCGTGAACGCGAGATGCACCCAGGCGAGAAGCTCGGGGTCACCGGCCGCATAGGGGCGCTCGACGTCATGGGCGTCGAGGTAGGTGCCGATGACGCGCGAGTGATACTTGCCGACCCGCGCCGACTCCTCGGTGGCGAACACGGTGTCGGCGTAGGTCACGATGGTGAGCCACTGGATCGTGCCCGCGAGCCGGCCGAGAGGATCCTCGCCGAAGCGCGAGTGGTCGTGCACTCCGGCCATGGCTCCGGGATGGAGCGTCTGCACGAGCAGGGCCCGGATGCCGGCGACGAGGGTCGGCATCCCGCCGTGCACCGCCCACGCGGCCGAGCCCGGCCCGAAGAACCCGGCGTCGTCGCCCTCCTCGATGCGGTCCACCCAGGCCGGTCTTCCGTCGTGCGTGCCCGAAAGCGCGGCCAGCAGTCGCGACCGCGAGCGATCCTTCCTGGTGGCCATGGGCCGAGTGAACACCGCGCACCTGAGTGCCGGGCGAGAGGAGTCCGGCCGGATGCGGCATCCGTCGGCCCAGCAGCAGGTCACCGGGTCGTGCCATGATCGGGACATGCCCGAGCGTCTGATGCTTCTCGACACCGCCTCGTTGTACTTCCGAGCCTTCTACGGCCTGCCCGACACGATCCGGGCACCCGATGGAACCCCGGTGAACGCCGTGCGCGGCCTGCTCGACTTCATCGGCCGTCTCGTCACCGACTTCGAGCCCACCCACCTGGTCGCCTGCTGGGACGACGACTGGCGCCCGCAGTGGCGCGTCGACCTCATCCCGAGCTACAAGGAGCACCGGGTGGAGAAGGTCGTCGAGGGCGGTCCCGACGTCGAGGAGACTCCCGAGCTGCTCGTGGCGCAGATCCCGCTCATCCGCGAGACGCTCGAGGCCTTCGGCGTCACCATCATCGGCGCGGCCGACCACGAGGCCGACGACGTCATCGGCACCCTCGCGACCCGGGCCACGATGCCCGTCGACATCGTCACCGGCGATCGCGACCTGTTCCAGCTCATCGACGACGACCGCGACGTGCGCATCGTCTACACGGCTCGCGGCATGAACAAGCTCGAGGTGCTCACGGGCGAGACCGTGCTGTCGAAGTACGGCGTCACCGCCGCTCAGTATGCCGACTTCGCGGCTCTGCGAGGCGACGCATCCGATGGCCTGCCCGGAGTCGCGGGTGTCGGCGAGAAGACCGCCGCGACCCTGCTGCAGGAGCACGGCGACCTCGACGGCATCATCGCCGCGGCGGCGGATGCCGGCGAGCCGATGTCGGCGGGCATCAGGGCGAAGATCCTCGCGGCCTCCGACTATCTCGCCGTGGCGCCGACGGTCGTCGAGGTGGTGCGCGATCTCGACCTCGGTGAGTTCGACGCACGCATCCGTCCACTCGATGCCGGAGCCACCGCATCCGTCGCCGCACTCTCCGAGACCTGGGCGCTCGGCGGATCAGCCGATCGCGCCCTCAAGGGGCTCGCGGCCCGCGCCTCGCGGCGTGCGGCTCCTCCCGCACGCTGAGGGCGACGCGCGGCCCCGACCTCAGTCGTGGACGGCGTCGGTCCTCGTAGGCTGAACTCAGGCGTGGGGGCGCCGAACCGCCCCCACGCCGTCTTCTCGAGGGGGATGCAACGCATGAGTGCGACGACGCAGGGCGGATACGGGTCGACAGCGGTCACAGTTCCCGAGATCAAGCCGATCGCCCCGTGGTTGTGGCTGCTCATCGGGGTCGGGTCGGCGCTCGCCGGGCTCCTGCCCTGGCTCGTCACGGGCATGCGCCTGCCCCTGCAGAACCTCTGGCAGAACGACACGACGCCGGAACGGATGCCGCTCGTGCTGCTGCCGTTCAGCCAGTACACGCTGACCCTCATCGTCGCACTGCTGCTCATCGGATCGGCGGCGGCCGGACTGGTCGCCCGGGCGACCCGCGCGCGTCAGACCCGCGGAGGGTTCGCAGCAATGGTGGCCGGCGTGCTGCTCGTGCAGCTCGTCGCGACAGTGCAGACGGCGGCCGTCGTCGGGGGCGGGCTGCAGTCACGGAGCGAATCGACGCTGTATCTCGCTCTGCTCATCGCCGTTGCCGCGCTCGCCGTGGCCGTGGGCGTCGTCGTCCTCTGCCTCATCGCCCGAGCGCCGCGGGCCGGCTCCCTCGTCGGCCTGAGCATCGCCGCCGTTGCAGCCGGGCCGTGGCTGAGCGGCCTGCTCTCCCCGATCGGGTCCTTCCCGGCCGAGTGGCTCGTCCAGGTGCTGGGCTACACCCGCTGGATCCCGGCGATCCTCGTAGGCGTCGCGATCGCCTGGTGCGGCGTGAACACCGTGGGCCGCGTGATCGCGTCCGTCGTCGCACTCGTCCTGCTCTGGATCGGTCCGACGCTGATCACGGCGATCAGCGCCGCGGCCGGCAGCCGGGTGCTCGCCGCATACCCGTCGGAGATGCTCGACTACGGCGTCGGCGTCTTCCGCATGGCGGTCCTGATGCCCGAGTTGGTGGTGCCGCCGATCGTCGTCGCCGTCGTGGTCGCGGCGATCGGTCTGTGCGGGCGGATGCTGCTGCAGCGGTCGCGCTCCGCTGCGGCCAGGCCGGGCGCTGATGCTGATGCTGATGCTGACGTGGATGCGGGTGCTGAACAGGAATGAGGGTGGGCCCCGTCGGGCTCGAACCGACGACCCAGGGATTAAAAGTCCCTTGCTCTACCAACTGAGCTAGAGGCCCGTGTCTCTAACTTATCGTGGATCACGGGCCGTCGAATGCGCGTAGCGTTGGGCGGAGCGCCTTGGACGAGACCCGGAACGGAGCACCATGGCAGACGGATTCCACAAGCCCACGAAGTTCCCCTCACGCGTGTTCGAGGCGTTCCACGGCGGTGACGACCCGGCCACACTCAGCCGCGTCGCCCACGAGACGGCGAACGCGCTGTTGTCGCGGGTGCGGGAGAATCCCGACCCGGCCGTCGTCGAGCGCCTGGTCGCCTACACCGACGAGCACGGCATCGACGCGGTCGCCGAACTCTGGGCCCAGGCATCCGCCCGCAGCCTGCCGGGTGCGCTCTGGAGGCTCTACCTTCTGCGCCTGCTGATCCGTCAGGATCCGACGGGCACAGCGTTTCTGTTCCAGCGCGGCACCGAACTCGCTGTGGGCGTCGACCCCGTCGTGGCCGGCGCTCCCACGCCGACGGGTCCCGAGGAGGTCGTGGCGCTGGCCGACGACATCCTGCACGGCATCTTCGCCGGCGACTTCGGCATCGCGCTCGACCGCGCTGCCGCCTTCTGCCGCATCATGGCGGGAGGGGCGACGAGCATCGCCGACGATTCGGAAGCCACCGAGCCCGAGCGCAGCAGCGAGCTGACGACCCGCGCACTGCGGTTCTCCGAACTCGGCCAGGAGTTGGGTGCCTGCGCCCGCCTGTGGCGCAGCTACTCGCTGGACTGAGCGTGCCCACTGGCGTAACGCGGCATCCATCGCCTGACAGACTGGGCTGAGACGCCACGTGGCGTGTGGATTCGGCTGAGACGGATGCGGGGAGGACGACGATGGCCATGGAACGCACCGGAGACGGCAGTGCCGGCGACGCCGATTACGCGCGCATAGGCTTCGGCTACGCCGACTACCGTCGCCCCGATCCACGGATCGCCGCGGCCATCCTGCGGGAGTTGGGCGACGCGTACACGGTTCTGAACGTCGGTGCCGGCGCCGGATCGTACGAGCCGCGCGACCGCGACGTCACCGCCGTGGAACCCTCGGCGACCATGCGCATCCAGCGCGAAGCCGGCCTGCCCCGCGCCATCGACGCGACGGCAGAGAAGCTGCCGTTCGACGACGACGCCTTCGACGCCTCGCTCGCCACCTTCACCGTGCATCAATGGGCCGACATCGACCGTGGTCTCGCCGAGATGCGACGGGTGACGCGCGGACCGGTGCTGGTGCTCAGCTGCGACCCTAAGGCCCTCGACCGGTTCTGGCTCGACGAGTACGCGCCCGAGGTCATCGACACCGAGGCCGCGCGCTACCCCGCGGTCGAGCACATCGCCGAAGCTCTGGGCGCGAACAGCCGCATCATCGAGGTTCCGATCCCGCTCGACTGCCTCGACGGCTTCGGCGAGGCCTACTACGGACGCCCCGAGGCGCTGCTCGACCCCGGTGCACGCCAGGCGAACTCGGCGTGGAGCTTCGTCGGCCCGCTCGTGGCGCGCCGTTTCGTGCGCGAGCTCGGCGACGAACTGGCCTCCGGTGCCTGGGATGCGAAGTACGGCGACCTGCGCACCCAGCCCGAGTTCGATGGCTCGCTGCGGCTCATCGTGGGACTGGAGTAGGGGCGCGCTTCGTCCGCGGACTTCATCCGGGCCTCAGCGAGCGACGTGATGGGAATAGCTCACGGCATCCGTCGCTTACACTTGTACATGGCCGGGCCGCAGTAACCCCGGGCTCCAATATTCGCCGCTCCGAGCGGCCTCGCGCCGAGAGGCGTTCTGCGGCCCGGCCATTTCTCTGCCCTGCGGGGCCGATGCGCATGCCGCCGGGACGGATGCCTCCTCGCGGCCGCCGCGGATGTCAACCCGCCGCCACCGCGCCATCCGCCGAACTAGGCTTTCGATCATGTCGTTGCCGTACACGCTGCTCATCGATCCGCTCGCCGCGGATGACGCCACCTCCGCCACCGCCGGCACCTTCCGGGAGATCGACGCCTCGGCGCCCGCTCTCAGGGTGGGCGAGCTCAGCACCCAGCGCGGCGACGGCATCTTCGAGACCATCGCCGTGGTCGACGGCCACGTGCAGGAGTCCGAGCCCCACCTCGCGCGTCTGGTGCGCTCGGCCGAGATCTGCGACCTCCCCGTGCCGAACCTGCGCCAGTGGCGAGCCGCGATCGCCTTCGCGCGCGAGCAGGTGCCTGCCGAGGGCGAGCTCGCCATGAAGTTGGTACTCAGCCGCGGGGTCGAGCACGGGCCGGCGCCGACGGCGTGGCTCAGCGTGAATGCGGCATCCGATTCGACGGATGCCCGCACGAAGGGCATCCGCGTCGTGACCCTCGACCGCGGTTACGACCACGGGGTCGCCGAGCGTGCTCCCTGGCTGCTGCTCGGCGCCAAGACGCTGAGCTACGCCATCAACATGGCGGCCCTGCGCGAGGCGCATCGTCGCGGAGCCGACGACACCATCTTCGTCACCAGCGACGGCTACGTCATGGAGGGGCCGACCTCGAGCGTCATCGCCCGCATCGACGGTGTCTTCGTCACGCCGAAGCCCTCGGGATCCATCCTCGCGGGCACCACGCAGGCGAGCCTGTTCGAGCACATCCGCGAGCACGACTTCCCCGTCGCCGAGCGCGACATCACGGTCGAGGAACTGCGGCGGGCGGATGCCGTCTGGCTGGTCTCGAGCGTGCGCCTGGCCGCACCGGTCGTCGACCTCGACGGGGTGCCTCTCGCCCTCGACGCCGAGGCCAACGCCGCCTTCACGCGCTACCTGCTGAGCCCGCGCGACTGACCTCCGATACGCGAACTGCCCACTTCCGCCAGTGCGCGAACGCGCACACCGGCGGAAGTGGGCAACTCGACGATCAGATGAGCGTCAGCCGAGCACGAGCAGGGATCAACCGAAGCGGCCCGAGACGTAGTCCTCGGTGGCCTGCACGCTCGGGTTCGAGAACATCGTGGTGGTGTCGTCGTACTCGATGAGCTTGCCGGGCTTGCCGGTTCCGGCGATGTTGAAGAACGCCGTGCGGTCGGAAACGCGCGATGCCTGCTGCATGTTGTGGGTCACGATGACGATCGTGAACTCCTGCTTCATCTCCTCGATGAGGTCCTCGATGGCGAGGGTCGAGATCGGGTCGAGGGCCGAGCACGGCTCGTCCATGAGGATGATCTCGGGGTTGACCGCGATGGCGCGAGCGATGCACAGACGCTGCTGCTGACCGCCCGAGAGGCCGGAACCCGGCATGTGCAGGCGGTCCTTCACCTCGTTCCAGAGGTTGGCTCCGCGCAGCGACTTCTCGATGAGGTCGTCGCCCTCGGACTTCGACATGCGCTTGTTGTTGAGCTTCGCGCCGGCGAGCACGTTGTCGCCGATCGACATCGTCGGGAACGGGTTCGGACGCTGGAACACCATGCCCACCTGGCGGCGCACGAGCACGGGGTCGACGCCGGCCCCGTAGAGGTTGTTGCCGTCGATCAGCACCTCGCCCTCGACGCGTGCGCCGGGGATGACCTCGTGCATGCGGTTGAGGGTGCGCAGGAACGTGGACTTGCCGCATCCGCTCGGACCGATGAAGGCGGTGACGGTGCGGGGCTCGATGGTCAGCGAGACGCCTTCCACAGCGAGGAAGCTGGAGTAGTAGACGTTGAGGTCGTTGACCTCGATGCGCTTGGACATGGATTCCTTCGTTCGGTGGTGCGGGGGAGGAGTGCGGGGAGGTCGGTGGCGCCGCGGCTCAGCGCAGGCCCTTGGGGGCGAGGAACTTCGCCACCAGTCGGGCGATGATGTTGAGCAGGGCGACGATGAGGATGAGCGTGAGAGCGCCGGTCCAGGCGCGGTCGAGGTAGGCCTGCGCATCCGTTCCCTGGCTCGCGTACTGGTTGTACACGAACACGGGCAGCGTCATCATGCGCTCGGCGAAGAGGTTGTAGTTCATGCTCGCCGTGAAGCCGGCGATGATGAGCAGCGGCGCCGTCTCACCGATCACGCGGGCGATGGAGATCATCACGCCGGTGATGATTCCGGCGATCGACGTCGGCAGCACCACCTTGAGCACCGTGAGGTACTTCGGAACACCGAGGGCGAGGGCGGCCTCGCGCAGCTCGTTCGGAACGAGCTTCAGCATCTCCTCACTGGAACGCACGACCACGGGGATCATGAGCACGCTGAGGGCGACGGCGCCACCGAATCCGAAACGGATGCCGGGATCGTCGAAGAGCAGCGCGAACAGGGCGAATGCGAACAGGCCGGCCACGATCGACGGGATGCCCGTCATCACGTCGACGAAGAAGGTGACGCCGCGCGCCAGGCGGCCGCGTCCGTACTCGACGAGGTAGATGGCGGTGAGCAGGCCGATCGGCACGGAGATGAGCGTCGCCATGCCGGTGATGAGCAGCGTTCCGACGATCGCGTGCAGTGCGCCACCGCCGGCGCCGACGACGTTGCGCATCGACTCGGTGAAGAACGAGAGGTCGAAGCGGGCGACGCCCTTCACGATCACCGTGTAGGTCACCGAGATCAGAGGAACGAGCGCGATCGCGAAGGCGCTGGAGACGAGGGCTGTGACCAGGCGATCGGTGGCCTTTCGGCCGCCCTCGACGAGGCGCGAGATCAGCCAGATGAGCACGCAGAACAGCACGACGGCGAGCACGGCCATGCCCGCCCAGTTGAACGCTTCACCGCCGGCGGCGTCGACGACGGCGAAGATCGCGATCGACAGGGCGAACGCGCCGGCCAGCAGCCAGAGAGGGGAGTACTTCGGGAGCTTGCCCGAGGTGAGGGCGTTGGGCATCGCCGTGGCGGGAGCCTTGGTGGTCGTCATGGTCATCAGTTGGCTCCCGAGAAGGCCTTGCGGCGGCCGACGATGTAGCGTGCGATCGAGTTCACGCCGAGGGTGATCACGAACAGGATGAGCCCTGTCGCGATGAGGATGTTGACGCCCACGTCATGGGCCTCGGGGAAGTTCAGGGCGATGTTTGCCGCGATGGTCGTCGGGTTCTGCGACTGCACCAGCGCGAACGAGATGATCGTGGCAGGGGAGAGCACCATGGCGACGGCCATGGTCTCGCCGAGTGCGCGGCCGAGGCCGAGCATCGCCCCCGAGATGACACCGGGGCGTCCGAACGGCAGCACGGCCATGCGGATCATCTCCCAGCGGGTGGCGCCGAGCGCCAGGGCGGCCTCCTCGTGGAGGCGAGGGGTCTGCAGGAAGACCTCGCGGCTGATGGCGGTGATGATGGGGAGCACCATCACGGCGAGCACGATGGCCACGGTGAGAATGGTGCGACCGGTACCGGAGACGGGCCCGGCGAAGAGCGGGAACCAACCGAACCACTCCGTGAGGTTCGCGTAGTACGGCTGCAGCGCCGGGGCCAGCACGCCGATGCCCCAGAGGCCGAAGACGACGGAGGGGACCGCGGCGAGGAGGTCGACGACGTAGCCGAGGCCCTGGGCGATGCGGCGCGGGGCGAAGTGGGTGATGAAGAGAGCGACGCCGATCGCGAGCGGCACCGCGAAGATCATCGCGAGAGCGGCGGACCAGACGGTTCCGAAGACGAGCGGGCCGACATACGACCAGAAGTTGGTGGCGTCGCCCTTGAAGTCGTCCGATTCAGCCACGAAGGCCGGCATGGACTGGGCGACCAGGAAGATCGCGACGGCGGCGAGCACCGCGAGGATCAGGCTGCTCGCGACGACAGTCAGCGTGGAGAACACCCGGTCTCCGGGTCGCTCCTTCGCGGTGATTGCGGGGGCGGCGACGGTGGTCGTCATGGCTGGCGAGTCCCTTGCGGTGCGTGAGGTGGGGGTGTCTGTGCGGGGTCCGCTGCCGCGAACCCCAGTCTGCCCGACCGGTCATCCGGCACGCAATGCGTGCGGATGACGGGCCGGGCAGGCGGGATATCCGTTGTTACTTGATCGAGGCCACGACGTCGGCGACCTTGCCCTGCAGCTCGGTGGAGAGCGGCGAGGAGCCGGCTGCGTCGGCAGCGACGGTCTGGCCGTCAGCCGAGGCGATGTAGCCGACGTAGGCCTTGACGAGCTCGGCCTGAGCAGCATCGGCGTACTCGGGGCAGACGATCGCGTAGCTCACGAGAACCAGCGGGTAGTGCGACGGGTCGGTCGTGGTGCGCTCGAGCTTGACGGCGAGGTCGTTGGCCTCGCGGCCCTCGACGGCGGGCGAGTCGTCGACGACGGCTGCTGCGCCCTCGGCGCTCGGGGCGACGAACTCGTCGCCGACCTTGATCTTCACGACACCGAGGTCACCGGCGCGCGAGGCGTCGGCGTAGCCGATGGTGTTCGTTCCGTTGGTGACGGCGTCGATGACACCCGAGGTGCCCTGGGCGCCCTCACCGGTCTGGTACGGGAATGGGTCGGCCGGCTTCTGGTCCCACACGTCGGGGGCGACCTGGTTGAGGTAGTCCGCGAAGTTCTTGGTGGTACCCGAGTCGTCCGAGCGGTGGACGGCCGTGATGTTGGCGTCAGGCAGGGTCACACCGTCGTTGAGGGCGGCGATCGCCGGGTCGTTCCACTTCGTGATGTCACCCTTGAAGATGTGGGCGATCGTGGCTGCGTCGAGCGAGAGCTCGTCGACACCCTCGACGTTGAACACGACGGCGATCGGGGAGATGTAGACCGGGAGGTCGACGGCCTTGGTGTCGGGAGCGCAGGCGGCGAAGGTGCCGGCGATCTCCTCGTCGTTCAGTGCGGAGTCGGAGCCGGCGAAGTCGACTCCACCGGAGATGAAGGCCTCACGACCGGCGCCGGAGCCCGACGGGTCGTAGTTGACGGTCACGTCGGGGTTGGCGGTCTGGAAGCCGGCGACCCAAGCCTCCTGGGCAGCCTGCTGGGACGAGGCGCCGGCAGCGTTGAGCGTGCCGGTGAGCGAGGAGGTGGTCTCGCTGGCTGCGGGAGCTGCATCCTCGTTTGCTGCGCACGAGGACAGTGCGATGGTGGCTACGACGGCCAGGACGACCGGGGCGCCAAAACGCTTGAGTTTCACGAATGTCCCTTTCAGGGGAAGTGATTACATGATGTGAACCTGTTCGGCTCGGTCCCGACGCTAAGCGGGCTCCGTGACGCGCAGCCTCACTGCAGGTGAACGGAGTCTTAACGGGCGCGGACGATACGTGCGCATACTGCCCTCATGCGCGGCGGTCGCCGCAGACTCCCGGCGGGGGTCAGACCCGCGGCGAGTGCGTCTCGATGGCGATGATGCCCGAGCTCGGGTTGGTCGACGACAGGTGCACAACGGAGAACGCGCCGGGCTCGAGGGAAGCCGCATCCGAGATGTAGGCACCCGTCGGCGTTCCCGTGGCCAGGGCGATCTCCCGCAGGATGTCGCCGAGCACAGGACCGTGGCTGCAGATGACGGCGGTCTTGCGCGAACGCACCCGCTTGCCGATGACGGAGCGGATGTCGGCCTTGCCCTCCTCGAACAGGTCCTGGCTGAGGTTGTCGGTGCGCTTGAGCTCGATTCCGGATGCCGCCGAGAGCGGTGTGACCGTGGTCACGCAGCGCGTCGCGGTGCTGGTCGTGATGCGCTTGGGGTGCCAGGCCGAGATGGTGTCGACAATGGTGGACGCCTGCTGCACGCCGCGCTCGGTGAGCGGTCGCGTCGCGTCGGACTTCTTCCAGTCGCTGCGGGCCATCGCCTTGGCGTGCCGCAGCACCACCAGCGAGAACGTGCGGGTCACGCCGCCGTCGACGAGTTCCGCGAAGGCGTCAAGGATCTCGACGTCGGAGGTGAAGGTCAGGTAGCTGCGGGCCTTCTTGATGGTCACCCACTCGAGGGCTGCGACCTCGCCGTTCGGCACGAAGGTGGAGTGCCGCACGGCGTCATCGCTCACCTCTGCGGCCCAGTAGTGCACGATCTTCGTGCGGTTGCCCGAGAGCGGGTAGTTCGAGACGCCGAGCGGAACGCCGAGGGCGACGGTGAGGCCGGTCTCCTCCTTGATCTCGCGCACGGCGGTCTGGGGAAGCGTCTCCCCGGGATCGACCTTGCCCTTGGGGATGGTCACATCGCCGTGCACTGTGCGGTGGATGACGAGCACCATCATGCGGCCGTCGACCACCCGCCAGCAGACCGCCCCCGCGGCGTAGATGGCTGTCGCCGTCATCGGTTCCTCCCCGGGCGCTTGCGTGATCCGATCTCGTGCATCAGCGTGTTCTGCATGTCGACGAGGAGGGCGCCGTCCTCGTCGAGGTGATGGCGCACCCACACGCCATCGTCGCCGAGCCACCACGACGAGGTGCGCTCGTCCATGGCGCGGTCGAAGAGCCCGGCGATCTCGTCGAGGTGCTCCTGCTCGGTGAGACGCACCAGAGCCTCGACGCGTCGGTCGAGATTGCGGTGCATCATGTCGGCACTGCCGATGAAGACGTGCGGGTCTCCGCCGTTCAGGAACGAGAAGATACGCGAGTGCTCGAGGTAGCGTCCGAGGATCGATCGCACCCGGATGTTCTCGCTCATGCCGGGCACGCCCGGCATCAGGCTGCAGATGCCGCGCACCCAGATGTCGACGGGGACTCCGGCGTTCGATGCCCGGTAGAGGGCGTCGATGATGGCCTCGTCGACCATGGAGTTCACCTTGATGCGGATGCGGGCGGGCTTGCCGTCGAGTGCGTTCTGCGTCTCTGTGGCGATGTGCCGCAGCAGCCCCTTCCGCAGATGCAGCGGCGCCACGAGCAGCCGCTTGAACTTCTTCTCGATGGCGTAGCCCGAGAGCTCGTTGAAGAGCCGGGTGAGGTCCTTGCCGACCTGGTCGTCATCCGTCAGCAGCCCGAGGTCTTCGTAGATGCGGCTCGTCTTGGGGTTGTAGTTGCCCGTTCCGATGTGGCTGTAGTGCTTCAGCTCGCCCTTCTCCTCGCGGATCACGAGGGCGAGCTTGCAGTGGGTCTTCAGTCCGACGAGGCCGTAGACCACGTGCACGCCGGCCTTCTCGAGCTTGCGCGCCCAGCTGATGTTCGCCTGCTCGTCGAAGCGCGCCTTGATCTCGACGAGGGCGAGCACCTGCTTGCCCGACTCCGCAGCGTCGATGAGGGCCTCGACGATGGGGCTGTCGCCCGAGGTGCGGTAGAGCGTCTGCTTGATGGCCAACACGTGCGGGTCGGCTGCGGCCTGCTCGATGAACGCCTGCACACTGGTCGCGAAGGACTCGTACGGGTGGTGAAGCAGCACGTCGCCGCGGGCGATGGCCGAGAAGATGTCGGGACGCGAGTTCGGCTCGAGCGGCTGCAGGCGTGCGCTCGTCGTCGGCACGTGCGTCGGGTAGTGCAGGTCGGGCCTGTCGATCTTGGCGATGTCGAACAGTCCGCCGAGGTCGAGCGGCGCCGGCAGCCTGTAGACCTCGTTGTCGGTGACGTCGAGCTCGCGCACGAGCAGCCCGAGGGTCACGTCGTCCATGTCGTCGGTCACCTCGAGGCGGATGGGCGGACCGAACCGGCGGCGCAGCAGTTCCTTCTCGAGCGCCTTGATCAGGTTCTCGGTCTCGTCCTCGTCGACTTCGACGTCCTCGTTGCGGGTCACGCGGAACACGTGGTGCTCGAGGATCTCCATGCCGGGGAAGAGGTCGCCGAGGTGATTGGCGATGAGGTCCTCGAGGGTGATGAAGCGCTCGGCGCCGGGGTCGTGCGGAATCTTCAGGAAGCGCGGCAGCATCTGCGGCACCTTCAGGCGCGCGAACTCCTGCTTGCCCGTCTTCGAGTTGCGCACGCGCACCGACAGGTTCAGCGAGAGTCCCGAGATGTAGGGGAACGGATGCGCCGGGTCGACGGCGAGAGGCATCAGCACCGGGAAGATCTGGCGCGAGAAGTAGTCGCGCAGGTTCGACCTCTCGGCATCCTCCAGCTCGTCCCAGCGCACGATGTGGATGCCCGATTCGGCCAGGGCGGGCCGCACCAGCTCAGCGTAGGCGGCGGCATGGCGCTCCTGCAGCTCGTGCGCCTTGGCCGAGATGTCGGCGAGAACGTCCTGGGGAGCACGCCCCACGTTGGTCGGGATCGCAAGGCCGGTGAGGATGCGGCGCTTGAGGCCGGCGACTCTCACCATGAAGAACTCGTCGAGGTTCGAGGCGAAGATCGCCAGGAAGTTCGCGCGCTCGAGAACCGGAGTCGTCGGATCCTCGGCGAGCTCGAGCACGCGCTGGTTGAACGCGAGCCAGCTCAGCTCGCGGTCGAGGTAACGCTCTCCGGGCAGGCTCGTGTCTCCGGCGGGGTCGAAGGGCTCGAAGTCGTCGTCGAAGTCGCCCGCGAGTCCGGTGTCGATCAGGTTCTCGGCATCCATGTCTTCATCATGGCATCAGCCGCATGAACAGCACGTGACGAGGACGTTATCTCCGCCACGGATGTTCTCCGGTAAGAACCGCGCGGCCGGATCTGGTCGCGTTTACAGGATGAGAGCGAGGATGACCCTCCGAGGGGCATCATGTGCGGGCTCATCCTGCAAACGTGACGGCGTCGGCACGTGACGGCGGCCGCGCGGCGCAGGCGCTGCCCGGAACTCAGCGACCGAGGCCGGCCGGTTCCTCGTCCTCGTGCACGTTGAACCTGTAGCCCACGTTGCGCACGGTGCCGATGAGCGACTCGAGGTCGCCCAGCTTGGCCCGCAGGCGCCGCACGTGCACGTCGACCGTGCGGGTGCCGCCGAAGTAGTCGTAGCCCCACACCTCGCTGAGCAGCTGCTCGCGGGTGAAGACGCGCGACGGGTGCGTCGCCAGGAATCGCAGCAGTTCGAACTCCTTGAAGGTGAGGTCGAGCGGCTTGCCGCGCACCTTCGCCGAGTAGCTGGCCTCGTCGATGATCACGCCGGAGGTCTGGATGCGGGTGTTCACCTCGGGCGCGATGCGCCCGACGGCGAGACGGATGCGGGCATCCACCTCGGCGGGGCCGGCGGACTCCACGATCACGTCGTCGACTCCCCAGTCGGGGCTGACGCCGGACAGGCCGCCCTCGGTGAGCACCAGCAGGAGGGGAACGGATATCCCCGTGGTGCGCAGGATCTGGCAGAGGGCCTTGGCGCTGGCGAGGTTCGTGCGGGCGTCGACGATCACGGCGTCCGAATCGGGCGCGGTGATGAGCTGCTGCGGATCCGCAGGGATCAGCCGCACCCGATGGCTCAACAGCGCGAGGGCGGGGAGAACTTCATTGTTGACTGCCGACGTCAGGATCAACAATTGCGCCACGCGCATTCCTCCAGCTCGTTCGTTGCGTAATCCTATCCTGATGACGCAGCCCCATTCGCGCGCCACAATGGGAACCATGACCGACACCGAAGTGCCGCTGACCCCCGCCGTGACGTTCGCGGGCATCGTCGCCGTCTGGATCCTCGCTGTCGTCGGAGCCGTCGTGGTCCTCACGGCGGTCGCACCGGAGGAACGCTTCGGCGGCCTCTGCCTCAGCCTCGCGCTGTGCGCGATCGCGGCGTTCTGCGTGCAGCTCGCCACCCGTCGTCGCGACGGTTTCGTCTCGCGCGTGGTCGCGAGCTTCGTGGGCAGCGTCGTGATTACCGCCATCGCCGGCATCGTGGTCGCCGTGACGCTCTGAACGGTCCTCGAGCGGGGATAGACTCGAGCCATGGCCGGCGGCGAACTCATCTTCCTCGAACTCTTCTTCCTCGGACTTCTGGGCCTTGCGAGCCTCGCGATCGCGTGGGTCTCCGGCGTCGTGGTCTACAAGCTCTTCCGGGGGCAGCGGTAACACCCCATGATCGAGCTGCCCGTCGAGCTTCCGGCCGAGCTGGTTCCCCTCTCGTGGCTGCTCGGGGTCTGGGAGGGCTCCGGCGTCATCGACTACACCATCGGTGAGGCATCCGTCACCCACGAATTCGGTCAGCGCGTGAGCTTCAGCCACGACGGACTGCCGCACCTGAACTACACCTCGTACAGCTGGCTGTTCCCCACCGAGGAGGGCGGGGAACCGACGCCGCTCGTGACCGAGACCGGGTACTGGCGTCTCAGCCGCCAGCTCGGAGACGCCGACGCCGGTCCGGCGATGCTCCCGGGCGTCGGCGAGCGGCCGTTCCGTGACGCCGAGTCCGTCGAGACCCTGCGCAACGCAGCAGGAGGATTCGACATCGAGGTGACGCTCGTGCACCCCGGAGGTGTCGCCGAGCTCTATCTCGGCCAGGTGAAGGGCCCGCGCATCGATCTGGCGACGGATGCCGTCATGCGCACGCAGGGCGCCAAGCCGTACTCGGCGGCCACCCGCCTCTACGGCCTCGTCGACTCACACCTGCTCTGGGCGTGGGACATCGCCGCCCTCGGCCAGGACCTGCGCACGCATTCCTCCGGCCGACTCGCGAAGGTCGAGTGATGACGATGACGGATGCCGTCTCCCCCCTCCTCGCCACCCCCGGTGCCGTTCGTGCCGACGGGGTCGACGAGGGGGTCGCCGCCCACTACGGCAACCCGAACGTCGAGCAGCGCCGTCTCGAGGACGGCACGGCCGTCGTCGACCTCTCCCACGCCGGCGTCGTGAGCGTCACCGGCCCCGACCGCCTCACCTGGCTCAACTCCATCTCCAGCCAGGCGCTCGATCGTCTGGCGCCGGGGGAGTCGTCCGAGACCCTCATCCTCGACCCGCAGGGCCGCATCGAGTACGACGCCCATGTCTTCGACGACGGTGTCACGACCTGGCTGCTCGTCGACCGTGTCGAGACCGCCGGCCTGTTCGGCTGGCTCGACCGCATGCGCTTCACGCTGCGTGTCGAGGTGGCCGATCGCACCGAGGAGTTCGCCACCGTCGGCACCATGGCGACGGATGCCGCATCCGTCGGCCTCGAGATCGCCGCCCCGAACGGCGTCCCCCTCGTCTGGCGCGACCCGTGGTCGGAGATCGCCGTGGGCGGCTGGCAGTACGCGTCCGAGGTCGAGCATCCGGCCGCCACCTGGGACTTCAGCGAGGTGCTGGTGCCGCGAGCATCGCTGACCGCTCTCGCCAAGCGAGCCGGCACCGGTACCCCGGTCCTGGCCGGCACCCTGGCCCTCGACGCCCTGCGCATCGCCGCCTGGCGCCCCCGGTTCTCGACCGAGGTCGACGAGCGGAGCATTCCGCACGAGCTCGACTGGATGCGCAGCGCCGTGCACCTCGACAAGGGCTGCTACCGCGGCCAGGAGACCGTGGCGAAGGTGCACAACCTCGGCCACCCGCCGCGCCGTCTCGTGATGCTGCATCTCGACGGATCCGACACCGTCCTCCCGGCTCATGGCGACGAGGTCTTCGCCGAGAAGAAGCGCCCGGAGTCCGAGGCCGGCTGGCGCGGGGTGGGGAGCGTCACGTCGAGCGCCATCCACCACGAGCTCGGGCCGATCGCGCTCGCCGTCATCCGTCGCGGAGTCCCCGTCGACGCACCGCTCGAGGTGCACACGGCCGAGACGGGTGAGATCGTCGCGGCCGCCCAGGTCGTGGTCGTGCCGCCCGAGGCCGGATCCACCGCCGGCATCCCGCGGATGCCGCGGCTCGGCGTCCGCCGCTGATGCGGCCGCGGTTCGACACCGCGGCGGCGTGGGCACGTACCAGGGACGCCCTGCCGCCCGTCGCCCAGATCACAGTGACCGCGGTGGCGAGCTTCGCCTTCGCCCACTACGTGGTCGGGCACCAGTCGCCGCTGATCGCGGCCATCGTCGTCATCTCCGCCCTCGGCTTCGTGCGCGACGCGAGGCCCGTGCGCATCCTCGAGACCGTGCTCGGCATGACCCTGGGCATTGCGCTGGCGGAGTTGCTGCTGCTCGGATTCGGAATCGGTCTGCTGCAGTACGCCGTCGCCCTGGCCCTCACGATGCTCGTCGCCCGGTTCCTGCTGCCGAATCCGGCCTTCGCCGTCGCGGCTGCCGTGCAGTGCTCCCTGGTGATGCTCTCGCCATTGCCGGCCGGCGGTCCGTTCACCCGCACCGTCGACGCACTCGTCGGCGGAGCGTTCGCCCTCCTCGCCACTGTGCTCATCCCGCGTGACCCGGGCAAGGCGGCCACGCGCGCGGGGTTGCGCATCCTCGCCGAGCACGACGGCATCCTCGCCGACCTCTCGGCGGCGCTCGCCGAGGGCTCGGCGCCGAGAGCCGACTCGGCTCTGGCGCGGGCGCGGGCGACCCAGCCGTTGACGGACGCCTGGTCGAACGCCGTCGAATCGGGCGTGGCCATCGCGCGGCTGTCGCCCTTCCTGCGTCGCCGCCGCTTCGACCTGGCCAGGCAGGCGTCGATGCAGGCCGCGATCGAGCTGTGCACCAGGAGCCTGCGCGTCGTCGCCCGTCGTGCCGCCTACGTCGCCCGCGATGGTGCTCCGCGGCTGGCCGTCGCCGACCTCCTGGCGCGGGTGCGGGTGAGCGTGGAGCTGATCAGCGAGTCGTTGACGGATGTCTCCCTGCAACCCGTCGCGCGACAGTCGCTGGTCGAAGTGGCTCGCCATCTCGACCCGGCCGGGATGGCGCCGGACGGCGACTTCGCCGACCGCAACCTCGTGCAGGCGATGCGGCCGTACATCGTCGACGCCCTCGCCGCGACGGGCATGAACGCCGACGAGGCGAGAGACCTGCTGCCGCGGGCGTAGGACCCGTACCCGCTGCTCAGCACCACCCGCGCGCAGAGGGACGGGAGCGAAGCGAGCGCCCCGAAGCGCCATTCCATCCCGCAACTCGGCTTCGCCGCAGCCGCTGGCGCGTCTGTGGCTCTGCCAGCGGAGGTGGCGCCAGAGTTCAGAGCGGCGCCACGGCCGCCCAGTCCACGGTGAGCTCTCCGAGCCGCCAGCGCCGCACGCCTCCGCGCACGGGCCAGCCGGCATCCGCCAGCATCCGCACGACGGCGATCCAGCGTTGCGACGGCCCGTAGACCGAGAGTGGAGCGTTCACCTGCCAGGCGCGATCCAGCTCGAGGAGCAGGGCGTGGATGCGCTCACCGGGCACGTTCCGGTGGATGAGCGCCTTGGGCAGCCGTTCGGCCACGACCGACGGCGCCTCGAGCTCCGCGAGGCGCAGGCTGATCGTGAGGGTCTGCACGGCATCCGGAGTCACCGCCACCCAGCTCGAGATCCGGCCGATCTCGTCGCAGGTCCCCTCGACGAGCACTCCGCCGGGCTGGAGCCGCGACGTCATCAGCGCCCAGGCGTCGAGAACGTCGGCCTCGTCGTACTGGCGCAGCACGTTGAAGGCACGGATGACGACCGGCCGCCGACCGGAGGGGAGCGGCACCTCGAAGCCCCCGAGCGCGAACGACACCCGGGCGTCCGCGGCGAAGCCCGTGGTCCCGGCGCGCACGATGGCGAGCTGCTCGGTGGCCGTGCGCACCCGGCCGGGCTCGATCTCGACGCCGAGGATCTCGACATCGGGGCGCGCCTTCGTGAGCCGCTGGTGCAGCTCGAGGGCCGTCACGCCGCTGGCGCCGTATCCGAGGTCGACGACGAGAGGGTCCTCGGTGGTGCGGAGGACGGGCAGCTCCGCGATCCAGCGGTCGACGCGACGCAGCCGGTTGGTGTTCGTGGTGCCGCGGGTGACGGATCCGACGGGCATGCTCCCCAGTATCGCAAGCGATAGATTGGAGCCATGACTGCGCCTTACACCCTCATCCTGTTGCGCCACGGAAACAGCGACTGGAACCAGAAGAACCTGTTCACCGGATGGGTCGACGTCCGCCTGTCCGACCAGGGCCGCGCCGAGGCCAAGCGCGCCGGCGAGCTGCTCGCCGAGTCGGGCCTGCTGCCCGACGTTCTGCACACCTCGGTGCTCACCCGCGCGATCCAGACCGCGGACATCGCACTCGAGGAGGCCGACCGCCTCTGGATCGACGTGAGGCGCTCCTGGCGTCTGAACGAGCGTCACTACGGCGCCCTCCAGGGCCTCGACAAGGCCGAGACTCTCGAGAAGTACGGTCCCGAGCAGTTCCAGCTCTGGCGTCGCTCCTTCGACGTGCCGCCGCCCGTGCTGGCGGACGACGCCGAGTACTCGCAAGTCGGCGACCCCCGCTATGCCGACCTCCCCGATGCAGACCTTCCGCGCACCGAGTGCCTGAAGGACGTCATCGACCGGATGCTGCCCTACTGGGAGTCCGACATCTCGGTCGACCTGAAGGCGGGCAAGACCGTGCTGGTGACCGCCCACGGCAACTCGCTGCGCGCACTCGTCAAGCACCTCGACGGCATCTCGGACGACGACATCGCCGAGCTCAACATCCCGACCGGCATCCCGCTCGTCTACCGCCTCGACGAGAGCCTCGCCCCACTCGGTGCCGGCGAGTACCTCGACCCGGAGGCGGCGGCAGCCGGCGCAGCCGCCGTGGCCGCGCAGGGCAAGAAGTAACCGCTTAAACCCCAAAGCGAGGAACTTCTCCCGAATCACGGCATCCGGCTCCCGGATGCGGTGGTTCAGGCGAGAAGTTCCTCGCTTTTCAGGTTAAAGCGGGACGAGGCGCGCTCAGGCGCTCTCGGGCACCCATTCGCCCGTCGCCAGGTACTGCACCTTCTTGGCGATGGCCACGGCGTGGTCGGCGAATCGCTCGTGGTAGCGGCTTGCCAGCGTCGCGTCGACGGTGTCGACGGTCTCGCCCTTCCACTTCTCACCGAGCACCTTGTCGAACACGCTGAGGTGCAGTGCGTCGATCTTGTCGTCGTCGTTGCGGATGGTCTCGGCGAGCTCGACCTCCTGGGAGCTGAGCAGCTCGGTGAGCTTGCGGGCGATCTCGACATCGAGTCGGCCCATCTCGGCGAAGGTCGGGCGGAGGCTCTTCGGCACGACCTTGTCGGGGAAGCGGTAGCGGGCGAGCTGCGCGATGTGCGTGGCGAGGTCGCCCATCCGCTCGAGCGATGCGCTGATGCGGAGCGCGCTCACGACGATGCGCAGGTCGCGGGCGACGGGGTTCTGACGCGCCAGGATCGTGATGGCGAGCTCATCGAGGGCCACGGCCAGCTCGTCGATGCGAGCGTCATCCTCGATGCACTCCTCGGCGAGGGCGACATCGGACTCGTTGAACGCGCGCGTCGCCTTGTCGATCGACGTCGCAACGAGTTCTGAGATCTCGACGAGGCGATCCTGCACCTCTCGGAGTTCCAGCTGGAATACTTCGCGCACGTGTGAATCCTCTTGTCATTCGAATGCGCACGCAGGAATGCATGCAGGTAGACGGAGCCCGCGTGGCCCCACCCCATCGTTGCGAGCCAAGGTTAACGGCGGGTGCCGCAGGTTTGAACATTCCCTAAAGTAGACCTCCTGCGAGACGGATGCGGCGGCCGGGTGCTCGGTGGAGACATTACTCTGATGCCATGGATACCACCTGGCTGGTGCTGTTGTCCCTGGCACTCGGGTTGGTGGTGGGGGGCGGCTTCATCGCGCTCCTGCATGTCGCCGAGCGGCGCGGAACGCACGCCGCGACAGTGGTCAACCCGTCGGTGCCCGACGGCATCGCGGAGGTCATCGACGCCCTCGAGACCCCGGCCGTGGTCGTGGATCCCTCGAACAACGTGCTGGCGTCGTCGCATGCCGCGCTCGTCCTCGGGCTGGTGCGCCTCGACGCCCTGGTGCATCCGGAGCTCATCGAGATCGTCGCTCGAGTCCGTCGAACAGGGGAGCCCGTCGCCGAGCAGCTCACCATCGCGCGCAGCCGTTTCGGCGAGTCGAACATCGTGCTCGACGTGCGGGCGGCTCGGCTCGGATCCCGCTACGTGCTCCTGCTGGGTGACGACCTCACCGATTCGCAGCGCCTCGACGACGTGCGTCGAGACTTCATCGCGAACATCTCGCACGAGCTGAAGACCCCGATCGCCTCGGTCGGCCTGCTCGCCGAGGCCATCGACATGGCCGCGGACGAGCCGGCGCAGGTGCGACGCTTCACGCACCGGCTCACCCAGGAGTCGGCCAGGCTCGCGCGCATCACCCAGGACATCATCGACCTGTCGCGGTTGCAGTCCCAGGACGTGCTCTCCAAGCCCGATCTCGTCTCCGTCGACGAGATCGTGGCCGCGGCGGTCGACCAGAACCGCGTCGTCGCCGAGGCGCGCGACATCGTCCTCGCCGTGCGCAACAAGAGTCGGGCCGAGGTTCTCGGCGACGAGTCGCTGCTCGTGATGGCCGTGAACAACCTCATCGCGAACGCCATCAACTACTCCCTGCCGGGAACGCGGGTGGGAGTCGGCGTCAAGAGCACCGACGGTGCGGTCGAGATCGCGGTCACCGACCAAGGAGTCGGAATCCCGGAGGAAGACCTCGATCGCGTCTTCGAGCGCTTCTTCCGCGTCGACGAGGCGCGCTCGCGCAACACCGGCGGCACCGGCCTCGGCCTCAGCATCGTCAAGCACGCCGTGCAGAACCACGGCGGCGACGTCCGTGTGTGGTCGCAGTCGGGTCGCGGCTCCACCTTCACCATCCGTCTCCCCGAAGCACCGATCGACGCCGTCAAGGCTGAAAAGGACCCCCAGTGACACGCATCCTCCTGGTCGAAGACGAGACCGCACTGAGCGAACCGCTCGCCTTCCTGCTCGAGCGCGAGGGCTACGACATGACCGTCGCGGCCGACGGGCCGAGCGCACTGACCGAGTTCGACCGCACGGGCGCAGACCTCATCCTGCTCGACCTCATGCTCCCGGGACTCTCCGGCACCGAGGTCTGCCGCGAGATCCGCACCCGCTCGAGCGTGCCGATCATCATGCTGACTGCCAAGGACTCCGAGGTCGACGTCGTCGTGGGCCTCGAGCTCGGCGCCGACGACTACGTCACCAAGCCGTACTCCACCCGCGAGCTGCTCGCCCGCATCCGCGCCATCCTGCGCCGCCACACCGACGACGACCGCGACGAGGGCACCCTGCTCGAGGCCGGAAGCGTGCGGATGGACATCGAGCGGCACACCGTCGCGGTCGACGGCGTCGTGACCCCGATGCCGCTCAAGGAGTTCGAGCTGCTCGAGTTCCTGCTGCGCAACGCCGGACGCGTGCTGACCCGCGGTCAGCTCATCGACAGGGTGTGGGGCAGCGACTACTTCGGTGACACCAAGACGCTCGACGTGCACATCAAGCGCATACGGTCCCGCATCGAGAAGACTCCGTCGGAGCCGCGGATGCTGGTCACGGTGCGCGGTCTCGGCTACCGCTTCGAGGAGTAGCCCCACCCATCCGCTGCAACGAAGAACGCCCGGTCCTCGTGGAGGCCGGGCGTTCTCGTTTCTGCGGGCGGATGCCGCCGAACGGCGTTACTGGGCGACGACCTCGTCGAGCTTGCCCGTGATCACGTCGATCGGCAGCAGATCGGAGTACTCGGGCAGGCCGCCGTCGAGCACGGGAACCTGGAGGTCCTCGCCCTGCTCGTCGCCGTACTGGAAGTACACGTCCAGGAGCGAACCGGCCTGGGCGTCGAGGTCACGCAGCAGCACCTGCTCGCCGCCCGCCGGACCGAAGAGGGTGGTCTCGTTGGCCGGGGCGTCGATCGTGACGGTCTTCTTACCGCTGGACGACTCGTGCTGCACGGTGATCTCGGCATCTTCGGAGCCGGAGTTCACGATGGTGACGACGAGGTTTCCGAGCTTGCCCTTGTCGGTCACGATGACGGCGTTGCGGATGCCGATCTCACCGATGTCGCCGCTCACGCCGTCGCTGGCGAAGTAGTGGTACGTGGTCGCCTGCGGTGCGACCAGGCCGCAGCCGGCGGTGCCGACGATGATCGCAGCCGCAACGATGACGGATGACGCGATACGCCCTCTCACAGTGCCTCCCAAGCTCTGCGCCCCCCATGACGGGAACCCGTGGCCGGGCGCTATGAAATCCGGTGTCGAGCCTAGCGCACGAGCGGTCTCGCGGGCGCGCGGGGCGCTGGCGGAGGCGAACCTTACCACCATGCAGCCTGTGGTATTCTGGAGGTTGCTGAAGGGACATATATTCATGCTTTTCGAGGTCGGCGAAACCGTCGTTTACCCGCATCATGGTGCGGCAACCATCACCGAAGTCAAGACCAGGATCATCAAGGGCGAAGAGAAGGTCTACCTCAAGCTGAACGTCACGCAGGGCGATCTCACGATCGAAGTTCCCGCTGAGAACGTCGACCTCGTCGGCGTGCGAGACGTCATCGGACGGGAGGGCCTCGACCGCGTGTTCGAGGTGCTGCGTGCCCCGTTCACCGAGGAACCGACCAACTGGTCACGTCGTTACAAGGCCAATCTCGAGAAGCTCGCTTCTGGAGACGTCATCAAGGTGTCCGAGGTCGTCCGCGACCTGTGGCGCCGCGATCAGGACCGCGGCCTCTCGGCCGGCGAGAAGCGCATGCTCGCCAAGGCCCGCCAGATCCTCATCTCCGAGCTCGCGCTCGCCGAGAAGACCGACGAGGAGAAGGCGTCCACCGTGCTCGACGAGGTTCTCGCCTCCTAGCCGGTCGGTCCACCAGATCATCCGAGACGCGTCTCCCCACCACGGGGAGGCGCGTTTCGCATTGTCGGGGCCCGGATGCTCACGCGATAGCCTCGGCTCATGACTGAATCGCCTCCGGATGTCGCCGTCATCGTGGTCGCCGCCGGCAGCGGCACGCGTCTCGGGCTCGGGATGCCGAAGGCCTTCGTCGAGCTCGCGGGCCGGCCTCTGCTCGCGCACGCCCTGAGCGCGGTGTTCGCCCTCCCCGAGGCCGTGCAGGTCGTCGTCGTCGCGCCGGCCGACGGACTGGAGGAGGCGCGCTCCATCTGCGCCGAAGTCGCCGGACCGGCATCCGGGCACCTCACCCTGGTGACGGGAGGCGCGACGCGACAGGAGTCCGTCGCGGCAGGTCTCGGCGCCGTCGTCGATTCGGTGAGCGTCGTCCTGGTGCACGACGCCGCCCGTGCCCTCACCCCGACGCGCCAGCACGAGGCCGTCATCGCCGCCGTGCGCGCCACGGGAGCCGGTGTCATCCCCGGCCTCGCCGTCGCAGACACCATCAAGCGGGTCGACGTCGACGGGCGCATCCTCGAGACCGTCGGCAGGTCGCAGCTCTCGGCCGTGCAGACCCCGCAGGGCTTCCCCCGCGTCCAGCTCGACGTCGCCTACGCCGACGCCGCCGACGACCACACCGACGATGCCGCCCTCGTCGCGGCAGCCGGGGGAGACGTGCGCGCCATCTCCGGCGACCCCCTCGCCTTCAAGGTGACGACGGCCTGGGACCTCGCCCGCGCCGATCAGCTGGTGACGGATGCCGCCCCCGCCCGGCCCGCGGCATCCGCGTTCCGCGTCGGAACCGGCACCGACGTGCACGCCTTCAGCGACGATCCCTCGGAGGAGCTCTGGCTCGTCGGCCTGCACTGGCCGGGGCAGGTCGGTCTCTCCGGCCACAGCGACGGCGACGCCGCGAGCCACGCCATCTGCGACGCGCTGCTCGCAGCGGCAGGGCTGGGCGACGTCGGGGGAGTGTTCGGCACGTCGGACCCCGCGTTCTCCGGAGCCCACGGCGCCGTCTTCCTCGCCGAGGCGCGGCGCCTCGTCGAGGCGGCCGGCTTCATCATCGGCAACGTGTCGGTGCAGGTGCTCGGCAACCGCCCCAAGCTGTCCCCACGCCGCGCCGAGGCCGAGGCCGTGCTGAGTGCTGCGCTGGGCGCGCCGGTGAGCGTCTCGGCGACCACGACCGACGGGCTCGGGTTCACGGGCCGGGGCGAGGGCATCGCCGCCATCGCGACGGCGCTGCTGACCGAGCGCTGATTCCGGGCGAGGCGCGCTGCCGCCGCTAGTCTGGATTCCGTGACCGTGCGCCTCTACGACTCGAAGACCCAGTCGCTCCGCGACTTCGTTCCCCTCGTTCCCGGACGCGTCGGCATCTACGTGTGCGGGCCAACCGTGCAGTCGAGCCCGCACATCGGGCACCTGCGCAGCGCCCTCGTGTACGACATCCTGCGGCGCTGGCTCGACCACGGCGGCAACGACGTCACCTTCGTGCGCAACGTCACCGACATCGACGACAAGATCCTCGCCGGCGTGGCCGAGTCGGCCGAGGAGTGGTGGGCTCTCGCCTACAGGGTGGAGCTTGAGTTCACGGCCGGTTACACCAGGCTCGGCATCCTGCCCCCGACCTACGAGCCGCGGGCGACCGCATCCGTCGATCGCATGCAGCACCTCATCGCCGTGCTCATCGAGCGCGGCCATGCCTACGCGGCCGCCGACGGCACGGGCGACGTCTACTTCGACACGGCGAGCTGGCCGGCCTACGGCGAGCTCACGCGCCAGAACCGCGACAACATGGAAGCGGCGACGGATGCCGATCCCCGGGGCAAGCGCGACCCGCGCGACTTCGCGCTCTGGAAGGGCGCGAAGGAGACCGAGCCGGCATCGGCGTCGTGGCCGTCGCCGTGGGGCGCCGGCCGACCGGGCTGGCACATCGAGTGCTCGGCGATGTCGCAGCGCTATCTCGGTGACGCCTTCGACATCCACGGCGGCGGCCTCGACCTGCGCTTCCCGCACCACGAGAACGAGCTCGCGCAGTCGACGGCCGCAGGCCTGCCGTTCGCGAGCTACTGGGTGCACAACGGTCTCGTGAACGTGGCGGGCCAGAAGATGTCGAAGTCGCTCGGCAACTCCGTGTTCGCCTCCGAGCTCCTCGAAGCGGCCTCGCCTCTCGCCGTGCGCTACCTGCTCGGCCAGGCCCATTACAGGTCGACTCTCGACTACAGCCCCGGCGGGCTCGCCGAGGCACAGGCGGCCGTCGACCGCATCGCGGGCTTCCTCGATCGGGCCGCCCGGCGCCTCGCCGACACCCGCTTCGCGTCGACGGGGGCGATCCAGGTTCCCGATGCCTTCGCAGAGGCGATGGACGACGATCTCGCCGTGCCGCAGGCCCTCGCCGTGCTGCACGACACCGTGCGGGCGGGGAACGCGGCGCTCGATGCGGAGGATCTCGGAGCTGCGGCATCCGCCCACGGCTCCGTGCTCGCCATGGTGCGGGTCCTCGGCATCGATCCGGGAGCGCCCGAGTGGGCGAATTCGGGCGATGCGGCGTCCGAGCAGGCTCTTGCTATGCTGGTAGGTCGCCTTCTCGTCGATCGATCCGACGCACGTACGGAAAAGGACTGGGCGACAGCTGATCGCATCCGCGCGGAGCTCTCTGCGGCGGGCATCACCATCGAAGACACCCCGACGGGTGCGCATTGGAGTCTTGAATCATGAAGTCGAGTAGCGGCAAGTCGCGCGCTGGCGCGGTACGCAAGGGCAAGAAGGGTCCCCAGGTGGGCTCGGGCGGGCAGGGCCGCCAGGCTCTAGAGGGCAAGAAGCCCACCCCCAAGGCCGAGGACCGCCCGTACCACCCCGCCGGCAAGCGTAAGGCGGCGCAGGAGCGCTACACCGCTGCCGGCGGCAAGAACTCCTCCGGGGGACGCACGGCGGCCAATGGTCGCCCCGACACCCGCTCGCAGGGCCGCACCAAGCCCAAGAGCGAAGAGGCCGAGATCGTCACCGGACGCAACAGCGTCGTCGAGGCCCTGCGCGCGAAGATCCCCGCCACGGCCCTCTACGTGGCCGCCCGCGTCGAGATGGACGAGCGCGTCAAGGAGATCCTCTCGATCGCCAACCACCGCGACATCCCCATCCTCGAGGTCATGCGCCCCGAGCTCGACCGCCTCGCCGGCCGCGACGCCGTGCACCAGGGCGTGGCCATCAAGGTTCCGCCGTACGAGTACCCGCACCCCGTCGACCTGCTCGAGGAGGTCATCGGTCGCGGCCAGACGCCTCTGTTCGTCGCCCTCGACGGCATCACCGACCCGCGCAACCTCGGCGCCATCATCCGCTCGACGGCTGCCTTCGGCGGTCACGGCGTCATCGTCCCGGCTCGCCGTTCCGTCGGCCTCACGGCCTCCGCCTGGAAGACCTCGGCCGGAGCCGCGGCTCGCACGCCCGTCGCGATGGCTCCCAACCTCACCGCCGTGCTCAAGGCGTTCAAGGACGCCGGAGTGTTCGTGCTCGGCCTCGACGGCGGCGGCGAACTCTCGCTGCCCGGCCTCGAGCTGGCCGACCGTCCTGTCGTGGTCGTCGTCGGCAGCGAGGGCAAGGGCCTGTCGCGCCTCGTCACCGACACCTGCGACGCCGTCGTCTCGATTCCGATCAGCTCGGCGACCGAGTCGCTGAACGCCGGCATCGCGGCATCCGTCACCCTGTACGAGATCTCGAAGCTGCGCGCCGAACGCTGACGCATGGCCTGAGCGGAGGAGTCACAGCGAGGTGACACAGGACGCGGAGCGGGACCGGCTGGTGCAGCGGGTCTACGCCCGCGCCTCCGCCGACGAGGCCGAGCAGAGCTTCGTCGATCCCGACACCGGCGAACGCGTGAGCATGCGCTCGTCGGTCTGGGAGCTCATGCTCCACGACCGACGGGTGGCTGCGGCCGCTGCGACTCCGCAGGTCGAGACGGCGGTTCCGGATGCCGCTGCCGACGCATCGGTGATGGACGCGGCGCCCAGCCCTCCTCGCGGTGCGAGCCGCAGATCCGGCCGCCGCATGCTCCTCATCGGGCTCGCCGCCGGCGTGCTCATCGGCGCTCTCGCCGTGACGGCGGTCGAGGCCGTCAACCGGGCCGTCCTCGCCGCCCAGCCGCCCACGCCGGCACCCACGGCGATGCTCGAGACCGTGTTCAACAGCCTCGCCTACCCGACGGCGAACCCCGGCGACGCCGTCGTGCTGGGTTACGCCAGGGAGTCGTTCCGGCAGCTCGCGTCTGACATCGTCAGCGATGACGACGTGGAGATCTACGCGGCCATCCGCAACGACGGCGCCTACTGCCTGGTCTCGGTGGTCTCGGGGGTGCGCGCCGTGTCGGAGTGCGCGACGGCGGAGGAGATCGGCGAGCGGGGTCTGCGCATGGAGAAGACGGCCACCCGACGGGGCAACCCCGAGCTGTTGACTCTCACGATCGACTGGGGGCGTGACGGCATGATCACCTGGCACGTCGACGAGGCGGCCTACGGCCCGGCGACGACAGACCTTGCTCCGGGCTGACAGACACCCGGCGGACGTGTCATTCCGCACCGATCTCGTCGAGGGTGCATCCGAAGACCCCCCTTGGTGCGGAAGTAGCAGTGACAGCACTTCTGAGCCCCACGGGGCCCGACACGGAGGTAACTATGCGCACGACCATCCTCGCCACCGGCATTGCCGCCGGTGCGCTGCTCATCATCGGGGCCGCCGCTCCCGCCAATGCCGCAGAAGGAGACGCTCAACTCTCCGTTCTGCATGCGGTTCCCGACGTCACTGTGGACGTCTATGTGAACGACGAGCTGACCATCGACGACTTCGAGCCCGGCTCGATGGGCGGCCCCTTGGCGCTCCCCGCCGGAACATACTCCGTGGCCATCACGGCGTCGGACGCCGCGGATGCCTCGAGCCCGGTGATCGGGCCGGTCGATCTCGCACTGGAGTCGGGAATGAACTACACGGCTGTGGCTCATCTCGGCGAGGACGGAACGCCGACCGCGACGCTCTTCACCAACGACATCTCCACCATCGCGGCGGGGGAGGGGCGGCTGACGGTGCGCCATGTCGCGGCTGCGCCGGCTGTCGACGTTCTGGCCGGTGGCACCGCTGTGATCACGGGGCTCACCAATCCGGATGAGGAGATCCTCGCGCTTCCGGCCGGTGTCGTCTCGGCGTCGGTCGCCGCGACCGGAACGACCGATCCGCTGATCGGACCGGCCGACGTCAACGTCGCCGAGGGCGTCAACACCATCGCCTACGCGTGGGGAAGCCTCGACGATGACAATCTCGCTCTCGCGGTGCAGACGATCGAAGGACTGCACTCCAGCCCTGACAGCATCCCGGCCGGCTCCGCTGGTCTGGTCGCCACCAACAAGCCGTTCGACGCGACCGGCATCTGGGTGGGAGCATCAGTGCTGACGCTGCTCGTCGCAGCCGTCGCCGCCGTCGCGGTGACCCGGGTCAAGGCACGAGCCTGACCACCAGCGTGGGTGCCGCGACGAGGAGAGCAGTGGTCCTCGTCGCGGCGCTCACGTGCGTCCTCCCACTCGTGGGGTGTGGCGCGCCGATGGCCTCTGGACCGGCGGTCTCTGCGCCGACGGTCACCGCTTCGCCGTCCGCGACGCCGTCCGCGGTGCCGCCGACTGCGGCGGTCACCGTTCCTGTCGCCGGGGCCGGGCTCGACCAGCAGATCCCGATCGCCGTGGCTCCCGTTCGGATCCGCATTCCGGCCATCGGCGTGGACATGAGCGTGCAACCGGAGGGCCTGGCGGACACGGGCGCAATGGCGCTGCCTCCTGATCCAGCCGACGCGGCCTGGTATCGCTACGGCTCGTGGCCCGGCAGTGCCGGCGGTGCCACTGTCATCGCCGCTCACGTCGACTCGCTCGACTATGACATCGGGCCTCTGGCGCGGCTCCCGGAGGTTGTGGCCGGCACGGAGATGATCGTCACGACCGAGGAGGGCCGCGAGATCAGCTATCTCGTGCAGGCGGAAGGCATGGTGCGCAAGACCGACGTGGACTGGCCGGCTGTGTTCGACCGGTCAGGGCCACCGCGTCTGACGATCGTGACCTGTGGAGGGGAGTTCGACTACGACCGCCGAACCTACCTCGAGAATGTCGTGGTGACGGCCCTGCCGCAGGGATGAGCAGCCACCGTCACACCTTGAGGCGCCAGTCCTCGTCGCTGTCGCTGGTGGAGTCGTCGTCGCTGTCGCTGTCGCTGATCACCGAGATCGGCACGGTGAAGGCGCCGGTCGGCGGATCGATCATCGTGGCCTCGTCGCGGCGGTGGCGCAGCACGTCGTTGATGTAGCTGGTCACGGCCTCGGCCAAGGGGATGTCGTGGCCGGCGTTCTGCGCCATGTACCAGCGGTGCTCGAGCAGCTGATGGAACACCTCGGCCGGCTCGAGCTTGCCCTTCAGGTCGCGGGGGATGGCGCGAATGACGGGCTCGAAGACGCGCATGAGCCACTCGTGGGCCACCATCTCCTCGTCGAGGTCGTTCTTGCCGTAGGTGGCCGCGTAGGAGTCGAGGTCGTTGAGCAGTCGGCGGGCCTGGTTCTCCTCGGCGTCGAGGCCGGTGAGGCGCAGCAGGCGACGCTGGTGGTGGCCGGCGTCGACCACCTTCGGCTGGATGCGCACGGTCGAGCCCTCATCGGTGGTGCGGATGGCGAGCTCCTCGATGTCGAAGCCGAGCTTGTTGAGACGGTCGACCCGCTCGCTGATGCGCCAGCGCTCCGACGAGTCGAACGACTCGGAGCCCGTGAGCTCCTTCCAGAGCAGGCGGTACGCCTCCACGATGCCGTTGGAGATGCGGATGGGATCGAGCTCGTCGGCGACGCGACCGCCCGCCTCGAGATCCATGAGCTCGCCGGCGATGTTCACGCGGGCGATCTCGAGGTCGTTCTCGCGCTGCCCGTTCGAGAGGCCGCCGGTGTAGAGCTGGCCGGTCTCGGCGTCGACGAGGTAGGCGGCGAAGGCGCCGGCGTCACGGCGGAAGAGCGTGTTCGAGAGCGACACGTCACCCCAGAAGAAGCCGATCATGTGCAGGCGCACCAGCAGGACGGCCAACGCGTCGACGAGACGGGTCGCCGTGTCGGGCCGCAGAGTCTGCGAGAACAGGGCCCGGTAGGGGAGGGAGAACTTGAGGTGCCGGGTCACCAGCGCAGGGGGCAGCGGGTCGCCCTCGTGGTCGACGCGGTTTGTGATCACGGCGACGGGCTCGACGCACGGCACCTCCATGCGCTGCAGCGTGCGCAGCATCTCGTACTCGCCCTTGGCCATGACCTCGGTGGTCTCCTTGACCGCGATGACGTGGCCCGAGAGGTTGGCGAATCGAACAAGGTGACGCGAGATGCCCTTGGGCAGCACGGCGATGTGGTCGTTGGACCACTCGTCGAGGGGCTGGTCCCACGGCAGGTCGAGCAGCGCGGGGTCGGTGACCGCCGAGGTGATGGTGAGGGAGCCTCTCATGAGGATCGAGCCTACCGTTCCGGGGAAAAGCGAACGGCCGGCGGGATGTACCCGCCGGCCGTTCTGAATGGTGATGACTAGTGCGCGATGGCGGTGTGCAGCAGACGCTCGCCGCTCTCGGCGTCGAAGACGTGCACGTGGCCCGGCGTCGGCGTGAGGTAGACCTTGTCGCCGGCGTTCGGGTGGATGCGGCCGTCGACGCGAGCGACGATGTCGGTGCGCTTGCCCTCGATGGTCGAGTGACCGTAGAGGTAACCGTCGGCTCCGAGCTCCTCGACCAGGTCGACATCGACCTCGAGGCCGGTGTTGGCGGTCGTCGAGACGGTGATGTCCTCGGGCCGAACGCCCACGGTGACGCTCTTGCCGGTCGCGCTGTCGAGGGCCTGGCGCTCGACGGGCACGATGGCCGAGCCGAACTTGACGCCGCCGTCGGCGATGTCGGCCGAGAACAGGTTCATGGCCGGGCTGCCGATGAAGCCGGCGACGAACACGTTGTTCGGGGACTCGTACAGGTCGCGCGGGGTGCCGACCTGCTGCAGCACGCCGTCCTTCAGCACGGCGATGCGGTCGCCCATGGTGAGCGCCTCGGTCTGGTCGTGCGTGACGTAGACCGTGGTGACGCCGAGGCGACGCTGGAGCGACGCGATCTGGGTACGGGTCTGAACGCGCAGCTTGGCGTCGAGGTTCGACAGCGGCTCGTCCATGAGGAACACCTGCGGCTGACGCACGATGGCGCGGCCCATGGCGACGCGCTGACGCTGACCGCCGGAGAGGGCCTTCGGCTTGCGGCTGAGGTAGGGCTCGAGGTCGAGCAGCTTGGCAGCCTCGAGAACGCGGCTGGCGCGCTCGTCCTTGCCGACGCCGGCGATCTTGAGCGCGAAGCCCATGTTCTCAGCGACGGTCATGTGCGGGTACAGCGCGTAGTTCTGGAAGACCATCGCGATGTCGCGGTCCTTCGGGGGAACGTCGGTGACGTTGCGCTCGCCGATGAAGATGTTGCCGTCGTTGACCTCTTCGAGGCCGGCGAGCATGCGGAGCGACGTGGACTTGCCGCAACCGGAGGGGCCGACGAGAACGAGGAACTCGCCGTCGGCGACCTGCAGGTCGAGCTGGTCGACAGCGGGGCGGGTACCGCCGGGGTACAGGCGGGTGGCCTTGTCGAAAGTGACTGATGCCATGGGTTTCGCTTCTCCTTCACCGGCAGGTACGTGCCGGACGATCCGTAGTGAATGGATGGTGGTCGCCATCGGTCGACGGTGACCAAGTGTCAGTATTGCATGCAGAGGGGATGACACCGAATCGGGGGGTACCTCTTCGGCCCGGGCGCGGGGATCGGAGCGCACCCCCCATTCAGGCTCCGGTTGGCCAATTCCCAGACTGTCGGCCTACTATCTTCGAGGCGTTTGCCTGCAGCCATCCGCGGTTTTCTCCGCGGTCCCCCGACGCATTTTCAAGCGAGGACCCATGACCAACGGGAGCGACCCCCGTCCGACGAAGAACCAGCGCCGTGAGGAAGCCCGTGAGAAGGCACGCCTCCTGCGCGAGGAGCAGAAGAAGCGCGATCGGCGCAACAAAGTCCTGCTCCAGGGCGGAATCGCGATCGCGATCGTGGCCGTTGTCGCCATCGTCGCGCTCATCATCGTGCAGTCGGTCAAGCCTGCAGGACCCGGTCCGAAGAACATGGCCAGCGACGGAATCGTGATCGGCGAGGGCCTCAAGGCCGTCACCACTCCCGCGCTCGCGGCCGGAGCGTCCCCGACGCCCACGGTGCCCGACGAGAGCGGCAAGGTCGCCAACATCCGGGTGTACCTCGACTACCTCTGCCCCTACTGCAACCAGTTCGAGACCACGAACGCCGAGCAGATGCAGAAGTGGCTCGAGTCCGGCGCCGCGACGCTGGAGATCCACCCCATCGCCCTGCTGAAGACCAAGTCGGCCGGCACCATGTACTCGAGCCGCGCCGCGAACGCCGCCGCCTGCGTCGCCAACTACAGCCCCGACGACTTCTTCGTGTTCAACAGTGCGTTGTTCGCGAACCAGCCCGAGGAGGGCACGGCCGGCCTCTCCAACGAGGAGATCGCCGCCGTCGCCAAGGACGCCGGCGTCGGCTCCTTCAGCAGCGTCGAGAAGTGCATCACCGACGGCAAGCTCGGAACGTTCTCGAGCTGGGTCGAGGCCTCGACGGATCGCGCGCTCAACGAGCCCATCCCGAACTCCGACCTCAAGGCCGTCGGCGGAACCCCCACCGTCCTCGTGAACGGCAAGCAGTACTCCGGCTCGCTCACCGACCCCGAGGAGTTCGCCTCGTTCGTCATCCAGGCTGCGGGTGAGACCTACTCGACGTCGACGCCCACGCCGACGCCGACGGCCACGCCCGCCGGCTGAGCCGTCTGACTCGCTGAACGGATGCCCGCCCTCGTCTCGAGGGCGGGCATCCGTCGTTCGAGCACCGGGTGCACTTCGGATAGGATCGACTCTCGAAGTCGCGAGGCTTCCTGCCGGCTTGGCGCAATTGGTAGCGCACCGCTCTTGTAAAGCGGGGGTTGCGGGTTCGAGTCCCGCAGCCGGCCCCGATCGGGGGAAGACACGTGACACAGCAGGATGCGCCCGCCGCGACGGATGCTCCGCACGAGGCTCCGGCACGCTCGGCGGTCATCGGTGCCGTCGCGTGCGCTGTGGTCGCCGGTGTGCTGGTGGCTGTGCAGTCGCGCATCAACGGCGAACTCGGCCAGCAGTTGGGAGACGGCTTCGCCGCCGCGCTCATCTCCTTCGGCAGCGGCCTGGTCATCCTGCTCATCGCCCTCGCGTTCTGGCGACCGGGACGCGCAGGATTCCGCCGGGTGCCGGCGGCCCTCCGCGATGGGCGCCTGCGGTGGTGGATGCTCTTCGGCGGGGCCGCCGGTGCATTCCTCGTGCTCAGCCAGGGCCTCACAGCCGCCGTGCTCGGTGTCGCACTGTTCAGCGTCGCCACCGTCGCCGGCCAGTCGATCAGCGGGCTGCTCGTCGACCGCACGACCCTCGTCTCAGGAGGACCGCGCCACCTGACGGTTCCACGGGTCGTCGGCGCCGGCCTCGCCATCCTCGCCGTCGTCGTCTCGGTGGCGACGCAGCTGAACGGCGACGCTCCGTTCTGGATGCTGGTGCTGCCGTTCCTCGCGGGTCTCGGTCTCGGCTGGCAGCAGGCGGTCAACGGCAGGGTGCGCGAGAGCGCCGAGAGCGCGTTGACGGCGACGGTCGGCAACTTCGCCGTCGGCACCGTCGTGCTCCTGATCGCCTTCGTCGTGCACGCCGTCGCCGTCGGCTGGCCGCAGTCGCTGCCGAGCGAGCCCTGGCTCTACCTGGGCGGCGCCATCGGCTGCGTCTTCATCGCGGCGGCGGCGGTGCTCGTGCGCATCACCGGAACGCTTGTGCTGTCGCTGGCCATGATCGCCGGCCAGCTCGTGGCCGCGATCGCCATCGACACGATGCTGCCCGGGCACGCGGGATCGCTCGCCGTCTCGACTGTGGTCGGCACGGCGCTCGCTCTTGCCGCCGTCGTGGTCGCCGGGGTGAACTGGCGTCAGTTCCGCCGTGCGGCCTGAGGCTCAGGCGTCGGGCGTGAAGTTCAGCGCGATCGAGTTCATGCAGTAGCGGTCGCCGGTCGGCGTGCCGAAGCCGTCGGGGAAGACATGCCCGAGGTGCGAGCCGCAGCTGGCGCAGCGCACTTCGGTGCGCTCCATGCCGAGGGTGGTGTCGGCGATCAACTGGACGGCCTCGGGTCGCACGGACTCGTAGAAGCTCGGCCAGCCGCATCCGGAATCGAACTTCGTTCCGCTCTTGAACAGCTCGGCGTTGCAGGCGCCGCAGGTGTAGATCCCGCCGCGCTCCTCGTCGAGGAGCTCACCCGTCCACGGGCGCTCGGTCGCGGCCTCGCGGAGCACCTGGAACTGCTCGGCGCCCAGTTCCTCGCGCCACTCGTCGTCGGACTTCGATACCTGGTAACTCATGGGGGTCCTTCCGGGGATTCAGCGTCGACGTGGGACAACGCCCGTATCGATGATCGCATTCCGACGGGCCGGGTGACGCTCAGCTACAGCACGATCGCTCGTGCATATGATGGCCGCAAGCCGACCCGAACCGGTCGCGGTCGACTGTGGGAGGTGCGCATGGCCGAGGCGAGTGAGACCCGACACGACACGGCGCGCGCGTCGTCCGGCCTGTCGGAGCGGGACGAGGCCGTTCTCGCCTTCGAGAGGCAGTGGTGGGTGCACGCCGGCGCGAAGGAGCAGGCGATCAGGGCCGAATTCGGTCTCTCCGCAGCCCGCTACTATCAAGTGCTGGGAGCCCTCATCGACTCGCCGCTCGCGCTCGCGCACGACCCCATGCTCGTCAAGAGGCTGCAGCGGCTCCGCGACGCCCGCACTGCGGCACGCCGACGGCGCTCCCTCGGCACCACTGACGACACGAACTGAACCGGGAAGAATGGCCACCTCGTACCCTGAAGACCGCTTCGACGACATCCCCAAGGATCTCGAGCGGGTCGGAGCCCACCGTTCCCCCCGCAAGCGCGGCCGTGGCTGGATCGCCCTCGGCTGGGCGGCGCTCGCCACCGTCGTGCTCGTCGTCGTCGGCGCCGTGGCCATCATGCTGTTGAACAGCGGGTTGGACTCGGCTCCCGGCGACACCAGCACGTCCGAGACGCCGGCAGCCACGGCCACAGCGGCGCCCACGCAGGACCCGTCGGTGAGTATCACCGTGCTGAACGGCACGGGCACCTCGGGCCTGGCCCGGGAGGTCGCCGACTCGCTGGGTGCGGCCGGCTGGACCGTCGGGGCGGCATCCAATGCCGACAAGCAGGACTACACCGACACCGTCGTGTACTACGCGGACGCCACGCTGGAGGGCGCGGCACGCGGTCTCGCAGCCGCCGTTCCGGGTGCCGACGTGCAGTTCTCGCAGGACTTCGCGGACGCCGGAGCGCAGCTCGTGCTCGTGGTCGGATCCGACTACGAATCGCCCGCCTGACGCTCGCTTCGAGCGCCTGCGACGGGGCGTGTGACGAATCGTTGCCAATCTGCGATGAAAAGCAGCGTTCCATCCCTTGTCGTCGCCGTCGATTTCAGTAACATCTGGTGCTGGTCGAACAATTTCCGCGAGAGCGGGGAAGCAGGCGCAGTTCACTGCGACAGGCCCGGTACAGGCATATGGGCAGGTGCTGCGAGTTACACAGCAATGGGAGCAACGAATGGCGAACGGAACCGTCAAGTGGTTCAACGCTGAAAAGGGCTATGGGTTCATCACGGTCGACGGTGGGGGTCAGGACGTCTTCGTTCACTACTCCGCCATCGACATGGCGGGCTACAAGGTTCTCGAGGAGGGCCAGCAGGTGGTCTTCGAGGTCGGAACCGGAAACAAGGGTCCTCAGGCCGAGTCGGTTCGACTCGCCTGATCAGCACGATCTGCGGGCATAGCCCGTGTCCTAACGCCGTCCGGGTGACCGGGCGGCGTTAGTGTTTGGTCGAGGAACCGACTGAGGGGTGCGGATGCGTCGCAAATCTGTCTTGGCCACGACTCTCGTGCTGCCCGTGATCCTGCTCGCTGCAGGGTGCACGTCGGCCGCGCCCGAGAAGTCGGCGAGCCCGACTCCGACCGGACCGGCCTACGTGTCGACGTACGAGGCTCCGGCGGCGACGCAACTGGCGCCGCTCCGCGGGAACACGGTCCCGGCAGGCACCATGGACCACCCGTCCCTGGCCGCCAAGATCGACAACCACGAGGGCGCGCGGCCGCAGGTGGGACTCGACCGCACCGACATCGTCTTCGAGGAGCTCGTCGAGGGTGGCCTCACCCGTTACGTGGCCGTCTGGCAGTACGACATCCCGAGCGAGATCGGCCCCGTGCGCTCCATCCGCCCGATGGATCCCGACATCATCTCTCCGTTCGGCGGCCTCGTCGCCTACTCGGGCGGCCAGGAGGTCTTCGTCAACATGATGATGAACACCCCCGTGCGCAACCTCGTGTTCGACTACGACACCTCCGGCATCTTCTACCGCTACGACGCTCACGAGGCACCGCACAACGTCATCCTGCACGCCTCCGACGCCGTCAAGCAGGCGGCCGACCTCGGTGCTCCGCAGCAGCAGTACGCCTACTCCACCGACATCGCGACGTCGACGGCCGCTCTCGACGGTGCGCCGACGGCGAACATCGCCGTCGTGTTCTCCCCGGAGCGCTTCCCGAACTACACGTGGGACGAGGCGAACAAGGTGTGGCTCCGCAATCAGGAGGGCGCTCCCGACCTCGACGACAAGGGCAAGCAGCTGCAGGCCACGAACGTCGTGACGATGCGCGTCGATATCGACGGCACCTACGGCGAGGTGCCGAAGACCGTGCTGACCGGGTCTGGAGCGGCGACGGTCTCCACGGGCGGCAAGACCATCAATGCCACCTGGTCGAAGGCGAATGCCGGCAGCCCGATCCGCTTCGTCGACGGCAACGGCGTCGTCGTGAGGCTGGCCCCGGGCAACACCTGGATCGAGCTCGTTCCCAACGGTCAGGGCTCCGTCACTCTGCAGTAGACGTTCACTACCCGCAGCGTCGCACCGGCTTGCACTCGGGGCATCAGAGTGCCAGAATCGAATTAGCACTCGTTTGGATTGAGTGCTAACTAGACGCAGATTGAAACGTCCGGGAAGGGACGAGAATCACACATGGCAAAGATCATTGCTTTCAACGAAGAGGCCCGTCGCGGCCTCGAGCGCGGACTCAATATCCTCGCGGACGCCGTCAAGGTGACGCTTGGCCCGCGCGGTCGTAACGTCGTCCTCGAGAAGAAGTGGGGCGCCCCCACCATCACGAACGACGGTGTCTCCATCGCCAAGGAGATCGAGCTCGACGACCCGTACGAGAAGATCGGTGCGGAGCTCGTCAAGGAGGTCGCCAAGAAGACCGACGACGTCGCGGGTGACGGAACCACCACCTCGGTCGTTCTCGCCCAGGCACTCGTGCGCGAGGGCCTCCGCAACGTCGCTGCCGGCGCAGACCCCATCAGCCTCAAGCGCGGCATCGAGAAGGCCGTCGCCGCTGTGACCGCCGAGCTCGTCGCCAACGCCAAGGAGGTGGAGACCAAGGAGGAGATCGCCGCGACCGCTTCCATCTCCGCCGGAGACCCCGAGATCGGCGCGCTCATCGCCGAGGCCATCGACAAGGTCGGCAAGGAGGGTGTCGTCACCGTCGAGGAGTCGAACACCTTCGGCACCGAGCTCGAGCTGACCGAGGGCATGCGCTTCGACAAGGGTTACCTGTCGGCCTACTTCGTCACCGACCCCGACCGTCAGGAAGCCGTCTTCGAAGACCCCTACATCCTGATCGTCAACGGCAAGGTCTCCAACATCAAGGACCTCCTGCCGATCGTCGACAAGGTCATCCAGACCGGCAAGCAGCTCCTCATCATCGCCGAGGACGTCGACGGCGAGGCTCTGGCCACGCTCGTCGTGAACAAGATCCGCGGCATCTTCAAGTCCGTAGCCGTCAAGGCTCCGGGCTTCGGTGACCGTCGCAAGGCCCAGCTGCAGGACATCGCCATCCTCACCGGTGGCCAGGTCATCTCCGAGGAGGTCGGTCTCAAGCTCGAGAACGCCACCCTCGACCTGCTCGGCAAGGCTCGCAAGGTCATCATCACCAAGGACGAGACGACCATCGTCGAGGGTTCGGGCGACGAGGAGGCCATCGCCGGCCGCGTCGCGCAGATCCGCGCCGAGATCGAGAACACCGACTCGGACTACGACCGCGAGAAGCTCCAGGAGCGCCTCGCCAAGCTCGCCGGCGGCGTCGCCGTCATCAAGGCGGGTGCCGCGACCGAGGTCGAGCTCAAGGAGCGCAAGCACCGCATCGAGGACGCCGTGCGCAACGCCAAGGCAGCCGTCGAAGAGGGCATCGTCGCCGGTGGTGGCGTCGCCCTCATCCAGGCCGGCAAGACCGCGTTCGAGAAGCTCGAGCTGGTCGGCGACGAGGCGACCGGTGCGAACATCGTCAAGGTGGCCATCGACGCTCCGCTCAAGCAGATCGCCCTCAACGCAGGCCTCGAGCCCGGCGTCGTCGTCGACAAGGTGCGCAACCTCCCCGTCGGCCAGGGCCTCAACGCCGCGACCGGCGAGTACGTCGACATGCTGGCCGCCGGCATCAACGACCCGGTGAAGGTCACCCGCTCGGCTCTGCTCAACGCAGCGTCGATCGCCGGACTGTTCCTCACCACCGAGGCCGTCGTCGCCGACAAGCCCGAGAAGAACCCGGCTCCGGCCGGCGACCCCACGGGTGGCATGGACTTCTAAGTCCCGCTGAAACACGAGAAGAGGGCGTCTCCCACACGGGAGGCGCCCTCTTTCGCGTCGTCAATCCACCCGGCCCATCGTGCGCGGACGGGCCCATGGTGCGTTGTGGGCCCGTGTTCCGAAGGGGGCCGGACGAAGGCCGGCCGTGGGCTCAGCGCCCGAACAGCCGCAGGTTGGCCTGCTCGGTCTCCGCGTACTGCTGGCCGGCGCTGCCGAGCGCCGTCGTGATGCCCACGAGGCTCTCCTCCACCCGCTGCTGGGTGGCCCTCCAGTCGGCGACGACCGACTGGAACGCGACCGAGGCCTGGCCGCTCCACGAGCCCTCGAGGCTGGTGAGCTGGCCGAGCAGTGCCTGCACCTCGGTGCGGATGCGCTCGATGGAGCCGTGGGCGCTCTGCGTGGTCTGGATGACGGCGTCGCTGTCGACGTGGTAGCTGGTCATGGGGTGGTGTCCTCTCCGATGGTGCGAGGACACGAGGCTAAGCCGGCACGCGCGCGCAGCCGGGCGGCATCCGTTCTCCGTGGACGGATGCCGGGGCCCGCTGGGCAGGGGAGGGGCGCGTCAGACGACGGGAACGGCCGCTGTGGGCGTCCCTGTGGCGTCGAGCGACTGCGGTGCCGACGGCGAGGTCGCCAGCGGCAGCGAGACGCGGAACGTCGCTCCGCCGCCCGGCGTCTCGACGACGTCGACGGTTCCGTTGTGCGCGGCGACGATGGCCGAGACGATGGCCAGGCCCAGCCCGCTGCCGCCGGTCTCGCGGGTGCGGGAGGTGTCCGCACGCCAGAAGCGCTGGAAGATCTTCTCTCGGATCTGCGGCGGGATTCCGTCTCCGTGGTCGATGACGGAGAGCACGGCCCGGTCGGTCGACTCGTCGATGGCGACGCCGATCTCGATCGGGCTGCCCGCCGGGGAGAAGCGCATCGCGTTGCCGAGCAGGTTGGTGAGCACCTGGCGGATCTTGTTCTCTTCAGCCAGCACGATGGCTTCGCCGGCCTCGGTGTGCTCGGGGGCCGGAGCGACGGCCGAGGCCACGATGGTTCCCGAGGCGACGGATGCCGCATCGGCCTTGCGATAGCGCCGGCCGCGGAGGCGGGCGAGCGTGGCACCGGCGAAGGCTACAGGGCCGGTGGCGTTGCTCGTGCCGAGGCGCTCAGGGGTGCTCGTGGGGTCCAAGGCGTCATCGGCAACGGCATCCGTCGGCTCATCGTGATGCCGGACGACGGGCGGGAGGATCACCGTGACCGTGCGGTCGGGCGAGGACGCCATGGTGTCGAGCGCGGCGTCGCGGGCGATCGGCACGAGGTTGACCGGAGCCAGCTCGAGCGGCTTGGTCTCGTCGAGGCGGGCCAGGGAGAGCAGGTCCTCGACGAGACCGCCCATGCGGATGGCCTCCTTCTCGATGCGCTCCATCGCCTGGGCGACGTCTTCCGGGCTCTGCAGGGCGCCCATGCGGTACAGCTCGGCGTAGCCGCGCACCGAGACGAGCGGCGTGCGCAGCTCGTGGCTGGCGTCGCCGACGAAGCGGCGCATCTGCTCGATGCTGCGGGCGCGGTCCTTGAAGGCCCGGTCGATGCGGTTGAGCATCGTGTTGAGCGAGCGGTTGAGGCGCCCGACCTCGGTGTTGGGAGTCGCTCCGCCGAGTCGCTGGCTGAAGTCGCCGTCGGCGATCGCGGCGGCGGTGCGCTCCACCTCGCGCAGAGGCGAGAACGTCGTCGTCACGAGCATCCGGGTGATGAGGCCCCCCAGGATCACCACGCCGATGCCGAAGCCGAGGAAGATCGACAGGTAGGTGGCCATGATGTTGTCGGTCTCGCGCATCGAGACCGCGATGAGGGTGGTGCCCATGTTGCCCTGATCATCGAGCTTCTGCGGCACCGCGATGGCGTGGAACGCGGTGCCCTTCGAGTCGCGCAGCTCCGTGATCGCGCCGTCGATGTCGTTCGTCGTCGCAAGCGGAAGGGTGCCCTCGATGATGGGGAGATCGTTGAGGGATCGCGTCGTCCAGTTGTGGACGATCGGGTCGCCCTCCGTGTCGAAGACGGCGACGAAGTAGTCGGTCGCGGTCGAGTCGCTCGTGAGCGAGGTGATCTCGGCGTCGCCATCGACATCGAAGAACTTGTCGAGCTTCCCCGAGGCGACGGCGGTCAGCCGCTGGTCGACCTGCTGGGTCACGTACTGGCGCAGCATCGCCATGGTTCCGATGCCGGAGACCAGGAGACCCAGAGTCAGCATGAGCACCGTGACGCCGGTGATCTTGCTGCGCAGGGAGACGCGGTTCCACCGCTCGGAGAGTGATTCATGCATGGCGGCGCCAGTCTACGAACGCAGTCTGAGCGTCAGCCCATCGACTCCCGCACATCACCCGACCGACCCCCGGGAATCAGCCCTTCGAGCTCTTCAACATGTAGCCGAAGCCGCGCTTGGTCTGGATCAGCGGCTCGGTGGAGTGCTGGTCGAGCTTGCGGCGGAGGTAGGAGATGTAGCTCTCGACGATTCCGGCGTCGCCGTTGAAGTCGTACTCCCAGACGTGGTCGAGGATCTGCGCCTTCGAGAGCACCCGGTTCGGGTTGAGCATGAGGTAGCGCAACAGCTTGAACTCGGTGGGCGAGAGCTCGATGGGGATCTCGCCGACGAGGACCTCGTGGGTGTCCTGGTCCATGGTGAGCTCGCCCGTGCGGATGACGGCCTCTTCGTCGGCGTGCATCGTGCGGCGCAGGATGGCGCGGATGCGTGCCACGATCTCGTCGAGGCTGAACGGCTTGGTGACGTAGTCGTCGCCACCGACGGTGAGGCCGGTGATCTTGTCCTCGGTGTCGTCCTTCGCCGTGAGGAAGAGGATCGGCGCCGTGTAGCCGGCTGTACGGAGGCGTTTGGTCACGCCGAAGCCGTTCATGTCGGGCAGCATCACGTCGAGGATGATGAGATCGGGCTCTTCTTCGAGGACCGCGGAGATGGCCTGTGCGCCATTGCCTACGGCACGCACCGCGAAGCCGGCGAAACGCAGGCTCGTGGTGAGGAGATCGCGGATGTTGGGTTCGTCGTCGACGATGAGAATGCGGGGACCGTCAGCCATGGTTCCAGTATCTGCGCGTTTCCTGAAACCCGCCTGAGAATCGCGTGGAGGCGAGTCGGGTGAACGCTGTGCCGCGTGTCGACGGAACGCAGAGCCTGCTGGGAGTCGGGCGGCGATCGTCGTCGGCGCTGGCCGCGGCGGGGGCGGCGTGGAAGACTCGGCAGCATGAGCGCTCACCATCGGATCGTCATCGTCGGGGGAGGTCTGGCCGCGGCACGGGCGGCCGAGAGCGTGCGCAGTGAGGGCATCGACGCATCCGTCACCGTCGTCGCGGCCGAGGCGCGGCCGCCGTACGAGCGGCCGCCGCTGTCGAAGGGCTACCTGCTCGGAACCGATGACGCCGCCTCGACCATCCCGCTCGATGCCGGGTGGTACGCCGCCCACGACATCGCCCTGCACACGGGCGTCGAGGCGTCCGAGCTCGACACGGCTGCGCACACGGTGCGTGCCGGCGACGAGACCCTCACCTACGACCGGTTGCTGCTGGCGACCGGGGCGTCGCCCAGGCACTTCACCGGACCGGGCGCCTCCCTCACCGGCGTCCACACGCTGCGCACCCTGCACGACTCGACTGTGCTGCGCACGGCCATCGCCCGGGGCGGCCGGCGCGTCGTCGTCATCGGCTCGGGCTGGATCGGCCTCGAGGTCGCTGCGGCGGCGACCACCTACGGCAACTCCGTGACGGTCATCGGCCACGGGTCCATCCCCCTCGAATCGGCCGTGGGACCGGTCATCGGCGAGGTGTTCGCCGAGCTGCACCGCGCGAACGGCGTCGACCTGCGGATGGACGCCGCCGTGACCGCCATCCGCGGCTCCGGCGGCGGCTCCGGTCACGTGAAGGGCGTCGTGCTCGGTACAGGGGAGGAGCTCGACGCCGACCTCGTCGTGGTGGGAATCGGGGCGATGCCGAACACGACGCTGGCAGCCGCATCCGGGATCACCGTCGACAACGGCATCGTGACGGATGCGGGACTCCGCACCAGCGCACCCGATGTGTTCGCGGCCGGCGACGTCGCCAACGCCTACCACCCCGTGCTCGGCCGGCGCCTGCGGGTGGATCACTGGGCGAACGCGGACAAGCAGGGAGCGGCAGCCGGGCGGGCGCTCGCCGGAGTCGACGTCGAGTACGCCGAGATCCCCTACTTCTTCACCGACCAGTTCGACCTGGGCATGGAGTACTCGGGCTATGGAACACTCGCGGCAGGCGGCGACCTGGTGGTGCGCGGCGACCTGGCCACCCGCGAGTTCGTCGCGTTCTGGCTGCGCGACCGTCACGTCGTCGCCGGCATGAACGTGAACGTGTGGGACGTCAACGAGAGCGTGCAGAAGCTCATCCGCGCCGGCGTGAGGGTCGACCCCGTCGCGCTCGCCGATCCCGGTGTGGCACTCGACTCCCTGATCGCCGCATGATCGCGAACCCTGTGCGCACGATCGGCCCGCGCACCTTCGACTTCTCGCGCGAGGTGGCTGTCATGGCCATCGTCAATCGCACGCCGGACTCCTTCTACGACAAGGGCTCGACGTTCGCCCTGGACGCCGCCGTCGCCGCGGCGCACCGGGCTCTTGCCGACGGCGCCGATTGGGTCGACATCGGCGGCGCCAAGTTCGCGCCGGGCCCGCCCGTGCCGGTGGAGGAGGAGATCGCCCGGGTGGTCCCCGTCGTCGAGGCCTTGCACGGCTCCGGCACCGTCATCTCGGTCGACACCTTCCACGCTGCCGTCGCCGAGGCGGCCATCGCCGCCGGGGCTCACGTCATCAACGACACCACGGGCATCCACGACGTGCGCATGGCCGAGGTCGTGGCCGCCAGCGACGCCACGATCGTGGTGACGCACAGCCTCGCCGAGCCGCGCACAGTCTTTCCGGCGCCGCACTACGACGACGTGGTGGACGAGGTCGTCGACTTCCTGCGAGCGCGCGTCGATCGGGCGCTCGAACACGGGGTTCCGCTGGAACGCATCGTCGTCGACCCGGGCCACGACCTCAACAAGAACACCCTGCACTCGCTCGAGCTCACCCGCCGCCTGTCCGAGGTCACGGCACTCGGGCATCCGACGCTCGTGGCCCTCTCGAACAAGGACTTCATCGGGGAGTCGATCGACCGCGATCGGGGCGATCGCATCGAAGGGTCGATCGCAGCGGCCGTGTACTGCGTGCTGCAGGGCGCCCGCATCGTGCGCGTTCACAACGTGCGCCAGACCGTGGACGCCATGCGCATGACCGAGACGATGGCCGGATGGCGGGAGCCCGCCACGCTGAGGCACAACGTGAGCGCCGAGACCGCGGCGGAGTGGGAGGCGCGACGTGCTGGAGCATGACGAACTCACGGCGGCGTACGCGATCGAGCGGCGCGGGACGCCGCAGGTGCGCATGAACTTCGTGGTGTCGCTCGACGGCGCCGCCACTCTCGACGGCCGCAGCGGCGGCCTCGGTGATGCCGAGGACCAGCGCGTGATGGGCGTGCTGCGCGAGATGGCCGACGTGCTGCTGGTGGGGGCGGGCACCGTACGTGCCGAGGGCTACGGCGGGGTCGGGCTGCCGTTGGCCGTCGTCTCGGGATCCCTCGAGATCGACCCGGGGCATCAGGTATTCACGGGCACGGATGCCGCCCGCTATGTGATCACCCACGCGGGGTCTCCCGCCGCCGGCCGTGAGGCGCTCGCCGAGGTCGCCGAGGTGCTGGTGTGCGGCGAGGACGCCATCGACCTCGACGTTGCTCTCGCGGCTCTGGCCGAGCGCGGTCACACGCAGGTGCTGTGCGAGGGTGGCCCGCACCTGTTCGGCGAGCTGGTGAACGCAGGCCTCGTCGACGAGCTGTGCCTGAGTCTCAGCCCGGTGCTCGTGGGCGGCGATGCTGGGCGCATCCTGCAGGGAGCGTCGGAGCAGCTGCGACGGATGCGGCTCGTGCATGCCCTGCAGGGGGAGACGCTGCTGTTCCTGCGGTACGGGCGCGGCTGACGCCTTCCGCCCGCAGAGGCACGGGAGCGCAGCGAGCGCGCCGAAGCGCACCCCCGCCCGCAGAGGCACGGGAGCGCAGCGAGCGCGCCGAAGCGCACTCGGTTGCGCCGGTCCCTACGCTTCAGGGCCGCTTCGCGGTCCTTCTGCGGGCGGGGGTGCCGCTTCGCGGGCCTTCTGCGGGCGGGGGTGCCGCTTCGCGGTCCCCTGCGGGCGGGGCCGATGCGGTGGTACCGCTACGCCGCCACCGCATCCAGCGCGTGCGCGTCGAGGATGGTGTAGCTGTAACCCTGCTCCGCGAGGAAGCGCTGACGGTTCTGCGCGAAGTCCTGGTCGACGGTGTCGCGTGCCACGAGGGTGTAGAAGTTGGCGGTGAGGCCCGACTCCTTGGGGCGCAGCAGTCGTCCGAGGCGCTGGGCCTCCTCCTGGCGCGAGCCGAACGAACCGGACACCTGGATCGCGACGGTCGCCTCGGGCAGGTCGACGGAGAAGTTCGCGACCTTGGAGACCACGAGCACCTCCTGGCTGCCCTCGCGGAAGGCCTGGTAGAGCCGCTCGCGCTCGTCGACGGGCGTCGCACCGGTGAGCTTCGGGGCGTTCAGCGCTTCGGCCAGCTCGTCGATCTGGTCGAGGTACTGTCCGATCACGAGGATCCGCTCGCCCGGATGCCGCGCCACGAGCTGGCGCACGACGTCGAGCTTGGCCGGGGCCGTTGCGGCGAGCCTGTAGCGCTCGTCGTCAGCGGCGGCGGCGTAGGTGAGCCTGTCGCTCTGCGGCAGGTCGATGCGCACCTCGTAGCAGGACGCCGGGGAGATGAAGCCCTGGGCCTCGATCTCCTTCCAGGGGGCGTCGAAGCGCTTCGGGCCGATGAGGGAGAACACGTCGCCCTCCCGGCCGTCCTCGCGCACGAGGGTGGCCGTCAGGCCGAGGCGGCGTCGAGCCTGCAACTCGGCCGTGAGCTTGAACACCGGGGCGGGCAGCAGGTGCACCTCGTCGTAGACGATGAGTCCCCAGTCGAGCGCGTCGAGGAGAGCCAGGTGGGCGTACTCGCCCTTCCGCTTGGCTGTGAGGATCTGGTACGTCGCGATGGTGACGGGCTTCACCTCCTTGATCTGGCCGGAGTACTCGCCGATCTCGTCTTCAGTGAGCGAGGTGCGCTTCAGCAGCTCGTCGCGCCACTGCCGGGCCGAGACGGTGTTGGTCACGAGGATGAGCGTGTTGGTCTTCGCCGTGGCCATGGCTCCGGCGCCCACGAGGGTCTTGCCGGCGCCGCAGGGGAGCACCACGACTCCCGAGCCGCCGTCGAAGAAGTTCGTGACGGCCTTCTTCTGGTAGTCCCGCAGGCTCCAGCCGTCTTCGGCGAGGTCGATCGCGTGCGGCGTGCCCGGCGTGTAGCCGGCCAGGTCTTCTGCGGGCCAGCCGAGCTTGACGAGCTCCTGCTTCAGGGCTCCGCGCGCCCACGGCTCGATGAGGTAGGTGTCCGACGACGGGTGCCCGATGAGCAGCGGCGCGATGCGCTTGGCGTGCGAGATCTCGGTGAGCACGGGCTCATCGGTCGACCGCAGCACCAGCTCACCCTCGTCGTTGCGCTCGATGACCAGGCGGCCGTAGCGGCCGACGGTCTCGGCGATGTCGATCGTGACGGTCTGCGGAACCGGGAACTTCGAGTACTTCTCCAGCGTCGCCAGCATGTCGGATGCCTCATGACCGGCGGCGCGAGCGTTCCACAGGCCCAGCCGCGTGATGCGGTAGGTGTGGATGTGCTCGGGGGCACGTTCCAGTTCGGCGAAAACGGCGAGGTCGTGGCGTGCGTCCTCGGCGAGCGGATGCGCCACTTCGAGCAGCACAGTGCGATCGCTCTGGACGATCAGGGGTCCGTCTGACATAACCGTCAATCCTACAGTCGGTCGCTGGAGGATCGGCCGACGTGCGCTGGGCCACGACATGACCGTGCGGGGTCGGATCGAGCGCTCAGGAGATGCCGTCGATGCTCGACAGGGGCAGGGTGCGCTCGATGTCAGCGCGCCTATCGCGGGCGCGCATGCGGCCGTTGGCCACGGAGGTGGGTTCGAGCAGGTAGTCGGAGACTGCGCCTCCCGGCATCCGCACGCTCACCGTCAGCGTTCGCTTCTCGCGGATGGCCGCCTCGATCTGGCGGGCCAGGAAGGCCTGTCCGGTCTCGCCCATGTCGGCATCCGCAGCCCGCAGCCGCACCACGAGGTCGACGAGGGGGTCGGCCTTGGCCGGTGGCGCGGGTCGACGCACTGTGCGCCGCGCGATGTGCACGATCTGCTCGCTGTCGTTCTCGGCGGCGACCGGGTAGCGCGCGTCGCTGAGGGCCCAGAACACGATGCTCGGCTCGAACCGGCTGGCCACCCTGTGCCGTCCGGTACGCACGAGGGCGAGGGCGGTGAGGGTCTTGTCGACGCTGATCTGGCCGATGAGCGACTCGTCGTCGCTGCGCACGTAGCTGTGGAACTGCTCCTCGCCGTGGGTGGCGCCCACACGCACGCGGCCGTATCGGGCGGCCGTCTCGCTGATGAGGTAGCCGAGCGGTTGCGGCATGCCCGTGAGAGAGATCTCGCCGAGGAAGGCCAGCATCGACTCGGCGGTCTCTCCGACGGCGAGGGCACGTTCGACGGATGCCGCAGTCACACGGTAGCTCGAGGCGAGTTCGCGGCTCTCCACGTCGGCCAGCGTGCGCAGCCTGGCGTCGAGGCGTGGCGCCAGCGGGCCGGGGGAGATGACGGTGAGGTCGTGCTGCAGGTAGACCTTGTCGACCTCGTGGGGAAGCAGTCCGTCGAGGGTCTCGACGGCGGCTGACAGCTCGCCGCGCAGCACGAGCGCGCCGACGGCACCGGGAGTGCTGCCCGCCGTGATGCCGAGCAGCTCGGCATCCGCCGAGAACTCGTCGATGCGGCCTTCGAGGGCGGCGCCGGATGCCGGATACAACCAGGCGACGTAGGCACGGATGCCGGGGCCCCAGGGCACGCGCGCGCTCGCCAGGATGTCGTGTACGTCGGTGGGCATGGCCTCGTACCAGGACGCGGCGAGGGCTGCCCAGCGCTCGGGCGTCGAGCCGTTCAGCCAGTCGCCTCCGGCGTCGGTCTGCATCCAGTCGGTGACGTTCAGGGCGACGAGCCCGGCACGCGCCGCGACCCGGAGGTGGCCGGCGACCTGTTCGATCGGGATGGACATGGCCGTGGCCAGGCGCTTGGCATCGGGGAGCGAGAGGCCGCCCTTGCCGAGTTCGCGAGCGGGCTCGGTGCCGACGGCGGTGACGAGCTCTGCGATGGCGGCGACAGTGGAGAATGCTCGCTCGGCGGCCAGGGCGTCGAGCATGCGGGTGTCGGTGCCGCTCTCGGCGACGGGCGTCGGGGGGAACGGGGCGGCGAGCTCGGCGAGGGAGGGCAACCCCTCCGCCGGCCACGCGGCGAGGCGCTCGCCGACACCGCGGAACACGGCGATGCCGTCGTCGTCGGCGCGACAGAGCAGCACGGCCGCGAGGTCGGCGGCGGCGGCGCGCACCTCGTCGGCGGTGATCGGCTCGGTGCGCAGCAGAGTGAGGCGGGCGGCGATGTCGTCGTAGCCGACCGGAGTCTCGGGTTCGGCCCCGGTCTCGGCGATGATGGCGGCGGTCGCGCCCAGCACGGCCAGGTGCGTGCGGTCGAAGTCGCCGAGGGCGGCCTGCACCGAGGTCGGCGTCAGAAGCCACTCCGCGAGATCGAACAGATCGCGCATGCCCGTGGTGGGCACCCCGCGCGCGTGCAACGCCCCGACGAGAGCGTCATCGCTCATCGATCGTGCGAGGGCGGCCAGCGCGATCATGGCAGGGGAGGAATCAGCTCTGCCTCGATGAGGACTCTCGAGAACGGCGCACGCCAGACACGATGATGAAGGCGATGATCAGCAGCAGCCCGATCGGCAGGGCGATGAGCGGGATGACCAGCACGACCACCCAGAAGCCGCCACTCAGGTCGAGCCCGGCGGCGCTGCCGATGAGCAGGGCGATGATGGCGAGCACGGCCAGGCCGACTGTGGTGCCGGCCATCGCGGCGAGCGAGCGCTCCAGGCGGTGCTTGCCGGGTGTGGTCGGTTCAGAGGTCACCCGATCAACAATACGAGCATTCAGGCCGTGTCGGGCCCGTGCGCGGCAGTGCTGCCCCGAATGGGGTGCGTGCTCCCGGGCGGTGGTGGATCGGGGAAACGGATGCCCCTCGCCGGCACGCGGCATCCGTCGCCCCTCTAAACTAGGAGCAGGACTGCGTCGCGATTCGGCGCGCCCGTACACAAGACGAGGTTCAGTATGCCCACCGGCAAGGTCAAGTTCTACGACGAGGACAAGGGATTCGGCTTCATCAGCGCCGATGACGGACAGCAGGTTCACCTGCCGGCGTCAGCTCTGCCCGCCGGCGCTGTCGTCAAGGCCGGCAGCCGCCTCGAGTTCGGCATCGCCGAGGGCAAGCGCGGCCCGCAGGCCCTCTCGGTGCGGGTGCTCGACACCCCTCCGAGTCTCGCGAAGCTCAACCGCAAGCCCGCTCAGGAGATGGCGATCATCGTCGAGGACCTGGTGAAGTACCTCGACGGCGTCGGCGGCGACCTGCGCCGCGGACACTACCCCGACAGCAGCAAGACGCGCATGACCGCGACGCTGCTGCGCAAGGTGGCTGACGAGCTGGATGCCTGACACCGACGGAACGACAGACGCTGAGCTCGCCTCCGAGGTCGAGTCGGTCGTCGATGACGTGACGGTGACGGATGCGGACTCTGTGACGGATACCGCTTCTCCCGAGGCGGACGACGCCGATGTCGACGAGGCCGAGACGCCCGCGGAAGCTCCGGCTCCCGTCGCCGACGACGTGCTTCTCGCCGCCGAGGCCCTGGCACGCACGGCTCTCGCCGAGATCACGCCGGTCGAGACCATCGGCGAGCCCGCCGGGCACATCGTCGAGGGCGAGCACGCGTTGTCGCTGCTGTTCGAGACGCGCCTGACCGGCTACCCCGGCTGGCACTGGACTGTCACCCTGGGCCGTGTCGAGGGCGCCGAGCCGACAGTGCTCGAGGCCGAGCTCATGCCCGGCGAGAACGCCCTGCTGGCGCCCGACTGGGTGCCGTGGTCTGACCGCCTCGCCGACTACCGTGCCGCGCAGGAGGCCGTCGCCGCTGCGGCAGCCGAGGCCGCGGCCGAGGGCGACGACGCCGACGAGCTCGACGAGGAGGACGACGAGGACTTCGACGACGACCTCGATGTCGACGTCTTCGGCGATGGTCGTGCGGAGTCGGACGACGACGACGAGACGGATGACGACGAGTCGGATGACGACGATGAGTCGGACGATGACGATGAAGACGACTCCGACGACGACGATGAAGACGACTCCGACGACTCCGACGACGACGAGTCAGACGACGACGAGTCAGACGACGACGAGTCAGACGACGACGAGTCAGACGACGACGACGAAGAAGACGACTCCGAAGACGAGTGACCCCGCCCGGGGCTGACGCCGTCAGCTCCGGCGCATCACCTGCACGACGACGAGGCCGATGACGCCGAATGCGATGCCGGTGATGCAGGCCCAGAGCCACCAGCCGAAGCCGGCGTCGGTGAGCATCTCGCCCCAGATGAACCAGGCGATGAGGCCGATGAGCCACACGGCTGTTCCGGCGACGACGGCTTTGCGTCCATCGGCGCGAGCGGGCTCCGGATCGGGTCTCCGCTCACTGTCCTTCAGCCAGATGCGCATGCTTCGACCCTAAACCCCGCTCGCAGAGGCCCGGGAGCACAGCGAGCGCGCCGAAGCGGAGGACCGGCGCAGGGCCCTCGGCTTCGGCGGCGACTGCGTCGCTGCCTCTGCCAACGGGCTCGCTGCGACCGATCGGTCGTGATCAGCGGGCCGTGTTCTCCACCACGTACTCGATCGACGACACCAAAGCGCGCACGTCGTCGGGCTCGATGGCCGCGAAGGTCGCGAAGCGCAGCTGGTTGCGGCCGAGCTTGCGGTAGGGCTCCGTGTCGACGATGCCGTTGGCGCGCAGCGTCTTGGCGATGGCGGCGGCGTCGATCCCGTCGACGAAGTCGACGGTGACGACGACCTGCGACCTGTGGGCGGCATCCGTCACGAAAGGCGTCGCGTAGTCGACGCGCTCGGCCCACTCGTAGAGCACGTCGGACGACTCCCGGGTGCGCGCCGACGTCCAGGCGAGTCCGCCGTTGCCGTTCATCCACTCGAGCTGGTTCTCGAGCAGCAGCAGTGTCGCGAGCGCAGGAGTGTTGAGCGTCTGGTTGAGGCGCGAGTTGTCGACGGCGTTCTTCAGCGACAGGAACTCGGGGATGTAGCGGTCGGATGCCGCGATGCGATCGATGCGCTCGAGGGCCGCGGGGGAGAGGAGCGCCAGCCAGAGGCCTCCGTCCGAGGCGAAGTTCTTCTGTGGAGCGAAGTAATAGGCGTCGACCTGCGACGCGTCGAAGTCGATGCCCCCGGCGGCACTGGTCGCGTCGATCACGGTGAGGGCGCCGGCATCGCCGTTCACGCGCTCGATCGGAGCCGAGACGCCGGTCGAGGTCTCGTTGTGGGTCCAGGCGTAGACGTCGACACCGGCAACGGCCTCAGCATGGGTGCGCGACCCTGCGGGGGAGGTGCGCACGTCGGGGGCCTGCAGCCACGGAGTCTTCGCGGCGGCCGCGAACTTGCCGCCGAACTCGCCGAAGACGAGGTTCTGGCTGCGGTTCTCGATGAGACCGAAGGCGGCGGCGTCCCAGAAGGCGCTCGATCCGCCGTTGCCGAGCACGACCTCGTAGCCGTCGGGCGCCCGGAACAGCTCGGAGACGCCGGAGCGCACGCGGCCCACGAGATCCTTCACCGGAGCCTGGCGGTGAGAGGTGCCGAGGATGGCGGCGCCGGCCGAGACGAGGTACTCGAGCTGCTCGGCGCGCACCTTCGACGGGCCGCACCCGAAGCGACCGTCGGCGGGCAGGAGTGACGTGGGGATGGTCAGCTGGGGCATGCGTAGATTCTAGATGGAGCCTCCAGCGAGTGACGGCGAGTGACGCCGGCGGACGGGTAGGCTTACCGGGTACGTGCCAAGGCGACAGGGGAGGCGTGAGTGACGGACCTCATCGACACGACGGAGATGTATCTCCGCACCATCCTCGATCTCGAGGAGGAGAACATCGTTCCCCTTCGGGCTCGCATCTCCGAGCGTCTTGGGCACTCCGGACCGACGGTCTCGCAGACCATCGCCCGCATGGAGCGCGACGGTCTCGTGGTCGTCTCGGGAGACCGGCACCTCGAGCTGACGGATGCCGGACGCCTGAAGGCCGTGCACGTCATGCGCAAGCACCGCCTGGCCGAGCGCCTCCTCTCCGACGTGATCGGACTCGAGTGGGAGTTCGTGCACGAGGAGGCATGCCGCTGGGAGCATGTGATGAGCGAGCAGGTGGAGCGGAAGCTCCTCGAGATTCTCGATCACCCCACCGAGTCGCCCTACGGCAACCCGATCCCGGGACTGGAAGAGCTGGGCGAGCCGGCATCGACCCCCTTCATGACCGGTGTCGTGAACATCGTGGCGCTGGTCGCCGAGGGGGGAACCGCCGTGCCCGGCCGCATCCGTCGCCTCGCAGAGCCCGTGCAGTTCGACCCCGAACTCCTCGCGCAGCTCAAGCAGTTCGGCATCCTTCCCGGTGCCCAGGCGTCGTTCTCGAACGCCGGCTCATACGTGCGCATCGAGGTCGACGGCGTCGACGGGGGCCTCGAGCTGCCCAACGAATCAGCCGGCCACATCTTCGTCGAGGCCTGATCCGGTCGTCCTCCCCAGACTGAGAAACCGCTCTCAAAGGCGGCCTGTCGGGAAAGAGGATGTGACATAACCGCGACCTTGGGCTAGCGTCGAGGAGTCCCACAGACCATCCCCCCTGGTCGAAGGACTCGGAACAAGACGCCTCCCATCCCGTCTCTTGACCTTCCGATACGCACGCGATACCCGCAGTGGACGGACCAGCCCCAGGGCTGTCGGAGGCGCCGGAGGTGACTTTGGCCCAGCTACACACACGTCGTGACCCACGAGACAATTCCAGAACGATCGAGGCTGTACCCGGCGCTGCGATCGCGAAGCCCAAGCCCCGCGCCAAGCGCCGTGGCGTGGCTTCGAACCTCACCGTTATGGCCGTCGCCGTCGGCCTCGTGGCCACCGTCGCGCTTCCCGCGTACGCCAGCGCGCCCGGCGTCGGCGACCAGGCGTTCGCCGAGTCCGACGTCAACCGCGCCATGAAGGCGGGTGAGCAGGAGGTGACCGTCGACAAGCAGGCCGCCACCATCACCGTCGCGCGCGACGGCTACGACGCCACGACCAAGGCCTCCATCGACGCCGCTGCCGCTGCCGCCGCTGCGGCCGCAGCCGCTCAGGCCGCAGCCACCGCCGCCAGCGAGATGACCGCATACAGTGCGGCCTTCTCCGGTCCCACCGTGGGCGACCTGCTCGCCAGCCCGCCGTTCCCCGGCGGCTTCGACCTCGCCGCCGTCTACAACGTGGCGCTGCAGTACCAGGGCGTTCCCTACGTCTACGGCGGCAACACCCCGGCCGGCTTCGACTGCTCGGGCTACGTGCAGTACGTCTTCGCCCAGTTCGGCGTCAGCCTCCCGCACTCCTCGTCGGGCCAGGGCGCCATGGGCACCCCCATCTCCCTCGCCGACGCCCAGCCCGGTGACCTCGTGATCATGGACGGCCACGACGGCTTCTACGCCGGCAACGGCAACATCCTGCACGCTCCCTACGAGGGCGCGTCCGTGCGGGTGCAGCCCATCTGGACCGGCGACTACACGATCGTTCGCCTCGGCATCTGAGCGGCATCCGTCGACGAAGCGCTGCGGGATCCGTCTGCGGCATCCGGCGGCATCCGGGAATCGCACAGCGGCGTGAACGATCTGTGACGAACGGATGACGTCACGCGCGCGCGGCGTGCCTGATGGTGAGTGTTCCTCCGGTGTGGTTTAGCCTGAAGCTCTGACAAACGAGTTCTCGGGAGAGTCGATGCACGAGCAGAGCAGCATCCGCACCATGGATGACCGCTGTGCGTTCGTGCGCCGGCATTCGAGTCGCACGCAACACCGCATTCGTGTGGTTGGTAGGGCACTGTCTTCGTGACGGTGCCCTTTTCTGTTCGCCCTCGCTCCTGAAGACCCGCTCGTCTGGGTAGTTCGAATGGCTGGAAGCCGTCCAGCCTCATTCGAGAGGGAGAGACATGCGCACACTGGTCCTCAACGCCGGCTACGAGCCGCTGGCCGTCATCTCGTTCAAACGAGCGCTCATCCTGGTGATGAACGGCAAGGCCGTCCTGCTGCAGTACGACGCCGATCACCCTGTGTGGGGGCAGTCGGGTTCCTGGGATCGCCCGTCGGTCATCCTGCTGACGCGCTACGTGCGTATTCCCTACGCCCGCGACGTGCCGGTGAGCCGCCGCGGCGTGCTGCGACGCGACAATCACCGCTGCGGATACTGCGGGAAGTCGGCCGCGACGATCGACCACGTGCTGCCCCGCTCGCGCGGCGGCCGCGACTCGTGGGAGAACCTCGTGGCGTGCTGCGTGCGCTGCAACAACGTGAAGGCTGACCGCACCCCGAACGAGATGGGCTGGCACCTGCGCATCACGCCGACGATGCCGCAGGGCACGGCGTGGCTGGTGCGCGGCTTCGAGCGCTCCGAGCCGCAGTGGGACGAGTTCCTGACGCTGGCCGCGTGAGGCGTGCGGCGCGGCATCCGTCGGATGGCGTCGGGCGGCGCGTCCGTCGGCATGAGAGCCCTCTCAGGCGCACCGGAACGCCTACCCGTTTCGCACCGTGACAACCTCGGGGCTATCACGTAGTCTGGGGCAGGTCGCGCCGCGGGAGCTCCCCCTCTCCGCCGGGCGACGTGCCCCCATGTACGACGACGTGGTGCCCACCAGCACCTCGGAGGACGATCTGTGACTGAATCCGGCAACCCCGACCGACTCGCACCTGAGTCGGCACCGGAGACCACCGGAACAGGTCTACCCGCCGAGCTCCCCACGCGTCGTTCGCTCCGCGCCCAGCGCGACGGGTCGCAGGCGACCACCACTGGATCCGTTCCGGCCCAGCAGTGGCCGACGCCGGGCGCCGTCGTCGGCCGCGATGAGCGAGCGGATGCCGCCGAGCCGCGCACAGCCCCGATCATCGTCGGGCCGCCAGCCGCGTCTCCTGCCGCATCTCCTGCCGCATCGCCAGCGCCCGCTGGCGCATCGGCCGCGCCCGAGGTTGCTGCCACTGCGGTGGAGCCCGTCGCAATACCGACCGTGCGCGCCTCGGTCTCGCCCTCGGCCGCTCGAGCCGCGGCATCCGGAGCGGGAGCCCCTCCGCGAGGACCCGCCTCGACGTCGAAGCCCACCCGCCGACGCAAGAACCCGTTCGGCGCGATCGTGGCCCTCGTCGTCGTTCCCGGTCTGTTCCTCACCGTTGCCCTGCCCGCCTACGCCTTCGCGCCGACGAGCGGATCGGAGTACTCCGAGTCCGGGACGCACGAACTCGCGGTCGCCTCGGCCCAAGAGGTCGACGTCTCGAGTTCCGCCGCGAAGATCACCGTCGCGCGCGACGGCTACACCGCCGTGAGCGGCGAGGAGATCCGCCGGCAGACCGCCGAGGCAGAGGCTGCCGCCCGCGCCCAGGCCGCGGCGGAGCTCGCGGCGCAGGTCGGAACGTACTCCGTACCGGCGCAGCGCCAGGAGGGCGACGACTACCCGTGGCCCGGCGGACCCGTCGGCGTGCTCTCACCCCTCAACTACGAGTACCGCGAGTGCGTCGACTTCGTCGCCTGGCGCCTCAACCGCGACGCCGGTGCGACCGGACCGTTCCGCTGGGTCTGGTCGAACCTCACGCCCGGCGGCGGCAGCGCGTGGAACTGGGCCAACGCCTGGTACGCGAACGGCTGGCAGGTCAGCCACGACCCGATCGTCGGATCCGTCGCCTGGTTCACCGGCAACCACGTGGCCTACGTGCAGTCCGTCAACGGTGACGGCACCGTGACGATCGAGGAGTACAACCAGAACTCCGATCACAACTACCACCGCCGCACCATCGGTGTCGGCGATGCGGCGCTGTACCTCTACCCGCCGCCGGCGTAGTCCAGAGGCATCCGCCGACTCCCGAACTGGCGGGGCGGATTGGCGCTGGGGCGTCTGGCGTGCGTGGCAGCATGGCATGACGCCACGAGCCTGAGGACCGCCAGTGACCACGATCGACGACCCCGGGTCCGACCTTCTCCCGACACCCGATGCGGATGCCGCAGCTCCCGTCGCTGCGGATGATCTCGCTGCGGATGCCGGTGCTGAGACCAGTGCCGAGTCCGGTGCCGGTGCCGAAATCTCTCCCGATGCCGATGGAGTCCCGAAGCGTCCGAGTCGCCGGCGGCTGTGGATCAGCCTGGTCGCCGGTCTGCTGACGGCAAGAAGCTCATCAAGCGCCTCATCGCCGACGATCGTAAGGTCGCGTCGGCCGGCAAGGACACGATGACGGCCGTCGCGGCCAGCGCCCCGACCGTGATCGGCGGCTACGCCTCGGCGCGGAACACGGCGCGCGATGCGCTGAATCGCTCCGCTGAACGACTCGGCTGGACGGAGTGGCCGGCAGCCGAGACCGAACTCGCCAGCTACGTCACAGCGGTGGGCGAACTGAAGTCGAGCCAGGACGCCGAGCTGGCCGAGAAGTCGGGCTCCCTCCTCGATACGCGCCTCGCCGCGGAGGAGTACGCGCGGTCGATCGCGGGTGGCGTCATGCTCGATTTCGACTGGGCCGACATCGTGATCGGCTACGGCTGGGGCGACAGCATGGCGGGCACAGCGGAGGGCACCTGGTACTCACCGAGTGAGGTGTACTCGATGATCACCCTCACCAACACCGTCGCGTCGCTCTGGAACAACGGGTCCGGATGGTCGCAGGCTCTCGTGGCGCACGAGGTAGGCCATGCAATCCACCCGAAGTGCTTCGACGTCTACCCGAACGATGCCGCCACCGAGGAACAGTGGGCGACGGCGTGGTCGATCAGCATGGGGCCACACCGGCGATGCGACCGGTGTGCAGGCATACGGCTATCCCGACGACTCCATCATCGAGGCGGCCGGTCGCTGCCGCTGACGGCTGCGGAACGCACGACGCGCCCGACTCCGAAGAGTCGAGCGCGTCGCCGCTGGATCAGCGAGGGTTCGGGTGATTCGCCTGCCCTCGCGACCAGCGCTTAGGAGCGGCGAGCGGTGCTGCGGCCGCCGGCGAAGCGCACGTAGAGGAACAGCACGATGATCGCGCCGATGATGGAGCCGATGATGCCGGCGGGCTGGAAGAAGCCGTCCATCGGGTCGTGCTGGAAGATCAGGAATCCGAGGAATCCGCCGACGAACGAGCCGACGATGCCAACGAGGATCGTCATGAGGATGCCGATGTTCTGCTTGCCGGGAATCACAGCGCGAGCGATGAAGCCCGCGATGAGGCCGATGACGATGAGGCTGATGATGAGACCGAGCATGAATGTTCTCCTTCTGGGTGCAGAGCGGGGTGCGGCCTGGTGTGCACCGGGTTCAGCGCGGGCCGCCGCTCGGCAATAATACGGAGTCAACCACCCCTGCGGGTGTGGCTGTACACCCCTGGGGGTGGAATGATATGGGGTATGTCCTCGTCGTCCACTCGGCCAGTCACCGTCGCCCTCGTCGACGATTACGACGTGGTGCTGAAGGGGCTGGCGCACCTGTTCGACGACTATCGCGACCGAGTCGTCGTCGCCGAGATCGACGCCAACGCCGCCATGGAGGACTACGTCGACGTCGTGCTCTACGACTCGTTCGCGCAGCCGGAGTCCGATCAGAGCGAGATCGCGGGGCTCATGCGCAATCCGCGTGCCCGTCACGTCGTGGTCTACACCTGGAACTTCCAACCCGATCTCATCGAGGAGGCCCGCCGACTCGGCGTGCACGGCTACCTGTCGAAGACGCTGACGGCGGCAGCTCTCGTCGCCGCCATCGAGGCGGTGAACGCGGGGGAGATCGTGATCAGCGAGCAGAACCGTCGAGCGCCGAGCGCCCCGGGCCTGGACTGGCCCGGGAAGCGGGAGGGGATCACCGATCGCGAGTCGGAGATCCTCGCGCTCATCACCCAGGGCAAGAGCAACGCGGAGGTCGCGCGACTCACCTACCTCAGCCCCAACACCGTCAAGTCCTACATCCGCTCCGTCTATCGCAAGATCGGGGCGACGAGCCGCACGCAGGCCGTGCTCTACGGAGTGAGCCACGGGTTCGCCCCCGACACCCACCGGATCGAGCACTGGCTGGGAGGTCCGTGACTCAGCTGACGGATGCCGTCAGTCGATGCATCCGGAGTCACCGCATCCGGAGTCGGATTCTCGTCTCAGAGGATCTCGCCCAGAGCGCCGTCGAGTGTGCGGTGCAACACCGGTAGCGCGACGGTGAACTGATCCGCACGCACGGCTCCGTGCTCGTGCTCGGAGTACGGAGTGATGTATCCGAGCACGACATCGCCCTCCACGACCTCCAGCTCGGCGCCGTACCCGGGGGTGCCGTTTCGGCGTGCGTCGCTGCGCCTCAGGATGAGGTCGTGTTCTCCGAACGTCACGGCGAGCGGTTCGTGCTGCACGCCGGCGATGAACTCCTCGGTGAGCCAGGTCGTCATGCTGGCATCCTACGGCGGGGTGTCGAATGGCGCCCCGGGGCTTCTGCTGCCGCCGCGTGTCCGCAGAGTGTAGACCCCGCGGCGGCACCAGTCGACCCGGGCCTGTCAATCCGAAAAGGATGGCTGACTTAGGGAGGGCCGCTCGCTGAGCGGTGCGCTCTCCGACGAAGGGCGAACGCCCCCAACCGGCGTCACAGCAACGACACACCACGCCTCACCACGACAGGATCCAGGACGATGACGAACCGTGAACAAGCCGATGATGGTCGGCCCCAGATGACTCCGCCCCAGACGACACCAGCCCAGACGGTGCCGGCCCAGACGACACCGGCCCAGACGGTACCGGTCCAGACGGAAACCGCCCAGACGGCACAGTCTCAGACGAACCCACCCACGGCAGCCCCGTCGGGGTCGGTGCCGGTGGAGGACCGCGGCACGCTCCGCGAGGAGGTCGTCAACCGCGAGCGCGAGAGGTTCGGCGGCATCAAGTTCGGTTCGGCCTTCTTCGGATGGCTCACCGCGACAGGCACCGCCGTCATCCTGACCGCCCTCGTCGCGGCGACAGGCGCTGCGGTCGGCCTCGGCACCACAGACGGGCAGGCATCCATCGACGAGGATGAAGCCGCGACGATCGGCATCGTCGGGGCCATCGCGCTCGTCGTCGTGCTCCTGGTCTCGTACTACTGCGGCGGATACGTCGCCGGACGCATGGCCCGGTTCGACGGCGTGAAGCAGGGCCTCGCCGTGTGGCTCTGGGCTGTCGTGATCGCCGTCGTCGTGGCCATCGTCGGCGCCATCGCCGGGAGCCAGTTCAACATCCTGGCGAACGTCAACAGCTTCCCCCGCATCCCACTCAACGAGGGCGATGTCACCTTCGGCGGCGTGATCACCGCTGTCGCGCTGGCGCTCGCCAGCCTCGGCGGCGCCCTGCTCGGTGGGGCGGCCGGCATGCGATTCCATCGTAAGGTCGACCGCGCCGGCCTGGGTCGGTGACGGGCTGATGCTGCCGTCGAATAACATCCAGAGCATCGTCGGCGCCACGCTCTTCGGCACCGATGATGACAAGATCGGGCGGATCGCCCACGTTCTCGTGGATGCCGCAGACGGGCATCCGACCTGGGCGGTGGTGAACGTGGGAACGCTTACCCGCCATTCCACGTTCGTGCCCTTGAACGATGCGACCTGGGAGAACGACGACGTCTCCGTTCCCTTCAGCAAGGATGTGGTCAAGCACGCTCCTCGGATCGAATCCGACGGCGGACTCGATCCGGCTCAGGAGCAGGAGCTCGTGAGCTACTACTCGACAGGCTCGCCGACCGACACCTCCGGGGCGGCCCCGGAGGGCGCTCCCGACACGAGCCTCGGTCGGCACGAGGAGCCGCGCTGACGCCATGAAGGTCTGTCGAGAGCATGGTATCCGCGTCACCCCGGCGCTCAAACCGTCCCGGGCGACACGGATGGGTGTGCCCGGCCCCGATCTGGTGCCCGTCGGCTACCTCTGCCCGTTCAGCCCATCGCGCGTGCTCCGTGAGGACGAAGTCGTCGATCCTGACGCGTAGCGCTCGGACTGTAACGGTTCCTGATCAAGTTGAATCGCGTAGTGAGCCGAAGCGTCTCGAGACAGCTCGGACCATGTGATCGGCTGTCAAGCCCCGTGGGGCACTGGGCGGATCACCGTAGTCTCAATACGTGCCGAACCCGAATCGGCGTAGTGCCACAGGTGCGGGGCCATGGACAGAGTCCAGCGGCCCTGCACCTGCGTCAGGCCTCGAGATGCCGGCGTGACTTCTGCAGGCAGGCGCAGTCGGCGCATCCGCTCGGACCAGATAAACTCGTGCAGTCAGCCTCTGTAGCTCAATGGAAGAGCAGTTCCGTCCTAAGGAAAGGGTTGGGGGTTCGAGTCCCTCCAGGGGCACCGTGCGTCGGCGGTTTGACAAGTCTCACGAGAATCCGGACTTGTCTCAGTTTCGCCGGACTCCCAAGAGTCGTGGGGCATCGCGATATTCGCTTCTACCGGTCTTTTCTCTGAAGGTCGCTGTGAGAGCCATACTCTCGTAAGTTAAGGGTGGGCAGTAGCAGAGGTTCAACGGGCACCTTTCACCGTCACGCGTAGTGTCACGGTGCATCCGATTCTGGACTTTCCGCAGGTGCGCTGGACCAGTTCGTCTGCGAACGACTGATCCGCGCTGCCGACGAGACGCACGACTTCGTTTCGTAGGCAGGCCCGTCGCAGGTGATCGGCAAGGCCGTGCCGACGGAGGACAGCGACCGGAACTCCTAGTTCTTCGTGTGAGCCCCGAGCGCAACCCTCACCGGTTCGAATATCGGGCCGCAGGTCACACCACGCATCGTCGGATCGCTGCCCGAACCATTCGTGCGCGGTGCTGGCCGTATCCCAGCACCGTCCGGGCCGCGCGGGCATGGACTCGGACTCGCCATTGTGAACAGCATCGCGCTGACACCACCAGCCCGGCCGACGCAGGTAGATCGCACGCGTGAGTCGGAGCTCTGCGCCCGCTCGCGGGCCACGCTCGGCAAGCGAGTCGGCCGACCACCGGCGGTGAGCGGGGACACGGGCCAGGGATGCGTTGTTCGCCGAGACCGTCTGCATTGGGCGCTGGACTTTGTGGACCCGACCAATTCGACTGTTGCACATCCCGCGTCGGCTCCGCCTGGCCGTCGCGCGGCGCACCGAATCGGACCCGAAGAGCATTCAGTATGCATAACGTGCACGGAGCTTGGTTAATGCGTTGCTTATGTGCACAGAGTGGGCTAACGTCGGGGCTGTTCAGATGCAGTTCAAAGGAGAACTCCGTGCGTCCAGGCCTGTCCGTCCGTGCTATTTCCCTTGCCGCGTCCGTGGCGGTCCTGCTCCCTCTGGGCGCCGTCAGCGCCGCAGGGGCAGCTGAGGAGCCAGGCGCGGTCGGGCCCGGGGCCTTCTACCTCGAGGACTTCGCCGACGGTCTCGCGGACTGGACGGCCATCACAGCGACCACTCCCGAATGGTCAACGACCGGCGGGACCATCGGGATCGACACCAGGGGCCAGACATCGGGCCGCTACATCCGACCGACGGCTGCGCTTGCTCTGCCTTCCGCCTATGAGCTGCGCACCTCTGTCAAGATCGACGCGGTCGACGCTCAGGGCACCGTGACCCTCATGCTCGACATGCGCGACCTAAGCAACTGGAAGAGCACGGGCATCAGCCCGCAGTTCACCGGCTTCGACAGCGCAGGGCGCGGCAAGTTCCAGATCTCCAAGCCGGTCGCGGGTGCGTATCTTTGCCAAGGCATCTCCCCAGTGGGCCAGGGGCAATGGGTCGACCTCCTGGTTCGCCGTGCCGGTGGGATCACCGCCGTCTTTGCGGACGGCCAGCTGATCGGAGCTGTGGACTCTCCGACCGCCGGAGGAACCATCGGGTTCGGCTCCTACAAGAGCAAGGTGAGCTTCGGCTCCATCTCGATCGATCCCGTCACCACGACACCTGCCGATCAGCCCGCCACGGCGGCGGGATGCCCCTGGGTCGCCCCCGTGGATCCGCCGGATCCGGTCGACCCCGCGCCCGGTGACGGGGAGGTCTCGGGCACGGGCCAGTGGACGCCCGCGACCGCCGCGGCGTCCGACCGTCCCGGCCACGAGGTCACCGGCGGCCAGTCGTCGATCTCTCTGGACGGCCCCTGGAAGTTCATCACCGACAAGGACGAGGTGGGCCAGGCCGCTGGCTTCGCACTTCCGGAGACGCCCATCGACGGCTGGCGCACTCAGCAGGTACCCGGCAACTGGGACCTGCACGACGACCTGGGTACCTATCAGGGCGCGGCCTGGTACCGCCGTACCTTCGAGACTGGAAACCTGAGCGCCGCCGCGGGCGAGCGCGCCTGGCTCACCTTCGGCGCCGTCTACAACGACGCAACCGTCTGGCTGAATGGCGTCAAGCTCGGTTCCCACAAGGGCGGCTACACGCCGTTCCGCTTCGACGTGACCAAGCATCTCGTCGACGGAGAGAACACCCTCGTTGTACTCGCCGACAACTCGTTCCAGCAGGGAGCCTGGTGGTCGTGGGGCGGCATCTCGCGCTCCGTCGACCTGGTTAAGACCGGTGAGGTGACGGTGAACCGGCAGCAGATCGTCGCCAAGCCCGACCTCACGGCAGGCACCGCCCGCGTCGAGTCGACCGTATTCCTGGACAACGCCGCCGGCGAGGACCGCACGGTGTCTGTCTCTGGAACGATCATCGATGCGAGCACCGGGGCCGTCGTCATCGACGGCCTGCACGCCAACGTGGCGGTGCCGGCGGGTGGCTCGGCCGAGGCCGTCCTCGCCGCAGATCTGGCACCGGGGTCATTCGCGCTCTGGAACATGGACGACCCGAATCTCTACCGCCTCGATCTTGCCCTCGACTCGCCGTCCGACGCTGACGACGCGACGCAGAGTGACCGCTTCGGCATTCGCGAGTTCCGCATGGACGGTACCAAGATGCTCCTCAACGGCGAGATCCTGAAGCTGGCAGGCGGGAACCGCGTCTCCGACGACCCGGTCAATGGGAACGTCGAGCCCACCTGGGTCGTTCGCCGCGATCTCGACCGGATGAAGGCATCCGGAATGAACATCACCCGCATCATGCACTACGCGCAGTCGCCGGAACTGCTCGACTACGCCGACGAGATCGGCATGATCCTCATCGACGAGGTGCCGGTCTGGGGGACGTCGCGCAACCTGACGAACGACATCGACCAGATCAAGCATGAATTCCGCGAGATGGTGGAGCGGGACTTCAACCACGCCAGCACCTTCGCGCATTCCGTCGCCAACGAGATCGAGTCGAATACGGCGCAGGGTCGCGTGTACCTGAAGGCCATGGCCGACTACTCGCACCTGATCGATCCCAGCCGGTTCGTCACCCACGCCAACAACAAGGTCGAGCGCGCGGAGACGGCCACGGCTGCACAGGACGGAGCCATCTACATGGACTTCGTGAGCATCAACCTGTACGGCAACTACGGCGGAGGTCCCGACAAGGTGCACGGCTTCTACCCCACGAAGCCGATCTTCATCTCCGAATACAGCCCAGACGGCTTCTCCTTCCCGATCAACCGGGAATGGCTGGACTTCGCGACGGGCACCGACAGCACCGCGGCGAACTTCAAGACCCGCGACTTCGTGTTCGGCTGGTCGCAGTGGACGTACAACGACTACCGCAGCGATTACAGCGGATCGAGCGAGAACCTGGTGCGCGGCTGGGGGAACGGCGACGTCTGGGGTCGCCTCAAGGCAGCATACGACGAGGTGCAGGTGGCGAACGCGCCCGTCGCGTCGTTCTCCCTCGCCGACGTCGCGGTAGCTTCAGGCGGCGGATTGGGGGTGGTCTCGATCACCCCCTCCGGCGCAGTTCCCACTGCGGGCCCGTCTAATGTGCTGCGCGACTACCGGGTGAGCCTGCAGGCGTTCGATGCGAGCGGTGCCGTCGTCGGAGGCACGATGATCGGCCTGCCTGAGATCGCACCGGGTGCCGCTGCGTTCGACGTTCCCGTGGCGTGGGCTGCGAGCGCGAAGGCCACCAGGCTCCGCGCGACGCTGCTGTCGGTGACCGGCTACGAGGTGGCGGTGTCGACGACGGATGCGGCGAAGCCGAGCGCACCTGAGATCCGCGACGTGGTTGCCGCGAGTGGCACCCTTCGGGTGCGGTTCCAGGATGCGGCCGGCATCGGCTCGTACAAGGTCGTCGCCACCGCGCCGGACGGTTCCACCAAGTCCGTCACGACGCGTGAACTGTTCGCCGATCTGGCCGGGCTATCGAACGGGACCGAGTACACCGTCACGGTGTCGGCGGTCGGATCCTCCGGGCCCGGCGCGAGCGACTCGGCGAAGGGAACTCCGACCGGCTCGCTCACCGTTCCCCCCAAGGTCGTGAACCTCGAACCGATCGAGGGCGGGCTGGTGCTCGGATACTCCAGCGCGACCCGCGACGGAACTTTCGAGGTTCACGTCACCGACGCCGCGACCGGCGAGGATGTCACCTCGTACACGACCAAGAACCGACCCGGCACACGCATCGAGAACCTCGAGCCCGGTGTGGCGGTCGATGTACGCATCCGCGAGGTGACGGCGGCAGGCGCGGCAGTCTCCGCCTGGAGTGAGGCGTTGCGTGGAACTCCGCTCGCATCCGCCGGCACACCGGTCCTCGATGTGCACGGCCTGATCGCCGGATCGAACACCGCTGGCATCGTCCTCACGCCATCGAACCGCACCGAGCGATACCACGTCACGGTGACGGGCGATGGCGTCGACGCCGGATACGACATCGAGCGCTCGGCGGTCGACCTCATCCCGATCGACGGCCTCAGCCCCCAGCGCGACTACACGGTCACCGTCACTGCGCAGGGCCCGGGCGGGTCCTCGGAAGCGTGGTCGGGAAGCGTCCGCACCCGGGCGGAGACACCCACCGGGGCAGCAACACTGCCGACCGGCGTGCGGCTGACCAACCGGGGCGACGACGCGTTCCTGGTGTGGGACGACTCCGGTGCGGACGGCTACGTCGTGACCGGCGAGAACTGCGGCGAGACCACGTCCACCACAGTGATCGGCACAGAGTTCGCCCTCGGCAAGCTCGGTCAGCATCCCGGCGACTATGCCGTCTCAGCGATCCTCGGCCGATCGGTATCGGATGCCTCGGCCTCGGTCACAGCGCCCGGCGAGCGATGCCCGATCGTGGTGTCGACTGCGGACAAGTCTCCACGCGCCGACGGATCGCTGCCATTCAGCACCACCGGCAGCTGGCTCGCGAGCGCGCTCATGGGACCGGGCGGTCACCCATCGGTGTACGCCGAAATCCCTAAGGCGCCCGGCGCATCCGCCACCTGGACAGCACCAGCGGTTCATGACGCCGAATACCGGGTGGAGGTGTCGCTGCCCGCGAGCACGACCAGCACGAAGGGCGCCACTTATGTGGTGAAGGCCGCCGACGGGGACAAGACGATTCCGGCAGATCAGGTGGCGAGCGGCGGCGCCTGGCTCGACCTGGGCGAGTTCTCCTTCGACGCGGCCCACCGGCCCACCGTGGTGGTGACCGGCCAGGACGGGTTCCTCCGGGCATCAGCTGTGCGGTTCACCGACACGAGTGTCGCCGACCTGCCGACCGCGCCTCGGCCGGTGTTCTCTGCGCAGCAGCTCGTGCCGGGCGACGCGATCACCGGAACCGGCACCACCGCCGGCGACGCGATCACGGTCACCTCGGCGGGAGGAACCGTGCTGGCCACCGCCACTGTCAGCGATGACCTGGTGTGGAAGGCGCGCAGCACGGCACCGTTCACGCCCGGCGTCTACACCGACGCAGTGGTGACCGAGACCGATGCGGCCGGCTGGGTCGGCATCGCGAAAGCCACCATCACCGTCATCATGGATGACGGCGCGAGCGCGGCGCCCGCCAGAGGCGTGCTCTCCTCCGACAACGGCTGGGACACCGGGCTGCAGGATGGCGACTTCCGCGTCACCGTGAACCTGTGGTGGGGCGAAAACGCCACCACCTTCCGCCTGTTCGAGAACGGCCAGCTCGTCGCGACGGTTCCGCTGACGGCGGCGACGCCCGGCGCGCAGTCGACGTCGGTGCAGATCTCCGGACTCCGCAACGGCGTCTATCAGTACACCGGGGAGCTGGTGAACTCGAAGGGGAGCACCTCGGTGCAGCCCGTCACGGTCACCGTCAGCGACGCCCTTCCGGCACGCCCGGCGCTCAGCTCGGACAACTGGGACGGCGACGGCGCCTACACCGTCACCTCCAACCTGTGGTGGGGCACCAACGCCATCTCGTACCGGTTCTTCGAGGACGGCGAACCCGTCGCGTCCGGCACGCTGACAGCAAGTACCCCCGCCCATCAAGTGGCCACCGTATCCGTCACTGGACGATCGGTCGGAGCCCACGTTTACGAGATCGAACTCACCAACTCGGCCGGCACCATCCGGAGCGGAGCCTTGACGGTGAGCGTTTCCCGCTGATCACCAACTCCATGACGGCCGCCGGTTGTGTCGGAATTGCGGGTAGTGAATCTCTCGTGGCCAGACCGATCGGTGCGGCGATTCCCCTGATCGCCATCGCCCCGCCGTCACGCCCGAGCATTCGACGCGACGGAGGCGATCCTCGAGGCGCTCGGCCCGGCTGACCTGTCGCCTCGCGATGCGCTCGACGTGGCGCAGATGCGGGCGCGAATGACCATGGGTCACGTCGCGACCCAGCGGGTCCCCCTCCCGGCGCCGACGGCGACGGACGGGAATCAGCCCATTTGGAAGCAGCCTCCACGCTTCCGGCTGACCGCTTCCCGCGTATCGCCAGCGCCTTCGCAGCGGGGTACGGAATCGATCATGATGTCCTCTTCGCCAGGGCCGTCGAGGCCACCCTCGCCGATGTCGAGCACCCGGTGCTCGACGACGGGCGGTGAATCGACTATCTGATCCGCTTCACTGAGCTAGCTACAACAGGCTGGCCGCCAGAGTACCGGCCCGCTTGTCGTCTGGACCGCCCCTGCCCGAGGCGTCGGTACGCCCCATCACAGCGTGGCGCAAGTCACGGTCACTCATATGCGCGCACGGCGACTATGCGGGCGTGGGCATCGCCGTTCGTCGCCGTAATCGACACCCGCAGAGCCTCGATCGGCGAACTCGGCCGGACGTCGTGCACGCGGTGACGTCGGCGGTTCCCCGTCTCCGTCACCAGCGTCTCCCAGCCTTGGGCTGTTCGCCCTTCTACGGCGTAGTCGCGAACCAATTGAGGGAAGACCACGTGGGGGGAGCGGTGATGATGCAGGGTGTTGAGCTCGACGTCCACGTCGTCGTCGAAGACGAGGCGGATCTCGGTGACGGTCTTGGGCTCATCCCAGTCGAGCAGGACCCACTCATCGCGAGTGGCAGGTCCCGCAGCGGACACCCACATCTGCGGCCCTCCGTAGGGTCGCTGATACCCGCCGGCGACCTTTGCGACGTCGTAAGCCGCAGTCGGGGGATGAACCCGCAGCCGCGCGCCCCACCCGCGCAGAATGTGGGCGGGCCATTGCACGATGGGCTCATCATGACTGACGGCGACGTTGGCGTCGCCGTCGTCCTCCGGCTGATGGGCGAGGGCCAGCACGCCGGGTGCTGGAGCATCCGTCAGCTCGATCGAGACGTGCGGATTCGCTTCGAAGACGACGACGACGTTTTCAGGCTCCGACGGCGTCCAGGAGAGCGGAATGGTTACCCATTGTGCTCCCTCGGACCCGGGCACTGCGATGACGGAACGGAGTTCCTGGTGGACCGGCACGGCGTTCTGGCGCTTCCCTGTCGTCCAGAGGGAGACTTCGAGCGACGTGTCGACAGCCGTGGAGAGCAGGACCGTCACGGAGTCCAGTTGTGGATCAACCGGGAGGAGGACTCCGAGATCGTGATCGAGACGGTGGAGCCGTACTGTGCTCCCGTCGTCGGGCTGGGAGTCGAGCGTGGTGAGCGTACTCGATGCGCTGACGCGAGCGGTGCGCGCGATGTCGAGCGGATCCTCATTGCGCACGCCGAAGACTGAGGCATCCTGTCGGAGCAGCAGTTGCCGAAGGTCGGCGGCATGGTCCGGCGCAAGAGCGCGCGGCTGCACTCCGAGGTCGAGCGCGAGCGCAGCGCCGGTTCCGGCGGCCTCGCCCCCGACCGCGCAGGTCGCCATGACTCGAGTGGAGCCGAAAGCGACGTGCGTGGCGGAGATGTCGCGACCGGCCATGAGGAGGTTCGGCACGCTGCGTGAGTAGTAGCAGCGGAAGGGGATTCCGAAGATGCCGTTCGAGTAGCGCTGATGCGCGCCGGCGACCGTGCCGTACATTCCCTCGACTGGATGCAGGTCGATCGACCAGCCGCCGAACGCGACGGCATCATCGAAATCTCTCTGCTCGAGGATGTCGTTCTGAGTCAATACGTGGTCGCCGACGAAGCGCCGGTACTCGCGCTTGCCCGGCATCGATCCGACCCATTCGAGGTCGAGAGTCTCGGCGTCGAAACGCCCGGAGTTCTTGATGTAGTCCCAGATGCCGAAGATGACCGAACGCAGTTCATCCCTGATGCGCTCGTTCTCGTGGACGATGTCGAGCTCTCCGCCCCATTCGATCCACCAGTAGTGTGCGCCGGAGTCTCCACTCCTGATGATGCGCGACTCGGGGATCGGAGTTGTCGAGATGTCCTTGGCGGAGTCCGGGGCGACGAACCGGACGGGCTTGCCGGTGTCCTTTGTATAGAACAGGATCGTCGATCCCAGGAACTCGCGATCGGCGACCTCCGGTGCCCAATCCTCTCCGAAGTCGGATTTGGCCTCCCGGCCGAGCATGTACTCGGCACCGGCGCGGTCGCCGACCAGGCCGTCGCCGGTGGCGTCGATGAAGTACGGGCTCAGGAACGTCGTCTCGATCTCCGAACCCATGGTCCACCCGACGACCGAATGGATGAACGGCTCACCGTCCCGGTCGTCGGTCTGCACCGAGCGCACATCGGTGTTGAGGAAGAGCTGGATGTTCGGTTCGGCGCGTACAGCATCGAACACCACCTCGTCCCAGTGGATGGGGTTGCCCTCCGGGTTGCGGTACTGGTTCTCGACGTAGAGCTCGCCGATCACCCCCGATTCACGAGCGAAACGCTGCATGCCGTGCGCGGTGGCTCCCACCACCCAGACTCTCACCTCCGAGGACGAATTGCCGCCGAGTACCGGCCGGTTGCCCACCAGCGCGACGCGCTTGCCCAATCGGGCGGCGCTGATTGCAGCGCTCACCCCGGAGAGGCCACCGCCGATGACGGTGATGTCGGATTCCACGATCTGGTGTTTCACTTCTGTCCTTGAATTGAGAGTCTGGGTGGTCAACGCTGCAGCGTCAGCCGATGAGGGACTGGACCTTCTGGCCGGCTGCCTTCATGGCGTCCTTCGGTGAGGCCGATCCGATCAGCACGGCCTGCACCTGCTCCGCGATCGCGGTCTCCATCTGGCCGTACTGCACGTACTTCCAGAGCGGGCTGGCCTTCGCGTCCTTCGTGATGTTGGCGGTGAAGGCGTCCACGAACACGTTGCCGCTGACGGCGGAGGAAGCGAGGGCCTCCTCCGTGGTCGGCGGCAGGCCGAGGGCCGTGAAGTAGCTGATGGTCTGCGCGGGGTCGCTCGTCATCCACTGTGCGAAGTCGCCGGCCGTGTCGGCACCCTTGCCGTCGACGACCACGAGCAGGTGGCCCCACAGGAGCTCCTGCGGAGTGTCGCCCGCCTTCTTCACCGGACGGGCGATCGGGGCCATCTTGCCACCGAGTGAGGCGTCGGGCGATGCCTTCAGTACGGAGGCGCGCGCCACGGGGGCGTCGTCGTAGATGGCGGTCTTGCCCTGGGAGAAGAGGGCGCGTGCTGCGGCCCGGTCCACGTCAGGGGCGATGAGGCCCGCGTCGAAGAGCTTCTTGTACCAGGTGACCGCCGCGATCGACTCCGCATCGCCGATGGTGCACTTCTCGCCGTCGATGATCGGCGATCCGAAGGTCTGCATCCAGACCAGGATGTCCTTGAGCTGGGCCGTCTTCGTCGACGCCGCGTAAGGCACGATGCCGCCGCCGAGTCCCTTGATCGCTGTCAGGGCGTCCTCGAACTCCTCGATGGTCGCCGGGGCCTGCGAGACGCCGGCCTTGTCGAACAGTTCGGTGTTCGAGACCAGGCCGATCGCGGCGATGGTCCAGGGCAGGCCGAACTGCTTGCCATCGATCTGTCCTGCCTGGAGGGCCGCGTCGGTGTAGCCGCGGCCCTCGGCCTTGGCACCGAGGTCGTCGAGCTTGCCGAGTGCGGCGAGGCTCGACAGCCAGGCGACGTCGAGCTGGGCGGCACCCGTGAACTGTCCACCGCGCACCTGGAGGGTGAGCTGGTTGAGGTAGTCGTTGAACGGGTAGCTCGACGTTGCGATCTCGATCGCGTCCTTCTTGGCGAAGGCGTTGACGGATGCCTGCAGGGCCGGCTTCGTCGCCTCCTCCGACATGCCCCACGAGACGAAGTCGAAGTTCGTGGGGCCAGCCGGTGGCGCTTTCGTGGCTGATCCGCCGCCGGCCGCAACGGGGGCGCACCCTGTTGCGAGGCCGGCGAGGGCGATTCCGCCGAGGCCGACGGCCGAGTAGCGGAACATGTCGCGGCGACTGAGCTGTGCAGTCATGATTTCTCCTTTGATTTCGTGGTGCGTGATGCAGTGGGTGGGATGGATGGTGCTCACCGGCAGAGGGCTGGGTCAGCCCTTGACGGCGCCTGCGGTGATACCGCCGACGAGGTAGCGCTGCAGCAGGATGAAGGCTGCGCAGACGGGGATGGAGACGAGCAGGGAGGCCGCCATCAGCTCGGGCCACGCGGTGGCGGCCTCGCTCACGTAGGTGTTGACGAGACCAGGGGGAAGCGTCTGCTTCTCGGGACCTGCGAGGGTCAGGGCGAACATGAAGTCGTTCCACCCGCGCACGAATGCGAAGAGCCCGGCGGCCACGAGGCCCGGGGCCGCGAGCGGCAGGATGACGGAGTGGAAGGTACGCCACGGTCCTGCGCCATCGATCTTGGCCGCCTCGATAAGGTCGTCGGGGAGGGTGTCGAAGAAGCCCTTCAGCATCCACACGCACAGGGGCAATGTGAACGTCGTGAACGAGATCACCAGGGACTGGTAGGTGTTCAGCAACCCGGCCTGCGCGAAGACCACGTAGAGCGTGACGAGCAGGAGGGCCTGCGGAAACATCTGACTCGACAGCACGAAGTACATGAGGGACTTGCGTCCGCGGAAGCGGAACTTCGAGAACGCGTAGCCCATGTACATCGAGACCGCGACCGAGAGGACGGCCGTGATGGTCGAGACCACGATGCTGTTGCGGAGGTACTCGAAGATCGCGGGAGTCTGGAAGACGGCCAGATAGTGCTCGAACGTCACCGTGGAGGGGAAAAGCCGGGGCGGGAAGGTGAACGCGTCGCGCTCAGGAGTCACGGACGTGACCGCGAGCCAGTAGACGGGAAGGAAGGCGAACAGGCCGAGTACGATGAGGGCGGTCCACAGTGCCCACCGTGGCCGACGACGCACGGCACGACGAGCCGTGGGGGTGCGCTCGGATACGTGTTCCTGTGTCGACGGCGCCTCGACGGCGAGCGATGTCAGAGTTGCCATGGCCTACTTCTCTCCGCGCTCGGAGAAGCGCACATATACGACGACGAGGATGAGCAGGAGTCCCATCCAGAGCAGGCCGAGAGCCCCGGCGTGACCGAGGTCGTAGCCCTTGAACGCGGTGTCGTAGACCTCGGTCGCGAACGTCTGCGTCGTCCCGGCGGGTCCACCGCCCGTCAGCACGAAGATCGTGTCGAAGTGCTGGAAGTTCCAGATGAACTCGAGCAAGATCACGAGGCCCGCGACACCGGCGATGTGCGGCCACGTCACGGCGAAGAATCGGCGGATCGGTCCGGCCCCGTCCATCGCTGCGGCCTCGTGCAGTTCACCGGGCACCGTCTGGAGTGCCGCGAGGAGCATCACCATGACCCAGGGGAACGAGTTCCACGACTTCGCGATGATGAGAGCTCCGCGAGCCGTGTCGGTGTTGAAGAGCCATGCGATCGGAGTGTCGATGAGGTGCAACTGCATGAGCACTCCGTTGAGCACGCCGTAGTTCGCGTCGAAGATCCACATCCACAGGAACGACACGACAACGCCCGGGATGAGCCAGGGGATGAGGAACGCGCCACGGAGGAATCGTTGGCCCCGGAACTGCTCATTCAGGACGAGCGCTAGTGCGAGACCGACGATGAAGGGCACGATCGTCGCGCCGATCGTGAAGATGAGTGTCTGTGAGAGCAGTTCGGCGAAACCGTCCTGCAGCACGTCGATCACGTTCTGCAAACCGACCCAGGTGGCTCCGGGGTACAGGAGGCTCTCCGCGAAGAAGGCGGAGGCGAGCGAGCGCAGCAGGGGGTAGAGCACGACGCCGACGAGCAGGGCGGTGCCCGGGAGGAGGAGGAGGACGATGAAACGGACCTCGCTCAGCCGCGCTGCCCGAACGTTCGAGCTGTGTGGCTTCTTCTGTCGTCGTCCGATGGTGGTCGTCGTCACGATCGTGCCTCTCGGCTGGTGGCGAAAATCATGTCGGGGTCGCTTTCTCGTGCAGTGGATCGTGGGGGGCGCCCGTGACACGTTCCGTGAGTTCGTCGCTGTGCTGGACCGCCCGTGGGTGTTCCGAGATGTGCAGTCAGCGCAGAGGGGAGTGCCGGCTCTTTCGCAAGGCTGGTGCGTTCCGTGATCTGCATTGACCGTCCATCTGCTTTCATGCGTTATGTGCATGACTATCGCATAGAATGCATGGTATGTTAAGTTCAATGCAAGTCAAATGAACGATAAGAGGTTGTGATCGTGATGGCGGATCGAAGACGAACCCACAGCATCGGGTCAGAACTGGCCAATCCGACGATCGATGCCGGATTGCCTAGCCATCCCAGCCGCGGCGCGACGGCGTAAACGACTCGCCATGTTCGGTCTCACTGTCGAGAAGGTCGTCATCATCGGGGTCATCGCCGCGTTCCTGCTCGGACCGGAACGCCTACCCGGAATCGCTCAGCAACTGGGCGCGCTCGTTCGGCGCTTGAAGACGCTGACGGGCTCAGCCGAACAGCGACTGCGGGACGAGCTCGGCCCGGACTTCGAGGATGTCGACTGGCGCAAGCTCGATCCTCGGCAGTACGACCCGAGGCGCATCATCCGGGAAGCGCTCGTGGAGGACACCAGCGCCAGTCCGATCGCGCGGTCGTCGTCGATGACCCGTAACAGCACAGAGACTCCAGCGGCGACCGCCGCTGAGTGAACACTCAGTACTACCAACTCGACACGGAGGTCGAACAATGCTCGCAAACCTCAACGGCTGGCACGCCGTTCTCATTCTCGTCGTCGTCCTGCTGCTCTTCGGCGCACCGAAGATCCCGGCGCTCGCCCGCAGCCTGGGCCAGTCCATGCGCATCTTCAAGAAGGAGATCCGCACCACGGACGACGAGCCCGAGTCGTCAGCCGCGGGCACCCTGCCGACTCAGCCCTGACATGGCACTGCTCCCGGCCCGTCTGCGGGCGAAGAGGGCGCAGCGTTCGACGTCCACGATGACCCTCGGAGGACACCTTCGTGAGCTGCGTAATCGTCTGTTCATCGTCGGCATCTCCTTGGTGATCGGGGCCATCGCCGGGTGGTTCCTCTCATCCGTCGTCTGGGACGTGCTGACGGGACCGGTCAGTGCCCTCGACGGCCAGGACGGCCGTGTGGCGTCGATGAACTTCGACACCATCACCGGCGCGTTCGACCTGCGACTGCGCATTGCGCTTCAGCTCGGCCTAATCCTGTCGGCCCCGGTCTGGCTCTATGAGGTCTTCGCCTTCGCCGTGCCCGGATTGACGCGCAAGGAATCGCGGATCACCCTTGGGTTCCTGGCATCCGCTATCCCGCTCTTCGTGGGCGGATGCGCTGCCGGACTGTTCGTCCTGCCGCACGTGATCGAGCTCATGGTGAGCTTCGCGCCCGGGCAGACGGCGTCATTCCTCGCCGCCTCCGCGTACTACGACTTCGTGCTGAAGCTGGTGCTAGCGATCGGGGTGGCTTTCGTCCTGCCCGTCTTCCTGGTCGTGCTCAACGTCGCCGGAGTGCTGAGCGGTGCGACTATCCTCAGGTCCTGGCGGTACGCGCTCCTGGCCATCTGCCTGTTCACGGCGATCGCCACACCGGCAGCCGACGTCTTCTCCATGTTCCTGCTCGCAGTGCCGCTGGTCGTGCTCTACTTCGGCGCCGTCGGCATCGCGCTCCTGCGAGATCGCCGGGCAGCGAAGATCGAGGCGGCGCTAACCCGTCGCGACGAGATTCCGAGCCTGCTTTCAGAAGTGGCGAGCCGCGCAGACGATTGAGGTTCCACCTCCCGCATCGGCTGACATCCGATGAGAAGCGGTCGGGCGGGATCGAGACGAACCTCGCAACCTTCGTGCATGATGTGCATAGGGGAGGTAGGAATGCCCTATTCTGTGAATATGCAGAATCCGCCCGGCACCATCCAGAGCGTGGGGAAAGCCGTCTCCATCCTCCGCATTTTCGCGGACGGTCAGCCGCAGCGAGTCTCCGATATCGCGCGGTCAGCCGGCATCGGCCAATCGACCGCCTCCCGTCTTCTGAGCACCTTGGAGAATGCCGGACTGCTCGATCGCGATCCGGTCGGGAATCTCTACCGGCTCGGCCCGGAACTCATCACTCTGGGTGGTGCCGCGCTCAACCAGCATCCGTTGTTCCGTGCGTCGCGCCAGATTCTGCAGAATCTCGCTGGACATCTCGGACTTGGAACCAACGTGGCTATTCTGAGCGACGGTGCCGTGCTCTACCTGGCGAACTTCGAGGGCCCGGAGGCGCCGCGCAATCACACCATTGCCGGTCGTCGTGATCCGATTCACGCAACGAGCATGGGCAAGTGCCTGCTCCTCGGAGTGCCCGAGGAGCAGCGCGCGGCGATGCTCGGTGACCTCGAGCGATACACCGAGGCCACGATCACGAACATCGCGCAGCTCAATCTCGCCGTGAGCGAGGTCGAGCGCCGCGGCTATGCGGTGGATGTGGACGAGTTCGCTCTCGGGCGGGCGAGCGTCGCAGCACCCATCCGCGACTCGCAGGGTGGCATCGCAGGAGCCATGACCATCTCGGGGCCGGCGACGGCCCTTAGGCTTGAGCGGCGCCAGGACGAGCTCGCCGCCCACGCGATCGAGACAGCGGATCGGATCGGGTCGAGTCTCGGCTTCACCGCATCACGCTCCTGAGAGCGCACGAGCGCACGAGCGCACGAGCGCAGATCGCGATCGCGATCGCGATAGAGCGACTCGCGTGATGCGGGACCGCACGGGGCTCCGCTTGCGGATCCGCTGAAGGCTGCTCATGGGTCCGCCGCGTACACGACTCGCATTCGGTCGATGAGGTACATTGCAACAGTGCTGAAGTCTGGTGACCAGCCGCAGGTCCCGCGCCGACACTCGCGTACCGTTCTCGCGACTGTCCTAGCAGCATTGGTAGCGCTCGCGATCGCGGTTTTCACCTTCACCATCGACCGGCGGGTGGATGCCGGCACCGTCGAGGAGTGGGCGGCCCCGGCCTTTTACAAGACGACCGGGACGGAGAAGGATGCTCCTCCCGGCACGGTCGTTCGGACTGAGTCGCTCCGGAGCGCCCCGACCGGATCGAAGGCCTGGCGAGTGCTCTATCACTCGACGGATGTGCTGGGTCACGACATCCTTACCTCCGGCGTCGTCCTCACGCCCGACGGACCAGCACCCGAGGCCGGTCGCACGATCGTCTCCTGGGGCCACCCGACCACGGGTGTAGCCCAGCGGTGCGCTCCGTCCGTCGGCGTCGATCCGTTCATCCTCATCGAGGGGCTAGGCGACTTCCTCAAGGCGGGTTACGTGGTGGTCGCTGCCGACTATTCCGGGATGGGCGCGGCCGGCCCCGACTCTTACCTGATCGGCGAGACGGAGGGCAACAACCTGCTCGACGCCGCCCGGGCCGCCCGGCATCTTGACGTCGGCGCGAGCGACCGCCTGGTGCTCTGGGGGCACTCGCAAGGTGGTCACGCAGCGCTCTTCGCCGCTCAGACCGCTGCGACCTACGCGCCCGAGCTGAAGCTGTCCGCCGTTGCGGTCGCAGCGCCCGCCACCGATCTGGCTGCGCTGATGAATTCCGACATCGGCGACGTCTCGGGCATCACAATCTCCTCATACGCGTTCGCGGCCTACTCCTCGGTCTACGGCCCGTCGACACCGGATGCGACCCTCGACGACATCCTCACTCCCGCAGGTGCGGCCGCGGTTCCCGACATGGCAGAGCTCTGCCTGTTCGGACAGAACAAGCAATTGCACACCATCGCGACGCCGCTGATCGGAAAGTTCCTGACTGGCGATCCGGCCACCGCAGATCCGTGGAAGACCCTACTTACCGAGAACACGCCGGGGTCCGTCGCGATGCCTGTGCCACTGTTCGTGGCTCAGGGGCTTTCCGACACGCTCGTGCACCCCGATTCGACAACCGACTTCGTTACGCAGCAGAAGACGCTTGGCGCCTCGGTCGTCTACGACGAGATCCCGGCTACCGGGCACGGTGAGGTCGCCCTGCGGGCGCTGCCGAGACTGCTGCCGTGGCTGGAGTCGGTCGGAGGAGGTCCGCGCTAGGTGCCCACGCGGCGGACCTCGGACCAACCGAGGAGCGACAGCCGGCGTCGTTCACACGCAGCGATGATGCTCTGGCCAAGTGGTTGTCGACAGCCTCATCCAATCAATCGCTGCGGAGACCGCTCTTCGGAGATGGCCTCCTTGGTTCCGTCGGCGGCCGGTGGACAGAGCTCCTCCTAGTGAAGCCGCCATTCCTCACCCATACTCGTACTAGAAGGGAGCGAAAGGTGCGTGCATCTGGGTTAGGGCGACGCATAGGAATCTCGGCGATCGGCGGTGCCTTCCTGCTGGTGATGCTCGCCGGGTGCTCAGGGGGTTCTGGAGGCGGCACGACCGTTCCGAGCGTTGCCACGTTCGAGATAGAGCAGCAGACCTTCAAGATCGAGCTCGCGACGCCCGAGCTGGTGCAGCACGCGAAAGCGTTGTTGGCAGGCGAGGAGGTGGCAGCGATTCCTGTCGGGCATATTGTGCGGGATGACCCTTCCGTGAACGCGCCGTGGAGCTGGCACATCGACCCGGCTACCCTCGAGTTCGCGGATTTCACCACCGAGGTGTGCGATGGCCTCCCCGAGTACGTCGAGGATGGCACCCTCACCAGTGACATCTACTGCCCGTGGCTCGCCAAAGTGACGTCGGTGCAGCCGATTCGTTGAGGCCAAACGGGTAGATGCGGATCGGGTCAAGTGCCCTCAGCGGACTCGCGGAAGCGTGCCGGAGGCCCACGCAGTGAGTATCCGGCGCATGGGACGAGAAGCGTGATGGGTCTAGCGACGGGTGAAGCAACCCGGGGCTCGGATGTGTGGACACTTCGGTGCGGCAAAGATTGCGTCGATGCGCCAACAAGTATGCAGACAAGCGAGAGCGACGTCCTCTTCGAAGCGCAAGCTGCCGCGACGAAACTCCCGCGGATCCACGTCAAGTGAATCCGCGGGAGTTCAGCTCACGAGCGAGGTCGACGTGGACGCCGTAGTTTGATGGCTATCCAGGAGAGCGCGATTCCTGCTACGGCCATCGCGAGGGCAACGATCAGCAGACCTGTCGGGGCGGATTGACCGGTTTTCGCGAGGTGGGTGGCACCCGGAGCGACGTCCGAGACGTTGCTCGTCGCCGTTTCGTTACTCGTCTCGGTGTCGCTGCTCGTCGCGGGGTGCGGACCGGACTCGTGAGAGCCGCTGGGCGGAGGCGTCGTCTTGTGAGAGCCGTTGGGGGGAGGCGTCGCACCGTGGTGGGCGGAGTTGGTCGTCACCGTGAGCGTGACCGTTGCCGACGGGTAGCCAGGGTAGGAGGCCGTGATGACATGCGTGCCGGGTGCCGTCATGGTGAGCTGCCACGGCGACACGCTCGAGAATTTGTCGCTGGCGACGCTGCTCGTGAATGTGACGTCGCTCGTCGCATCGCCGACGAGGTTACCCCAGTGGTCCGTCCCTTCGACGCCAAGCATCACCAGCGTGCCGGGGGATACCGTGCGATATTGCGGAATCGGGGCGACGAACTCGAATCCGACGATCGGTCCGTGGGTGACGCTCACTTGGAAACTCGACGACGTGGCGGGGTCGCTGGCCCAGGCGGCGGTGATCGTGCGAGTGCCGGCGTGGGTCATGACCACACCCGCCGCGCTGAAGACGTCGCTCTGATCACTGCTGGACCAAGTGACGAAGGCGGAGGGGTCGGGCAATGTTTCCCCCGAGTCGTCCGTCGCGGTGACGGACAGCGGGTGAGGCGTGTCGGATGCCGCGACCGTCGCGGGGAGTGGCGTCGTGGTCAGTGTGGTTCCGCCGATCCAAGTGAGCTCGATGGATCCGTCGCCGGCAGCGCCAGCCGTTGCAACCGAGGTGTCGAACACTGAGGCAGCGGTCGATGACTGCCCGCCGCCGCCGCCGCCGCCGCCGCCGAATCCGGTATTCCCGGTGCCGACCGCGCCGCCGGCTCCGCCGAGCGCGGAGCCACCCCCGCCTCCACCGCCTTGGCCGAACGTGCCGCCGTCCCAAGTCACGGCCGCGGCACCGTCACCGCCGCTGACGGTGTCACTGCCACCCGCAGCGCCGCCGACTCCGGCACCGAGGGTCGTGCCGCCGACGCCTGTGGCGCCGCTTGTCGGTGTCGCGCCCCCGTCTCCGCCGTCGCCTCCTGCGGGCTCGCTCGGGTACTGCGCGGAGTCGTGCGCGCTGGCTCCGCCGCCGCCGCCGCCGGCGGCGACGATGGCCGGACCTGTGCCGGTCGAGATGACCGTGGCGCCGCCACCGCCGCCCGCGTCCACGGGACCGTCGCTGTTGTTCCAGCCCGAGGCCCCAGGCGTTCCGCCGAAGTACTGCTCCATGCCCCAGCCCGGCGCTCCTGTCAGTCCCGCTTGGCCGACCGCGATCTGGAGTTGCTCTCCGGGTGTGACGTAAAACGCGCCATCGACGGTCGCGCCGGGCCCGCCTTTAGCGCCCATCGTGGCGTCGCCGCCTGAGCCCCCGGTGGCCTGAATGAACACCATCTGCACGTCCTCTGGCACGGTGACCGCGGTCGGTGAGCCCGTGTAGATGTAGGTGATGGGGTCGGAGTTTGCCTTTTCCGCCGCAGATGCTGGGAGCGCCGCGGCGGTGACGACCGTGGACAGGCCGACGGCCAGGCTGAGCGCGGCGAGGCCGGCAAGGACTCGTTTCGAGCGGGACCTAGTGGGACGTTTCGGGTGATGCCGCTCGGAGAGCGCGCGCAGGTGTCGCATAAAAATGCCTTTCTAAGGGGGAAGGTTGTCAATCGCCGATCCGGTCGTGGTTGCTCTTGTGCGCTGTTTCGCCGGGCGACGTACCTCGAGTCTCTTGGCGTGACCTCACAAGGTGACTGCGCGAAATTAACAGTTCGGAGGAGCCGCCTGATCGAAGAGTCGACTCTGGAACGTCTTTCCGCGGTGGACGCGGGCGCGATTCGGATCGAACTCACTACCGGCAGTCCGATCGACCGGCTTATCGTCGCCCTGTCCCACGCCAATCGCGGCGAGTGGTCGCGGGCTGCAGAAGTGCTGCTGCCGCTGGACGACGAAGCCGTGGCCGCCCGCACAGACCGCATGGCATTCCGTGCTCGGGTCGTCCGAGCGTGCGCCCCGATTGGCAGCGGTCGGCCCAGCTCGCTCGCCCTTGAGGACTGCCCACTGCTTGTCGTCCGCACTTGGGAATCGCTGCAGACGAAAGCTCGCCCAAAGCGGAGCGCTCGCTTGGAACTGGCAATTCTGCGCAGTCGGGGTGAGTCAGCCGCCGCGAAGACTATGACTCATATTCACCTCAACCGAGGAAACACGAGCGAGAAACGGGAGAATCCGATGCGAGTTGCAGGAATCGATCCGGGGGAGCGGCACCTCAACGGGCCGCAGACCACCGGGCGGAAGTACCAAAACCTCTCCGAACCCACATTCACGATGACCAGCAAGCTCGACGTCGCGGCACCGATGCGAGACGGGGCCGAGCTGATGGTCGACGTGTGGCGGCCCGCGGAGCCGGGAATTTATCCGGTGCTGGTGTCGGCCTCTCCGTACCCGCGCCAGATCCAGGATCTCGGCGCCCCTATGGGCTTCATCGAGGCGGGAGCGAGTGACTTCTTCGTCCCGCGCGGCTATGTGCACGTGATTGCCAACCTCCGCGGCACCGGCGGGTCCGACGGCACCTTCGGATTCTTCGACACGCAGGAGCGCCACGACATGTACGACCTCGTCGAGTGGGCCGCTGCGCAGGAGTGGTCCGACGGCAACGTGGGAATGCTCGGCATCAGCTACTTCGCCATGACGCAGCTGGAAGCCGCTGTCGAGAACCCTCCGCACCTGCGCGCGATCATGCCGGTGGCCGTCACGTCAGACGCCTACGAGGCCTGTAGTCATCACGGGCTGGTGAGCACGGGCTTTCTTTCGCCCTTCATGGCCATGATCGGGCTGACGGCCGACAAGACCGACAAGCTCTGGCGCGGCACCTTGGCGGATGCCGCACGGCACGTGTTGAACTCGCCCGAGCTGCACGCGAAGTTCGGCCGGATGAACGGTGAGGCGGCCGTCGTGTTGCTCAAACGCCTCATGCGCCTGCACCACGACCCGCACCCGTGGGACGACTTGTGGCGTGACGCCGTCGTTGCGCATCCGCGCCGTGACGAGTGGTGGGATGAACGCAACCTGGTCTCCTTGCTCTCGCGGGTGAACATCCCGGTCTATCTCGGCTGCGACTGGCAGAACGTGCCCCTGCACCTGCCGGGAACGTTCAGCACACTCGACGCGCTCACCGCATCTCCCGAGGTGCGGGTCGGACTGCTCGGCGACTTCGGACTGACGTGGCCGTGGGAGAGCCTGCACGTCGAAGCGCTCGCCTGGTACGACCACTGGCTGAAGGGCCGCGACACCGGAATCCTCGACGGCCCGGCCATCCGCTATGTCCTTCCCGGCGACGACGAATGGCACGCGACCGCGACGTGGCCGCCGGAGGACACGGTGCTGCAGGACTGGGTGCTCGCCGGCGACGGCACGCTCACCCCGGACGTGGCGGACGCCGTGACCGAAGGCACGCGCAGGTTCATGACCCTGGGCGCCGGGCTCAACCGGCCGGAAGTCAGCGAGACCGACCCACCCTCGAGCCTGGAGTGGACCAGCGAACCTCTGGACACGGACCTCGACGTGGCCGGCGACATCGAGCTCCACCTCGATGCCGCGGCGACCGCATCCGATGTTGCCTGGATCGTCACACTCTCCGACGTCGCACCCGACGGAACAGCCGACCCGGTCACCGCCGGCTACCTCCGTGCCACGCTTCGAGCCATCGACGAAGCGGCCAGCCGCCCTGGTGCTCCCGTCCTCCCATGCACCACCGCAGAGGCGGTTCCCGTCGGCGAAGTCGTGCACTACCGCATCCCATTCGTACCCAACGCCCGACGGTTCCCCGCCGGCCACCGCGTGCGAGTGACCGTGGTCGGCGACGATCAACCCGCTGCCACCCCCGCGATCATGGGATTTCGCCACGCGAGCGTCGGCACGAGCAGCATCAACACGATCGCCGGCACCTCGCGGCTGAGACTGCCCGTCCGCGCGTCGGTACGGTGAACCGATGTCCGAATCTGCTCTCGCCCGCCGAGCTCTCACGTTCGGCACGTTGCCTGTTGTCTGCGCAGTTCTCGTCGCCCTGAACGGCCTGTACCTGCTGATCGTCGCATTCGGCAACATCACCGACTTCCCGACGAATCAGGCTTTCGTGCACCACGTCCTCGCCATGGACACCACGAACTTCACCACGAAGCCGGGCACCGGCCTCGACCCTCATGTGATGTGGCGGGCGATCACCGCGCCATGGCTGCAGGACCTCTGCTACGTGGCGTTGATCGCCTGGGAGGTCGCTGCAGGCCTCATGCTCGCGATCGCCACCGTCTTCTGGTTCCGCGGGCGGCGCACGGGATACGAGACAGCCCGCCGGCTCTCCACTACCGGCCTCGTCATGCACGTCCTGCTCTTCTTCGGCGGGTTCACGGTCATCGGCGGGGAATGGTTCCAAATGTGGACTTCCACATTCTGGAACGGCGAAGACCCCGCTTTCCGCAACTCGGCGCTGGCTATACTCACGCTCGTCGTCCTTTATCTCCCCGTTGAGCGCCCGTCGAGCGACAAACGTCTCACCCACTCGTTCGATGGAGACCAGCGTCTCAACTGCGCGAAGACAGCCGATGTGTAAGCGGTTCCTGTCGAATGGCAGGGTGAAGCGGCGCTCGAGGTGTACTGCCTCGGGCGCCGTTTCGTTGGGCCGAGAGGGCGTCTTGGGCTGGCGTGCTTGTCGTTGGCGACGCGCGGTCAGACTGATATCCGCGGGTCGGTTACCCCAGGGCGAGCTGTCCAGTAAGCCGTGTCGGCCCAAGGTCGCCCCACGGCCGTGTCCCCCTGCGCGGGCGGCCATAACTGAGGCTGGTGATGAGGACATCACGGGACTCGGAACGGTCTGAGAAGGGTTGTTAGTCGTAACCTTCGAACGCGTGAAGTTCCCACCAGTTCGGTCAGGTCATAGCCGCAGGATCGCTTGGCCGCGAAGTCGTGATCCAGACCCGCGCTGCGATCCGATCACTCTTACTCCGCCCACGCGTGGTTGTCGTACTCGACCGCGTACGAAGTATCTGTGTTGTATACACCTTCGTGACTGATGCGAAACGTCTCATTGTGTTGAGTCGATCCGTTCGACACCATCACGAAATCAGGATCGTAGAACTTCTCCATCGCGCCGATGTCCTTCCGGACAGCCTTTTCCTCAACATCGAGATGAGAACGTCGCGTTGCACGGAGGGCGGTATGGGCGCGGTGGAAGATGCGCCAAATGTCGCGCACAGATGGTAGCCCGAGGCAGCCAGGTGCAGCCGGTCGATACAGGCGATTGCGGGGCGGTCGTGACCTCGCCTCCCGAGAAAGAACTCCGATCGCCGTACCCGGCTTCCGTTAGGGCTCGGTCGTCGTGGACTCATGAACTGGGAATTTCGGGCAGGTGTGCGACGGCAATTCGAAGGGATGATCGTCACACACCTCGAAGATTGAAGGGAGTGAAGACAATGTTCCAGTCGCTTTGGCCTTGGCCGATCTTTATCGTCACCGTCGGAAACTGACAGGCGCGATCTCAGGGGCGGGGTGCGCAGAGCACCCCGCCCTTTCCATTTCTGCGTCGCCTTGCCGGCTCATCCAGCGCTGCGACCACCTCACCCAACCTGATCCGACGTACAGCGACCGCCGCGACACATGCGCGAGACACGGGGACTTCAGATCGATGCCCTCCTCTTCGCAGTGCTGTACATCACAAGGGAGATCCGTGCCTTCTTACCCGACTGGCTCACGGCAAGGCCTCATCCGCTTTTTCGACGAACGCAGGTGGGCCACAAACCCACGCCGACCTCGCCTGTACGTCCGCCGTGGCGATGGGTCAACGAGCGCGAACAGGAAGATGCCGCGGCCCTCTTTGGAGGAGATCCCCGGCCTCCTCGGGGGCTTCGATCAGAACTACCTCGTATGGTTCCAGCACCATGGCGACGCTTTCCACGGTCACTGTGGCGGTGGTCCTGCCATGATTGATCGCGAACACCAACCCGCCCCGGCGAACCACTTCCACTCCCGGTGCGTTCTCGAGGAACTCGGGTTCCACATCGGTGTCCTCGATGACCCGGCCGAGCAGGTCGCTGATCGCGGTTCGGTCCAGTTCCGCGGCGGAGTACCAGGCGGTGCCCGAGGTGGTGGGGCGACGAGTCACGGCCGGGTGGCCGCTCGCTGTACCGTCGTCGAATCTCGCGACCACCTCTGCAGTTTTCGCGGTGATGATTTCGGACCACACTCCATAGTTGCCTTGGACGCCTCCGCTGATGCGGCGGGGTTCGTCTGCGCGGTGGGTGGCACGCGGCGAGAATTCGTCGATCTGGATTCCGAGTGTGGCGGCGAGAGGGCCGAGGTATCCGCTAGGCGTGAGCCTGGTGGTCTCATCGGTTATGCCTGTCAGATAGGTGACCAGCAAGGTCCCGGTCTCGGCGTAGTCGGCCAGGTTCTGCAACTCCGACTCCGACGCGCAGAAGAGGCTTGGCGCGATCACGAGATCGTACCCGGACAGGTCGGCACCCGGGGCGGCGAAGTCGGTCACGATTCCGCGGTTGAACAATGCCGTGTACCACGCCGTCAACCCGGCGATGTAGTCGGTCTCGGCGGGGAGCGCCTTTTGATCGAGGGACCACCACGAGTCCCAGTTGAAGACGATGGCGACCTTCACACCCTCGACGGGAGTTCCCTCGAGCTGCGCAAGAAGAGGCAGTTCATTGCCGAACGCTTCCACCTCCCGCCAGATGCGATGGTCGGTGCCTTGCGCCGGAACCATCGCGGAGTGGAATTTCTCAGCGCCATGGATCGATTGCCGCCATTGGAAGAACATGATCCCGTCTGCACCGCGTGCGAGGGCCTGGTACGACGTCGCCCGCATCTGCCCGGCAGCTTTCGGGGTGTTCACCGCTCGCCAGTTCACCGCGCTGGTCGCCTGCTCCATCAGGATCCAGGGTTTCCCGTGACCGAGCGAACGCATCAAGTCGCGTTGCATCCCGGACTGGATGTAGGAGTCATACGCTCCCGGATCCGGGTAGGCGTCGTCGCAGACGAAGTCCACGAGCTCCGCCCACTTCCAGTAGTCGGCCGGGCCGAAGAACCCCATGAAGTTCGTGGTCACCGGGATGTCCGGTGTGTACTCGCGGAGGATTTCCAGCTCGGCGACGTAGCAGGCGATGTGCTCGTCGGAGGAGAACCGCTCGAAGTCGAGCAGGTGGGCCGGGTTCCCGAAGGTCGGCGTGGACCTGGGCGGAAGGATCTCCTCGAAGGAGTCGTAGCGCTGGGACCAGAACGCGGTTCCCCACTCGGAGTTCAGGGCGTCGATAGTCGTGTACTTGGAGCGCAGCCAACGCCGGAATGCAGCGGCAGCGACATCCGAGTAGTCGCGCGGGTTGTCGTTGCCGAACTCATTGCCGATGTGCCACGCGATGAGTGCGGGGTGGGATCCGTAACGCTCAGCAAGTTTGCGCACGAGCCGGGCCGCATAGCGGCGGTACACCGGCGACGACGGCGAATAGTGCTGGCGGCTGCCGGGCCACAGGGTGACGCCGTCCCGTGTAACGGGGAGGATCTCCGGATGAGCCGCGCTCAGCCATGCCGGCGGCGACGCGGTCGCGGTGGCCAGGTCGACACGGATGCCGCCGGCGTGGAGCCGGTCGATGATGTCATCCAGCCATCCGAATTCGAAGACGCCGTCGCGAGGCTCCAATTGCGCCCACGAGAACACGCCGACCGTCGCGACGGTAACGCCCGCGCGGCGCATGAGGGTGACGTCCTGGTCCCATACGTCCGAGGTCCATTGTTCGGGGTTGTAGTCCCCGCCGTACCACAGCACCATTGCCCGCTTCTCTCTGCCTTCTCGCCATCAGTTGGTGGGAAAAGATTATCAGAATCTATTCAGGAAAACGGCTCATGCTGTAAATACTTGACAAGCGTGCTGGAAAGTGGCACCTTGATCTCGCCGCCGCTTTCCCGTGACGGTTCTCCACATCGACAGGAATTCTCATGACGACGGTGTCACGCATTTCGCGGCCCCTGCGGACCGCGGCCCGTAGGGCGAAACGGTCATGGATCGGTTGGGCGTTCGTGGCCCCGTTCATGGCTGCATTCGCAGTCGTGATCGTCGCTCCGCTCGCGTACACGGTCTATCTCAGCCTGTTCCGGCAGAAGATGATCGGCGGGAACGCGTTCGTCGGCGTCGAGAACTACACCCAGCAGCTGACGAATCCCGTCTTCTGGGATGCGCTGCTGCGAGTGAGCCTGTACATGCTGGTGCAGGTGCCGATCATGGTTGCGATCGCTTTGGCGGCGGCGCTGGCTCTCGACAGTGCCCGGCTCTACGCCGCGCGGCTGTTCCGACTGGCGATCTTCCTGCCGTACGCGGTCCCGGGAGTTGTAGCCGCCCTCATGTGGGGGTACATGTACGGCACCCACTTCGGTCTGATCGGCAACCTCGACGACTTCTTCGGCATCACTCTGCCCGACCCGCTGTCCAGCAACCTGGTTCTCGCGTCGATCGGAAACATCATGGTGTGGCTGACCATCGGCTACAACATGCTCGTCTTCTACTCCGCCCTCAAGGTCGTGCCCGGCGAGCTGTACGAAGCAGCAGAGATCGACGGCGCCGGAGCATTCCGTGTCATCCGTGCGATCAAGCTTCCGGCCATCCGGCCAGCGCTGGGTGTGGCGATCGTCTTCGCCGTCATCGGTGCTTTCCAGCTGTTCAACGAGCCGAACATCCTGAAGGTGCTGGCCCCGAACGCGATCAGCAGCCACTTCACCCCGAACATGTACGCATACAACCTCTCCTTCGCCGGGCAGCAATACAACATGTCGGCGACCGTCGCCATCCTCATGGGCCTCATCACCGTCGTCGTGGCATACATCATCCAGCGCGTCGCCGCGCGAAAGGAGGCCTGAGACGATGGCCATCACCACATCGTTCACCTCGAACCCCGAAGCTCCTCCGGCCGGTGCGAATAGGACAGCGCCCTCGCCTGTGGCAGCTCACGTTGCGCCGAAGCGGATGCGGGCATCCGGGCTGCTGCGTTCCCCGCGAAAGGGTCGCAAGTCCATTCTCCTGACCGCAGTCATGGCGCTGCTGATGGTCTACAGCCTCCTCCCGCTGTTCTGGTTGGCCGTCAACTCCACCAAGACGCAAGGCGCCCTCTTCTCCAGCTTCGGTCTCTGGTTCTCCGGACCCTTCGCGTTGTGGGACAACATCGCCACCGTGTTCACCTATGATGACGGGTTGTTCGCCCGCTGGCTCGGCAACACCCTGATGTACGTCGTCGTCGGCGCCGGCGGGTCCACTCTCCTCGCCACCCTTGCCGGATATGGTCTCGCCAAGTTCGACTTCCCTGGACGCAAAGCCACATTTGCGATCATTCTCGGGGCGGTCGCGGTACCCGGTACCGCGCTGGCGGTGCCGACGTTCCTGCTGTTCAGTCAGCTGGGTCTCACGAACACCCCGTGGGCGGTCATCATCCCTTCGCTGATCACTCCGTTCGGGCTCTACCTGATGTGGAGCTACGCCCAGGAGTCGATCCCGACCGAGCTGCTCGAAGCCGCCCGGATGGATGGCGCAGGCGAGTTCCGCACCTTCTTCACCATCTCGCTGCGGCTGCTATCCCCGGGCGTCGTGTCGGTGCTGCTGCTGGAGATCGTCGGCACGTGGAACAACTACTTCTTGCCGCTCATCATGCTCAGCGACCCGAAGTGGTACCCGCTGACCGTGGGGCTGAACCAGTGGAGTGAGCAGGCAAACACGGCCGGCGGCGAGGCAGTGTTCAACCTCGTCATCACCGGCTCTCTACTCACCATCATCCCCATCATCATCGCCTTCCTCTTCCTCCAGCGGTTCTGGCAATCAGGACTCGCCGCCGGAAGTGTCAAGCAGTGACCAAATGGTCGCTGGCAGTTCCCACCACCACCACCACAGCACGCCCCATCCCGAAAGGAACATCATGAGCTCAACCAGTCGCTGGCGACGGAGCCTGAAGAAGACAACTGTCATCGGCGCGGTCGGCCTGGCCGTCATTGCCGGACTCACCGGCTGCGCCGGTGCAACACCGGCTGCCGCCCCGGAAACCAGTGCGGCCGACATGAAGGCTGCCGTCGATAAGGGCGCCGACCTGACACTGTGGACCTGGTCCACCAACGTGCAGAACGCGGTGGACGCATTCGAGAAGCTCCACCCCAAGGTGAAGATCGAGATCGTCAACGTCGGCACCGGTGCCGCTCACTACACGAAGCTCGAGAACGCCATCAAGGCAGGCTCCGGCGCGCCCGACCTGGCGACCATCGAATACAGCGCGCTCCCGCAGTTCGCCCTCAAGGACGCCCTCGTCGACCTGAACAAGTTCGGCTTCGACAAGCTCGAGAAGCAGTTCACCGCATCGACGTGGAACAACGTCAACGTGAACGGCGGTCTCTACGAACTGCCGCACAACGCCGCCCCGATGGCGCTGTTCTACAACAAGACCGTCTTCGACAAGTACGGCGTGGATGTACCGACCACCTGGGACGAGTATGCGGACGCCGCAGCGAAACTGCACGCCGCCAACCCGGACACCTACATCGCCGCGGATACCGGCGACGCCGGGACCACCACCAGCATGATCTGGGCCGCCGGAGGCCACCCCTTCAGCACCACCGGCGACAGCACCGTGAAGATCGACCTCGCCGACAAGGGAACCAAGAAGGTCGCCGATCTGTGGACCCCGCTCATCAACGACAAGCTTCTCCTCCCCGCCGCGGGTTGGAGCACCGAGTGGTATCAGGGTCTCGCGAACGGCAACATCGCGACCCTCACTGCCGGTGCCTGGATGGCTGGAACCCTGGCCTCCGGTGTTCCCACCGGAGCCGGACAGTGGCGCGTCGCACCGCTGCCCACCTACGAGAAGGGAGAGAAGGCCAGTGCCGAGAACGGCGGAGGCGGCTACGCCGTCCTGAAGCAGAGCTCGACCCAGAAGCAGCTCGTCGCGGCAGCGTTCATCAAGTTCATGGACGCCGGTGATGGCGTGCAGGTGATGATGAAGGCCGGCCAGTTCCCGTCGACGGTCGCCGACCTCGACTCCGACGCCTTCCTGTCGGCGAAGAATGATTTCTTCGGTGGCCAGGAAGTGAACAAGGTGTTCGCCCAGTCCGCCAAGGACGTGCTGCCCGGATGGCAGTACCTGCCCTACCAGGCCTACGCCAACAGCGTCTTCGGCGACACCGTCGGTCAGGCGTACAACGGCTCCACCACCCTCTCCGCCGGCCTGCTCGACTGGCAGTCCGCGCTCGAGGACTACGGAACCCAGCAGGGCTTCACCGTCACGAAGTAAATACCCCACACAGGCCAGTGGCCGGCGAGCTCCCCCCTGTTCGCCGGCCACTGCTGTTTCTCTGCCCACCGAAACAAAGGAGTTTCACCGTCATGCCCACCCGCAGAACCACAACCATCCTTCTCGCCGCCGCCACCACTATCGCGGTCGTCCTCGGTGTCGGAACACCCGTGTACGCAGCTGCTCCATACCCCAACGTCGCGAACGACACCGTGTGGCAAGACGCAGCTGGGACCCCGATCAAAGCGCAGGGCGGAAACGTTCTGAAGGTCGGCGCCACCTACTACTGGGTCGGCACCGGCATGGACAAGAGCCCGGACCCGGCGAACCCACTACCGAAATCCGTGAACCTCTACAGCTCCTCCGACCTCGAGAACTGGGCGTTCGTGAAGAGCCTCGTCACCCAGTCCGGGACCGGCGATTTCGCAGCGGGCAAGTGGCTCGGACGACCGCAGCTGGTGCTGAACCCGAACACCGGACAGTTCATCCTCACCGTTGAGCTCGGTGGCGGTCGAGTGAACTCGGCACAGAAATCACTCGGCAACGCCGTCGGATTCTTCACCAGCGCCAGCATCGATGGCGACTACAGCTTCCACGGCAAACAGTACCCAGATGGTCTCACCCGCGGTGACGGATCCATCTTCGTCGACGGCGACAACGCCTACATGGTCTACGTCGGTGATAGCGCCGAAAGTCGGAACGTGTCCATCAACGTCGCACCGCTGAGCAGCGACTGGTTGACCCTGCAGCCGCACTTCTGGACGGACACGAACAGCAATCACAACGAAGCCCCCGCCATCGTCAAGATCGGCGCGAAGTACTACCTGTTCGCATCCGGGATGAACTACTGGGCAGGGACCCCCACCAGCTACCGGACCAGCACCGACCTGCTCGACTGGTCGGCATGGTCAACGATGAGCACCGAACCAGCATCGAACACGTCCTTCGGTACCCAGTTCGAACAGATCATCCCAGTCACAGGAACAGCCGGCACTTCCTACCTGTACAACGGCGACCGCTACTCGCAGTTCTACGCACCCACCGCCGACCCCGCCCCCGGCGGCATCGGCCGGAACGCCTGGTACCCGGTGACGTTCTCCGCTACCGGCGTCCCGACCTTGCACGGGAACACCGACGTTTCCGTCGATGCACCCGCGGGCACCCTCGCCGTCAACGAAGTCGCGAATGGCCGGTTCGATCAGGACCTGCCCGGCACATTCATCCCCCAATGGACCGCAACAGGCACGAACGGAGCCGCCAAGGTCGAAAACACCACCACCCCCGGCAATCGTCAACTCACCCTGTGGAATGCGGCCACCTACAACACGTGGGTCGCCCAGAGCGTCACTCTGCCGAACGGGACGTACACCGTCTCGTTCGACTACAAGTCAAGCGGCGGGCAGAACAACGCCTACTTCTCCGTGAAGAACCACGGCAGTGCCGAGATCCAAACCCCGCTGACCGCTCAGAGCTCCTGGACCGCCAAGACAGTCACATTCACTGTCACGACCGGCAGCGTCAGGATCGGCTTCTGGTCCGACGGTCCCGGCGGCAAATGGACCAACGTCGACAACGTGTCGATCTGGAAGAACTGACATACAGGAGGAGACCGTGGCTGATCGAGTACGTGGCGACGGGTCAAGTAGGGTTCTTGATGTTGCCGGACCCCGCCCGCGTACTCGATCAGTGCCGCGAGACCACACGAGGAGAACACCGATGAATCGAGGCGCCGAAGCGCGGCCGCTGCAGATCATCCGTGACGCCTTGCCACAGCTCACCGGCGCGAAACTGAGGGTCGCCGAAGCCATCCTGAATGACCCCGACGAAGTCGAACGCGGATCCATCACCTGGTTGGCCAAACAAGCCGACACGTCACCGACCACGATCACCCGGCTGTCGATCGCCTGGGGATATACAGGGTTCCCCGACCTTCGAGCGGCGATCGCCAACGAGAACGGACGCGACGTCCAGGCCGGCTGGGAAAGCGACATCGGCTCCGAGGTCACTCCAGAGAGTGCCCCAGCGGACGTCCTGCGCATCCTGGGAAGCTTGCAATTCAAAGCCGTCCGCAGCGCCATCGAACTGGTCGACCTCCAAGCGATCGACTCGGCCGCGACAGCCATCGCGAAAGCGAAGCGAGTCCATATCTTCGCGGAATGGGGAGATACCCCACCCGCCACGGAATTGTACTTCCGCCTGTTCCGGATCGGCGTGCCCGTATGGATCCATGCCGGTGCCTACGAAGCCGAAGTCGGGGCTGGACTGCTCGGCAAGGAGGACGTCGCCCTCGTCCTCTCGCGCTCCGGGGAAAGCGAGATTGCGCGCACCTTCCTCGAAAGGGCAAAGGAGAACCGCGCGATCGCACAGCTCGTCACCGGTACCCCTGAGTCAACACTCGGCCAGCTTGCGGACATCTCCATGTTCACCGGAACCGGTCTCGGAGGCTCTTGGACCGAGTACTTCGCTGGCCGCTCCAGCGATGGGCTCATCTGCGGCCTGCTGTGGATGCTCGTCGCCCAGAAAGTCCCCGACTCGTTCGAAGTGCCGGCGCCGTCAGCGGTAGCGAAGCCGATCCGAGCTGAGGCCGGCAAGAAGAACCAGCGTCGGCGGCAATAGCGGTCCCGGGCAGGCACGCCCGTGTGCGGTCGTGCCAGAAACTCTGGGCCACTGCTCCGCGTGCTTGGCCGCTTCAGGGTTGCCGCTCAGGACCAGTGAGGTCCTCATCCGCTGGACCGTTCCAATACTCGCCTTGGTGCGAGCGTTCAGCTGAACGCCCGGATCCCGGCGACAGTCACGCACTCGGCGCCATTCGTCGCCGTGGCGACAAGGCGGAGCGCCTTCACCTGGGCTGCCTCATCCCAGCGGTGAACTCGCCGGCGCACACGGTTCCCCAGTACGGTCTCCGCGCGGACCCACCCGTCCTCGGTCAGGAAGTCGATTCCGTAGTCGCGGACGACTTCCGGGACGACCGGGAACGGGGTGCGGTGATGGTGGAGATTGACGAGGTCCTCGTCGACGTCGTCGTTGAAGAGAACTTCCACGGATCTGACCGACTGTGGGTCATCCCACGTCAGGACAACCGATTCGCCGTCTTCGCCCAGCGGTCTCGACGACCAGAGCTGCGGTCCATCGAAGGGCCGCTGGAATCCGCCGGAGACGTGTGCAGCGGCATAGGCGTTCGTATCGGGTGTCACCCGGATCGCTGGTGCGCTGCGCCGCATCTCGAACGCCGACCAGGCGTTGCTCTGCGGGCCGTCCATCTGGAACCGCGGGGTCCGGCTGACCAGACCGAGCACGCCGTATGGGGCGGACCGGGGGAGGACGACCAGCTTCAGATCCGGATTCCGATCGATGACGACCACCACGTTCTCGGGCTGATCGGGCGTGTAGTCGAATCGCGCCGTCACCCAGGAGTGACCCGGGTGCTCGACCCGTGCTTCCGTTGCTGAGACCTTCTCGACGGGGATATGGTTCTCGCCTCCGTCGGTGCGCCAGAGCTCGATGAGAGCCAGCGTCGGGCGAGAGGCGTCGAGGAGCAGCTGCACTGTGTCGATGCGCGGATCGGCAGGGATGATGATCCCGATGTCATGCCCGTCGAGGGTGACGGCGTGGGGCTGCTCGTCCGGGCGCGGTTCGACGTCGATCGACGTGATGGTGCTCGAGGCGGTGACCTGGGCTGTGAGTGCGAGGTCGCTCGGGTCCGTCCAGGGTCGTCCGACGATGGACGCATCAGCGCGTAGCAGCGCCGTTTGAAGTTCCCCGAGACGTTCCGTCGCGAGCGTGCGGGGGGTGACGCCGTGGCGCACGCTGAGTGCCGCCCCGGTGCCGGCGGCCTCACCGGTAACGGCGCAGGTGGCCATGACCCGCGTGGTGCCGAAAGCGACGTGGGTAGCAGAGATATCTCGTCCGGCCATGAGCATGTTCGACACATTCTTCGAGTACAGCGCCCCGAACGGAATGTGATAGATCCCTTTGGTGAACAAATGCTTGGAGCCTTCGTCGACGGAGTACATCCCGCCGGGCGGGTGCAGGTCGATGGACCAGCCGCCGAAACCGATGGTGTCAGGGAAGCGCACTTGGTTCATGATGTCGTTCTGGGTGAGGATCGTGTCGCCGATGAAGCGGCGATACTCCCTCTTCCCGGGCACGGAACCGACCCACTCGAGGGTGAGGGTGTCCGCGTCGTACAGGCCCGAGTTCTTGATGTGGTCCCAGATGCCGTAGACGACGCCCCACAATTCGTCGCGGATGGCTTCGTTGTCGTCGACGGCGTCGAGCTCTCCGCCCCATTCGATCCACCAGTAGTCGCACCCGTTGTCCGTAGCGCGCACTCTCCGGTTGTCGAGGATGCTGGTGGTGCTGATGTCCTTCGCGATCGATGGCGGAACGAACCGCACTGGCTCGCCTACATCCTTGGAGTAGAACAGGATGGTGCTGCCGAGCATGTTCGAGTCGGGGATCTCTGGAGCCCATTCCTCACCGAACTCGGCTGCTGCCTCTCGCCCGGTCATCGCCCAGGCGCCGGCCAGGTGGCCCACGATGCCGTCGCCCGTGGCGTCGATGAACATGGCACCGACGAACGTGATCAGCTTCTCAGAACCCATCTGCCAACCGGTGACTGACCGGATGGTGCGGTCGGAGTCGGCTCCGTCCGCATCCACATCACGTACATCGGTATTCAAGTACATGGTGATCAGCGGCTCAGCTCGAACAGCATCGAGTACCACCTGATCCCAGAGGTGCGGGTTGCCTTCAGGGTTCCGGTACTGGTTCTCGATGAACAATTCGCCCATGATCCCGGTTTCGCGAGCGAACTTCTGCGAGCCGTGGGCGGTAGCCCCACACACCCAAACCCGCACTTCGCTGCTGGAGTTCCCGCCGAGCACCGGGCGGTTATTGATCAGCGCCACAGTCGCACCCTCGCGAGCGGCCGCTATCGCCGCCGCTACTCCCGCGAGTCCACCGCCGATGACGGTGACATCGGATTCGACTGTGAACTTCTTCATCGGCTGTGCTCCCTCGGATTACCTGATTGAAAAAGAATATCAGGATAGCGCGCCTTATCTCGCCAAAGTTGCAAAAGAATTGCCAGCTTAAGGTACCTTGGCTTCCGGTATCGCGCACCGCACGCGGGTGCCGAAAGGAGAGTCCAATGGCGAGATTCGAGATCGGTGAGCATGATTTCCTGCTCGATCGGGAACCATTCCGGGTGCTGTCAGGCGCATTGCACTACTTCCGCGTGCACCCTGGCCAATGGGCGGACCGCATTCGCAGCGCGAAGGAGATGGGCCTCAACACCATCGAGACCTACGTCGCGTGGAATGAACATGCCCCCAAACGCGGCCAGTTCGATTTGGATGGCCGGCTGGACCTGACCCGGTTCCTGAGCCTGGTCGCAGCGGAGGGCATGTACGCGATCGTCCGGCCCGGCCCCTACATATGCGCGGAGTGGGACAACGGTGGCTTCCCAGGCTGGTTGACGAAGGAATGTGGAACCGAGCTGCGCCTTGATGAGCCGCGCTACATGAGGGCCGTCATCGAGTACTTCGCTCAACTGCTTCCCGTTCTCGAGCCGTTGCAGATCGACCGAGGTGGGCCAATCATCCTGGTGCAGATCGAGAACGAGTACGGGGCGTACGGTTCCGATAAGGCGTACTTACGCCGGCTCGTCGATCTCACTCGGGCCGGCGGAATCACCGTGCCATTGACCACCATCGATCAGCCCACCGATCAGATGTTGACTGATGGCGGCCTACCGGAGCTGCACAAGACTGCATCGTTTGGATCGCGTGCCACGGATCGACTGGCGACGCTCCGCACGCACCAGCCGACGGGGCCCATGATGTGCGCCGAGTTCTGGGACGGCTGGTTCGACCACTGGGGTGGTGTCCACAACACCACCTCTGCAGCGGGTGCCGCTGCGGAATTGGACGCGATCCTCGCGGCTGGCGCATCTGTGAACATCTACATGTTCCACGGCGGTACCAACTTCGGATTGACCAGCGGGGCGAACCACAAAGGCAGATACGAGCCGACAACGACATCGTATGACTACGACGCACCCCTCTCCGAGAGCGGCCAACGGACCGCGAAATATTTCGCGTTCCGGGATGTCATCGCGAAGTACGCTCCCGTCCCGTCGCTGGAGAGCGAACAGGGCACCACCAGAGCGCCGGTGTTCACCGCACCGTTCTGTCGTCATGTGCGAGTGTTCGACATTCTGGACAGAGGGGCTCCGGTAGTGTCGCGGACGCAGCACGACCCCCCGAGCATGGATGACCTCGGCGCGTTCCGGGGCTTTGCGCGATACAGCACAGTCACATCCGGCGGCGGAATACTCGAGTTCACGGAGGTGCGTGATCGCGCCCAGATCTACTTCGACGGGATGGCAGTCGGGGTGCTGCTCCGTGAGCACAACGAGACAACGATTCACCTCCCACGCGCGCTGAACGAAGGAGCTCGACTCGACGTGCTCGTCGAGGACATGGGGCGAGTCAACTACGGCTCAAGAATTGGCGAGAGCAAGGGCCTCATCGGTCCCGTCACGCTGATGGGCCAGGCTTTGAACGGCTGGAGTGTCGAGCTGATCGACGTCCAAGGTGCGTTGCCGCAAGAATTCGAAGAGGCACTCAACGACCCAGCCGTGATGCCCTCGACGGGTGGGAAGCCGTTGCTGTCCTCGGCCACTTTCAACCTCGGCGAGCCAGCCGACCTCCATTTCAGCACGAAGTCCCTAGGCAAGGGTGTCGTCTGGGTCAACGGTTTCAATGTCGGCAGGTATTGGTCGCGGGGTCCCCAGCAGACGATATACGTGCCTGGTTCGGTGACCCTCGCCGGTGCGAATGAGCTCGTGATCCTGGAGACGAACGGTGTCCCGCATCCTGAGGCGTGCTTCGTCGACGGACCGGCATGGAGCCCCCTCGAGAAATAGTTCGACCGGAGTGTGGTGACGTCGACGCACGAACCCGGATTCGGGACTTAGCGGTCACGTTCGCGGGTGCCGGTCATGATCGCTACCGATTTCGTCTTGAGTGCAAGAACTTGTTGGAAATCAAGTGGGATGTCGCTCCTCGACGGTCGCGCTCTAGTAGTGGCTATCGCGGGAGCTCGGCCACGACGAAGGTCGGGTCGGTTGGTCAGCCTCTCGCGAGCGCGGTGAGGTCGTGCCGGCTCGTGGTGCCGGTCTTCGCGTAGATGTTCGACAGGTGGAACCCCACGGTACTTCTCGAGATGAACAAGTTCCTGCCGATCTGTTCGTAGCTCAGCCCGGAGGTGACGAGAGCGAGAACGTCGCGTTCGCGGTCCGATAGGCGCTCGAACACGATCGGCCGCGCTTCCACCCGCGTACGCTCAGTGGACGCGAGTTGCTTGACGTACGGCACCTGTCCGAGAGCTCGGTAGGCCTCCACAGCGCTGTCTCTGGTGGTGGTGTCGCCGTCGATCCGTGCCCGGTCCGCGAGAACGTGTGCGGCAAGCAGCGGGATGTGCCCGATGTCCCCGTTGAGGGCATCGTCGAAGTGACGGCGTGCTCGCCCGGCCTGTTGGCGCTGCTCCGCGACGAGCCCTTGGAACCAGTGCTCGACACCGGTCATCCATGGAAGGTGGCCCTGGACCTGATGAAAGCTGCTGATGAGCGTCGAGGCTTCATCGAGGCGCCCGGCCCAGATCGACAGTGGGATCCGGTGGATGAGCCACAGTGGGAACCCGGGCCCTGTCCCGACGGCCGCTGGGCCGAAGTCACGCTCGAGATCGTCAAGTTCCCCCGCCTGTGCCCCAGCGTCCGCCCCTGCGTGTAGTCGGATCGAACGCGCGGTTGCGTACCAGAGGATGCCCTCGGCCCACGGCTGACGCAGCAGTCGCATGCGAACGTCCCGTAGTACGAGGTCGGTTGCGGCGAAGTCGCCTGCCCCGGTCGAGCCGATAGTCGTGATAGCTGATGTCAACGGATTCAGTATCTTTCGCTGCATCTCGCGAGCAGTACGGAACTTCACCTCTGCGAGTTGCCAATCTCCTCGCAGCCAGTGAGCGACGCCCAAGGACGAATGGGTGAGTCCATCTGCGACATCGATGATGCCGCGGTGAAAGCGTCGTTCGACCTCATCGAGGTCGGCAATGGCTTCCGAGAAGGCACCGTCGGCGACACGTGAGATGCCCCGAATCATCAGGCGGTAGGTGGAGCCGACTGGAACCTCGGTGGCCGCCACCGTCAATCCCTCCCAGTACGCCCTGAATCCGGCTGTGCCCGATCGGCGCGCATGCACGCGACCCTCTGCCAGCGTCTGGAAGCCGAGCAGCGCTGGATCATTTGCACCTGTTTCGCGCGCGCGAAGGAGGCGAGCCTGAACCCAGTCCGTCGGCTCACCCGCTCCCATGCCGGCGTATGCCGCAAGCACCTCGCATCTGTATCGAAGTAGTGGGTCAGTTGCTCCGGTCGGCTCGTCGAGTACCGGCTCGAGTGCGCGGATCGCGTCATGCCAGCGATTGTCGAACACAGCGAGCGCGCCAACGATCGAGGCGACCCTGTGGTCGTAGCCGGCTCGTTCGACTTCATGATCGATGCCTGCGAGGTCATTTGCGAGGATCCGCTCGAACAGGCCATCCAGATGTCGATCGCGACGGAGCCGAGCGTCCGCGCTGAGGCGGCTCGACCAGCCCAGTTGATCGGCGGCGGGGCGGAATGCACTGACTTCATGGTTACGCCGGGCGGCAGCCTCCAATTCATCCGCGAGATCCGGATCGAACTCATCAGCGGCGGCGACTCGATGTCCAAGCGCGGTGTTCAGGTCGGTCTCAAAACTGGCCGCCGACAGATGGAGTTCTCGCCGCTCATCCAGACTCATCTGTTGATAGACGGCGGCCAGAACAAGTTCATGAACCGGTCGGATCGAGCCGCCGAGCTCAAACGATGGTCGGTGGACGAGCAATCCTGCCTTCATGAGTGCTTCGATCGAGGCAGACGGAGCCCGGACGCCAGCGACGGCCGCAACGGTGGGGACTGGTTGCCAGTCAGTACCCAGAACCGCCGAGGCACGCAACAACGCGACCGCCGCGGGACCGAGCCGGTCGACTCGTTGAGCGACACTTCGGGCGAATTCTTGGGGCGCAGGCAAGAACGCCATTCGCGCCAGTTCGTCCGGGCCGCACTCCCTCAGAATCGAGGACATGTAGAGCGGGTTGCCGTTCGTCAGTCGCCACAAACGCTCCACAGTGGGCTCGTCGATGAACGGGTGCACAGCGCGCGCCATTGCGGTCGCTGATGCGAACGGCAGCCCGTCGATATGGAGCCGACGGGCACGGCCGCTCGCGACGAAGTCTTGCAGCTCCTCGTGAACGCCGAGGGGGAGCGGATGCATGGCCAGCGCCACCAGGAGCTCATCCCGGTCAACGCGATCCACCAATCCGAGGAGGGTGGCGACAGTCTCCCGATCGGCCCATTGCACGTCATCGACCGCGATGAGTACCGGTCTTTCGGCTGCGGCCGCGTCGAAGTGATCCCGCACTGCGTTCGCAACCACGAGCGGCGAGGCCTGCGGCGTCACTTTGACTCCGAGCCGTGACAGCGTCACGTAGGGTCGCCGGTCGCCCTCGGTACTCTCGATCATCGCCGAACCGAATCGCTCGCCGGCGTGCTCCACAACAGTCCGCAGCAGCGATGACTTGCCCGAGCCGGGCAAACCCTCGATGACAAGAAGGGTAGGGACGCCACCTCCGGCGGCGGTGAGCGCAGCATCGATCTGCTCGACCCGATCCGCCTCCAACCCAGGCATCACACTCCCGGACACGACATCGCTGCCATGATCTCTGCTCGAACTTGAGCCGAGGTCAGAGCGATTAGCATGCCATGGCTGAAACGATAGTGGCGGTGGAGGGTGGAGGGCAATCGATGCATGCCGCCGCTCGGTCCGCCATCACCGGCGATTCTCGACGTCGTCAGTCGTCGCGGGCTCCAGGCCGACATCGCCGGGGCCGACCTCGGACACGCCTCCGGCGAACTCGTGCGATCCGAGACGACCCGTGGCGTCCGGGTCCCGGCTCGCCCACCGCAGAAGAATCCTGCGTGAAGCCGACACCGACGACCATTCCGATGGCGATGGCAAGGAGGGAGGTGAGGCAGTTCAGGACGAGACTGCTCCCGCCCGGTGTCTGTTCCGCCGCCGTGGTGAGGCCGATAAACCCGAGGCCGCCCGGGACCAGCAGCCAGTACGCACAGGTCAGCATGACCGCCGAGGGTGGCGAGCTGGTGATCCGGCGGAGCAGACCGACCACGACGATGATGGCGACAGCGCCGACGAAGCCTGCAAGGGCAGCGCCGATGAAGAACCCGGCGAGAAGTTGGGCGCCGTACGCGACGGTGAGCGAGAGCACGATCCATGGCAGTGCACGGCGCGGCGCCACGGAGAAGAGATTGAAGCCGATGGCCGTGAGCAGGATGCCCAGCCATGGCGCCCACATGCCCAGTTGCGGAGGTGATTGTGTGCTTGGATGTGTGCCCAGAAGAGCCAGTGCAGCGTACACACCGAACACGAGCAATCCGAATTGTGCTGCCCCGTAAACCATCCGACTCGCCCCTGCGACCACTTGATTACTGGTCAGTTCCACCGCGGCGAGGGTGACCGTCAGTCCGGGAAGAAAACTCACCAGGGCGGGTGCGACGAGCCGGATGGGATCGTCGCCCACTATCGGCGCGACGAACCAGGCGGTTAGTAGGGTGAGCGCGAATGCGGTCAACGTTGGCAGCAGCAATGCCAGTGTGCGCACTCGAGAGCCGAGGACGGTCGTTGCTCCGACGATGAGTCCGAGCACGAGATAGACAGGGATCGCGATGGCCACCGGGTCGAGGACGAGTCCGAAGCCCACGGTGAGCACGGCATGACCGAGGATGCGTGCGAGCACCCCGAACCGTGGGCGCGTCGCACGAATCTGGTTCAACTCGGTCGCGACCTCGGACGGTGATGGTCGCTCCGCTAGCGCGCGCAGTGTCAGCTGCTCAACGCTGTCGGCCTGGTCGAGTCGGAGGGCAGGACCAGTGGCGGGGAAGATCGACGTTCGCTCATTCTGTTCGCGCGGATCCTCGATCATCACAAGTGTGGGCAGCACGAAACTACGGACATCTTTACGCCCGTAGGCGATGCTTAGTCCGCGCAGAATCCGCTCGACAGCGCTGGTAGCGCGAGACGATTGCAGGAGCGCTGCTCCGACGAGTCCGAGCATTTCTGACACGGCCTCAGAACGATTCGCAGGCTCAGTCGGTAGAGGCGCAGCCGGTCTCTCGAGGGAGAGGCGGACTCGATCGATCGCGAACATGCTCAGTGACACCCCTCTGCAATCGACCAAAGTCTCTGGTTCGCTGAAGCGCGCGATCTCGAGGGCGGCCACCAGCAAGCGGACCGAGAAGACAAATCGCGAGCAACCGGTTGCGATTGCGATGACGTTGTGGAAATGGCTGTCTCCTCAGGTGGTCGAGTAACTCGCGACGCCGCTAGACCAGAGTCAGGTGACTGGGCATCGCCGGGTGGCGGGAAAGTGTTACTGCAGAGCCTTTCCCAACTACAGCGGCGAGCGACTGCGGAAAATACACAGTTCATCGCTCCAAATAGGGATGCCATTGGCGAAAGGCGTCCAAGCGTGGTCCGGTCAAGCCTTGATTCGACCGTGGCTGCGACCTTCGGGCGACGGCGTGTGCACCTCTCGACGGGAGGCTCCGCGACGTTCAACAAACGAAACCTATGCATTCTGCGCAGTCGGCCGCGCGAGCCTCGACAGCACAGTTGTCGAGGGACATCAACGTCCCAGACTGAGACAGGAAAGAGAGAGATCCATGACCTCCAAGCACTCAAGGTCCCGCTCATTCGCGGGCGAGGCCTTCATCGCGATTACCGCGCTCACGCTCGTGCTCACGGGTTGTGCAGCCGCGTCCGCGCCAGCACCAACTCCGGTGAAGACGAAGACGGCCGAACCCACCCCGGCGCACACCACACCTGCACCCATCCCTTCGGCGATCACCTGTGATGACGTCCTTCCCACTGCCGTGCTCGACTCCGCGCTCGGAGGGACTTTCACCCTCACCACCTCTTACGTGCCCACCGCCGGCTCGCCCGCTGCCCAGATCGCCGGCGCGGGAGGGGTGGCCTGCGAGTGGACTGAGGAGTCTGGGGCGACGGTGCTCGCCGCCGCCGGGGAGCCGGGCGCTTCCATCACGGCGTCGGGAAAGAGCGAGGCTGCCAGGGCCGGAACGCCCATCGACACATTCGGCGCATCCCTGACGGCGTACCAGTCTGGACAGGGAGGCACTACGTTCGACATCTTCAGCGAGGCTGGAGCCTGGGTGGAGACCACGTCGTCGCTGTACACATCCCCCTCGGACGTGACGAGCATCGTCGAGCAGATCATGCAGGCCCTGCCCTCTGATTGACCAGGTCGGCGCACGCCCTGACCGTATGGCGGGCCCCTCAGCTGTTCCGCAACGTCCAGGACATCGATCCAAGGCAAGCTGATGCGAGATTCCCGTGGGCTGCTGCATCCGGTGGGCCTGGGGACGGGACGCTGATTGAATGTACGGCGGCAGCTCTCGCGATGATTGTCTCTGCCCTGGCTACGACTGGGCACGGGGTTGGCGCCCATGCAGCCGGTGTGGGCCTACCGCACAGAGATACTCGTTCCGTTAGTGGGGCCGCGCGTTCGAATTCCGCGCGTCGAGGAGCTGCAGAACCTCCGGGCCGGCAACGGCGTGAACGGCAAGAGCGTCAACCTCATCCGCGACCGCTTCACCGAGGTGCCTGCCACATTCATCTTCCCCGGGATCGACATCGCATCCAGCACCATGTTCGCCGGACCCTTGGCCAGCAGCTCGCCTCCCGATGCCTCCCACTGCACCTGCCGACCTACAACATCAACAACACCGCCGACGTTGAGGAGTGGCGGGGCATCGGGGAGGCGAGCTATCCGCTGATCCAGGTTGTCAGCCACCCACGGACCCTTGGGACGAAGGGAGAATTGCACGACCGCGACCCTTCCGATGTCGATTAGGAGGACAGAGATCGTTTGCTGGTCAGGGGGGTCTGCGATGCCGTTCTGCGGTCGAGTGGAGACCTCGTGAGGGCACAGGCCAGGCCCGCCCTCTTGCCGGAGGAGGGCAGGTGACGGGGCGGTGGGAGCAAGCGCTTACTTGACGGCTCCCCGAGATCCGCGCAGGATTGCGTCCATGGGCGAGTCGCATGAGGAAATGCTTCGTCACTACGAGCCGGGCGAACTTCTGCCGCGAATCGCGGCGGGGTTGCAAGCTCTCGGCAAGGACCTGGACTCGGTCACGTACGAAGATCTCGCGCCGGCCGACGAGTTTCACTCCGCGGGACGTTCGGCCACGCGCGCATTGGTGGAGCTTGCAAAGATTCCGCCAGGATCGCGAGTGCTCGACGTGGGCAGCGGGTTGGGCGGCCCCGCGCGTTACCTCGCCGCAACTTTGGGTTGCGACGTGACAGGCATCGATCTCTCGCCTGAATTCTGCGGGGTGGCCAACGCCCTTTCTCGGATGACGCGGTTGTCCGATCGCACCCGCTTTCAGGCGGGTGATGCCCTCGAGCTTCCGTTCGCCGCGTCCAGCTTCGACGTGGTGTGGACGATACAAATGCAGATGAACATCCGGGACAAGCGCCGCCTGTATTCCGGAATCGCCCGGGTACTCAGGCCGGGCGGGCTGTTCGTCTGCCAGGAAATCTGCGCGGGGAACGGCGAGCCGATCGAGCTTCCGGTCCCATGGGCGAGCCGCCCCAACCAGAGCCATTTGGCCGATGCGGAATCCCTCCGCGGGTTGATCCGCGGTGCAGGTCTCCTAGAGCGCACCTGGCGCGACATTACCGCCGACATCGTGGCGGCGCGCAAGGCACAGCAGGCGAAGGCGCAAGCGTCGGGTGCAAGCGGCTCCAGCGCCCCTCCTCCGCTTGGAATGCATCTCGTGCTGGGAGAACAGGCAGCCGTCAAGATGAGTAACTCCGGGCGCAACACCGACGCCGGGCGCACGGTGTTCATCCAGGGCGCATTCGACAAGCCTGGCTAGTGGTCCGATCCGCTGATCCCGCTGGAAAACTCTGTCGAAAGCACGGGCGCGGCGAATCTCCATCGATCGTCCAGTCAAAGGGCACATTCGGTCACGACGACCGAAATTCGCCCGCTGAGGGATCCGCTTCCGGACGTCCGTAGCGGGACCCGCTCGGGCGTCCGCTAATAACGATTGGGGTACGCTCACGCTCAGAAGAGCACCGGCCGTGAACTGACGATGGCATTCAAGGATGGGAGCCAGATCCGTGGGCGATTCGAAATCATTCCCTGACGTCGGAGCGCCAGTGCATCGGACGGGTCTTTCCGTCCGGATCGTTCTGGTCATCTTGTGGGCCGCACTGGCAGCTATGGGCATGTACCTGCTCTACAACGGCGCCGTGGAGAGCCTCTCTATTCTAACGACCGCTGACGAAACTGAACGGCTAGCGTCGGTCGGGAATATGCTCCTCGTCGGCGCGGCCCTCATCCTGGCCGCCGCAGCGATCGCCTTAGCGTTCAAGGTCCTGTGGTGGCAGGCCGCCCTCGTCGCTGCGCCCGCTCTGACCTATCCGCTGTCCGAGATCAACTGGATCTTCGGATATGTCTGGAGCATGGTGTCCCTCATCGTCCTCGTGCTGGGAGCCACCGCTGTTGTGATGAAAGCGTTCGGCCTCGGGGGCGACCAGCTTGATCAGCGGCCCTCAGCATAGCCGTAACTAGAAGGCGTCCGGTGTTCGTATGCGGATCCCTGAACGACCGCTGTCGCCCACGCTAGCTTCGAGTCATGAACGCCAGCTCGACGACCCAACGCGTCTTTCGCCGCTCCTTGCGTGGGTCAGTCAGATAGATCTCGCATCGAGAGGCGAAGGCTTCGCCCCTCGGATGCGGACGGGTTTCGAGCACCAGTCCTTGCTCGCGCACCCAGGCGTGTAGTCGACGGTTTGCCGCCATCGACTTCGCCCGGTACGCCAGCACCGCGTAATCGCCGGCAGGGAGCGATCCTGCTTGCACCCGCCCGTCGCTGATATCAGTCGCCCCGGAGGCCCCGACCTCGATATCCATGAGGCCGGACATGTTGACAACGTGGAGCCGAAGAAAGAAGTGCCCGGTGGGTTCGACACCATGGTCAGTGAGCCACGCGATCAGTTCCGCGAGCAACCTGTCCCGATTGGAGAGCATCGTGCGGAATGGCACGGTCTCGCGAATGCCGAGCGTCGGCACTTCCTGGCGACGCTCCAACCGCGGGCCACTCACTACATCGAGTTCGCCCATGTTCACGTCAGTAGTGTGCCAGATACCGCTACCCGGGCGCCTCTGCGTGGAACATGGGCCGACAAGCGAGAGCGAAATGAGGAAGGCCCAGCGACTGGTGTTCTGGACGCCCGGAGGCGGATCCGCATTCGGACGTCCGATGAAGGACCCCTTGTGGACGGCCGCTGTCGGAGCGGCCATCAGGCGCAGTGCGTAGTGTGTGGCTGGGCGGGTCGGCAACGTTTGCCGCTTCAAAGCGCCTTCCGCAGCTGCTGTATGACGACTTCATACCCGGAGGATCTGTAGAGAGCAATGGCCGCCTAGTTGCGGGGTGGATGACAGGCGGAATCCGGTCGCTGATGAACCCGGCCCAGTTCTCCTAGATGTCGGAGGCAGCCCTTGGCGAGCAGATCATCAGGTCTGCGCCGAGAACCTGAAACTCTTAGAACGCGTGCCGCCGAACTTCAACACCCGCCGCTATGAGGTGATCGCGAAGGTCCCCAACTCCTTCAAACAGGTGGGTGCGCATCAAGAGGCTATCGGCGCCCTTAAGTTTCGAGGCGGAGTCGTCGGTGAAGAACACTTCCGCGCCAGTCACACTCAGCGCATCGAGCACATGCCCGAAAGCGCGGACATCGGGCTTCACGAAACCGATGTCCGCCGAGTTGAAGATGGCATCGAACCGGCTGGCAATACCCAGTGCAGCGACCTCATCCGGGATGGTGTCGGTTCCGTTCGTCAGCACAGCCGTCCTGAGCCCCAAGCTGCGGACCTCGTCCGACAGATCCAAAACAGCCTCATCCAGGACCGCAGGTTGAACACCCCACTCTTCCGCAGCCGACACATTGCCGACCAACTCGCTGACCTGGCGCACCCAATCAGCTCTGGTGATCCTCCCGGTCGTGACCTCCTCGACCAACGGAGTCGCGAAGGCAACCCCTTCGATCGATCCAATAGCCAACCCGTGCTTGTGCTCGATGTCGGCCACATTGTCCGGGTCGAAGTGCCGAATGACGCCGTCGAGGTCGAAAAGCACAACGCGAATCATCCAACGATCCTCTCAGACCGCGGCTTGGTCCGATCGAGGATCGACTCCTTATCCATGTCGTTGGCGACCGATGGCAAACCGAGAGAAGTCGTCCGCTCGATGAGATCGTCGTCGCCTCAGCATCGCGCCCGCAGAGCGATCCTGATGCGGGCCGGCTATCCTTTTTGGGAGACGACGGTACAACTGCGAGCGACCTGGTTGCCTACCCTCCGGAGCGGTAGCATGCGAGACATGTGGTTCGTGTACCTCGCCATCTTGGTGGTCTTGACACTGGCGATAGTGGGCTTGGCTCTGGTTCTGTCTGCCGAGCAACAAGCCAAACGCAACGCACTGCACGATCCCGACCACCTGGGCGACCGACACAGGGCCTGAGCGTCGACGATCAACATCGATGCAGTCGGCCAGTGGCCAGCCAGTCTCGTTCATGGATCCCCAGAGGGCAGCATGCCGGCCCAGCTCAGATGCGATCGATGTCGGGCAAGAAGGCAGCTCTATCGCGAACTTCTTGGGTAGCTCCATGCGAACGGAAGCATCTGAACCAGTCGCGACCCACCGTCGGATCCAATGAAGTGTTGCGTGTTCGCGTGGGGCTGACGCAGGTCGTCGACCCGTCCGCGTTGACGCAGCACCTATGCGAGACCCGCAGCGTCATCCACACCCGGGCGTGGCGGCAGTACCGTCGGAACGTGGCGGAGCGCGAACAGAACTCACCGGCGGAGACGCCCGACAGCGAGCGGTGGCTGACGATCCGCGGCCGACGATGGCGCCGGACTGACCCCTCACTGCCCGAGGACCTCGTGCAGGCCCTGAAATCGCACCTGGGACGCGGTCGGTCCGGCGTCAGGAGCGCGAAGCTCAAGAACGACCCCGACGCGACAGCGGCAGCGCGGGTCCGGGTGGGCCTCGCCAAGAAAGGGCTGGGAGAACGGGGGCCGTATTGGTGGGACGAGTCCGAGGAGGAGCGACTGGAACGAGCACGAGGCGCGTTGCGGCAACTCGATGCGCTAGACAGCTGACACCTGCGCTTTTGCACCCAGACCCGGCTTGGGGGAAGCAACCGTTGATGGATCCTTCTGCGGAAAAGTGGATCAGTGAGATTGATTGTGATGCTAACGGCGGCGGCGTTGCCCACCCCCATGGTTTGTTGATCGTTGCATACGTCAGTCGCAGGCTTCAGCCAACTCGATCGAGGTCGTCCCATGTTCGACATACGCGGTGCCGCCGACGGTGTACCGGATCTGAACACTGGATGCCGTGCCACTCATGTCGCCGGTCCGTTCGAGGACGACGAGCAGGTTGCTGGTCGTGTCTTCCGGCAGCGTCGCCCCGGCCGCGTCCCGCCGCAGCGTCCACGCCTCCTCTGTCGGTGGGTAGGCGGAGGTTCCGATCGCTGACTGATTGATGATCGGCGCGATCGACGCCTCGGTCAGCTTCAGGTTCCTTGCGTCGACGAGCGTCACGTCGATCACTGTCGCTTCGAATCCGTCCGGAGCGACGATGGTCTCCCCGACGACCATGCTGGTGCCCGGGACAGCGGGTACGCACACCGCGTTGTGTTCAGGTCCTTCGTACTCCAACGGACCTTCGCCGGAACCGTTGACGCTGCAGCCGGAGAGGACCAGAAGGACGGCTGCGACAGCGGCCACCCTTCCGTGAAGCTGAGTCATTGCGGGCTCGCCGTTAGCCCGCTAGGACGCCAGCGCCCCGAACTGGAACAGGAACCCGACACCGGCCAGCAGCACGGTGAGGACCAGTGGCAGTCCGACCGCGGTGAGCAACGCGATAAGCGCGGGTCTGACGCCGGCGTCACGGCTGTGCGCTTGGACGAGAGCGATGACGGCCAGGGTTGTGGGGATGATGGCGATCACCCAGAATCCCCACCACGGGAACGTGTGAACGCCGGTGTTGTCGACCGCGCCGAGGAAGAACACGAACACTGTCACCAGCGACAGCATGAACGACAGCACCAGCGACGGAGTGACCACTTTGTCGAGGTACGCCTCGAACTCCGGGTCGACGGGGATGGGTCCCGCACTGGGTGTCGTGTCGGTCATCGGTCAGCTCCGTCTGTTCGGTCGTATCGCGGTGGCCGCGCTCGGCCATCCTGCTGTCAGTGGTCAGTGGTCAGTGGTCAGTGGTCAGTGGTCAGTGGTCAGTGGTCAGTGGTCGGTGACGTCGCCGTCCTCCGCCAGGAGGAGCGTGATCTTAAGTTCCTGCGCGCGGCGGTAGCTCTGCAGCGCTTGGGTGGCGACGAAGATCAGCCGACCGAGCAGGACCAGCAGTGTGAGCGTCCCGAGCGTCAGCAGGACGAGGAACGCGATATACGGGATGGTGAACCAGTCGACGGTGTACATGCCCTGAACCTATGGGCAGGGCGCTGGTCGCCGACGGCAACTCGCCGCATCCGAAGACGAGGCCACGGCCGGGTGTGCTCAGGACCCGACCGGTCTCGGCTACTGAGCCGGACCCGTGGTCAGCTGATGGCGCTTCACTCTGGGTCGCATGAACCACAGCACGACGAGCGTGAGGACACCCAAGGTGGCGGTGGCGAGCCCATAGAACATGTGGATGCCGGCGAACGGGTCAGCTGAGTGAAACTGGTCGGATGTGCTGGCCCCGGTCATAGCCATCCACCCGAACAGCGGTGGTACCACAACAACGGCTGCGGCAGCCCACAGGTAGAACCATGGCCTGGACACGAATCGAGGATTTAACACCCGGAGCACTGACCACAGAATCGCGAGGAAGACCGGCACGATCAGGGTCGGGATAAGCAGCAAGATGATCATGGATTTCAGCCGTCGAAGACTTCGCCACTCGCGAAGGCCGCATCTGCAGGCATCAACTCGACGAGGGCCGGAGGGCAGTGATCGAATGTGGTCCGACCCACGGAGGGCATCGCTCCCGGCGAGAACTCGGCCTCAATCCGATAGCAAGTGAAGACCTGGCTTGGACCGTCGTAGTTGCGGCCCCAGTCGGTAGGGACATCAGGACGCGGTCCGGAAGCTATGAAGATGGAGAGCCCGGCGGCGTTGTCGGTCGAGGTGCGGTCGTAGAGTACGACGCCACCCTCTTCGAGATCGAGGTCGGATGCTGATTCCAACGAGCCGCTCCAACGTTCGGCCTGGAGGGAGTTCAGGTAGCCGATGGGTTCGTACGCAGATGGTTCGAAGAGGCTTGAACTCAATGGATCCTCAAACGAAGCGATCTGTCTCCACAATGTCCCATCGATTCCGCTGTCGTAGCCGTGATACTCGGTGTGGCAGCCGGTGAGCGAGAGCGCAACAAAAGTGGCCACCACGCCAAGAGCCCATGTGCGCCTGCCTGCCAGTCTCACTCGGCTGCCCCTCATCGTCAGAGTGTTACCTGCCTCGGAACGTGAACTCGCTGCCGTTTTCGGCGCGTCCCACCAGCGAAGGCTGTGTGCGGCCTCGAGGATCGCGGCCCCCGCAGCGATCCTCGAGGCACCCAGCCCACCGATTCGTCAGTGTCACTGGTGCTACTCCGCTTCCCGAGACGCCCCCCGACGTCGTTACTGGAAGAGGCTGTCTTGATCCTGACCGCGCCTCAGCTAAGAAGCAACGTGATCGAACACGGATGTTCCTTTGGGTGTAGTCCAGCTGCTTTCCTCACTGTGAGGAAATGATGCCCAGCAGGGATGCGCGCCGCACCGCGTCCAGACGCGAGGTCGCGTTGAGCTTGCGGTAGATGCTGTTCGTGTGCCGCTTGACGGTACCGACGGAGATGGAGAGCGTCGTTGCGACTTCAGCGTTCGAGTGCGCGTGGGAAATCAGGCGGAGCACCTCATGCTCCCGAGCTGAGAGCAGTTCACCCGTGCTAGATGACTTCTGAGGCGGCGCCATCCCTCCGGCAATCGAAGCCGAGCGGATGGCCGCGATCAGCTCAGTACTGGGCGTCGACTTTGTGAGGAACGCGGTCGCTCCTGCCTTGAGTAGTTCCTCGCTGAGGATCCGGTCGCGATGCATCGTCAGGATGATGACTCTGGTAGCGGGGGCGATTCGTTTGAGACGTCCCAGGGTGGCTGTGACGCGTGCGCCGGGCATTTCGACGTCGAGGAGGACGACGTCTGGTTCATCGCGGATGACGACGTCGAGTGCGTCATCGGCGTTTGCCGCTTGCCCGACGACGGTGATGCCTGGCGCGTGCGCGATCAGGGCGGCGATCCCGTCGCGGAACAATTCGTGATCGTCAACGATCACGACTCGGATGGGGACACCTGTCATGCGAGGACTGTCGGTTCGAGTGGCAGGGACAGGGAGACGGTCGTTCCGCCACTCGACGCGGAGATCTGCAGCCGTGCGCCGATCGCCCGGGCACGCTCTTCCATCCCTGAAAGCCCGATAGCGCGGGTGTGGACGTTGGTGGGATCAAAGCCGGGACCGTCGTCAGTGACGTCGATGCTCAGCATCCGTTCCTCCCATCGCACATGCACATCGATCCCGCTCGCTCCGACAGCGTGGGTGCGTGCATTTCGGAGTGCTTCAAGGACGATGGTGAACGCTTCTTCGGCGACGGAGGCGGACAGCGGCAAGTTCGTACCGTCCACTTTCAGACGAACCGGCGGTGGCACGTCCCCGGCGTTGACGATGTATTCCGCGAGAGCTTGGTCCAGGGATCGATCGCCCACGCGTTGACGCAACTCCAACGCCAGGTCTTGCACGTCATCGAGAGCCGCACGGAAGATCGACAGCGCCTCGACCAGTTCCGTTGAGGGATCTGCGCCACCGTTCAGCGTGCTGAGCTCGATGCGCTGGATACCAGCAGCAATCCCATGAGCGACACGGTCGTGCAGCTCCAACGACACACGGCGCCGGCTCTCCTGGTGCGCGGTTGAGAGTCGGGCGCGTAGCACCTCGACGTAGCTGATAGCTCCTGGCGGGAATCGCCGCCAGACGGCATGGTGCAGGGTGCGAGCCACCACGACCAGGTCCGCATCCGGTGTTCGCTGGACGATGACGTCTCGCACGATGGGAAGCGCGACGCCAAAGAGTGCTTCAGCGGCCATCAGGGGTTCGGCTGGGTGAATGTCTTGGGCGGCGCGGATGTGGGCGGTCTCGACCATGGATGCCGCCGACCCGTACTCCACGGTCACAAGATGGGGAAGTTCCGGCGACAGGTGCTGCAACTGGCTGAATGCTTCCCGCAGGATGGCTCGGGTCTGACGTTCGAAGTCGGCGTCGAGGAGGCCATCGGTAGCCAGTCTGCTGTTGCGGCGGGAGAGTTCCGCGCCGAGAGACTCCACAACGACGTTGATGGCGACAGCTTCGGCTGAGATCGACGGGTCCGAATGGGGTTCTGCTGACAGCCTGATCATCTCGTCTCGCTCTTCTGGTCTGACAAAACCCTAGCCTCGCGAAGTACATCTCCCCGCGGAACGAATATCACCAAAGGCACATGGTCACAGCTGATTGCGCGACGTAGATTCGGCCTCGGAGTCGGAAGCAATCGTGCGGGGGTGCCCATGGGGTGGACGGTAGCCTCACTGCTGATCCCCGCGGCCGCGATAGTCGTCGCCGTCCTTCTGCACCGAAGCTGCGTACCAACCAGTGCATGGGTCTGGTTCACAGCCGTGTTCGGGGTCGCCGCCCTGGCCTTGCTGCTGAATCCAGTCACGTTCGACGCGTATGTGCCTGTCTCCCACCCGGAGTTGTCGGCTGGGCAAGGCCTAAACCTCCGAGGTCTCAGCTTCCTGGTCGGCGGTGGCCCAGCAGGAGCGCTGACCGCGATCATCGTATTCTTCGCGGTCGTCATCCGCGTCGCCGACGATCGCACGCACGAAACGCACACCCTGGAACGGACGGGATCATGAAGTGCATTCCAGACACCGGTGCAAAGAGATCTTCACACCCTGGTCCACACGAGCACCGGAAGGCCCTCAATGCCGCGTACTTTCACTGCGATACTCACAACCGTTCTCAGCGCTGGGGCTGTTGCCCTCCTCCTGACCTCCTGCTCCACATCCGGGGTCTCCGCCACCGAGGCCACAACAGCAACAGCGACTCCTGCACCCTCAGAGACGAGACCGATGGATGGCATCATTACCGTGGATCACGTCTGCGGGCAGGTGTCAGCCCTTGAGACTATGGATGCAAACGCTGGCTGGGAATACGACAATGGCAAACTCGACGACGCCAGCTACGCGGCCGTCAGGGTCCAGATCGCTCGAGGTTGGCAGAACGTCCTCCTCGCCCCGCGAACTGGATCGGGTACCGACGTCGCCGTCAACGAAGCCGTGAAGGCTGCACAAACCCATGCGTCCGAACTCCTCGCCGCCAACCCGGAAGGCTACGTCCCGACCTTCAGCGACCTTTCAAACCTTGCGGCCGGCGTCGGAGAAGCGTGCACCTCCGTCGGGTCCCAGATCGCCGTCAAGATGGCACCCGGATCCGGCGGATAAGTCCCATTGGATGCCCGTGTCAGCTTTTCGACGCTCGCAAGAGATGGCTTGCGGACGTCCGAGGGACCGGCTTGTGGGAAATGGATTGAGGGCTGACACTCAGGCCGTGGAGACGGTCAACGTCGTGTCCCTGGGTGCCAATTGAGGCTCCAACTGCCGAGTGGGCTTCCGGCAGAAAACTGCCGGGTGGGTGGATGATCTCGATTAGGGATGGGTTTCATCGGCTGTGGTGTGGGGGCAGAGTGGGGTCATATTGGAGATCGCCGTCTGCGGCTGAGACCAGCATCATTTTGGAGCTGATCCGTCGAGCATCCTTGCCAGCGCTCATTTCTCAGCTTGAGGTCGCACGGGTCCAAAACATGGACGATGGACAGATGGGCAGCCTTCTAGTTCTTCCTCCGGGACTCTCAGCTGATGCCACACGTCGATTTGGCCGCGAAGTCGCCGAGCTCCGTTTCATGGACGGTGATGGCGTGCTCATATCTGCCGCTCTCAACGTCGATAGCGACGGGAACTTGTTCGAACTCGATATGTTCAAAGGCGACGGTTCGCCGTTGATCCGTATCCCTGACGCACTTCTAGTGCGGTTGTCGATTCGCTTGCGCGCCATGGAGTGGTGCGATGACGGACCGGCTTAGAGGGACTTCGAGTACCAGACCTCGGCGTAAGCGTCGGCATTGAATGCTTCCACGCGGGCGAAGCCGAGGCCTTCATAAAGCGCACGGGCTTCGACGAGGTCACTCCGCGTATCCAGACGAACCACGTGAACGCCGCGTGCTCGGCAGACATCTTCAATTTGCAGAAGTAGGCGCTTTCCCCACCCCCGACCGCGAGACTCGGGCTCCGTGAAGACCTTGGTCAATTCCGCGATGTCGCCGGCGAATCGAGCGCCGGCACACGCGATGGGATTGCCGTCCTCCGTCGCGATGAGGAGAACACCGGTCGGCCCCGTGAGGTCGTCGTATGGCTCGTCGCGGATGGCCTGGTCCACCTCGGTAGGGGTCGCCGGTCGACCGTAGTACCGAGATGCCAGCTCGAACATGTATGACCGGATGATCGCGTGCGCGATCGGCGCCTGCGGGGTCACGGTTTCAATGGTGAACACGGTCCCCAACCCTATGGTCTTGTTCGAGACGCAGGTCGTAGTCGACCGGTGGCCGCCACCCGTACTCTGCTAACGACCGGCGCGACCCGCAGTAAATGCGCCGCATGGCCGCAATGAACACCAGCGCTGGCATACCGCCGCCCACCTGGTCGACGCCCAGGCGACAGCCACCTCGCGCCCGCACGCGACCTCGGGCAAGTCAGGAACTCAGCGTGCTCCCGCGTCAGCTCTCCCGAGCGGCACCCCGCGAGACCGCGAACTCACACACGTCGATCATCACTCGCAGGTTGCCAGGTCATGTTGATCAGCCGCTCGAAGGTGGCGTATCCGTTGCGTGCAAACGCATTCGCCATCGGCACGTTCCCTACATCCGTTGAGGCGCGGATGTGGCCAGCTCCAGCCGCGTCGAGCAGACGGGTCGCCTCCGAGAGAATGCCGTCGACGTATCCGTTGCCGCGATGTTCCGGCAGCACGCCAAGGTAGGCGACGATGGGATGGTACGCGTTACGGGCAGGGAACACGAAGCCGACGGGACCCCCGTCCACATCCGTCGCCACTCGCCACCACTCGCGCGGACTGCCGTACTTCGCGAACTCCTCGTCGTACTGAGCGCGGGCCACAGCTGCTGGGTCGATGTTCGCGAGTTCCTCGGTGCTATGAGCGTCGAGTGTGCCCGTCAAAGCGCGCGTGGTCAGATCGATGAGCTCATCAATCGTATGAAAAGAGCGGAATGAGAGCCGTGGGTCCGGCGCCGCGATGGGCGTGCCGGCCCTCCATTCCAGACGCAGGCGTTCGACGACGAAGCGGGCACCTCTGCTCTCCAAAATGTTGATCAGCATCTCCGTTGTCCGTCGTGATGCGGCATGGTCCCGCCAGTCGGCGGGCAGGTAGCGTGCAAATTCGGGCGGCGTCGCCAGACGCCCCAAGACTTCGGTACGAGCTGCATCGAACAGCGCCTCACCAACCTCGCGCTGCTCCTCTTCCGGGAGCGCGGAATCGGTGTCGAAGATGTCGAGCTGCATCGGCTCGCTGAAACTACTGGTGCTCCACAGAGCGAGGCGGCCGAGCAGGCGACCATCCCCGACGGCCAGCCACGTCCACTCTCGGCGGCGGCGACGAGTGTCGAGGTCACCGGCAACCTCGTGATTAAGTGCGTACGGCAGCCCGAGAAGGAGGTCGAGGTCTTCGGGTCCGACGTAGTGACGGATCTCGAACGCGGGCCGCGTCAACGCGAGCTTCGTTCGAGCTGGTCCTTCAGCACGCTGAGGTTTGCGGCGACCGATGACCGGATGCTGCGGGTGGCGAGGTGCGCCAGGAGGCCCAGGGGTGGTGGTGCCGTGAGGTCCATCAGATTCGCCAGTTTCGTCATGCCGTCGCCCCCGCTCAACTCATATGTCACACGGCCATGGAGGGACGCGAGATCGCCGACGACAACGAGTCGACGGTCCGTTTCAATCTCGACGACCTCGAATTCCTCTGTGGTCGGGGAAGGAACCGTGCGCGTTTGCCGGTAGCGTGTGCCAACACCGACCGGACCCCTGGTGAGCTTGCGCGTCTCGCTGATGGCGTAGTTCCACCGCGGGACGTTCTCGAAACGGGCCAGGTATTCGAAGACCTCGGCAGGCTGGCGAGTGATCGTCACGACGTTCTCGAACTTCACAGGATCTCCCTGGTATTCGCGTCGAACAGGCTCGATGTCGGGTGAAACACCTCGTCGAGCCGGCTCACATCGCCGGTATTCAACGGCCGGAAACACACATCGACCGCTTCGAGCAGCACAACTTCCGTGGCCGGTTCAGGAGTTTGCGCCATGCCGTTGCCAAGAGTCATGCGCCCGACGATAACAACACAATCCCCGCCGGGGATCCCCTGCCATCGCCAAGAATGGTCGAGAATCTGCCAACGCACCTCGCCGCGGTGCTTCAAAATGACGCTGCAGAACGCTGCCATCACCGAGCAACCCTGACCACGAGGTCTAACCAGGTTCGGCTGGTGCCATCGTCCGCGACTGCGGTCGAACGTGCCGTAAGGGTCGACGGCTTGGGAGCAGGACGGTGTGTCCGATCACCGCTGCTTCGCCAGATGTTTGGCGGCATCAAATACGACCAGGTCCGCGAACAGGACCGTCCGGGTGGCCGGTACTTCGGAGGACGGGCGGTTCCGGAAGGTCACCAGGCGATGTCGTGCTACGTGACCAACTCGAGCCGGTCGCCCCCGAACCGTTGACGCATCAGTCGATCATGGGAAATCAACACCACCGCGCCGCTGAACTCCTCAAGCGCTCGCTCGAGATCCTCCACGAGGTCGGGCGAAAAGTGGTTGGTTGGTTCGTCGAGCAGGAGTAACTCATGCGCCTCGCTCACGAGCAGCGCGAGTTCAAGTCGCCGCCGCTGACCGTAGGAGAGATCAGCGACCGGCACCGCGAGGTCGCGCTGGTGGAACAGGCCGAGGCTCATGAGCTGGTGCTCGGCCGCGTCGACGCCATCGCGGGTGCCTGCGGCAAACGCCTCCACCAGGGTGCGCCGGCTCGGGCCGATCTCACTGTGCTGACGTAAGTGGCCGATCCGAGGGGTCGCCGTGACCGTCCCGGTTTCCGGTTGCAGTTCACCCGCGATGACGCGCAGGAGACTCGTCTTTCCGATGCCGTTCGGGCCGGTGACCAGCAGCCGATCACCCGCTGCAAGCTGCAACGCACCGACCGACGCACCTGCGATGCGCACCCCGCACAGCTCGAGGAGCGGGGAATCCACAGCGACAGCCGCGTCGGATCCCACCTCTTCGATCCGCTCCGAGGCATCACCCGTTCTCAACAGCCCGAGTGGTGGCGTGAACGAGAGGGGAATCGGTGGTGGTGCCAGCGGTTCGTCAAGCAGTCGTCCCACCCGCGCCTTCGCATTCCGGATGCGTCCCATCGCGCCGTGATCGCGGCCCCGTGCCCGGAACGCGCCGGCGCCCATACCGGCCTTCGCCAGCTTGCGGGGGATCGCATCGATCCGCCCCGCGTTCGTCGTCACGAGTTCGCGGTTCCGCGCGAGCTCGGATATCCACGCCTCATACGCGAGTCGATGCCGCGTGCGCTCGCTCGCCTTCGCGATCAGATACCCCGCATAGCCGTTGCCGAAACGCATGACGGATGCTCCGTCGACCTCCCAGATCACGTCTGTAAGCGCCTCAAGGAACGCTCGATCGTGCGTCACAGCAACGACTGTGCCGTGGTGCGAGCGAAGCCGGTTTACAAGCCACTCCCAGGCTGCGTCATCGAGGTCGTTGCTCGGCTCATCGAGCAGGAGTACCTCAGGATTAGCTGCCAACGTCGCCGCGAGCGCGATCCGCGAGCGCTCGCCACCCGACAGGCTCGACCACAAACGGATGCGCTCGATGCGGGCAACGCCGAGCGTATCGAGCGCGGCGCTCAGTCGCGCGGGCGCGCCGTAGCCGCCTCGCGCGTCGAAGCGTTCCGTCAGCGCGGCATAGGAAGCGAGGGCAGACTCGAGTGCAGCACCTTCGAGCACAGCGAGACCATGCTCTGCTTCGTACATGGCGTGCTCGAGTGAGCGGAGCTCAGCCGAGCACGCATCGATCGCCTCGCGCACGCTCGCACCAGCGGGTAGCTCAAGCACCTGGCTGAGTGCACCGATACCTCCGGCTACCGCGACGGTGATGTCGCCTGCATCGGGGAGCAATTCACCGCTCAGGAGATGAAGCAACGTGGACTTTCCGGAACCGTTGTCCCCGATGACGCCGACGCGTTCGCCTGAGCGCACCGCGAGGTCCACCCGATCGAGAACAACGCGGCCGCCGAATCGCTTGGTCACGGCATGAAGGGACATTTGACTTGGGTACATCGAGAACTCCATTCCCGGCCCCCACGCCGACACCTAACGCAGTGCATGCGGAACCGCTGAGCGGGCGAATGCGACGAAGCGTCGAAGGCTGGATGACCGAAGGATCAGGTGACAGAAGCACGTGAACAGCACAGAGACCGCGGAGCAAAGCTCAACGCGGTTCGCTGCTAGGAGTAAATCAGAGTACCCATCGCGACGAGAATATCATATCGGGGCGTCGTTCAGTCTCTGTCGCTACGTGACGATGATCGAAGTCGTCGGGGCTCGAAACAAACAGCCTCGACGAGATTCGGCCTTCGGCGCCATCCCTGACCTCTGATCGCTATGCCGAGGTACAGGTCGGTCGTGCTTTCGGCATGAGCGAGGCGCGGGCGCGGGTAGCTCTTTCGCGGGACGATCAGGACAGGATCCCACCGAATCAAGGGGTGGCCCGCATGGGGATCCGCCTGCGGGCGGTGACAAGTTGACCCTTGAACGCAACTCCGTCGCGGCTGCGCCAGTGGCATTCGCTGGACACCTTCGTCACAGTGGAGGGTCCGGCAATTGTGGCCAATCAGTGGAACTGCGGGATCACGAGGTACACCCCGTAGAGGACGACGGCCCCGCAGATGCCGATGAGGGTCCAGGCTGCGACGGATGCCGCCACAGGGCGGGCGGTGCCGCTCTGCGGGTCACCGAGCGAGAGTAATCGCAGCCCGACCGAGTACAGCACGACGACGGCCACGGTGGTGATGAAGGCGACGCCGAGCACGAGGACGAGCGAGCCCCATTCGATCTCGAGATCCATCGGATTACGCCTTCCCTGCCGGCTGAGCGGCATCGGTCGTTCGATCGGCTTGGGGCGGTTCCTCGTCGTTGACGTTGGAGCGCGTGACGGGATTACGTCGGGATAGGGCGACGAAGCCGAGCCCAGCCACCAGTGCCAGTACGACGACGAGTGCGAGGCCGATCGGTCCTGCCGTCGCCAGTAGCGCTGCGAGCGCGCCGACCAGGGCGGCGGCCGGCAGGGTGATAATCCAAGCGATGGCGATCCGGCCGACAACGCCCCAGTGCACGCCGGCGAGTCGGCGTCCGAGGCCGGCACCCACGACCGCACCGGAGGTCACCTGCGTGGTCGAGAGCGGGAAACCGAGGGTAGAGGACACGAGGATCGTCGAAGCTGAACTGGTCTCTGCCGCGAAGCCCTGCGGCGCCTGCACGTCGGTGATGCGCTTGCCGACAGTGCGCATGATCCGCCAACCTCCGGCGTAGGTGCCGGCGCCGATGGCGAGACCCGAGATCAGGATCACCCAGAACTGCGGTGCCGTTCCGGCGGTCTGGTAGCCGGCAACGATGAGCGTGAGGGTGATGATGCCCATGGTCTTCTGCGCGTCGTTGGTGCCGTGCGCGAGTGAGACGAGCGACGCTGACACCGTCTGCCCGTGCCGGAATCCGCTGTCGGCTCCCCGCGCCTTCGCCATCGAGGTGATCCGGTACGCCAGATACGTCGCGGTCAGAGCCACGAAGCCTGCGATGAACGGTGAGATCAGCGCCGGGAGGATGATCTTCGACACCACCCCGGCCCAGTTCACCGCGTCGAAGCCGACACCGATGATGGCGGCGCCGATGAGACCACCGAACAGCGCATGGGTGGAGCTCGACGGCAGGCCTCGCCACCACGTCGCGAGGTTCCACAGCACGGACCCGACCAGGCCGCCGAAGATCATGATGGGAGTGACGCTGGGCAGGCCAGCGTCGTTCTCGGTCAGTATGCCATCGGAGACAGTCTTTGCGACAGCCGTCGACAGGAAGGCGCCCACAAGGTTGAGGGTGGCCGAGATGAGCACGGCCACCCGCGGTTTCAGGGCGCCGGTCGCGACGGAGGTGGCCATCGCGTTGGCTGTGTCATGGAAGCCATTCGTGAAGTCGAAGATCACTGCGGTGATGACGACGAGCAGGACCGGGATGAAGATCTCCATGCTGCTGACCTATTCGGTGTCGCTTGTGCCGAGCCGGGCAGCGTCGCCACCGTCTGGGGCTGGCTGCGCAGTTCTCACCGCGGTCTCGAAGTCCTGCCCGTGATACCGGTCCTCGATGCGAAGCATCTCCTCGTAGCCGTCTTCGTCTGTGCCCATGACGGCAGTCAACGCCTCACCGATTCTCGCTTCAAACAAACATCCGGTGAACGCGGGAGCCGGAACCGAAGGGCCGCCGTTTCGATTGCTGCGCCATTCACGCTTCGACCGCTGGCGCCCACGATTCGCCAGCACGTCCTGCCAACGCGCGCTCCATACCCCGGGCAGTAAAGTCCTCCACTGGGAGGACGTCGACGTGACCGAGGATGACTGGCTCACAGCCGTCAATGCTCTCGCCCGTGAGCGCGCTGGTCAGCCGCGTGATGTCGTCTACAACGCCCTATTCGAATTGACGATGTCGACGGATGCAGCCGCAACCACAGGAGAACTCGCGCGGTGGGCGGAAATCATTTCCGCCGGTCTCGACTTCACCCTCGAATAGCCTCGACTACCCGTTCGCCTGTACGTCGCTTGACCGTCATTTCCCAGACGTATCGTCGCCTCAGTTCGAGAGGGGACCCATGACGTACGTAGAAGCGTTCGACGTAATCGAAGCAGGTGAAGGACGATGGTCCATACAGCTACGGCAACCGTACTGTCTGGTCGGCGAGGTGTGGCGAACAGGTGCGGGATTCCTTCTCTGGGATTCGAACCAACGCCAAGTGGGTACATTCTCCTCGATGACCGATGCGCTCCGAACTCTGTGGAGCATCGAGCGGGAACAGGCAGTCTTAGAGCGACTTTGAGTTGTGCATGTCGCTTGGTCGAGCAGTTTGCTACGCCGTCCCGCACAGGGATCCCGTATCGCGACACTCGATGCCTTGTCTTCGGGTTGGTCCCAGTCTTACTTCGGTCCCGGCCTGACGGTTGAACGTGTTCGCGATGGCTGTCATCGTTGCGCTATGAGCGACAACGGAGCGTTGGCCGAGAGCGACCCTTCTCCATCTGGGTTGATGACTCGTCGTATGGCGGCGGAGCGTGGGCGCACAGCGGGTTTCATGCAGATTCTTGTCGGGCTGGCATGGCTGACGGTTGGCGTGTGGATCTTTTCTAGTGGGGATCAGGGTGAGTGGTACTGGGTCAAGCTCGTCGGTTTCGCGGCTCTTGGTGTCTGGTTCGTCGTGATGGGGATTGCTCAACTTCGTGCTCGAGCGAAGCGGATCGCCGCGTTTGATGCCCAGCACGGAGTTAACGCCGGACGCCAGTGAGCGACCTTGCCCCCTCCCTCGCCTAGAGCAAGCGACTCGCTCAGGAATCCCTCTGCGGGATCGGTCGGGCCGCCGCCCGGCCGCTGTCACCGCGCCTGAGAGTCAGGGGTAGAGCGTTGTGACCGTGGCGAGAGTCGTTTCGCTGGGCAACTGTAACTGTCGATGAGCGGGGACGCTCCCGTTGGCCGGAACGAAGACCTCCATTCCGAAAGCAGTGAGTGCCGCTCTATGAAGCTGCACTAGTCGTATCGAAAGTCCGACGTGGGCAGCCAAGTCGCTGTGGGACAGCATCGTCTGCCCGCGATCGTTGGCGTTGGAGGCTTCGACCTGAGCGACCTGCCTACCGTCACCAAGGTCAAGAACCCCGCGTCTCCGGATCAGGTCAAGGATCTCCGGTCGACTGGTGGTTGCGTCGTACGCTCGCAGCCACTCATCGGCCGTTGTGAAGTTCGCTTGCGGCATGGGTCGAATTATCCGCTCACCGCGCAGCTTGGTCGAGTCATCAAAGCCGCCCGCCGAATCGAGGAACCTCCACAGGTCGGCAAGGAGTTCACCATCTCCGATCTTGACGCCCGCAAGCCGATCGTCGATCGCGACAGCTTCTATCGGCGACGGCCTAGTGCGAAGCTCAGCGGACACGAGTGTCCGGTGTTATGGTCGCAGAGCGGGGACACCATCGTCGGGGTCTGAAGCACTGGTCCGGGGGGATTCCATATGAGCGCGCGCGTTGCCGGCATCGTCATCATCGCATTCGCTCTGTTGCTGGTCGCGCAGCTTGCCGGGCTGGCCGGCACCCCCGCGGACTTCCACAGTTCTTCAGCTGCACGCGCCGAAGCACCCGTATCATCCGCTCCGGCCGAGTCGCTCACCACCTGGGCGCTCACTCCGTGGACACTGAACGCCGAGGCTGCGGCTCCGTACTCGGACCGCCCGCCGGTAGATGTTGCCGACCCGTCGAACGATCTCGACTCGACAGGGCTGCGCATCTACCTGCGACGGGATACTGGAGAGCGCGCCGACCATCCCGTCGCGTACGCGCAATACGGGATCTCGGCGCTCATGGAGTATCAGCGCACCGGTGAGAGAGTCTGGCTCGATCGCGCTGTACGGCAGGGTGAGCAACTCGTCGGCCTGCACACCGTGCGCGACGGCGCCTGGTGGTATCCCTACTCGTTCCCATGGACATACTACGAGCGCACACTCTCCGCTCCCTGGTATTCCGGAATGGCGCAGGGCCAGGTGCTGTCGCTGTTCGTGCGGCTGGCTGAGGAGACTGGGGAGAAGCGGTGGGACGAGGCCGCCGATCGCACGTGGGCGAGCTTCTCTCAGGCGAAGACCGGCACCGAACCGTCGTTCTCCCTCGTCGTCGACGACCACCTCTACTTCGAGGAGTACGCCGGAGACCAACCGCCCCTGCTCGTGCTGAACGGCCACATCTTCGCCATGTTCGGGCTGTACGACTACTGGCGCCACACCGGCAACGCCGAGGCGGCGCGCTACTTCACGGGCGGCGCGACCACGGTGCTCGAGCGCATGATGCCGGCCGTGCGGGTGGAAGGCGGAGTCTCGTACTACTGCGTGCAGAAGCCCTACTGCCAGAGCGAGCTGTGGCAGAACCAGACCTATCACGTGATCCACTCCTGGCAACTGGACACCCTCGCCAGACTCACCGGCGACGCAGACTTCACCGTGTGGGCCGATCGCCTGCGTACTGACTGGCAGCCACCGGATGCCTCCAAATGAACGTGGAACGGCCGTGCGAGCATCCCTTATGACGGCGGACTCGATGCGGACGCCCGCCACCGAAAAGCTGGCAGCGAGACTCTCGGCGCTCACCACGACAACTCAAGGAGATCGACCGGCTCGAAGCCCTAGAACCGGTGTTGGTGATGGAAGTGTCTGTTCTCAGCGGCCCAACGGCATTGGATTGATCACAATCAGTCGCGGAGACGCGCCTTCCTGCGCTTCCATGCGAAGTAGAGCCCAGCTCCGATGTAGATGAGGCCGAGCGCTAGGAAGCCCCAACTGGACCACCTCGGGTCGGTCAGGAAGCTGAGCACAGCCAAGACGAGCCAAGCCAATCCGATGCCGAGTTGAAGCCATACCGTGGCGAGCGACGGTGGAGGCTTCAGGTCCAACTCTTTGGTCACAGCCGCGAGCGTACGCCTCTGACGGGATCGATCACCACATCAACCCGTGCCGGCCGGGCGACGCCTGAGCCCGGCTACTGGCAGGATGACGCCATGCCCGCCGAGCAGCCACCCATCGTCGTTCCGGCGGCCGGAAATGACCTGCGCGTCCACCCCAACCTTTTCGATGAGGTCGTCGTCTAGGTAAGTAGAAGGAATTCATCGAAGGGGGATGCCATGGCCGGAAGGTCAGGGTGGGAGCAGGTTATGACAGACCTGGTGGCGGAGCGCGGGGTGAACCTCACCAGGTACGCCTACCTACTGTCGGGGAGCCGCGATGACGCGGCTGACCTGGTGCAGGACGCGTTGGTGCGTACCTTCGAGCGGCTGCTGAAAGGGTTCACCCTGGACAGCGCCGAAGCGTACGTTCGCCGCTCCATCCTCAACGCCTACCTGGACGACGGCCGACGCTCTTCACGGTGGCGGGCCACAGCCCACCTGCACGTCACTCCTGAGGAGCGGGAATCCTCCTCACGGCTGACGGATGCCCGCCTCGACCTGCACGCTGAGCTCGCCAAGCTCAGCCCTCGGGAGCGTGCATGCATCGTGCTGCGTTACTACGACGACTTGACCATCGACGGTGTGGCCGGCGCGCTGGGGATCGCATCCGGCACCGTCAAGCGCTACCTCAGCGACGCCCTGGCCAAGATGGCTGTCGCTCTCACCGACGACGACGACACCGCGCTTCAGACGGCGCTTGCACTGAAAGGACCCGACCATGCCGAGTGAAGACGACCTGCGCCGTCAGCTGCATGACGACGCTGCCCGGTCCACGTACACGGATGCCGCCCACACGATCGACGTGAGCCAGGCGATCCAGCGCACCCGCGGCCGCCGCCGGGTACGGATGCTGCTTGCCAGCAGCGGCACCGCACTCGCCCTCGTCGGTATCGCCGTGACTGCCGCATTCGGGGTGCCCGCCCTCACGTCGCAGTACACGACACCGCCGCCGTTCGCGGCGACGCCGACAGATGCGCCCGACCCGAACGACAGTGTTGCACCACGGGATCAGGACATCACACCGACGCCGGAAACCCAGACAGCACCCACTGTCACCATCCCAACGGACTGCTCAGCTATCTACACGAAGGACTGGACGCCGGACTTCGGCGGGCTCGTCCTGAATCCGGAACGCCCGGGCGATGATTCCCAGAAGTACGCCGCTCTGGATGACGTTTTCGGCCCCACGCTCCAGGCGAACAGCAAGCTCGGATGCCTGTGGGCAAGCGCCGACCCGGGCTCCGACGAAGTCGGACTCAGAACCGAGGTCGCCTCACTCACCCCCGAGCTGCAGGCCACTCTGATCGAACACGCCGAGACGAGCGGATACGCCTGCGCGGACGAGTTCGGGGGAACCCGTTGCGACATCGAGAGTGAAGCTGAAGTCGCCCCCGACGAGGCGAGATCCGGGACAATGCACTTCTTCCGGGACGGCATCTGGGTCTCCACCTGGTGGCTGCGCATCAACCCGCCCGGGTACACCGAAGACATCGAGAAGGCGCTCTTCGGTGCGCCGGAATCCCCGGGCGCTACGGAAGACCAGAAAGCCCCGGACGTCACGAAGATCGTCGTTCGGCCAGAGATGCTGCAGCTGTTGGATGCAGGAGGGGTGGAACAAGGCAGCATCTCCTACGACGCCGAGGTGGAAGGGTTCGTCGCCCTGTTCACCGACCTGACGGGTGCTGACCCTGCAATCGAGGAGCACCCCGGCGGCATGGAATCGTGGCCTTCCACCAGCTACACCTGGGATGGCGTCAGGGTCAGCGACGACCACGAAGGCAAAGGCCCCATGGACATGAACGTGGACGTGACATTCAGCACGCCGGAGCTCGGGCCGGCGAACGTCGCAGTGTCCACCATCCAAGGGTTCCAGCCCGGTGACGACCTGGCCTGGCTCGCGGAGTACATGGATGAGCCCTACAACGCGGACAGCGTGTGGCACGAAGTTCAAGCGGAGCATGGGCCAGTCATCGGACCGCAGGAGTCCGAGACGTACTCGAACTCGAACTCCGTCGTGGGACGGAAGTGGCCGAACATGGACGGATCGGTGATTTTCGCACCATGGAACCTCGGCATCGGACACGACTGAGCCGGCGCCCGCGATAGTTGCGGATCGTCGTCCGCATAGTCGGGTAGGTCGGACGGGAACGCGCTGTGGGCCGGAGTGCTTGGGCTGCTTTCCGCGGAGCCGGCCCTTCGACTTCGCCACCCGCATTGCCTTCCCGAGTGCGAGCTCGAATCAGGTCGGATTCGAACTCAGCCACCATTGCGAGCACGCTGAACAACAGCCCTGCGAGACCTCCTGGTCGGGCTGCTCGGAGTCATCCAGAACGTATGATTCGGCAGATCTCTTGCGCTGGTAGCCTCCGTGAATCACCTTGCGTTGACATGACTGCTGGAAACCGGGTTCCGACCCTTCTACCGCTGGTTGCGACGACGTCTGACAAGCTCCAGCCGAAAGGGAATCTTATGTTCAACGACAACGGGTCGTTCCTGCTCGCACTCTTCGAGTTCTTCCTGTTCTTCGCCTGGTTCATGTGCTTGTTCTGGGTGATCGGCGACATCTTCCGAAGCAGCGACCTGGGAGGGGGCGGGAAGACGCTCTGGATCATCTTCGTGATCCTCATTCCGTGGCTGGGCATCCTGGTCTACGTGATCGCGCGCGGCAGTGGCATGCAGGAGCGCCAGCTGGAACAGGCGAAGGCGATGCAAGCGAGGCAGGCTGAGTACATCCAGTCCGTGGCCCAGTCCTCCTCTTCGTCAGCGACTGAAGAGATCGCTTCGGCGAAGTCGCTGCTGGACTCGGGCGCCATCACACAGGCCGAGTTCGATGTCCTGAAGTCGAAAGCCCTCGCATAACGCTAGTCCAACGACTGCGCGAGCACAGGCTTCGACTACGAGTTCGGCGCGCTCTTCCGGCTCTACGATCCGCTGAAGAGCACGGGAAGGAGTTGCAGACCGATCGCGCTAGCGACCAATCGGTGGCGTCGGTTGCTGGTCAGCTGCGCTACCCAGTCGAAGACTCCGACGTCCACGATCTCGTGAAAGGATCCGGCTGCATCGTGGACGCCGTAGCCGATGCGGAGCCCGCGGTAATAGGTAGAGTCCAGCCACTCCTCTCGAACAGCGACGTCTGGGAAGGCATCGGCAAGAGCGACGGTGAGACGCGTGCTGATCGCGGGAAGTGCGTCATTCGAACGGATGATGAGAGCGGGCCGCTCCCACACGAGTCCGTGTGCGCGCGCTGCCGCGTCGAGCAAGCGCCCGTAGATGGCCAGGTGAGCGAGAACGGCGGTGACTTCGAAGCCGTCCTCAGGCAGTCCTGCACCTGCGTCGGCGAGCATCAGCAGCCGGAAATGCTTCGAATGTCCACCTTCGTCGCTGATCGGCTGCATGCGAAGAAGTTGATGCACCGTGCAGAGACGAACATGCGCAGCCGAGTCTCGGCGGAGCCGCAGCGCGCACTCGAGCGCGAGCACGTTCGTCGCATCCGAAACGACCTCCGTGCCGCGAGTGGTCGACAGGACTCGGTCCTGAGACGTTGGCGCTAGCACCGATGTCACACCTATCGGCGCGACTGGTGACAACAGCAACGCCTCGTAGTCGTGCGCGGCGTCAAGCGCGAGCAGGTCATACGCCAGGCTCGTTCGCAGATCGACGCCGCTTGGCCGCACCGTCGGGTCACCCGTCCATTGCCCCAGGAGATCGGCCGGACGCCGTCTGCTCGCTTCGAACCGCGCCCCGGCGAGCTGCTCGCCCCGGCGATCGCTGGGCGCTGTTCTGCCTCCTCGACGGCGCTCTTCCATCCGTTCATCATCCACCACGAACCAGACCCGCAATCCGAGCAATGTCCGGGCGATGAGGGACCTGGCCATGGAGTCTGCGCGGCCGCGGTGCCAGACTGGCTGGGTCGAGAAGAGGACACCATGGTCGACGGCGACGGAACCAAGTCCGATCCCTGGAGGCTCACCACGGCGCCAGGCAGTTCGAGCTATGTGATGTATCGCGACGAAGCGAGCGATCCACCCGCTCTCGTTTGCGTCGTGGGATCAACGACGCTGAAGTACCACCTCAGCGCGGCGGACGACCTGGCGGCGTGGCTCCGCGCGGAGGGAGGCTGGGTGCCGTTGGGCGCCGCAGACGAGAAGAAGGATGCAGCCGACGGCACCGTCGAGGCGTGGGGTCGTTCCGCCGAGAATCCGGTCGGAGGCTGGTACGGGCTCCGGAACGGGTACCGCGGCCGGTTCGGGATGTATCTGCCGCCTCTGCTGGAGGCCCTCGGCCTGGCCGAACTCACCCACGACCCGCGCAACAACAGCATCCGCGCCGCCTGAGACGGCGGCCTGCTCTGTGGCGCCGGCTCTTCGATGACGCGCATACTGTGCGTACCGGCACACCGAGCAGTGCCGGTCTTGGACGAGGAGTAATCATGCCGAGGTCTGATGCCGCCTTCGAAGGCTCCATTCCGGTCCTGTACGAGCGTTATCTGTCGCCGATGCTCTTCCAGCCCTACGCGATTGACATCGCGGAACGCATCGCACCGCTCGCCCCGCGGCGCCTGCTCGAGACCGCGGCTGGTACCGGGGTCGTCACCCGCGAGCTGGAACGGGTGCTCGGCGAGGACACGGCCATCACCGCCACGGATCTGAATCAGGCGATGATCGACGTCGCCACCACGACGGCGGGATCCGGCCACGCCACGTGGACGCAGTGCGACGCGATGGCGCTGCCCTTCCAAGGAAATAGCTTCGATCTCGTCGCCTGCCAGTTCGGGGTGATGTTCTTTCCCGAGCGAATCCGGGCGTACCGAGAGGCCGCCCGCGTGTTGGCAAGGGACGGCGCCTTCATATTCACAGTCTGGGACAGCCTCGCGGTCAACGATGTCACCCGCATCATCGCGGAAGCGTTGGCGGCACGGTATCCGGATGATCCTCCGTCCTTCATCGAACGCGTGCCGTTCGGGTACTTCGACGTCGACCTGATCCGCTCAGAACTGATCGAGTCCGGCTTCTCCGAGGTCGCCGCCGAGACGGTGACCCTGCCCAGTCGAGCAGGTTCAGCGCGTGATGCGGCGATCGGAGTGTGTCAGGGCAGCCCGGTGAAGGCCGAGATCGAATCGCGGGAAGCCGACGGCCTGCAAGCAGCCACGGAAGGCGCGGCGCAGGCCCTGGTCGCACGTTTCGGCTCCGGTCGCCTCGAGAGCAGCATGCAGGCGATCACCATGACAGCGCGGCTGTGATTCCTCAATCGCGCCGATCACCGCGTCCGGCGGCGCCGGCCAATCGCGATCCCGATGAGCGCCAACCCGACCAGTAGAACGATCGGACCAATGGTCGCCCACAAGGGGGAACCGCTCATCGCAGACCCACGCAGCAGGCCGAGACCCTGCAGGGTCCACACCAGCCCGACACCGCTCAGGATCACGCCGGGGACGAGGAACGGCCAGGTTCGCTTCACAGGTCCCACCATAGTTCGGCAGTCGTTGATCAGGGAGACAGTCGCAGAGCCACCGATCCGGCGGCGCAACGAAACACCGAGCCTCCGCACGGTTCGCTGGCGGCCGGGTCGGGGCCCATGGCTCCGTACGCGTCGGCTGCGCCAGCCGTTCCGGTCACGAGAGTTCCACCTCGACGGACACAGGCGGGCCCACGCGGTAGTCGCCGTACCTGGCCCAATCGAGGTCCACCCGAACGAGTTCGAACTCCGACTTCGCGAGTGACTCGGCGAACCACGGGAACGCCCGGCCGTAGGCCTCGGCGCACCGTGCCGCCTCGGCGCTTCCGGGCTCGAGCACCTCGGCCCTGCCCTGCGCCTGCACGGTCGTCTTGTCGGCGCCGCCGATGACGACGGCGATGCGCGGGTCGCGTCGGAGGTTCGCGATCTTGCGCGACCCGCCGCGGGCATTGAAGACGAGCTCGCCTGACTCGGTCGCCGTGATGCTCAGGTAGGCCGACTGAGGTGCGCCCTCGGGCCCGACGGTGCTCACGACGGCATCGCCGCGCTCGCGCACGTAGTCGACAAAGGCTGAACGATCCATAGCGTCATCGTGGCATGCGGATGCCGCTACTGTCGTGGAGTGCCCGACGCGTGTGTCGCCCGCAAGCTGCTACCAACGTCCTGGCCGGGCACACCTGGGCAGCTCAGCTGAGCGGCACCTCGACGAGGTGGCGCTTGCTGAACTCGCCATCCGTGACGGTCACCGACCTAACTGCCACGAGGTAACCCTCTTCTCCGCGCAGGCGGTAGCCGACCTCATCCGTCTCCGGATCGAAGTCGACGTCTCCGCGATCACACGGGTCGTGCAGCTGGTGCTGGGCTCGATCGAGCGCCTCCCGCGCATTCATCTCGCCCTCTCCCTGGTCGGATGCCGGCTCGGCCTCCCAGCGTTCCTGCACGTCGACGGTGCGGTCCAGGATGCGGTGCAGCCGGCCGGAGCGATCGAGGGTGATCGCCACGTGTCCGTCGCCTCCACTCGCCACGGGCGTGCCGTCGATCCGCTGCCGGTAGTGCGCCGTGACGTCGGACACCTCGGCGTCGACGACATCGCCGGATCGGCTGACTCCGGCGTGGCTGGTGCTGGTGAACTGGTCGAAGACGAGGTCGTGGACGCCGTCCGGATCGAACTGCCGGGCCGCTTCGTCGGCCGCCGCCCGCAGCACGTCGTCGGGGGCGACCTCCGCGGCGCGGTCGAGCGGTGACACGGTGATCGAGACGCTGCCGTCCGCCAGGAGTACCAGCCGTGGCGACTCCCGGCGCTGCAGGAAGACCAGGCGGCTGGACCGCCCGGGATCGCCGACCGTCGCGGTCACTGCCTCGACACCGAATCGGCCGGCGAGGTCGGACACCCGGTCGAGGTCGCCGCCTCGGCGGGCGAGTGACAAATGCAACCTGGCGGGCAGTTCGTCGGGGCTGAGCTTGGACTCCGACTTCGCCGCAGGTGATCCGGCCCAGCGCCACCAGTACCAGTCATCGGCGACGCGGCTTCCGGAGAAGAGCCGTTCGTTCCAGAGTCGATTCTGGGCCTCCGCAGCCGTCGCGCCGCAGGCCACAGAGGAGACCACCTGATCGGTGCGGTGGCCCAGGCTGTTGTCCTGCCACGCCTGGCTGAACGAGCTGCCCGAGTTCCAGCGGTCGAAGAAGCCCCCGCCATAGCCGCCCCAGTCGTAGGAGATGCTGCCGTAGCCGAAGATCATCCGCATGCCGACATTCGCGGCCGACCAGGTGCGGAACGGGTCGTCACCGCCATCGATCCGCACTGAGTCGCAGGTGCTGAGGAACAGGTAGCGCAGGTCCTGGTCGGCCAAGCGCATCCGATCAGAGGTGGCGCGGTTGCGTCCGCTCCACACCGCACCCATCGGCGAGTTGAAGACCCCGTCGGCGTTCATGGCGCCGTGGCTGGAGTGATAGTAAGCCCTCACGGAGTCCATGCCGAGGGCATCCTGCCAGTCGTCGAAATCGGCGTCGAAGCGCCACTGCTTCACGTTGCCGTCCTGGGCATGGAAGTTGACGCCGGCGAAGCGGCCAACGTAGTCCAGGAAGCCGCTTGCGTCCTCGTGCGTGTGTTTCAGCGTCTCCACCTCGGACTCGGCGAACGTCTGGTTCGAACTTCCGGCGTACAAGTTGTCTGACATGGGGTTCTCCTCGGGTCGGGTCGGGTCACCGCCAGCGTAGGAAGATCGGGATCCGCGCCACAGGGTGCGAGCACTGAGCGGTCACCGGGCGGGCACGCACACACGGTGGACCGGTAGAGCCCCACCGACGCAGCCCCCGCCGACGCGCCCGCACCGACGTGGTCGCATCGAGGGGGATCTCTCCGGGCAGTCAGAGTCGCTCCTGGGCCTGGGGCAACTGGCAGAGACGAGATCTGTAGGTGACACCGACTTTTCCCACTCAATATGATGCGAGCCATGGATGCCGCGAATCACCCCCTGATCGGCCGGACTGCCGAACTCGAGCGGTTAAGCGACTTGGTGGCTGGCTCGCGGAACGGTCACGGCGCTTCGTTGCTCATTCAGGGTGAACCTGGAGTTGGAAAGACCGCGCTCCTGTCCGAGTTCTCCGGAGCGATGCACGGTACACGGTTGATCCGCGCTGACGGGTTCGAGGCCGAATCCTCGATGCCATACGCAACACTGCAACGGATCAGCCGACCGATGACCCAGCATATGGGGGCGCTTCTGCCGACCCACTCTGCAGCCTTGCGGATAGCGGCCGGACTGGACGACGGTCCACCTCCGGACCGGTATCTCGTCGGGTTGGGGATGCTCTCCCTGCTCGCAGCCGCAAGTGACGAAGAACCGATCATCTGCATCGTCGATGACGTGCACCTCGTGGATGCTGAATCACTGCAGGTGTTGGCGTTCGTCGCCAGGCGGCTCGAGGCTGAACGCGTGTTGCTTGTGCTGAGCACCCGCCCCGACGAACAGGTCGACATGGCAGCTGCCGGCGTACCCGTATTCGAACTCGGTGGGCTCGACCCTCTGTCGTCCGTGGAGTTGTTGAACCAATCGAAGGCGCTTCTCGATCCGTTGCTGGCGACGCAGATCGCTGCGGAAACCGGCGGTAACCCGCTCGCCCTCGTCGATCTCACAAGAGATTTCACTGCGTCTCAGCTGACGAGTTCGTGGCTCACGCCGGAGCCGATGCCCTTGGGATCTCGACTCGAATCCCACTATCTGCGTCGAATCGAGCAACTGCCGCCGGACTCCCGGTTGTGGTTGCTCGTCGCCGCGGCCGAGTCCACCGGCGACATCGAGCTGATCAATGCGGCGGCGGGGCGACTCGGGATCGGCCCGAGCTTTGTAGCGGAGGTCGAACGGGGCAAGCTTGCGTCGGTTCGCGACTCGGTTGTCTTCCGTCACGCGTTGGTTCGGTCGGCCGTCTACAACGGGATGCCGGACGCTGATCGGCGACGCGTTCACGACGTCTTGCGAGTGGAGGCGGATGCACTCGGTCGCCCCGAGGTGGCCGTTTGGCACGCTGCCGCAGCTGCCATCGGCACGGATGAGGCCGTCGCGAAGCGGTTGGAAGCAGCAGCACGCACCGCCGGGGAGCGTGGCGGGACCGCCTCCCGCGCGCGGCTGCTCGCACGCGCCGCGGAACTCACGCCCGCCGGGTCCGCTCGCGCCGAAAGACTTCTCTCGGCCGCCGAGTCGGCCGCATTGGCAGGGGCCGCGACATTCGCCCTCGACCTGATCAGCCGCATCGATATGGCAAGCCTCGACCGGGTGAGCTCTGGCCGTGTCGTGCAACTCCACACCCTGGTCGCCCTGTTCATCGCCGATCACGATCGGATCGTCACTGGTGCCGCCGACATGCTACGCGCGGCCGGCTTGTTTCACGGTGCCGTCCCCGACCTCGAGCAGCGCGCGTTGATCCGCGCGTTTCAATTGATGCTGGGGGCAGAGGGGTCAGTCGACGGAGTGACGCTGACCGAGTTGGGACAGCGACTTGCTGCCGGCGTCGACGTCGCCGACGGCCCGCTGTGCCGCATCCTGAGAGGACTCAGTGCACACATACTGCTTCCGTACGACCAGGCCGTTCCTGTGATGCGCGTGGCATTGGCGACGCTGTCCGACTTGGATGATGCGGACCTGTTCGACTTCGGGAGCGTAGCTGTCGCACTCACGATGGCCCTGTGGGAGGAACGTGCTGGCATCGAATTGCTCGAACGGTCGGCACGCGCTGGCAGGCGACTGGGACGGCTGCTCGAGGTTGACACGTCGCTCTGGCTGCTGGGCACGCTTGAGCTTGTGCGGGGAGACCCAGCCGCCTCCGGCCGCAACATCGAACAAGTGCGACAGCTGCGGCAGGCGATCGGGTACGACGCCGAACAAGTCGTCGATGCTTCCTACCTGGCCTGGTCTGGCATTCCCATTCCGCAGGTTGAGATGATCGCAGACGCCATTCTGGCAACCGGATTCGGGGGTGCATGGTCCATTGCGATGATGGGGCTCAGCGTGCGGGAGATCGCAGACGGCCATTACCGCGACGCATTCGAGCGTCTACAACCGATGATCGCGCGACCGTTCCTCCAGGTGACTTATCTGCAGCTGCCCGCCTTCGTCGAAGCGGGCGTGCGCAGTGGAAATGCGCACCTTGTGAAGGGGTCGGCCGAGAAGCTGGCCTGGTTTGCCGCTCACTCAGGTACCCCCTGGATTCGTGGAGTCTCGGCGCGCAGCGCTGCCCTCCTGGCTGACGACGACCAGGCAGAGGGGCTGTATATCGAGGCCATCGAACACCTTGAGCAGTCCAGCGCGATTGGCGAGCTCGGACGCGCGCACCTGCTCTACGGCGAGTGGCTACGGCGGGCGAAACGCCGGCACGACTCGCGCGAGCAGCTTCAGCAAGCGTTGCTGATCTTCGAGCAATGCGAAGCACCTGCCTTCGCAGCCCGCGCCCGACGTGAGCTGGAAGCGACCGGGTTGAAACTGGGTGGCAAGACACCGTCCTCGGCGGATGAGCTCACTCCCCAAGAGTCAGCTGTAGCGCGGCTCGCGGCGAGCGGCCAGACGAACCCCGACATCGGGGCAGAGCTTTTCATCAGCGCGAACACCGTCGACTACCACCTGCGCAAGGTGTTCCGGAAACTGGGCGTCACGTCCCGGCGGCAACTCTCTGAGCGGTTCCCCACGGACTGAGACGTCACGACTACGTGGATCACGTGGTCCGCATCGCACACCCTCCGCGGGAGCATGGGGCATCTCGATCGCTCATGCCACAGGAGGGACTTCCCATGCCCTACGTCACCACCGACGACGGTACACAGATCTTCTACAAGGACTGGGGAGGTGCCGGCTCGCCCGTCCTCCTGAGTCACGGCTGGCCCCTGAACGCCGACGCCTGGGACGCTGCCGCGCGCTTCCTCGGTGACCACGGTCACCGCGCCATCGCCCACGATCGGCGCGGACATGGCCGGTCGAGCCAGACGTGGGACGGCAACGAGATGGACACCTACGCCGACGACCTCGCATGCCTGATCGAACACCTCGACCTCACCGACATCACACTCATCGGACACTCGACCGGTGGCGGCGAGATCGTGCACTACATCGGCCGGCACGGCACCGAGCGCGTGGCGAAACTGGTGCTGGTCTCCGCGGTGCCCCCGCTGATGCTGCAACGGGGCGACAACCCCGACAGCGTGCCCATCGATGTCTTCGACGGGCTCCGTGCCGGCGAAGCATCCGACCGCTCGCAGCTCTATCGTAACCTCGCAGACGGGCCGTTCTTCGGCAACAACCGCAACAACGACATCTCTCAAGGTGTACGCGACGCCTTCTGGCTGCAGAGCATGGCCTGCGGCCACCGGGCAGCCTACGAATGCATCGCCGCATTCTCGGCCACCGATTTCCGACCCGATCTCGCCAAGGTCGACGTGCCCACCCTCGTCATCCACGGCTCCGATGACCAGATCGTCCCGTTCGACGTTGGCGGCAAGCGGTCTGCCGCGGCGCTCGCCGACGCAACTCTGATCGTGTACGAGGGTGGCGCTCACGGCCTGCCCGACACCGACCGCGATCGTCTGCACGCCGACCTGCTCGCCTTCATCGACTCCTGACACTCAGCCGTATCCCACCCCGAGAGGAACAACATCATGACCGCGCAGACCGACGCTCCCGACACCATCGTCCTCGTCCACGGACTCTGGATGACCCCGCGCAGCTGGGAGGGCTGGAAGGCGCACTTCGAAGCGAAGGGCTTCACCGTGCTCACCCCCGCATATCCCGGGTTCGAGATCGAGGTCGAAGCCCTCCGCGACAACCCCGACATCATCGCGAAGCAGTCCGTTCCCGACGTCGTCGACCACATCGCAGCCCAGATCGAGGCACTGCCGAAGCCGCCCATCATCATGGGGCACTCCTTCGGCGGCACCCTCACCCAGCTGCTCCTCGCCAGGGGCCTCGGAGCATCCGGTGTCGTCGTCGACTCCGCCCCGACAGAGGGGGTGCGCGTGAACCCGCTGTCGCAGGTCAAGTCACTGTTCCCGGCGCTGAAGAACCCGGCAAACCGGCACAAGGCGGTCGCGTTCACCCAGGAGGAGTTCCACTACGCATTCACCAACACCCTCTCCCGCGAGGACTCCGATGCGGTCTGGGAGCGCTACGCGATCGGCGCACCCGGCAACTGGGTGTGGGCCTACGGCCTCATCGCCAATTTCAAGCCCGGCCACCAGGAGACCTGGGTCGACTACAAAGCCGACCGCGCACCGCTGCTGTTCATCGGTGGTGAGCTCGATCACATCATGCCGCCCTCGGTGAACAAGTCCAACGCCAAGCACTACGCCGCGGGGCCGGCCGTGACCGACTACCACGAGTTCCCGGGCCGCGACCACTGGACGTGTGCAGCACCCGGATGGGAAGAGGTGGCGGACTACGCCCTCGACTGGGCGCTGGCCCACGCCCGAACTGCTCCGGTCGCCACCGCCACAGCGGACTGACGCGGCGGATCGCGAGGGACCCGGTCCCGGACATGCGAGTGACGCGGATCGGCGGGCCCAGTGTTCTCGTCGAACTCGACGGATGGCGCATCCTCATCGACCCGACCTTCGATCCGCCGGGACGACGGTACCCATTCGCCCTCGGAACCTCGAGCGTCAAGACGCGCGGCCCGGCAATCGAGCCGAGCAGCCTCGGTGAGATCGATCTGATTCTCGTCAGCCATGACCACCACGCCGACAACCTCGACACGGCCGGCCGCGGGCTGTTGCCCACCGCCACGCATGTACTCACAACGGCCAGTGGGGCACGACGTCTGGCGCTGCCGAACGTCCATGGGCTGACCGCCGGACAGAAACTCGAGCTCGAGGTGACGGGGAGGGCGCGGCTCGAGGTGACAGCGACGCCGTGTCGACACGGGCCGGCGTTCAGTCACCCGATCGTCGGCGACGTCATCGGCTTTGCTTTCCGGCGGCCAGGACAGCCCGAGGTCGTTCTCTGGGTCACCGGGGACTCCGTCCTTCATCGCGCCATCCGACGCACAGCATCCGTGCTCGATGTCGACGTCGCCATCGTCAACGCCGGCGGCGTCGGCTTCCCCATGACCGGCCCCCTCAAGTACACGATGACCGGTGCCGACGCCGTACAACTCATCACCGAGCTCGCTCCCCGAGTCGCCATACCCGCTCACTACGACGGCTGGTCGCGCTTCCGGGACGGTGAGAAAGGGATGCGCGCCGCCGTCGACGCCGCCCCACCCGACGTGCGATCACGCATCCGCTGGCTCCCCGACGGTCAACCGGTCGACATCTGACCACCATCGCCGAGGTCATCCGCAACACCCGACTCCACCATCGAAGGGAACCACCATGATCTTCACCAAACGACGAGGGCTCCTCGCCCTTGCAGCCGCAGCTGCCCTCGTCCTGACCGGCTTCGCCGCACCCGCGGTCGCCCAGAACGAAGGCAAGACACCACCAGCAGCCGTCACAGCGGCCAGGGCCCCTAAGCCGACCATCGTCCTCGTCCACGGCGCTTTCGCAGACTCCAGCGGGTGGACACCCGTCGCGACAGCGCTCCAACTCAAGGGCTACCCCGTCATCGCGTTCTCCAATCCGCTGCGCGGTCCACAGTCCGATGGCGAATACCTGCGGCAGTTCCTCACCACCATCACCGGACCCATCGTCCTCGTCGGGCACTCCTACGGCGGAGCGGTCATCACCAACGGCGGAACCGGCAACCCGAACGTGAAGTCGCTCGTCTACATCGCCGCATACGCGTTGGCCGAAGGGGAGTCGGTCCAAGCCGCGAATGCCCTCAGTGGCGGCCACACCGATGTCATCGATCACCTCGTTCTCCGCCCGTTCCCAGGAGCGACAGAGGGCGACGGGGACGCGTACATCGACCCTGCGTACTTCCCGCAGTTGTTCGCTCAGGACCTGCCGAAGGTCGTCGCCCAGGGTATGGCCGCATCTCAGCGACCCGGTGCCCTGGCGTCACTGGTCACTCCGTCAGGGCCGGCAGCGTGGGAGTCCATCCCGAGCTGGTACATGGTCGCCAAGAACGACCGGATCATCCCGCCCGAAGCGGAACGAGCAATGGCAGCCCGGGCAGGAGCGACCACGGTCGAGATCAAGAGCTCACACGTACCGATGCTGAGCCACCCCCTGCAGGTGCTCAGCCTCATCGAGAAGGCAGCGCGCTAGCGCCGTCCGCAGATCTGGCATCAGTGCCATTGGGAAGAGGGCGTTCCACCCGGCAACACCGGTTGGAGCGTCCTCTTACCCGCTAGAGCGACGCGAGGTTGCGTGTCCGCTGAGCGAGTCCGAGCACGATATATGTTCGTGACATGATCCAGTCTGGTCGCGCTTCGCTCGTGGTTCATTCGACGACAACGGATCCAGCGGAGGTCTCTCGCATCCTCGGTCTGCAGCCGACACGCGTCAACGAGCGGGGGAGCGTTCGACGCTCTGGTCGCATCCTCGATCACAACACCTGGCGCTTCGATGTTGACGAAATGTCGAACACGGAGGATGACCGGACTGGACTCAGATCCCTCACTGAGCTGCTCGCACGCGTCCGTGTGGCTGCCGGCAGGGTTGGACTTCTTCCGCCGGATTGCGAAGCGAGAATCTGGTGGCATGGGAGTTCTGACTCGTCCCAGGGTGGTTTTGTGATTCCAGTCGAGCTCGCCAGTGACGTCGCTGCACTCGGTGTGGCAGTTCATGCGACGGTCTACCTCGACCAGCCGGCTGACGAGTTGTAGGGAGCATCCTCGAACGACGCGTCTCCGCCCCACGCGCGTTTCCGACAGGATGAGGGGATGCAGCTGAAGACGACGACCACCGGATCGGGACCGCGACACGTCGGGCTGGTGCATGGTCTCGGCGCATCGGCGGCGACCTGGGGGCCGTTCGTCGAGCGGCTCGCCGCCACAGGTCGCTACACCGTGACGACCGTCGATCTGCGCGGGCACGGAGCGAGCCCCCGAGCTGAGTCGTACCGGATCGATGACATGGCCGCCGACCTGGTCGATTCACTGCCGACCGGGCTCGACAGCGTCGTCGGCCACTCGCTCGGCGGTGTGGTGCTGTACGGCGCCGTCGCGCGCCTCGCTCCTGGCCGGGCGGTGTATCTCGATCCCGGGTTCGCCCTGGCCCTACCGACGAGCGGCCTGGCCGGACGACTGTTCTGGATGGCACCGCTCGTGTCGCTCGGATTCGCCCAACTCGGGCAGGTCAGGGCCAGCGCCGCGGCCCGCGCCGCTTACAGTCCCGAGACCCGGGCGCTGCTCGACGACGCGAAGAAGCAGTTCGACGCGCGGATGGCCGTCGGCGTGTTTCGGGAGGTCGCCTTCCACCCGATTCCGGCCGAGGCTCCCGCAGTCCCGTCGACGATTGTTCTCTCCGACCAGTCGGCGGCAGTGCTGCCCGACTCCCTGGCCGCCCGCCTCGAGCAGCACGGCTGGCAGGTGCGCCGTATCCAGGGCGTACGTCACGACATGCAACTGGAAGACCCCGACCGCACTTTCGCGGCGGTCGAGGACGTGCTGTAACTGGCCCGGCTGGCTACCGCCGGCTTCCGCGGGCAATCGCGTCAGCGTCTGGCCGGCTCCCTGCGGTTCTGCGTGAGGTAGTCCCGCCAGGTGGCGGTGCCGTGATCGGCCGTCTCGTCGGCGAGGTTCACGCCGGCACGATAGGCGCGCCCGATCGTGCCTGGCACATGGAGTGGTACTCGGATGCGCCTCGGTCGCGACCCGGCGGCGTCGACGTAGGCCGCGGCGAGGGTCGGGACATCGAGAACCTCAGGCCCGGCGAGATCGGAAACTCGGCCGGCTGGCGCGCCCAGCGCCAGCTCTGCGAGACGTCTGGCCACCTCGTCGCCGTGCACCGGCTCGAACCGCAGGCCGCCGGGTGCGAGCATGACCGGCATCCGTGACAGCCCGCGGGCGAGTGGGAGCAGGAAGTCGTGCAGCTGCGCCGCACGCAGTACGGTCCATGGCACTCCAGACGCGGCAATGGCGCGCTCGGCCTCTGCCTTCGCACGGAAGTAGCCGATGGGCATCCGGTCGGCGCCGATCACGGATATCAGCACGATGTGCCGCACGCCGGCCCCGCGTGCTGCCTCGGCGAGATTGCGGGCCGCGACGTCATCGCCCTTCGCGCCACCGGCGAGATGGAGGACGACGTCGACTCCCTCGACGGCCGCCGTGAGACCTTCGCCCGAGACCGTGTTGCCCGCCAGATGTTCGACGCCGGGCTCCGGCGGAAGGGGATGCCTCGATAGGATCCGGATGTCCCGTCCGGCCGCACGCAGAAGCGGTACCGCTCGACGTCCGATGTTTCCGGTGCCGCCCGTCACGAGCAGGGGTGAGTTCATGGTCAAGGTCCTCTCATGTCACATCCGAGGCCGGTACCTCGTCATCATCTCGACGATCACCATCGAGGAGATGTGACATGACCGATCCGAGAAGGATCGCCGAACGGTTCGACGCCGAGCGGCCCCGGCTGCGAGCGATCGCGACGCAACTGCTGGGCTCGGCCGCGGACGCCGATGACGTCGTACAGGAGGCATGGCTCCGTCTGGATCGAACGGATGCCGCATCCATCGAAAACCTCGCGGCCTGGTTGACGACAGTGGTCTCGCGCATCAGTCTCGATCAGCTGCGTGCACCCCGCCGCAAGCGGGAGCACTCCTGGCAGGTGGAACCGTGGCGGGATGAACCCGTCGCCGCAGAGGCCGACCCCGCCGACCTCGTGGCCCGCGGTGACCAGGTGAGCGTCGCTCTGTTCGTGCTGCTCGAGACCCTCAGCCCGGCGGAACGGATCGCCCTCGTTCTGCACGACGTGTTCGGCCAGTCGTTCGAGGAGGTCGCGACTGTGCTCGATCGCTCTCCGGATGCCGCACGGCAGCTGGCATCCAGGGCTCGCCGCCGGGTTCGGGGAGCCGCCGAGCCCGATCGGCCGAATCGGGAACGCAGTCGCCGGATCGTCACCGCTTGGCTCGCCGCGGCCCGAGACGGTGACATCGCCGCCTTGCTCACATTGCTGGACGACGGCGCCCAGCTGCGCGCCGATTACGGCACCGCGATGCAACACGTCGACGGGGCCAGGTCCATCGCGGAGCAAGCCGTGCTGTCCGGACGCCTCGCCGCGCATTCGACCCCGATACTCATCGATGGACGACCCGGCGTTGCCGCCGTCATGCATGGGATCGTCGTCTCGATCATGGCCTTCGACATCCAGGACGATCGCATCCTGGGACTCGACGTGCTCGCTGATCCGAAGCGACTCGCCACCCTCGGCATCGGACGCATCCTGGCCGGTCCTGACGAGCGCTGAGTGGTGCCGCGGTCGCATGCCGTGACGGCGCCGCATCCGTTTGCCGTGTGGGAGACTTCGAAGAACTTCGCATCGATGAGGATGCCCATCCGTCCCACCTCGCGAAGGAAGTCATGATCTCGTTGGCCGCCGCATCCGGCATCGCCCTCGTCGAGTTGGGACTCGCGCTCACACCCGGCCCGAACATGATGTACCTCGTATCGCGCAGCATCAGCCAAGGCTGGCGCGCAGGCATGACCTCGCTGTCCGGCACGGCGGTCGGTTTCGTCGTGTACATGGCGATGGCGAACCTCGGGCTAGCGGCCGTGTTCGTCGTGGTGCCCTGGCTGTTCATCGCACTCAAGGTCGCTGGCGCCCTCTACTTGATCTGGCTGGCCTACAAGACGATTCGCCCGGGCGGCAAGTCGCCGTTCGAGACGAGCGCGCTTCCTCGGGACTCAGCCGGCAAGCTCTTTCGTATGGGACTGGTGACGAACCTCCTGAATCCCAAGGTCGCGATCCTGTACCTGGCGCTGATCCCGCAGTTCATCGACCCGTCGGCCGGTGGCGTCGTTGCCCAAGGGTTCCAACTCGGTGTGATCCAGATCCTGGTGGGGGTCGCGGTGAATGGGGCGATCATCCTCGCCGCTGGCTCGGTAGCGACGTTCCTGCGGCGGAAACCCGCGTGGATTCGCTGGCAGAAATGGGTCACCGGCACCATCCTCGGCGCGATCGGGGTCAAGCTGGCGATCGACGCACCCTCGCCGGTCGTCTCCGGCTAGCGCCAGTTGCGTCGCGGACAGCGACCGATCTGGACCATCGCAACGGCGACCGCCGTCGCCGCCATCGACTCGGATGTCACCATTGTCGGCATCGGTGGCGGGTCCGCGACGGTGGGATTCGGTTCGATCGCCTTCGACGCGGCAGTGCGCGTGCCCTACTGGGGTTCGCGAAGCGAACTCATCGAGGTCTTCGAGCTGGCGAGGGCCGGGAAGATCTGCACGCGGGGAGTATCCGCGGCAGAGCCGTCATCGTTCCGTAGCCTCCATGGCGGTTCGCGAGCGAGCGTCGAAGACGATCGCTCGGTCGCCTCCGTCCCGCTTCGCGGCATACATCGCCTGGTCGGCCGCTCGGATGAGTTGGTCGATGGTGGTCCCGGCAGCATCAGCGTCAGCGACGGCGATGCCGACGCTGGCGGTGATGTCCAGTTCTCGCGGAAGGCCCCGGAACGGTCTGGCGATGGCTGCACGAGCCCGGTCTGCGAGCTCGATGGCGTCGGACGTGTCCGCGACGTGCAGGGCGGCGATGAACTCGTCGCCGCCGTATCGGGCGATCGTGTCCTCGTGCCGGAAGACGTTGGTCAGCCGCTCCGCGACTTCCTTGAGCACCGCGTCGCCGGTGGAGTGCCCGAGCGTGTCGTTGATGGCTTTGAACCCGTCGAGGTCGACGAAGAGCACGGCGATCTGCTCGGTGAGGGCGGGCTGCGTCTGCTGGAGGTTCTCGTCGAACAGTCGCCTGTTGGGCAGGCCAGTCACTTCGTCGAGCATCGCCGCCCGTCGCAGGCGGGCTTCCAGGCGCAGTCGCACAAGGACCTGTCCGGCAAGCTGAGCCAGCGCCTCCGCCAACGGAACGGCCTGGTCATCGAACGTCCGATGCTGGTCGAAATAGCACGCGAAGGCCCCGAACGGCGTTCCGTCCTCGATGATCGGTGCACCGATGACGGAACACACTCCGGCGCGTCTGAAGATGTCACTCAACCCGATGCCCGGCACGACGGTGTCGGCATCCTCGGGAGTCTCTATCGTCACCACATGCCCGAGCTGCACGGTCAGCCCGGCTCGCGGCGGTGCGTCGTCCGGCCAGACCCCGGCGAGCATATTCTCGCCCGCCACCAGCGCATATGTTCCCTCTTCGCCGGTGTGCACGCTGCAGGCGTTCGCGTTGAATGCGCGACGCGCGGTCTCCGAGAGGAGCTCACCGAGTTCTTCTTCCGATCGCGTGTTCGCGAACGCTACGGATGCGGAGAGCAGCAATTGCAGCCGTTCGCTTTCGCGTAGACCCAGCGCGCGGGTCTGATCGCCCACCGCCGCGAGCTCAGGGTCGAAGGCGACGATCGTGTGCCCTTCGGAGATCCGGACGGCACGAATCACTATCGAACTCCGGGTCTCCTGATAGCTGTGCGTGGTCGAGGGGAGGCGGACGCCACCCGGGTTTCCGGTTGCGAGCGCCGCGGCGAGCTCATCATCGTCGACGCCGAGTACCTCCGCCAACGTCATCCCGACAAGCGTTCCGGTCGGCCGGCTGGCCCAGACTTCCAGCGCGATGTTGGCGTCGACGACGACGCGAGATCGGTCGATCACGGCGCGCGGGAAGGGCTGCATGCGGGCGACCTCGTCGCGCAGGGCGGCCTTCACCTGTGGGAAATCTCGTCGCGCATTCCATGATCGTGGCGGGTGGGCGCAGGATCGTCAAGTTGGGAGTAGCAACGACGGCGCGATAGCCCCGCCCCGGCGATGAACTGATCGGTTGGATCGAGCACGCTGACGAGGAGACTCGCTGGCGTGGCGCCGGCTCCGCAATAGTCAGGCGGTTCCTCTCGGCACCAGTGCGAACTTCACGTCCATGGGTTCTCGGTCGTCGACCGATTCGCCCAGCCCGTGGAGCGCTGCGGTGATGAGGTTGTACGCCGCTGCGCGCTGGTCGTAGCCGACGGTGGAGAGCGGTGGAAGGGTGACGGCGGAGAGAGGGGTGTGGTCCATCCCGATGAAGCCGACCTCGTCCGGGACCTTCCATCCTCGGATGGTCGCCGCCGACAGCAGTGCCGTTGCGACGTCGTCGTTGTAGCAGACGACGCCCGCGCCGGGAAGTTTGATGGAGTCGATGGCCGCGAGCGCGTCATCTGGATCGATACCGAGGCGAATGATCATCGGCTCGGGCAACCCGTGCTCGGTACAGACCCGACGCACGCCCTCTTCGCGCCCCTCGCCGAACGGATCGAGTCGAGCATCCTGGAGGTGGGCGAAGACGAGGCTCTCGTATCCGCGGTCGACGAGATAGCGGGCCTGCAGGGCGCCGATGTCGACGTTCGGATCGGTTCGCACCTTCGACGATGCCGATTGCGGGTCGAACGCCAGGACACCGCGGCTCTTCAGCAGATCGAGCTCGGCTCGGGAGAACGGCGTGAGTGAGATGACGGCGCGTGGCTTCATGCCGGTGACCACTCGGTCGAGAGGAGCAGTGGAATCAGTGGCGAGGTGCAATAGCAGCGTCAGCCCGCGGGTCGCCAGCTCTTCTGTCGCCGTCTGGAAGATGTCCTGCAGGTTGCCACCGAACGTCGTGTACGGAATGACCGCGATCACGATGTCGCTGGACCCCTTCGCGAGGGTGCGACCGGCCGCTGAAGGCTGATACTCGAGCTCCGACGCCGCCTGCGTCACGCGCTCGCGGGTCTCGACGGCGAAACGCTGCCCGCGCCCATTGAGGATCTGGCTGACGGTGGCGCGCGATACGCCGGCACGTCTGGCCACGTCCTCACTGGTAGCGATCACAGGTTCAGCATATAGCGCGGAGTTGACGCGCGTTACTAAATGTGGTTTCCTGCTCGGTAACGCGCGATACCAACCCGCGTTCACATCCGCACGACGACGTTCTGGAGCGCACTGCATGACTCGCGACATCTTCACCACCGGCTGGAGCTACCGGCCCAAGGTCAGCGCGTTCATGGAGTTGGGCGGCTCGGCCACGTCGGAGTGGACTGACGTCTTGCTTCCGCACGATGCGCTGATCGGCGTCGAGCGCCGGGCAGACGTTCCTCGCGGAGAGACCAGTGGCTACTTCCCCGGAGGCGCTTTCGAGTACCGGAAGACGTTCCACGCGACCGCCGAGATGCGCGGGAAGCAGATCCTTCTCGAGTTCGATGGTGTCTACCGTGACGCAGCCGTCTTCGTCAACGGCAACCTCGCCGGCCAGCGCGCATTCGGCTATTCGCGGTTCTTCATTCAGATCGATCCGTATCTCCGGTTCGGCTCCGACAATGAGATCCGAGTCGAGTGCCGCACCCATCTCGACAGTCGCTGGTACTCGGGCGCCGGCATCTACCGCGACGTGCACCTCCTGGTGAAGGATCCCGTGCACATCGGCGCAGATGGGGTCATCGTGACGACTCCCGAGATCGAGCCCGATCGGGCCGTCGTCGAGATCGCAGTGGAGATCGAGAACTCGAGCGCCCTCACGACGACACTCGTTCTGAACGCCGAGGTGAACGGGCCGGATGGCGCAACTGTTGCGACCTCACGATCGCCGATCAGCCTTCTTCCCGGCACCCGCGGCACGGTACGTCTGCGCACCTACGTGGCGCAGCCCGAGCTCTGGAGCGTGGACGCACCGAATCTCCACTCGGTTCAGCTCGTGCTCGCCGAGGGGGACACCGTGATCGACGAGCGCTCCGCGGTGTTCGGCATCCGTTCACTGCAACTCGACCCGCAGAAGGGACTGCGCATCAATGGCGAGATGGTCAATCTGCGCGGTGCCTGCATCCACTCGGACAACGGTCCTCTCGGCGCCGTCTCGATGCGTGCTGCGGAGGAACGGAAGGTGGCCCGTCTCAAGGAGGCCGGCTTCAACGCGATCCGCAGCGCGCACAACCCGATGAGCACTGCACTGCTCGACGCGTGCGACGAGCTCGGGATGCTCGTCATGGACGAGACGTTCGACATGTGGACCCAGAGCAAGAGCGACTTCGACTACGCGTTCGACTTCCCCGAGTGGTGGGAGCGCGACGTCGAAGCGATGGTCGCTAGGGACATCAACCACCCCAGCGTGATCTTCTACTCGATCGGCAATGAGATCCCCGAGACGGGCAGCCCGGTCGGCTCGATCTGGGGCCGCCGCCTCGCTGAGAAGGTGAGGTCGCTGGACAGCACCCGCTACGTGACCAACGGCATCAACGGGTTCGTATCGATGATCGACACGATCGTGCCGCAGATGCAGGCCAGAAGAGATGCCGCGGTGGCCGCGCCCGAGGGCGGAGTGAACACCATGATGGCCGGGTTCGGCCAGATGATGAGCCGCATCCAGACCTCGGAACAGGCGACGCACCGCACCGAAGAGTCCTACGCCGTGCTCGACGTGGCCGGTATGAACTACGCGGAAGCCCGGTACGAGCTCGACCGCGACCTGTTCCCCGATCGCATCATCGTCGGCACCGAGACGTGGCCGACCTCCATCGTCGGCAACTGGGAACTCGTCAAGGCCAACGGCCACGTCATCGGCGACTTCACCTGGACCGGATGGGACTACTTGGGCGAGACCGGTATCGGGGCGACGCGCTACAGCGACTCCGACTCGGCACAGCCCGGATTCTCCGGCGGGTTCCCGGAACTGACCGCGTGGTGCGGCGACATCGACATCGTCGGCAATCGACGCCCGGTGTCGTACTTCCGCGAGATCGTCTTCGGTCTGCGGTCGGATCCATTCATCGCCGTGAACCCGCCCGCGAACCATGGCCGGTCCATCGCTGCAGCGACCCCGTGGGCCTGGGGTGACGCGATCGCGAGCTGGACCTGGGACGGCTTCGAGGGTCGAGCCGTCACGGTCGACGTCTACAGCGACGCCGAAGAGGTCGAACTCCTGCTCGACGGCGCGACGATCGGCCGCGCGCAGATCGAGTGCTTCCGAGCAGCGATCGAGACGACCTACCGCACGGGCACGCTGACAGCAGTGGCCTATGCGCAGGGCGTCGAGACCGGACGATTCGACCTCACGACAGCCGGACCTTCCCTCGTACTGGAGGCGACACCCGACCGGCGTGATCTCCGATCCGACGGGACGGACCTCGGCTACGTCGCGCTGGCGCTCACCGACGGGAACGGAATCATCCGCACCGGCACCGACCGACTCATCACCGTCACTGTCGATGGGCCGGCAACCCTCCAAGCGTTCGGCAGCGGGAACCCCGTCACCACCGAGTCCTTCAACGCCGCCGAGCACACCACTTTCGGCGGGCGAACCCTCGCAATCGTGCGTCCGACCGGGCCCGGCGAGATCACGGTGACCGCGGTCGCCGATGGTTGCCCACCGGCCGTCACCACCTTCAGCGCGAGCTGATCAGCACCACCTCAACCTGCAACACTGACAAAGGAGCCCACGATGAATACCACCGACGACCAGCCGCCCGTACCCTCGAACGGTGCCTTCCCCCTAGGGAGCGCGACCGCTGCCGAGGACACCGAGCAACTCGCCGCCGCACTCGGCGGGGATGCCGATCGCCCCAAGGTCAGCGCCACCTTCATCACGCTTCTCGCGCTCGGCCTGTTCGGCACGTACCTCGCCTTCGTCACGCCGATCGCGATCTCCCTCGCCATCCGCGTCAACGCCCTCGCCCCTGACAACGACGAATATCTCGGTCTCGTTCTCGGATTCGGCTCACTGGCTGCGCTTCTGACCAGCCCTCTGGCCGGTCAGCTCTCCGACCGCACTCGCTCGCGCTGGGGTCGCCGCCGCCCGTGGCTTATCGGCGGCATCCTCGCAGGCCTCATCGGCCTCGCCATCATGGCCGCCTCGCCGGCGGTGCTCGGCCTCGGCATCGGCTGGGTCATCGCCCAGATCGGCCTCAACTCGACGGTGAACACCTTCGGCACCATCCAGGCCGACAAGCTTCCGGAGAACCAGCGCGGCAAGGTCGGAGCCATCACCGGCTTCGCCACCATGGTCGCCCCCGTCGTCGGTGCCGTCTTCGGTGGCACCGTCGCGAACCAGCCCTTCCTCCTCTTCCTCATCCCCGGCGCCATCGGACTGGTGGTCGTGCTGATCTTCGCCGCGTACTACAAGGACGCCGACAGCCGGAACATCACATTCGACTCGCCGTTGACCGCCAAGGTTCTCATCTCGAAGTACGTCTTCAACCCGAAGCGGTACCCGGACTTCGCTTGGAACTGGCTCGGTCGCTTCCTGTTCTTCTTCGGCCTCACGCTGAACACCAGCTACACGGCGTTCTTCTTCGCAGAGCGCCTGAACATCCCCGTCGACGAGATCGGCGGGACCGTGGCGACGGTCGGCGGAATCGGCATCCTCGGCACCATCGCCGGCGTGTTCCTCGGTGGGTTCCTCTCCGACAAGCTGCGTCGCCGTAAGGCGTTCGTGCTCGGCTCCGGCATCCTGTTCGGTATCGGCGCCATCGTTATGGTGATGGCTCCCGACCTCACGCTGCTCCTCGTCGGATCGCTGCTGTGCAACATCAGCATCGGCGTCTTCTCAGCGGTCGACCAGGCGCTGTACCTCGACGTGCTGCCCGAGCGGGACACCGAGGCAGGCCGCTTCGTGAACATCATCCAGCTCGCGAATGTGCTCGCGCAGGCGATCGCCCCGTTCGTGGCTGCGGCAGCTCTCGCGCTGATCACGACCGGTGATCGCTACGCATACATCTATGCGGCGGCAGCAGTGTTCACCGTCGCCGGTGGCCTTGTCGTCTTGAAGGTCAAGGCCGTTCGCTGACCACTGTTGCGGCCGGGCTCGTCCATGGCCCGGCCGCAACCACCCCTCCGAGAAAGGCCGACATGTCCGGCGACTCCCGCCCGATCGACCGCCACGCCCTCGTGCGACGTCACAACGTGACGCTCACGGTTCCCCATCCCGAGTCCGTGCTCACCGTCGGCAACGGCGACTTCGCCTACACCGCCGACATCACCGGGATGCAGACCTTCACGGCTTTCCACGACCAGACCGCTGCGATCATGCAGGGTCGAGCCGCGATCAACACCTCGACGATGAGCACGTGGGGCTGGCACGAGATGCCGAACCCGGAAGGCTACGTGCTCGAGGACGCGATGTCGGATCACAGCACCAGCCGCGGAATCGTGCGGTATCCCGATCGCCACGACATGGAAGGCTCCATGCGCGGTCAGGTCAGCGATGAGAACCGTCCGGGCGCCTGGCTCAACGCCAATCCCCAGCGACTCGATCTCGGCCGAATCGGCTTCTCGTTCCACGCCACGAACGGCGAGACCGTCGACGTCAGCCCTGAAGAGCTCGGCGACACGGTCCAGGAACTCGACCTGTGGTCCGGGACGATCACCACCCGATTCCGCTATGACGACGAGTCTGTGCAGGTGTCGACTGTGGCAGCCCCCGATGACTCGATCGTCGCATTCCGCGTCCAGTCCCCGCTACTCAGCAGCGGCCGCCTGCGGATCTCGCTGCGGTTCCCCGGCGCGCATCCCGGCTTCTTCCAGACGTCGGACTGGCAGAACCCCGACCGCCACACCTCGAGTCTCGCTACCGAGGGGTCTTCGGCCACCATCTCGCGCAAGCTCGACGCGACCGCCTACCTCGTGGCCGTCGAAGCCAGCAGTGGGTCGATCAGCCAGACCGCGACTCATGAGTTCGAGGTATCCACGGAGGCCGAGTCCCTCGACTTGGTCGTCCGCTTTGCCCAGAACGATGGGGGAGCGCTCCCGTCCTTCGACGCCCTCGCTCAGGCAGCAGCCACGTCGTGGGAGCGCTTCTGGCTCTCCGGGGCGGCGATCGACTTTCGTGACACGGCAGATGGGCGGGCACGCGAACTCGAACGCCGGGTGGTGCTCTCCCAGTACCTCACGGCAGTGAACTCGGCCGGGGTGATGCCACCAGCTGAAACCGGGCTGACCACGAACTCCTGGTCGGGCAAGGCCCACCTCGAGATGCACTTCTGGCATGCTGCCCATTTCGCGACCTGGGGCCGACCGGAACTCCTCGAGCGCAGCCTCGGTTGGTATCGCTCGATCCTTCCGCGAGCTCGAGCCACTGCGGAAGGCCAGGGATACCCGGGAGCACGGTGGCCCAAGCAGGTCGGTCCGGATGGCCGCGAGAGCCCCGATCCGATCGGCTCGTTCCTCGTCTGGCAGCAGCCGCACGTGCTGTACCTACTGGAGCTGACCTGGCGCGCATCCACTCCCGAGAAGCGCAACGCGCTGGTTCTCGAGTTCGCCGAACTGGTGGCGGAGACCGCGACGTTCATGGCCGCGTTCACGGCCGAACGCGACGGCGAGTACCATCTGTCGCCGCCGATCATGCCGGCACAGGAGTTCTATGACGTGACGACAACCGAGGACCCCACCTACGAGCTCGCCTATTGGTGGTGGGGACTCGAGATCGCGCAGCTCTGGAGAGCGCGCGCCGGGCTTGTGCGCGAACCCGACTGGTCGACTGTGCAGGACGGGCTCGCCCGACCGCACATCGAGGACGGCCACTACACGGCGATCGCAACCGAACCGTTCCTGCGACGCGACGACCACCCCGCGCTCCTCGCCGCGCTCGGCGTCCTCCCGCCCACTCCCATCATCGATCCCGCGACGATGAAGACGACTCTCCTCGACGTACTCGGGAACTGGGAGTGGCCGTCAGCATGGGGCTGGGACTTCCCCGTCTTGGCCATGACGGCATCCCGGCTCGGTCGACCCGACATCGCCATCGACGCTCTGTTGCGGGATGAGATCAAGAACCATTTCAGCCCCGTTGGCCATAACCCGCAGATGGGCTCCATCCTCCCCATCTACCTCCCCGGCAACGGCTCACTGCTCGCTGCCGTCTCGCTGCTCGCCACCACCGGCTTCCCCGATTCCTGGGACGTCGCGACCGAAGGATTCGTACCATGGCCGTGAACGCCGACATCGTCTTTCCCGCCGGTTTCCTGTGGGGAGCATCATGCGCGCCGCACCAGAACGAGGGCAACAACCTCAACAGCGACATGTGGGCCTTGGAGCAGCTGCCCGGCTCGTCGTTCGTAGAGCGCAGCGGTGACTCCGTCGACTTCTACCACCGGTGGAAAGAGGACATCGACCTGCTGAAGTCGCTCGGCCTGAACTCCTTCCGCTTCGGGATCGAGTGGGCGCGTGTGGAGCCTGTTCGAGGCGATTTCTCGGCTGCCGAGCTCGCCCACTATCGGCGGATCATCGACTATTGCCTCGCGCAGGGCGTCGAGCCCGTCGTGACCCTCCACCACTTCTCGAGCCCACTGTGGTTCGTCCAATCGGGAGGGTGGGGATCATCTGAGGTGGTCGACCGCTTCGGCGACTACGTCGCCGCGGTCTGCCCGATCCTCGACGGCGTCACCTGGGTGGCGACGATCAACGAGCCGAACATGTTCGCTGTCATGTACCAGATGTCGATTCCGCTGCAGTACCCGGACCCCGCGGCGGTGCTCGCCCGCACGGGGGCGGCACGTTCGGCGGTCGATGGTGAAGCCGGTCTCAACGCGTTCTCCATGCCCGAACCGAAGGACGAAGCCGCGCAGACCATGCTCCGCGCGCACGCCCGAGCTCGCGAGATCCTGCGGGCGAGAACGTCAGCCAAGGTCGGATGGACCATCGCCATCCAGAGTCTCGTGGCGCGCGAGGGGTACGAAGACCGGCTCGACCACTACCAGCGCGTCTGGGAGGACACCTATCTCGAGGCTTCGCGCGATGACGACTGGGTGGGCGTGCAGTCCTACACGAGCCAGCTCGTCGGACCGGATGGCCTGGAAGGCGCACCCGCGGGTGCCGAACTCACCCAGACTGCGTGGGCGTACCGGCCTGACGCTCTCGAGATCGCTCTCCGCCGCGCGTGGGATGTCACCGGAGGCACACCCATGATCGTGACGGAGAACGGTATCGCCACAAGTGACGACCGACGGCGCATCGACTACACCACCGGCGCTCTCAACGGCATCGCGCGGACCCTGGCAGACGGACTCGATGTGCGCGGATACCTGCACTGGACATTCATCGACAATTTCGAATGGGTGCACGGATACGCCATCACGTTCGGCCTCGTCGCTGTGGATCGCACCTCGTTCGAACGAACGCCCAAGGGCAGCGCAAGATGGCTCGGCCGTGTCGCAGAGACGAATGGAGCACACCTGTCATGACCAACGATGCGATCCGGCCCGGCCAGCCATGGCTCGACACGAATGGCGAACGGATCCAGGCCCATGGCGGCTCCCTGTACTTCGAGAACGACACCTTCTACTGGTACGGCGAGAACAAGGAGCACACGACCCCGGGCAGCGGCAACTGGCATTGGGGCGTGCGCGCATACTCCTCGACCGACCTCTACAACTGGGACGATCTCGGCCTGATCATCCCGCCCGTGCTCGACGACCAGTCATCTCCTCTGCACCCCGCGCAGAAGATGGACCGCCCGCACATCATCTTCAACGAGCGGACCGGCAAGTACGTCTGCTGGCTCAAGGTCATGGGGGACGGTGCCCATGACACACAGGCGTCGACCGTGCTCACCTCGGACTCCCTCCTCGGTCCCTACGAGATCGTCCGAGCCGGCCTGACCCCGCTGGGCATGAGCGCCGGCGACTTCGACCTGGTCGTCGATCCCGGGACCAGGAAGGCCTACTACTTCTTCGAGAAGGTGCACACCGACCTCGTCGTCGCTGAACTGACAGACGACTACACGGATGTCACCGGCGAGCACTCTCTCCACTTCCCGCACCCGAGCCCACCATTCACCCGTGAGGCTCCCGCACATTTCGAGCGCGACGGCGTGCACTACCTTGTCACGTCGGGGTCGACCGGATACTTCCCGAACTTCTCGGAGGTCGCTTCGGCTCCCGACTATCACGGGCCATGGACTGTGCTCGGCGACCCGCATCCGGACGACCCAAGCCGTACGTCCTTCCGGTCGCAGATCAGCTGCGTGTTCAAGCATCCGCTCAAGAAAGACCTCTATATCGCCCTCGCGGATCGGTGGCTCCCGCAGTTGCCCGAGAACATGCCCAACGTCTACGACGTGGTTGCGGCCATGGCCCAAGGGGAAGCCGTTCCCTCGAGTGCGCCGCAGACCGACACAGGTGACAGCCGCGCAGCAATGACGGCCGGCCTGGGCGAGAACACGGCGATCGCCGACTATGTCTGGCTGCCCATCCGCTTCGACGGATCGCACCCCATCATCGACTGGCGCGACGAATGGAGCGTCGACGAGTTCGAGGACGTAGACGGCTGGCTCAGCGCCTGAGCCATTGCTGGTGAAGCGTCACGATGCGCCCGTCCGGCTGACGACTCGGTCCAGGGAGATCGGAAGCTGCTCGGAGATCTGACGTGCGAGGAATCCGATGGCACCGACCTGCTCCACCAGGGCGTCACCGGCCGCAGTCTGCAGGAAGGTGCCCCAGACGGCCGCCTGGGCACCGTCGCCGGTTCGCGCGGCGAGTCCGACGACGGCTCCAGCCAGAACGTCGCCGCTACCGGATGTCGCAAGACCCGGGTTGTCAGAACGGATGCTCCACGTCTGACCGGAGGGCGAACCCACGATGCCGTAGCAGCTGACGACGGCGTCGTAGGTGGCGGCGATGCGGGCCACGTCCCTCGGGCCCGCATCCTCGTCGCTGGCGCCGCTGTCGTCGTCATCGCTGTCGAGCAGTAACGCGGCCTCCTCCCGGTTCGGGGTGAGCACCAGCGGGTTCGCCGACTTCCGAATGTCGTCTGCGAGCTCGGGCAGCACGCCCAAGGCGAAGGCATCCAGGACGACCACGGTCGCGGGTTCCAGCACGGGGAGCACTGCGCGGAGTAGCCGGATCGTGGTGCCGGCATCGGTGAGGCCGGGGCCGATCAGCACCGCGTCGGAACTCGACAGGTCGTCGATCGCCTCGGGGGTCAGGTCGTCGTCGAACGGGAACACCCCGCCCTCGGGAACGGCGACGGCGAGTGGAACCGCCACTGCCCGTGGCACGTGCAATGAGAGCCTCCCTGCCCCGACACGCAGAGCCGACAGGCCAGCCAGCGAGACGGCACCCGGCGCCCGTTCCGAGCCGCCGACCACGGCGATCCGCCCGCGGCTGTGCTTGGAGTCGCCCGGCTCTGGTAGTGGCCAGCGCCGAAGGACCTCGGCGGTGACCTCCCCGTCGCCCGTTGCGTCAGGCTGGTCGGACATCGTCGTCCCCGGGGTGCACGGTGACCGGTGCCCCGCCGTGCTCTAGGTGGTCCACGTTCGAGAAGTCCACGAGATCCCATCGATCTTCCGTGGACGGACGTGCCAGGTGCGTCACCGACGCATTGGCCACGGTGTGGCTCTGGGCGAACTCCAACAACTCGGCCTCCGAGAGGTCGAGGCAGATGTAGAGGAAGAGCATGACGACGGCGTCGTGTGCGACGACGAGGGCCGAGCTCGAATGGACGTGCTCGCTCGGCAGCGCATCCGCGACGAAGGAACGCAGCCTCAGCACGACGTCGGCCCAGGACTCGCCACCTGGTGGCCGGTGGTAGAACTTGCCGAGGTGCTGACGACGTGCCACCTCGTCGGGATGCAGGTTGCGCACACCGGTGGTCGTGAGCAGATCGAGGATGCCGAGCTCGCGGTCGCGCAGGCGTTCGTCGACGGCGATCCGGATGTCGGATCGGTCCTGGCCGAGTGCCGCATCGAGGGTCTGGCGAGCCCGGACGTAGGGCGAGCACCAGACCGAGCCGAGCGAACTGCGCCTATCCGCCAGCCAGGGCTGCAGAGCCTCGGCCTGTTCGTGTCCGGTGCGTGAGAGCGGGACATCCGCATCCCGGATGTCCAACGTAATGACGTCGGCGCCGTCGACTTCAGCGGCCGATGCCGCGATGTTCCCGATGCTCTCGCCGTGCCGGACGAGCCACAGCTCGGTCCAGGGACCATTCGCCACGAGCACCCCTCTTCCGGAATTGTCTGATGGATCTCACGCTAGATCGAAGCCGGAGGGCCTTCGAGGGGTTGACTTCCCTGGTCGGACGTCGATCATCCACGTCGCACATCGAGTCTGTACTCTGCTGTCTGTCCGGCGTGCAGCGCATGGACATGCGCTGGACGACAGGCCTGCTGCATCCGCAGCCGGAGAGAAGGGCAGGATCGTGTCTGTGAAACTGAACGACGCCGCATTGACCCACGCGCGCTCCCTCGTGCGCGACGGTCAGGCGACCCACGATGAACGCGACGACTGGAGCGAGCATGCTCCATCGGCCGCCGAGGAGAACGCCTTCATCGACAAGCACGGCTGGGGCGAGTACTCGAAGTGGCACCTCGGAATCGACACCGAGCAGAGCGCGGAGACCAAGGGGCGCTACAGCTTCCCGTACGGTGACTTCCGTCGCGTGCACCGCTGTGCAGTCATCTCGCTCGAATCGCGGGCCGGCCAGTACGACCATGACGAGATCGAGACCGCCGCGAAGAATCTGCTCGGGCTCATCGACGGCAACTGACTCCACCGATCACGTGAGGCCGAGAACTGACGCGGATTCACTCTCGGGCATGATCACCATGCCGCCCTCATTGAAGGCACTGGCATCCAGCGTCCGGAGCCAATCGCGGTTGAGTTCGATGGGCCGCGACCCCGCGAAGTGGAACTGCAGGGGTATGGACGGGGACAGCCAGATGCTCACGCGACCCGATCCCAGACTCTGCGGGACCGACCAGGTGAGGTAGAACGACTCCTGGCGACGCAACCGGATGCCCACGGCGATCTTGACATGGCTCATGGTGCGATCGTCCATGTCGTAGGCGGTGCCAGCCCCATAGATCAGCTGTCCCATGGCCCAATTATTTCACTCGTCCACAGCCTTGAAACCACCCCAAAGGGCTCTTGACCTAGCGCGGGCGAGGACGTATTCGGGTTTGAACCGAGTCGAGATCGCGGATGCGCCGACGCGCGAAAGTGGCTGGGGTCAAGCCCTCTCCGCAAGTGGGTCCAGTCAGGTCAGGCCGCGGGCTCTGATTCTCCTTGATGACGCGCTCGGCATCGGATTTACTGGGTGGCACGTGCACCGCGGCACAGCCAGCGACGTCGAGTGACGAGCTCGAGGGCCGGTGCAGATTCGCAGGGAGGTTCTTTCGAGAATGGACATGCTGACGGGCGAGGAGATCGCCGAGGCCAAGCTGACCGACTGGCGCAAGTTGGCCCAAGGGCTGCATGCCCGCTACCTGGTCGGCGACTTCGGCACTGGAGCACGGTTCGTCACCGCGGTGGGGGAGGCGGGCGACGAGTTCGGACACCACCCGAGCGCGATGATCGGCCTTGGGCACGTCGACCTCAAGCTGGTCAGCCCCGACGCCATCTACCGCGACGACGATGGAACCGAATACGTCGTCGAGTGGGTGACCCAGCAGGATGTCGATCTCGCGCGACGGATCACCGAGATCGCCGCCGAACACAGGGTCGCCCCCGACCCGAGCTCGGTCAGCGTCATCGAACTCGGCCTCGACACGGGGCGTTCCGCGACCATCGCCCCAGTGTGGGCGGCCCTGCTCACCGGGAACGCCGACGCCCAGGGCCACGGGTCGCCCAGCGACGAGATCCGGGACGCCACGGGCCGCGTGCCGAACCTCTGGTTCGGTGACGCCGACGAGGAGGAGACCTCGAACCAGCGGTTCCACCTCGAGGTCTATGTGGCGGCAGAGGTGGCCGAGCAGCGGATCGCAGCCGCCGTCGCGGCGGGCGGGACCGTGGTCGATGACAGCGACGCGCCCTCGCTCACCGTCATCGCAGACCAGGACGGCAACACGGGCGTCATCTGCGTCGCCAGCGGTCAGTCCTGAGGTGGGCGACGCATCCGCTTGACGTCGGTGCGCCGCTTCTTCGCCGACAGGCGTCTCTCCTTGGCGCCGCGACTCGGCTTCGTCGGCCGTCGCGACGGTGACGGCGGCTGCAGTGCCTCAACCACGACGGCGACCAGCCGATCGCGCGCAGCATTCCTGTTGCGCAGCTGTTCGCGGTGTTCGGATGCACTGATCGTCAGTACGCCGTCGACGACGCGACTGCTCAGCCGGTCGAGGAGACGTTCTCGTTGTGCCGGAGACAGTGCGGCCGATCCGGCCACGTCCCAGACGAGTTCCGCTCGGGAATCGGTGGTGTTCACGCCTTGCCCGCCGGGACCGGATGACCGGGAGAACCGCCAGGACAGCTCGGACTCGGGGATCGTGAGACCCGAGTCGACCTGAAGGCCGGGACGGTGGGCAGCGGGCATGGGTCCATCATCCTCCCGCTGTCGGCGTGCTGTTCGCCGGCGTGGTCCACGTCGTCACGGTCGGAGTCTGCATCGGAGCATCCGTCCCCTGAATCGGCGTCAGGATCCGCGAGCCGCCCTGGCGCGGGCCTTGATCGCGAGGATGACGTCGGTCTTCGCGTCGGCGTAGTCGTTCATGTCGTCCCACCGCTTGCTGAGCAGGCTCCTCTTGGTGCTCTCGTAGAGGGTCCGATCGTTCGCGTCCGCACGCAGGTGGTCGCGGAGGAGGAGGTACGCGTCGATGGCCGGATCATCTCGTTCGTAGAGGTGCACGTGCACGTCGCGCGCCGGGGTGCGCACGAGACGGTGCCGCGGTTCGCGGACCCGGAGCTCGTAGCCGGTCGCCAGGAGCGCATCGAGGTAGTCCTCCTCGGCGGTGATGTCGTCGACCGCCACGACGATGTCGATGATGGGCTTCGCGGCCAGCCCGGGCACGGCCGTGGAACCGATGTGTTCGATCGCGACGTCGGATCCGGCGAGGGCATCCGTGATCCGTCGGCGGTGCTCGAGGTACATCTCAGGCCATCGCTCGTCGTAGTCGTTCAGGTCGACCGTGAGTGCCTCGGCACCGCCCACCAGTTCGAGTGTGGTGACGTCGGGTCGGCGCGGTATGCGATTGCTGCTCACGGGAACATCATCGCAGCGCGGCCAGGTCGTCGACGATGCGGGAAGGGCGGGGAGGGTGTCGCCCTTCCCGCCCTTCCCGCACCTCGCACGTCGGAGAGCTACCCGCGGCCCTGCTTCGCGTACGGGTTGATGATGTCGGCGAGGGTGTCGGGGTGCACGCCCTCCTCGGTCGCGCTCGGGCCGTCCGCGGGCGGGAACGATTCGGTCATCGACATCGGCATCGAGCCGTTGCGGTAGAAGTTGTTCGACCCCTGCGAGGGCTTCCAGTCGTAGGGCTCCCAGTCGGGCACGTAGTTGCGGTAGCCACCCGTGTTGACCTCGACGCGCATACCGCTCGGGTCGCGGAAGTAGAGGAAGCTCTGCTCTCCGATGCCGTGGATCGACGGTCCGTACTCCATGTCGGTGCCGTTCTCCATGAGAACGTCGGCGGCCTGCAGGAGCTCCTCGCGGGTGTCGACCCAGTACGCGTAGTGGTTCACGCGGCCGGCGCGGCTGGATCCGTCGTAGACGATTCCGAGATCGTGCGACTTCTCGTTGGTCGTGATGACGCCGAAGACCGTGAGCGGCGCTTCGTCGAGTTCGGTGAACGCCATGGCTCGGAAGCCGAGCACGTCGCCGTACCACTGCGCGAAACCCTTGACGTCGCTCGATGCGACGGTCACATGGTCGAGCTGGCGCGGTGCGACCGCATGCCGGCTGCGACGCTCGGGGCGATCGGGATAGACCGACGCGAACTCGCCCTCGCCCTTGTACTTCTCGACGTCCCAGTACAGCTCCATGGTGTGTCCGTACGGGCCCGTGAACGTGTACGAGCGGCCGTGCCCGAAGCTCTTCTCGGTCCAGGTGCCGGCATGTCCCGCCGCCTCGATGCGCCGCACGGCCTCATCGAGGGCGTCGTCGCTCGAGGTGCGCCAGGCCATGACGGCCAGGGTCGTCTCCGGCCCCTCCGAGATCACGAGGCTGTGCGTGTAGTAGTCGCCCCACGCGCGGAGGTAGTGCTTTCCGTCCTCAGTGTGGATCGTGCGCAGCCCGACCTGCTCTTCGTAGAAGGCGACGGATGCCGCGACGTCGGGTGTCGTGATCTCCACATGGGAGAGGTGGGAGAGGAGTTTGATCATCGTTGATCCTTCGATTCAGGGATGTCGCCAGACGGTCGACTGTCTGCCCCTCAACACTCGCGACCGCCCGAACATCAGGGAAGCTGAATCCACTGATGTCTGCCATCAGTCTGACTGATGACATGGACGCGTCAGGTGATGGCATCCGGACATCGATAGGAGTGATGCAGCGCATCAGTCATATGCGCTTCACTGATGGATCGATCGCCGATTGGATGGCCTCACGGCCGCAACGCTGCGCCGCCGTGATCGGAGATCCACGTGACATCGTCGTCCACAGGGCTGACCGCCCCCTTCGCCCTCGCCCGCTTCACCGCGGACGGACTCGCCGGCTCCGCCGGCCTTCCCGCTGAAACCGGCGGGCGGCCCTCACTCGGCCTCGTCGTCGGATCGCGCATCCGTCCGCTGACCGAGAGGGAACTCGGTGCGCCAGACCTCAACTCCTTCCTCGCGCAGGGTCCGGAGGCGTGGACCCGCCTCGCCTCGCTCGCTGACGAGCAGCAGGGCGACGGGGCAGGCTGGCTCGATCTCGACGACGTCACCCTGACCGCTCCGGTCGAACCGCGGCAGGTGCTGCAGACCGGTGCCAACTACCGCACCCATGTCATCGACCTCGTGGTTGCCGGGCGGCAGAAGACCGACCCTCGCCCGGTCGAGGAGCTGCGGGAGTGGGCGGCGGAGATGATGGACACCCGAGCGCGCGAGGGCATCCCGTACTTCTTCATCGGCCTCCCGGCGTGCGTGGTCGGTGACGACGTCGAGCTCGTGCTTCCCGCATACAGCGACCAGCACGACTGGGAACTGGAACTGACCGTCGTGATCGGGAAGCCCGCTTTCCAGATCGACCGCGAGCACGCGATGGAGCATGTCGCCGGATTCACCATCGCGAACGACATCACGACCCGCGACCTGGTGTTCCGCCAGGACATGAAGGAGATCGGTACCGACTGGTATCGCGCCAAGAATGCGCCCGGGTTCCTTCCCGTCGGTCCCTTCCTGGTTCCGGCTTCGGCGGTCGCCGATCCCGGAGCTCTGCACCTCCGCCTCGACCTGAACGGGGACACCATGCAGGATGCGACGACGAGCGACCTGCTGTTCGACATCCCCGCGTTGATCGCCGGCGCCTCCCAGAACATGCCGCTCCTGCCGGGTGATCTTCTGCTCACCGGCAGTCCCGCGGGAAACGGTGCGAAGTGGGGCCGGCTGCTCCGCGATGGCGACGTCATGGTCGCCAGCATCGAGGGCCTCGGCACCCAGACCGTGCGCTGCGTCTCGGAGCAGAACCGATGAACGCGCCGACGGAGGACCCGACGCAGCTGGATCGCGCCGGCGCACCGGCCGCGGTCATCGCGTCAGCGGAGGCGTACCGCAACTGGGGTCGCTGGGGGCAGGACGACGTGCTCGGCACCGTCAACTTCATCGACGATGCCAAGCGGGCAGAAGCCGCCGCCCTGGTGAAGCGGGGCGTGAGCTTCTCGCTGTCGCAGCCATTCGACATGAACGGTCCCCAGCTCGGCTGGCGCCGGCGCACGAACCCCGTGCACACGATGCTCGACACGGGAACCGACGCGGAAGCCGGCAAGCAGGGTTTCCCTCACGGCATCGGCGGCGCCGACGACGTGGTCGCGATGCCGCTCCAGTGCTCGACTCAGTGGGACGGGCTCGGCCACATCTTCGACAGGGGCTTCGCCTGGAACGGCCGTCGCGCCGGAGACGTCGTCACGAGCGACGGCGACCTCGTCACCGGCATCGAACACATGGCCGCCTCGTTGGTGGGACGCGGCGTGCTTCTCGACCTCGGGCGCTTCCTTCGCCCAGGCACCTCCGTCGGCGACGGCGAACTGCCCGACGGTTACGCGATCACGACGCAGGAGATCGAGGCGTGCATCGCCGCGCAGGGCGAGACCAGCAGGGTCGGCCGCGGCGACATCGTGCTCGTGCGCACGGGCCGCTACTCGCGGGCCCGACGCGAGGGATGGAACGGCTATGCGGGTGGGCCATCCGCGGGGCTGTCCTTCACGACGGCCGGATGGCTGCACCGAACCGAGATCGCCGCCATTGCGACCGACACGTGGGGGTTCGAGGTGCGTCCGAACGAGTTCGACGACGCCTTCCAGCCCCTGCACCAGGTCGCCATCCCGAACATGGGGCTCACCATCGGCGAGATGTGGGACCTCGACGCCCTCGCGGAGGACAGCGCCGCATCCGGGAACTACGAGTTCCTGCTCGCGGCACCCCCGATCCCCATCACCGGAGCAGTCGGTTCCCCTGTGAACCCGATCGCCCTCCGCTAGATCCAGCTCAGCTCAGCTCAGCTCAGCCCAGACCAGAAAGCACAGAACATCATGAGCGCAGTTTCACGCGTGGCCATCGTCGGGGGCGGCGCTGCCGGCACGGCGGCGGCCATCCTTCTCGCAAAAGGAGGCGTCACTGTCGACGTCTTCGAGGCGAAGCCCGACATCTCGGCCCTCGGCTCCGGTATCACCCTGCAGGGGAACGCCCTGCGGGTCTTCGCCCAGCTGGGGATCTGGGAGCAGGTGCAGGAGGCCGGCTACGGCTTCGACGTGCTCGGCCTGCGCACGCCAGGCCCTGAGGCCCGAATCCTGGCCGAGATTCCCGATCAGCGCACCGGAGGCCCGGAGTTCCCGGCGACTGTCGGCATGTACCGACCTGACCTGGCGCGCATCCTCGTCGACCGCGCGACCGAGGTCGGGGCGTCCGTTCACTTCGGTACGACCGTCACCGGAATCGCCAGCGACGATGACGGAGTCGACCTGACCCTCTCGGATGGGTCCTCCGGTCGCTACGACCTCGTGATCGGGGCCGACGGCCTGCACTCCCGCGTGCGCGAACTCATCGGAATCGACGTCGGGCCGCAGCGCACCGGCATGGGAATCTGGCGCGCCTTCGTGAATCGGCCCGCATCCGTCACCCATACGGAGCTCTACTACGGCGGGCCCTGCTTCATCGCCGGGTACTGCCCGACCGGCGATGACACGATGTACGCCTACCTCGTGGAGAAGGCGGAGGATCGCTCGGCCGTCACCGACGAGCAGGCCGTCGAGATCATGCGGGACCTGTCGATGGCCTACCACGGCCCGTGGGACGACTTCCGCGCAGACCTCTCGACGGCGTCGCGGGTCAACTACACCTGGTTCACGCAGCACGTCGTTCCCGACGCCTGGAACCGCGGTCGTGTCGTCATCATCGGCGAGGCTGCCCACAGCGGACCGCCGACCCTGGCGCAGGGCGCGGCCCAGGCCGTGGAGGATGCGTCTGTCCTCGCCGAGCTGCTGCTCGCGGCGGACGACGTCGATCAGCACCTCTGGGACGCCTTCCACGCGCGACGTCTCCCGCGAGCGCGTGAGGTCGTCGAGGCATCCGTTCAACTCGGCACCTGGCTGATCGAGGAGAGACGGGACGCCGACATCCCGGGCCTGATGGGCCGCATCGGTGCACTCGTGAGCGAGCCGGCATGATCGAGTCGATCCCCGCAGCGGCTGCGGACGCCCCTGTCGTCGATGTGCACGCCCACGTGCTCCTCCCGCAGCTGCAGGGCGCCATGCAGGAGCGCGATCCGGCCGGGTTCGGTGCAGCGGGCGAGCTCGAGGCGCGGCGCAATGGTGCCGAGAGCCTGGCCGCGTCGGGAGCGATGATCCGCGACAGGTTCGCGCGCCTCACCCAGCTGCCGCTTCGACTCGAGGACATGGAGGCGCAGGGCGTCGACGTGCAGCTCGTCTCGCCATCCCCGTCGCACTACTACCCCTGGGCTTCGCCGACGGATGCCGCCTGGGTCGCACGCGAAGCGAACGGGCTCACCGCCGAACTCGTGGCGAGCGCCCCTGATCGCCTCGTCGGGCTCGGACTCGTTCCGCTGCAGCATCCGGACCTCGTCGTCGCCGCCCTCGACGACGCGATGATCGAACGAGGCCTCGCGGGCGTCGAGATCTCATCGAGCGCCGGCGACGTCGAGCTCTCCGATGTTCGGCTCGAGCCGTTCTGGCGGCGCGCCGCCGAACTCGGCGCCGTGGTCTTTCTGCATCCGTTCGGCTGCACCCTCGACGAACGCCTCGACAGGTTCTACCTGTCGAACACCGTCGGGCAGCCAGCCGAGAACGCCGTCGCCCTGTCGCACCTGATCTTCTCGGGCGTGCTCGACCGCCACCCGGGGCTGCGCATCGTCGCCTCCCACGGCGGCGGCTACCTGCCCGGATACATCGGTCGCTCCGATCACGCCTGGACGGTGCGCCCCGAGGCGCACGGATGCCGGGAGAAGCCGTCGAGCTATCTGCGCCGGCTCTGGTTCGACTCGCTCGTCCACGACCCGGCCGTGCTGCGGGCCCTCGTCGACGCCGTCGGCCACGAGCGCGTGCTCCTCGGCAGCGACTATCCGTTCGACATGGGCGTCGACGATCCGGTGGAGCGCGTGCAGGCAGCTGATCTGAGCGACGATGCCGAGCAGGCGATCCTGTCGGGCAACGCGGCTCGACTCCTCCCGGCGCTCGCCGGAATGGCGCGGACAGCGGGGCATCGCCGAGCAGCGGGGATCCCGCGATGAGGATCGCACGATGGGTGCAGCAGGGCCTCGTGTCCGACGGATTCGTGGTCGATGACCACGTCGTCGCGTTCCCCGGCGGCGTGACCGTGGCCGACGTTCTCGCGGGTGGACTGGCCGCTGCGCTCGAGCTCGGGGCATCCGCTCACGCCGCCGACGGCATCCCGCTCACCGAGGTCTCGCTCCTGGCGCCGCTGGTGCCGGCGAGCATCCGGGACTTCGTCGCCTTCGAGGAGCATGTGGAGGGCGTCACCGCCTCGATCGACGGCGTCAGGGAGGTGGTGCCGGAGTGGTACGAGTACCCGACGTTCTACTTCACCAATCCGCACACCGTGCTCGCCACGGACGACGTGGTCAGCCCACCCGTCACCGAGCGCCTCGACTTCGAACTCGAGGTCGGCGCCGTGATCGGGGGAGTGCCCGGCAGGGACGGTGCGAATCTGACGGCTGCGGATGCCGCGGAGCACATCTTCGGCTATCTCGTCTTCAACGACTGGTCTGCCCGTGACGTGCAGGGCCGGGAGATGAAGGTGCGTCTCGGCCCGTGCAAGGGCAAGGACTTCGGAACCACCCTCGGTCCCTGGATCGTGACGGCCGATGAGTTCGCCTCCCTGCACGACGACGAGGGCTTCCTGCCTCTCGGCATGGACGTGGCCGTCAACGGAGAGCCGGTCGGTCGGGACCTGCTCTCGAACATGGGCTGGCCGTTCGCCGAACTCGTCGCGTACGCCTCCCGCAACAGCCGCGTCGTGCCGGGAGATGTTCTCGGCTCCGGCACCGCGGGACACGGCGGATGCCTCGCCGAACTGTGGGGCAGACGCGGCGAACTCTCGCCTCCTCCTCTCGCGACGGGCGACGAAGTCGTCATGCGCGTCGAGGGCATCGGCGAGATCCGGAACGTCGTGGGACCGACCGCATCCGTGCCCCCGATCCCACCAGCCAGAATCCGGCCCCGCCTGCGCGAGCGACCGTGATCCAGACCCCGATCGGCACCCCGTCCGGTCGGCCCCTGCACCATCCATCACGAACCCAGGAGATTCAATGACGAACTCATCCATCGGGCGCCCCGCCGCCGTCAGGCACGCGGGCGTCTGGCAGGCGGTACTCCTCCTCGCCGGCAGCTGCATGCCCGTGCTCGGCGCGGTGCTGCTCACGCCCATCCTCCCTCAGCTCTCCGAGGTCTTCGGAGCCGAGCCCGGGTCGGCGATCCTCGTTCCGATGATCGTCGCGATCCCGGCACTCATGATCGCCATCTTCGCGCCGTTCGCCGGCCAGATCGTCGATCGACTCGGGCGGAAGAAACTGCTCATCGTCGCGATGATCGCGTATGCGTTCGTCGGCACGGCCCCGGCCTACCTCGAGTCGCTCAACCTCATCCTCGCGACGCGAGTCGGCGTCGGCATCACCGAAGCCGCGATCATGACGGCCTGCACCACCTTGATCGTCGACTACTTCCACGAGGAGAAGCGACGCAACAAGTACCTCGGGCTGCAGACCGTCGTCACGACGCTCGCCGCGACGGTGTTCATCATCCTGGGTGGCGCGCTCGGCGTCGGCGGGTGGCACACGCCGTTCTGGATCTACGCCCTGAGCCTGGTGATCGCGATCCCGATGATCTTCGGCCTCTGGGAGCCGAGCCGCGCGGACACGACCGACGCCCATGCCGCAGAGGCCAAGGTTCCCGTGCCGTGGCGTCGGCTCCGTCTGCCGCTCGTTGTCGCCTTGTTCGGTGGTTTCTCCTTCTACGTCATGCTGATCGAGACGAGCTACCTCCTGGTGGCGAACGGCGTCGACGCGACGAACACCGCGATCATCGGAGCTGTGGCCGCCGCGGCCTCCCTGGTGACCGCGGCCGGTGCGTTGACCTTCCCGAAGCTCGCCGCGCGCGGGCCGAGGTTCCTGCTTCCCCTCGCCTTCGGACTGCAGGCCCTGGGAATGCTGATCATCTGGATCATCGGTGGCGTGCCGGGGGTCGTGATCGGCGCTGTGGTCGCCGGGTTCGGCTCAGGACTGCTGCTGCCTTCCATGCTGACGTGGGCGCTGTCGACGATCAAGTTCGAGGAACGAGGGCGCTCGACGGGCTGGTGGCAGTCCGCGTTCTTCCTCGGTCAGTTCCTCACGCCGATCCTGATCGGCGCGATCGTCGCGGCGGTCGGTGGACTGCCGTTGGCCGTCGGCATCGTGGGGATCGCGTGTGCCGTGGTGGCGCTCGCCCTCGGTCTCGGGCTTCGGCGCGCGGCCGACTCGCCTGCCGAGCCGCAGCTCGCCTCCGCTCGACCGTAGGGACCGCTCGACCGGGACAGGGACCGGGACCGGGGCCGGGGCGACCCGGTCCCGGTCCCTGTCAGCCGGGGCTGGAGGCGGTGTCGATCATGCCGCCGGCCTCGACGAACAGGGCACGCATCCACTCGTGCTCGGGGTCGCTCCGGTGGATCGGATGCCACCACAGGGCGTTGGTGATCCGAGTGGCCTCGAACGGCGTCGCGAGTACCCGGATGCGCGGATTCTGCAGGGCGAACTCGGTGAGGTGCGCCTGGATGAGCCCGAGTCGGCGAGTACCCGCGATGAAGGAGGGCAGCGTCAGGAATCCCTCCACGACGCACTCGACGGTCGGCTCGATGCCCAGCTGCTGCAGCTGACGCGATGCCGAGGTGAACGCCGACCGCGACTGGTACGTGAACACCCACGGGGAGGATGCGACATCCGCCATCGAGAGCGTCTCGCCGATCAGGTCGTTGTCGGCCGACGCTATGACCACCCAGCCATCGGATGACACGTCCACGTACGGCAGATCGGTCAGGAAGCCGTGGGGGAGCAGCAGCCCGTCAGACGAGCGGAGTGTCCCCACGGCGTCCTCGACGATCTTGGGCGTGTGCTGCATGAAGCGGAACCGCACGTGCGGGGCCCGCTCGGCAGCGAGGTCGGCGACCACGCGGCCGACGGTCGCGAAGCCGTAGTCCGAGCCGTAGACGGTGAACTCACGCGTCGATTCGCTCGGGTCCCACGCTGCCTGGCTGGCGAACACTCTCTGCGCCGCGTCGAGGGCGATGCCCGTCTGCTCGGCCAGCCGCGACGCCAGGGGAGTCAGCTGGTAGGAGTTGCCCTGTCGCGCGAGGATCTGGTCGTTGAAGTGCACGCGCAGTCGAGCCAGTGAGGCGCTGAGGGCCGGCTGGCTCAGGTTGAGGCGTTCCGCCGCTCGCGTGACGCTGCGTTCAGTGAGGAGCGCATCAAGGGAGACGAGCAGGTTCAGGTCGAGTCTGGCGAGGCTGGTGGAGGTCGGCACGTCGTCGTGTCCTTCGCGGTCGGGGTCGACGCGGCATCAGCGACGTCTATGTCTACCGATTACTTTATAACGTCGATCGATGCCTGGACGGCCGTGCTACTGGCGAATCGGGCGATCCCGTGAGAGGAACTCCATCGACTGGTCCGACGAGTGCACCAGTGCGCGGTACCGGCCGCCGGGACTCGCGTCGGGGTCGCTGGCGGGGCGCGCGGCCGCGCGCAGAGCCGTGGTCGTCCGCTCAGCCGCGGTGCGCAGAGTCTGGACGATGTGCAGCCACGGCTGACTGTCGTTCGGCACGACGGCCCCGATCGCGGCCACGGTCTCACCGGCGGCTCCGACGACGGGAACCGCGACACCTCGGGCGCTGGGATGGATGTGCCCGTCGGTCACGGCGTAGCCCTGTCGTCGAACGTCGGCGAGCGCGGCTCGCAATGCGCGCGGCTCGTGGATGGTCGCGTCGGTGTACGACGGCAGTGCGCCGGCGAGGAAGTCCGCGAGCGCATCGGGGTCAGAGTCCGCCAGCAGCACCAGCCCTGTCGCGGATGCGTGCAGAGGGAGGCGCCCGCCGATGATCGTCGACGAGACGACGGCGTCCTGCATCGACAGGCGCTCCAGGAAGAGGACGTCCCGTCCGTCGGCGATGCCGAGTTGCACATGCTGCCGGATGACCGCATGCGCGTCATGAAGGTAGGGCGATGCTGTCTCGCGCAGGCCGATCGCGCCGGGGGTCCGGCAGGCGAGTTCCCAGAGCCGGACGCCGAGCCGATAGGTCCTGTCGTCCAGCCTCTCCGTGAGGCCGGTCTCCGTGAGCTCAGCCATCAGGCGGTGCGTCGTGGACAGCGCAAGCCCACTCCGACGCGAGAGCTGGGAGATCGTGAGGAATGGCTGGTTGGTCGAGAACGAGTCGAGCAGCAGGATCTGCCTGCTGAGTGCCGATCGTCCCGCGGATGCCTTCGCCATCGATCCTCCCAGCGGATGCTACCACTTTCCTTTCAACGGAAAATCGGTCCCACGCATGCAGAGCAGGCCCTAACGTGACGTCACTCGTCGTCAACGCTGACACCAGGAGACTGCATGGAATCCCCGACCCACTCCGCACCCGCTGCCCTCGAGCGACCGGATGGCCGCAGCCTCGTCGTGGTCGAGAAGACTCTCATCGCGGCATCCGTCGTGTCGATCAGGCTCCGCCGAATCGACGGCGGGCGCCTTCCGGACTGGACTCCCGGCGCGCACATCGACCTCATCCTGCCGAACGGCGTCACCCGGCAGTATTCCCTCTGCGGCGATCCCGCAGACAGCGGCGAATACCGGATCGCAGTACTGCGCGAGGCGGCGGGGCGCGGCGGATCCCGGTTCATCCATGATCTGCTCGCGGTCGGCGATCGAGTCGGTCTCGGGGGGCCGCGGAACAACTTCACCCTCGTCCCGTCGACGTCGTACACCTTCATCTCTGGTGGCATCGGAATCACCCCGATCCTCCCCATGCTGCACGCAGCCGAGGCCTTGGGTTCTCGATGGAGGCTCCTCTATCTCGGGCGGGACCTCAGCACGATGGCCCTCGTCGAGGAGCTCACCGTGGGCAGCGGGGACGTCACCCTCCACCCGGCATCCGAGCGCGGACGAATCCCGCTTGCGGAGTGGATCGGGTCGTACGACGAGGCGACGAAGGTCTACGCCTGTGGCCCGGCCCGCCTCCTGGAATCCGTCGCCGACGCCACCCGGACGTGGAGGCCCGGGTGGGTGCGCAGCGAGCGGTTCACGGCGCGCACGATCGACGAGCCGCTGCGTGCCACCCCGTTCGAGGTCCAGGTCTTCGGAACCGACATCACGGTCGGCGTCGGCCCCGGCACCTCCGTCGCGGCAGCACTGCGCGGCGCCGGGATCGACATCCTCACGTCATGCGCGCGAGGGGTGTGCGGCACCTGTGAGACCACCGTGGTGAGCGGCGAGCCGGATCACCGGGACTCCATCCTCAGCGACGCGGAGCAGGCGGCCGGTGACTGCTTCTTCCCCTGCGTCAGCCGGTCGCGCAGTGACCGCATCGTCATCGCCGTCTGACCACGCTCACCTCACAGAAGGACCACCATGACCATCACTGACGCGCACACCGTGGCCCAGAGCTCCGATGATCCCTTCAGCGCCGAGATCCTCCAGGATCCTCTTCCCTTCCAGGAGCGGCTCCGCGAGGCAGGCAGCGTCGTCCGGCTCCAGACATACGGGGTCTACGCCATGGGCAGGTACGACACCGTTCGTTCCGCCCTGCTGGACTGGCAGGACTTCCAGTCCGCCGCCGGGGTCGGCATGACCGACTTCACGCGTGAGAAGCCCTGGCGACCTCCGAGCCTGCTCCTCGAAGCGGACCCGCCGCATCACGACGCTCCGCGCGAGGTGCTCGCGAAGATCCTGAGCCCCCGGTCGATCCGGGAGCTGGAACCCGTGTGGGCGGATGACGCGGAACGCCTGGTCGATCAGCTGATCGAGGGTCCGCTCGAGTTCGACGCGGTCACGCACCTGGCGGAGGCGTTCCCGCTGCGCGTCTTCCCCGACGCGGTGGGCCTGCCCGGCTCGGATCGCGACCATCTGCTCCCGTACGGCGACCACCTGTTCAACACCTTCGGCCCCGAGAACTTCCTGGTCCAGCAGGGTGCGCCGCGCGCTCCAGAACTCTCGGCCTGGGTGAACGCCCAGTGCTCTCGCGAATCGCTGGCTGCAACGGGGTTCGGTGCTGACATCTGGGCGGCGACGGATCGGGGCGACATCACGCCCGCGCAGGCGCCGCTCATCGTCCGGTCGCTGCTCTCCGCAGGCGTGGACACCACAGTGCACGCGATCGGCGCAGTTCTGCACGCCTTCGCAACCCACCCCGACCAGTGGCGGGCGCTGCGCGAGGACCCGCGGTTGGCACGCCGAGCATTCGATGAGGCGATCCGCCTCGAGTCGCCCGTCCAGACCTTCTTCCGCACCACGACCCGGGATGTGACCCTCCACGGCACCACCATTCCCGAAGGACACAAGATCCTCATGTTCCTCGGAGCGGCGAACCGCGATCCACGGCGGTGGGAGCGCCCGGACGCCTTCGACCTGACGCGGGACCCGTCAGGTCACGTCGGTTTCGGAATGGGCATCCACCAGTGCGTCGGCCAGCATGTGGCCCGCCTCGAGGCAGGCACGCTCGTCACGGCGCTCGCGCGGCGGGTGAAGACGATCGAGCTCTCCGGTCCGCCCTCACGTCGCCTCAACAACACCCTCCGGGCGTGGGAGAGCATGCCAGTGCGCATCACCCTCGAATGACCTCGCTGGTGTCAGCGGCGCTGATGGGTGCGAGTCGGCTACACCCCGTCGTGTTTCTGCAGGGACCGGATCATGCTCTGCAGGGCCGTGAACGCATCCGCCTGCTCGTCTTGGGTCATGCCGCCCAGCATCCTGAGTTCGACGGATCGGACCGCGACAGTCGCCTTCTCGAGGCTCCGTCGGCCGCGTGGGGTGAGTCGTGTCGGCAGGACCTTTCCCACGGATGCCTCCGCAGGCCTGGTCACGAAGCCGTCGCGTTCCAGCGCCTGAAGCAGCACGTTCATCGACTGTCGCGTGACGAACGCCCCCCGCGCGAGCTCGGAGTTCGACAGGCCGGGCCGCTGCGCCAGCAGCTCGAGGCAGGAGTAGTGCGTCACCGTCATGCCGAGCGGCCGCAGCTCCGCCTCCATGGCGGCGCGGAGAGCGCTCGACGCCTCCTTCAGCAGGTAGCCCAGCGACGTCTTCAGGTCGACGCCGACACCGTCTTGACTCATGTCAGTATTCTGACATACATTGGTGCGTGTCAGAAAACTGACATGCATCCAAGGAGCACCATCATGCCCGTCACCGGCCCCGACTTCATCTCCCTGCAGACCCGCGACCTCGACGCGTCGCAGGCGTTCTACGAGCAGTACCTCGGCCTCGTCCGCTCGCAGGCGGGCCCTCCCCACGCCGTCGTGTTCGAGACGCAGCCGATCGCCTTCGCGCTCCGCGACATCGTTCCCGGAACGGATCTCGCGTCAGCAGCGCAGCCCGGCATCGGTGCGGCGATCTGGCTCCACGCCACAGACGTCCAAGCCATTCACGATGCGCTCCTCGCCGACGGGCACACGATCGTCGCCGCCCCGATCGACGGACCCTTCGGTCGCACGTTCACCTTCGCCGACCCCGACGGCTACCAGATCACCCTTCACGACCGCGCCTGAGAAGCAGCCGTCCGAGCGCAGGATCCCGGCCATTCGCGACCACTCCTACCGGTGCAGGCGACGCTGCAATACGGTTGATCCATGGATCTGCAGCTTCACGGACGCGTCGTCCTGGTCGTCGGGGGAACCGGTCTGATCGGGAGTGCCGTGGTCGAGCGGCTCGTCGCGGAGGGTGCGACCGCGGTCGTCGCCTCGCGGCGGGGTACCGGCGGTATCGAGCTCGATGCCCGTGACGACGCATCCGTCACCACTGCGATCTCGCACGTGGTGAGGAACCATGGTCGTCTCGACGGTGTCGTCGTCGCTGCAGCGCCGAGCGCGCAGACACTCGATCCGACGCGCAACTCCGATCCGGCGCAGGTTCTGGAAGCCATCGATGCGAAGGCGCTGGCTTTCCTCCGCGTCGCGAATGCCTCGCTTCGCGTCATGACGGAGGCGGGCTACGGCCGCATCGTCGGCATCAGCGGGCAGAACGCCTTCGTCACCGGCAATGTCACCGGCGCCGTGCGGAACGCGGCACTGATCATCGCGGCGAAGAACCTCGCGGACTCCGTCGCCGGCACCGGTGTCACCGTGAACACGGTGAGTCCCGGCATCGTCAGCGAGAACCCCGCACCCGATGTCGCACACGGGAAGGCAGGCGAGTCCAGGCCCATGGACATCGCCAACCTCGTCACCTACCTGATCTCACCTCTCTCCGGTGCAGTGTCCGGCGAGTCGATCGCGGTCGGGCACCGCGTGCGCGGCGCCACCTCGCTCTGAACCGGAGCGCCGCGCACAGCGGGGAGTTCAGTGTTCGAGCACCTGCCGCAGTTCGTCGCGTGAACGGATGCCGAGCTTCAGGTACACGTGTCGCAGGTGGTACTCCACGGTCTTCGGACTGAGGAACAGCGATGCGGCCGCCTCGCGCGTCGTCAGTCCATCGGCCAGGAGGGCGCCGATCTGGCGCTCCTGCGGGGTGAGCGTCGCGAGCGAGCCGGCCTCACGGCGCACCGCGGTCTCGCCGGTTGCGGCGAGCTCCGCGGCGGCGCGGTCGGCCCACGGGGTCGCTCCGAGCCTGTCGAATCGCTCGAGGGCCGCCCTCAGCGGATCGCGTGAGGCGGCACGGCGGCGAGCTCGCCGCCGGCGCGATCCCAGGGCGAGGAAGGTGCGGGCGGCCTCGTAGACGTCGGGGGTGCCCTCGTGCAGTTCGAGGGCTGTGCCGAACCAGCGCTCGGCCTCCTGCTCGTCGTCGGCGACGATGGCCATCGCCCGGTGAGACCTGGCGAGGGCCCACGGCAAGGCCTTTCTCCGCGCGGCCTCGAGGTAGGACCGGGCGAGGGATTCCAGCCGCTCGCCGGCTCCAGCCGCCGGCTTGAGGTGTTCGATCAGCTCGGGCACCGGCGCCAGGTCGACGTCGCCGAGGGAGAGCTCGCGCAGTCGATCCTGCAGGGCCTCATACGACGTCGTCGCCTCCGAAGCCCGCCCTTCGACTGAGGCGAGGTCGGCGATCGCCCACGACGCCCAGATGCCGGCGAGGTTGGCGTCGTGCGCTGAGGCGAGTTCGCCCGCCTCCCTGGCATGCTCTCGCGCACTGTCGGAGTCTCCCCGGCGAGCGCCGAGCCAGGCCCATCCGCCGAGCGCGAGCGCCAGATCGGTGTCATGACCGCTCTCCCGCGCGAGCCGCACGGCCTCGGCGTAGCCCTCGTCGGCGCGATGCCAGTTCGTCGCGGCGGCATCGTCCTTGGCCAGCAGGGTCAACAGGAAGGGGAGCACCCCGACGGCCGCGTGAGTTCGCGCGACCCGGGCGGCCTCGGTGATCCTGTCGCGTGCCGCGCCCGACTCGCGCAGGAACAGGGGCGCCGTGAGGCTCCAGCTCAGTCCCCACTGCTCCTCCACGGCCGAGGACGCAGGGGAGGACGTGGCCGAGGGGGTAGCCCGTGCGAGCCCCGTGCGGATGAGGTTCGCGCCCCGGTCGGCGCTGCCGCCGAGGATCTCCGCGACTCCGGCCGCGTAGTACGGGATGCCGTCGAGGGAACCGGATGCCGCGTGCTCGACCAGCATCTCGCCCGCCCTCAGGGCGGACTCCGCGTCGGCGAGGAACAGGCAGGACTCCACGGCATCCGCCAGAGCCGACACGGCGAGGTCGGTGTCGTGCCCCCGTGCCTCCGCGTAGGCCTCGAACTGCAGATCGCGTGCCGCAGCGAGAGATCCGCAGCGGGCCTCGACCGTTCCCAACCGGATCAGCGCGCGCGCCCTCGCGTCGGAGGTCGGCGCAGCCTCGAGCGCGCGGCCGAGCAGGGTGCGCGACCGATCGCGGTCGCCCGCCAGCCACGACTGCTCTCCGGCGTGCAGCATCCGTTCCGCCTTCTCATCCCTCGCCACCGTGAGGTCTGCCGCGCGTTCGTACTGCGCAGCGGCGACGGCATAGGCGCCGCGAGCCGCCGACACCGCTGCGACGCCGTCGAGCAGAGCCGCGGTGGCCTCGTCCGGCCCGATCGCGGCCTCCGCCCGGTGCCAGGCTCGACGGTCGGGCTGGCTGCTGCCCAGAACGTCGGCGAGGATCCGGTGCGCGGCCCGCCGCGCGGTCGGAACGGAGTCCGCATACACGGCTGCCCTGACCAACGGATGCCGGAAGCCGACCTCCCCGGGCTGCAGGCGCACGAGCCCGGCGGCCTCGGCCTCCTCGAGCGCGGCGAACGGCACCCCCTGCGCCGTGCACGCACGCATCAGCACGTCGACGTCATCGCCGCTGATCGATGCCAGGAGGAGGGCCGCCCGCGCGTCATCGGAGAGCGAGCGTTGCCGCACCGAGAAGGCCGTGAGCAACTCGCCGGTGAGGGGAATCGGCGAGCCCGGGGGAGCGGCGGCGAACTCGATCCGACGGTTCCCCAGCTCGAGCAGGGCCAGCGGGTTGCCCGCCGTTGCCCGGTGGAGTCGGGAGAACTCCTCGTCGTCGAGCGGTCGGCCGGCATCAGCGGTCAGCAGCTCACGGGCGGCGGTGGCCTCGAGCGGCCCGAGCTCGAGCCGCGTCAATCCCGTGAGAACGGATGGGCTGCCGGTGCGCTCGGCGACGAGGATCGCGACGGGGTCGCTCGACAGCCGTCTCGCCACGAAGGCGATGGCGGAGGCCGATGACTCGTCGAGGTGCTGGGCATCGTCGATGACGACGGCCAGCGGCGTGTCCTCGGCCGCGCGGGTGAGGAGCCCGAGGAGGGCGGCTCCGACGGCGAACCGTCCGGGGGCCGGACCGTCGCGGAGGGCGAGGGCCACGCCGAGGGCGTCGGCCTGCGGGGCGGCGAGGTCGGGGATGAGCCCCGAGAGCGGAGCGCAGAGCTGGTGCAGTCCCGCGAACGGCACCTCGTGCTCGGCCTCCGCTCCGCGCACGGTGATGACCAGCATCCCGGCTGTCGTCGATCGCACGGCATCGAGCAGGGCTGACTTGCCGATGCCCGGATCTCCGGTGATGACGAGTGCGCCGCCGTCGCCCACGCGTGCCCCGGCGAGCAGGCGCTCGATCGCCTGCCGCTCCGCAGCACGCCCGAGCAGCACGCCGCCAGTCTAGGCGTGAGGCGGATCCCGCGTCCGGGCGGATCCCAGGGGGCCCACCCGATACGAGCGACCGCGCGGTCGGCCTAGCCTCGCTGGCGTCGGCAACCGAGCCGGCAACCCGAACAGAGGAAGCATCATGACCGACATTCAGGACTCGCCGGCTGCGGCCGCGACCATCGACATCGACAAGCTCATGGCATTCGTCGGCAAGGCCGTCGACGAGGTCGGGGCGACGCTCAACACGGCCCTCGTCGTGCTCGGCGACAAGCTCGGCTACTACCGGGCGATGGCCGCATCCGGACCCACGAATGCAGCCAGGCTCGCGCAGGACACGAGCACCGACGAGCACTACGCGCGGGAATGGCTGAACGCCCAGGCCGCCGGCGGCTACGTCGAGTACGACGCCGCCACCAACCGGTACACGCTCCCGCCCGAGCAGATCGCCGCCCTCACCGACGTCTCGAGCCCCGCCTACCTGCCGGGCTTCTTCCAGATCGCGCTCGGGACCATCCACGATGTCGACAGCGTGATGGACGCCGCCCGCAACAACGCCGGCGTCGGCTGGCACGAACACAACAGCGACGTGCACGACGGCTGCGAGCGCTTCTTCCGCACCATGTACAACGCCCACCTCGTCGACGAGTGGCTCCCCGCCCTGGACGGCGTCGTCGAGAAGCTGCAGCGGGGAGCTCGGGTCGCGGACATCGGATGCGGGCACGGGGCGTCGACCGTCATCATGGCGCAGGCGTTCCCGAACTCCACCTTCGTCGGCTCCGACTACCACGAGGCATCCATCGACGTCGCCCGCGAGCGTGCTCGCTCGGCCGGGGTGGACGACCGCGTGACCTTCGAGGTCGCCGGATCCACGGCGTTCGGCGGGGAGGGCTACGACCTCGTGACGACCTTCGACGCCCTGCACGACATGGGCGACCCCGTCGGCGCGGCGCGGCACGTGCGCGAGAGCATCGCGCCCGACGGCACCTGGATGGTCGTCGAGCCGATGGCCGGCGACAGCGTGAGCGACAACCTGAACCCCGTCGGACGCGCCTACTACGGCTTCTCCACGCTGCTCTGCACGCCGGCATCGCTGTCCCAGGACGTCGGGCTTGCGCTCGGAACCCAGGCCGGACCGGCTCGCATCCACGACGTGGTCACCGCCGCGGGGTTCTCCAGGTTCCGCTCGGCGGCCGAGACCCCGTTCAACCGCGTGCTGGAGGTACGTCCGTGACCCGGGTCGGCGGAGGATACTGGCGAGGTGGCTGAACCCGTGTCAGTGGCGAGCCCACGAGACAGCGGCTCGATCGTTCGGGACGGCGTGGAGATCTCCTACGCCGTCTACGGCGACGGGCCGGCCACCTTGCTGCTCATGCCGACGTGGACGATCGTGCACTCGCGCATCTGGAAGGGCCAGCTCGGCTACCTCGCCCGGCACTACCGCGTGGTGGTGTTCGACGGCCGGGGTAACGGCGCATCGGCTCGACCGAGCGGTGCTGCGGCGTACCGCGATGACGAGTACGCCCGAGACGCGGCGGCCGTGCTGGAGGCGACATCGACGCCGCGGGCCATCGTCGTCGGGCTCTCGTGGGGCGTCACGTGGGCGCTGCACCTCGCGGCGTCCCATCCGGATCGCGTCGTCGGCATCGTGGGGATCGGCGCGTCCGGCAACATCCGCGTCACGCGACCTGCACGCGCCGGCGCCGGGTGGGAGGCTCCGAGCGACGCGGGCTCGGGCTGGGCGATGTACAACCGCGAGTTCTGGCTCACGGGTGGCTACGACGCCTTCGTCGACTTCTTCTTCGCCCGCATGTTCGCCGAACCGCACTCCACGAAGCAGATCGAGGACGCCGTGGAGTGGGCTCATCAGACCAGCCCGGAGATCGTCGCCGACGCCACGGCGGGGATGCACGGCTACCTCGGAGTTCCGGTGGTTCCGCTGGAGGAGGTCTGCGCGGAGATCCGCTGCCCGGTGCTGCTCATCCACGGCACGCAGGATGAGATCTCCCCGCCGGCGGTGAGCGAGCGCATCGCTGCGCTCACGGGCGGTGACGTCGTTCTCCTGCAGGGCTGCGGGCACGGACCCCTCGCCCGCGACCCCGTGAGGGTGAACCGCCTGATCCGGGACTTCGCGGACCGGATCGCCGTGCCGACCCCCGTGCGGCGCACCACGACGTGGACGCGGGCGGCCCGCCGCCGTCGGAAGGTGCTCTACCTCTCGTCACCGATCGGCCTCGGCCATGCCCGACGCGACCTCGCGATAGCCCGAGAGCTGCGGATGCGGCATCCGGATGTCGAGATCAGCTGGCTCGCCCAGCATCCGGTCACCGCCGTGCTCGAGCAGGCGGGGGAAATCGTGCATCCGGCGTCGGCGTTCCTCGCCAACGAGAGCAGGCACATCGAGCACGAGGCCGGCGAGCACGATCTGCACGCCTTCCAGGCCATCCGCCGCATGGACGAGCTCCTCGTGCACAACTTCATGGTGTTCGACGATGTCGTGCGCGACGAGGACTTCGACCTCGTCATCGGCGACGAGGCGTGGGACGTCGACCATCACCTGCACGAGAACCCCGAACTCAAGCGCTTCGCCTTCGCCTGGATGACCGACTTCGTCGGCTGGCTTCCGATGCCGGATGGGGGAAGCCGGGAGGAGGCGCTGACGGCCGACTACAACGCCGAGATGATCGAGCAGCGCGCCCGTTTCCGGCACGTGCGCGAGAGGTCGATCTTCGTGGGCTCGCCCGACGATGTGGTGCCGCACGCGTTCGGCCCCGGCCTCCCGCTCATCCGCGACTGGGTCGGGGAGAACTTCGACTTCGCCGGCTACGTGACGGGCTTCGACCCCGCTGAGGTCGCCGACCGTGAGCGACTCCGGGGCGAGCTCGGGTACGCGCAAGGGGAGCCGCTGTGCGTCGTCGCCGTCGGGGGATCCGGTGTGGGTGAGCCGTTGCTGCGACGCGTGCTCGACGCCGTTCCGCTCGCTCGACGGGCGGCATCCGATCTCCGATTCGTCATCGTCGCGGGTCCCCGCATCGATCCACGCTCGCTTCCGCGTCGACGAGGCTCGACGGTGAAGGGACACGTCCCCGACCTCCACCGCCATCTCGCCGTCGCCGATCTCGCCGTCGTGCAGGGCGGCCTGACGACCTGCATGGAGCTCACGGCCACCCGCACACCGTTCCTCTACGTGCCGCTGCGCCACCATTTCGAGCAGAACTTCCACGTGCGCCACCGCCTCGAGCGATACCGAGCCGGTGATCTGCTGCCCTATGAGGAGGCCGCTGATCCTGACGCGCTCGCCGAGGCCATCATCGCGGGGCTGGGCCGGGAGACCACCCGATACAGGCCGGTCGAGACGGATGGCGCAGCACGGGCAGCCGCGATGATCGCCGAGCTGCTCTGAGGACGGGCCAGCGGGTCCGGCCCGGGCGACCGCAGCCGGCGAAGCAGGTAACGGCAGAGCCTCCCTCGGCGCGGAACGCCGACCTAGGTTGGGGGAGATACGGGCCGCCAGCGCGGCACGAGACCAGGAGAACTGCAGATGGATTACCGCATATTGGGCCGCACCGGCGTTGACGTGAGCCCGTTGTGCCTGGGCACGATGATGTTCGGCCCGTGGGGCAACCAGGACGTGGATGACTCCATCCGCGTCATCCACCGGGCGCTCGATGCCGGCATCAACTTCGTCGACACCGCCGACGTGTACTCGGCCGGCGCATCGGAGGAGATCGTCGGTCGGGCCCTCCAAGGGCGACGCGATGACGTCGTGCTCGCGACCAAGTTCTTCATGCCCATGGGGGAGGGGCCGAACCGAAGCGGCGGCTCCAGGAAATGGATCATGAGCGAGGTCGAGAACTCCCTGCGCCGCTTGGGAACCGACTACATCGACCTTTACCAGGTGCACCGTCCGAGCGTCACCACCGATGTCGAGGAGACGCTCGGTGCTCTCACCGATCTGGTGCGGCAGGGCAAGGTGCGCTACATCGGTTCGTCGTCCTATTCCGGAAGCCAGATCGTCGAGGCACAGGTCGCGGCCCGCGATCATCACCTCTCCCGTTTCGTCACCGAGCAGCCGCCGTATTCGATCCTCGTTCGCGGTATCGAAGAGGACGTGCTCCCCACGACCCAGCGCCACGGCATGGGAACCCTCACCTACAGTCCTCTGGCCGGCGGATGGCTCTCCGGCAAGTGGCGCAAAGACAGCGCCCCGACTCCGACGTCGGCCGCGCGTCCCACCGCCCGGTTCGACATGACGTCGGCGGCGAACCAACGGAAGCTGGAGATCGTCGATGCGCTCGCCCAGGTCGCCGACGAGGCCGGCATCAGCCTCATCCACCTGGCCATTGCCTTCGTCATCAACCACCCGGGAGTGACGGCGGCCATCATCGGCCCGCGCACCATGGAGCAGCTCGACTCCCAGCTGCCGGCGGTCGACGTGCGGCTGACCGACGAGATCCTCGACAGGATCGACCATCTCGTGCCCCCTGGCGTGACGGTCAATCCCGACGACAACAGCTACGGCGGCGCGACGCTCGTGCCGAGCGCCCTCCGCCGCAACCAGGGAGGGAACTGACATGGCTGAGTGGACCGAATCCGAACTCGACCGCATCGGCCGAGCCGGGGAGTTGCGCATCGCCGGGCGGCGTACCGACGGCACCCTGCGCAAGCTCGTCATCATCTGGCAGGTCCGGGTCGGTGACGCCATCTACGTCCGTTCAGTCAACGGACCCGAAGCCGCATGGTTCCGTGGCACTCAGGTGCTGGGCACGGGCCGGATCGAGTCGGGCGGGGTCTCGAGGGATGTCGTCTTCACCCGGGACGACACCCGTGACGCCGAGATCGATGCCGCGTACCGCGCCAAGTACGGACATGGTTCGCCTGTGCGGGCGATCACGAGTGCGCAGGCCGTCTCGACGACTCTGCGCGTCGACCCCAGCTGACGACGCGTCACGCCTCCAGCCCGAGCGATACCGTCGCCGAGCGCTGGAGGCGACCGCCGTCGGGCGGTCTCATGTTCAGGGGAGCGGCGACGAAGATCGCGCTCGCGATCACGACGACCACAGTCCCGGCCGAGCAGATTCGCGTCATGGTGCTCGTGGTCACCCGCCACCGGCGGCGTGCCAGAGTGAGGAGGCCGAATCCGATCAGGCCGCCGGCCGCGTTGACCAGGACGTCGGTGACGTCGGTGCTTCCGACGGCGAGGACGTACTGCGTGACCTCCAGGGCGAAGCTCGCGCCCGCAACCGTGCCGCCGGCCCTCCACCACGACCACCGTGGTGCGAGGAGGCCGAGGTAGACGCCGAAGGGAATGAAGAGCACGAGGTTCATCGCGACCTCGAACGGTGCACTGGCGCCGTTTCCCGACGTGGCCGCGAACGGGACGACCTTGATCACGCGCTGCACACCGCCGACCCAGGGCACGTCGAGCTTCCACAGCACGATCCAGGCGAGCAGCGAGAGATAGATTCCGAACAGCACGACCAATGTGGCCGGGTTCCCCTGACGGACGCCGGCGGCACCTCCGTCCCGAGTCACTGCTGCATCCGCGGGTCGAAGGTGGGGTCCTCGTACATGGCCGGGCAACCGTCCGCGACGGCATCCGGTCTCAGCTCGAAATGCCACGACTCGTTCGCGTAGATCTGGCACAGTCCGTACTCGGCCCCGTGCTGCGACAGCCAGTACGTCGCATCGAACGGTCCGATGTCGATCGCGTCTCCGCTCACGTGGGGCGAGGTCTCCGCCGTGGCGACCCAGCGGGCAGCCTCAGCTTCGGACCCGTACTCGTCGACGGCCTCGCGGAGGAGCTGTTCCTGGTAGCTGGGGGATCGCCACCCGCTGTTGACCGTGAAGGTCACGTCGTCGAGGGCGGCGGCGTCGGTTGCGGCTCGGCGAACCGCATCGAGAAGCGCCGGGTCGAGGTTCGCGATGGCAGGAACGTCGTCGTCGAAGACGCTCACCTCATCGTCGACCTCGCCGTCCGCCCCGAGAGCGTCGACGCCGATGCTTCCGAGACCGGGAGAGAGCACTGCCGCCGCCGAGTGCCCGCTGGACGACGCGAGAGTGCTGACGACGACCGCCCCGGCGGCGACGATCCCGGTCACAGCCATCGCCACGGTGATGATGATGGCCGAGCGGATGCGGTGGGTGGTCGTGCGGAGCGGACTGTGGAGTGGCTTGCTGGAGGACATGCCTCCAGCACAGTCGACAGGATGTTGCGGGGGCGTAAGCCGTTTTCGATATCCCGACGATATGCGCCGGCTCGTAGCATGGCGGGTGTGCGAGTGCTGATCGTCGAGGACGAGCCCTACCTGGCCGACGCCATCCGCGATGGCCTGCGCCTGGAGGCCATTGCGGCCGATATCGCAGGCGACGGCGGCACGGCCCTGGAACTGCTGAGCATCAACGACTACGACATCGCCGTCCTCGACCGCGACATCCCGGGGCCATCGGGCGACGAGGTCGCCGAGCGCATCGTCGCATCGGGCAGCGGGATGCCGATCATCATGCTCACCGCCGCCGACAGGCTCGACGACAAGGCCACCGGGTTCGAGATCGGCGCTGACGACTACCTCACCAAACCGTTCGAGATGCGCGAGCTGGTTCTCAGGCTCCGAGCGCTCGACCGCAGGCGCGCCCACACCAGGCCACCGGTGCGTGAACTCGCCGGCCTCCGACTCGATCCGTTCCGGCGCGAGGTCTACCGCGACGGGCGATACGTGGCGCTCACCCGCAAGCAGTTCGCCGTGCTCGAGGTGCTGGTCGAGGCTGAGGGTGGAGTCATCAGTGCCGAGGAGCTCCTCGAGCGCGCGTGGGACGAGAACGCCGACCCGTTCACCAACGCGGTGCGCATCACGGTCTCGGCTCTCCGCAAGAGGCTGGGTGAACCCTGGCTCATCGCCACGGTGCCCGGCGTCGGCTACCGCATCGACACGGCACCGGATGCCGGAGGCCGAAGTGGCTAGGGAGCCCGGATGGAGCGTCAGGCTCAAGCTCACCCTCAGTTATGCCGGATTCCTCGCCGTCGCCGTGGTGCTGCTCCTCGCAGTCGTGTGGGCGTTCATCCTCCGCTACGTTCCGGCCGAGGCGGTCAACACGATCGGTGGGTTCGTTCCCGGCCGAGACGATCTCGTGCGGGCCTTCGCCCCGGCGGCGGCATGGGTCGTGCTCTTCCTGGTGCTGTTCGGGCTGCTGGGCGGGTGGTTCCTGGCCGGTCGGATGCTCGCGCCGTTGACGCGCATCACGACGGCAACGCGCAAGGCCGCGAACGGCTCCCTCTCCCAGCGCATCCGGATGCCGGGCCGGAACGACGAGTTCCGGGAGCTCGCCGATGCCTTCGACACCATGCTCGAACGGGTCGAGGCCCAGGTCGCCGAGCAGCGACGCTTCGCGGCGAACGCGTCCCATGAGCTGCGCACCCCGTTGGCGACGACGCAGGCGATGCTCGACGTCGCCATCACCGATCCGAACCAGGACACGACGGCGCTCCTCGAACGCCTGCGCGCCGTCAACACTCGGGCGATCGACCTCACCGAGGCCCTGCTCCTTCTCAGTCGTGCCGACCAGCGCGCCTTCACCCCCGAGAGCGTCGACCTCTCGCTCCTGGCCGAGGAGGCCACCGAGACGCTCCTGCCTCTGGCGGAGAAGCGCGGCATCACCATCACGACGGCTGGGGAGCTGGCCCCGGCTGTCGGTTCCCCGGCGCTGCTGCTGCAGATGACCACGAACCTCGTGCACAACGCGATCGTCCACAACCACCCCGAGGGGGGAGCGGTGTGGGTGACGACGACAGCCGCTCCGGGCTCGGTGATCCTGGCGATCGAGAACACGGGGGAAGTGCTCGCGCCCGGCGTGGTCGCGACCCTCACGGAACCCTTCCAGCGCGGAACCGAGCGCGTCCACCGCGACCAGGCCGGAGTCGGCCTCGGGCTCGCGATCGTCGCGAGTATCGTGCGAGCGCATGACGGAACCCTGCTCCTGACGCCACGGGCCGAGGGCGGGCTGCGGATCGAGGTTCGCCTGCCGGCATCCGTCATCGCCTGAAGCAGCCGGTTTCGGCTAACTGTCGGGATCGACGACCTCGTCCTCCCGCAGCACCCGCCCCGGCGAAGCCGGGCATGCGTAGCCGACGACCACAGGATCGGGCGGTCGTCTCCCGCTCTTCACCGCCCGCGACGGCTTCCTCACCTCGATGACCCGTACTCCGTGCTCCCGACAGACCCACATCGTGCCCACCGCACTCTCCGACATCCGGGTGCCATGCTCGGTCCCGCTCGATCGTTGATCACGTCGAATCCGACCACAGTCGAGTCGGGATCGGCAGGGCACCGTCACCCCCCCACGGTACGCCGGAGTGGCGGATGCCGGTAGGCCGCCTTCGGCAGGCGGCATGTCCGACACGGAGCCTCTGTCCGGCGGCTGAATAGACTGGATCAGCCGGCCCGATCCCCGGCAGACGGAGTCGCAGTGGACCCGGCGGAACTCGCCATCGATCCCGACGAGCTTCGTCGACTCGCCGAATGCGCGAAGGAGCCCATCCGCACGCCCGGCGTGATCCAGTCTCACGGGACGCTGCTGGGCGTCGACGCTGCCACGCAGGTCGTCGTCGTCGCGAGCGAGAACGCACGCAGTTGGCTGGGCCGCCCGTTCGCCGAGATCGGGAACCCCGAGTTGCAGGGGGCTGTTCGCTCCGGGAGCGCGATCGATCCTGTGCGGGTGGTCTGGGAGGGGTCGCCGACGGACGCGATCGTGCACCGGGTCGACGACCTCACGATCGTCGAGCTCGAGGCCCTGCCGCACGACGAGTACGCGCGCACGGCCGTCGTCACGGCGATCAACCGGCTGACAGCCGTCGCATCCGTCGCCGAACTGCGTCAGCAGGCCGCCGCGGAGATCCGGAGGGTCACCGGTTTCGACAGGGTGATGATCTACCACTTCCACGAGGACGGACATGGGGAGGTCGTCGCAGACGACAGCGTCCCCGAACTCGAATCCCTCCTGGGGCACCACTTCCCCTCATCCGACATCCCTCCGCAGGCTCGTGACCTGTACGTGACGAAGGTGGGTCGGGCCATCGCGAGCACGAGCAGTCCCACCATCCCCCTGCTCGCGATCTCCGACGAGCTGCGAACCGTCGACCTCTCGAACGCCGAGCTGCGGGGTGTGTCGCCCTACCACCTGCAGTACATGCGCAACATGGGACAGGCGTCGACGTTCTCCCTCTCCCTCGTCGAGGACGGCCGGCTCGTCGGCATGATCACGTGCGCGCATCGCACCGAGCGGCGCCTTCCCGTGCTGCTGCGACGCGCTCTGGAAGTGCTCGCCGCCCAGATCACCATGCAGTTCGCATCGATGCGCGAGATCGCTCGACTGCGCCACCTCGTCGAGGTGCGCGAGCGGCGCACCGAGTTGCTGGCTCCTCTCTACGCCTCGGACGACATCCCGTCTGCACTGCTGCGGGGCCCGCGGACCGTACTCGACCTGGTGCCGGCCGACGGCGTGCTCGTGCACATCGGCGGCACCTCTCGAGTGGCCGGCGACGTGCCTCCTCTCGACGACATGACCCGGGTGCTCGAGCTGCTCTCGGGAGAGGCCTTCGTCTCCGAGGGGCTCGAGGCCGACCGTCCCGATATCTCGGCCCTGCTGCCGAGCACCGCCGGGCTCCTCGTGGTACCGCTCGCCGGACCCGACGACACGCTCGTCTTCTTCCGGGGGGAGGTCGCACGCGAGATCTTCTGGCTCGGCGATCAGAGTGCGGGCAATCGTCCGAGCCAACTGTCGCCGCGCACCTCGTTCTCCACATGGAAGAGCACCGTGCGCGGGAGGTCCTTGCCGTGGGGAACGGTGATCCAGGATGCGCTCGAACTCGGACACGAGCTCGAGACCGTGCTGCACCGTCGGGCTCAGGCGCAGCTCGCCGAGTTGGCCATGCGCGACGCGCTGACCGGGTTGCACAATCGCCGCTATCTCGCCGAGCGACTGGCGGCCGGGAGTCCGGTCGACCTCGACGGCCGGGCGCTGCTCTTCGTCGACCTCGACGACTTCAAGAGCGTGAACGACGTTCACGGTCACGATGTCGGCGACGTCGTCATCCTCGAGGTCGCCCGTCGCCTGATCGCGCATTCGCGAGAGCGGGATGTCGTCGTGAGGCTCGGCGGAGACGAGTTCGTGGTGCTCCTCGACGTCGTCGGCGGCGAGGACGTGCATGCGATCGCCGACCGGATGGTGGCCGCCATCGCCGCGCCCATCGAGACGAAGGTGGCGACGCTGATCGTCACCGCGTCGTGCGGCATCGTGGTCGCGGAGCCCGGCGCCTCGAGGGTCGGACTCCTCGAAGAGGCGGATGCCGCGATGTACCGGGCCAAGCGCGCCGGGCGCAACCGCGTCTCCAGCTAGCGCGTGACCTGAGCGCGTCGTACGACGACGTGCGGCCGACGAGATGGAAGGAAGGACACCATGGATTCAGTCGCGGTGCATCCGGGAACGGTCGAAGGCGTGCTGGCCGAGTTGGCCGCGCTGGAGGACCCGAAGGTCCGAGCGGTGAACGAGCGGCACGGCGACGACCACGGCGTCAACCTGACGAAGCTCCGCGGGGTGGCCAAGGAGCTCAAGATCCAGCCCGACCTCGCCAGAGACCTGTGGGCGACCGGGAACACCCCTGCCCGCCTCGTGGCGATCCTGATCAGCCGTCCCAAGCTGTACTCGGCGGCCGAGCTGGATGCGATGCTCCGCGAGGCGCGCGTGCCGAAGGTGCACGACTGGCTCGTGAACTACATCGTCAAGAAGAACCCCGACGCCGAGGAGCTGCGCGTGCTCTGGTTCGGTGACGAGGATCCCGTCGTCGCCAGCGCCGGGTGGGCGCTGACCAGCGAACGCGTGGCGAAGGCGCCGGAGGGTCTCGACCTCGACGACCTGCTCCGCATCATCGAAGCCCACATGAAGGATGCCCCGGATCGGCTGCAGTGGGCGATGAACGAGTGCCTCGCCCAGATCGGCATCCGTCACCCGGAATATCGCGCTCGGGCGCTCGCGATCGGCGAGGAGCTCGAGGTGCTGAAGGACTATCCGACGCCGCCGGGGTGCACGTCACCGTACGCACCGATCTGGATCACTGAGATGGTTCGCCGGCAGGGCTGACGGGCTGGCGCAGGATCGTCTTGAGCTTGTCGGATGCCGTTCGTCTGGGATCGCTGAGATAGATCTCGTGGTGCCTGCCGGTCATCCGCAGCGAGTGCGCCGGGATGAACTCGGAGTGGAGCTCATTCAGCACCGGGGCCTCATCGTCGTACGATCCGATGTGGAGGGTCTGGACCACCTGCCCTTCGTCGAGCATCTTCATGCGCAGCATGTCGAGCACGGGTGCGTCGCCTTTCTTCGCGGCGACCTGGCGTGCGACATCGAGGTGATCGACCGTGATCCAGTCGGGGACCAGGTTCATAAGCGTCCAGCTCCACTGCGACTTGTCGCGCGCTGTCGTGAAGGAGTCCATGTCGTCGGCCCACCACAGTGCTTCGAGCGGCATCACCGTGTAATCGCGGTCGAGCTCGCGCTTGCTGAAGAACTTCAGTGCGTAGGCGATCGGGAAGAGCGTGGCGAGCGCATCGGCGTAGGCACCTGACGTGTTGGGGTCGCCGTGTCCGTCGATCATGAGGAACTGCAGCGGCGGAACCGTCACGATCTCGAACCGTCCGCGGGGCGCCGTGTAGCTCGGTATCTGCTTCTTGAGGTCGATCTTCACTCGGATGCCTCCACTCTCGCCGGTGCCATCTTCACGCATCCCTGCCAGCTGCATGGTGGAGCGCCGGGCCGAGTGGAACACCGAGGACTACGGATGCTTCGGCCGCATACACGATCCGGAAGGTCTGCCGATCGAGCCGTGGGAGCCATCTGCCGAGTGATCAGTCCGGCCCTCGTGTCGATGATCGATCGCTCGCGGGCTCGCGTCAGCCCCGGCCGGGCATGTTCAGGTCGGCGGGATCGACCTCGACGTCGCCGGCATCATCGGGCCCGCCGGTGCCCGGAACGGCCAGGATCTGGGATCGATCGATGTCGTCGTCGACGCCATCCGGAATCGGGTCGGCCTGCTTGGCGGCGGTCTCCGACTCGCTACCGGGGCTCTCGGCAGTGTCCTTCTCGGTCAGCTCCGAGTCGCTCAGCCCCGAGTCGCCGGAACCGGTCCGTGCGAAATCGGCGTCGGTAATCTCGCCGCTCGCGATGTCGGGATCGGTGTGGCCGGGGTTCGTGCCGTCGGGGTTCGTCATGAGCGTCTCCAGTTCCGTCGGCTGATACGCCGTCACCTCGACGTTAGGCGTGCTGATCGGACGTCGACAGGGACTTGACACCCTCCGACCGTCGTGCCGTGCGACGCAGTGCCGTCGAGCTGCAGCTACTCGGCGATGGACTGCAGGTACCGTTCCCGCCACTCGCGCGGCGCCAGCCCGTAGCGGGCCCGGAACGCGCGGCTGAACGCCGAGGGCGACGCGAAGCCCGAACGGACGCCGATATCGCCGATGGGGAACAGGCCGCCGCGGTCCCGTTCCATGAGGGCTCTGGCACGCGCGAGCCGACTCTCGAGGATGAGGCGGCCCAGCGTGTCCTCCTCGGGCTCGAAAGCCTTCTGCAGCGTGCGGGGCGAGACCTGCAGTGCGGCAGCGACCGATGCCGCAGAGAGAGCCGGACTGCTGGAGTAGAGGTCGACGTACTGCCTGGCCTCGGTCACGAGATTGCTGCGCATGGTCTCGGGCGCCGATCGCCGACCGAGGAAGTCGTCGACGAAGGCCGTGGTGAGTTCGAGGATCGAGTGCGCTAGGGCGGCTCCGGATGCCGGTCCGAGATCGCCGCTCATCCTCATGGTCTGCGAGGCGAGCGAGCCGATCATCAGCGGCAGTCCCTCGGTGAGTGGGAAGACCGTGCGCGCGATCGAGTCGATGTCGGAGGACGAGAGACCGAGTGCCTGCCGGTCCATGCGGATCGAGAGCGCGCGGAAGTCCGGCGTCATCTGGAAGCCGCTCAGCCGTGGCATGTGATTCATGTTCATGTGGCCGGCACGGTTCTCGAGGTCGTTGTAGGCACGCTTGCACACGATGGCGCCGTCGGTGATGAAGGCCCAGACGAGGGCATCGCCCGGATCGGTGTAGCCGGCGAACGGGTCGTCTCCGGCGAGCGGCGCCTTGGTGTGCACGAGGTGCACCGGACCGAGCGCCTTGCTCTTCACCACTGTCGCCACGGCTGACGAGAAGCCCGTCTGCTCGCGCGTCGCCTGCGGAAGGTACATCGAACCCCCAACCTTCGCGTGCGCTGTCAGTTCAGCCCACGTTCTACAGGATGCCGCTTCGGAGGGCCACACTCAAAAGAAGTGAGGGATCATCGCTGCTCCAGGCCGGGGAATTGACCTGAGGCGAACGGATTCTTCACCATTCGCGAACCGCTGTCGGCGAAGTCGCCGACGAAATGGATCATGGTTCGAGCACGACCGAATCGAAGGAGAGACATGCCGTACTTCACCACCTCTGACGGAACCGACATCTACTACACCGACCAGGGCGAGGGCCAGCCCGTGCTGCTCAGCCACGGCTGGCCGCTGTCATCCGACGCGTGGCAGGTCGAGGTGAAGCTGCTCGCCGACAACGGATACCGGGCCATCGCCCACGACCGCCGCGGCCACGGGCGTTCGTCCAAGACCTACACGGGCAACGACATGGACACCTACGCCCGCGACCTCGCAGAGCTCATCGAGCACCTCGACCTGCAGAACCTCGTCGTGGTCGGCCACTCCACGGGTGGTGGCGAGGTCGTGCGCTACGCCGCCCAGCACGGCGTCGGGCGCGTCGTCAAGGTCATCACGGCCGGTGCCGTCCCCCCGATCATGGTCAAGTCGGACTCGAACCCCGACGGCCTGCCGATCGAGGTCTTCGACGGCATCCGTGCCGGTGTCCTCAAGGATGCCTCGCAGTTCTACATCGAGCTCACCGAGGCGTTCTTCGGCGCCAACCGCGAGGGCAGCTCGGTCTCCGAAGGCGCCAAGCGCGACTTCTGGCGTCAGGGCATGCTGGTGAACCTCGCTGCGGCCTACGACTGCGTGAAGGCGTTCTCCGAGACCGACTTCACCGAAGACCTGAAGGCCCTCGACGTTCCGATCTTCGTCGCCCAGGGCGACGACGACCAGATCGTTCCCATCGGCGACGCCGCGCTCAAGACCATCGAGCTCGTCAAGGACGGCACACTCAAGGTCTACCCGGGTGCCCCGCACGGCATCTACGGCGACTACCAGGCCGAACTGGATCAGGACATCCTGGCCTTCATCAAGAAGTAGACGTCGTACCCGCGGTCACTTTCGACCGCGGCTCTGCTCGGGTCGCCGTCGTCGTCTTCCACGACGGCGGCCCGGCAATCACCTCACCAGACGGCGGACATGACGTCAGCGGCGAGACAGGCTGCGTGGCGGTGACTTTCGGGCTCGGTGCACGACGCGCCTGCCGAGTCTGAGCCACGGCAGGTCGTGCGGCCAGTGGATCGTCACCGTGTGGAAACCGCGTTTCCAGCGAAGCGAACCCCGGCCGTCGTTCAGCGGCCTCATCGAGATCCCGGATCGGAGCGACGGGATGAAGCGGATGGAACCGCTGACCCCGACGTGGAACGACAGGTCGAGATCGTCGTGGGTGAGCTGGTCGTGCACGTGCACCTCGTGGCGAACCGATCTCCAGGTCGATCTGCGGAGTGCGAGATTGGAGCCGAACAGGGGCACGTGCCCGAGCGCCATTCCCGTGAACAGGAAGTACGAGCCGAGATAGACGGCCGCGGCCGGTGAGCGCAGCCACTCCGGCCCGTCGATGAAGTGCGCAGGGCCGGTGATGGCGTCGACATCCTCGAGTCTGGCGAAGGTGTCGGCGATGGTCGCCACCCAGTCCGACTGCGGGATCGAGTCGGCGTCGAGCCGAGCGATGATGTCGCCGGATGCCGCGCTGTAGCCGGTCGCGCTGGCCACCCCGATGCCGGGCTGCGATTCGGTGATGACCACGGCGCCGAAGGACCGCGCCACGTCTCCGGAGTCATCCGTCGACCCGTTGTCGACGACGATGATCTCGATGGGAGCGACGGTCTGCGCCCGAAGCGCCCGAAGGCAGTCGACCAGCGGCCGGGCGTCGTCCTTGACGGGGATGACGACGCTCACGGTGGGCGCCGGGAGGGCGGTCGTCGTCGGATCCAGCCGCGTCATCGCGGCCTGCCTGCGGTGATCCGGGCATCGGCGTGAGCGTCGGTGCCGATATCGGTGCCCTCGGCGCCACTCCGTACGGCGGCACTCCGCCCGGTGAGGAACGGCAGGGCCAGGCCGGCGATGATGCCGCCGACGGCATCCGCCGCCAGATCGCCGATGGTGTCGTCGTAGCCGACGTAGATGACGGCGTCGGTGAGCGCATTGCCTGCCCACTCGAGCATCTCCCAGATACCGCCGACCGCGAGGCCGAACGCCCCGGTGGCCATCACGAGTCCGGCGCGGTGTCCGGTCGTCGGCAGGAGCCCGCTGCGCTGCGCCGCGATCACGGCGAGTGTCGCGATGACGCCGGTGAGGGCGATGTGCACGAGCTTGTCCCAGCCGAACACCTCGGAGTACAGGTCGAACACGTTGCTCCACGCAGCCACGAGAACGATGAGGCCGGTGGCGATGTCCACGGACGGACGCAGGCCCAGCGCGCGGGGAACGAGCACGCCGAGGAGCGCGAGCATGAAGATGCCGACCTGCACCGCGCCCCAGCCGATGCCGGCAGCGATCACGCTGGCGACGGCGAGTGCGCGCACGCCGTCGGCCGCGACTTCTCCCGGCCCGACAGGGCGTCGCACGAACGTCTGGATGAGGTCGCTCATCGGGGGGAGTCGCCATCCTCTCGGGGCTTCGGATTCGGATTCGGATTCGGGTGTGGATCCGGATGCGGCTCCGGCCGCGGCTCCGGATGCGGCCGCGGCTCCCGCTCAGGCCAGCGCACGACGGCGTGAACGGGTTCGTGATCGGATGCCGCAGCCCCGTCGAAGCGGACGGGGTTGATCGCGGCGGCATCGACGTGAACCGACGGGCTCACCAGGATCCTGTCGAGTCTGTTGCCGCCGGCCGCCGGTGCCCTGTAGCGGGAGTACGTTCCCCACTCCGGGCTCAGGCGCCGAGCGGCGGTGCCCCAGGTGTCGACGAGCACGTCGTCGCGGGTCAGTTCGGCGAAGACCCCAGACCGGCGTCCGCCGTTGAAGTCGCCCATCACCACGACGGGGCCGTCGAGGCTGCGGGCGATCTCGCGCAGCAACCGGGCGGACCGGCGGCGCGACTTCTCGGAGAGGTGGTCGAGGTGCGTCACGATCACGTGGAATCGACTACCGACCTCGAGGTCCTCCACCTCGGCCTGCACGGCCACTCTCGGCAGGAGGTTGCCGAAGGAGCGCGAACCCGGGACGTCTGGAGTGCCGGAGAGCCAGTGCACGCGCATGTCGAGGAATCGCATCCGGTCGCCGTCGATGTGGATCTCGCAGCGTTCCCCTCGCCGATCCGTGTCTCGGCCCGTGCCGACGCACGTGTACCGGTCGCCGAGGGCATCCGCCACCACGACAGCCTGATCGGGAAGGGCCTCCTGGATGCCGAGCACTGTCGGCCGTTCCGATGACAGCAGTCGGGAGACGAGGGGCGCTCGCCGGTTCCAGCGATCGTGGGGTGAGACGGATGCAGCCATGCGGCGGCGCACGTTGAGCGTCATCAGGTGCACCTCGGGAGAGGCGACCGCACCGACGGCGGGGGAGCCGACCGCGTCGGGCGTGACGATGCGCTTCATCCCATCGACGCTACGCGACACCGGGAAGATCGGTGAGGGCTTGCTTTCGTGCGCGGATCGCCCTCGATTTGCTAGACAGGGACCGAACACCGAACCGATGAGGAGATGGCCATGCCCAGGATCAGCGTCACGAGCGTGCTGGTGGACGATCAGGCGAAGGCGCTCGCCTTCTACACGGAGAAGCTCGGCTTCGTCCCGAAGACCGACGTCTCCCTGGGGGAGTACCGCTGGCTCACGGTGGTGGGTGCCGGAGAGCCCGACGGCGTCGAACTGCTGCTGGAGCCGGATGCGCATCCGGCATCGAAGGCCTTCAAGGCGGCACTGCGCGCAGACGGAATTCCGCTCACCTCGTTCGAGGTGGAAGATGTGGCCGCGACCCACGCCGACCTGAGCGCTCGCGGGGTGACGTTCACGCAGCCGCCCACGGCGATGGGCCCTGTGGTGACGGCCATGCTCGATGACACCTGCGGCAACCTCATCCAGTTGACGAGTCCGGCCTAGACCACAGGCGGCGCCTCAGGCCGCCGACCGCGGCTTCAACAGCTCTGCCCTCTCGGGGTGCGACTCGAACCACTCGGCGACGTACCAGCACATCGGGATGATGCGCAGACGCGTGGTGCGCTCCACGTCGTCGACCGCGAATTCCACGAGGTCACCGGCCAGGCCGTGCCCGCGAAGCCTGGGGTTCGTGTACGCCCGCGTCATGGAGATGGAGTCGCCCAGCACGGAGTAATCGAGGCTCGACGCGATGACACCGTCACGCAGCAGCACGTAGCGGTTCGCGTCGGGCTCGTTGAGGAACTGATCGGTCATGCTCCGAGGCTACGCCCGACACATCGGTGGCGTGTCGGGCTGGACAAACCGGTTGCGACCAGCATCGCCCGGGAGCACTGCGCTTCGACCGCGAACGTCGTACGGGGCGTGGACGGGACTAGCCGGCAGCCGGCGCGGGGCGGCTCTCCGTGGGCTCGTCGCCGAGGATGAGGCCGGAGGCGCGGGAGGCGGAGAGCATGAGGCTCTCGATCCACTCGCGGTTGATGCTCGGGGTGCGCGAGCCGCTGAAGTAGAAGCGGATGGGCACGCCGTTGTCGATCCAGATGGAGTGGCGTCCACTGCCGCGCTCCATCGGAACGGACCAGGTCAGGAAGAAGTCCTCGCGGCGGCGCAGCTTCGTCGAGACGACGAGCTGCAGGTGGGCGAGAGTGCGATCGTCGAAATCGAATTCCTCGCCGTCGTAGTAGAGAGCGCCCACGTGTAACCCCGTCACCTTTCAACGCCGCGAATGCGGCACGAATGAACTTTACAGGCACGGTAGCCTTGGCGAGCGCCCCTGATCGGGGCCGTGCGACGAAGTGGAGTGGCTGGGTGATCATCAACAGGCTGACTGTCGACGGCAAGGACTACTTCCTTCCCGATCCCGTCACCGACCTCAAGAACGAGATCCTCACGGCGATCAAGGCCGGCGGCGGCTACGTCAACATCCCGCCGTTGAAGTCGGGTGGCTCCGGCCTCGACATCCTCTTCTCGCCGGGCATGCCCGTCACCTGGACTCGACTCGACGTGGGCGGCGCCCCTGAGGCCGACGACATCGCGGCGGCGAACGCCGACTTCGACCTCGACGTCTGATGCCTAGCCGGCGGCGTTCCGCCTAGCTATGAACTCCTCGACCTCGAGCCGGGGCAGGGGAGGGGCGATGAGGTATCCCTGCACGCGATCGCAGTGCAGGAGCCGAACGCGCTCGAACTGCTGTTCGGTCTCGACGCCCTCGGCGACGACGCGGAGTCCGCGACGATGCACCAGATCGACGATGGCGTTCATCGCTCGCTGACCGGCCTCACTCTCCTCCCGCACGATCGCCTGGTCGATCTTGAGCTCCGTCACGGGGAGGTTGATCACCTGCTCCACCGTGGAGTGCCCGCTGCCGAAGTCGTCGACCGAGATGCCGACTCCGAGCGCCCGCACCTTGGCGAGATCACGCACGGCCGCGTCGACGTCCGTGATCATCTGCGACTCCGTGATCTCGATGGTGAGCCGGCCGGGGCCGATTCCCTCACGAGCGTGGAATTCGCCGAGATGGCCGAAGAAGCCCGGTGCCAGTTGCGTCGCCGAGACGTTCACGGCGACCTCGACTGGAAGTCCGGCCCGCTCCCACTCGGCCGCCAGACGGCATCCGTCCTCGATCATGAAACGGCCGATGGTGTGGATGCTCCCCATCGCCTCGGCGATGGGGATGAAGACCGCGGGGGCGATGGATCCGAATTCCGGATGCCGCCAGCGGCACAACGCCTCGACGGCGACGACCTGCCCCGATTCCGTGTCGATCTGGGGCTGATAGTGGGCCAGGATCTCACCGCGATCCACGGCGACCTCGAGGTCGCGGGCGAGGCGATCCTGTCCGTAGGCGGTGCGTGAATTCATGGGCCTCTTGTTCGTGGGCGGCGTTGCTCAATGGTGGGCGGACGTGCCCTCCGATGCAACCCGCCCGACGTCGGCATCGAATGCTGTATGGTTCGCGGTCGCGGCTCCGTGTGCGTGCCGTCGTCGCCGTGAGGCACCCCGTTCACCGGGGGGCCGGCGAGACCGGAAACACCGTTGACAGGGCCGCGGATGCGCCAGCTCGAGCGCCAGCATCCGTCCCTCTTGTAGTGCGGCTAAGCTGGGGACACCAGTCAGGCCCGTGTTCGTTGGGGGCTCGCAGAGCCGCCCCGAAGGAATCAGACATGACGATCGCCCCACCGCTCGATACAAGCGCTCTGAGTCGCAACAACGTGAAGATCTCGGGGAATCCCGCGGGCCGACCGATCATCTTCGCCCACGGTTTCGGATGCAGCCAGGAGATGTGGCGGCTCGTCGCCCCGGCCTTCGAGAGTGACTACAAGGTGGTGCTCTTCGACCATGTCGGCGCCGGCGGCTCGGACCTCACGGCCTACGACCGATCGAAGTACGACTCGCTGCACGGCTACGCCGACGACGTGCTCGAGATCCTCGAGGCACTCGATCTGAGCGACGCAGTGTACGTGGGTCACTCGGTGAGCGCAATGGTCGGTGTTCTGGCGTCCACGCACGACCCGTCGCGTTTCGGATCCCTGGTGCTCGTCGGTCCGTCTCCGCGCTACGTCGACGACGTCGACTACACCGGCGGATTCAGCCAGGACGACATCGACGCCCTGCTCGACGCCCTCGATGCGAACTACCTCGGCTGGTCCTCGGATCTCGCGCCCCTGATCATGGGAAACAGCGGCCAGCCGGAACTCGGCGAGGAACTCACGGCGAGCTTCTGCACCATCGACCCGGCCATCGCGCGCCACTTCGCCCGGGTCACCTTCAGCTCGGACAACCGCGACGACCTCAAGGACGTCGTGACGCCCACCTTGATCCTCCAGTGCAACGACGACATCATCGCGCCGCGGGTCGTCGGTGAGTTCGTGCACAGTCAGATCCCCGGCAGCAGCTTCGTGATGCTGGCGGCGACCGGCCATTGCCCGAACCTGTCGAGCCCCGACGAGGTCGTGAAGGAGATCCAGGACTACCTGCGATGACGCAGCTCGAGACCTCGTTCGAGGACCTCTACGAGCACTCGCCGTGCGGCCACATGTCGCTGACGACCGATGGCATGATCGTGCGGGTCAACAGCACCTTCCTCGACTGGACGGGATACGCCGCCGCCGATCTGGTCGGCCGGCCCTTCGCCGAGCTGCTGACCCGCGGCAGCCAGATTTTCGCCGAGACCCGCTACCTGCCGGTCCTGCTTCTCGAGGGCGCCGTCAAGGAGGTCGCCCTGACTCTGGTGTGCGCCGACGGCTCCGACCTGCCCACACTGGTCAACTCGGTCGTGGTGGAGCAGGCGGGTGAGGAGCCCGGGCTCATCCGCACCGCCGTCTTCGACGCGACCGATCGCCAGAACTACGAGCGCGACCTGCTCACCTCCCGTCGTCAGGCCGAGGCATCCGAAGAGCACGTGCGGGTGCTCCAGCGTGCGTCATCCGCCTTCGTCAGCAGCAGCTCCGAGGAGGAGCTGGCCGAGGCCATCGTCGAGAGCATGCGGCACGGCTTCGCAGCGGCATCCGTCGCCGTGCTCCTCACCGACGAATCGGGGAAGCTGGCCCTGGCCGCCGGGGAACGCCCCGGAAGTGAGGAGGGCCCCGAACTCGAGGCCCTCAGCAGCCGACAGACGGTGGTGCTCTCCGATCGCCGCGCTGTGCGCGATCGCTACCCGACGCTCGCCGACGAGCTGAAGTCGGCACGCCTCGAGGCCGTGACGGCGACGCCGCTGTCGTTCGAGGGGGCGGCATCCGGTGTCGTGCTCTGCTATTACGGCCGTGCGCGTTCCTTCGACGGCGATGCCATCGACCTGCAGGAGGCCGTGGCCAGGCAGGCCTCCGAGGCGCTGGCCCGCGTGCGCCTGCAGCGACGCCTGGAACGGATGGCGCTGTTCGATCAGCTCACCGGGCTCGCCAACCGCCAGCTGCTCAAGGTACGCCTCGAGGAAGCCCTCGCGACAGGGCAGCGCACCCATCACTCGACGGCGCTGATCTTCCTCGACCTCGACGGCTTCAAGACGGTCAACGACGAACTGGGGCACGTGGCGGGCGACGAGGTGCTGCGGGAGGTCGCCACGCGCCTGCGCTCCACGATCCGTCCGAGCGACGTGGCCGGCCGCTTCGGTGGCGACGAGTTCGTCGTCATCTGCGAGGACGCCGACGTCGACGCCGCATCCGCCGTCGCCGAGAGACTCCGTGATGTCGTGGGCGCTCCCATATCCGGCATCCCCGACGAGTTCACGGTCTCGGCGAGCATCGGCGTCGCCGTGCACTCACCGGGCATCTCCCAGTCCGTGACTCCCGACCGCCTGTTCGACCTCGCCGACACGGCGATGTACACGTCGAAGAACTCCGGGAAGAACCGTACGACCGCGGTCATCGTCGCCTGACGCGTCGCTCGATTCCTGACGCGGCGCTCGGGCCGGAGTCGGACTCAGGACCTGCGCCGTGGCCGGAGCTCGCGCAGCGCCTCACGCAGTTCCCCCTCGACCTCCGCGGCGGAGGGCCGACGACCGGGATCGCGAGCCGTCATACGGTCGATCAGGGACCGCCACGGCTCCGGAACGGTCTCGGGCGGCATGGCCGGCGCCGTGTTCAGGCGGGCCATCGCCGAGGCGACCGGGATGCCGGGGAAGGCCCGAGTTCGGGTGAAGCACTCCAGCATCACGAGCCCGAGGGAGTAGATGTCGGAGGCTGTGGTCAGGGGAAGGTTCCGCACCTGCTCCGGACTCAGGTAGGCGGGGGTTCCCGTGATGTTCTCCGACTGGAACACGGATGACTCCGTCGACACCGCGATGCCGAAGTCGGTGAGCACGGCCCTCTCGCGGGAGTACTGCGTGCCGTAGTTCACGATCATCACGTTCGACGGGGTGATGTCGCGGTGGATCACGCCGTTCGCGTGGATGTACTCGAGCGTCTCGGCCACTTCGTAGGCGAACTCGCCGATCTCCCGCACCGAGAGCGCCCGCTCGGCCAGCCTGTCGCGCAGCGTCGTTCCGCGCACCAGCTGCATCACGAGAAAGGGGCGGGGATCGTCGGGGGCCGACGTGTCGACGCCGGCGTCGACGATCGAGACGACTCCGTGGTGGCTGAGGCCCGCGAGCATGCGGAGTTCTGCCCGATAGGTCTCGACGTGCTCCTCGTTGCCGCCGCTGAACACCTTGATCGCCACGTCGCGGCCGAGGTACTCGTCGCGCCCGCGGAACACCGAGGCCATGCCGCCGCGCGCGATCAGCGAGAGCGGTCTGTAGCGGTCCAGCAGGAGGGGCGCCGAGAGGGTTCGCTGCGGGGAGCTCACGCGCGCCTCCGATCCATGGCATCACCTTATGCGCGAGCGGATGCCGCGCAGAAGCCCGGACTGGGGGATTGACAAAACATCCGTCGATCGGTCGTCGATCACCACCCGCCGAGGTATGCCTCGACGTCCACCTCGTCGACGATCCGCTCGACGGCGCTCGATCGCAGCTCGAGGGTGGGCAGCCGCTCGGCACGGGGCCAGCGAGCCTGACGGGTTCGTTCGCGCCGTGAGGTCAGGCGGACCAGGGGAGTGCCATCGGGGTCGCAGACGGCCACTGCTGCAACGCGGCCGCTGTCGACGGCATCGACGGCGTCGACCAGCCCGCCCGGATGCACCCGCACGGGCGCCTCGATGGTGACGTCGATTCGCACCCGATCGAACCGCTCCGATTCGACGTCCGTCGGCGGGGCGATTCCTGCTCCGGGAAGCTCGGCGAGCACGGAGTCCACGCTCACGAAGCGCTGACCTGCCGACGCCTGGTCGGGCGGTCCGAAGACGGCGACGTCCACCCGTCCGGACCGGATGCCCCGCCCGCGAGATCCCGGAACGGGGATGAGATCGGAGAGGCGCAGCGTCTCCTCGTTCTTGGCCGCGACGTCCGCCGACTCGCGGCCGGCCTGGTCAGGTCCGTCATGCCAGGCGACGGCATCCGGCACGTGAGCGAGGACGGCGCCGTTCAGCCAGGCCCGATACGCCCACTCCCAGTCCTCGCCGCCGTACGCGGTGAACGACTCGTCGAAGCCGCCGGTCTCGTCGAAGAAGCGGCGCGTGCACGCGATGACGGCTCCGACGACGAAGCGATAGCTGCGGTGGTCGACCTTCAGCAGGTCTTCCGACTCGCTGTAGGCGTCGAGCAGCCACTTGGGCTCGGGCAACGACCGCTCGGGTCCGATGACCTCGATGGCAGCACCGACAGGTGCGTCCCCCAGATCGGCGTGCAGGCGGTGGCCCACGGTGACGCAGTCCCAGTTCAGGGCGGGCAGCCGCGTGATAGCGCGGAGGTAGGTCGGCTCCGGGGAGGTGTCGGCATCGAGGAACACGAGAACGTCGTTCTCGGCCGCGGCGGCTCCCAGATTCCGTGCTGCCGCCAGACGGAATCCTCGATCGTCCTGGGTGATGAGCCGCACGTGGGGCGGCACTCGCGGCGCCTCGGCGGATCCGTCGTCGACGACGATGATCTCGACCGCGGCGTGCGCATGGTCCTGCCGCTCCAGCGCGTGCAGGGTGCGCGCGAGTTGCTCGGGTTGCTCGTAGTGGGCGACGATGACCGAGATCGAGGGCGGAGTGGCCGGCGTCAGCCCGTCGAGGAGGTCCCAGCGATTGCCCGGCAGGCCTCGATCGGGGTCGTACCGCGCGCTCACCGGAGAGCCAGTCCCGCCCACCAGTCCCGATAGGCGAGAGCCGCGTCGGAGAGGGTGGGACGCAGCGACGTCAGCGGTGCCAGGCGTGTGGACTCGGGCGAGCGGAACGCCTGCACGAGGGCATCCGGAAGATCCGATGGTGCGTACACCGTGAGGGTGCCGGGTCGGAGGCCGTCCATCTCCTGCGCATACCTCGAGGTGCGAACCAACGGGCGGCGTCCCCGTTCGGCCCAGTCGCTCATCGACCGCGACGCGGACACGTGCTGATGAGCGGCCACGGGGATGCCCTCGGAGGCGAGCCGGCGCTGGAAGGCGGCGTCGTCGAGCACGCCGGTGACCTCGAGGGCGACGCCGAGTTCCCGAGCCCGCTCGCGCAACCGCTCGACGTCGGCCTCATGCCCGCGGGACGGCCCGCCGATCGCGACGACCCGTGCACCGTCGATGGGCGTTCCCTCCACGCGCAGCCGTGAGACGGCCGCCGCGGCAGCTTCGATGGCGTCGAGATGTCCCTTGCCGGGATAGAGATAGCCGGCGATCAGCACGGTGAGGGTCGTGGACGTCGTCGCGGGCGCGTGGTCGCTGTCGGGTACCTCCGCGGTGGTTCCGAGCGGGATCGCCGTCACGGATGCCGCACGCGGGCCGAGGTGCTCGACGACGAGCTCGGCTTCATGGCGGCTGTTCACCACGACACCGTCGGATGCGTCGATGAATCGACCGTAGGCGGCGACCCTCCGCTCATAGGAGGAGCCGTCCGACTCCTGCGGCAGGTCGTGCAGGGTGATGGTGAGGCTGGTGAGAGCGGCGAGCCGCTCCACGGTCTCGGCTGCCTCCTCGGGAGTCGATCCGAACAACCTGTCGGTGACGTGGGCGTGCACCCGGTCCGCGCCGACGACAGCGCGCACCGCCGCAGCTCCATCCGCGACGACGAGGGGCTGCCGCCCGAATCCGGCTGCCTCGGCGGCGTCAGCGAGGTCGCGCGCGTACCTGGTGACGCCGTGGCGCGGCGGTCCGACGACCAAGAGGTCAGGCGCATCGGGGGTGGGCATCTGGCACATGCTTGTTCATCTCCCTCTCCACGTCAAGGCCCCTTCGCCTCCTCGACTCGCGACGTACGGTTGGCCCTGCGTCACGACCCTGTGCGCCCGACCAGAGAGGTGCATCATGCTTCCGACGGTCTCCTCGATGCCCGTCGCCGATGACGTACGGCCTCTGGCTCCGACCACAGACGCAGCGGCGATCACCGTCGTCTCCGTTCCCTCATCGCACCCCTATGTCGACAGCGTCACCGCGTCGCCGCACGTGCGCATCCACCGACCGGATGACGACGGCACCCGGGAGGCTGCTTGGCGGCCGTCCGCAGCCCTCGATCCCGAGTGGATCCGGCTGCACGCTCGGGATGCCGACCTGCTCCACATCCACTTCGGAACCGAGTCGTTCGAGCCGGCACGGATCGCCGCCTGCATCGAAGCCGCCCACGAGGTCGGCTGGCCGGTCGTGTTCACCGTGCACGACCTCGAGCACCCGCAACTGCTCGACCAGGCCCCGTATCGCGCGCAGCTCGACGTGCTGGTCCCGGGCGCAGACGCCGTCATCACATTGACCGAGGGGGCCGCTGCCGAGATCGGGCGGCGCTGGCGACGCCCGCCGCTCGTGTCGCGGCATCCGTCGGTGCTGTCGGGCGACGTGTCGACGCCCCGGGTCCTGTCTTCAGAACAGTTCCGAGTGGGGATGCACCTGAAGGACCTCCGCCCCAATGTCGACGGAGCGGGGATGGCCGAAGCCCTCGTCGCCGCGGTGGATTCGGTCGCGGGGACGGGCGTGGATGTCGTCGCCGAGGTGAGGATGCACCGCACCGTCCGGGACCCGGCGTCCCGCGATGCCGTGCGCGAGATCACCGGACGCACCGATCGCGTCGTGCTGATCGAGCACGAGCGCCTCGACGACCAGGAGCTCGTGAACGTGCTCTCGCGCATGGACGCCTGCGTGCTCCCGTACAGCCACGGAACCCACTCCGGGTGGCTGGAGCTGTGCTGGGACCTCGCCGTTCCGGTGCTCGCCCCGCGCGTGGGCTTCTACTCCGAGCAGCATCCGGATGGGAGCACCGAATCGTTCGATGTCGCGGCAGGCGGGGAGTCCTTGGCTGACGCGATCCATGCCGTCGTCCGCCGACAGGACGCGACCCGAGCCGGCTCGGTGGAGCGCGCACGGCAGATCCGCGCCCGGGGTGCAGCCCGGACGGTCGATGACGTCACGACAGCCGGCGATCACGAGGCCCTCTACCGTCGACTGATCGCGGAGCGCCGACCATGAGCGGGCTCGCGCCGCTCCGCGTCGTGGTCATCGCCCCCCTCCGGTTCCCCATCCGTCGACCGCACGCCGGTGGCCTCGAGTCGGCCGTGTGGAACGAGGTGGACCAGCTGCGGGCCCGTGGCCACGATGTGACGCTCATCGCGGCCGAGGGGTCCGACTGGCTGGACGAACGGAGCGAGTTCACGATTCCCGCCATGACCTGGCCCGGCGCAGCCAGACCGACGGATGACAGCTATCCGCCGAGCTACGCAGCGCGTTCCGTTCCGGCACTCGACCGCGCTCTCGACCGGATCGCGACGACAGCGGGCGACTACGACGTGATCTCGAATCACTGCCTGCACGGACTGCCCCTCGAGAGAGCCGGGGATCTCGGCGTGCCCATGATCTCCACCCTGCACACGCCTGTCGACGATGCCCTGGTGGCGTCGCACGCCGCAGCACGCGGGCGGCGCAGCGAATTCCTGGCCGTCAGCGAGCACACTCGTCTCCAGTGGGCGGATGCCGGTATCGAGTCGACGGTCCTGGCGAACGCCGTGGACCCGCTGGCGTGGCCGCTGGGTCCCGGGGGTCCGGACCTCGTCTGGTTCGGTCGGATCGTTCCCGAGAAGGCCCCGCACCTCGCCATCGAGGTCGCCCAGCGGCTCGGCCGGGGTCTCGTCATCGCCGGACGGATCGGTGACGAACTCTATGCGGATCGCGCCGTGCTGCCGCACGTCGGCGGTGCCATCAGGTACGTCGGACAGCTCTCGCCGGTCGAGCTCGCCCATCTCGTCGGTCGGAGCGCCGCGCTGATCGCGACGCCGGTGTGGGAGGAGCCGTTCGGTCTGGTGGCACCCGAGGCGCTGATGACGGGAACGCCCGTCGTCAGCTTCGCGATGGGCGGGGTGTCGGAGATCGCCGCCGGGTCCGTCGGGATGGTGACAGTGCCACCGGGCGACGTGGCCGCGTTGGCGAAGCGTGTGGAGCACATGATCGTCCGGGCATCCCGGGAGCCTGGATTCCGACCGGCCATCCGCAGCAGCGCGGAGGCACGGTTCTCCCTGCCGTCCCGCATCTCGGCGCTCGAGCGCAGGTTCCGTTCGATGCTCGACGCCAGCGAGAGTGCCTCGGAGCAGGCGGCATGAGCCGCCCGCGCATTGCGTGGTACGTGCACCATCACGGCCGTGGGCATGTCGGGCGCCTCCTGGCGATCGCGCCGTACCTCGGCGCCGACGTGGTCTGCTTCAGCTCGCTGCCGACGCCCGACGACCTACCCGACAACTGCCGGTGGACGCAGCTCGAACGGGACGACGGCGTCGAGCCCGAGCGTGCGCTTCCCGGCGGCGACCGAGATCCGACGGCCAACGGGCTCCTGCACTGGGCGCCGCTGCTGCACGACGGACATCGCCGGCGGCTGTCGGTCATCGCGGCCGCTCTGGAGCGGCATCCGGTCACCGCCTTCGTGGTCGACGTGTCGGTGGAGGTCACCGTCTTCGCCCGCCTGCTCGGTATCCCGACCGTGCTCATCACCCAACCGGGGCGACGCGACGATGCCGCCCATCAGCTGGCCTTCGGACTGGCGACGAAGGTCATCGCGCCGTGGCCCGAGGAACTCCTGCGTCCGGATCACCTGTCCGCGTTCCCTCATGTCGTCTACGTGGGCGGCATCAGTCGCCACGACGGGCGAGGACCTGAATCCGTCGAGCGCTCAGGGGTCCTCGTTCTCGGGGGAGCGGGCGGATCGAGCGTGACCGCGTCGTCGATCGCGTCGGCGGCGGCAGCGACATCAGAGCACCGCTGGTCGGCCCTGGGGATGTCGGGGAGTCGTGACTGGGTCGCCGATCCGTGGCCCGACATGGCTGCGGCCGACGTCGTCATCGCGTGGGCCGGACAGAACTCCATCGCCGACCTCGCGGCCGTCGGCGCCCGTGCTGTGGTGATCCCCCAGCCACGACCGTTCGCGGAGCAGGCTGACACGGCGGATGCCGTCAAGAGGGCCGGGCTCGCGATCGTGCACCCCGAGTGGCCGGAACCCGCCGAGTGGGGGCGCATCCTCGACGAGGCTCGCGCGTTGCAACCCGACTGGGCGCGCTGGCGCACGCGAGGCGCCGCGGAGCGCGCGGCGATCGAGATCGCAGCCGTGGCGCGCGGGGACGCGACGTGATCGGCGTCGTGACCCTGTGCTCGGCCGAGCGGGTGGGCCACGTACGCGCGCAACTCGCCGCACTCGCCCGCGAGCCCGATCTCGGCACCACCGTGGTCTGGGTCGGAGCTGACAGGCCTCCCTCGCTCGATGCCGACGTCGTGCTGCACCTGCCCCCGACGCCGCTCGGGCTCCGCCTGGCTGCTGCACGCAACGCCGGGGCGGATGCCGCGGTCGCGTCCGGAGCGGACCTCCTGATCTTCCTCGACGCCGACTGCGTGCCCGGGCCGCAGCTCGTAGCGCGCTACCGCGACGCCGCGCAGCGGCATCCGGAGGCCGTGCTGTGCGGCCCCGTGACATACCTGCCGCCGGGAGTCGACGTGTCGCGGCCGGAGACCCTCGTGGAGGCGACCGACCCGCATGCCGCCCGGCCCTCGCCCGCTGCCGGCTCCATCGAGCTCGCCACGGCCGAGGAATATCCGCTGTTCTGGTCGTTGTCGTTCGCGATGACGGCCGGGCTCTGGGCGACCTCCCCCCGCTTCGACGAACGATTCGAGGGCTACGGGGGCGAGGACACGGACTTCGCCTTCGGGCTGCGCGACGCCGGGATTCCCCTGGCGTGGGTGGGCGGCGCCCACGCCTATCACCAGCACCACCCGACGAGCTCCCCGCCGTGGCAGCACGTGGACGACATCCTGCGGAACGGCCGCCTGTTCGCCGACAGGTGGGGAGAATGGCCGATGACGGGATGGCTGGCCGACTTCGAATCGGCGGGGGTCGTGCGTCGGCGCGGTTCCGACTGGGTCAGGGCCTGACGGGCCCGAGAAGCTCGTCGGCAGCGTGGGTGAGGTCGGCGGCGATCCGGTCGGGAGCGAATCTGCCCACGTCGGCCTGACCCGCCAGCCCCAGCGCGGCGCCGAACGCCGGGTCGCCGATGATCCGACTGATGGCCCTCGCCAACCCGGCAGCGTCGGCCGGAGGAACCATCAGACAGTCGACGCCGCTGGTGCAGAAGTCGTCGAAGCCGCTGCCCGTCGTGCAGACCAGGGGAGCTCCGATCGATCTCACCTCGAGGGCGACGTTTCCGAAGCCCTCCCAGAGTGACGGGCAGATCGTCACCGCGGCCTCGCGGATCGCCCGGTAGAGCTCGTCGCCGCCGACGTGCCCGAGCCAGGCGACCTGGTCGCGCGAAGCCGCGGGAAGGTAGCCGAGCAGCTCCTCGCGATCCGGTTCGAAGCGCCTGTCGCCGCTCGACCCTGCCAGCACGAGACGGGCCGATGGCACCTGCGCCGAGACGATCGCGAAGGCCTTCAGGGCATCGACGATGCCCTTCCGTCGTTCGAGACGACCGAGGAAGAGCACGATCGGGCCGTCGGATGCGGGCCAGCGGTCGGGGAGGTCGGCTGAGCGGGATGCACTCTCGACGCGGGTGACCTCGATGCAGTTCCATACGACGCGCACCGGAGGCAGCGTCGCGAACGAGCCCGACGTCCACCTCGCCATGGCCTGCGATATCGCGATGAGTCCCGCGGACCGGCGGATCTGTCGGTCCTCCAGCCTGTTCTGCACCGCCACCGCCAGGCGCGTCGATGCCGGAAGGTCGCGGGGTCGGAGGTGGGCGACCTCGTTCGAGAGCCGCATGCTCGTGGCCAGGTTCGTCAGCAGCGGGGCTCGGGAGGGCAGGGCCGCCCCGAGGCCGCTCCACTCCGGCGCGAACACCCTGTCGTAGGTCCTGGCCGCGAAGGCCCGACGCACGCGGAGGGCCATCAGGGGCAGCGCGATGATGCGGGGCACCCGCCGACCGATGCGAACGCCCCGGAGCTCCACGCCGGGGTCATCCGTCTCCCGGATGAGTGCGCTGTCGGAGAAGACCAGGAGGTCCACGTCGATGCCGCGGCGCGCGAGTGCCGGCACGAGGGCGGCGTAGTGGCGGCCGATGCCGCCCGTGTAGGCCGTGACTCCCGCATACTCGGTCACCGGGACCAACCATCGTTCTCGTCCGGGCATCAGCGGTATCGCCTCGGAACGGTCCAGTGCTTCCCGAAGCTCGCATTGAAGCTCTCCGGCTCGAATGGGCTGTCACCGCCGGCGGGGTAGCTGGTGAGTTCACCGAACACGATCCTGTCGCCCAGGTCGTACAGGTCGACCCTCACGAAGTCGGTGCCCGCCCCGAGGCGCTCGGCCAGGGCGATCATCTCGTCGAGCTTCGCCGGACGAGGTGGTGGTGGCACCGCCCAGGCTGGCCCGCCGCTCATCGGCAGGTGGCGCCACGAGCGGTCGTGGAAGTCCTGGGTCCTGTGTCCGAATCGGCCGGCGTCGACCTGCACGTACTCGCATCGGCCGTGGAAGACGAAGAACTTGTAGTCATCCGGGATGCCGCCGGTCGGCGTGGTCAGGAACTCCTCGACGATGATCCTCGGCGGGACGCGGCCGTAGGCCCACTCCCGGTTGGGTCCTTGGCCGTAGACCTGACCGAGCCAGTGGCGACCGATGGCGACAAGGTGCTCCGGAGGCGCGGCGGCACGCCGCACGTGGCGATAGACCCAGCTCTCCGACGGTGCCGGAAGCCGGATGTCGGGAGCCGCGCCCGGGGAGATCACGATGGCGGCACCACTTCCATGAGTCGGCTTGAGGACGGCGGCGTCGGGCAGCGCAAGATCTCCGATCCGCTCGGGGTCATCGATGATCGCGTACGCCCGGGGGAGGACCTGCTCTCCGACGAGGGCCGCGACATGGGCGCGCACCGCCGCCTTGTCGGCGAAGGTCACGATGAGCCGGCGGTGATCGCGGAGCATCTTGTAGCGCACCTTCTCCGTGAAAGTGCGAGGGTTCCTGGTCGCCCACAGACGTCGCATCCGCACGAGGCGACTGCGCTCAGCCCAGGGGATCTCATCCCATCTCATCGGAATCGCCTCTCGTCCGTGTCGCTCGGCAGTGGGTGGTTGTCAAGCCTCAGCACCGACTCGTCGAGGCACGTAGCCTCAGAGCCAACAGATGGGGTGCTCAGATGAGTTCAATGTTCTACGGCGAGGCAGGCACCGAGATCGTCGTCGCAGACGAACTCGTCGTGCACCTGCGGGCGACCATCACCGAGAAGATGCGGCGCGGTGAACGCTTCCTGTTGTCGTGGCACGAGCCGGCCGTCGTGGGGGACGGCACGAGTTCCGTGTGGCTGGACCCGTCGATTCCGGTGCGGTACCACGTGGACAGCGGGGTGGACGACTCGATCGATCGCGGCTGGGTCGAGGCGATGATCGTCGCCGCATCATCGGACGATGGCCTCCTGATCGGCTCAGTCCCGAGGCCTGCCCGGGACTGAGCGTTATCGATCAGGGCTGGATGACGACCTTGATGCATCCGTCTTCCTTCTCGTTGAAGGTGTCGTACATGGCGGGCGCCTCGTCGAGACGAACACGATGCGTGACGAGGTCCTCCACCCCGAGCGGATCGCTCGGGTCTTCGACGAGCGGAAGGAGTTCGTCGCGCCAGGAGTGCACGTTGCACTGGCCCATGCGCAGGGCGATCTGCTTGTCGAACATCGTCACCAGCGGCATGGGATCGGCAGCGCCGGCGTAGACCCCGCTGAGCGAGACGGTTCCGCCGCGCTGCACGGCGTCTATGGCGAGGTGGAGTGCGGCCAAGCGGTCCACGCCGGCCTTCTTCATCAGCGGCTTGGCGATGGCATCGGGGAGCGCGCCGACAGCGGACTGGACGAACGACGTTCCGGGATTCCCATGCGCCTCCATGCCGACGGCGTCCACGACGGAGTTCGGTCCGCGACCGTCGGTGGCGTCACGGAGTTCCGCGAGGATGTCGTCGGTGAGGTCGAAGGTCTCGATGCCGTGCCGATCGGCCATGGCCCGACGCTCGGGAACGGGGTCGACGGCGATCACGCGGTGGCCGAGGTGGCGACCGATACGCGCGGCGAACTGGCCGACGGGTCCGAGGCCGAGAACCGCCAGGGTCCCACCCTCGGGAACCTGGGCGTACTGCACGCCCTGCCAAGCCGTCGGAAGGATGTCGCTCAGGAAGAGGTAGCGCTCGTCGGCCAGCTCCTGCCCGACCTTGTAGGCGTTGAAGTCTGCGCGGCGCACGCGCAGGAACTCGGCCTGTCCGCCGGGAACCGAGCCGTAGAGCTCGGAGAACCCGTACAGGTCTGCTCCGCTGCCGCTCTGGTGGTTCTGGGTGGTCTCGCACTGGGTTGTCAGCCCCTTACGGCACATGTAGCACTCACCGCAGGCGATCACGAAGGGGATGACCACCCTGTCGCCGACCGCGAGGGTCGAGACCGCGGAGCCGACTTCGACGACGATGCCCATCGGCTCGTGGCCGAGCACGTCGCCCTTGTCGAGGAACGCGCCGAGCACGTTGTACAGGTGCAGGTCCGAGCCGCAGATGGCCGACGACGTGATGCGGATGATCGCATCCGTCGGTTCCTCGATTCGAGGGTCGGGGACTTCCTCAACGCTTACCTTGCCGGTCGACTGCCATGTCAGAGCTCTCATCCTCCGAGTAGACGCCCTTTCACGGATGATTGCGCAGGGGTTGACAGATGCTCTGCCGCGTCTCCGGCTGTTCGGAGGGAATCAGGGAAACGCGGTTCGCGGATAGGCGGTCGCCGCATCCACGACGTCCCGCGCGACGTCCGACAGTCGACGATTGGAGCTTCGCGCACTCTCCCGGATCCGACGGAAGGCCTCGTCCATGTCGATGTTCTCGGAGTGGGAGAGCACACCCTTGGCCTGCTCGATGATGACGCGACTCGACAGGGCGTGTTGCAGCTGGGCGCGGGCGATCGAGCTCTCGCGCAGGGCACGCTCGTGCAGGATGCTGACGGTCGCGACGTCGGCCAGGCCTCGGGCAGCGACGGCGTCCTGGTCGGTCAGCTCTCCGGGCCCGTCGCGGAACAGGTTGAGCGATCCGACGGTGTCTCCGCGCAGCCGCAACGGGATGGCGTGCACCGAGGCGTACCCCAGATCGCTGGCCTCGACGGAGAACCTCGGCCAGCGGGCGTAGATGGCGGCGATGTCGGGCACGCTCACGGTCTCTCCGGTCTCGTAGGCCTCGACACACGGGCCCTCACCTGCGCCGAGCTGCATCAGACCGATGAGCGCACTGCGCTCGCTCGTCGACGCGATGACCTCGAGCACGCCTGACTCGTCAGCCAGGATGATCCCGGCATCCGTCGCGTCGAGGATGTCCTTGCACTCCTCGACGAGTGTGTGCAGGAGGTCGACGATGTCGTAGCCCACGACCATGCTGTCCGCGAGACTCACGAAAGCCTCGACGAGCCGGTGCTCACGCGACTGGGTCATGGTCGGTCAAGTCTAGAAGCGACCGTCGCCGGTGTCACCGGTCGAAGACCAGTCGGCGACTCGTCACGTCCGCCGCGACCTCCCGCACCGAACGGCCGGTCGCGAAGGCGTGGGCGCGCAGCATCAGGGCGGCGTCCTCGGCGGGCACGCCCGTCTGGGCGATGACCATGCCGGTCGCCTGATGGACCTCGCGTCGGGAGTACGGGAAGTCTCCGTCGTCTCCGGGGAAGGACGCGCGCGCCATGGAGATCCTCAGCACCTGAGTCGCGGTCGCGCGCGCGAGTTCGACGGCATGATCGACGTCCACGCCTCCGAGGGCGTGTGCCGTGTCGGCTGAGAGGATCACGGCACCGATGCCGAGCCGCCCGATGGCGAGCGGGAACGCGTACAGCGATCGCATCGGGGAGGATTGCAGGCCGTCGACCAGGCCTGGCCATGCACCACTGGGCGCACCGTGCATCGTCGGCTCGAGCACGGGGATCCCGGTCGCGATGGCGTCCCACGACGGCCCCTCGCCGAGATCGATCTGCAGCTCGGTGATGAGCCCGGCATCCGTTCCCGAGGCGCACAACGTCTCCGACCCGAAGGGATCGCCCAGCGTGGCCACAGCGGCACCCACACCGCTGAAGGCGGACGTATAGGGCTGACAGAGGTCGATCATCGGATGCGACTCATGATCGTCATCGTAGGCCTCGGTCGCTAGATCGACAGCCGTTGGGAGGCCAGCGGGCAGTCGAACGGGTCGCGTTCGCCCAGCCCGACGCGATTGATGTGACGGATGACGATGCCGTAGCTCTCCCAGAGGCCGGTGAGCATGTAGGAGACGTCCTTCTCGCGGCAGTACTCGGCGATCATCGGCGCTGCCCGGTGCAGGTGAGGCCGCGGCATCGACGGGAAGAGGTGGTGCTCGATCTGGTAGTTGAGACCTCCCATGAGCACATCGACGAAGCGACCGCCGCGGATGTTCCGGCTCATGAGCACCTGTCGGCGGAGGAAGTCGAGCTTCATGCTCTTCGGGACTATCGGCATGCCCTTGTGGTTCGGTGCGAATGATGCACCCATGTAGAACCCGAACAGACCCAACTGCACGCCGAGGAAGGCGGCTGCGACACCGGGGGAGAGCACGAGGAAGATCAGGGTGACGTAGCCACCGAGTCGGACGACGAGGAAGGTCATCTCGACCCACCGGCGGTCGACGTGATCGCGGGCGAACACGCGCCGCACGCTCGAGGCATGCAGCGAGAGCCCCTCGAGCAGGAGGATCGGGAAGAAGAACACGCCCTGGTGTGCGATCAGCCACGTCGTGACGGCGTTGCGCCTGCGCTCGACCTGCTCATGGGTGAAGGAGATCACCGGCAGGTCGATGTCCGGGTCGCTGCCCTCCTTGTTCGGGTTGGAATGATGCCTGGTGTGCTTGTGCTGCCACCATCCGTAGCTCATGCCGACGAAGAGGTTCCCGATGACCAGACTCGTCCAGTCGTTCCACTTCCCCGAGATGAAGATCTGCCTGTGGGCGGCGTCGTGGCCGAGGAATGCGGTCTGGGTGAACAGCACAGCGAAGCCCGCGGCCATGAAGAGCTGCCACCAGGTGTCGCCGATCAACACGAAGGCCGCGCCAGCCACGAGGAAGACCAGCGGCACGGCGCAGAGCTTGGTCCAGTAGTAGCCGTAGCGGCGGCGCATGAGTCCGGACTGCAGCACCATCCGCGACAGTTCGGTGTAGTCGTTGGTGGTGACGCGCGGGGTGCGCGGCGTGCTCCCGGGGCCGGGGCCGGGGTCAGGGTCTGGCGCGTCGGCATTCGCGCGAACGGTGATTGTCATTCCGACCCTCCGGGCTGCGGACCAGCGATGTGGTCAACGCGATGCCGGGGTCTGGGACAACTGGCCTCAGTGTACGTCCGATTCCGGGGGATGAGCTGGTGAGTATTCGTCGGCTACGCGGTTCCGAAGTCGGCTGCGCAGTTTTGGAAACGCTTCCATGGGCGCGTGCGCGATACATCGCGTTTGCGAATTCCGCAATCCCTTTTCGGGGGCACGGTGTCGCCCGCACTCTTACTCCACCCCTGATGCCGGCCGGTCGGCCACCGACCGCCGGCGCTACAGATTCATCCCCAAGGAGCACAACCATGACAGACGCATATCGGACGGACACACCGTCTTCCGGAGGTACTTCGACAGGAACTGCCGATGCCGTGAAGGGCGAGGCCGTGAACGTCAAGGACCAGGTCGTCGACTCCGGCAAGAACGTCGCTGCGACAGCCAAGGACGAGGCCGCCGGAGTTCTCCAGGAGGCGAAGTCGCAGGCTTCCGACCTGTTCGGACAGGTCACGAGCGAGCTGCGGGAGCAGGCCGCCACCCAGCAGACGCGCGCAGCCGCGGGCCTCAAGTCGCTCGGAGACGACCTTGACCAGATGTCGCAGGCCTCGTCGGGCGGACTCGCGGCCGAGCTCGTCTCGCAGGCATCCAGCCGAGCCGGTTCCATCTCCACGTGGCTCGACGGCCACGACCCCGAGTCGCTTCTCGACGAGGTGAAGAACTTCGCGCGACGTCGCCCCGGAACCTTCATCGCCGTCGCTGCCGTCGTCGGCCTTCTGGCCGGTCGGATCACGCGCTCCGCCGTGGGCAATGCCGCCGACGCCAAGGATGCCGCAGCGCAGGCGCCTGCCTACAAGCCGGCGGCCGCACCGAGCGTGCGCGCGGAGACCTACACCGAGCCCTTCGTCGCCGTGGGCGCGGCGGGAACCGTCGGCACCACCGGCACGGCCACGGACACCCAGACGGACCTCGACGCCGACGTGTACGCGACTCCCGGTGGCCCTGCAGCCGGCGCGCCGACGACCACGCCGGTGTACTCCGCACTCACCGGAGACGGAACCCGCACGGGTCCCGACGACGACACCGCGAGGGCATTCGGTGACGATGCCACCGCTGAGCGTGACGAGACATCGAACGAGTTCGGTGCCGGCAACGCCCAGCGCTCGTGGGGAGACGGCAACTGATGACCGATCTACCGACACCCTCTGAAGAGAAGGCCGCGAACACCTCGCTGGGCGACCTCCTGGGCGAGGTGACCCGCGATGTGTCCACGCTGATGCGGCAGGAGATCGCGCTCGCGAAGGCGGAGCTCTCGCAGTCGGCGAAGCGTGCGGGCAAGGGAGCCGGACTGCTGGGTGGGGCCGGAGTTGCCGGCCACCTCACGTTGGTGTTCCTCTCCGTGGCCGCCTGGTGGGGCCTCGGCTACCTGATCGGCAACGCCTGGTCGGGCCTCGTCGTGGCCGTGATCTGGGGAATCGTCGCAGCGATCCTCTTCGTCACGGGCCGTAAGGCGATCGCATCCGTCGAGGGTGCGCCCCAGACCGTCGAGACGGTCAAAGAGATTCCAGAGACATTGAAGCGAAACGAGGAGAACCGATGACGAACGACCCCGACCAGATCCGGTCAGATATCGAAGCCACACGACGCAACCTCGGCAGTGATGTCGACGCGCTCGCCGACAAGGTCGATCCGTCGAAGATCGCCCAGCGCCAGGCCGACAAGGCCAAGGATGCCGTGCGCTCCGTGCGAGACCGCGTCATGGGCGTCGCCTCCGACGTGCACGACGACGCGAGCAGCGTGGGCGACAACGTCGCCGGTGCCGCACAGAGCGCTGTCGCGAAGGCGAAGGGCAATCCGCTCGCCGTCGGCCTCATCGCCTTCGGCGCCGGATGGCTGCTCTCGTCGCTGATCCCGCCGAGCGAGAAGGAGAAGCAGCTCACCACGACGCTGACCGACGCCGCCCAGCCCCTCGTCGACGAGGTCAAGGATGTGGCGTCGACCGTCGCCGGCGACCTCAAGGAGCCTGCCCAGAACGCCGCCGCAGCCGTGAAGGAGTCGGCGACGGATGCCGTCGACAACGTCAAGGCCGAGGCGACGTCGGCTGTCGACGACGTCAAGGACCAGGCCGCTGAGTCCCGCGACAACGTCCAGAGCGCGAGCTCGAACTAACGAACACCCTTCGTCGAGCGTCGGCGCCCCATCGGGGTCCGACGCTCGACGTCGTTCCGAGAGAAGTGAGAATCCCCATGTCCCCAGAACGTGCCAGTGAGAAGGCTGCTACGGCGCCTGCGCCCGACGACGAGCGCAAGCCCGATTCGCCCACCGAGGTGACGAAGCGCTCGTGGGGCTACGTCCTGAAGAAGACGCTTCGGGAGTTCACCTCCGACCAGTGCTTCGACATCGCGGCGTCCCTCACCTACTACGCGGTGCTGTCCATCTTCCCTGCACTGCTCGCGCTCACCTCGTTGCTCGGCGTCTTCGGTCAGGGACAGAAGGCGATCGACGAGCTTCTCGGCATCGTCTCCCAGATCGCGCCGGGATCGACCGTGGACGTCATCCGTGAGCCTCTCGAGCAGTTCGCCTCGTCGCCGGCCGCGGGATTCGCCCTCGTCACCGGTATCGTGCTGGCCATCTGGTCGGCATCCGGTTACGTCGGCGCCTTCAGCAGGGCGATGAATCGCATCTACGAGATCGAGGAAGGGCGGCCGTTCTGGAGGCTCCGCCCGATGCAGCTGCTCGTCACGATCGTCGCCATCGTGCTCATCCTGATCATGGCGGTGGTGCTCGTGCTGTCGGGCCCTGTGCTCGACGCCGTCGGCGATGCGCTCGGCTTGGGCGCCGCTCTCAAGCTGACCTGGTCCATCGTGAAGTGGCCGATCCTCGCCCTGGCCGTGATCCTGATCATCGCGGTGCTCTACTACGCCACCCCGAACGCGAAGCAGCCGAAGTTCCGGTGGATGAGCATCGGGGCGGCGGTCGCGCTCGTGCTCCTCGTCATCGCATCCGTCGGCTTCGGACTGTACGTCGCCAACTTCTCGAACTACGACCGCACCTACGGCTCGTTCGCCGGCATCATCGTCTTCCTGCTCTGGCTCTGGATCGCGAATCTGGCCCTGCTCTTCGGTGCGGAACTGGATGCCGAACTCGAACGCGGGCGTCAGCTGCAGGCCGGAATCGAGGCCGAGGAGGACATCAAGCTGCCTCCGCGCGACACGGCCAAGAGCGACAAGGCCGCTGCGAAGGAGAAGGAGGACGTCGAGGAGGGTCGCCGCATTCGCGAGAGCAGTAACGCGGAGCGCGACTGAGCTCGGGGAGGGGTCTAGAAGCGATCAGGGCTCGCCGTCATGCTCGGCCGGGGAGGTGTCGGCGACGCGGTCGTCTTCGGCTGCCGCCGGTTCCGACATCCGTCGCCCCATGGCGAGGGCCTCGTTCGGTTCGTGCTCCGCGAGGAGGGGATGCTCGGTGTGCGCTCCGGTGTCGACCTGCGCTCCATCTGCCGTTGTCGAATCCGTCATGCAGCCAGTGAACTCCTGCCGGCTCGCGTGCGTCAGGGGTTGACAGGCGCGCAGAAGGAGGATTGTGCCGGTTTACTGGCGCTCTGCCACCGGCCTAACGTTGGTCGACCTCGGCGAGGAAGGCGAGGACGCGGCCGGTGAGAAGCGCTGCCGCCTGCTCGTCGTAGTCGGGTAACGACGAGTCCACGAAGAGATGCGTGTCGCCCGGGTACAGGAACAGCTCCGCGTTCGGCGTTGTGGCCAGCAGGTCGCGGGCGGCATCCAGATCGCCGTCATCGACGAAGAGGGTGTCGGCGTCCATGGCATGCACCTGCACGGGCACCTGCTCGGGCCACGCCTCGCCGAACTCCGAGACCGGCGCGAACGAGTGCAGGAGCAGTGCACCGCGCGCCTTCGGATCGGTCTGCGCCAGCTTCTGGGCGGGAAGGACGCCCAGCGAGAAGCCCACATAGACCCGCCTGCCCCGGCCGTCGCCGTCGCCGAGCGTCTCGACCGCGGCGACTCCGTCATCGAGGAGCTTCTCGAATCCGATCTCGCGGGCGAACGCCATGCCCTCGTCGAGAGTCTCGAAGGTATGGCCGGAGTAGAGGTCGGGCGCGGTGACAGTGTGCCCCGCGGCCGTCAGCTGTTCCGCGAAGGCTGCGACGCCTGCGGTCAGGCCCTGGGCGTGATGGAAGAGGACGACGTCGGCCATGAGTGCTCGCTTTCGTTCGAGAGAGACCTGCTGCTTCGTATCGGATGCTACTGCGCCCCTCTGTCAGTCCCCGCTCGGTGAGGCCCGGGCGAAGCCCGCGGCTGAAACGCGCTACCTTGACGTACACACCATCGAATCTGCCTGTACACAACCACTGAACAATCGTCACTTTGTGCTAGAATAGGGCGCTCTCAAGCACCCGTGCCGTGACCTTCGATGGAGTACCGGATGGCCACATCCACCCCCACACGTCCGCCCGGCACCACGGTTGCGACCGGGCTCGACCTGATCCTGGACCGGCTCGACGAGGCCACCCAGGCGCGTGCCGACGAGACCCGGGCGCAGGCCCGCCTGTGGACGGCGTTGGCGGAACTGCTGCGGTTGGCTCGAGCGAACCCGCACCTCTACCTCCGCACCGCCGGCACCGGGCAACCCGACGCGATCGCCCTCGCCGAAGACGTCGCCGCCTACGACGCCGGCCTCCGGTTACGGATGACCTCCGGGCAGGTGCGTCACCTCGCGCACCGCGCCCAGACCCTCGAAGACCGGATGCCGCAGCTGCACGCCGCATTCACCGCCGGGACCACGACCCTCGGGCACGTGAACACCGCCCTGGACCTCCTCATCGGGTGGGACGATCCCACCGGGGTGTCATCCTTCGATGAGCAGCTCGCCGACGCGGCCAGCACCCTCACAGTGGCAGCCTTCCGACGACGCGCCCGCCACCTGAAGGGCACCCTCTACCCGGAACCCGCGGAGACCCTGCACGCCCGCGCCTTCACTACTCGCCGGGTCAGTCTGGAACCGGTCGAGGACGGTATGGCGTGGATCCACCTCCTCGTCGCCGCCCCCGACGCCATCCGCATCATCGCCCGCCTCACCGGAACCGCCCGCGCCGTCCAGAAGACCACCACCCGCACCGATCCCGACTGGAGAACCCGGAACCAGATCCGCGCCGACCTCGCCGCCGGCTGGCTCGCCGGCGACGACACCCCCACCGCCGCGCAGGTCGGCCCCATCCTGCTGATCCCAGCCCTCACCCTGCTCGGCGAGGGCACCGAACCCATCGAACTGCGCGGCTACGGACCCATCGACCGCGCCAGCGCCGCCCGCCTCCTCACCCAGGCACCGGCATTCCGGCGCGTGCTCACCGACCCGATCAACGGCGAGAAACTCGTCTACGACCGCACCAGATACCGACCCACGACAGCGCAACGCGACTGGGTCGCGATCCGGTTCGAGGACTGCATCGACCCCACCTGCACCCGACCCGTCGACGACACCGACCTCGACCACCTCGAGGAATGGGCCAGAGACCACGGCGCCACCAACAGCGACAACCTCTACCCCCTCTGCGACACCGGCAACAGACGCAAGAATCTCAGCCGCATCCGCTACCACCGCCAACCCGACGGCACGGTGCGCATCACCACCCCGACCGGCTATGAATTCACCACCCAGGTCGCACCCTTCTAGCCGCCAGCCCCATCCACCGACGCTTCGAACGCGCGCTCCGCGCGGTCCTCAGCGAGCAAGCCGTCAGCGAGCAGGCCGTGAGCGAGGTCTGCAACGAGCGCGCCCACCACCCCGCTCGTTGACGCCCGGACGAAGTCCGCGGCCGAAACGCACCCGCCGTCGGCCGCTCAGTCGCACAGCTCCCAGGGAGCGCGCCAATTACGCGGCGTCGGCCGGACTGTCGACGGCGCCATGACGCCGCAGCACCAACGGCAGCACCACCCAGAGGCCGAGCGCGACGACGATCACGGCACCTCCGGCGATCCATCCAGCTGGTGACGGCAGGAGGAAGTCGAACAGGAACAGCACGATCCCGGCGAACAGCAAGGAGCTCGCGGCGAGACAGGCGATCAGGATGCGGCTGCCAGCGCTCACCAGCACCGGCTTCGCGTGCCGGCGGAAGAGCAGGCGATGGAGACTCACCGGGGTGAGCGCGAGCAGCGTCAGGAGGACCGCACCGATCACCAACGCCAAGTAGATGCCGACGTCGAACGCACTCAGCTCGTCGAAACGCGCCTGGAAGGGCAAGGTGAGCAGGAAGCCCGCGAGGATCTGCGTTCCGGTCTGGAGAACACGGAACTCCTGCAGCAGCTCGTTCCAGTTCCGGTCCGAGCGCTCGGTCGCGGTCTCGTCGCGGCCGTCACTGGGATCGGCGTCGGTGGTGATGGGGTCGGCCACGCGTCCTCCGTCCTGGTCGGCTGTCGAATGCTCACGTCTCGTCGCCCGAGCGTAGCCGAGTTGACCAGACGACCGTGCGGGCCTTGACATCACACGCCGACGAAGCGCCTCAGCGTCGTGGCATTGCGTACGGCGTTGCCGCCTCCGTCATTGTTGAAGTAGACGAAGACATCCCGGCCCTGGTCGTCCCACTCCCGCAACCGCCCCGCCCACCACCCGAGGTCGGCGTCGGAGTACGAGCCTCCGTAGAGGTGGTCGTGGTCGGGTCCGTGCATGCGCACGTAGACGATCGACGCGGTGGCCCGCAGGATGCATGGCAGACCCGCCCCGCTCATGACCACGTAAGCGGCATCGTGGGTTTCCAGCATCCGGAAGACCTCATCGCAGTTCCACGACGGATGCCGGAACTCGACCGCGACCCGCACCCACGGTGGCATCTGCTCGAGGAAGAACGAGAGACGACCGTCGTCGCGTTGCATCCCCGGTGGCAGTTGCACCAACAGCACGGCGCGCTTGTCGCCGAGCTCGTGCCAACCCGCCGTGATGCGACCGATCCACTCCTCGGGCGCGTAGAGCTTCTTGGCATGGGTGAGGCCACGCGGCGCCTTCACCGACAGCAGGAAGCCGTCGGGCAGACGCTGCCTCCAGCTCCGAAAGGCCGCGGGCTGCGGCCAGCGGTAGAAGCTCGCGTTGAGTTCCACCGTCGAGAACTGCGCGACGTAGCTCGACAATCGTTCCCGCGGCGGAAGGCCCGGCGCGTACAGCACGCTCTCCCAGTGGTCGTAGCTCCACCCCGACGTTCCGATGTGGATGACCACGGATGCCTCGTCTCAGCCTGTGACGAGTCGAGGGCGCAGTTCCTTCTCGAAGAAGTCGAAGAATCCGTCGGCGTCCGGGCCGGTGTTCATCAGCGCGACGTGGTCGAAGCCGGCGTCGGTGAACTGTCCGATGACCTCGAGGTGCCGCTCGACGTCGGGGCCGCACGCGAACTGCTCGCGGATGTCGTCCTCGCGCACCGTTACGGCGGCCGCCTCGAAGTTGACCGGATTCGGCAGCTCGGCCAGCACCTTCCAGCCGGCGACCGACCACGCGTTCGTCGTGTGGGCCGCCTTCACGGCGGCCTCCTCGGTCGTCGCCCACGCGAGAGGTGCCTCGCAATAGAGAGGTCCGGTGCCGCCAGCGTCACGGTATCCCGAGACGAGGTCGCTCTTCGGCTCGACGGCGAACAGTCCATCTCCGTGCTCGGCGGCGAGGGCGATCGAGTCCGGACCGCTCACGGCCACGGCCAGGGTCGGCAACACATCGGGCAGGTCGAAGATGCGGGCGTCCTCGAGCTTGAGGTACGTGCCGTCGTAGTTCTGGTAGCCGCCCTTCCAGAGGAGGCGGATGATGTCGAGAGCCTCGTCGAACATGGCGTGGCGCTCGTGAACCCCGGGAAAACCGCGACCCACGATGTGCTCGTTGAGTCGCTCGCCCGACCCGACGCCCAGGGTGAAACGGCCGTCCGAGAGGAGGGCGAGCGTGGCCGCGGCCTGGGCGATGATCGCCGGGTGGTAGCGCACGCTCGGGCAGGTGACGCCGGTGGCCAACTCGAGAGTCGTGGTCTTCGCGGCGATGGCGCTGAGCACGTTCCAGACGAAGGGGGAGTGCCCCTGGGCCTCCACCCACGGATGGAAGTGGTCGCTCATCTCGACGAAGTCGAAGCCCGCCTGTTCGGCGCGCACCGCCTGTCGCACGAGTTCCTGAGGGCCGAAGGCTTCGGCGACGAGCTTGTATCCGATCTTCATGCTTCGACGCTACGCAGCCCGCAGCGATCGGCAAGGTGCTTGCCGATCGCGACGGAGAGGTCCACAATGCGGGGCGCCGGTGCGCCCGGGGTGCCCGCGGTCCGCGGCCTGTGTCAGCCGAGCAGTGCGATCTCGCCGAGACGATCGAGCAGGTCGGCCGGGTCGTCGAAGACTCCCAGGGCTCCGGCATCCGTCAGTAGATCGGCGGAGATTCCACCCGAGAGCACCCCGTACGGCGTGACGCCGGCCCTCACTGCCGCCTTCATGTCCCACACCGAGTCTCCGACGAAGATGGCGTGATCGGCGTCGACGCCGGCCCGCGACAGGGCGACGCGCACGATGTCGGGTTCGGGCTTGGCGGTGTCGACGTCGTCGGCGTTCGTGGTGGCGGAGATGGCGTCGTCTGCGTCGATCACGGGCAACAGGAGGTCGAGCTCATCCTGGGGAGCCGAGGTCGCGAGTACGACGACCACTCCTCGCTCGGAGAGGGCGTGCAGGAGCCGTCGCGCCCCGTTGAAGGCGCGGAGCCGGGGCGCGAGCTCCGTGTAGTAGGTCGAGTTGAGCTCGGTCGCCCGCGATGTCCAGTCATCGTCCCGCTCGCCGACGAGCGACGCGAGCAGCTGATCGCCGTCCTGGCCGATCGAGCGGTGGATGCGCCAGGCGTCGACATCGACCCCCATGTCGCGGAGGGCGTGCTGCCACGCCTCGACGTGGAGGTAGTTCGAGTCGACGAGGGTGCCGTCGATGTCGAAGAGGACCGCGATTCGCTGCTGGGTCATGATGCACTGCCTTCTTGGCTGGCCGTGACGGTGACGGTGAACATGACGTCTTCTATGCCGCCATCCGTGTTCGAGAGGACGACGCCCGTCGACCCGACAGCCACAGCCTTCACGCCTGGGTTGTAGGTCGCGCTCCCATCATCTCGTCCCTCCACGAACTCGGCGATCGACGGATCGGCGATCTCGGCGGAGTAGCTGTCGACCGCCAGGTCACCTGTCGTGATGTTCAACGTCTGCCCCACGATGAGCTCGACCGTCGACCCCGCAAGGTCGCCGACGTCCTTCGTCACCGGCGCGATCACCGGTGATGCCGGTGCAGCGCAGGAGGTCAGCAACACCGCCGCCCCGACGATGGCGACGATTCCGAGCCTTCGGGAGATCCGCATCGGTTCAGCATGGCACTCCCGGACGGAGTCGACAACGGATGCAGACAGCCGATGCAGACAGCCGATGCGGGCAGTCGACGCAGCCAGCAGATCCGGCCGCCGGGCGTCTTAAGCTTGAGGGGCACCCAACAGGAAGCTCCCACCCACCCCATGCCCTCCAGCATCACCAGCACGACCACCGCAGAACCGCTCAGCCCAGCCGAGGTCGCCGCCCTGCGGAGCGACTTCCCTGCCCTCGCGCAACAGGTGAACGGGCATCCGCTGGTCTATCTCGACTCCGGCGCGACCTCGCAGAAGCCCCGATCCGTTCTCGACGCCGAGCGCGACTACTACGAGAACCGCAACTCGGCAGTGCACCGTGGCGCCCACACCCTCGCGGCGCTCGCCACCGAGGACTTCGAGGAGGCCCGCGAGAGCATCGCCGCTTTCGTCGGCGCATCCGCCGAGGAGATCGTCTGGACGTCGAACGCGACAGAGGGCATCAACCTCATCGCCTACGCGATCTCGAACGCGAGCCTCGGCCGCGGGGGAGCGGCGGCCGAGCGCTTCAGGATCGGCGCCGGCGACGAGATCCTGGTGACAGAGCTCGAACACCACGCCAACCTCATCCCGTGGCAGGAGCTGGCGGCCCGCACCGGTGCGACCCTGCGCTTCATCCCGGTCGACGACGACGGATCGCTGCGCCTCGACGAGCTCGACGACCTGATCGGCGAGCGCACGAGAGTCGTGGCGTTCACGCACGTCTCGAACGTGCTGGGCACTGTGAGCCCGGTCGAGCTGCTCGTCGCGCGCGCCCGTGCCGTCGGCGCACTCGTGGTGCTCGACGCCTGCCAGTCGGCACCGCACCTGCCGCTCGACGTGCGTGCGCTCGACGTGGACTTCGCCGTGTTCTCCGGTCACAAGATGCTCGCGCCGACGGGCATCGGCGTGCTCTACGGCCGACGCGACCTGCTCGACGCGCTGCCCCCGTTCCTCACCGGCGGCTCGATGATCACGACGGTCACGATGGAGAAGGCGGAGTACCTGACCGCCCCGCTGCGTTTCGAGGCCGGAACCCAGCGCGTCTCGCAGGCGATCGCGCTCGCTGCCGCCGTGCGCTACCTCGACGCGATCGGTATGGACCGCGTCGCCGCGCATGAGACGCTGCTCGGCCGGCGCCTCACCGATGGCCTGGCGGCCATCGACGGCGTGCGCATCCTCGGGCCCGTTGCCGGAGTCGAGCGCGTGGGCCTGGCCAGCATCGACGTGCCCGGCATCCACTCCCACGATCTCGGTCAGTTCCTCGACAGCCGCGGCATCGCGGTGCGAGTCGGCCACCACTGCGCCCAGCCGCTGCACCGGCGCCTCGGCGTCACCTCGTCGACGCGGGCGAGCACCTACCTGTATTCCACCCCCGATGACGTCGACGCCTTCCTCGCGGGCGTCGCCGACGGCATCGCATTCTTCGGAGGCCCACGATGAGCGACCTCGCCGGGCTCTACCAGGAGCTCATTCTCGATCACGCCAAGCGGCCCCACGGCTACGGCCTCGTGGAGCATCCGTCGGCCGAATCCCACCAGCTCAACCCCACCTGCGGCGATGAGATCACGCTCCAGTTGAACGTCGCCGACGACGGCACGCTCACGTCGGTGACCTGGGAAGGTCACGGATGCGCCATCTCGCAATCGTCGGCATCGCTTCTCGCCCAGCTCTTCGACGGCCTGCCGGTGTCCGAGCTGCAGCCGCGCATCGACTCCTTCCGCACCATGATGCGCTCGCGCGGCACCATCGAGCCCGACGAGGACCTGCTCGGCGACGCCGCGGTCCTGAGCGGCGCCTCGAAGTTCGTCGCACGCGTGAAGTGCGCCATGCTCGGCTGGGTCGCCGCAGAGGATGCGCTGGCGAAGCTGAAGTGAGGCGACCCGGCGCCGGGCGCTCGCCCTACTGCGGCGCCTGCCCGATGCTGAGCCAGCCGTCCGTCGAGTCATCCTTCTTCGACCCGCGGATGCCGTCGGCACCGTCGCCCTTCATGGCCTTGAGCTGGCGCTCGATGTCGGAGCGCGACGCGAGCTCGGCCAGCTGACGCTCGATGTCGGCATCCGGTGCCGCCGTCAGGTCTTTCAGCGCGCCGCTCGAGAGGAGCTCGTCCGTGGCCTGCGCGCGCGCCTGCATCTGGGCGACGCGGTCGCGAGCCCGGTCGAGGCTGACGCCGACGTCGTTCATGTTCGCGCCGATGCCGGCCACGGCCTCGTTCGCGCGCACCTGGGCGGCAGAGGCGCTGTACGTGGCCTTCATCGTCTCCTTCTCGATGCGGAAGGCGGCGATCTGCTCGGCGAGGCGACGCTCGCGTTCCTGCAGTTGAGACGTCTGCTTCTGCAGCGAGCTGTGCTGCTCTTGCAGCTTCGACACCTGCCCCTCGAGGGCGGCGCGCCGTTCGAGGGCGGCGCGTGCCAGGTCCTCGCGGCCGTGCTCCATCGCCTCGCGAGCCTGGTCGCCGAGTCGCTGGTAGCGCGACCCCATCTCCTCACCCTGCAGCTCGATGCGCTTCTTCGCGGTGGCGACCTCGGCCACGGCCTGCCGCACCTGGTGCAGCAGCTTCACCTGCTGCTCGTAGCTGTCATCGAGGGCGTCGCGCGGGTCCTCCATGCGATCGAGCGCCTTGGAGGTCTTGGTGCGGAAGATCGTGCGCATCCGGGCGGTGTTGCTGTTGCTGTCAGTGCTCATGACTGGACTCCCTTGTTCTGGAGGCGATCGGTGGGTGACGTGCGGAGAGGAGCGGCCGAGGGCGCGGTGAAGCGACCGTCGACGGCGTTGAGATTGCGGAGTTCCTCGACCCCGGCGTGCAGGGCTGCGACCTCCCGGTCGACCTCGTCGCGGAGGGCAGCGAGCGACTCGCCGGTCGGGTCGCCGAGACCGGCGGCGACGGATGCCCGCAGTCGACGGATCATCTCGGAGACCTGCTCGACACGGAGGCCCGCCGCCGGAAGCTCGTCCGCCAGGGCCGCGGCGTCTGTCTCGGTCTCCATCAGGCGCAGCTGCGCCTGCAGGGCGACCCCCTCGGCCTCGATACGGCGGAAGATGCGCGGCAGCTCGCCGCGACGCCCGTTGGTGCGCACTGCGAGGTCGATGGCCGCGCGTCCGCTGTCGAGCGCGTCGTTGAGCTGCAGCTGCAGCGCGAGCACCTTGCGCTGCGGTCCCCAACTGAGGCTGGCTCGGCCCTTCAGTACTGCTCCGTTCAGAGCCCGGCTGCGGCGGATGCGACGGTAGACCGCCCGCACCACCAGAACGATGGTGGTGACGGATGCCGTCACGATGAGCGCGAGCGAGAGGAGCACCGACATCAGCACGTCCATCAGCGCGCCTGCCCTGCCGTCGTGCGAGTCGAGTCAGTCGTACGAGTCGAGTCCATGGATGCCCCCTCGGTCACCGACGCGTGGCTCGGGTGTCCGAACGCAAACGCGATATAACGCAATCTACGCTCGGAGCGGGTCCAGCGTAAGGGCTCCCACGAGATCCTCAGATCCGCACGTTGCTCACTGCGCGGCCTTCGACTGGCCTGTCCTGGCCGCATAGGCCTTCTTCATCTTCACGATGTTGCCGCAGCCGGCCATGGTGCACCACCGGCTGGATCGGTTGCGGGAGTGATCGTAATACGCCCACCGGCACGACTGGCGGGCGCACGCCTTCAGTCTCGGCCAGGTGCCGTCCTCGGTCGACTGGCGCACGGCATCGAGCATCGAGGCGAGAGCGCGTCTGACCGCATCTCCGCCGGCCGGAACCAAGCCGAAGGCCTCCGTCGCTCCGGGCTCGTCCACGCGGAAGGAGATGCGCACCGGCAGGTCCGCGAGGGCATCGTTGAGGCGGCGGATCGCTGCAGGGTCGGCATCGTGGCCGGCGTGCAGCTCGAGCACACCGCGCAGCCCCTCGCGCAGCGTGATGGCGAAGTCGAGGTCGTCGCCGGTGGCGACGGCGCCCGGATCGAGGAGGTGTCGGCCGTCGAGCCAGTCGCGCAGGTCGTCGGGGCTGGTCAGCCGCTCGTCATCCTCCTGGAACTCCACGGTGTTGACGAAGTCCCGGATGAGGCGGAGAGCAGGCGGGATGACCTGGTCTTCCTTCTGGAACGCGAGATCTGTCTGATCGCCCATAACACCAGCATAATTACTTGACAGGTGTGAATTCAAGGTTCACGGTGGAAGGACCCCATCGAACCAGTTCGGTGGTGTTACGAAGGGATTCGGGTCATGACGGATGCAGCTGACACGAGTGCAGAGGACGAGCGACCGCGAACGAGGACGCGGATGGCGATCCTGCGAGAGCGACGTCGTGCCGCGCGCGGCGGGCGTCGGTCGCGCCGAACCGACCGGCGGCTGGAACGGGACGCGGAGCGTGCGGAGCGCCGCGTGCGGGACCCCGAATGGGATATCCCTCCGATCGCTCTCGGAATTCTGCACAGAGGCGGCTAGGCGCCTCGGGCGTGCAGACGGCGACTAATCCCGTCGCCAGGCATCTCCGAGTGAGCTGCGCCGGGGAATGAGATCGGGCTTGATGACCACGGTCTGCTTGATCGTCGTCGGTCCGCCCTGTATCTCGTTCATGAGCAGCTGCGCCGCAACTCGTCCCATCTCCTCACCGTGCTGGCTGATCGTCGAGACCGGGATCGCGCTCTCGGACGCGAAGTGGTTGTTGTCGTAGCCGACGACAGCGAGGTCGGTCGGTACGTCGAAGCCTGGCTTCCCGTCGAGGATCTGGATCGCACCGACGGCCAGGAGGTCGGATGCCGCCACCAGGCCGTCGAAGGTGCCGGCGCCGCGAGCGAGGATGTCCTGACCGGCGTGCCTGCCATGGGGGATGTTGAGGCCGCGCGTCTCGATGTGTTCCAGTGTCACTCCCGGATTCGCGGCCACTGCTGCGCGCGCGCCCTCGAGGCGCTGGGCGACGGCGGTGAGCAGGAGCGGCCCGCCGAGGAAGGCGAGTCGGGTGCGGCCGAGCCCGATGAGATGCTGCGCCGCCTCGTAGCCGCCGTGCTCCTCGTCGGCGACGACTCCGGCATAGTGACCGGACTCCGCTGCGAAGTTCACGAGCACGAGGGGAGTGCTGCGCAGCAGTGTGGCGCTGCCCCGCACGTAGGCGGTGTCGAGTGGCGCAAGCAGCACGCCGGCGACGCGGGACTCCTCGAACAGGCTGATGTTCATCGACTGCTTCGCCAGATCCACGTCAGAGTTGGCGATGATCAGGTTCATGCCGTGCTGTCGGGCTGTGGCATCCGCTCCTCGGGCGATGTCAACGAAGAAGGAGTTGCTGAGGTCGGCCAGCACGATCCCGATCGTGCTGCTGGTTCCCGTGGCCAGCGACCGCGCTGCGTCGTTGCGGATGAAGCCGAGTTCGGCGATCGCGGCCTGCACCTTGCGGCGCGTCGCCTCGCTCACCTTGTCGGGATTGTTCATCGTGTTCGACACCGTGCCCAGGGCGACCCCGGCGTGACGGGCGACATCGGACATGCTCGGGGCCGACTTGCCGGCTTCCCGTCGCCCCTGTGCCACTGGATGTTCCCCTTGCTGCGCGCCGTGTTGCGCGATATCCGCTCATGCTCTCAGAATGAAGCGCTCCAAAACATATCCTATTTGGCTTGACAGAAGCCAGAAAACGCGTATATTTTCCGAATGAAACGCTTCAATTGTGAGGCTTCGCATTTCAAGGAGGAATTGTGACCACAGCACCGAAATCACGACTGCGGCGTCTCGCGCCCCTCGTGGCCGTCGTCGGAGCGGGAGCCATGCTGCTCACCGCGTGCGGACCCGCCAGTGGCGGAGGAAGCGCGGACAGCGGGAAGTTCACCTACCTCGGCCAGACCGAGAACACCACCATCATCAGCACGCTCGAGGCACTGGGCAAGGATCAGTGCGCGGCCGAGGAGAAGGCGGCACCGCTCACCTCGGACTCCGTCGCCGGAACACAGTGGGACCAGAAGCTCCAGCTCCTCGCCGGCCAGGACGCCCTGTCGAACATGTCGATGGCCGCGGGCACGCCGTCGCTGATGAAGCAGTTCATCGATGCCGGTCAGGTCGTCGACCTCTCGGCCGAGCTCGAGAAGCTCGGTGTCGCCGACAAGATCCTGCCCGCCGCGGACTCGACGATCAAGGCTCTGTACGGCGAGGACAGCCTGTACGCCCTGCCGACCGAGCTCAACATCGAGGGCTTCTGGTACAACAAGCAGCTCCTCGCCGACAACGGCCTCGAAGCGCCGGCCACCTGGGACGACCTCGTCGCGGCCGCGGACACCCTGCAGGGAGCCGGCGTCCAGCCCTTCGCCGCAGCAGGCAAGGACGGATGGCCGGTCACCCGCCTCGTCGGCGACTACATCGCCCGCGACCTCGGCCCCGACGCACTCAAGGACGTCGCCGACGGCACGGCCAAGCTCACTGACGACGAGTACGTCAAGGCCGCTGACGCGGTCGCAGAGCTCGGCAAGGCCGGCTACTTCGGCGAAGCCGTCGGATCGGTCGACTACAACGCGGCGATGAACGAGTTCCTCACCGGTAAGGCGGCCTTCTTCTACATGGGCAGCTGGGCGCTCGCCAACTTCAACGACGAGACGCAGAACACCATCGGCGTCGACAACGTCGGCTTCGCGCCCTTCCCGGCCGTCGACGGCGGTGCCGGCAGCATCGACCAGGTTCCGGCGAACGTCGGCATCCCGGTGATGCTCGCCAAGAAGGGCTTCGGCGACAGCCAGGCCGCCTGGCTCAAGTGCATCGCGTCCAACTACGGCGACGCGGTCCTCAAGGAGAGCGGCGTGGTGTCCGGCTTCGCACTCGACACCCCGCCCACCGACCTCCCCGAGACGACGCAGACCGTGCAGCAGGTCATCCAGGATGCTCCGTCGAGCATCCTCTGGTTCGAGGCGCTGTTCACCTCGAAGGGCACCAGCGTCAGCCAGACCAACGGCGGAGGCCTCGCGAACGGCACACTGAGCGGTGCTGACTTCATGAAGCTCGTGCAGGCGGCGAACGACGAGGGCTGATTCCTCACCACCCGAATGCAGGGGCGCAGTGCGCTGCGCCCCTGCATTCATCGCCTGCTGCTGACGCGGCCGAAAGATTGAAAGAACCATGGATAGAGTCCTCGGCGACAAGCGCGCCATCTTCGTACTGCTGGGGCCGGCGCTGCTGGTCTACTCGCTGGTCATGCTCGTGCCGATCCTCTGGTCGCTCGGCTACACGGTCTTCGACGGCAACCCCATCGTGGGCTTCACGTTCAACGGGCTCGGGAACTTCACCAAGTTCTTCCAGGACCCGGCCGCCTGGAGCGCGATCTGGTTCACGATCCGTTACGCCCTGGTCCTCACCATCCTGCAGGTCGGCACGGGATTCGGCCTGTCACTGCTGTACGTCTTCTGGCTGAAGAAGGCGTCGTCGACGATCCGCACGATCGTGTTCTTCCCGGTCGTGCTGCCCACCGTCGCCGTGGCGCTCCTGTTCCAGCGCCTCTTCGAGGCGGCGCCGACGACGGGGCCGGTCAACTCCCTGCTCAACGTGTTCGGCATCCCGTCGGTCGACTGGTTCGGAACGCCGGATGCCTCGTTCTGGATCATCATCCTGATGGACCTGTGGCGGTCGATGGGCTTCTACGCGGTTCTGCTGTACGCAGGCCTGCTCGACATCCCCGAGGAGATGCTCGAGTCCGCCCGCCTCGACGGCGCTGGAGGATGGAAGCTGGTGCGCACGATCGTGCTGCCGCTCTCCCTCCCCGTGCTGCTGTCCTCGCTCATCTTCAGCATCAACGGCACCCTCAAGGTCTTCGACACGATCATCGCCCTCACCAACGGCGGCCCGGGCAACGCGACGACCCCGTTGACGCTCTACATGTTCCAGACCTCGTTCACCTACGGCGAGTACGGCTACGGCAGCACGATCGCGCTGATGCTCACGATCCTCTGCCTGCTGTTCACCGTGTTCATCTTCCGGTCCACGCGCCGCGACATCACGAAGGGCTGAGACCATGACCACGCAGACCACGGCCATCGCCAGCGTCCACCCGAGGGGGCTGACGAGCGGCGGTGTCCCGCGCAGCCGCCGAAGCACTCCACGCCGCTTCTTCGCCAGGCTCCCGATCCGCATCCTCATCGCCGTGCTCCTGATCGTCGAGATCTACCCGATGCTCTGGATGTTCCTCGGCTCGTTCAAGACCCAGAGCGAGTTCCTCAACGACCCGTTCTGGGCGCTGCCGAAGACCTGGTCGCTCGACAACTACGTCGAGGTGTTCGACAGCGGATTCGGCCACTACATCGTCAACAGCATCATCGTCGTCTTCCCGTCCCTCGCACTCATCCTGCTGTTCGGCGTCGCGGCCGGCTTCGCCCTCGAGGTGATGGTCTGGAAGGGCCGCGGCACAGTCCTCCTGCTGTTCCTCGCCGGCATCATGGTGCCGACCCAGATGATCCTGCTCCCGCTCTTCACCATCTACTTCCGCACGGGTCTGACCGGGACCTACTGGCCGCTCATCCTCACCTACGTCGCCACGGGCCTGCCCTTGACGGTGTTCATGATGGCGACGTTCTTCCGGTCGGTTCCGCGTGAGATCTTCGAGGCGTCGACGCTCGACGGCGCCAGCATCCTGCGGTCGTTCTGGGCCGTCGGATTGCCGTTGGTGCGCAACGCGATCTTCACCGTCGGCCTCGTGCAGTTCTTCTTCCTCTGGAACGACCTGCTGATCGCCTTGACCTTCACGAACAGCGACGCCCTGCGCACGATCCAGGTCGGTCTGCTCAACTTCACCGGCCAGTACGGGGCGGTGCAGTACGGCCCGACGTTCGCGGCCATCGCGGTCAACGTCCTCGGGACGCTCCTGCTCTACCTGTTCCTCAATCAGCAAGTCATGAAGGGCCTCACAGCCGGATCGGTCAAGGGATAGACGAATGACGATCACCGATCACCTCACCCTCACCACCATCGACGACGTCTGGCTCGAGAATCGCCGCGGAGGCTCGTCGATCGGCATCGGCGAGAGTCGACCCCGGGTCTCGTGGGCGACCGCTTCGGCGAGCCCGGTCGGCTCGGTCGCCTTCGAGCTCACTCGGGAGGACGGCACCGTCGACCTGCACCTCGAGCACGGCGGCGGTCGTCGCCTGATCGAGTGGCCGTTCGCCCCGCTGACCTCGCGCGAGGCGGTGAGCCTCCGGCTTCGAGTCGTGGGCGACGGGGTCGACTCCGTCTGGAGTGCGCCGTACCGCATCGAGGCCGGTCTGCTCGAGCGCACGGACTGGCACGTGCCGTTCGTCTCGCCATCTCCGGCGGAACCCCAGGGGGAGCTGCGACCGGGCTACCTGCTGCGCGCCGACTGGGACAGCGTGGATCCTGCCCGCATCCGTCGGGCCCGCATCTACTCCACCGCCCATGGCGTCTACGAGGTTGAACTGAACGGTGCACCAGTGTCGGAGGAGCTGCTCTCGCCCGGTTGGACGAGCTACAGCCACCGGCTCCGCTCCCAGACCTTCGACGTGACCGAGGCGATCCGCGCCGGACGCAACGTCATCGGCGTCTGGCTTGCCGATGGCTGGTACCGCGGACGCATCGGTTTCGAGGGCGGCCTGTGGGACGTGTACGGGCGCGACGCGTCCGTGCTGCTGCAGGTGGAGATCACCCTCACTGACGGCTCTCGTCTGGATGTTCCCCTCACCGACTCCTGGCGGTGGAGCAAGGCGCCCATCACCAGCGCCGGCCTCTACGAGGGTGAGGCGTACGACGCCAGGCTGCTCCCGTCCGGTTGGAGCGACACCGGCTTCGACGCCCAGCACTGGCAGCGACCCGTCGTCCTCCCCTTCGACGACTTCGACGCCGCGATCGAGGCGCCGACCGGCCCCCCGATCAAGGTCACCGAGGTGTTGCGCCCGATCAGCGTCGAGGCCATCGCCGGCTCCCGCATCCGTCTCGACTTCGGACAGAACATCGCCGGGAAGCTGCGCATCCGGGCCTCCGCCGACGCCGGCCACACCCTGACGTTGCATCACGCCGAGGTGATCGAGAACGGGGCACTCGGCGTTCGCCCCCTGCGCTCCGCGATCTCAGTCGACAGCTACACCTTCGCCGGCGACGGCGTCGAGGAGTGGACGCCGCGTTTCACGCTGCACGGCTTCCGCTACGCCGAGCTCGAGAACTGGCCGGGCGGCATCGACACCGTCGACGTCGAGGCGTTGGTCGTGCACACCGACATGGAGCGCACAGGTTGGTTCGAGAGCTCGCATCCCGGACTCAATCGCCTGCACGAGAACGTCGTGTGGAGCATGCGCGACAACTTCGTCGACCTGCCGACCGACTGCCCGCAGCGAGACGAACGACTCGGCTGGACCGGTGACATCCAGGTGTTCACTCCCACGGCCCTGCGACTGTTCGGAGCCCACGGCACGCTCAGCGGCTGGCTTCGCGACGTCGCCCACGAGCAGGCCGATCAGGGTCACGTGCCCAACTTCGTTCCCTGGATCGAATGCGGATTCCCGAACCACCCGACCGCGGCGTGGGGAGACGCCGCCGTCATCGTGCCGTGGGAGATGTACCGGCACGACGGCGACACCCGGGTGCTCGTCGATCAGTACGACAGCATGAAGGCGTGGGTCGACCTCGTCGACGACCTGACCGGCCACACGGGCCTGTGGAACACGGGCTTCCAGCTCGGCGACTGGCTCGACCCCGCGGCACCGCCGGACAGCCCCGGCGCCTCCCAGACCGACAAGTACCTCGTGGCGACCGCCTATCACGTGCGCACGGCGCGCATCCTCGCCGAGACTGCAGCCATTCTCGGCAGGGAGACGGATGCCGCTCACTACGGCGCCGTCGCGGAGCGGGCGACGACAGCGTTCCAACGGGAGTACATCGCACCGAGCGGCCGGATCGTCAGCGACACGGTCACGGCGATCGCCGTCGCCCTCGTGTTCGAGTTGTTCGCGACCGAGGAGCAGGTGGCCCACGCCGGCGACCGGCTGCTGCACCTCGTCGCCGCCGGTGACTTCCACATCAGCACCGGATTCGTCGGGACTCCGATCATCTGCGACGCGCTCGTGCGGGCCGGAGGGATCGACGCCGCCTACCACCTGCTCCTGCAGGAGGAGCTGCCCTCCTGGCTCTACCCGGTGTCGATGGGTGCGACCACGATCTGGGAGCGCTGGGACAGCATGCTGCCCGACGGTTCGGTGAACCCCGGTGACATGACCTCGTTCAACCACTACGCGCTCGGCGCCGTCGCGGACTTCATGCACCGCGTCGTCGCCGGTCTCGATTCGGCTGAGCCCGGCTTCGCGTCGCTGCGCATCGCACCTCAGCCGGGTGGCGCGCTCACACACGCCTCGGCGAGCCACCGCACGCCACTGGGCCTGGCGTCGTCGGCCTGGCGACGTGACGGGGAGTCGTTCTTCCTCGACGTCGAGGTGCCTCCGAGCGCCACCGCGACCGTCGTACTTCCCGGCGGCGGGGGCGAGCACAGGGTCGGCCCAGGCCGGCACTCGTTCACCTCCACCTTCCGTCCGGCGTCGCAGGACGCCCCCAAGCCGCCCTACCGCCGGTGGTAGACACCACGGAGCGCGAGCGCGCCCGCACCCACGGCTCCACCACCACCAGACGAGGAACAGCAATGCAGCAGTCCATCCGACCCGGCCAGCCATGGTTCGACACAGCGGGGGGGCGGATCCAGGCGCACGGCGGATCGATCCTCTTCGTCGACGGAGTCTTCTACTGGTACGGCGAGAACAAGGAGAGGACCGCACCCGGAAACGGGATCTGGCACTGGGGTGTGCGCTGCTACGCCTCCACCGATCTCTACAACTGGGAGGACCGCGGTCTGATCATCCCGCCCGTCGTCGATGATCCCCAGCATCCGATGCACCCTGCGCAGTTCGCCGACCGGCCGCACATCATCCACAACGCCCGCACGGGCAAGTACGTGTGCTGGGTGAAGGTGATGCAGCGCAACGGCGAGCAGATGTCGAGCGTCTTCACCGCGGACGACATCCTGGGACCTTACGAACTCGTGCGCAGCGGACTCCGGCCACTCGGCATGAACGCCGGTGACTTCGATCTCGTCGTCGACCCTTCGGACGGGAAGGCTTACTACTACTTCGAGCGCGTGCACAGCGAGATGATCTGCGCCGACCTGACCGACGACTACACGGACGTCACCGGGTACTATTCGACGCATTTCCCGCACCCGCAGCCCCCGTTCGTGCGGGAGGCGCCGGCCTACTTCAGGCGGAACCGTCGGCATTACCTGATCACGTCGGGAACGACGGGCTATTTCCCCAACCAATCCGAGTCCGCCGTGGCCGACAGTCATCACGGCCCCTGGACCGTCATCGGAGACCCGCACCCCGGCGATGAGTCCCACACCTCTTACCGATCGCAGCTGTCGTCGATCTTCAAGCATCCGCTGAAGCGGGACCTCTACATCGCGCTGGGCGACCGGTGGGTGGTGGACCCGCCCGCCGACCTCCCCGACATCCCAGCCCTCTTCGAGAGGGTGTTCAGTCCCGACCACGATCACAGCGAGTGGGGTGCTGTTCCGCTTCCCGACCCCGACACATCGATCGCGGACTACGTCTGGCTGCCTCTCCGATTCGACGGCGACGAGGTGATCATCGACTGGCACGACGAGTGGCGCATCGAGGACTACGACTGAGGCGCATCACCCGCACGGCATACCTCGCGACCTAGGCTTGAGGGGTGCCTCAGGACTCGAACGATCCGTCCCAGCTGTTCCGTGACAGGCCCTGGCTGGCCTCCTACGCCGAAGGCGTGCCGGCCGACATCGACGAGCCGACCGAGACGCTGGTCGACATGCTCGATGCCTCCGTCGCGAGGTTCGGATCGAAGGTCGCACTCGAGTTCTTCGGCGCCCAGACGACGTACCGCGAGCTGGGGGAGCAGGTCTCGCGCGCGGCCGAGGGGCTCCGCAGGCTCGGCGTCGGCCCCGGCGATCGGGTGGCCCTCGTGCTGCCGAACTGCCCGCAGCACGTCGTCGCGTTCTACGCGGCGCTGCGCCTCGGAGCCATCGTCATCGAGCACAACCCGCTCTACACGGCCCGCGAGCTGAGACACCAGTTCGAGGACCACGGGGCGAGCGTCGCGATCGTCTGGGACAAGGTCTACGACCTCGTCACCGACATGCCGAGCGACGTGAAGCTCGCGCACATCGTGTCCGTCGACATGACGGATGCCCTTCCCTTCGGAAAGCGCCTCGCCCTCTCCCTGCCGATCAGGAAGGCGCGGGAGTCGCGCGCTGCGATGACCAGCACTCCGAAGGCACGCCGGGTGTTCACCTGGGATCGCCTCGTCGGCGGTCACAGGCTGTCGAGGCGCGTCATCCGCCCGACCATCGACGACACGGCCCTGCTGCAGTACACAAGCGGCACGACCGGCACCCCGAAGGGTGCCATCCTCACGCATCGCAACCTTCGGGCGAACGCAGCCCAGGGCCGAGCCTGGGTTCCCGGTCTCGCCGAGGGCGATGAGACCTTCTACGGCGTCCTGCCTCTCTTCCACGCCTACGGCATGACGCTCTGCCTGACGTTCGCCATGAGCATCGGCGCGAAGCTGGTGCTGTTCCCCAAGTTCGACCTCGACCTGGTTCTCAGCGCCATGAAGAAGTCACCGCCGACCTTCCTGCCCGCGGTGCCGCCGATCTACGACGCGCTGGCCCGGGCGACGAGCCGGAAGGGCGTCGACCTGTCGAGCATCCGGTTCGCCATATCGGGCGCGATGAGCCTGCCCGTCTCCACCGTCACACGGTGGGAGGAGGCGACCGGGGGTCTGCTCGTCGAGGGCTACGGCATGACGGAGACGTCGCCGGTGGCCGTCGGCAATCCGATCGGCCCATCGCGTCGGCCTGGCACGGTCGGGGTGCCATTCCCGAGCACCGACATCCGCGTGGTCGACCCCGATGCCCCGACCGAGGATCGCGCGGCGGGGGAGCCCGGAGAGCTTCTGCTGCGCGGGCCGCAGGTCTTCCAGGGCTACTGGCGGCGGCCCGAGGACACGAGAGCGGCTCTGCTCGAGGGCGGATGGCTGCGCACCGGCGACATCGTGACGGTGTCGGCGGACGGCTTCGTGACGGTCATCGACCGGGTGAAGGAGATCATCATCACCGGCGGCTTCAACGTGAGCCCGTCGGAGGTGGAGGAGGTGCTGCTGAGCCACCCCGACGTCATGTCTGCAGCCGTGGTCGGCCTTCCGCGAGCCTCCGGCGGAGAGGACGTGACGGCTGCTGTGGTCATGCGCGCCGGCACCAGCTTCGACGGCGGCGCGCTTCGCGACTACTGCCGCACCCGCCTGACCGCGTACAAGGTGCCGAAGAGGGTGGTTCAGCTCGACGCACTGCCGACCTCGCTCATCGGCAAAGTGCTGCGCAAGAAGGTCCGGGAGTCGCTGATCGCCGGTCGCAGCGCGTAGCGCTGCGCCGAGGGCCGCCACCCGCCGTCGCGCAAGCCCCCAACGGGTGAGGCGCCGATCCCGTACGGTGAGCGGATGACCGACGTCGCCGTTCCGCCCGAGACCAGCTCGGATTCCACCTCGACCCGCCGGGCTGTGCTGATCTACAACCCGGTCAAGCTCGACGCCGACGCCCTGCGCCCGGCGTTGACGGCGCTCGAGACCGAGACGGGTTGGGCTGAGACGCTCTGGCTCGAGACGACGGAGGAGGACCCCGGCGCCGGACAGGCCGCCGAGGCGCTGAAGGCCGGCGCCGACGTGGTGATCGCCGCCGGCGGCGACGGAACCGTGCGCGTCGTGGCCGAGGCCCTGCGAGGGTCGGGCGTTCCGCTCGCCCTGCTTCCGTCGGGCACCGGCAACCTGCTGGCCCGCAACCTCGATCTGACCCTCGACGACGCCGAGAACTCGCTCCGCACGGCGCTCACCGGCGCCGACCGCCCGATCGACATGGCGGTGATCGACATCCGCGGCGACGACGGCAAGACCCGTCGCCACGCCTATCTCGTGATGGCCGGGCTCGGGCTCGACGCCAAGATGCTCGCCAACACCGACGACGACCTTAAGGCGAAGGCGGGCTGGCTGGCCTACGTCAAGGCGATCGGCCTCGCACTCCGCGACAAGAACCAGTTGCGCCTGCGCTACAACCTCGACGGCCGGGGCAACAAGACGCTGCGCGCCCACACCATCATGGTCGGCAACTGCGGCTCGCTTCCGGCCAACATCCTGCTGCTGCCGGATGCCGCCGTCGACGACGGCGAGTTCGACATCGTCGTGCTGCGCCCCGAGGGCTTCTTCGGCTGGATCCAGATCATGACGAAGATCTTCTGGGAGAACGGCGTCCTGCGCCGCACGACAGCCGGTCGCCGGCTGATGGGACTCACCAAGGAGGTGCGCGCGCTCAACTACCTCAAGGGGAAGGAGCTCGTCGTGTCGCTCAGTCGAGCCGAGCAGATCCAGCTCGACGGCGACTCCTTCGGCGAGGCGCGCTCGTTCAAGACCTGGATCGACCCGTCGAGCCTGATCGTGCGGATGCCGCCCGAGGCCTGAGCCCGGGGCGGCATCCGTCTGCCACATGCGCGCTGGAGAGCGCTACTTCTTCGCCACGGGTCCGAACATCGCCTCGACGTCGGCGAGCTCCATCTCGGCCGTCGCCTGGATGAGTTCCATGAGGTCGGCGTCGAGACCGGGGGAGAACTCCTCGAGCCGCTCGGGCGAGATCGTGGACGGAACGCCCTCCGGTGCCTGCTCCGTGGCATCCAGGTCCGTGCCGTCCTTCGAGGGCGACATGCCCTGGAAGATGCGCCCGGCCTCGGACTTGCCCTCCAGGTCGAAGCTGTACTGCTTGGACTGCAGGCCGAGGTCGAGGAGTTCCTTCACCTCGGGGAACTGCTCGGCGTTCGTCTTGGGGATCGGCAGCAGCTTGTTCCAGTCGACGCCGAGGGACTCGAGTGCCTTGGCGTAGGCGTTCTCGTGCGCCTGGTCGCGCACGATCAGGTAGGCGACGGTGGATCGTGCCGTCTTGTTGTCGGTCATCTCGTAGATGCGGCACTTCTGCAGGCGTCCGGTCGACTCGAGCATGAGGTTGTACAGCAGGTCGAGGGGCAGGTTGCCGGAGTTGTAGACGTAGCTGCCGCTCCACGGGTTGCCGACGGCATCGACCGGCAGCGCGCCCTGGGCGCCCACGAGGTAGTGGTGGATGTTGCTCTCATCCAGCGCGATCTTGAGCGGAGTGGCGCCACCGGCACCAGGAGTGTCGAGCGGGTCCGTGAGCTTGCCCGTGTAGCGGGGCGAGCCGTCGAGCAGGCGCGAGATCGTGGTGCCGATGAGCTCGACGTGACTGATCTCCTCGGTGCCGATGCCCTGGATCAGGTCGCGGTAGGGCTTCGCGGCCGCCCCGCGGAAGTTGATGCTCTGGAAGAGGTACTGCATCATCGTGCGCATCTCGCCGAACTGGCCACCGAGCCCCTCCTGCAGGGCATTGGCTGCTGCCGGATCCGGCTCATCCGCTGCGATCTCGTTGATGTAACGCTGTGCATGGAAGTACATGGACGTCCCCTCAGGTGATCCCGCGTCGTCGCGAGGTGGGGCAAACGTACGTCCGGACGGCAGTCTCCGCTTCGGGCTTGACAATCCCTCAGCTGCGGTGCACAGGAGAGTCAGGCTCCGCGCAGCGCAGGAGGCGCCTCGAGGATGGCGTCGACCGACTCCGGTTCGAACAGGGCGTCGATCGCGATGAGAGCAAGCCCGGTCACGCCGGCCAGCTCACCGAGCGTCGACTTCGTGATCTGCAGGCTTCCCGTGGCGAGCGGCACCGTGTGCTGGTAGACCCGCTCGCGGATGCCGGACATCAGCACCTCGTCGCAGTCGGCGAGCTGGCCCGAGAGGGTGATCGTGCGGGGGTTCAGGATGCTGACGAGATCGGCGATGGCGTCTCCGATGATGCGTCCGGCGGCACGGACGCGGCGCATCGCCTCCATGTCGCCCGAGGCGACGAGGGCGACGATGTCGTTCGTGGTGTTCGTGTGGATGCCGACCTTCTCGAGCTCCCGCTGGATCGCCCAGCCGCCGGCGTACGCCTCGACGCAGTCCAGGTTGCCGCAGCGGCACTCCCTCGGCTCCGCATCCGACATCGTCGCCTGCGTGTGACCGATGTCGCCGGCGGCGCCCTTGTCGCCTCGGATGATCTGCCCGTTGAAGACCAGGCCGGCGCCGATACCCGTGCCGAGCTTCAGGCTGATGATGTTGTCGACGTGGTGGAGCCTCGCCTCGGCGACGGCGCGGGCGTTGGCGTCGTTCTCCACGCTGACCGGAGCCGCGTACCTGCCGGCGAACCAGGCCGCGATGTCGAAGCGGTCCCATCCCGTCATGATCGGCGGGTTGACCACCCGACGGGCGGCGAACTCGACCGGGCCGGGAACGCCGATGGCGATGCCCCACACGTCGAAGTCGTGTCCGAGGCCGCCGAAGGCCTCGTCGACAGCCGAGAGAACGGCATCCGGACCCTCCCAGACGTTGATCACCCTCTCGGCGTGGACGAGGGGGACGCCGTTCAGATCGCAGGCGGCGACGACGAAGCCCGAGGCGCCGATGTCGGCCGTGAGGATGACGGCGCGGGAGGCCTGGAAGGCGAAGCGGCTCGACGGCCGGCCGCCCGTCGACTCTCCGCCTCCGACGTCGGCGAGGAGTCCGGCGGCGCTCAACGAAGCGAGACGCTGGTTCACGGTGGAGCGGGACAGCCCCGACAGCTCGATGACGTCGGTGCGGCTGAGCTCACCGTGCTCACGGAACAGGGCGAGCACATCGCTGGCGTGCGAGCCTCCGTCGATCGATCGCATCCGTCGTCCCTCTCTGAGCCGTCCTGGCTGTCCGTCGTCTGACGGTGACATCATCTTAGCGATATGAAAGCACGAAAGCGTGGATACTTTTGTATTGACGAAAACCAAAAGGGTGTGTAGTTTCAAATGGACGGCACGCAGTGGTGCCCCAAACCCCCACCAAGGATCGACATGTTCAGCAAAGAAGCTTCCAAGACTCGTGCGGTGTTCGTCGCGGTGCCCGTCGTCGCCATCGCACTCGCACTCGCCGGGTGTTCATCCGGCTCCGACTCGTCGGGCGGTTCCAGCTCGGGTTCCGGGTCCACGAAGGTCGCGGCCGTCATCAAGGGCCTCGACAACCCGTTCTTCCAGGCCATGGAGGACGGCATCAAGACGACGGCCAAGGAGGACGGCGTCGACGTCACGGTCCAGGCCGCCGCCGACATCGGCGACACCACGGGCCAGGCCGACAAGCTCACCACCCTCGCCGGTCAGGACTACGGATGCTTCGTGGTCAACCCGATCAGCGGCACGAACCTCGTGCAGGCGCTCGCGCCGGTCGCTGCGGCCGGTACGACGATCGTAAACATCGACAATCCCATCGACGCCGATGCGGCCGAGGCAGCCGGCATCGACATCGCCACCTACATCGGCACCGACAACAAGGCCGCGGGCGGCAAGGCTGGCGACTTCATCACCAGCAACGTGGATGCCGGAGCCGAGGTCGCCGTCATCGGCGGCGTCGCCGGCGACGTGACCAGCGCCGCCCGCATCGACGGCTTCACGGCCGCTGCCGGTGACAAGGTCGAGATCGTGCAGGAGGAGGCGGCCGACTGGAAGCGCGACGTCGCCCTCACCAAGGCCACCGACATCATCGCGGCCCACCCCGACGTCAAGGCGTTCTTCGCCGCGAACGACGACATGGGACTCGGCATCGTGAAGGCCGTCGAGAACGCCGGACTCACGGGCGAGATCGTGGTCGTGAGCGTCGACGGCAACAAGGACGCCCTGCAGTCCGTCGCCGACGGAGGCCTCAGCGCCACCGTCGCCCAGTACCCCTACGCGATCGGCTCCCTCGGAGTGCAGGCCTGTGAGGTCGTCGCGGCAGGCGAGGAACTCCCCGCCACGGTCGAGTCGCCCACGGCCCTCGTCACGGCGGATGTCGCGCAGGAGGCCATCGACGCCTTCCCGCAGCCGTTCGAGGAGTTCGACAACCCGCTCGCGGACCTCCTGGGTTCGAAGTAGGACCCCGGGCCCCGGCTGAAGCACCGCCGGGGCCCGGTTCCATCCTCCCCACACCCCGCCACCGCCGAGAGAGACAGAGACACTCGTGAACCTCCCACTTCAGACCACGAACATCGCGGTCCCTGAGAAGGGCATCCGCCCCCTACTCCGAGAAGCCAAGAGCCTGAGCTTCTGGGCTGAGAACGCCGCACCGATCGGGCTCATCGCCCTCGTGATCGTGTTCGCCATCCTGAGCCCCACCTTCCTCAGCATCGGCAACATCCGGGCCATGCTCGTGGCCGCCGCCATCCTCGTGATCCTCGCGGTCGCCCAGTCCTTCGTCATCACCACCGGAGGCATCGACCTCTCCATCTCGGCCACCATGACCCTCGGCGCCGTCGGCTTCGGCATCGCCTGGCAGGCCGGCTTCGGGTTCTGGATCTCGGCGATCATCGCCATCCTCTCGGCCGGAGTCATCGGCCTGATCAACGGTCTGTTGATCGCGAAGGGCAAGGTGACGGACTTCATAGCGACGCTCGGAACCCTCTCGGTCGCCACGGGTCTCGCCCTCATCGTGACGAGCGGCAAGCCGGTCTCGATCACCAGCCCCGACCTGCTCCGCCTCACCACGGGGTCCGTCTGGATCGTCGGGTATCCGTTCATCATCGCTCTCCTCGTCGGTGTCGTCGGCTGGTTCGTCATGTTCCGCACCCGCTTCGGCCTGCACGTGCAGGCCGTCGGTGGAAGCGAGGAGGCGGCGGTCGCCAACGGCGTCAACGCCTCCCGCGTGCGCATGGCGGTCTACCTGATCGCGGCGCTGCTCGCCGGCCTCGCCTCGCTGCTGCTGGTCGCCCGCATCGGCGCGGCCGAGCCGGCCATCAACACCAGCTACCTGCTGAACTCCATCGCCGCCGTCGTGCTGGGCGGTGTCAGCCTCACGGGCGGCCGGGCGAAGATCGTCGGCCCGATCCTCGGTGCGCTGCTGCTCACCGCCCTCACCAACGGGCTCACCCTGCTCGGTGTCTCGCAGTTCTACCAGCCGCTCGCCGTCGGACTCGTCGTAGTCCTCGCGGCCCTTCTCACGAGGTTCCAGAAGAAATGAACACCACAGCATCCGTCGACACCGACGTCATCCTCTCGGCCCAGAACATCACCAAGTCGTTCGGTGGCGTGCACGCCCTCCGCGGCGCATCGATCACCATGCGCCGCGGCGAGGTCACCGCACTCATCGGCGACAACGGTGCAGGAAAGTCGACCCTCGTGCGCTGCCTCTCCGGCATCCACCGACCCGACTCCGGCACCATCACCCTCGACGGGAAGGTGGTCGAGTTCGGAACTCCGCTCGCAGCCCGCGAGCACGGCATCGAGACCGTTCAGCAGAACCTCGCCCTCGTCGAGGAGCTCACCGTGTGGCAGAACTTCTTCATCGGCCGCGAGAAGACCAAGGGCTTCGGCCCGTTCCAGATGCTCGATCGCAAGGCCATGCGCTCCACCGCCGAGAGTCTGCTCTCGGACCTCGCCGTGAACGTGCCTCCGGTGACCAGCCGCGTGCGGCGCCTCTCGGGTGGTCAGCGCCAGGCCGTCGCCATCGCCCGCGCCGCCGGCTGGGGCAGCTCGATCGTCATCATGGACGAGCCGACAGCTGCGCTCGGTGTGCAGGAGACGGCCCGCGTCGAGTCGATCATCCGCAAGCTGCAGGACCAGGGCGTCGCCGTGCTGCTCATCAGCCACAACTTCGACCAGGTGCTGCGCCTCTCCGACCACGTGTGGGTCATGCGCGGCGGCCTCGCCGTGGCCGAGCGTCGGTCGTCCGAGACCAGCGGCGACGAGCTCGTCGCCCTCATCACCGGCGCCAAGGCGGCCTGATCACAGTGACCGCCAACCGCATCGGAATCCACGCCGGGGTGTGGGGCTTCGACTGGTCACCGGATGCCGCGGAGCGCGCCATCCGTGGAGCCTCCGAGGCCGGCTACGACCTCATCGAGATTCCGGCCATCGATCGTGCCGCGCTCGACTCCCTCGACACCCGTCGCCTGCTCGACAGGCACGGCATCGACTCCGTCGTCTCGCTCGCCCTCGGCTTCGACGACGACATCAACTCGACGGATGCCGCCCGCTCCGCCCGCGGTGAACACCGACTGTCCGAGGCGGTGGCCTTCGCAGCGGAGATCGGTGCCCCGTTCGTCGGGGGCGTCGTCTACTCGGCGATGGGCCGCTACGGGCATCCGTTCGCCGCAGCCGATCGTGAGAACGCGCTCGGTGTACTGCGGCGGATCGCCGCCCTGGCGGCTCGCGACGGGATCACCCTCGGCATCGAGTACGTCAACCGCTACGAGTCGAACCTGCTCAACACGGCGGCGCAGACCGTGCGCTTCCTCGAGGACCTCGGCGTCGACAACGCGGTCGTGCACCTCGACACCTTCCACGCCCACGTGGAGGAGATCGACGTCTCGACGGCCGTCGCCGTCGCGGGGGATCGCCTCGGCTACATCCACGCCAGCGAGAGCCATCGCGGCCGCCTCGGCACCGGGGCCATCGACTGGCCGCGGCTGGCCAGAGCCCTCGTGGCCTCCGGCTATGGCGGGGCGATCACGGTGGAGACCTTCTCCAGCGCCGTGCTCACGACTGAGCAGTCCGTCGACATCGGGCTCTGGCGCCCGATGTGGAGCGACCCCACCGAGCTCGCCCACGAGTCCAACACCTTCCTGCGCACCGAGCTGGCTGCGGCATCCGTCGCCGTCTCGCTCGCCGCCTGAACCGACCACCAGACCCGCACCACCACCAGAACAGGAACACCATGCCGACCAACAAGCTCGGAGTCCACGCCCTCGTCTTCGCGGGTGGAACCACCCCCGCCGAGATGACCTCGATCATCGCCGAGACCAAGAAGGCCGGCTACGACATCCTCGAGCTGTCGCTGCACGATTCTCCGGCCCTCGACGTGGCGGCCGCCCGTGCCGAACTCGAGGCTGCCGGCCTCGGCATCGTCTGCTCGCGCGGCCTCGCCTTCGAGGCCGACGTCTCGAGCGACGACTCCGCCGTGGTCGCGAAGGGCGCTGCGCTCCTGCACGATTCGTTGCAGATCACGCACGACCTCGGCGGCACTCACTTCACCGGGGCGCTCTACAGCGCTCTCGGCAAGTACGGGCACCCGCTCTCCTCGGCGGGCCGGGCGAACGTCGTCTCGACGCTCAAGGACCTCGCAGTCGAGGCCGCGCAGAAGAACATGACGCTGGGCCTCGAGGTGTGCAACCGCTACGAGACCAACGTGATCAACACCGCGGCGGACGCCCTGCGCCTCGCCGACGACATCGGTGCCGACAACGTGGTGATCCACCTCGACAGCTACCACATGAACATCGAGGAGGATGACTTCTCACGACCCGTCAAGCTCGTCGGCGACCGCCTCGGCTATGTGCACATCGGCGAGAACCACCGCGGCTACCTCGGCAGCGGCCACCTCGACTTCACGTCGTTCTTCCACGCGCTGGAGGACATCGGGTACGCCGGTCCCATCACCTTCGAGTCGTTCTCCTCGGCCGTCGTCTCGCCGACGCTCTCGAACGACCTGGCGATCTGGCGTAACCTCTGGGACGACGGCCCCGCGCTCGCGCGTCACGCCCACACCTTCCTGAGCAACCGACTCGAGAGCAACCGTGTCTCCTAAGCCAGAACGCGCGGAACGGCCGCCGCTCTCGACCGAGGCCGTCGATGCCCTGGTCGCCCGCATCCATTCGCTGACGGATGCCGCCGGTCGGCGCGTTCTCATCGGCATAACCGGCAGCCCCGGCAGCGGCAAGACGACGCTGGCGACGACCATCGTGGGCCGGATCAACGGCGAGGCTGGAGCCATCGGCCCCGCCGTGCACCTCCCGATGGACGGCTACCACCTGGCCAATTCCACGCTCGACAGACTCGGCATCCACGATCGGAAGGGTGCCATCGAGACCTTCGACGGATGGGGTTTCGTGGCCCTCCTCGACCGGCTGCGCTCCGAGAGCGGCCACACGATCTACGCGCCGAGCTTCAAGCGCAAGGTCGACGAGGGGGTCGCCGGCGAGATAGCCGTCGACGACTCGGCGACGATCGTCGTCATCGAGGGCAACTACCTGCTGTCGGATGCCGCGCCGTGGTCCGGCATCCGGGACCGACTCGACGCCGCCTGGTTCTGCTCGACTCCGGTGGACGAGCGCGAGCGCCGCCTGATCGATCGGCACACCCGGCATGGGCGCACGCCCGAGGCCGCGACGGCCTGGGCGCGCGACGTCGACGGGGCCAACGCCTTGCTCATCGAGCGCTCGCGCGAGCGGGCCGAGCTGGTGATCTCCGGGGTGACCGGCGAGATCCTCTAGGGGGCGGCTGCGGCTGATGCGGCTGCGGCGGCGACGGCGGCTGTTGCGACCGGCCTGCGCCCCCTGGTGCTAGATGATGTGGATCGTCACGTCGTCGACCCAGAGGCCGGCGGCGAGCAGCACGGCCAGGCTTCCGGTGACGGCGAGCAGGCCCGGATGCGCGAGACCGACGACGAGGGCGTGCGTGCGCGGCATGCCTTCGAGGAAGCCCTTCGGCAGCCGGGTGCGCTTCGGGTGGGCGCGCCAGCCGCGCAGGCGCGAGAGGTACCAGGCGTAGCGGAACGTCAGCACGAGCCAGAGGAAGAGCACGACGACGGGAACCGCTGCCAGCACCCAACCGGCGCCGATCCCGAGGGTCGCGGTCTCGTTGTCCTTGCCCGCGTTCTGCAGCTGGGCGGCGATGGTGGCACTCAGGACGACCGAGATCGTCCAAGCGAGAAAGGCGAAGGTGTAGCCCGCGAAGCGTCCGAAGAAGTGCGCGAGCACGGACTCGGGGCGCTCGAGGTGAGAGCGTGGCGTCTGGCTCAGCACCACGATGGTCGCAGCGAAGCTCGGCAGCACGGCGATGACGACGAGCACCACCCAGATGACCGCGTGCAGGTCGAAGTGGTCTGCCACGAACAGCAGGGCCACCCAGAACGCCGCCCAGATCCAGCCCGCGGCGAGGGCGTGTTCCACCAACCACGTCGGGTGGCGGTCTTCCATGCCCGCGGCGATGCGATGCGCCCGTGCGCGTGGGGGTATCCGCGCCGGCTGCGGCGTGGTGTGCTGCTCCTGGTTCGCTTCGTCCATCGACCCCATCCTGCCGTGCGCCCGCCCGATCCGGGCATACCGTGCCTAGGCTGGTGGGCATGTCGGATGCCGCACTCGAGCCGTTCAGCCCCCACGCCGACCCTGCCGCCCTCGACGATCTGCGAGCCCGGCTGCTGGCGACGCGATGGCCCGATGCCCCGGAGGAAGCCGGCTGGAGCCTCGGTGCCGACCTCGACTACCTGCGCGAGCTCGCCGCCTACTGGGCCGACGGCTTCGACTGGACGACGCAGGAGATCGCGCTGGCGAGGCTGCCCCGCTACAGGGCGCGGGTGGGCGGACTGGGCATCCACCTCGTGCACGCTCCGGCGGCGCCGTCGTCGGCGGCGGCATCCGGTGTTGCGATTCCGCTGATCCTCACTCACGGCTGGCCCGACTCGTTCTGGCGGTTCTCGAAGGTCATCCCGCTGCTCACCGATCCCGGTGCCCACGGTGCCGACCCCGCCGACGCCTTCGAGGTGGTCGTTCCCGACATGCCCGGCTACGGCTACTCGGAGCATCCGTCGCCCGCCCTCGACTCCCGAGCCGTCGCGGGCCTGTGGTCCGAGCTGATGACGGCGCTCGGGCACGAGAGGTTCTTCGCGGCCGGCGGCGACATCGGCAGCCACGTGAGCCGCTACCTCGCCCTGGATCACCCTGAGAGGGTCGTCGCCGTGCATCGAACTGATGCCGGGATCCCGGCGCCCGGAGCCGACCTGTCGCAGCTCTCACCCGACGAGCGGGCCCTGGTCGCCGACGCTGCGCAGTGGAATGCGACCGAGGGTGCCTACGGAGCGATGCACCGCACCAAGCCGCAGACCGCGGCGTTCGGGCTGACCGACTCGCCCGTGGGCCTGCTGGCCTGGATCGTCGAGAAGCTGCGCTCGTGGAGCGACTGCGGCGGCGACATCGAGCAGAGCTTCACGAAGGACGAGATCCTCACGAACGTCACGATCTACTGGCTGACCGGCACGATCGGCTCGTCGATGCGCATGTACAACGCGAACTCGCAGCTGCCGTCGGAGCAGCTGGCGCGGCGGGTGGAGGTGCCGTCGGGCTTCTCGATCTTCCCGGCGGACATCGTGCGGGCGCCCAGCGACTGGCTCGAGCGCTCCACGAACCTGGTGAGCGCCACCGAGCCGGCGCGCGGCGGCCACTTCGCGGCCTTCGAGGAGCCCGAGCTCTACGCGCAGGAGCTGCGGGACTTCTTCCGGCCGTTCCGGACGCAGCTGTAGCGTTCTCCACCCTCGCGTTTACAGGATGAGCGCCCGTTCACGCTCTGGGGGAGGGGCATCCTCGCGCTCATCCTGTAAACGTGCGCTTGCATGCCGTTCGCGCGCTGAAGCTCAGCGAAGAGCGCTGGTGAACGCGGCCCCGGTCGCCTCGCGCACCTGCTCGAGGGAGACATCCGGAGCCAACTGCGTGAGCACCAGGCCGTCGTCCGTCACATCGAAGTCGGCGAGATCGGTGATGATGCGCTGCACGACCCGCAGGCCGGTGAGCGGCAGCGTGCACTCCTCGACGATCTTCGGCGCGCCGTCCTTCGCCACGTGCTCGGTGAGAACGACCACGCGCCTGGTGCCGGCCACGAGGTCCATCGCGCCGCCCATGCCCTTCACGAGCTTGCCCGGAATCGACCAGTTGGCGAGGTCACCGGAGCCCGACACCTGCATGGCGCCGAGGAAGGCCACGTCGACGTGTCCGCCGCGGATCATCGCGAACGAGTCCGCCGAGTCGAAGATGCTGCTGCCCGGAAGCACCGTCACCGTCTGCTTGCCGGCATTGATGAGGTCGGCGTCCTCCTCGCCCTCGAACGGGAACGGGCCCATGCCGAGCAGGCCATTCTCGCTCTGCAGCGTGATCGAGAGCCCGTCGGGAACGTTGTTCGCCACGAGGGTCGGGATGCCGATCCCGAGGTTCACGTAGTCGCCGTCGTGCAGTTCACCGGCGGCGATGGCCGCCATCTGGTCGCGGGTCCATGGCATGTCAGTTGCCCTCCTCGGGGCTCGCGGGGTTCACGGATCGCGGCGGGCGCACGGTGCGCTGCTCGATCGGCTTCTCGCGCTCGCTCGCCTGCACGAGGTGCTGCACGAAGATGCCGGGCGTCACGATGACGTTCGGATCGATCTCGCCGGCCTCGACGATGCGCTCGGCCTCGGCGATGGTCACCCGGCCGGCCGTCGCGACCGGCGGGTTGAAGTTGCGCGCCGTGTAGCGGTAGACGAGGTTCCCCTCGGTGTCGGCGAGGTGAGCACGCACGAGGGCGATGTCGGCCGTGATGGCGCGCTCGAGCAGGTAGGTCTCGCCGTCGAAGTCGGCCAGCGGCTTCCCCTCGGCCACCTGGGTGCCCACGCCCGTCTTCGTGTAGAACGCGGGGATGCCGGCCCCGCCGGCGCGCAGTCGCTCGGCGAGGGTGCCCTGCGGCACGAACTCGACCTCGAGGCGGCCGTCGAGGTACTGGCTGGCGAACAACCTGTTCTCGCCGACGTAGGAGCCGACGACCTTCGCGACCTGGTTGTTCTCGAGGAGCACGCCGAGGCCCCGGCCGTCGACGCCCATGTTGTTCGACACGATCACGAGGTCCTTCGCCCCCGAGTCGCGCACGGCGTCGATGAGGTCGAACGGCACGCCGCTGAGACCGAATCCTCCGACGGCGATGGTCATGCCGTCGGTGACCAGACCGCTGATCAGCGCTGCGGTGTCCGTGGCCAGTTTCGTCACGTTGCTCCCTCTCCATCGAGTGGCGCCCCGCGGACGCCGTCATGCCGACCCTAGGACGGCATCCGGAGTCGATCAACATGTGGACTAGCATGTGGAATCTCAGACAGGAAGTTTCACGATATGGAACGACGGATGCCGCAGCCTCCCGCGGGGACCCAGGTGGTGCAGCGCGTCGGCCACCTGCTGCGCGAGGTCACGAGCGCCCGAGGTGATGGCGTGCGACTGAACGACCTCGTCGCGAGAACCGGCCTCACCAAGCCCACGGTGCACCGCCTGCTCAACTCCCTCGCGGCCGAGGGACTGCTCGACCAGGACGAGAGCAGCGGCCGCTGGTTTCTCGGGGCCGAGATGTACGTGATGGGCTCGGCAGCGGCGAGCCGGTTCCCGATCGAGGAGATCGCGCATCCGTCGCTCGTGCGCCTGGCCGCGTCGACGGGGGAGTCGGCGTTCCTCTCGATGCGTCGGCGCAACGAGACGATCTGCCTGCTGCGAGAGGAGGGGAGCTTCCCCATCCGCTCCTTCGTGCTGGCCGAGGGCACCCGGTTCCCGCTGGGGATCGGCTCGGCCGGGCTGGCGATCCTCGCCCACCTCGACGAGGCGGAGCAGGAGGAGCACCTCGCCCGGCTCGACCTGAGCGGCAACCGGCACGGCGTGAACCAGACCCTGGCCGGCATCCGCAAGACCATCGCCGCGGCGCGGGAGGTCGGCTATGTCGTGAACCCGGGCCGCATCGTCGAGGGCAGCTGGGGCATGGCGGCGGCGATCTTCGACCGCGCCAACCGCCCGATGTGGGCGCTCACGCTCACCGGGATCGAGAGCCGGTTCAAGCCCGCCCGCCAGAAGGAGCTCGGGCGGGCACTGCTGCTCGAGGCCCACAGGGTGTCGCGCAGGCTCGCGAATCAGGCCGAGTGATCGGGGCGACCGGGCGGATGCGGCCGGTCAGGCCGCGCTCGACACCCACTCGAAGCCGTCGGGGTCGGTGAATCCGGCGTCTCCGGTGATTCCGCCGCCTCCGATCGCGATGCGGTGCGATCCGCTGCCCTCCGGCGGGACTCCGGCGGCCTTGGCGAGGGCCTTGCGGCTGTAGAGCCCCAGCTTGACCGGGCTCGATGGAATGTCGAACTCGGTGTAGGCGCCGAAGCTCTTCCCGACCGCCAGGCCGCGGTCGACGTAGAAGCGCTTGCTGGCCTTCACGTCATCGGCGGCGAGCAGGAGCACGACCTCGTCGATCTGGCGCGTGGCCGGGCCGGTGTCCTTCTTCGACGATGTCGCGACCTGCCAGATGGCGCCGTCCGGTGCCTGCACGACTCCGCCGTGTCCCCACAGGGACTTCTGCACGAGCTTGACCAGGGTCGCGCCGGCAGCGACGGCCGAGTCGACGAGGCTGCCGACGGTCGAGGGCTGGGAGACGATGAGCGAGAGGGTGTAGCCGCGGAATCCGCTGGACGGGCCTGCCGCATCCGTCATCTGGCGAAGCCTCAGCTGGGGGAGGACGCCGAAGGCAGCGGTGTAGAACTGCTCGGCGGAGGTGACGTCGGGAACGTCGAGGGCGACGGTGTCGATGGTGGTGAGTGCTGTGGTGGTGTTCATGTCGACCACGCTAAGTGGGCGCCTTCGTGTGGCGCTTCTCGGATCCTGCTCGGTTGGAACGACGACGCGTGGATGTCGCTGGGAGGGGTCGGAATCAGGTCGCCGCGCCAGAAGCCGTCGCCGGGAACGTGACGGCGGTCTGAGTGAGTGCCCAGCTGCCCAGCAGGCGCAGCTTCTCCTCCGTAGCGGAACCCCGAGCAGCGTTGTAGACGGTGAGCGTCAGTCCGGGGTCGGCGGGGAGGTCGAGGGCGTTGTAGATGAGCTCCAGTTCGCCGACGACCGGGTGGATGAAGGTCTTCGCGCCCGTGTGGTGCAAGCTCACCCGGTGGGCCGCCCAGCGGGTGCGGAACTCCTCGCTGCGCGTGCAGAGCTCTCCGACCAGATCGGTCAACGCCCGGTCGTACGGGTTCCGTCCGGCTTCGGAGCGCAGGATCGCGACATTGTCGTTCGCGGCGCGGTCCCAATCGCGGTAGAAGTCGTGCGCCTTCGGATCGAGGAAGATGAAGCGGGAGTGGTTCACCGGGCGGTCGGGGCTGGCGAAGAGCGGGGAGTAGAGCGCCTGGCAGAGCAGGTTGCCGGCGACGAAGTCCATGCGGGCGTTCCGCACGAACGCGGGAGCTGCGGAGATGGAGTCGAGGAGCAGTTGGATGCCGTCTCGTAATCTCGGCTGGGTCGACCGTCTCCGTGGTCCACGCGTGCTGGCGTTCGCGGCTCGTGACAGATCGAAGAGGTGGGCCGTCTCGGCGTCGTCGAGGTGGAGAGCTGCGGCGACGGCGTTGAGCACGCTGTCGGAGACGCCGGTGAGGTTGCCGCGCTCGAGGCGCGTGTAGTAGTCGGTCGAGACTCCGGCCATCATCGCGACCTCCTCCCGCCGGAGCCCGGGCACGCGACGAATGCCTCCATAGAGCGGCACTCCTGCCTGCTCCGGTGTGATCCGAGCCCGTCGCGCCGTCAGGAACGTCTGGACGTCGTCGCGGTTCTGCATGCGGCAACGCTACGCCGACGCCTGCATCCGCTGGGAGGTTCTGGCATAACCGGGATGAACCCGCCCTCCCACCCGGCGTCCGCGCGGGTGTCGAATGAGAAGCGGGACATCGACAGGAAACGACAGGAAGAGGAAGCTCATGACCGATCAGCAGAAGCAGGTCGGCGGAGGCCGCCGCATGTTCGGCGACTTCGCACCGAAGCTCGCCGCTCTCACCGACGACGTGCTCTTCGAGGACGTCTGGAACCGACCGGAACTCTCCGCCAGGGACCGCAGCCTGATCACCGTGGCCGTGCTCGCCGCCGGAGGGGACACCGCACAGCTCGAGTTCCACCTCGGGCGAGCCGTCGAGAACGGCGTCACACAGGACGAACTCATCGAAGCCATCACCCATGTGACCCTCTACGCCGGCTGGCCGAAAGGCATGGGCGCCATGGGCGTCGCCAAGAAGGTCTTCACCGACTAGCCGCCCGGTCGCCGGAAACAGGAATCGAAGCAGGACAAGAATCGGATCGGAACAAGGAGAGAACCCGGATGCACACTCGAACGCTCGGCCAGGGACTCGAGGTCTCGGCGATCGGCCTAGGATGCATGGGCATGTCGCAGAGCTATGGTCCCAATCCGGGCTCGCGTGACGACATGATCGGCGTCATCCGTGCCGCGGTCGATCGGCAGATCACCTTCTTCGACACCGCCGAGGTGTACGGGCCGTACGTGAACGAGGAACTGGTCGGCGAGGCTCTGCAGCCTGTGCGCGACCAGGTGGTGATCGCCACCAAGTTCGGCTGGAGGATCGAGGGCGGCAGGTCGGTCGGACTCGACAGCCGGCCGGAGCAGATCAAGCGGGTCGCCGACGCGTCGTTGCGACGGCTCCGCACCGACGTCATCGACCTGTTCTACCAGCACCGGGTGGACCCCGACGTTCCCATCGACGACGTCGCCGGTGCCGTCGGGGAACTGGTCCAGGCCGGGAAGGTGCGTCATTTCGGCCTCTCGGAGCCCTCCGCCGCGACGATCCGCCGAGCCCATGCCGTGTTCCCGGTGACAGCGGTGCAGAGCGAGTACTCGCTGTGGACGCGGGATCCCGAGCCCGAGGTGCTCCCGACGCTGGCCGAGCTCGGCATCGGCTTCGTTCCGTTCAGCCCGCTCGGGAAGGGCTTCTTCACGGGAACCGTCGACTCCGCTGCACCGTTCGCCGATGGCGACGTGCGCGGAGCGATCCCGAGATTCGATGCCGAGAATCGGCGTGCCAACCAGGCGCTCGTCGATCACGTCGCGGAGCTCGCCGCGACGCGCGGAGTGACCCCCGGCCAGGTCGCGCTCGCGTGGCTGCTCGCCCAGAAGCCGTGGATCACCCCCATCCCCGGCACCCGACGCGTCGAGCGCATCGACGAGAACGCCGCCGCGACGCAGACGGCGCTCTCGGCCGATGACATCGCCGACCTCGACGGCATCGTCGCGCGACTCGGTGTGACGGGCGATCGCTACAACGAGCAGCACATGGCGTACGTCGGCCGGTGACCGGATCAGTCGCGGTAGCGGGTCGCCAGAGCCCGTGGGACCCTCAGCGCCTCAACGCGTCAGATGCTCAGCCCGTGCCCGAAGCGGAACAGCGGGTCCTTCGTGTCGAACGGCACGTCCTCGCGGCTGGCCTCGACGGCGGCCATGCTCGACGGCAGGTCGAAGGGCAGCCTGCCCTTCGCCTCCGCGGCGCCGGTGAGCACATCGAGCAGAGCACGGGCGTTCGCTCCGTAGTTCGCGACGACCGCGGCCGGAGCACCGGGTGAGGCGACGATCGGCGTGAGGATCGCCGGGCGGTCGAGGTGCACGTCGACGATGGTGGGCACGGATGCCGCGACCTCGCGCAGGTGCGCGACGGCCTCGGCTGTGAAGTCGAGCGAGCCCTGGTGGAAGAAGTTCTCGAACACCGTGCTGCGCACCTCGAACGGAGCGTGCGTGCGGATGATCGCGACGTCGGCATCGGCGGGGGTGGCGACGACGGTGCCGTACTCGGCTGCGACGGCGACGTCGATGCCCTCGACATAGAGCTTCAGCCCGGTCGCGATCGGCAGTGTCGGAGTGGCGGCATCCGTCACCGGATTCGTGATCTCGGTGTTGGTCAGCACCGTGATCGAGGCGCGCTGGGCCGCCTCGCCGGCGGCACGGAACTCCTCTGACCCGACGACGATGCCCGCCGCAGCCACGTCGACGAGCGGGGCGTCGAAGAGTCCGAGCACGAACTTCTCGCGGAGGAGTCGACGGGCCGACTCATCGAGGCGGGCCTCGCTGATCTCGCCCGACTCGACGAGCTCGATGAGCAGTTCGGGGATCGCCTCGCCGCCGAACTGGTCGACACCGGCCTCGATGACCTTCACCATGCGCTCGCGCGGGGTGAGGTGCTCGACGCCCCAGGCGCGCGCCGGGAACGGCTGGCCGAAGATCTCGGAGTCGGAGATGAGCCCCCAGTCGGTGCAGACGATGCCGTCGAAGCCGTAGCGCTCGCGAAGCAGGCCGGTGATCACGCTCTTGTTGAAGCCGAAGCCGACCTCTTCGTACTCGGTGCCGACGGGCATGCCGTAGTAGGGCATGATCTGGCTGGTTCCGGCCTCGAATGCGGCCTCGAACGGCTTGAGGTGCAGTTCGAACTGGCCGCCGGGGTAGACCTGCTCGCGGCCGTGCGGGAAGTGGGCGTCCTCGCCGTCCATCTGCGGGCCGCCGCCGGGGAAGTGCTTGGTCATGGTGGCGACGGATGCCGCACCCAGCTCCGAGCCCTGGAAGCCGCGGATGTAGGCCGCTCCGAGGACGCTCGTGAGCTCGGGGTCCTCGCCGAAGGTGGCGACCTGGCGGCCCCAGCGCGGTTCGGTGGCGAGGTCGACCTGCGGATGCAGCGCCACCCGGATGCCGACGGCCGTGTACTCCTGGCGCGCGACGTCGGCGAACCGCTCGACGAGAGCCTCGTCGCGGATGGCGGCGAGACCGACGGTCTCGGGCCAGCTCGAGAACGGGCCGGACAGCATGCCGGCGAGCGGGTTGTCGCTGAACGAGTGCCTGGGGTCGGTGGAGATGGTGACGGGGATGCCGAGACGGGTCGTCGCCGCCAGTTCCTGCACCTTGTTGTGCCAGGCCGCCATGAGCTCGCCCGACGGCGCCGAGCCGAGCACGTTGAAGTGCGTCATGCCCTTGCCGATGACCATCGCCTCGTTGGACTCGAGTCCGAAGGTGGGGTCGGCCGCGGCGAGCTCGCCGTCCTGGCTCATGGCGATCATGGTCTGGAAGAACAGGCCCGCCTTCTCCTCCAGGCTCATCTGGCCGAGCAGGTTCTCCACGCGCTCGTCGACGGGCAGCGCCGCGTTCCGGTAGGTGGGATCGACGGTGTCTGCTGCGGTTCCGGATGCTGCGGCATCCGTCACGCTGGAATCGATGATGTCGGTCATGGTGTTACTTCACTCCCTTGATGCGATAGACGAGCACGGCGCCGGCGAGGGCGACGAGCGCGCCGAAGAGGTAGTAGACGGTGTAGCCGCCGAGCGCCGTGGTGGCGCCGAAGGCGATGATCATCGGGGCGATGGCCGGGGCGATGGACTGGGGGAGTGCGTTGGCGATGTTGAGCACGCCGAGGTCCTTGGCGGAGTCCGCCGCGTTGGGAAGGACCTCCGTGGCGAGAGCCATGTCGACCGACATGAACGAGCCGGCGCCGAAGCCGATGATCGCCTGGGCGAGGAGGACGACCCCGATGCTCGGTGCGAACGCCAGCACGACCAGACCGATGACCATGACTCCGCCGGCGACGGCCACGAACGGGCGGCGCTTGCCGATCCGGTCGGAGAGGATGCCGCCGATGGGGCCCGAGATCGCCATCGCGGCCATCGAGGCGAGGTTGGCCATGAGGATGGTGCCGATCGCATCCTGCTCGCTGAGCTTGAACTGCTCCACGAGGTAGAACGGCAGGAAGGTGGCGATGCCGGCGTAGCCGAACATGACGAGGAACTTGGTGAGCCACGTCCAGCCGAAGTCGGGGTGCTTGCGCGGGTTGAAGACGAAGGATCCGAAGAACTCCCTCACGCCGTAGCGCTCGGCCGGCTTCTCGGTGAGCACGCGGTCCTTCAGCACGACGACGAACACGACCACGGCGATCACGGCGATCAGGCCGGGAACGACGAATCGGCTGACGTCGTCGGCGAGGAAGTTCACCAGGAAGCTGCCGCCGAGGATGCCGAGCGGGGTGGTCAGGCCGACGATGCCCGACACCTTGCCACGACCCGAGACAGGAACCTGATCGGGCACGGTGGCGGTTGTCGCGGCGAGCACGCCGTTGAGCGCAGCCTGCACGATGCACCAGCCGATGAGCACGATCCAGGTGCTGGTCGCGACGCCGATGAGCGTGAAGGCGCCGAGGGCGACGAGCACGCCGCCGAGCATCCACGGGCGACGCATGCCGAACCGCGATGCCGTGCGGTCGGAGAGGCGGCCGACGAGAGGGTTGCAGATGAGGGCGAACAGGGCGCCGACGCCCATGATGATGCCGAGCTGGGCGGTCGCCTCCTCGGGCGAGGCGGTGATGTGCTGCACCTTGAAGGCCATCGAGACCATCACCGGGGTGAGCAGGGCGAGGTAGACGCCGAAGTTCGAGAGAGCGAGACCGGGGAGGAAGCCGCGGGGGGCCCGTCCGCTCTGCTTGCCCGCCGTGGCCGATTCGGCCAGGAGGAGATCGGACTGCGCGCCCAGCGAGGTCGCTGCGCCAGCCATTGACGACTCTGTCATGGGGTTCCTTTCGAATGAACCTGAGCCGCCATCGGCTCGCGGATGAGCATACATGAAAATAGACCGTGTGGTAACTCAATAAAGACCGCGTGGTAATCGGATGCCGTCCGAGCGGTAACCGTGCTGTGGGAGGATGGCTCTCGACCGGACTGATGGGGGACTCATGGGCGTGGTGTTCATCGCCGCCGCCGGCGCCGCGAATGCGCGGGCCGCCAGCGCCGCCCGCACGCGCGCGGCCATCCTCGAGTCAGCTGCCACCCTGTTCGTCGAGCGCGGCTTCGGTGCGGTGTCCCTCCGCGACATCGCCGCGCAGGCCGGGCTGTCGCATCCGGGAGTCCTCAAGCACTTCTCCTCGAAGGACGAGATCCTCGATGTGATCGTCGGCGATTTGGAGCAGGCCAACGAGGACCGCATCGGCGAGCGGGTGATGGGGGTCGACGTCTTCGTCGAGATCGCCCGCCAGAACGCCCTGCGCCCCGGCTACATCCCGTTGTTCGCGACGCTCGCCGGCGAGGCCACCAGCGCCGCTCACCCGGCGCACGTTCGATTCCGAGATCGGCACCGGCGCCTGCGCGGTCTCTCGGGGCAGTTCTTCGCGCAGGCCATCGCCGATGGCGAGCTCTCCGCGGAGACGGATGCCGTCGGCGAGGCGATCCGCCTCGCTGCGGCCTGGGACGGGCTGCAGCTCATATCGCTCTATCTTCCGGATCGCATCGATGTGCCGGCGATGCTCGAGACCCACCTGCGTCAGCTGCAGGGGATGGCGACGGCCGCCGCCGGGAACTCGGGCGTCGACTCCTCGAATGCGGAACCGACGCTGGACTTCGCGCCGTGGACGAACGACGTCGGCTACGCTCCGGGCCGCAAGCGCCGGGAGCAGATCATCGTCGAAGCCTCCGCCGTCTTCGCCAGTCGCGGCTTCTATGCCGCGAGCCTGCGCGAGATCGCCGAGCAGGTCGGCATCGGCAAGTCGACGCTGCTGCACCACTTCTCCAGCAAGGAGGAGCTGCTCGCAGCGGTGATCGAGCGCCGCGACTCCACGATCGGCGAGCGCACGGTCTTCGACCCGCAGACCGATCCGCGCGGCACGATGCTCTCCCTCCCCGATGGTGCGCGCCACGACGCCGCATCCGAGCCGGGCCTCATCGAGCTCTATGCCGTGCTCTCGGCCGAGGCCGCGGCGCCGTCGCATCCCGCTCATGCCTACTTCGAACAGCGTTTCGCGATGGCGATCGACCGTTTCGCCGGGATCATCAGTCGGCTCGACCTCGGGCCTGACGTCGACCCGTGGTTCGAGGCGTCCTGGCTGGTCGCGCTGTGGGACGGCTTGCAGCTGCAGTGGCTCTACGACCCCGACGGCGTCGACGTCGGCGATCAGCTCGAGGCGCACGTGGCGGCACTGCTGGCGCGCTGAGGCTCGTTCCGCTCGCTCGCCGACCCCCTCCGCTGATCGAGTAGCCCGCGAGCGCAGCGAGCAGGTGTATCGAGATCCACCCAGCTCGGCGCTCCTCCCCAGGGCTGCGCTCGTTCGTCGGAATCCACACCCTGTGGACAGAAACTTCCTGATCAAACGATGGATTCAGGGACTCGAGTGTCGGTGGGTGCCCGTAGCGTGAGGGTATGGAATCGCTCGGACAGCGGATGCGGGAGGCAGTGGCGGCGAACCGTGCGCTGCTCGCCGAAGCCGCTGCCGTCGGGGTGATGGGCGGCCTGTCGGATCAGGATCTGCTGCTCGTCGCCGCCGTGTCCGAAGACTCCGGCCGCGCCGCCGACGCGGTGCGTGTCCTCACCGCCGGTGAGGTCGCCGACCGGTCCCGTCCGATCCTGGGGTCGGAGTCGTTGGCGAAGCGGATGGGGTTCCCCACCCCGGCGGAGTTGCTGGAGCACGTCACCCGGGTGGACCTGCCCACTGCTCGGGCACGGCTGCGACTGGGGGCCCAGACCCGGCAGCACACCGCCCTGACCGGTGAGCTGCTGCCGGCGGAGTTCGACGCCGTCCGGGCGGGGCTGGCGTGTGGACGGTTGGGCATCGACTCGGCGCGCACCATCACCCGCATCCTCAGTCAGGCGAAGCGCGGCGCCCCGACCGACACCTACTCGAGGTTCGTACCCGCGGAGCATGAACTCGTCTGCGCGGCGATCGGCGAACCGGTCGAGCCCGGGGCCGCGGCGGAGCCGCCGGTGCCGCCGTCGATCACCGAGATCCAGGCTGGCACGTGGGCGGCGTACCTGAATCCCGACGGTGCCGAGCCGACCGAGAAGGACTTCGCGTCGCGCGGGTTCTGGTTCAAGCCCGCCCGCGACGGCCTGATCCCGTGCGGAGGCCTCCTCGTTCCCGAAGTCGCCGGTGCCATGCAGGCCGTGTTCACGTCGATGACCAACCCGCGCCAGTCGGAGAAGTTCATGGCCGAGGGGGATCGCGCTGCTCTCGAACTGCAGGCGCAGCAGGACGGGTTGAATGCGGTGCAGCTCACAGACCCCCGCACGCGCAGTCAACGTCAGCACGACGCCCTGGCGACGGTGTTCGACATCGCAGGCAGGTCGGGGGAGCTGCCCACGCTGGGCGGGGCATCGCCGACGATGCTCGTCACGGTCCACGCTGCCGATCACGAGTCGGGGCACGGGGTCGGTCACGTCGACGGACTCGAGATTCCCATCCCCATGGTCGCGGTGCGGCAGTTGTGCTGTGCGAACGGCATCCAACAGGTCGATCTCGCCGCGAATGGGAAGGTTCTCGCCCTGGGCACCACGGAACGGTGCTTCAACCGGACGCGACGTCGGGCGATGGACGCCCGCGACGGCGGCTGCGTCATCTGCGGTCGCCCCGCCGTCGAGACCGAAGCCCACCACGTCGTCCCGTGGGCTGTCGAACAACGCACCCACGTCGACAACGGGGTGTTGCTCTGCTGGTTCCACCACCGCACCATCGAGACCCGCGGCGGCTGGCGGGTGCGCATGGTCGATGGCAGCCCGCAGATCATGCCCCCACCCGAGCTCGGACCGCCCGAGTGGCGACCGGCGCGACGATCCCGGGTGAGGCAGGCCGAGGCGCTCCGACACCGGATGCGCAACCGGCAGTGAGAATCACAGGTCGAGCGTCGCCACCACCATCGCGTGGTCGGAGACCGGCGCCTCCTTGCGGGCAGCGGCATCCGGCGTGATCGACGGAAGTGCCGTCGCGCCGGTCACCGTGTCGACATCGGTGACATGAGCCCGCAGCGCCGTGGAGACGAAGATGTGGTCGATGAGTTCGGCGCGGCCCTCGAAGATTCGGGAGAAACGCCGCTCCTCGGGAATGAGGGGCGCGAGATTGAGCAGGCGCCACGCGTCGCCCTTGTCGGGTGACTTCTCGCCGCGCGTGCCGATCTCGGACCCGGGAGGACCCTGCAGCATCTGCGTTGTCGCCGCGCGCACCTCGTCGTTGAGATCTCCGAGCACGGCCAGCAACCGAGTGGCGCCCTCGCCGTCGAGCAGGTCGTCCGCGACTCCGCGCATGGCCACGGCCTCGGCCGCGCGGCGGTTCAGCGCGTAGGCGGCGAACCGCGCGCGCTGGGCCTCGTCCCGCGGCGAGAACGACGTCGTTCCGGGCACCCGGCCCGGGAACGAGAGCAGCTTGCTCTTCAGATGACCGACGAGGAGGTCGAGCGGATGCCCGCCCACGGTCACCCGGATCCTCAGAGCACCCCGGCCCATGGTCGTGAGCGGAGTGCCGTCGTCCGACGTCGGCGTCGACTGCAGGGCGGCCGGGATGGCGGTGTGCTCCGTCGTCTCCTCGATCGTCAGTCGCGACAGGAACCCCACCCTGATGGCGTGGTCGACGTCGAAATGCGTCGACAGCACACCGGTCCAGCCGTCGCCGAGGGCATCGATGAGGGCGTCGAACGCCGCGGGATCACCGACCTCCTCGACGGCCAGCACGTCGAGGTCTGCTGCGGCGATCGTCGACGCGAGCAGGGAGATCTTGCGCGCGAACGTGGTCGCATCCGTGGGACCGAACGGACTGCCCGGGGAGAACAGATTCTCGAGATTCCAGGTTCCGATGGTGGTCATGGTGCGCCTCTAGGGTTGCCTGTCGAGTCTCCTCCGCCTCGCCCGTCAGCGATAGTGCTGTTCGCCCCGTTCGGCCTTCTCGATGACATCGCGGATGCGCGCCGCACGCACGGCCGGAGTCTTGATGTTGCCGATGCGGAAGTAGACCCTGAAGCGGTCGATCTTGGTGAGGGTGTCGAAGAACGCCGCGGCGTCGGGACTGTTGTCGAGCGCGATCTGGAGGTCGGGCGGGGCCACGGCGTCCTTCTGCCGGTAGGCGGCATCCCAGCGGCCGTCGGCCTGGGCACGTTCGACCTCGGCGTGGCCGCCGGGCCGCATCCGTCCCTCCTCGATCAGGCGGGCCACGTGCTCGCGGTTGATCTGCGACCACGGGCTGTTCTTGCGGCGCGGAGTGAACGCCTGCAACGTGTAGTCCTCGTCGAAGCGGCCGGCCTGACCGTCGATCCAGCCGTAGCAGAGGGCGACGTCGAGGGCCTCCGACCAGGTGATGCCCGGAGCCGACGAGTTCTTCTTGCGGAGCTTCAACCGCACGCCGCCGTCGTCGGGCGTTCCCGAGAGGTACGCCTCCCACTCCTCGATCGTGACGTCGAGGATCGGCTTGTCGGCAAAGCTCACCATGGCTACGACGCTAGCGCGCCCTACCGACGTGCGGGCTACCTGCGTGAATCCGCCACCTCCATGCGCATCACCGTGTTGCCCTGGCCTTTGGGCCGCACGAAGGTGAAGCCCACTCGTTCGTACAGAGTGCGGGTGGCGTTGTAGAGGAAGGACGCCGACACCTTCTTTCCCGGCGGAACGTCGTGGGGGTAGCCCTCGACGATGCCGCCACCCGCTTCACCGATCAACGCGACGGCTCCACGCACGGCGAGTTCGGCGACGCCGTCGCGACGGTGGTTCTTGTCGACGAAGAGACAGGTGATCCTGTAGTCGGGCAGGCTGTCGAGGGTGGCCAGGTACTGCTTCTGATGATGGATGACCGGCAGTTCGGCTGGGGTGCCGTATTCGGCCCAGGCGATGGCGGTGTCACCGTCGAAGACCAGCGCCGCGTGCGCCCGGCCCTCCCGCACCAGTCGTTCCTTGTAGGCGCGGTTGCCCTCGGCCGTCTGGCCCTTCTCCTCGCACGCCGGATGGAACCAGGTGCACCAGCACCCGCCCCACACCCCGTTGTGACGCTCGGCCAGATCGGCGAAGGCGTCCCAGGTCTCCGCGGTCAGCGGCCTGATCTCGTGGTCGTCCATGTCGCGGAACTCTACGACTGCTCCGCCGTCAGCGCTACGGTGGAGCGGTGATCCAGCACACAGTCAGCTTCGTCCTGCGGCATCCGAGCGATTCGACGGAGGAGCGTGCCTTCCTCACGGATGCCGCCGCCATCCTCCCCGCCATTCCGGGTGTCGAGAACTTCCGCATCTCGCGTCAGGTCAGCGAGAAGAGCAGCCACGACTTCCAGTTCTCGATGGAGTTCCCGGATGCCGCTGCCTATGCCGCGTACAACGGGCATCCCGCTCACGTGCAGTTCGTCGAGACGCGCTGGGTGCCCGAGGTGGCCGACTTCCAGGAGCTGGACCTCGTTCCGTTCTCGCGCGGTCGCTGAGGCCCGGACGCAGTCCGCGGCGGAAGCGCCCTCTCAGCGGCGGGGGATCGTCGATCCGCGGATGACGAGGCGCACGGGAAGGTGCTCGGTTCCGCCGGTGACCTCGGTGCTGCCAGCCCCGCCGGCCCCGTCGAGTGCGTCGAAGATCCGCGTCGCCGCGACCCGTCCCAGCTGCTGCAGGTTCGCGTCGATGGTGGTGAGTCCCGGGCGCGAGTTGGTCGCGAGGATCTCCCAGTTGTCGTAGCCGATCACGGCGACGTCGCCCGGCACATCGCGGCCGAGGTCGCGAAGGGTGTCGAGGGCTCCTCGGGCGATCTGGTCCGATCCGCAGACGATGCCGTCGACATCGGGGTACTGGCGCAGCAGCATGGCCGATGCGTCGCGGCCCCAGTGCTCCGACCAGTCGGAGTACATCGGCGATCCGACGAGCTCGAGGCCGGCATCCGTCAACGCCTCCCTCACACCGACCGCGCGGTCCTGGGCTGCAGCGAATGCCGGGTCGCCCGAGATGAGGGCGATGCGGCGCCGACCACAGGAGAGCAGATGCTCCACGGCGAGACGGCCGCCAGCGCGGTTGTCCGGAGTGATGGAGATGTCCGTCGGGTCGTCCGACGGCGCGTAGGCGTAGACCACGGGAACCGGGATGTCGTGGCCGAGCGAGGGGCGCGGGTCGGTCTGGCGTCCGACGACGATGATGCCGTCGACCCGGCGCGTGAGCAGGGCCTTGAGGTGGTGCTGCTCCCGGATGGCGTCGCCTCGCGCATCGCAGAGGAACACGTTCACCTGCCCGGCTCCGAAGGCGTCTTCCGCGCCCATGAGGATGGGGATGACGAAGCGACCCTCGAGGTCGCTGGTGAGGAGTCCCACCGTGCCGGTGCGCCCGTTGATGAGGCCGCGGGCGAGTTCGTTGGGGGTGAAGGAGATCTGCTCGGCTGCCGCCATCACGCGCTGGCGGGTGGCTGGAGCGACCTGGTCACGGCCGTTGATGGCCTTCGACGCCGTGGCGATGGAGACACCGGCGAGCTTCGCGACATCGCTCAGGGTCGCCGCGCGTCCGGTCGACCCGCCCGCTTCCCGCTCTGCCATGCCCAGCTCCCCTCGCGTGTCGTAAACGTTACAGGATGTCGCACTTGACGGGCCGGATTGCCCCGCGATACCGTACCGAAAAGCATTTCGGATGTTTCGGTAGTTCCTGCCGCACAGCACCGGGCCCCACCCGGCCCACTCAATGACGAGTTCGAAGGAGTACTTCCATGACACGCACCATGAACCGACGGATGCGCAGGGTCGGTGCCCTGGTCACCGCCGGCGTCCTGCTGGCCGGCCTCGCCGCCTGCTCCAGCTCCGATCCGGGCACCTCCGCCGCGAGCGCCGGACCCGAGGGCGTCGACGACGGCACATCGCTCACCCTGTGGACCCGCGCCCCTCTCGAGAAGCAGGCCAACCTGCTCGTCGACGCCTACAACGCCAGCCACGAGAACCAGGTGAAGCTCACCGTCGTGCCCAACGACGACTACGTCGCCAAGGTGGGCGCGGCTGCCGGCTCCAACAGCCTGCCCGACCTGTTCGCCGCTGACATCGTCTACGTTCCCAACTGGGTGAAGCAGGGCCTGTTCCAGGACCTCACCGCCAACATCGACGGCCTCGACTTCAAGGACTCCATCAACAAGGGTCACCTCGCGGCCGGAACCGCAGACGGCAAGGAGCACGTGCTTCCGTTCGTGCTCGACCTGTCGATGCTGTTCTGGAACAAGGCCCTCGCCACCGAGGCCGGCCTCGACGCCGAGGCGGGTCCGGCCGATCTCGCCGAGTTCGCCGAGTGGGCCAAGGCCATCCAAGGCCTGAACAAGCCCGACACCTACGGCACGGCGACAGGCCTGAACTGCGGCGGATGCCTCGTCTTCACGTGGTTCCCGAGCGTGTGGGCCGCCGACGAGCAGGTCATGAACGAGGAGGGCACCGAGTCGCTGCTCGCGAGCGACACCGCGAAGGAGATCTACAGCACCTGGGCCGACCTGTGGAAGTCCGGCGCCGTACTGCCGTCGTCGAAGGACGAGGCAGGACCCACCTGGACCGCCGGCTTCACCGAGGGCAAGGTCGGACTCATGCCCTACCCGGCCACGCTGCTGTCGTCGACTCCCTTCGACGTCGGCGTCTCCGGCATCCCGAGCCCGAAGGGCGGCGGATCCACCTTCGTCGGCGGTGACGGCATCGGTGTCTCGAAGGACTCCAAGAAGGCCGCCCAGGCGTGGAACTTCCTCAACTGGATGATGTCGGAGGAGGCCCAGGTCGGCGTTCTCGCGAAGGACAACGACGTGGTCTCGCGCTCCGACCTCGCCACCAACGAGTACTCCGAGAAGGACCCGCGCCTCATCACCATCAACGAGGTCGCCGGCGAGGGTGACACCCCGGTGTCGCTCAACTTCCAGGAGGCGTTCAACTCGCCCACCAGCCCCTGGCTGACCCTCGTGCGGAACGCCGTGCTCGAGGGCACCGACACGGTCGACGCGGACAACGACGCGATCACCGACGTGCTCTCGCAGTAGCAGACGGATGACTGCGCCGGCTGACCGAGCGTCGGCCGGCGCAGCCCCCACCCGCCCGTGACGACAGCATCGAAAGGCACCACCATGAGCGTCACAGCTCCTCTCATCCCGGCCGAGATGACACCCCCGCCCCGGCGGCGCCGGCGCACGTCCGGCCGGGCAGGGATCGGATGGCTCTACGCCCTGCCGACGGCCCTGTTCGTGCTCTTCCTGTTCATCCTGCCGCTGCTGCTGGTCTTCAAGATGTCGGCTTCCGACTGGCCGCTGCTCGGCGGCGACCAGGGCTGGAACTTCCCCGAGAACTACGCGAGCGCCATCAGCAACAGGTTCTTCCTCGACTCGGTGCTGTTCACCCTGAAGTACACGGTGCTCGCGACCATCCTGCTGATCGGTCTCGGCCTCGGCCTCGCCCTGCTGGTGCAGGAATCGAGCCGGTGGAAGGGCTTCCTGCGGGCGTCGTTCCTCATCCCGAGCGCCCTCGGACTCGCATCCGCCTCGCTCCTCTTCTACGTGCTCTACTCGCCCATCGCCGGGCCGTTCGCCGAGCTCACGCAGGCCTGGGGATTCACCTTCCTCGGAACCCCGGATGCCGCCCTCTGGTCGACGCTCTTCCTCATCGTCTGGCGCTACGCGGGCTTCTACATGCTGCTCATGCTCGTCGGACTGCAGGGCATTCCCGACGAGGTGTACGAGGCGGCCCGCATCGACGGCTCCTCGCGCTGGCAGACCTTCCGTCACGTGACGATCCCGCTGCTGAAGCCCACGCTCGCCCTGACGACGGTGCTCTGCGTCACCGGTTCGCTGCTCGCCTTCGAGCAGTTCTACATCCTCACCAAGGGCGGGCCGGACAACAGCACGATCACCGTCGTGCAGCTGATCTACAGCGTGGCCTTCCAGGGCCAGAACGACCTGGGAGTGGCCGGCGCCCTGTCGGTCATCGTGCTCGCGGCCCTCGTCGTGATCAACATCGTGCAGATCCGCGGCTTCAGCCGGAAAGTGGAGGACTGAGCCATGACCAACACCCTCGCCCGACCGCCCCGCACCGAGACGTCGTCGATCGCCTCCGTCGCTCCCCGGCCGCACCGCCGTCGCTACTCTGTCGCCGGCATCGCGCTGCAGATGCCATTCTGGGTCTTCACCGGCGCGATCGCCATCATCTTCCTCTACCCGCTGGTCTGGACGGCGGTGTCCTCCGTGGCCCCGCTGGCCGGCACCAACCAGACCGACGGCTGGGGCCTCGGCAACTACATCACCCTCGCCAACTACCAGGACGGCATCGGGCAGTACATCCTCAACTCGGTGTTCGTCTCGCTGCTCACGGTCGTGCTCACGCTGGTCATCTCGCTGCTCGGCGGGTACGCGTTCGCGCGCTTCGAGTTCCGGGGCAAGAACACGCTCTTCCTCGCGACCATCGCGATCCTCATGGTGCCCTACGCCACTCTCCTCATCCCGCTCTACGTGCTGCTGAACATGGTGGGGCTCTCCAACTCGCTGGTGGGAGTGGCGCTGGTGCTCACCATGTTCCAGCTGCCGTTCTCCACCTTCATGATGCGCATCTCGTTCGAGTCCATCCCGCGCGAGCTCGATGAGGCGGCGATGGTCGACGGATGCACCTCCTGGACCGTGCTCTGGCGCGTGCTCGTTCCGGCCGTGAAGCCCGGTCTCATCACCGTGGGCCTGTTCGCCTTCCTCGCGGCCTGGAACGACTTCATGGCCCCGCTCATCCTCATCAACGACTCGGCTCGCATGACCCTGCCGTTGGCCATCTCCAACCTGCGCGGGCAGGTGCAGGGCGTCGTCGACTACGGCGCCACCGAGGCCGGCGTCGTCGTGCTCGCACTGCCGTGCATCCTGCTCTTCCTCATACTGCAACGCCACTACGTGCGCGGATTCATGTCCGGCGCCTTCAAGGGATGACCATGACCACCACCACACGCATCATCGCGGCCCCCGTCGTCCCGTCCACAGGAGCACTGCGCCCTCTGGGAGTCGACGAGGTGCACATCACCGACGGATTCTGGGCCGAACGCCAACGCGTCAACGGGGCGGCAACGCTGCCCCACATCGAGCACTGGCTGGAGAAGGACGGCTGGCTCGGCAACTTCGACCTGGCGGCATCCGGAGCCCTGCCCGCAGGCCGCCGTGGCCGCGAGTTCTCCGACTCCGAGGTCTACAAGTACCTCGAGGCCGTGGCCTGGGAGATCGGTCGACGGGGAACGGATGCCGCTCTCGAAGCCCGCTTCCGCGCCGTGGTCGACCGTGTCGCGGCGGCGCAGGAGTCCGACGGCTACCTGAACACGAACTTCGGTCGTCCCGGTCAGGGTGCACGCTGGTCCGACCTCGAGTGGGGTCACGAGCTGTACTGCCTGGGCCATCTCTTCCAGGCCGCCGTGGCGCGAGAGCGCACCCGGCCGGGCGCCGACGACGGTCTGCTGGCTGTCGCGACGCGCGCGGCCGACCTGGTCTGCTCGGTGTTCGGCGAGAGCGGCATCCAGTCGGTGTGCGGGCACGCTGAAGTCGAGGTCGGGCTGGCCGAGCTCGGCCGGCTCACAGGGGAGCCTCGCTACCTCGCGCAGGCGGCGCTGTTCGTCGACCGGCGCGGCCACGGCACCCTCGCCGACATCGAGTGGGGGCGGTCGTACTTCCAGGACCACGTTCCCGTGCGCGACGCCGACGCCCTCACCGGGCACGCCGTGCGCGCCAACTACCTCGCGGCCGGTGCTGCCGATGTCGCCGTCGAGAGCGGTGACCGCGCGTTGCTCGACGCGCTCCGGCGTCAATGGGATCGGACCATCGCGCGTCGCACCTACGTCACCGGCGGCCAGGGATCGCACCACCAGGACGAGGCCTTCGGCGACGACTGGGAGCTGCCGCCGGACCGCGCGTACTCCGAGACCTGCGCTGGCATCGCGTCGATCATGTTCAGCTGGCGCCTGCTGCTGGTCGAGGGTGCCGGAGCCGCCGACGCCCGCTACGCCGACCTCATCGAGCGCACGCTGTTCAACGTCGTGGCGACCTCGCCATCGGAGGAGGGCACGGCGTTCTTCTACGCGAACACGCTGCACCAGCGGCGGCCGGGGGAGCCGGCATCGCCCGACGTCATGTCGCCTCGGGCGTCGTCGTCGCTGCGTGCACCGTGGTTCGAGGTCTCGTGCTGTCCGCCGAATGTCGCCCGCACCTTCGCGAGCCTCGCCGGGTACCTCGCCACGACGGATGACGACGGCCTGCAGCTGCACCAGTACGCGCCGGCGTCGATCCGCACGCATATCGCCGGGGGGCGCGACATCGCCATCGACATCGCGACGCTCTACCCCGACGACGGCACGATCACCGTGACGGTGGTCGACGACGTCCCCGAGCCGGTCACCATCGCGCTGCGCGTGCCCGCGTGGGCGGCATCCGCGGGTCTGACTCTGCGGGGCATCGACGGCTCGGTCGAGTCGCTCGAGGCGGCGCCGGGCTACGTCTCGGTGCGGCGGGCGTTCAGCGCCGGCGATGTGCTCGAGCTCAGCCTCCCGATGGCGGCGCACTTCACCGTGCCCGACCCGCGCATCGACGCGATCCGCGACACCGTCGCCGTGGAGCGTGGCCCGATCGTCTACTGCCTCGAGTCGACCGACCTTCCGGCGGGCGGCGACGCGTTCAGCGGGCTGCAGGTCGACAGGGCGACGCAGCCCGCCGACGGCGAGTCGGGCGTCGCCGTCGTCCTCCGCTCGGCGTCGGCTGAGACGTCGGGGGCGACCGATGGGGGCTGGCCGTATTCGTCGACGGATGCCGCTGCTCCGGCCGCGGCCCCCATCACCGTGAACCTCGTGCCGTACCACCGCTGGGCCCAACGGGGTCCGTCGACGATGCGCGTCTGGCTGCCTGTGCACCACGCGCGATGAGACTCGGGCTGCGGCGATCGTCCATGACGCCGCAGCCCGTCGGGCTTCCGAGCGCAGAGGCAGCGACGAAGTCGCCGCCGAAGCGGACCGAGTCGCGCGTCGGCCGCAGACGTCGTCCGGGCCTCAGCGAGCCGAGATCACACGAAGGGATCGACCAGCGCGGTGTAGCCGCAGCCGAGGCAGCGCAGCGAGATCAGCATGCCGATGTCGTCGCCGCCGATCACGCCGCCGTTCATGGCGTCACCGCACTGCGGGCAGGGCTCGGGGCTCACGAACCGCGGATCGTCGCCGTCGTCGATCTCCATGCGACTCAGCGCAGTTCGGCCAGAGCCATCGCACCGTTGAAGACCTGGCGCACCCGCCACGACGAGACGCCGCGGTGCGCGGCGATCCGTTCGGCGGCGTCTTCAGCTTCTGCCTCCGAATGGAAGGTGCCGACCAGCTGCGGCATGGTGTCGAATTCGATGACGTACTCCACCCGTTCAGGCTAACCGCGCGCGGAGTGCGGTGTGGCCACTGCGCGGGAACGACGAAGCCCCCGATCACGAGATCGGGGGCTTCGGACGACGGATGCCGCAGGGCGGCCGCCGAGACTAGCGCCGGTCGAACCGAGCGCCGGCCGGGTCGGACTCGAGGATGAAGAACACCAGCACGATGATGCCGCCGACCAGCGGGATGAGGCCGAGGAACCAGAAGCCGCCCGAGCGGTTCGTGTCGTGCAGGCGGCGCCAGCTGATCGCGAGCGTCGGAACGAGGACGGCCAGACCCCAGACGACGTAGACGATCGTCATGATGATCCCGAAGGGCGAGGGGTTGAGCACGGCGGCACCGGTCGTGGCGTCAGTCGTGACGCCACCGCTCGTGATGCCGACGAGCAGGAGGATGTACAGCACGGTGCTGACGATGACGAGGAAGAGATACGACCACCAGAACTCGCTGCGGCTGGCGCGGCCCGAGAAGGTGGCGTACTTCGACCAGAACCGCGAGATGGCCTGACCGAAGGAGGCTCCGTAGAGGGGAGCGTCGAGGGGAGCCGCGGGTGCGGGAGGAACTGTGGTCATCGGCTGGTCTCCAGAGGTGAAGGGTCAAGGCAGGTGAAGCACCCCCACGCGGTGCGTGTGGCAGCACCGAGCGTGGCAGATGAGCGTGCCTCAGGCGGGGAGGCGCGCAACGTGAGTTCACACTGGGGCGTCCGATGTCGGCGCGCTTCGGCGTCGTTCACCTCGGAGTGACAGACTGGGTCGCCAATTGCACCACTGACGATGGGATTGATCGAATGGCGAAGAACAAGCTCGAGAAGGCCGCGAAGAAGGCGCTGGACAAGGCGAAGGACGCCGTCGCCGAGGCCAAGCGCACGGCCAGGAAGGCTGGTGCGAAGGCCAAGCGGCGGGCGGCCAAGGTCGAGGCGGAGCTGAAGCTCCTCGCTGCGAAGATCGAGAAGGACGCCGCGAAGCGCGCGAAGAAGGATGCCCGCGCGAAGAAGGCCGCGTCCGCGACGGCAGCGCCCGCCACCGTGAAGAAGCCTGTGCCCGCGAAGGCTGCGCCGTCGACCAATGCACCGTCGAAGCCCGCACCGGCGAAGGCGGCCCCCACGAGGGCGACGAAGCCCGCGAAGGTCTCGGTGCCGAGCGAAGACGACGTCGTGATCGTGCCGGCCGTCGCCGAGCCGGCCCCGGCCGAGGTGAACACTCCCACGAAGACCCGCGCCAGCGCCCTCACCGACGAGGCCGCCGAGCGCGGCGACCTCAGCGCACTCACCGTCGTCCAGCTGCGCGGACGAGCCCGCGAGAAGGGCCTCACCGGTTACGGGAAGTTCACCAAGGCGCAACTCATCGCTTCCCTCGCGGACTGACGCCGGACATACGATCGCCCGTGGGTAGCCGCGCTGAACTCGCGGGCGCGCGCCCGTGATTCGATGCGAGTTGGAGTGAGACAGTGACCGCACCCCTCGCCGGAGTCCTCGATCGCGCCGCCGACGCGCCTGCGCCGCGCACTCTCCTCGACGTCCTGCGCGAGACGACGGCTGAGCATCCGGACTCCTCGGCCATCGAGGACGCCGTCGGCGCGCTGAGCTACAGGCAGCTCATGGCCGCCGTGGTGCAGTCGGCCGCCCGCCTGCACGAGGCGGGCGTGCGCCGCGGCGACAGGGTCGGCATCCGCATGGAGTCCGGCGCGCGTGAGCTCTACATCGCCATCCTCAGCGTCATCGCCGCCGGCGCCGCCTACGTTCCCGTCGACGCCGACGATCCCCAGGAACGCGCTGACCTCGTCTTCGGCGAGGCGAAGGTGGTGGGGGTCATCTCCGGGCGCGGAGGCTTCATCGCCTCTGAGCGACTCGAGGCGACTCTCGATGCGACTCCCGATGCGCCGGATGCGGCGACGGATGCCGTCCCGGCCGTCCCGCTCTTCGACGGCGCCACCGCCCACCCGAGCACCCACGCCACGCCCATCCTCACGTCTCCGACCGTCGACGACGATGCGTGGATCATCTTCACCTCGGGGTCGACGGGCACACCGAAGGGCGTGGCGGTCACCCACCGCTCGGCGGCGGCCTTCGTCGACGCGGAGGCGAGGCTGTTCCTCCAGGGCGCCCCGCTCGGGCCCGGAGACAGGGTGCTCGCCGGACTCTCCGTCGCCTTCGACGCCTCGTGCGAGGAGATGTGGCTCGCCTGGCGATACGGAGCCTGCCTCGTCCCGGCACCGCGCTCGCTCGTGCGCTCGGGCATGGACCTCGGACCGTGGCTCGTCACGCACGGCATCACCGTCGTGTCGACGGTGCCGACCCTCGCCGCCCTCTGGCCGGTCGAGTCCCTCGAGAACGTGCGTCTGCTCATCTTCGGCGGCGAGGCCTGCCCGCCGGAGCTCGCCGAGCGCCTCGCCTCCGCCGAGCGCGAGGTCTGGAACACCTACGGCCCGACCGAGGCGACCGTGGTGGCGTGCGCCGCCCTGCTCGACGGATCCGTTCCCGTGCGCATCGGCCTGCCCCTCGACGGGTGGGCGCTCGCCGTGGTCGACGCCGCCGGCAACCCCGTCGCCGACGGCGAGGTGGGCGAGCTCATCATCGGGGGAGTCGGGCTCGCCCGCTACCTCGATCCGGCGAAGGACGCCGAGAAATACGCTCCGCTGCCGAGCCTCGGCTGGGACCGCGCCTACCGCAGCGGCGACCTCGTTCAGTTCGACCGCGCCGGCCTCGTCTTCCAGGGCCGAGCCGACGATCAGGTGAAGGTGGGCGGCCGCCGTATCGAACTCGGCGAGGTGGAGGCCGCCGTGCAGGCGCTCCCGGGCGTCACCGGTGCCGCCGTCGCCGTCCGCCGCACCGATGCAGGCAACCAGGTGCTCGTGGGCTACATCGCCGTCGCCGACAGGACCTCCTTCGACCAGGGTGCCGCCCGTGCGCGCCTCGCCGAAGAACTGCCCGCCGCCATCGTGCCGCTCCTCGCGATCGTCGACGAGCTGCCGACGCGCACCTCGGGCAAGGTCGACAAGGCGGCGCTGCCGTGGCCGCTGACCACGGAGGGCGCGGCAGACGCCGACGGCGACTCCACGACCCAGTGGCTCGCACAGCACTGGCTGGCCGTGCTGGGCGTGCCGGCATCCGGACCCGATGCCAGCTTCTTCGACCTGGGCGGAGGGTCGCTGTCCGCGGCCCAGCTCGTGACCCGCATCCGTGAGCGCGATCCGGAGTTCACGGTCGCCGACATCTACGACTACCCGCGCCTCGGCGCCATGGCCGCAGAGCTCGACACGCGGGTGCGCGCCCAGACCGACGAGGGAGCCGCGACCTTCCGCGAATCGGCTCCCACTCCGCGCTCGACGCAGTGGCTGCAGACCCTGGTCGGCATTCCGTTGTTCATCCTGCGCGGGGTGCGCTGGCTGATCTTCCTGCTGTCGGCCGCGCAGATCCTGGCCTGGATCAGCGACGACTTCGCCTTCCTGCCCGTCGTGCCGCTGTGGATGCTCGTCCTCGGCATCCTCGTCTTCGTCACCCCGTTCGGGCGCATGGCGATCGCGGTGGTCGGAGCCCGGATGCTGCTCTCCGGCGTCGAGCCCGGAGACTACGCCCGCGGCGGCTCCGTGCACATGCGCATGTGGCTCGCCGACCAGATCGCCCACCAGATCGGCGCCGTCGGCCTCGCCGGAGCGCCCTGGGTCAGCTACTACGCCCGCGCCCTGGGTGCGAAGATCGGCCCCAACGTCGACCTGCACACCATGCCGCCGGTCACAGGCATGCTCACGATCGGGGAGGGCGCCGCCGTCGAACCCGAGGTCGACCTCGCCGGCTACTGGATCGACGGCGACGTGGTGCGCATCGGCCGCATGCGCATCGGCGCCCACAGCACCATCGGCGCTCGCAGCACGCTGCTTCCGGGCGCCCGCATCGGCAAGTACGCCGAGATCGCACCGGGATCGGCGGTGTTCGGGCGCGTGCCGTCGGGCCAGCGCTGGGCCGGCTCACCCGCCGAGCGCGTCGGACCTGCCCCGGCGCGACGCGACCGCCCGGAGCCCGCACGCCGCACCCGCTGGCTGTGGGCCTACGCCGCGGCCTCGCTCGTGCTCTCGCTCCTGCCGATCATCGCCTTCGGTGCCGGTGGCGTCGTCATCGCCGCCGGGATGCGCGGCGCCGACGACCTGGGTGAGGCCGCGCTCGCCGCCGCAGCCTGGCTCGTGCCGGCGACCCTGGTGACCGGCGTCGTCTTCGCCGGGCTGGTCGTCGTCCTGGTGCGACTGCTCGCCATCGGTCTGAACGAGGGGCGCCACCCCGTGCGCAGCCGCATCGGGTGGCAGGCCTGGAGCACCGAGCGCCTGCTCGACGCCTCCCGCACGCTGCTCTTCCCGCTCTACTCCAGCCTGTTCACCCCCGTCTGGCTCCGGATGCTGGGAGCCAAGGTGGGCCGAGGAGTCGAGGCCTCGACCGTGCTGTTGATCCCGTCGATGACCACGATCGACGACCACGCCTTCCTCGCCGATGACACGATGGTGGCGTCCTATGAGCTGCAGGACGGCTGGATGGTCGTCGGACCCGCGCGCATCGGCAAGCGCGCGTTCCTCGGCAACTCCGGCATGGCGGCCCCGGGGCACAGGGTGGCGAAGGACTCGCTCGTGGCCGTGCTCTCGGTGGCGCCCGCGAAGTCGAAGGCCGGGTCGTCGTGGCTGGGCTCGCCACCCGTGCGCCTGCGCCGCGCGAACGTGGCCGGCGACGAGACGCGCACCTACAACCCGACGCCCGGCCTGCGGCTCGCCCGCACCCTCTGGGAGCTCTGCCGCATCCTGCCCGTCTTCGTCACCTGCGGCATCGGGCTCGGGGTGTTCTTCGCGCTCGCCGTGCTGGTCGAGTCGACGGGCCCCATCGTCACCGTGCTGCTGAGCGGCGTCGTGATGCTGGTCGCCGGGGGAGTCGCGGCATCCGTCACCACCATCGCGAAGTGGGTGTTCGTCGGCCGCATCAGGGTGGGGGAGCATCCGCTCTGGTCGAGCTTCGTCTGGCGTACGGAGGTCTCGGACACCTTCGTCGAGATGGTCGCGGCACCCTGGTTCGCACAGTCGGCCGCAGGAACGCCGGCGCTCGCCGTGTGGCTGCGCACCCTCGGCGCATCGATCGGCCGTGGCGTCTGGTGCGACAGCTACTGGCTGCCCGAGGCCGACCTCGTGCGCCTCGGCGACGGATCGACCGTGAATCGCGGCTGCGTCGTGCAGACCCACCTGTTCCATGATCGAATCATGAGCATGGATGTCGTCTCACTCGACGCCGGAGCGACCCTCGGGCCGCACAGCGTCATCCTCCCCGCCGCCCGCATCGGCGCGCACGCCACCGTCGGCCCCGCCTCGCTCGTGATGCGCGGCGAGGAGGTACCCGTCGGCAGCCGATGGAGCGGCAACCCGATCGGACCGTGGCGCGTCGTCTCGACTGCGGACTATCACGTGCGGGTGCGGTGATGGCTGCCGGCGGAGTCGGTGCCGAGAGCGCCGGTGATTCCTACCTGCCTGCCAGCGGCAACGGCGGATACAGGACGCTCGGCTACGACCTCGACCTGAAGTACCGCATCAGCACGAACCGGCTCACGGCGACCGCAGCCATCTCGGCCGTCGCCACCCAGCAGCTCAGCCGCTTCAGCCTCGACCTCGTGGGGCTCCGGGCGTCGCGCGTGAGCATCGGCGGACACCGGGTGGATTTCCGGCAGACCGCCACCAAGCTCCGGGTGACCCCGGTGCTGCCGCTCGTCGATGGGGAGTCGTTCGTCGTCACCGTGGAGTACGCCGGCGCCCCGCGGCCCCGCCGAACCCGGTGGGGGACCCTCGGCTGGGAGGAGCTCGAAGACGGACTCCTCGTGGCCTCGCAGCCCTCGGGTGCCCCGACGTGGTTCCCGTGCAATGACCACCCGTCTGACAAGGCGAGCTACCGCATCCGTTTCGAGACGGAGGCCGCCTATCGGGTGGTCTGCAACGGGAGGCTCACCGACTTCCGTGTGGTGGCCGGACGCGGCCAGTGGACCTACGAGCAGCCGGAACCGACGGCCACCTACCTCGCGACCGTGCAGATCGGGCGGTACGCGGCAACCGACCTGGGCCTCGGGAGCACCGCGGGCACGCTCTACTTCCCGCCGGCGATCGAGCGGGCCGTGCTCGCCGACTTCGCCGACGTTCCCCGCATGGTCTCGGTCTTCGAGCAGGCGTTCGGGCCGTACCCGATGGAGTCCTACGGCGTCGTGGTGACGGCCGACGTGCTGGAGATCCCGCTGGAGGCCCAGGGTCTCGCGGTGTTCGGGTCGAACCACGCCGACGGGCGCGGGGGATCGGAGCGCCTGGTCGCCCATGAGCTCGCCCACCAGTGGTTCGGCAACAGCGTGGGGCTCGCGGCGTGGAAGGACATCTGGCTCAACGAGGGGTTCGCCTGCTACGCCGAGTGGATCTGGTCGGAGGCTTCGGGCTCGGTGAGTGCCGACGCCCTCGCCCGCCAGTACCGGGTGGAGCTCTCGCACCTGCCGACCGACCTCATCGTCGGCGATCCCGGAGCGGCGCACATGTTCGACGACCGCGTCTACAAGCGCGGGGCGCTCACCCTGCATGCTCTGCGCCTGGTCGTGGGCGACGCGGCGTTCTTCGGAGTGCTGCGCGCCTGGACCACCCTCAAGCGCCACGACACGGCGTCGACGGCGGAGTTCGTGGCGCTCGCCGAGGCCCAGACGGGTCTGGCGCTGGGCGCTCTGTTCACGGCGTGGCTGTACGAGCCCGCGCTTCCGGCGCTGCCGGCGGCCTCGGCGCGCTGACGGCGTCGGCGATGGCGACGCTCACGACGGCGCGCCTGCGGAGGCCCGAGCCGATGCTCCGGTCGAGCACGGTGTAGCCGGTCTCGCTTCCGGCGACGGATGCCGTGAGTCGACCGGCCGCGCGCTGCACCGTGACGGCTCGGGGGTCGGCGAGCAGGCCCCGCCCATCGGCCTTCAGCACGGCCTCGACGCGGGTCCAACGGCGGAGGGTGGCGCTGGCCGTTCTGCCACCCCGGGCTCGGGATCCCGGCTGGACCGGCACGAGCTCGTCGATCGCTCTCAACCGTTCGCGGGAGCCGGCGATCGCCTCCACGTCGATCCCGACGGCGGACCCTGCCGTGGCCGGAAGGATCACGGCGACGACGAGGTCGGTGGTGTGCGAGAGGCCGGTGTGCGGGGCGGGCGCGCCATGCTCGTTCATCGCGCCGGCCGCGCTGATCCTGGGGATCCCGTGCGGCCCGCCGCAGCTCGGGCACTCCGCCTGCACCGTGATGGCCTCGAGCGGAAGGCCGAGGAGGTCGGCGCTCAGCTCTCTGAGCAGCATCCGCCCGACGAGGAATCGGTCGCGCCGCTCATCGCTCGGCTCCGACTCCCAGCGGGCGCGCTCCGGCGCACTGAGGACATCGAGGATGCGGTGTCGCCGCTCGTCGCTCGGTGTCGACGCCTCCCAGCGCACGATGGCGCTGCTCATCGGTGCGCCCTACGCGACCTCTTGCGAGGACTGGGCGCGCAGCTTCTGCTTGGCGCCCCGCTCGACGAGGACCGGCACGTAGGCGCGCACGGGACGACCGTCGTAGGCGTGATGCTCACTGTCGACCACCGCCTCGACGTCGGCGCGGGGAGCATCCGGGAATCGGGTCGTCAGGCGGGACACGATCTCCGCAACGGCCTCGTCTTCATTCGGGGTCTTCATATTTCGAGTGTCCAGCAACATTCTCGGCGACGCAAGGTCGCTCGAGGAACGTGACGGTGAACTCGGAGCGGAACGGATCAGCTCCGCTTGTGCCGAGGCTCGTCGCGGTGCTTCGCCCCGAATTCCTCCACGGAACCGCCGCCGAGGGCGCCGTACTCGGTCTCCGCCAGCCGCGCGGCGTCGTCGCCGTTGAACGCCTCCGGCGCCACACCCTCTTCCGTCTCGTAGTTCTGCCCTCGGTACGGGTCCTCGATGCGGAGCATCTCCTCGTAGCCGTCGTCGTCGTTTCTGCCCATGACGGCAGTCAACGCTCCGCCCCGGCGACATTCAAGCGAACATCGGGTGAACGCGGAGGCGGTGCGGTCATCGGATGCCGTCGAGGTAGGGCGCGAGTCGCTGAGCGAGCGCTGGAGCCAGGATTCGGGAGAACGTCGCGGTGAGGTGGTGCTCGTCGGAGTAGACCAGGGTCTGGCCGATGACGGCGGGGCAGGTGGAGTCGTTGCAGAGGTAGTCGGTCAGGTCGATGACCACGGCGTCGTGCTGAGCCGCCGCAGCGCGCTGGGCATCGCGGATGGCGGGGTTGAGTGCCGTCGAGCGTGGGGCGGAGCATCCGTCGGCGTCGTCCAGATGAGAGGAGAGGCACACCACGGGGGAACTCGGGAACTCGGGAGAGTCGGCCAGCATCACCACGAGGCTGGAGGCCGGCAGGCGGTCGAGGACTGCTGAGAGCCCGGTCGTCCAGTCGTCCCGCATCACGGCCGCGTTCCTGCCGGGCTGCGGTCCGAGATGGTTGGCCAGCACGATCACGTCTGGGGGATCCGCCGTCAACCGTGCGATGGCGTCGTCGCGCCAGAGCGAGCAGGAGGGGTTGTCCGTGGAGGTCCAGGCGGTGACGGTGTCCTCCGACCGGCATCCCGACTTCGTGTAGGTGTCGAGCCTGTAGTCCAAGGCAGCGGCCGCACGGTCCAATGCGGGGAACCAGCGGCCGGCGTGGGAGTCGCCGAACAGCGCGATCGTGCGCGAGGACTCGACAGCGCCGAAGGAACAGGTGACCACGGCCGCTCGGCTCTTGTTCTGCTGGCATCCGTCGGTGTAGATGACGCCGGTGTCATCGACGGCGGCCGCGAGCGTCGGAACCACGTTGGCCGGGACGAAGGCCGTGCCCGTCGGGAGCTCGCTGACGGGGGTCTCCTGCTCGACGCGGTCCGAGGTGAGGGGCAGTCGAGCGGCGGCCGCGCCCCCGACCGACAGACAGGTGACCACTGCCACGATGACGGCGAGCGCGACGACCAGAACCGTGCGTGGGCTGCTCCGGCCGGTACGGAACGGCGTCTCGACGAACCTGTTCAGCAGCCACGCCACGGGCACCGACACCACGACGAGGGCGAGGCCGACGGTCAGCGGAAGTGGTTCGCCCAGCCCGTGGTGCTCGTGGACGAGCACGAGGATCGGCCAGTGCACGAGGTAGAGCGAGTAGGAGATGGCGCCGACGAACTGCACCGGGCGGCGCGCGAGCAGTGAGGCGGCCCCGCCGGCTCCGGCGTCCCCTGTGGCTCCGGCGCCGCGGGTGGCGCCGCCGAAGCCGATCACGAGGGCCGCCCCGAGGACGGGCAGCACTGCGGCGACGCCGGGGTAGGCGAGGTCCGGTGTGTAGATGAGCGCAGCGAGCAGGATGGCCGCGAGGCCCACCCAGCTGAACGCTCGAGCGACCACGGCCGGAACTCGGGTGAGCAGGGCGGCGCCGCCCGCGATCAGAGCACCGACGCCGAACTCCCACGCGCGGGTGTGCGGCGAGAAGAAGGCCAGCGACTGGGAGTCGGTCGTGGTCAGAACGCACGCGACGAACGAGACGACTGTGACGATACCGATCGCGGCCATCAGCACCCGGCGCGATCGCCGCGCGAGGAGGAAGACCGCGAGGAGCAGCGCCGGCCACACGATGTAGAACTGCTCCTCGACTCCCAGCGACCAGAAGTGCTGGAAGGGCGACGGAGCCGTTCCGGCGAGGTAGTCGGTCTCGCGCACCGCGAAGAGCAGGTTCGGCACGGAGAGGGCCGAGGCGACGGCATCCTGCAGGATCTCGACGAGCCGCAGCGGCGACACGAGGACGAAGGCCGCGACAGCAGTGGCGAGAATCGTGACGAGGGCGGCCGGCAGGATGCGCCTGGCACGGGCGGCATAGAAGCCGACGACGTCGATCCGACCCGCCCGGCGCAGCGACTCGACCAGATGGCCGCTGATGAGGAAGCCGGAGATGACGAAGAACACGTCGACGCCGATGAAGCCGCCTGGAGTGAACGGCAGGCCGGCATGCTCGAGGAGCACCAGGACGACCGCGACGGCGCGCAGGCCTTGGATATCAGCGCGGAACGGTCTGCGCGTCTTCGTCGGCACATCCGGCGGGGCGGGATCGACCCGCGATGCCTGACGACTGTCGACGCTCATCATCTCCCCCACCGTGGGCGGCTGCCCGCGCGGAGCGTAACAGGGCCGGAAGAACCGCAGGAGAACTCACGGACTGCCGATCGTCATGACAGCCATCGCGTCGGAAGGGGCGCGGGTGTACTTTCGGAATTGTGCCGCTCGATCACTACGGCGTCCTGGCCGGCACCCTCACGAAGCATGTGCGGGACACTCCCGATGACCAGGGCCGCTGGTATCACGTCAACCTGCAGGTCTCGGCGCCGGCGGGCTCCTACCGCAGTGCCGTCGACGTGGACAGCAAGCAGTCCGCGGTGGGCGTGCAGTGGAAGGTGCTCGTGGTGCGACGACCGTCGATCCTCCCCGCTGGCGGCGCATCACCCGGCTACCACGAGCTCGCCCGGGCCAGGGACGCCGGCGCCCTCGACCACATCCGTCACCTCGCACTCGTCGACAATCCGGGCTGCCTGTTCATCGTGCGCCCACCGGGGTGGTTGTCCGGGCTGTTCCCTCGACGTCCGTGGATCGCCGGATCCAACCTCGAGGCGTCTGTGGACCTCGAGTCGATCCTCGAGATCGGCCGGCGCACGCTCGTCTGGGGCGAACCGTTCGAGACCGGCCTCGGCATGCACAACGTGCACCAGAACCAGGGAGACCCGATCGACTCGCAGTGGGCCGACTCCAACGGGATCTGGCAGGACGGCGCCGTCATGGTCGAGAGACCGGACGGTGACTACAACGCCTTCATCTCGAAGTTCACGTCGCAGTCGTCACGGACCGACGACGCCGGTCATCCGCTGTGACGCGTCAGAGCCAGCTGCGGCGTAGGGTTCAAGGATGACCGAGATGTCGAACGACGAGAAGCGCCACGACCAGCTCACGACCGCACCGAAGGCGACGGAGGCCGATGCGGCCCCGCGCATCGAGGTCGACGAGCTGCCGGACGGCACGACACGTATCGACATCGCCGACACCGCGGCAGTGCGCCCGGGTCGTCCGGCCGACCCCGCCTGACTCACACGCTGAGGCCCGGGCGCAGCTCGCGGTCGAAGCGCCGACCTCAGTCCCTGCCCACCCAGGCGGCCAGTTCCGTCAGGCAGTCGGTCCAGCCGGCGTCGTGTGCTGCTCGCGCCGCGTCGTGCGGCAGGCGCTCGTGCGTGACGGCGACCTCGGTCCCGGCATCCGTCACCCGGAAGTCGACCGTCACCACGGTGTCGTCGTCGTCGGTGAACCGCGACCGCCACGTGAACACCAGACGTCGCGGGCGATCGACCTCGAGGTAGGTGCCGCGGTGGAGCACGGGGGAACCGGGCATGTGCATGAGGATGCTGAACTCGCCGCCGACGCGCGCATCGGCTGACACCTCGGTGAGCGTCGCGTCGCCGGGTTGCATCCACGCCGCCAGGCTGCGCGGATCGGTCCAAGCGTCGAACAGCACCTCGGGCGAGGCCGCGATGATGCGCGAGACGACGAGGGCGGGGGTGGCCGAGTCGGCTGGGGCGTCGATGGTCACTCGGATGCCGCCTCTGCTGCCTCACCCGTCACGAACCTGTCGAGCGCCGCGAGCCTGTCGCTCCAGAAGCCGCGGTAGAACTCCATCCACGCCGCGGCCTCGGCCATCGGCACGGCGTTCAGGGAGAGCACATGATTGCGTCCCTGCACCGATCGGGTGACGAGCCCGGCGCTCTCGAGCACGCGCACGTGCTTCGAGACCGAATTGAGCGACATCGAGAAGTTGCTCGCCACATCCGTCACTCGCTCATCGGCTCGTGAGAGCCGCAACAGGATCTCGCGCCTGGTCGGATCGGAGACGGCGGCGAAGACCCGATCCAGCGTTGCCGACGTTGATTCACCCATGGGGGTGAATTTAGCATGTCAGATCAGGCGGCGCAGGGCCTCGTCGACGGAGATGCCCTGGGCACGCGCGGAGCGGCTGAGGCGTGCGTGCTCGTCGGCGCTCAGCTGAACGGTGACCGCGCGCAGCGGCTCGGCGGCGGGCTCGTCGTCGAAGAGCGAGAGCTGGGTCTTCGGCGGTGCGGATGCCGCAGCCGGGGGAGCGGCGACGGTCGAGGCCGGCGCTGCGGGAGCGGCGGCATCCGTCACCGCCGTGCCGGCACCGGGGAAGCCGGGCCCGCTCGGAACCGGACGACCGCGCTGGTAGGCCTCGGCCGCTGCGCGGGCGCGTTCGTCGGCGGCCTCGTTGAGAGGGTGGCCGGCGTGCCCCTTCACCCACTCGAACCTGTAGCGGCGGCCCGCGATGGCGGCGTCGAGCTCCTGGATCAGCTCGAGGTTCATGACCGGCTTGCCATCGCCCTTGCGCCAGCCCTTGCGCTTCCAGCCGGGCATCCACTTGGTGACCGAGTTGATGACGTACTGGCTGTCGCAGAGGATGAGCAGGTCCTCGTCGAGGTGGGCGGTGGAACGGAACAGCTCGAGCACGGCGGTGAGCTCGCCGATGTTGTTGGTGGCGTGCTTCCAACCGCCGGCGGCCCACGCGTTGTCGTCGACGTACCAGGACCAGCCCGCCGGACCGGGGTTGCCGAGGGCGGAGCCGTCAGCGGCAGCGGTGATCGTCACGGGGGAGCCTTCCGAAGGGGTCGAGCGCAAAGCTCCATGGTATTCGGGTGACGGCCGGGCGCCGCGCAGCAGTTGTGGCGGGAAAGCGTCGCTCAGAGCGACCAGAACTGCTGCGCGGGCGGCGTCGGCGTCGAGCTAGTCGTGCCGCGGCTTGCGGTACGGGCGGTCGCCGCCGTCGGAGTCGCGGTTCGCGCGCGACGGGCCGCCGCTGTCGGGGCGCAGCTCGATGAGCTTGCCCGAGATGCGGGTTCCACTCAGCTTCGACAGGGTGTCGTCGGAGAGACCGGCCGGAAGCTCGACGAGCGAGAAGTCGGGACGGATGTCGATGACCCCGAAGTCCTGACGGCTGAGGCCGCCCTCGTTCGCGAGCGCGCCGACGATCTGGCGCGGCTCGACCTTCTGGCGCTTGCCGATCGCGATGCGGTACATGGCCATCGGTCCGCTGCTCGGCCGCGAGCGACGCTCGGGGCGGTCTCCGCCTGCGCCGCGGTCGGCGTAGCGGTCCGGACGATCTCCGCGTCCGCCACGGTCGGTGCGGTCGCCACGGTCCCAGCGGTCGCCGCTGCGCGAACCGCCACGATCGCCGCGGTCGCCGCCGGCGCCGCGCTCGTTGCGCTCCTTCTCGCGCTCGAAGCGCTCGGCACGCTGCTGGGCGCGCTCGTCCTCGGCGGAGAGCAGCAGAGGAGTCTCACCCTGCGACACGATGGCGAGCGCCGCGGCCACATCGGCCTCGGGCACGTCGTGGTGCTCCACGTAGTGGGCGATGATGTCGCGGAAGCGGTCGAGCCGCTCCTGCTGTCCGAGGGCCTCGGTGATGGCGTCGTCGAAGCGGGCGAGGCGCGTGGCGTTCACGTCGTCGACGCTCGGCAGCTGCATCTGAGTGAGGGTCTGGCGGGTGGCCTTCTCGATGGAGGTCAGCATCCGTCGCTCGCGCGGCGTCACGAAGCTGATCGCCTCACCACTGCGACCGGCGCGACCGGTGCGGCCGATGCGGTGCACGTACGACTCGGTGTCGATGGGGAGGTCGAAGTTGACCACGTGCGAGATGCGCTCGACGTCGAGGCCTCGAGCTGCGACATCCGTCGCCACCAGGATGTCGAGCTTGCCCGACTTCAGCTGGTTGACCGTGCGCTCGCGCTGGGCCTGCACGACGTCGCCGTTGATGGCCGCGGCGGAGTAGCCCCGGGCGCGCAGCTTCTCGGCCAGGGTCTCGGTCTCGTTCTTGGTGCGGGTGAAGATGATCATGCCCTCGAAGTTCTCGACCTCGAGGATGCGCGTGAGGGCGTCGACCTTCTGCGGGTACGACACCACCAGGTAGCGCTGCGTGATGGTGGAGGAGGTCGTGGTCTTGGTCTTGACCGTGATCTCCTCGGGGTTCTTCAGGTACTGGGCCGAGATGCGGCGGATGGCGGCGGGCATCGTGGCCGAGAACAGAGCCACCTGCTTCTCGTCGGGAGTGTCGGCGAGGATCGTCTCGACGTCTTCCGCGAAGCCCATCTTGAGCATCTCGTCGGCCTCGTCGAGCACGAGGTACTTGAGCTCGGTGAGGTCGAGGGTGCCCTTCTCGAGGTGGTCCATGATGCGACCCGGGGTGCCGACGACGATGTGCACGCCGCGACGGAGGGCCGAGAGCTGCACGCCGTAGCCCTGGCCGCCGTAGACGGGGAGCACGTGCACGCCGCGCACGTGGGACGCGTACTTCTCGAACGCCTCGCAGACCTGCAGGGCGAGCTCGCGGGTCGGGGCGAGCACGAGGGCCTGCACGGACTTCTGCGAGACGTCGAGGTTCGAGAGGATGGGCAGCGCGAACGCCGCGGTCTTGCCGGTTCCGGTCTGAGCGGTGCCGAGCACGTCGCGACCGGCGAGAAGCGGCGGGATGGTGGCCGCCTGGATCGCGGACGGGGTCTCGTAGCCGACGTCTTTGAGGGCCTTGAGCACGGCGTCTGAGAGGCCGAGATCGGTGAAGGTAGGCTCGGCGGGGGTGGTGTCCGCCTCGCTCTGCGGGGTGGAGTCAGGGGACGTCATGGTTCCAACGGTACCGCGCCCCGCTGTGCAGCGGTGGTGAGGCCTCCTCCGCTCGGTGAGCCCGCGCCGTACGTGCGGCATCCGGTGCTTGGATGGAGCCATGGCTGAGACGGATGACTCACTCCCCGGCTTCGCACGCTTCAGGCGTGTGATCCTCGATCGTGGCGGTGCGACGGATGCCGCATCCGAGAGTGCAGCACCCGCCGATGCAGAGCCCGACGCCGAGCACCCGACCCAGGTGCAGCCTCCGGGCTGGCCGCACGAGGCCGGGCCGTTCGACGAGCCGCCCACCGAGCCGATCGTGCTCGACGAGGACGAACTGCCCTGGGAACTGCGGGACGCAGCGCCTCCGACCGGGGACTAGCGCCGAACACCCTGTTGACGAGCGGATGCCGCGAGCGGGACGATGGTGCCATCGACGCGGGCACGGCTGCCTGCGCCTGCACGCGGTGAGCGACGGGCGCTCATCGGAGCACCCGACCCTCGAGGGGCAGGCACGATGGAGACACGACCGCGACCACTCGTCCTCATCCGAGGCTTCGGCGGCCTCGACATCGAGGACGACAGGCGCAACGCCTACCAGGGCTTCAACGACGGAACCGTCTATCCGGGCAAGCGCGGACAGAACTACATCTACGAGGGCTTCGTCATCAAGGCCCTCAAGTCGTCGGAGCACCGGTACAACGACGCCACCGACGTCATCGGCTACTACCCGTCCGCCGTCGAGGGACCGACGGAGATCGCGGGATGGAACCCCGAGTTCGTGAAGGGCTCCATCGTCATCGACCCCCGCATGGTCGACGACCACGAGGGCTGGAACACCCGCGGAACGATCTGGGTGTTCCGCTACTACGACCTGAACCCGCGCAACATCGACACCTTCGCCGAGGGTCTCGTGCAGCTCATCGAGCGCATCAGGTACCTTGCCGAGCGCAACGGCGAGGAGGAATTCGACGGGGTCGACGTCATCGCCCACAGCATGGGCGGGCTCGTCATGGTGCAGGCCATGCGACTGCTGCACGAGGCGGCCGTGAAGAAGGACCCGAGCGTGACGCAGGGGGCGGCTGAGTCCATCCATCGCGCCATCACCCTGGGCACCCCGCATCGCGGAATCGCCTTTCAACGGATGCCGGAGGCCTTCCTCTCCTTCGTGCACGTGAAGGCGGCGAGCGAACTCGGCGCCTTCGACCCGACGAGCACGGAATTCCTCGGCGTGCCGACCTGGTTCCCGTTGTCGAGACTGCTCACGGTCGTCGGAACGAACTACCGCGACTACAACATCAAGATCTCCTCGGCGGGCAACAGGCTCGCCAGCCTGCTCGCCGGAGACGGCATGACCTACAACCGCAGCGACGGACTGGTGAAGCAGGCGGCCGCCCAGCTGCCGGGAGCGCCGAGAACGTTCGTGCACAAATGCCACGGCGGAACCGACTCTCTGGTGACCAGTCGCGAGGCCTACGAGATCGCCATGCGGTTCTTCCACGGCACCCACAGCATCCGTCTCTCGCTCGATGCCGCCAGGATCAACGGAGACGAGAAGGACTTCTTCGGCCGCAGCGAGTTCTTCTTCGGAGTGACGGTCAAGCCGCGGTTCGTCGATTTCTCCCTGTTCGAGCAGTCGGCGGCCGCCGAGAACTGCTACGGGCCGTTCCGCACCGTCGACCTGAGCGACGACGGGCCGGGAGCGCTGCCGACCGCGTTGAGTCAGCCTCTTGCCGCATCCGACAGGGCGATGGGCTGGGCGGGTGACGGCCGGCTCATCTGGGAGGGCTGGATCGACGCGAACGCCAACCCGAAGGCGCCCGACATGGTCTTCCGTCTCGACGTCTACGTGGCCGAGCGCGACACCCTCGGCATCGGCTTCTCCGACAACGTGATCTTCGCCGGCCAGTACTGGCTCCAGGTGATCAAGGGCGCGCACCCGGTCATCTTCATCCACACCACCGAGCAGACGCTCAAGCTGACGAGCGGTCTGACCGACGCGGATGCCGAGACGGTGATCGACCCGCGCATCAGCCGGGCGACGGAGGACGCGACTCCCGAGAACGCCGCAGCGGCAGGGTGGACCTTCCCTGTCGGAGGCCCGAACTTCGCGGCGACGCTGCGCCTCGAGGTCGCCGCATCGGACCAGGCCGCGTAGGGACTCGGTGCCCCATGCGGTGACGGCATCCGATCGGCGCGCATGAATGCGCCCCCTTCGGGAGGTACGGACACGCCCGCCGAACCGATAACTTCGTCAGCATGCCTACCCGGGGAATCATCAGCATGCGCTCGCTCAGGATCCCCGTGCTCACGGCCACGGTCGCGCTTCTCGGCGGGCTGCTCGCCCCCGTGCCGGCCGCGATCGCCGATGACCTGGCGACGGATGCCGCCGTGCACGTCGTCGGCACCCTCGTCGTCATCCAGGCCGAGGAGTCGCCCTCCCCGGTGACGCCGCCGCAGGCCGTGACGGATGCCGCACCCACGCTCGGGGCGCACGTGCTCCTGCCCGACGGTGCCTCCGTGCCCATCGACGGAGACCTCATCCCCGCGGATGCCGCATCCGGCGCACCCGTCGACGTCGTGGCAGCGCCCAGCGCCGAGGTGCTCGCCGACGCCGGCGTCGCGGCATCCGGAACCGTCGCAGCAGACTCCGCCGAGGGTCAGCAGATCGTCGAGGCCGCCGTCGTCGCCGACGACCCCCTGACCGTCGTCGCGGGCGAGATCGGCGCCGTCGAGGTGCAGGCAGCGGCCGCAGCGCACACCATCGACGTCGCCGTCGTCTCCAACGGCTCGACAGCGACGGCCGCCAAGACCGACGACTACGTGAAGAAGGTGGTGGCGAAGGTCGGAGCGTTCTGGTCGGAGCAGTCGGCCGGCAAGGTGCCCGCGATCACCCTCACCACGATCAAGCGCTACTCATCGGCGAAGGGCTGCGGCACCGAGAATTCGACCATCGCCCTCTGGGACGAGGCCGCGAAGAAGTTCGGCCACTCGGGCGGAGCGAACGACTACGTGGGGGCGGCCACGAAGCACCTGTTCGTCATCAGTCCGCCGTCGTGCGCGGTCAGTTTCAACGGCCTCGGATCGATCGGGAACGGTGTCGGGAACGGTGGCGTGGTCTGGGCGGCCTTCGACGGCGGCGACGGGTCGGGAGACGAGCTGACCCTCGCCCACGAGATCGGCCACAACTTCTCGCTCAATCACTCGAACGTGCAGCAGTGCACCTACCCCGAGTCCGACGTCAAGATCGTGGGATCGTCGTACGGCTCGACGTCGTGCTTCGAGGACTCCTACGCCGACCTCTACGACGTGATGGGCATGTCGTTCGTGGTCAACGACGGCACGACTCTGCACGGGAACGACAACACCCCTGCCCTCAACGCGATCTCCAAGCTGAGACTCGGTCTCATCTCGGCGACGGACGCCCCGGTCCTGACGGCGACGACTCCGACCACGACCAGCTATACGCTCGCTGGAGCCTCTGCCCTGTCGGGGCGCCGCGCGCTGAAGATCGTCGACCCGGTCTCGAACGAGCGCTACTACGTCGAGTACCGCAATGCCCAGGGGCGCGACGCCGGCTCGCTGTACTCGCGCTTCGCGGATCCGCCCGCCCACTGGTCGATCGCCGCGATGGGCCCGGGCATCCGCGTCCTCAAGGCCGGCCCAGGAGGGGCGACCTCCGTCGTCATCCCCGACAGCACGGCGAGCAGCCGGCGCCTCGCGTTCGTCGCCGGACGCACCTTCACCTCGCGCACAGGTGGCCTGAAGATCACGGTGTCGTCGCTGACGACCTCGGTCGCCACCGTCGCCGTGAAGCTCACTCCGCCGCTCGCGGCCTTTGCTGGCACCAGCCCGCCCGCGGTCTCCGGCAATCGACAGGTGGGGCAGACCCTCACGGCAACCGCGGGAAGCGGCTGGACACCCGCCCCGGCGACGCTGACCTACAAGTGGATGCGCAACGGCGCAGCCATCTCCGGCGCCACCTCGAGCATTTACGTGCCGGTGGCGGCAGACGTCGGCACACTCACGACCGTCGCTGTGACGGGGGCGAAGGCCGGGTACGCGACCAAGACCTGGACGTCGACGACAACGATCAAGACCGTTGCCGACACGGCCTTCGCCGGAGAGAAGCTCCCGGTCGTCTCGGGCACCCGCGCAGCAGGGAAGACCCTCACCGTGACTCCGGGCGCCGGCTGGACGCCGACGCCGACGTCGTACACCTACCGCTGGTACCGCGGCTCCGCGCTCATCGCCGGAGCCACGGAGGCGAGCTACACCCAGAAGCCCGACGACATCGGAGCCATCGTGACGGCATCCGTCACCGCCGTGAAGACCGGGATCACGAGTCGGAGCTACCGTTCAGCCACCGCGGCCAAGACCACCGGCGCGTTCAGCGGATCCGCCGTGCCCACGATCGCGGGCGACCCGTTCGTCACGCGAACGCTCACGGCGAGGCCGAGCACGGCGTGGGTGCCGACTCCGACGTCGTACGCGTACCAGTGGTACCGGAACGGCACCGCGATCTCGAAGGCCACGGCCAGGACCCACGTCGTCGTGACTGCCGACAAGGGGGCGAAGCTGACCGTGCGGGTGACCGCCGTGAAGGCCGGGGTCACCTCACGCGCCGGAGTCAGCGCGCCGACGGCCACCATCGCGGCTCTCAAGTCGTTCACCGGAAAAGCCCTCCCGACGGCCAAGGGCACGCGCGCGGTGGGTTCGACACTGACCGCGCTCTCCGGCTCCGACTGGTCGCCCAAGAAGGCGCCCACCACGTTCACCTATCGCTGGTACCGCGGCACCGTGGCCATCAGTGGGGCCACGGGCAAGACCTACACGCAGGTCACGGCCGATGTCGGCAAGGTCATCCGCGTGAAGGTGACCGCCGTGCGCTACGGCTACGCCTCCAAGAGCGGGTACTCGTCGACGACGGCCGCGAAGACGGTCAGGTAGCGGGCGATTCGGTCTCGGCTGGCGGTGCCGCGGTCTCGGGCTCGGCCTCGGTCTCCATCTCGACGACGACGGACTTCGGCCTCCCGCCCGTGCGGCTCCTGCCCTCGATCTGCGCCGCGACGGCCTCGATGTCGTCGGCGAGCCAGACCACGCCGCGGGCGAGGGGCTCCGGCAGGATCGACGGCACTCCGCCCGTGGCACCGGCGTCGCGATGGCTGAGCCAGACCCGCACGGTCGAGGTCGAGACGCCGAACCTGGCGGCGACGTCAGCAACGGTGAGCAGGGCTGGGCGATCCTCGTTCGGCATGAGGGCGATCGTAGCGCTGTCAACCCCTGTCAGCCGGCGAGCGGTGAACCTAGCGTCGAGGGAGCGCCCCGATGACGGAGGCCCCCGCCCGAGCAAGGAGCACGGACATGACCGACACGACCGAAGATCCCCGAATCCGCATCGTCGAACTCGCTCGGAAGATCCCGATCGCCATGCTCACGACCATCGATGGCGAAGGCCACGTCGTGAGTCGCCCGATGTCACCCCAGGAGATCACCGACGAGGGCGTGATCTGGATCATCGCCGAGGCCGACTCCCGCGATGCCGCCGAGATCAGCCTGAACCCGAGCGTGGGCGTCTCCCTCACCAGCGGGTCGTCGTTCGTGTCGTTCTCCGGAACGGCGGAGGTGGTGACGGATGCCGCCAAGCTGCACGAGCTCTGGAACCCGGCCGTGGAGGCCTGGCTCCCCGACGGTCCGGACAGCCCGCAGGCCGTGCTGTTCAAGGTCTCGGCGGAGAGCGGCGAGTACTGGGATTCCCCCGGAGGGCGCATCGCGACGGTCATCAGCTTCGTCAAGGCGAAGCTGACGGGCGAGCGCTACGACGGCGGAGAGAACGAGACGGTGTCGCTGCCCTGAGAGAACTCTGGTAGCCGTATTGTCAGCGGAATAGCGGCTGATCATCAGGCGTTCTTGTCATCGTAGGGCGAACGAAGTCAAGACTCCCCAGCAGCCCTCGGAAGGCAGGGAAACCCCGTGAGACGTGTGAACGAAGAAGTCGAGCTCGAGAAGGGCGTCGTCACCAAGTACCGGCGACACTCCAACGGCGGCGGATTCGTCTCGCCCAAGGCGCATGTGGACGCTACGGCGTACGTGGCGTCGACCGCTTATGTCGAGAACGGCGCGAGCATCGGGCGCGACGCCTGGGTGGGCGCAGGCAGTTGGATCGACCGCGACGCCATGCTCGGCGCGCACGCATTCATCGGCGCCAACGTGCACATCGGTGCCGGAGCAGTCGTCAGCGACAGCGCTCGCATCGGAAGCCATTCGCGCATCGGCGCGAACGCGCGCATCGTCGCCGGGCACCACCTCGAGCGCGACGCCATGATCCCCGACAACGCCGTGGTCGGCGGCACCGACGGCCCCAAGACCCGCTACGTGCGGGCGGCCTGAGCGATTCCGACGCGAGGCCGGTCTGGCGAAAACCCGACCGGCCTCCGACGGAATGCCGCACTATCGATTTAGGGTGTCGGTGTGTGGCGCCTCGACCGAAAGACTGACGACGATTCTGATCAGACGTCGTCGAACCTTCCCCCTGCCCAAGTGACTGCACCGCACGCCGTCACCACGGGCGATCCGGCTGAACGTCCGGCGAACATCGCCGAGCCCGAGTGGCAGCGCTGGCGCGACGAACTCGCCGCCATCGGCGGGCGTTCCCCGCTGCTCCACTTCGACGACCAGCCGCGCACGCGCATCGAGCTGAGCGTCACGCACCCCGGAGGACTCCCGCAGTTCATCACGGGCAAGACCGTGCTGTTGTCCAGCCTCATCCGCGACGAACTCGCCCTGCGGAACGCCCGGCTCGCCGCCGGCGCCATCACGCAGAAGGGCATCGAGCTGCGCTCCATGCGCGGCATCGAGAGCGTGCACCTCGGCATCGGCCTCGCCCAGTGGACTCACGACGACGTCGAGTACCTCGCCCCGGTGCTGCTGCGCCCTCTCGCCATCCGCCGCTACGGTCGTGACTTCGAGCTGAAGCTCAAGGGCGCGCCGTTCCTGAACCCGGAACTCGCCCACGCCCTCAAGGAGCAGTTCCAGATCACCCTCGACGCCGACGCCTTCGTGGCTCTCGCCGTCTCGAACGGCGACTTCAAGCCCCAGCCCGTCATCGATCGTCTCCGCGGCCTCACCTCGCACCTGGCGTGGTTCAGCGTCGCCCCTCGCCTCGTGGTCTCGTCGTTCTCCGACGTCGGTCGTCGCATGACGACGGATGCCGCCAAGCTCGACCACCCCGTCATCGACGCCGTCGCGGGCAATCCCGCGGCCCGCGAGCGCATCGAGAGTGCCTACAACCCCGTGCAGGCCATGGGCCAGGACTCGCGCCCGCCGGCGACGGACGTGCTGCTGCTCGACGCCGACCCCGAGCAGGAGAACGTCGTCGCGCAGATCTCCGCCGGCAACTCCCTCGTCGTGAAGACGCTGCCGGGCACCGGCGGCACCCAGACGATCGTCAACGCCCTCGGCACCCTCATCGGCCAGCACAAGCGCGTTCTCGTCGTGAGTGCGCGCCGCGCGAGCCTCGAGGGCATCGCCCACAGGCTCGGACAGGTGGGCCTTCCCGGCGCCGCCGTGTCGGCCCGCACCCTGCGCCGCGACCTGATGCTGTCGATCGGTCGCAACGAGAAGGCCGAACGGCCCCAGGTGAGCGACGTCGACGACGCCCTCGTGCGCCTGCGCAAGGTCCTCCTCGACTACCGTGGCGCTCTGACACGCCGGGACCCCGCCCTGGGTGTCTCGGTTCTCGATGCCCTGGGCGAGCTCACCCGGCTGTCTCTGCTGCCCACCCCGCCCGCCACGACGGCACGCCTCGACCACTCCTCCATCGTCGCCCTCGCCGGCGACCGCGCCGGTGCCGCCGCCGCCCTCATCAAGGCCGCTGCGTTGGGCGAGTTCCGCTACGGCCCGGGCGACTCGCCCTGGTACGGCGCATCCTTCACCTCGACCCAGGACGCCGACAACGCCCACGCGCTCGCGAAGCGCCTGAACACGCAGGAGCTGCCGCGCCTCATCGAGCGCGCGAACGCCCTCGTCGGCCAGACCCGTCTGCGGCCGTTCGAGTCGATCGCCGAGCTCGGCATCTACCTGCGCCTGCTCCTCGACATCCGCGAGACGCTCGACAAGTTCCAGCCCTCGGTCTACGACCGCTCGCTGGTCGAGCTCATCGCAGCCACCTCCACCCGCCGCGACGCCCCCGAGATGACCGGCGCCAACCGCCGCCGCCTCAAGAAGCTGGCCCAGGAGTACCTGCGGCCCGGCGTGCACGTCACCGACATGAACGAGGCGCTTCGCCGCGTGCAACAGCAACGCACCCTCTGGCAGCGCTACGTTGTGGCGGGCTCGACGCCGGCCGTCCCCGTCGGCATCGCCGATGTGCATGTCGCCTACCAGCGCGTCACGGAGGACCTCGCTCGTCTCGACGCTCCCCTCGGCACCGCCGGCACCCCGCGCCAGCTCGCCTCGCGTCCCACGCGCGAACTGATCTACACGATGTCCGGCCTCGCGGCGGAGTCCGAGGTGCTCGCCAACCTGCAGGAGCGCACGGCCCTGCTGGCGCACCTCCGCGACCTGAACCTCGACCCGCTGCTCACCGACCTGTCGCGCCGCCACGTCGCCGAGGAGGACGTCGTCTCCGAGCTCGAACTCGCCTGGTGGCAGTCCGTGCTCGAGTCGATGCTCGCCGGCGACAAGGCCCTCCTGAACGCCAACACCGGCGTCCTCGACAGGCTCGAGGCCGACTTCAAGCTCGTCGACGAGGCCCATGCCTCGGCATCCGGCGGCCTGCTCGCGGCCCTGCTCGCCGAGACCTGGAAGATCGGCGTCGTCGACTGGCCCGAGGAGGCCGACCAGCTGCGTCGCCTGCTGCGCTCCGATCGCACGAACCCCCGCAACCTCCACCTGGCCGCTCCCCATCTCGGGAAGGTCGTCGCGCCGGTGTGGCTGGCCTCGCCCTACGACGTGGCCGAGATCACCGACGACATCGTCTTCGACACCGTGCTCCTCGTCGATGCCGGCGCCACCAGCTTCGCCGAGAACCTGGGCGCCATCCGTCGCGGAAAGCAGATCGTCGCGTTCGGTGACCCGGTGACCCAGACGCCGTCGCTGTTCGACACCGGCATCCGTGGAGCGGCGGATGCCGCAGCCGACGCACCCGAGGGTCCGGGCGTCGACGCCCTGCACGCCGATTCGGCTCTGGCACGCCTCGGCGAACTGCTGCCGACCCTCACCCTCACGCGCAGCTACCGAGCCGGGGGAGAGGACCTCGCCGAGCTCGTCAACCGCCGCTTCTACGCCGGACGCATCGACGCCCTCCCGTGGGCCGGAAGCTTCCTCGGACACGGCAGCCTCAACCTGCACTACGTCGTCGGCGGCCACGGCATGCCCGACAACGAGAGCGGGGCCGTCGAGAGCGTCGACGCCGAGGTGGCGAAGGTCGTGGAGCTCGTCATCGACCACGCCGTCAAGCGTCCTCGCGAGTCGCTCATGGTGATCACGGCATCCGGCCGTCACGCCGTGCGCGTGCACCAGGCGGTGCTCGCCGCGTTCGCGAAGCGCACCGACCTGTCGAGCTTCATCCTCAACGACACAGCCGAGCCCTTCACCGTGCTCACTCTCGAGCAGGCGACGGCCCAGAGCCGCGACAGGGTCATCTTCTCGATCGGCTACGGGCGCACCCCGCACGGCCGCCTGCTGTCGAACTTCGGCGCCCTGGGAGAGGCGGGCGGCGACCGCCTGCTGGCCGTGGGCATGACCCGCGCCCGTCGGGCCATGGACATCGTCTCCTGCTTCACTCCCAGCGACATCGACGAGGACCGCCGCAGGCATGGCATCCTCGCCCTCGCCCAGGTGCTCGAGCAGATCGACCTCGCCGAGTCCACCCCGCCGACGGCCATCGCGAGCGAGGCGATGCTCATCGACCTCGCTGAGCGCCTGCGTGTGCGCGGCGTCACCGTCGAGCTCGGCCACCGCGAGAAGCTCGCCCTGGCCGCATCGTTCCGGGGCAAGGCACTGGTCGTCGAGACAGACGCCGTGGTCGGCACGATGAGCCTGCGCGAGTCGCTGCGGCTGCGCCCCGACGTGCTGCGGCGCCTCGGCTGGCACTACCTGCGCGTGCACGCCTTCGAGCTGTTCGCCGATCCGGATGCCGTCGCCACACGCATCGCCGGCCTCCTCGGCGCGCCGACCGCTGTGGTGCCCGGAATCGACACCGAGACCGCACCCATCTCCATCGTGTCGCCCTCAGGACTGCGCTGAGTCCTGCCACCGGACGCCCGGCGTAGGCTGGACGACGTGACAGACGAGGGCCCCAGACAGCACGTTCAGAAGCACGGCACACGCAATCGTCGTGCCCGTCTGACCGCCGTCGAGGGCACCGATACGAGCCCGGAGTCTCCGGTCGAGCGCGACGAGCCGCCTGCGTCATCCGGCCCGGCCGGACCCAACGACGAGCGGCTCAAGCGCGACCGACCGCCGCACTGGTAGGCGGCACGGCTCGGCTCGGCACGGCTCGGCTCGGCACGACTCGGCCCTGACTCGTCCGTCAGGTCCGGCGGATGCCGCTCAGTCGCGGGTTCGAGCCTGGGCGGCGAGAAGGTCGCGGATGTCGCTGAGGATGTCGAGCTCGGTGTCCGGGGCATCCGGCTCGGACACGCCGGCCTTGCGTCGGCGCTCCTGGGCTTCCTTGAGCTTGTTGATCGGAAGCACGAAGACGAAGTAGACGACTGCCGCCACGATTAGGAACGTGATGACCGACCCGATGACGGCGCCGAACTTCACCTCCGCAGACCCTGTGGGCAGGGCGATGGTCCAGACCAGCGACTCGTCGAGGCTCTCGGCCTTGAACAGCGCGCCGATCAGCGGGTTGAACAGGTTCGTGACGATGGAGTTGACCACCGCTGTGAAGGCGGCACCGATGACGACGGCGACGGCCAGATCGATGACATTGCCTCGGAGGATGAATTCCCGGAATCCCTTGAGCACGTGCTTCCCCTCGTCGAGTGTTGAGCGTTTCTCCATCGAGGCTATGACGAGGAGGAGCCCGACGTCGAACCCGAGCCGGACGAACCGGACGAGCCGGACGACGAGGACGACGACCCTGACGAACCTGACGACGAGGACGACGACCCCGACGAGGAGCTGGTCGATCCCGTGACGCTCCCGGCACCCGACGACTTCGAGCCGCCGGAGCCTCCGGTGGCCCCTGCACGGGAATCGTTGCGGTAGAAGCCGGAGCCGTTGAAGGTCACGCCGATGGTGTTGAACACCTTGCGGAGTCGCCCGCCGCAGACCTCGCAGATCGACAGGCTGTCATCGGTGAAGGACTGCTGGATGTCGAAGGCGTTGTCGCACTCCGTGCAGCGGTAAGAGTAGGTGGGCACTGGGTCTCCGTGCTGTGTGGTGCTCGTGGATCAGGGGAAGTCAGAAAGCGAGGATGCGCGTCGGCGTGACGGCCCCGTCGACGGGGGAGTCGTGACGCTCGCGGGGCACCACGTCGACGACCTCGGAGTCGAAGACGACGGCATACACCGGAGGACAATTCTGCATCGATCCCAGCGTCTTGTCGAAATAGCCCCGGCCCCAGCCCATGCGCATGCCCGTCGAGTCGACGGCGGATGCCGGCACGATGATGAGGTCGACGTCGTTGATCGCGATGGGGCCGAGCAGTTCGCCGACGGCCTCGGGCATCCCGTAGATGCCCTCGGTCTCCGCCTGCTCCTCGCCGACGGTCCAGTCGAGCAGGCCGTCCTGCCGGCTGATCGGGAACAGCACCCTGATGCCCTGGGACTCCGCCCAGTTGATGTACGGGCGGGTGTTCGGCTCTGTCGGGAGTGAGAGGTAGCAGGCGATGGAGCGGGCCGACAGGTCGATCGTGATGGCCTCGAGGTTCTCGGTGAACCCGGCCGTCGCCGCCTCCCGTTCCCGGGTCGACATGTTCTGCCGGCGTTCGCGGTGCTCGGCGCGCAGGGCGCGCTTCTGATGAGCTGCGTCGGATGCCATGGCCCCAGTCTAGGCGCGGCCATGTTACGAGCAGATGAGCATCGCGTATGCGGGACGATACCTGTCGCCTGCTGTGTGTAGCCTTGCGATCATGACTCATCGGATCACGAAAGCCGTCATTCCTGCTGCCGGCCTGGGAACACGCTTCCTGCCCGCCACGAAGGCCATGCCCAAGGAGATGCTGCCCGTCGTCGACAAGCCGGCCATCCAGTACGTCGTCGAGGAGGCCGTCGCTGCCGGGCTCGAGGACGTGCTCATGATCATCGGGCGCAACAAGAACGCTCTCGCCAACCACTTCGACCGGGTCACCGAGCTCGAGAGCAACCTCGAGGCGAAGGGCGACCTCGACCGCCTCGAGCGCACGAAGGCGCCCAGCGACCTCGCCGACATCCACTTCCTCCGCCAGGGCGACCCGAAGGGCCTCGGTCACGCCGTGCTGCGCGCTCGCCGCCACGTCGGCGACGAGCCCTTCGCGGTGCTGCTCGGCGACGACCTCATCGACGCGGCGAGCCCCATCCTCCCCAAGATGATCGACGAGCTCGAGAAGCGCGACGCCACGATCATCGCGTTGCTCGAGGTCGACCCGGCCCAGATCCACCTGTACGGCGCCGCAGCGGTCGAGGCGACCGACGACCCCGACGTGGTGCGGGTCACCGGTCTCGTCGAGAAGCCGGCCACCGAGGACGCCCCGTCGAACCTCGCCATCATCGGCCGCTACGTGCTGAAGCCCGAGGTCTTCGACGTTCTCGAGCACACCCAGCCCGGCAAGGGTGGCGAGATCCAGCTGACGGATGCGCTGCAGGAGCTCGCGGCGGACGTCGAGGGCACCGGCGGTGTCTACGGCGTCATCTTCCGCGGCCGACGATTCGACACCGGCGACCGCCTCGACTACATCAAGGCCATCGTGCAGTTGGCCGTCGAGCGCGACGACCTCGGCCCCGACCTGCGCCCGTGGCTGCGGGAGTTCTCCTCGCACCTCGAATAGTCTGGTGCCGTGCCCGCCCCGATCCCCACCCTGCGCGAAGGCGCGATCACGATCCGCCCCATCAGGCTGCGGGACTCCCGCATCGTGGAACGCGAGCTGCTCGAGAACCGACGCTGGCTGCGCCAGTGGGAGGCCACGAGTCCGCACGCCCCGATGAACTTCGACATGAAGGCCAGCATCCGGAGCCTGCTCGCCCATGCGCGCACGGGCACGGGGCTGCCGTTCATCATCGAGTACAACGGCGAGATCGCCGGGCAGCTGAACGTCTCGAGCATCACCGGCGGGTCGCTCGCCTCTGCGACCATCGGCTACTGGGTGTCTGAGCGGTTCGCGGGGAAGGCGCTCACTCCCACGGCGGTCGCGCTTGCGACGGACTACTGCTTCTACAGGCTCGGGCTGCACCGCATGGAGATCTGCATCCGCCCCGAGAACGCCCCGTCGCTGCGCGTCGTCGAGAAGCTCGGCTTCAGGTACGAGGGGCTGCGGCGACGGTTCATCCACATCAATGGGGACTGGCGCGATCACTTCTGCTTCGCCCTCGTGGTCGAGGAGCTGACCGACGGAGTGCTGCGCCGCTGGCTCGACGGTCGGGTGCCAGAGGATGCCGCGACGGTGAGTGAACACGACCGTGCTGCCGCGGCCGTTCCGCTCCCGGTCACGACGCGATTCTGAAGAAAGTCTTCGCAACACACCCCCGGCCGCGGGTCGCACGGCGCCGTGCTGCCCTACCGTTGACGCATGGGCGACGTACTCAGCGGCGGGGTGATGGTGGCGATAGCCGCCGTGCTCTGGATCGCCTACCTCGTGCCCAGCTGGCTGCACCGTCGGCAGTACCTCGCCACCGAGCGGAACGCCGTGCGACTGCAGCAGACCCTGCGCATCCTCGCCGAGACGGCTGAGACCCCTGAGGCCGTGCGCCTCGAGACCACCGCCCGAGCCGTCGCGGCCCAGGAGCACGTTCTCCGCGAGCGCGCTGCCGCCGAGCGGGCCAGGCTGAAGGCCGAGGCGACGATCGCCACCGAGGCGCGTCGTGCCGCAGAGCGGGAAGCGGCGGAGGCGGTTCGCCGTGCCCGTGCCGCCGCCGCTCGTGCCGCAGCCGAGGCCGGGCGCGCCCGTTCCCGAGCGCGCACGCTCCGCCGCAGCCGCGCTCTCACCTCGCTCGGGCTGCTGCTGTCGCTCGGAGCCCTCGTCGCCGGCGTCGTGAGCGGCGCCCTCGGCGCCACCTGGACCCTCGCCGTCGCCGGCCTCGGAGGCACCGCCGTCGCCCTGTTCGTGCTCTCGTCGCTGGCGAAGGCCGGCCGCCGCGTGCCGGCATCCGGTGTCGTCGCGCCCGTCGCCGTCAGCGAGCAGTTCGTGCCCGTCGAGTTCGCGGATGCCGCCCCTGTCGCGACCCGCGCCGCCTGGACGCCCCAGCCGCTGCCCAAGCCGCTCACCCTGGCGCGTGGCACCGTCGCGGCCGCCGCGATGGACTCCGTCGACGAGGCCGCTGCGCTCCGACGTGCCGCGGTCTTCGCCGCCATGAGCGAGAAGGCCGCCGCCATGAACGCCGGCGCTCCCGTGCCTCTCCGCCGGGCTCCGGCAGCGGCCGCACCGGCCGCTGCGTCGGGCACCGCGCAGGCCGTTGCGCCGGCCACGGCATCCGCTCCCGGCGTCGACAGCCGCTTCGCCCGCATGGGCATCGTCGACGACGCGACGCCCGGAATGAGCGACCTCGATGCCGTGCTGAGGCGACGTCGAGTGGGCTGATCGGGCTGGTTCTGCACGGTCCGGATCGGGTGGTATCGTGGTGAATGTCAGGGCCTATGGCGCAGTTGGTAGCGCGCCTCGTTCGCATCGAGGAGGTCAGGAGTTCGAATCTCCTTAGGTCCACCGACACGGAAAGAACCCCGGGAGCTCAGCTCCCGGGGTTCTTCGTTTCTCACCAGCCGAGCGTGCCCGGCTCGCCCTTGAACGGCCCGACGACGGTCGAGGTGATCCAGCCGCCGTAGAAGCCTCCGGGCTGTGGAACCACGATCTCGCCGTCGACGCTGGCGTCGTCGACCTGGCCGGCGTAGACGGCCACGCGGTCGCGCAGCAACTCGTACCCCGGCTCGGGAGCCGGGTAGGTCCAGGCCGCGCGCTCGGCGGTGGTCCCGCCCGACGCGAGCGAGAAGTACCGGGCCGAGCCCTTGAACTCGCAGAACGACGACCCTGCGGCCGGAATCACGCTTCCCGGGGTGAAGTCGGCGATCGGCAGGTAGTACACCGGAGGATGGCTGGTCTCGAGCACGCGCACGACGTCGTGGGAGTCGACGATGACGGTGCCGCCCAGGCGGATGCGTACGCGGGCGTCGATCCGCTCGATCCGCGGCGGCCGAGGGTAGTCCCACACCGATTCCTGGCCGTCGGCGGGTCGGATGGGTGTCACAGGAGTCCTCATGGCCGGATGCTACGCCGCAGGCTGGGTAAACACCCGGGAACGCGGAACGCCTCCGCCCGGAGCGGGCGGAGGCGTTCTGTCGAAGGTCAGTGTCAGCTCTTGAAGGCGTCCTTGACGTCGTCGCCAGCCTGCTTGACGTTGGCCTTGGCCTGGTCAGCGTGCCCCTCTGCTTCGAGACGCTCGTTGTCGGTCGCCTTGCCGACGCCCTCCTTGACCTTGCCCACAGCCTCTTCGGTACCGTGCTTGATCTTGTCGTCCAAACCCATGAGAGTCCTCCTTCGATCGATTGATACCACGCTCTCAGGATGGAACAGTGCGCTGCTAGGGGTTGACTTCCCAGCCGACCCGCGTCATCGCCCGAGTGCGCGGTAGTGCGCCTTCTCGGCCGTGTCCAGGTGCTCGAGCGCGTTGCTCAGCATGACGCGGGGCATGGCGGCCGCGTGGGCGTCCAGGAACGCCAGGAGGGCCGCGCGGTCGGTGTCTCCGGCATAGCGCAGCATCCACCCGGCGGCTTTCGTGACGAGGGGCTCCGGGTCGGCGACCAGCAGTTCGGAGATGGCCAGTGCATCCGTGACGTCACCCGCCCTGATGAACCAGGCCGTCGCGAGCAGTGCCGATCTCCGATCCGGCCAGAACGACGACTCCGCCAGCCGATACAACGGATCGCGCGGCTTGTCCGCGAGCCAGCCGCCGAGGACGTCCCGGGCAGCGAGGTCGACGAGGTCCCAGTTGTTCACCCGGTCGGAGCGGCGGAGGTACAGCTCGTACAGTTCGCTGCGGCGCTCGAGCGTCGCCGTCTTCGCTGCAGTTGACTTTCCCATGATGCTGCAGGCGCCGACGCGCACCTCGTGCACGGGGCTCTCCAGCATCGACTCCAACTCGGCGATCGGCATGTCGAGGTGCTGCTTGGCCAGCTCGAAGATCGAGCCCATGCGCACGCCGATGAACTCCTCGTCGGGGCCGGCGGTGAAGTAGCGCAGGATCTTCGTCAGCTCGACGGGATCACGGAGCGAGTCCAACTCCACGATGAATTCCGCCGCCGTCGACGTCATGGCTCAGCCGGTGGCATCCGTCAGCATGGTGAGGGTGGGCGTTCCGTCGACATCGGCCAGCTCGAGGGTGACTGTGAGCGAGCCGAGCTCCGACAGTGCTGAGACGTGCGTTCCCCCGCAGGGGATGCTGACGGATGCCTCGGCGAGGTCTGCGACCCACGATCGGCGATCGGTCAGGCCGGGCCCGGCGACATCGATGTGCACGGGGGCGTCCTCGGAGATCCAGGCCGCCAGCGTCGCGCCGGTCGCGGCCTCGATGGCGGCGAGCTGCTCGGCGAGGCCGTCGGCGGCGAACCCCTTGCGGCGCAGCGACTTGTTCAACCGGAACACGTCGGTGGACCCGTTCTCCCGGATGAGGGAGCTGGCGATCGCGGCTCCGTCGAAGTCGGGCTCTCCGAGGCCGTCGACGCGCACCTCCTTGGTCCATCGGTCGGCGAGGGCGCGGTTCAGGGCCAGGGAGGCGAGGTGACAGGCGGTGTGACCGATGGACAGAGCGTTGCGGTACTCCTCGTCGACGACCACGGTGACCTCGTCGCCCTCGCTGACGGCGGCATCCGGGGTCACGAGATGGGCCACGACGAAGGCCCAGCCCTCCTCGCCCTTGCGCACGGGCACGTCGGCTCCGATGAACAGGGTCTCACCGTCCGTCGCGGCGACGACGGCCTCGGTCACGGCGACCTCCTCGCCGGTCGAGGTGAGGAACACGGCGCGGTCGGTGCCCTGGTCGGGCCAGCCGGCGTCGACGGGGTGGCAGGCGGTCTCGTCGAGGAGCACGGCCATGCGGCCGTCGGGCACGGGCTCCAGGTGCAGCACCACGGCGCCGTTGCGGGTGCTGCCTGCCGGGTAGAGCACGACGGTATCGGTTGCGGGGAGAGTCATGCCTCTATTCTGCTGGAGGCTGGAGCACCGAGAGGATGTTGCCCGCCGGGTCCGTGAACCACGCGATGTTCGGTCCGGGGTGCTCGCCTGACGGGCGCTGGATGCCGCGCTCGTCCTGGCCGAAGCCGTCGTAGCGGAGCAGCTGGACTCCGGATGCCTCGAGCGAGGTGACGGCGGCGTCGATGTCGGCGACCTCGAGGTTGAGGATCGTGTAGGTGGCCGGAACATGGTCGGGTTTCGGGTAGACGAAGATGTGGTGGTCGTCGCCGAGGTCGAGGACCAGGCCGCCCATCTCCTCGGTGACGCCGAGACCGAGGGTGTCGGCGTAGAAGGCCTTGGCGGCCGGGACGTCGGGAACGGCGAAGCCGCTGAAGATCCGCGTTGTTTCGATCATGGCCCCAGCCAAGCACCCGCGGGGTCGCGGCGACAAGAGGGACGGGTCAGACTCTGTCGGTGTGCTCGTGAACCTTCTTGCGCCCCAGCTGGATGGGCAGCGCCATGAGCGGCCCGACGAAGCGGCGCTGCAGCTTGCGCGCCGGTCCGAGGACGGCCTGCACGAGGTACTGCCCGAGGATGGCGCCTGCGGCCAGTGCGGCGGCGACGGCGGCTGCAGTGAGCAGGGAGAGGAGGCCGTTGATGTCGGCATCCGCCACCTGCAGCAGACCCTGGAACAGGGCGAGGCCGGGAACGAGGGGGATGAGGGCTGAGACGACGACCACCAGGGGCGGAACGCGCACGACGAGCACGGCGATGGCCGCGAGCATTCCCACGATCACGGAAGCGCCGGCGGAGGCGAACACGATGCCGCTCTCGGCGCCGATGAAGAGCAGGTAGAGCAGTTCGGCCGCGGCACCCAGCAGGCAGACCGCCCAGAACGCCCGCAACGGAACCTGCACGGCGAGGGCGAATCCGAACACGATGATGACGGCGGCGATCAGTTGCATCGTGAGACCCTCGATGGACGGCGCCATCGTGCCGTCGATCTCGAGCACGATGCCGAACCTCGTCAGCAGCAGAGTGGTGCCGAGCACGCCCGCAACGAGGCCGCTCGTGATGAGCACGGCCTCCACGAGACGCGCCGTGCCTGTCACGTAGAAGCCCGAGAGGGTGTCGTGCACGGCTCCGAAGGTGGTGACTCCCGCGAGCAGCATGATGATGGTCGCGACGACGACGAGCGACGGATTCACGCCAGGATCGAGCGTGTAGACGACGGCGGCCACGAGCGGGCCGATCGCCCCGCCCACCACCGACTGGTAGAACACCGGAACGCGGCGCTTCTGCAGGGCCGAGGTGATGACGTCGATGAAGAGCGTGGCGACGAAGGACGCCGCAGCGACGATGAGCCCGCCGCCGAGGAGGAATGCGGCACCTGTGCCCACGATCGCCCAGCCGATGCGGCGCAGCGTGCGCGGGTAGGCGGGGGCGCCGCCCACGATCGCGGCCACCTGGCGTCGGGCATCCGGAACCGACGGCGGATCCTCGATGATGCGCCCGATGAGCTCTGTCGCCCTGGTGAGCTTGTGATAGTCGAGGGTGCGGTACTTGACGTTGCGGCTGCGCGAGATCGTCTCGTAGGTCGCCGGGTTCTCCCAGCTCAGGGAGATGAGCGTGTGGGTGATGTCGGCCTCGATGTTGCGCAGCCCGTAGGCGTGCGTGACGGCCTGCATGGCCGCGACGGCGTCTTCAGCGCCGGCGCCGTTGGTGAACAGCACCTCGGTCACCCTGATGGCGATGTCGAGCACGGCGCGGGTGTAGTCCGCGGCGTCCGTCGAGCTCATGCCCGCCGTGCCGTTGGAAACCGCCATACGAGCAGATTACCGGGGGAGGGAGCCCTCGATGAGATCGACGATCTCGGGGGCGTCGGGCTCCGTCGTCGGACGGAAGCGGTGCACCTCGCCGTCGGGGGTGATCACGAACTTCTCGAAGTTCCACTTCACCTTGCCGGCCTTGCCGTTCGCGTCCTCCGTCTTCACCAGTTCGGCGTAGAGCGGGTGCTGGTTGCGGCCGTTGACCTTGATGCGCTCGAACATCGGGAACGTCACGCCCCACGTGGTCGAGCAGTACTCGGAGATGGCCTCCTCGCTGCCGAGCTCCTGCAGGAACTGGTTGCTGGGGAAGCCGAGCACGGTGAAGCCGCGGTCCTCGTACTGCTTCTGCAGCGCCTCGAGCTTCTCGTACTGCGGAGCCAGTCCGCAGCGCGAGGCGACGTTGACGATGAGCTTGACCTGGTCGCCGTACTCGGCGAGCGTCTTCGTCTCGCCGGTGATGGTCGTGAGCGGAATGTCGTTGATGGTGGTCATAGAGATGACAATGCCATCGATGGCTGGGTTATGCCCGATTGCTGCGAACTACGGGGTGGCGGCCTGGGCGCGATCGCGGGCGACGGCTGCGCGGCGCTTGAGCATGCCCTTGAACCAGCGGGCGTCGGGAACACGGGCGAGGATCGGCCCCAGGATGACCGTGATCAGTACGTAGGCGGTCGCGAGCGGTGCCAGAAGGGGAGCGACTCCGGCTCCGACGGCGAGGCCGGCGATGACGATGGAGAACTCGCCGCGGGCCGTCAGCGCGAAGCCTGCACGCCAGCGACCGGGAACACCGATGCCGGCGCGCTTGGCCGACAGGTAGCCGGTGGCCACCTTGGTGGCCATGGTGATGGCGGCCAGGACGATGGCCGGCACGAGCATGCCGATGAGTTCGCGGGCATCCGTCGCCAGACCGAAGAAGACGAAGAACACGGCGGCGAAGAGGTCGCGCAGGGGTGTGAGCACTTCGCCGGCGTTCTGTGCCACCCGACCCGAGAGCGCGATGCCCACGAGGAAGGCGCCCACCGCGGCGGAGACGTTCACCTGGGCGGCGAGGCCGGCGACCAGCATGGTGAGTCCGAGCACACCGAGCAGCAGCGGCTCGTTGTGCTCCGGCGTGAAGATGCGCGAGATCACGTGGCCGAAGCGCAGGGCGAGGAAGAGGATGAGCACCACGACGCCGACGGCGATGGCGACCGTGATGGCGCCCTGCAGCAGGGAGACGCCGATGACGACGGCTGAGAGCACCGGCAGGTAGAACGCCATGGCGAGGTCCTCGATGACGAGGATGGCGAGGATCGTGGGCGTCTCGCGGTTGGAGATGCGGCCGAGGTCGCGGATGGTCTTGGCGATGACGCCCGACGACGACACCCAGGTGATTCCGGCCAGAGCGACGGCGGCGACGGGGCCCCAGCCCAGCAGCAGCGCGAAGGCAGCGCCGGGGAGGGCGTTGAACAGGGCATCGATGATGCCGGCCGTCTTGGACTGCTTGAGGTTGGTGAGCAGCTCGCTCGCGGTGTACTCGAGGCCCAGGAGCGCCAGCAGCAGGATGACGCCGATCTCGCTGCCGATGGCGAAGAAGTCGCTGCTGGCGTCGAGCGGGATGAAGCCGCCCTCGCCGAACGCGAGTCCGGCGATCAGGTAGAAGGGGATGGGCGAGATGCCGATCCGGATCGACAGGCGCCCGAGCAGACTCATGCCGAGAAGCAGCGCGCCGACTTCGATGAGGATCAGCGTGTTGTCATGCACAGGCGAGCCCCCGGATCAGTCGGGGCCGTTGGCCATGAGCCGACCGGCGGCGTCGAGACCCTCCCGCGTGCCGACGGCGACGATGACGTCACCGGGGCGGAGGATCTCTGCGGGGGTCGGAGAGGGGATCACCTTCTTCTCGCGCACGATGGCGACGATGGAGACGTGCGTGCGGGTGCGCGTCTTGGTGTCGCCGAGCGGCCGATTGATGAAGGGCGAATCGGTCGCGAGTTCGAGCTGCTCCGTGTAGAGCCCCTCGGTGTCGGCGCTCAGCTTGGTCAGTCGGCTGAGCGTGACGGATGTTCCGAGGACGTCGGCGAGTGCCTCGGCCTCGTCCTCGGTGATGGGGATCGAGTCCCGACAGGCGTCGGGGTCGTCGACGTCGAAGATGCCGAGGTTGCGCTCGCCATCACGGTACGACACGACGCTCAGGCGACGGCCGCTCTCGGTGACGAGATCATGACGCATGCCGATGCCCGGCAGGTCGATCTTCTCAATTCGAATTCCCACGGTGACCAAACTACTCCCGTTGTGGAGAGCATCCGTTCGCCCCGCTCCGGTGGGTGCGCTTCGCCCGTGGGGGCTGGTGGACATCATCGAACTCGAAGTTTCGACGGGTGGTGCAAGATCCGCACCCGCCGAGAAGTCGTTCTCGGCGACCGCCACCCGCAAGAACTGCGGGGTCGAGGAGCGCTGACTAGTCGATCGGCCCGAGCCACGCGTTGGCGACAGTGTTGTGCGCCGACTCCGCGTCGGAGGGGTGGAAGATGCCGGCGAGGACGTCGCGGTAGAGCCGTCCCAGCTCGCTGCCGGCGAAGTACGAGCCGCCACCCGAGACGCGCAGCGCCTGGTCGACGACGTGGCGGGCGTTCTCGGTGGCTCTGACCTTCAGGCCGACCAGCTGCGGGAACCACTGCGCCCCATGGTCCACCTGATCGTCGACATCGCGGGCGAGGGAGACGAGTTGGGGCCGGATGCCGTCCTGGGCGATCGCGGCATCCGCGATGCGCCACCGGATGTCGGGGTCCTGCGCGTACGACCGACCGCCTGCCTTGAGCGAGGTGCGGCGGTGCGCTGCGGCGACGGCGAGCTCGAGGGCGCGCTGTCCGACGCCGGTGTAGACGGCGGCCAGCAGGATCTCGAAGTTGGAGAAGATCGCGAACACCAGCGAGTCGGGGTTGGGCCCGGGGTCGAGGCGCCTGATGATGCGGTTCGCGGGGGAGTAGGCACCGTCGAGCACCGTTGACTGGCTCTGCGAGGCGCGCATGCCGAGGGTGTCCCAGTCGTCCTTGCGGGTGACGCCGGAGTCGGCGCGCTCCACGAAGCCGTAGACGATCTTCGGCGCATCGGGGGAGGTGGTGTCGACGCCCATCGTGCCGAGCCTCGTCCACGCCGGGGAGAGGGAGGTGAACACCTTGGTGCCGGTGAACCTGTAGCCGCCGTCGGGCTGAGGGGCGGCATCCGTCGTCGAACCGAACAGCACGAGGTCGTTGCCCGACTCGCTGATGCCGAAGCCGAACACCTCGCCGGCGCCGGCCTCCGTCAGCAGGAAGTCGAGCGAGGAGTCGCCGCGGTCGTGCAGCACCTTGGCGACGCCGGTCCAGACGAGATGCATGTTCACGGCGAGGGCCGTGGCGGGAGCCGCCGATCCGAGGCGCACCTGTTCGAGCACCACCTGTTCGAGCGAGAGACCGAGGCCGCCGAAGTCGACGGGGACGAGCGCCCGCAGGTAGCCGACGGCCACCAGTTCGTCGAAGTCCTCCGTGAAGAAGGTGTTGTCGCGGTCGTAACCTGCTGCGCGCGAACGGATGCGCTCCAGCAGGGCGTCGTCGAGGAGCGGGGAATCGGATGCTGAGCTCACGCCACTCACACTACGCGCGGGTGTCGACGGGATCGGGTTCGGCGGCCGGTTCGGGTTCCGGCGCGGGTCCGGCGGGAGCTGACCGGCCGTTCTCGGGCCGCGGCTTCCGGGGCCCGCGGCGCGACGCCCGCACGATGAGCAGCACGATCGCCGCGATGGCGCCGAACAGCAGCAGCCACGGCAGGAACGCCCCGATGACGACGAGTGTTCCCGCGAGGAACCCGATGAGGGCGTTCCATCCGGCGAGGAAGCCGTCCCAGAAGGTGCGGGGGGATCCGGGGGAGACCACGCCGGGCGCCGTGAAGTCGACGGACAACGTGGAGAAGGCGACCTGGTCCTCGAGGTAGTCCCGCTGGGTGGTGAGGCTGTCGAGCTCGGCCTGTCGGCCGGACAGGGCGTTCTCGATCTCGATCAGGTCGGCCGTGGAGTCTGCATCGGCCATCAGGCTCTCGAGGCGCTTCGTGGACGTCTCGAGCGCGCTGATGCGGGCGTCGATGTCCTGCTTCTGCTGGGTGACGTCGCTCGCCTCGGTCGAGTAGTGCGTCACGCCGCCCAGCTTCTGGATGTCGGCGACGACGGCCTGGTAGCGGGCAGACGGCACGCGGATCACGAGGGAGGCGCGAGCGGGCTGCGAATCCGTGCCCGGCTGCTGGTTCTGCGAGTCGATGCGTCCGTCGGCCGCGGTGACGAGCGCCGTCGTCTCGGCCGCAGCCAGCACGGGATCGTCTGCCGTCACCGCCATCGTGCCCGTGGTGACGACGTCGCGGGTCTCCACGGTCGAGCCGAGACCCCCGGCCTCGTCACCCGCGGCGTCGCGACCGGCGTCGAGTGCGCCGTCGCCCTGCTCGGGAGCCGGTTCGGCGACGGATCCGCCGCCGAGGTCGGAGTCGGCGGAACCGGATGCCGAGCATCCGGCGAGCAACAGGGTGGCGGCCACGGCGACGACGGTGGCGAGGTGCGCGCGCTTCATGTCTGCACTGTAGAACCGCTGATCAGCCCCCGGGTGCGACGCAACCCGATCGTGATGTCACGATCGGGTATCGCGCAGGGGGTGCGTTTCGGCCGCAGACGTCGTCTGGGCCTCGACGAGCGGAGGGTCAGCGGGCGAGCAGGGCCGCGCTCGTCTCGATGTACGCCTCGGCGTCGAACGCCTCGAAGATCGTCGACTGCACCATGTAGCCCTGGCAGATGCCGATGTAGACCCACGCCTCCCGGCTCGCGCGGGCCTGTGCTTCGCTCTCGCTCAATCCCGTCGAGCGCACATGCCACGCGGCGAGGTAGGTCTGGAAGACGCCGCGGATCGTTCCGGCGATGGTGTCGGCGACGCCGCGGAGTCCGGCATCCGTCGCCGCAGCGGCCCAGAGCTGGAGCAGCACGCTGAGGTTGCCGAACTCGCGCTCCACGCCGCGCAGGAAGACTCCGATGAGCTCGCCCGGCTCCATGAGTTCCTCGCGCTGGAGAGCGGTCTGCACCTCGGCCATGCGCTGGCCGAGCAGCTCGGAGACCGCCAACTGGATGAGCTCGTTCTTGCTCTTGTAGTGGCCGTAGATGGCCCCGGCCGACAGGCCGGACTCGGCGATGATGTCGGCCACCGACGTGCCCTCGAACCCCTTACGCGCGAAACAGCGCATGGCGGCCTGCGCTATCTCCGTGCGGCGGGCGATGCGATGCTCCTCGGTGACTTTCGGCATACGTCGATAATAAAAAGAACGTTCGTTCTTGACAAGCGGGTTCGGTGAGTTCACAATAAAGAACGATCATTCGTTTTCACAGATCACCTCCCCCTGATCCACCCTGTAGGAGCCGTCATGTCCGAGATCGTCGTCACCAGCCCGCACACGAAGTGGGGGCGATCCATCGGGATCGCCGTCGCTGCAGCCGTGGTCGTGGGGGTCTTCGTGCTCGCCTTCATCTGGCCGGGAATGACGAGCACCATCAAGGACTTCCCGATCGCCGTCACCGGTGACGCGACGCAGGTCACCGCCTTCACCGACGCCCTCGATGAGAATGCCCCCGGTCGGTTCGACGTCACCCCGGTCGACAGCCGTGCCGACGCCGTCACGGCGATCGAGGAACGCGACGTCTACGGCGCCGTCGTGCTGAGCGACGCTCCCGAGGTGCTCACGGCGAGCGCCGGCGGAACCGTCAACGCCACGGTCATGGCCCAGATCTCGGCTCAGCTGCAGCAGCAGGTGACCTCGGCCGTGACGGCGGGAGTCCAGGACGGCATCGCCCAGGCGACTGCTGCCCAGGCTGCGGGTCAGCTCCCGGCCGACCAGGCCCTCGCCATCATCGAGAAGGCCAGCGCCGTCACGGCGCCCGTCGTCATCACCACCGACGTCGTCCCCCTGGCCGACACCGACCCTCGCGGGGTCGGCTTCGCGTCGGCCGCGTTCCCGATGGTCATCGGCGGCATGATCGGCGGCGTGCTCATCTCGCTGCTCGTCACCGGGGTCTGGCGCCGCTTCGCCGCCCTGGCCACCTACGCCGTCGTCGCCGGCCTCGGCCTCACCGCGATCATGCAGACCTGGTTCGGCATCCTGCAGGGAGACTTCCTGCTGAACTCCGTCGCCGTCGGCCTGTCACTGCTCGCCACCGCCAGCGTCATCGTCGGAGCCACCGCCCTGATCGGCCGGGTGGGCATCGCCGTGGGAGCCCTGCTCACCATGCTCATCGGCAACCCGCTGTCGGCCGCGACGCAGCCGATGCAGTTCCTGCCCGGCGCGTGGGGCGAGATCGGACAGTTCTTCGTGCCCGGAGCCTCGACGACCCTGCTGCGCGACCTGTCGTACTTCCCCGACGCTGACGCGACGCAGGCCTGGCTGGTGCTCGGAGGGTGGGCCGTCGCCGGGATCGTCCTGAGCTTCCTCGGTCACTTCCGCAGCCAGGAGGTCGTGCACGTGGAGGGTGCCCTCGAGGCCCCGCGCACGACAGGCAGCCTCGCGGCGGTCTCGGCCTGACCTCCCGATGTCTGCATGCCCCCGGCCTAGGCTGGAGGCATGCAGCATCGCACCCTCGGACGTACCGGCCGCACCGTCTCGGTCATCGGACTCGGCACCTGGCAACTCGGAGCCGATTGGGGCGAGGTGAGTGAGACGGATGCGCGTGACGTGCTCGCGGCATCCGTCGACGCGGGTGTCACCTTCTTCGACACCGCCGACGTCTACGGCGATGGCCGGTCGGAGAGCGTGATCGGCGCCTTCCTCGCCGACAACCCCGGTCACGACATCACCGTCGCCACCAAGATGGGCCGCCGTGTCGACCAGCTGCCCGAGAACTACGTGCTGGCGAACTTCCGGGAGTGGACCGACCGCTCGCGTCGGAACCTCCGCGTCGACACCCTGGACCTGGTCCAGCTGCACTGCCCGCCGTCGGCCGTGTTCACCAGTGACGAGGTCTACGACGCGCTCGACACCCTCGTGTCCGATGGCGCCATCGCGAACTACGGCGTGAGCGTCGAGACGACCGCGCAGGCGCTCGACGCGATCGCCCGGCCGGGCACCGCGACAGTGCAGATCATCCTCAACGCCTTCAGGCAGAAGCCCCTCGACGAGGTGCTTCCCGCGGCGCAGGCCGCCGGCGTCGGCATCATCGCTCGCGTGCCGCTGGCGTCCGGCCTGCTGAGCGGCAAGTACACCCGCGAGACCACCTTCGCGGCGAACGATCACCGAACCTACAACCGCGACGGCTCGGCGTTCGACGTGGGGGAGACGTTCTCCGGCGTACCGTGGGAGACCGGCCTCGAGGCTGCACACGAATTCGCCGATCTGGTTCCGGATGCCGTTCCCGTCGCCGAGGCGGCCCTGGCCTGGATCGCCCAGCACCCGGCCGTGAGCACGGTCATCCCGGGCGCGCGCTCGGTGAAGCAGGCCGTCGCGAACGCCGCTGCAGGCTCGACGGCGCCACTGGGCGCCGAGTTCGATGCAGCCGTCTCCGACCTCTACGACAGGAAGCTCCGGGAGCTCATCCACCCGCGGTGGTGAGCTGCCCCGCTCGCTGAGAACCGAGCGAAGCGACCGTCCGAAGCGCTCGTCCGAAGCGCTTCGACCGCGGACTGCGTCCGGGCCTCTGCGGGCGGGAATGTCAGCGTGACCGTCAGTCGTCGTCGGGGTCCCGCCCCGTGCGCTCGCCGGCGTCCAGCGCCGCGATCGCATCGAGGTCGGCATCCGTCAGCTCGAAGTCGTAGACGTCGGCGTTCGCACGAATGCGCTCAGGCGACGCCGACTTCGGGATGACCACGTTGCCCTGCTGCAGGTGCCAGCGGATGGCCACCTGGGTCGCCGTCTTTCCGTGGCGCTCGCCGATGACGGTCAGAGTCGGGTCCTCGACGGCGCGCCCCCGCGCCAGCGGTGACCAGGCCTCGGTCACGATGAGGTGCTCGGCGTGGAAGGCACGCAGCTCACGCTGTTGGAGCCACGGATGCAGCTCCACCTGGTTGACGACGGGGTGTACACCGGTCTCGTCGAGCAGGCGCTGCAGGTGGTGGCGATGGAAGTTGGAGACTCCGATCGAGCTCACCCGCCCCTCCTCGCTGAGCCTGATGAGCGCGCGCCAGGTCTGCACGTAGAGGTCGGTGCTCGGCACGGGCCAGTGGATGAGGTAGAGGTCGAGCCTGTCGAGGGCGAGGCGCTTCATGCTGGCGTCGAAGGCGCGCAGCGTCGCGTCGAAGCCGTGGTCGGCGTTGCCCACCTTCGTGGTGACGAACACGTCGTCGCGCTCGATCCCCGCGTCGTCGATGCCGAGACCCACGCCGACCTCGTTGCCGTACAGCGATGCCGTGTCGACATGCCGATAGCCGGCATCGAGGGCGGCGACCACCACGCCGGGAGTGTCGGCATCCGGAACCTTGTACACGCCGAGACCGAGCTGCGGGATGCTCAGCCCGTCGCTCATGGTCACGCGATGCGAGAGGTCCATCAGCTCGGCTGCACGGGGACGGGCTCGGTGTCGGGCATGGGGCTGGCATCGCGGCCGCGCAGGTCGGGGTGCCAGCGCTTGCCGACCACGGGAACGATGAATCCCACGAGGGCGAAAGCCGAGGCGGCCCAGAACGCGCCGACCGGTCCGTTGGTGTCGATGAGGAGACCGGCCGCCGCCGACCCGAGAGCGGCGCCGATGAGCTGGCCCGTGCCGACCCAGCCGTAGGCCTCGGCGGTGTCGCTGAACTTGACGCTGGCCGACACCATGGCGAACAGCACGGCGAGAGCCGGGGCGATGCCGATTCCGGCGACGAACAGGGTGACGGAGAGCCAGAGGAACTCGGATCCCGCCATGGCCACGAGGCCGATCGTCGCCGCGACGGTTCCGACGAAGACGATGAACATGCGGCGGGCGCTCGCCCACGGTCCGATGGCGATGTGGCCGAAGCTGAGGCCACCCGCGATCGAGCCGACGGAGAAGATCGCGAGCACGATGCCGGCCTCGGCGCCGCCGTGTCCGAACACGGCCACGACGCCGGCCTCGATCGCGGCGCACGCCCCCACGAGCAGGAAGCCCACGATGGTCGCGAGCATCACGGGAGGCCGGCGCAGCACGGTGCCGAAGCGGCGCTTGCTACGGGGGATGCGCACCCGCCCGAGCTCGGGGGACGACAGGAACCAGAGGCCGCCGCCGACGAGGAAGATCACCGCGGTGAGGATGCCCCACACCGTGCTGATCTGCGTGGCGATGAAGGTGGTGACGACCGGGCCGACGACCCAGATGATCTCCTGCGCCGTGGCGTCGAGCGAGAACAGCGGGGTGAGCTGGCGGGAGTTGACCATCTTGGGATAGATCGTGCGCACGGCAGGCTGGATCGGCGGCATGCTGAGGCCGGCGAGTGCTCCGACGGCCATGTACCAGGGGACTGTGAGCGGCAGCAGTGCGATGGCGGTGACGGCCGTGGCGCAGACCGCGATGGTGACGGCGATCACCGGGCGCATGCCCCAGACGCCCATGAGGCGGCTGGTCAGCGGGCCGGCGATGGCCTGGCCGATGCTCGTGGCCGCCAGGACGAGTCCGGCGGAGCCGTACGATCCGGTCTGCTGCTCGATGTGCAGCAGGAAAGCGAGCGAGAGCATCCCGAACGGGAAACGCGCCGTGAGCTGCGCGCTGATGATCCGGGCCACGCCCGGCGTCTTCAGGAGATCGGAGTAGGCGCTCACGATGATCCAGACTATCCGGTTGGTCGTGTGCCCCGTCAGCGGGTTAGCGTGTACTGATCACGAACCGAGGGGTGCCATGCCAGACCAGCTCATCAGCGTTGACGAGCTCGCCGCAGCGCTGTCCGGCGACGCCGCTCCGAGGCTCCTCGACGTGCGCTGGAGCCTGGGCGGTCCCCAGGGCGCCGACGAGTTCGCGCGCGGGCACATCCCCGGCGCGGTGTACGTCGACCTCGACGAGGAGCTCGCGAGCCACGGCCCGGCGACCGACGGACGGCATCCGCTGCCCTCGGCATCAGATCTCGAGAGATCCGCCCGGGCCTGGGGCGTCAACGACGGCGACACTGTCGTGGTCTACGACGACAATGCAGGGCAGTCGGCTGCCCGCGCATGGTGGCTGCTGCGCCACGCCGGCGTCTCCGACGTGCGGCTGCTCGACGGTGGCTGGTCGGCGTGGACGGCTGCCGGGCTTCCGACGACGACGGATGCCGCAGCCCCGCCGCCCGGCGACGTCACCCTGAGCTACGGCCACCTTCCCGTGCTCGACATCGACGACGCGGCCGCCCTGCCCGCGAACGGCGTGCTCCTCGACGCCCGTGCCGCCGAGCGCTACCGGGGCGAGGTCGAGCCGATCGATCCGCGAGCCGGCCACATCCCCGGCGCCGTCAGCGCGCCGAGCTCGGGAAATATCGACGCCGATGGACGATTCCTGTCGCCCGACGAACTGATCGCACGCTACACGGCCCTCGGCGTCGACTCCGAGCATCCCGTCGGCGTGTACTGCGGCTCCGGCGTGACAGCGGCGCACGACGCCCTCGCGCTGACCATCGCGGGCTTCGAGCCCGCCCTCTATCCCGGCTCCTGGTCGCAGTGGGCCAACCATCCTGATCGTCCCGTCTCCACCAGCACCAACTAGAAAGTAGAACCTCTATGCGACTCACCAGATCCCTGCCGGTCATCCTCGCCGCCACGGCGGCGACGGCCCTGCTTCTCACGGGCTGCGTCGACAACTCGACCCCGGCCGAGACGACCGGATCAACGACCGCCACCACCACGAAGGACGACGCCGCAGCCAAGCTCCTCCCCGAGGAGGTCGCCTCGTCGGGCAAGCTCATCATCGGCACCGACCCGACCTATGCCCCCAACGAGTTCAAGAACGAGGCCGGTGAGCCCATCGGCTGGGGCATCGAGCTCGCTGCAGCCGTGGCCGCCAAACTCGGCCTCACCCCCGAGTACCAGGTCGCCAAGTTCGACAACATCATTCCGAGCGTCACGGGCGGCAAGGCCGACATCGGCGAGTCGAGCTTCACCGACACCGTCGAGCGCGAGAAGCAGGTCGACTTCGTGAACTACTACACGGCCGGCATCCTCTGGGCCTCGGCGAAGGGCAAGGACGTCGACCCCGAGAACGCCTGCGGCCTGACCGTCGCCGTGCAGGCGACGACCTACGAGGACACCGATGAGGTCCCCGCGAAGAGCGACGCCTGCGTCGCGGCCGGCAAGGAGCCCATCAACAAGGTGCAGTACGACACTCAGGATGCCGCGACGAACGCGGTCGCCCTGGGCCAGGCCGACGCCATGAGCGCCGACTCTCCCGTCACCCTCTACGCCATCTCGCAGACCGACGGCAAGCTGCAGGCAGCGGGCGAGTCGTTCGACGAGGCGCCGTACGGCATCGTCGTCGGCAAGGACTCGGGACTCACCGAGGCCATCCAGGCTGCGGTGCAGTCGCTCATGGATGACGGCACCTACACCGAGATCCTCGAGTCGTGGGGTGTGGCCGACGGCGGCATCACCGAGGCCACCATCAACGCTGCAGCGAACGGCTGATCATGTCGGACGACGAGCGTCGGCCTGAGCCGATCAAGGCCATCAAGCTGAAGCATCCGTGGCGGAACGTGCTCGCCGTGGTGCTGATCCTCATCGTCGCGCTCGTCGTCATCGACGCCGCCCAGAGGCCGGCGTTCGACTGGCCGGCGGTCGGCAAGTACGTCTTCGACAGGCGCATCTCGCAGGCCGCCCTCGTGACGCTCGAGCTGACGGTGCTCTCGATGGCGATCGCCATCGTGCTCGGCATCCTGCTCGCCGTCATGCGGCTCTCGCCCAACCCCGTCGTGAAGAGCGTCGCGTGGGTCTACCTGTGGATCTTCCGCGGCACCCCGATCTACGTCCAGCTCACCTTCTGGGGCCTGATCGCCGTGATCTACCAGTCGATCGACATCGGCGTCCCGTTCACCGAACCATGGGCGTCGTTCGAGACCAAGAACGTGATCAGCGTGTTCTGGATCGCCGTGATCGGCCTGGCGCTCAACGAGGCCGCCTACATGGCCGAGATCGTGCGTGCCGGCCTGCTGTCGGTGGACCGCGGGCAGGAGGAAGCCGCAACGGCGCTCGGCATGAGCTGGTCGCAGACCATGCTGCGCGTCGTGATCCCGCAGTCGATGCGCATCATCATCCCGCCGACGGGCAACGAGGTCATCTCGATGCTGAAGACCACCTCGCTGGTCACGGCAGTGCCGTTCGGGCTCGACCTATACAACCGGGCACGCGACATCTCGGCCGAGACGTTCAACCCCATTCCGCTGCTCATCGTGGCATCGCTCTGGTACCTGCTGTTCACCTCGATCCTGATGGTCGGGCAGTACTTCCTGGAGAAGCGCTTCGCACGCGGCGTCGGTGATCGCCGACCCGACAAGGGCGCCGGCCCGACCGGCACCCTGCCCGTCGTCGGCGCCGGTCAGCCGACGGTCATCGCCCCTGTCCCATCCGAGTCCACCGAGGCCGGAGGCCACCGATGACCGACACCGCAGCATCCGCCGCATCCGTTCCCATGGTCCTCGCCGACGGCGTCTCGAAGAGCTTCGGCTCCAACGAGGTGTTGAAGTCGATCTCGCTGGAGGTGAAGCGCGGCGAGGTCATGTGCCTCGTCGGGCCGTCGGGCTCGGGCAAGTCGACGTTCCTGAGGCTCATCAACCACCTCGAGATCCTCTCGGCCGGGCGACTCAGCGTCGACGGCGACCTGGTCGGCTATCGGGAGCACGGCGGCAAGCTCTACGAGCTGAAGCCGAAGGAGGCCGCCATGCAGCGCCGGGACATCGGCATGGTGTTCCAGCGCTTCAACCTGTTCCCGCACATGACGGCGCTCGAGAACGTGATGGAGGCGCCCATCCGTGTGAAGGGGCAGTCGAAGGCCGAGGTGCGCAAGCGCGCGCTCGACCTGCTCGCCCGCGTGGGTCTCGCCGAGCGAGCCGACTACTACCCGGCGCACCTCTCGGGCGGCCAGCAGCAGCGTGTCGCCATCGCGCGAGCTCTCGCCATGGACCCGAAGCTCATGCTCTTCGACGAGCCGACCAGCGCGCTCGACCCCGAGCTCGTCGGCGAGGTTCTCGACGTCATGAAGGAGCTCGCGACCTCGGGCATGACCATGATCGTGGTGACTCACGAGATGGGCTTCGCCCGCGAGGTGGCCGATTCGCTCGTCTTCATGGACGGCGGCGTGGTCGTCGAGTCGGGCGATCCTCGCGATGTGCTGTCGAACCCGCAGCACGAGCGCACGAAGGCGTTCCTGTCGAAGGTGCTGTGACCTCCGTGCGCTGAGGCCCGGACGGAGTCCGCGGCCGACGCGTAACGCGACGCAACCCGCTTCGGGCCGGCATCCGTTCCCCACGTAGCCTGTCTCCCATGTCCATCGCCGAGTCGCCGTCGCCTGCGCTGCCGCCGGCCATCGCGGCCGCCCTCGACGCCCCGGCGTGGGAGGTGCTGCCCTCGGTGGCGCACCTCATCGGCGAGACGCCGATGGTGGAGCTCACCACCCTGACGCTCGGTCTGCCGGCACGCATCGTGGTGAAGCTGGAGGGACGCAACCCCGGTGGGTCGGCCAAGGACCGGGCCGCACTCACCATGGTCCGCTCCGCCGAGGCGTCGGGCTCGCTCGCCCCCGGCGGCACCATCGTCGAGTCGAGTTCGGGCAACACCGGCATCGGCCTCGCACTGGTCGGCCGACTCACCGGGCATCCCGTCGTCATCGTGCACGACGCGAACACCTCGGCCGAGAAGAAGTCGCTGCTCGCGGCGTTCGGAGCCCGTCTGGTCGAGGCCGACTGGGATGCGTCGCCCGACGACCCGGCCAACCCGCGCGCGATCGCCGCGCGCATCACCGCCGAGACACCGGGCGCCTGGCAGTCGCGCCAGTTCGACAACGCCGACAACCCCGAGGCCCACGTGCTCACGACAGGCCCGGAACTCTGGCGTCAGACCGCAGGGCTCGTCACCCACTTCGTCGCCTCGATCGGCACCGGCGGCACCATCAGCGGTGTCGGCCGCTACCTGCGCGACGTCTCCGATGGCCGGGTGCGCGTCATCGGCGCCAACCCGGTCGGCTCCACCTATGGAGGAGCTCCTGACGGTCCGATCCGCATCGACGGCGTCGGCACCCGTTGGCCGCGCGAGTGGTGGCCTCGGAATGTCGACAGCACCGTCATCGACGAGGTGCGTACGATCGACGACGAGCGCGTTCACGACATCGCCCGCGCCCTGGCGCTCGAGGAGGGCCTGCTGCTCGGGCCGTCGTCGGCGCTCGCCGTGGCCACGGCGCTCGAGGTGGCGGGCGAGGCGCCGGCCGGATCCGTCATCGCCGTCATCTCGGCCGATTCCGGCCTCAACTACCTGAGCAAGGGACTGTACACATGAGCCTGCTGCACTTCGGATGGTTCCTGGGGGCCGGCTTCGGGGTGCAGGGATGGGGCGATGACAGCTACGGCGTCGGCTACGACTGGAAGAAGCCGCAGGTCTACCAGGATGCCGCGCGCGTCTTCGAGGCATCCGGTCTCGACCTTCTCGTCATCGAGGACGGCGTGACCGTGCCCGACACCTACGGCGGAACGGCCGAGGTCAACCTGGCCAGCGCACGCTTCGTGCCCAAGCACGACCCGCTGCCGCTCGTGCCCTACCTTCTCGGCGCCACCTCGAAGCTCGGCATCGTTCCGACCCTCTCGGCGAGCTTCTACGAGCCGTTCACCGCCGCACGCCTGCTGTCGACGCTTCAGCACTTCGCCGACGGTCGCCTGGGCTTCAATGTCGTCACCAGCGGCAGCGACCTCGCCGCCCAGAACTACGGCCTCGACAAGCAGATCGAGCACGACCAGCGCTACGACCGCGCGGACGAGTGGATCGACGTCGTGCGCAAGCTCTGGCGTTCGTGGGAGCCCGACGCGATCGTCGAGGATGCCGCGGGCCGGGTCTTCGCCGATTACCGCAAGGTGCACACCATCGACCATGAGGGTCGCTTCTTCAGGGTTCGCGGACCCCTGACGAACGCGCCGCTCCCCGAGGAGCCCGTCATGGTGCAGGCCGGTGCCTCCGGCCGCGGACAGGCCTTCGCTGGCAAGAACTCCGACGTCGTCCTGGCCCTGGCATCGACACCGGAACGGATGCGAGCCCACCGCGAGTCGGTGCGGCAGGCCGCGGCCGACGCCGGGCGCTCGCCCGACGACATCCGCGTGCTCTTCGTCGTGCAGCCCATCGTCACGGCGAACGCCGAGGAGTCGGCCTCCGTGCGGGCAGCACGGGCCGAGCTGACCCAGGCGGCTATCGACGAGGCGCTGCAGTCCATCTCCTACCTGTCGGGCGTCGATTTCAAGAAGTTCGATCTGGATGCGCCCTTGCCCGAGCTCAGCACCAACAGCAATCAGGGCACGCTCGACAACTTCGTGAAGAGTGCGCCGGCCGGGTCGACGCTGCGCGAGATCCTGCAGACCAGGGCTCGGGGCGACGGTCTCGCCGTCATCGGAACCCCCGACGAGATCGCCGACCACCTCGCCACGCTCGGCGAGCAGGTGGGCGGCGACGGCTTCCTGTTCACCGGCCACGTGCATCCGGCGAACGTGCACCGCATCCTCGATCCGCTCGTGCCGGCCCTGCGTCGTCGCGGCGTGCTGCGCACCGAACTGGGCGACGGCGGGCTGCGGCAGAACCTGCTGGACTTCTGATGACGGTGCTTCTCGGGGCCGCTGCGACGACTCCCGACGACATCCGTCGGATCGCCGCCGGGGAGTCCGTTGCGATCTCCGAGGAGGGGCTGGATCGCGTGCGCGCAGCGCGGGCCGTGGTGGAGCGCGTGCTGGAGTCCGGCGAGTCCGTCTACGGTCTCACCACGCGGCTCGGCGCCGGACGCGACGAGCGGATCGACCCGGCAGACCTCGCCGCCTTCCAGAGGCAGGTGGTGGCGAATCACCTCGGCGGCGCCGGCGATGCACTCTCGGAGGATGCCGTTCGCGCCATCATCGGGGCGCGCCTCGCCGTGCTTCTGAACGGGGGCGCCGGCGTCCGCGAGGAGCTCGTGCACGCCGCAGCCGCCCTGCTTCTCGATCCTCCGCCCGTGTACGCGCTCGGCTCGGTGGGGGCCGCCGACCTCACCCACCTCGCCGCGCTGCTCGCCGCCATCACCGACGAGGGCTTCGTGCTCGCGCCCCACGAGGCCGCCGCCTTCCTGAGCGCCAATGCGGCGACGATCGGTCAGGCCGTTCTCGCCGTCGGGGAGCTGCGGCGGACTCTCGCTGCAGCCGACACCGACGTCGCCCTGAGCCTGCAGGCCCTCGGCGCCCACGGCCCGGCCGGCTCCCTGTCTCCGTACTCGGCCGCCGTGCAGGGCGCGACCGGTCGTCCCGGTGCCACGGCGAGTGCCGAGCGCATCAGGATCGCACTCGCCGGGAGCTTCCTGGAGGACTCAGACCGTGCCGTGAGCGTGCAGGACCCGCTGTCGCTGAGGACCGCGCCCCAGGTGCACGGGGCCGCCAGGGACATCGCGGACCGCATCGACCACGAACTCGGCATCGAGCTCGCCGCCCGCCCGGAGAACCCCGTCGTCGACGGCGATCGGATGCTCTCCGGCGGCAACTTCTCGGCCGTCGGCCTCAGCATCGCCATCGAGAGCGCCCGCCTCGCCCTCGCGCACGTCGCTGCAGCGAGTGAGCGCCGCACCGCGTTGCTGTCAGCGGAGCTGCGCGCGTTCCGTGCCGCCGGTCGCACCCGGCTGGCCGGCCTCAGCTGGTACGCCGCCGCCGACGCCCTGGCCGAGGTGCGTCAACTGGCCGCACCGGTCTCCCTCGGTGCGACGGTGCTGTCGGGCGTCGAAGATGTCGCGTCGTTCGCTCCGGCCGCCCTGCGCCTGCTCGAGCGCAGCCTGAGCCTGACCCGAACGGTCCTGGCCGTCGAGGCGCTGCATGCCTCCGAGCTGCTGGCACTGGCGGACGTGCCGCCCCGGGTGGCGCCGGCGTCTGCGCCCACGTTCGCGGCGCTGGCGACCCTCCGTGACAGTGCGACGCCTGACGCGGTGGCCGGAGCATCCGTTCTGCTGGAGAGTCTTCACTCCTACGGGGCGAGCGTCTTCTCGAACGGCAGGTAGCCGAACGACTCCCAGTCCCCATCGAGGTCGAACAGCGGGCTGTAGCCGAGACTGCGGTAGAGCGCCACGGCCTCGGGCTGGCGGGCACCCGTGGTGAGTTTGAGGCGACGGATGCCGCGACGCGATGCCTCCGCCTCGAGCTCGGCCATCACACGCCGGGCCAGGCCGCGGCGGCGGTGGGCGGAGTGCGTCCAGACGCGCTTGATCTCCACCGCGTCGTCGCCGGCGCTCTTGAACGCGCCTCCGGCGACGGGGTCGCCTGCCGCATCGAGCAGCAGCAGGAAGTCGCCGCCGAACTCGGGGGTGAACAGCTCGGCCGGGTAGCGCGAGAGCTCGACCGACGAGGGGATCCCGTCGTTCAGGCCGTAGCGCTCGTCGTACTCGCGCGACAGCTCCTCCACGAGGGGTCGGGCGAGCACGTCGTCGGAGCGCACGTGCACGACGGTGACGGGAGCAGCGTCGAGATCAGGCATGCGGGAAACGCTACTCGCGCCCGCCTGGGTGCCTGCTCAGGATGACGAACCGTTGCGGACGTCACGGGTCTCTCGGTACTTCGAGCGCCTCATCTGCCGCCAGCTCGGGGTGGGCACGAGCGTTTCGGTGCGGCATCCGTGATGACACGGCCAAGCTCGCGCGTCTCGCGACGCCTTCGGGTCCTGACGGCGGCGCTCGGGACATCCGCTCGCCACTTCTGGTCGCTCGGGCGCGTGGATGCGACCGAAACCGGCGAGTGGAAGCACGTCCAGCGCCAGGGGGCAGCGGAGCCTGGTCAGGCAACCGGCAACCCGACTCAGCGCCCGCTCAGCACCTTCACGATGCGCTGCAGCGACACCGTCTCCGCTGCACGCAGCTCCTGCGCGAACAGGCTGATGCGCAGCTCCTCGATCATCCAGCGCGCCTTCACGAGCGACGGTGTCGCTCGCGCGTCGATGGGGATCGTGCCCCCGGCCTCCTCGTAGCGCGCCGTGGCGTTCTGCACCTCGGTCATCCACACGCGATCGCGCGCCGGGTTCTCGCGGAGCTTCACCACGCGGGCGAGGATGCCGTTGAGGTAGCGCGGCACGTGCCGCAGCCGCTCGAGCCCCGTGGCCGAGACGAAGCCCGGGTACACCAGTCCGCCCACCTGCCCGCGGGCATCCGTCAGCGCCGAGATGACCTGCATGCTCGTCGCCTCCTTCAGCGCCTTGTCGACGGAGCGGGCGGCGGAGAGCGTGCGCGAGACCAGCCCGACGGTCTCGAACATCGACTCCATGATCACGCCGGAGACGCGGTCGCGCACGGCCTCGAACTCCGAGCGCTGGAACAGCATGCCGTCGGGGGCGATGCGATAGAGCACGTCGTCGATGCAGGCCAGCAGGCAGTCGTCGAACAGGGCGGTCGTGCTGCGATAGGGGCTTGCCGCCAGCGCGAGCTTCTCGGTGTTCGTGAGGTGCTGCTGCACATAGCTCGACGGAGACGGAACGGCGAGGGCGAGCAGGCGACGGATGCCGCCCGGCATCGCAGCCGCCTGGTCTTCGGCCGTCGGCAGCAGACGCAGGCTCACCGATGCCCCGTCGTCGACGAGGGCGGGGTAGGCGCGGATCGAGTTGCCTGCGACGCGGGTATCGACATGACGCGGGATCTCATCAAGGTCCCAGGTGGTGATGCCGGTGCGCTCGCTGAAGGCGCCGGTGGGCCGCAGCCGGGTGCCGGTGAGGGCGTCGCGGGCGGCAGCGACCTGGGTCGGGCCACCGGCCCGTTGGCGCGGCTGCTTCTCGGCGAAGGTGCGGGCCACGGCGTCGCGAGCCTTGTCGGCGAGCTGCAGCTGCAGCGCGCGCAGGTCCTTGCCCGAGGCGACGGGCCGGCCGCGGTCGTCGACGATGCTGAAGGTCACGCGCAGGTGGCCGGGGATGCGGTCGAGCTCGACATCGGCGGCCGTGACGGCCGTGTACGTCAGTCGCTGGATGATCGCGGCGACGGCGGCGGTGAACGGCTCGTCGGCCGGCTCATCCGGCAGCTCTGCCGCGATCTTCACAGCCCAGTCGTTCGCCGGGACGACCTGTCGACGGATGGCCTTCGGGAGCGCCTTGATGATGGCGGCGATGAGCTCGGTTCGCAGGCCCGCCACCTGCCAGTCGAAGCCGTTCGGGCTCACCCGGGCGAGCAGGGCCAGCGGGATGACAGCCGTGACGCCGTCGTCGACCGCGCCCGGCTCGAAGCGGTAGCGCAGCGTGAAGCGCTGGTCGTCCTGCCGCCAGCTCGGTGGGTAGGCCGTCTCGTCGACCTCGGGTGCATCCTCTGGGGCCAGAGCCTCCGGCGTCATCGTGAGCAGGTCGGGGGTGTCGTTGCGAGCGCGCCGCCACCATCCCTCGAAGCTCCGCGTCGAATATACGTCGGCGGGTATGCGCTTCTCGTAGAACTCGAAGACGGCCTCGTCATCGAACAGGATGTCGCGGCGACGCGTGCGTTCCTCGAGTTGCTCGAGCTCGGTGCGGAGCTTGCGGTTGGCGCGATCGAAGGCCTGCTTCGAGTCCCACTCGCCCTGCACGAGCGCGTGCCTGATGAAGAGCTCGCGGGCGTAGGGCTGGTCGATGCGGGCGAACTGCACCCGACGCCTCGGGATGATCGGAACTCCGTACAGCGTCACCTTCTCGTAGGCGACGACAGCGCCCTGCGTCTTCTCCCAGTGCGGTTCGCTGTGGCTGCGCTTCAGCAGGTCTCCGGCGAGCGGCTCCGCCCAGGCCGGGTCGATGGCGGCGTTCATGCGGCCGAAGAGGCGACTGGTCTCGACGAGCTCGGCGCTCATGACGGCATCCGGCTGCTTCTTGGCAAGCGATGAACCCGGGAAGATGGCGAAGCGCGCCTGGCGTGCACCGATGTACTCGATGCGCGGGCGGCCGCCGGCGCCCTTGGCCGGCTTCTCGTCCTTGAGTCCGATGTGGGAGAGCAGGCCCGAGAGCAGGGCCTTGTGGATGCCGTCGGCGTCGGGGGAGTCGCCGGCCAGCTCGCGGTCGTTCACCGTGAGGCCGAGCGGCTTCGCGAGCTGGCGCAGCTGGCGGTAGACGTCCTGCCATTCCCGCACGCGCAGGTAGTTGAGGAACTCGCTCTTGCAGAGTCGCCGGAACGCGCTCGACGACAGCTCCTTCTGCTGCTTCTCGATGTGGTTCCACAGGTTCAGCAGGGTGAGGAAGTCGCTCGTCGGGTCGGCGAAGCGGGCATGGAGCTGATCCGCCTGGGGCCGCTTCTCGAGCGGACGCTCCCGCGGATCCTGGATGGTGATGCCGGCCACGATCGCCAGCACCTCGCGGCTCACGGCCTGCGTCTTCGACTCGATGACCATGCGGCCGAAGCGCGGATCGATGGGCAGGCGGGCGAGGTCGCGTCCGATGCGCGTGAGACGCAACGAGGCGCCCTTCTCCACCGCGCCCAGCTCCTTCAGCAGGTCCAGGCCGTCCTTGATGCCGCGCGAGTCCGGCGGCGTGAGGAACGGGAAGTCCTCGATGGATCCGAGTCCGAGCGAGATCATCTGCAGGATGACGGCGGCGAGGTTCGTGCGCAGCACCTCGGGCTCGGTGAACTCGGGGCGACGGGTGAAGTCCTCCTCGGAGTACAGCCTGATGGCGATGCCGTCGCTCGTGCGGCCGGAACGGCCGGAGCGCTGGTTCGCCGACGCCTGCGAGATCGCCTCGATCGGCAGGCGCTGCACCTTCGAGCGCACGCTGTACCGGCTGATGCGCGCAGTTCCGGCATCCACCACGTACCGGATGCCGGGAACCGTGAGCGAGGTCTCCGCCACATTGGTGGCCAACACGATGCGACGTCGAACGCCGGCGGTCTTCGAGGGCTCGAACACACGGTGCTGGTCGGCGGACGAGAGGCGGCCGTACAGGGGCAGGACCTCGGTGACGGATGCCCCACCCTGGTAGTGGCCGCGCACGGCCTCCTCGGCGTCGCGGATCTCGTTCTCGCCCGACAGGAAGACGAGGACGTCGCCCGTCGACTCGCGTGCGAGCTCGTCGAGGGCGTCGATGATGCCCTGCAGGTAGTCCTTGTCGTCGCGGGCGGCTCCGTCGTCGTCCTCGTCATCGCCCTCCGTCTCGGCGACCAGGGGTCGATAGCGGATCTCGACGGGGAAGGTGCGCCCCGACACCTCGATGATCGGGGCGGGTGTGCCGTCGGCATCCGCGAAGTGCTTCGCGAAGCTCGCCGGGTCGATGGTCGCCGAGGTGACGATGACCTTGAGGTCGGGGCGGCGGGGGAGCAGCTGCTTCAGGTAGCCGATGAGGAAGTCGATGTTGAGGCTGCGCTCGTGCGCCTCGTCGATGATGATCGTGTCGTACTTCGACAGCAGCCTGTCGTGGTGCATCTCGTTGAGCAGGATGCCGTCGGTCATCAGCTTCACGCGGGTGTCGGCCGACGAGCGATCGGTGAAGCGCACCTGGTAGCCGACGAGACCACCCAGCTCGTCGCCGAGCTCCTCGGCGATGCGCTCGGCGATCGTGCGAGCCGCGAGGCGCCGTGGCTGAGTGTGGCCGATGTTCTTGCGACCCAGCTCGAGGCAGATCTTCGGCAGCTGCGTCGTCTTGCCCGAACCGGTCGCCCCGGCCACGATCACGACCTGGTTGTCTCGGATGGCGTCGGCGATCTCGCCGCGCATTCGACTGACCGGCAGCTCCGGAGGGTAGGTGATGACCGGGATCGTGGGGGTGGTCGCGGTCTCAGCCATAGCCCTCCATCTTAAGCCGGTGCGGGGGTTCATTCGGCTGCTGCGCGTTTGTTGGCCGCCGGCGCAGCAGTTCCGGTTGGACAGCGCGGTGCATTCCAGTCCTTTCTGCAGCACGGGTGGAGCGGTGCGCTGTTGAGTGTCGACAAAGTCATTGACATCGCAGAGTACTTTGCATTACAAAGTTAGTAGCGCCAGTACGAACCCGATGACGGCGTGACAGGAAAGCGAGTCGATCATGACGAATCACGACACCGGGGGCGCCGCTCCCGCAGACCACGACATCGATCACGACGACGAGCCGCTGGCGCCCGAACAGATGCTGGCACTGCTGAACGACCAGCAGCGCAGCGTGCAGGGGCAGATGGGCGGCTTCGTTCCGATCATCATGCTCACCTGGGGCGTGGCCTGGCTGGTGGGCTTCGGATGCCTCTGGCTCATCGACGGCCTCCAGCCCGAGTTCGGCATCCCGCTCGGCCTCGCCATCGCGGTGTTCTGCGTGCTGATCGCCGTGGCCATCGGCGTCTCGACCTTCCTCGGAGTGCGCTCGAGTCGTGGCATCCGTGCCTCGTCGGGGTCGTCGTTCACGGGAGCCGTGTACGGGATGACCTGGTGGGTCGGCTGCCTCGCGATCGCCGGGTTCGGGGGAGCGCTCGCCGTCAACGGCATGGACCGCGAACTCGCGAACATCTTCTATCCGACGGCCTATGTGCTGTTCTCCGGTGTGATGTTCATCGTCGCCGGCGCGATCTGGCGGGCGGTGCCGTCCGTCGTGCTCGGTGGCTGGACGGTGCTGATCGCCGTCATCGCCCCCTACTTCGGCTACCCGACGCACTACCTGGTGCTGGCGATCGGCGGCGGCATCGGCTTCCTCGGGCTCGGCATCGCGTCGATCATCCACCTGCGCTCGCTCCGGGCCAAGACGTCGGGAACGGCGTCAGCAACCGCATCCGGAGCGCAGTCCCGTGGCTGACCTCGACCCCGTCATCCACGCCCAGGCCCGACTTCGCATCACCGCAGCCCTCGCCACGCGCGAGCCGGGGGAGTCCATCGCCTTCCCACGCCTGCAGGAGCTGCTCGACATGACGGCCGGCAATCTGTCCACACACCTCCGCAAGCTCGAGGATGCTGGCTACATCGACGTCGAGAAGTCGCACAAGGGCCGCACCCCGGTCACGTATCTCTCCCTCAGCAAGACCGGACGCCGCGCCTTCGAGGACTACATGGAGACGCTCAGATCAGTGTTGGGAACCACATCATGACCGCACTCGCCTCACTCACGAACGTCAGCCGTCGCTTCGGTGACCAGCTCGCCCTCGACGACGTCTCGCTCGACATCGAGCCCGGCAGCATCCTCGGGCTGCTCGGCCCGAACGGTGCGGGCAAGACCACGCTCATCTCCCTGCTCGAAGGGCTGCGCTCGCCCTCGAGCGGAACCGTGCGCCTGTTCGGCGGGTCGCCCGGAGACCACCGCAACCGCGTCGCGCTGGGCAGCACCCCGCAGGAGACGGCGCTGCCGGACACCCTGCGCGTCGGTGAGGTCATCGACTTCGTCGGCAGGCACTTCCCCGAACGGATGCCGACAGCCGAGCTCGCGGGGGACTTCGGGCTGACCGAACTCCTGCGTCGCCAGACAGGCTCGCTCTCGGGCGGGCAGAAGCGTCGGCTGAGCGTGGCGCTGGCCTTCGTCGGCAAGCCGCGGCTCGTGCTGCTCGACGAACCGACCACCGGACTCGACGTCGATGCCCGCCGCACTCTGTGGGACGCCCTCCGGCGCCAGCATGAGGCTGGAGCCACTGTCGTCGTCACGAGCCACTACCTCGAGGAGATCGAGGCGCTGGCGCAACGGGTGGTGGTGATGGCCCACGGCCGCGTGATCGCCGATGACGCGTTGCCGGCGGTGCTCGCCCGCGTGGCGCTGCGTCGGGTGCGGCTGGTCTCGCCCGAGGTGGAGCGCATCGCCACCCTCGACGGGGTCGTCAGGCATGAGGCATCCGGAGACGGCACGACGACCTTCTACGCCCAGGATTCCGACAGGCTCATCGTCGAGCTGGTGCGGTCGGGCATCCCGTTCTCCGAGCTCGCCGTGCGCGGGGCCACGCTCGAGGAGGCCTTCCTCACCCTCACCGAAGACGCGCCAGAAGACGCGCCAGAAGACGCGCCCGAAGACGCGTCCGAATCTGAAGGAGCACGATCATGAGCACGGTCCAGCTCACCCTGCTGCACGCGAAGTACAACCTCATCGAGACCGCGCGCATCCCGATCGCTCTCATCGGGTCGCTGGCGTTCCCCTCGCTCGCCCTGCTGTTCTTCGTGGTGCCGCAGCGCACGGTGGCCGACGACCCGGTGTTCGCGACGCAGGCCGTGATCTCGCTGTGCGTGTTCGCCGTGATGTCGAATGCGCTGTTCAGCTTCGGACTGAACATCTCCGAGGCGCGGGAGAAGCCATGGGATCCCTACCTGCGCACCCTGCCGGCGCCCGGGGTCGCGCGAGTGCTGGCGCACGTGTTCTCGACGGGCGCCATGGGACTGGCCGCGATCATCCCGGTGATCGTGATCGGCGGTCTCGCGACGGCGGCCGAGGCGCCGCTCGGCAACGTGCTCGCCGGCTTCGTCGCTCTCGCCGTGTCGGGCCTGCCGTTCATGTTCATCGGCATCTGCATCGGCTACTCGATGCCGTCGAAGGCCGCCATAGCCGTCGTCCAGGTGGTGATGTTCGCGCTCGCCTTCATCGGCGGCCTGTTCCTGCCGCCGTTCCTCTTCGCCGACTGGCTGAACACCATCTCGATGTTCACGCCATCGCGGCAGGCCCGCGAGCTGGTCATCTGGGCGGTGCAGGGCGGCGACCTCGAGCCGTGGGTGTGGCTGGGGGTCCTCGCCTGGACCGTCGTCACCTTCGCGCTGGCGCTGCTGCTGTTCCGACGCGACGAAGGACGCCGGTACCGCTGACGGACGATCCCGACTCGAGGGTCGGCATCCGTCGCCCGCCCTCGGAGAGCGGATGCGATCCGAAACGCGGTTAGCGTTGGAGTCATCATGCCGATGACCCCCGAGCTCCTCGCCCTGCTGCGCCAGCCCAGCCCCTGCTTCCTGTCCACCCTCATGAAGGACGGGTCGCCACAGGTGACCGAGACCTGGGTCGACACCGATGGCGAGAACGTCATCATCAACTCCGTCGTCACCCACCTCAAGGTGCGCAACATCGAACGCGACCCCCGCGTGGCGGTGGCCATCCAGGACCCGGAGAACCCGTTCCGCTACATCCAGGTGCGCGGCCGCGTCACGTCGATGACGACGGAGGGCGGAGTGGAGAGCATCGAGGCGCTCTCGCAGAAGTACACCGGCCGCGCCTACCCCTGGTACGGCGGACGCGACCAGCAGCGCATCATCCTCACGATCGACCCGGAGAAGGTCAGCGGCCAGGGCTAGGGCACCGGCGGGTATTCCCGCTTCCGCGCCCGGCGAACCTGAGTCAACCCCCGGGTGTGTCCGGGGCAACCGTGGTGGGATGGATGACATGACGAACACGGTTCCCAGCATCACCCTCAACGACGGCCACACGATCCCGCAGCTCGGCTTCGGCGTGTTCAAGGTCGACCCGGCCGAGACCGAGCGCATCGTGACCGACGCGCTCGAGGTGGGCTACCGCCACCTCGACACCGCCAAGGTCTACGGCAACGAGGCCGGCGTCGGCAAGGCCATCGCCGACTCCGGCATCGCCCGCGACGAACTCTTCGTCACCACGAAGCTGTGGAACGACGACCAGGGCACGCAGTCGGCGCTCGACGCCTTCGATCGCAGCCTCGAGCAGCTCGGCCTCGATCACGTCGACCTCTACCTCATCCACTGGCCGAGCCCGAAGAAGGACCGCTACGTCGAGAGCTGGAAGGCCCTCGAGCAGATCCAGGCCTCGGGTCGCGCGCGCTCCATCGGCGTCTCGAACTTCCTCGTGCCCCACCTCGAGAAGCTCCTCGCGAACACCGACGTGGTTCCCGCGGTCAACCAGATCGAGCTGCACCCGGCCCACCAGCAGCCGGCCGTCACGGCGTTCGCCCGCGAGCACGGCATCCACATCGAGGCGTGGGGCCCGCTCGGACAGGGCAAGTACCCGCTCTTCGAGGCCGAGGCCGTCACCGGAGCGGCATCCGCCCACGGCAAGACCCCCGCCCAGGTCGTCATTCGCTGGCACCTGCAGACGGGCAACATCGTCTTCCCGAAGTCGAACCGTCGCGAGCGCATGGCCGAGAACTTCGACGTGCTCGATTTCTCGCTGACGGATGCCGAGGTCGCCGCCATCACGGCGCTCGAGCGCGAGGGTCGCGTGAGCGCTCACCCCGACGAGGTCGAGTAGGCGCCCACGGTCAGGCCGGTTCGGCCGGCTCAGCCCGTGAAGCCCACTGGCGACCCTGACAGCGAGAATGTGCCGTCACGGTTCCAGTGGGCTTCCACCTGCCACGGCGCCTGCGTCGGCGGCGGCGTGGAGGTGGCGTTGTCGGCGAGCAGGCTGACGGCTCGCTGGGCGGGCACGACGGCCGTGACGCGCAGACCCTCCTCGATGATCTGCTGCTCTGTGCCGCAGTTCGCCTGATACTTCTCCCCGGTCTTCAGCAGCACGAGGCAGTACAGGTCGCGACTCTTGCGGGCAGCGAAGATGTCGTAGTCGCCGCCGTTCGTCGACGGGTCGTAGATGCGCTGCACATCGATGGCGTCGAACTCCGCGAGGATCTCGGTCGGCAGCGTGCGCACGTCGGGCGGCGTGCGATCGAAGACGGCCAGCACTGCGTGGTCGGTCGGCGGTTCGGCTGCTCCGAAGTACGAGACGGCTCCGGTGCTGCCGATCCTGGTCGGCGGAGTCGACTCGTCGACGACGGTCTGGGCTCCGTAGGCGGCGATGAGCCCGACGGCGACTCCGGCCGCGACGAGGGCGGCGCCGCGCCAGCCGCGTCTCGCGCGCGGCGAGCTCTCGGCGTCGGATGCTGTGTCCTCAGGCGCGTCATCGGAGCCGGCATGCGCCGCCTCGGCGGGAGCGCCGAGCGCGTCCCGAGCAGCGGCGGCGGCTTCGTCGGCGGCCAGGGCCTGCGCCCGGTCGAACTCCCGCAGCGCCCACTCGCTGGGCCGCATCCGCAGGGCTTCTCCGCTGGCCTCGTCGACGAAGGATCGTTCGACCTCGGCCTGCCCGGCGGCGGAGTAGACGCGGGCGAGCAGCGCTGAGCGCTCCTCGAGGCCATCGTCGGCAGCCGGCATGCGGCCAGAGTACGCCGCACGGCCAGCCGTAGGCTGGGAACATGGCGCCCAACCGATTGGCCGACTCCACCTCTCCCTATCTCCTCGCGCACGCCTCCAATCCGGTGGCGTGGTGGCCGTGGGGAGCCGAGGCGTTCGCCGAGGCGAAGCGGCGCGACGTTCCCGTGTTCGTCTCCATCGGCTACGCCACCTGCCACTGGTGTCACGTCATGGCGCGCGAGAGCTTCAGCGACCCCGTCGTGGCCGCCTACCTCGACGAGAACTTCGTGGCCATCAAGGTCGATCGCGAGGAGCATCCCGACGTCGACGCCAGCTACCTGGCCGCCGCGGGCGCCTTCACGAAGGAGCTCGGCTGGCCGCTCAGCGTCTTCACCACCCCCGACGGCCTGGCGTTCTTCGCCGGCACCTACTTCCCGCCGCGGCCGGTGCAGGGCGTGCCCGAGTTCCTGCAGGTTCTGGGTGCCGTGACGGATGCCTGGGCCGACCGACGCGCCGACGTGCTGGGAACGGCCTCGGCCATCGGCGAGGCGCTGGCAGCGGCCGGGGCGGCTTCGGCCGGGCCCCATGACGGCGCCGTCGACCTCCCCGACGCCGCGGCTCTCGACGACGCCGCCGGTCGGCTCATCGCCCACGAGGACCACGTGCACGGCGGCTTCGGCACGGCGCCGAAGTTCCCCGTGGCTCCGGTGCTCGGATTCCTCCTGGAGGGCGGCGGAGAGGGGGGCGCGTCCGCGCTCCGTACTCTCAAGGCGATGGGCGCCTCAGCGCTCCGCGACTCCGTCGAGGGCGGGTTCTTCCGCTACGCCACCCGTCCCGACTGGACCGAACCGCACTACGAGCGCATGCTCTACGACAACGCGCTGCTGCTGGGCGACTACACGACGGCGTGGGCGCAGAGCCCGGATCGCAACCCGTGGGCGGCGACGGTCGCCTCGGAGGTCGCCCGCTTCCTGCTCGAACGGATGCAGCTGCCCGATGGAGGCTTCGCCAGCGCCCAGGACTCCGAGAGCACCATCGACGGCAGACGCTCCGAGGGCGGCTACTACGCCCTCGACCGGGAGGCGCGTACCCATGAGACGCCGCCCGCCCTCGACCGCAAGCTCCTCACGGGCTGGAACGGACTCGCCATCGGTGCGTTGAGCCGCGCCGGTTTCGCCTTGGATCGCGCCGAGTGGATCGCCGCGGCCACCCGCGCCGCCGACCTGCTGCTCGACCGGCACGTGCGCCCCGACCGGCTCGTGCGCTCCTCGCTCGACGGCCGGGCCTCCGACGCCACGGCGACGCTCGAGGACTACGGCATGCTCGCCGGCGGACTGATCGACCTCGCCCTGGCCAGCGGTGTCGCCCGATACGCCGTCGCGGCGCGGGACCTCATCGACGCCGTGACCCCGACCGACGGTGGACTCTTCGCGGTCCCGGGCGGGCCGGACCCGGTGCTCGCCTCCCAGGGCATCGCGCTCGGCGTCGACCCGTCGGAGGGCGCCTACCCGTCGGGCCTCACAGCCACGGCCGATGCCGCGCACAGGCTGTTCCTGCTCACGGCGGACCGGCGCTTCCTCGACGCGGCGCGCACGGCGATCGGGTTCGCGGCTCCCGGCGCCCTCGCCAACCCCCTCGCCGCCGGCGGAGCGCTCGCGTCGATGCGCCGGCTCACGCAACCGATCGTGCAACTCGTGACGGTGGTCCCGGATGCCGCAGACGCACAGGCGGACGCAAGCGCGGACGCACACGCAGGCGGCGACGCCCTCGCGGCCGCCGCGCGTCGGCATCCGGCATCCGTCAGCACCATCGTCACCGATGCCCAGGCGTCGGCCTTCGCCGACGCGGGTTTCGAGCTCCTCGAGTTCCGCACCAGCATCGACGGTGCCGCTGCCGCCTACCTCTGCAGCGATTTCGTCTGCCGCCTTCCGGTGACGGAGCCGTCGGAATTGCAACGACAGCCGTAACAAAACGCACTCTTACGTCGTGTTGCTGGAGTGCTGGCGGCACGCCGGGCACGCGCCTAGCGTCGCTGCCATGCCCATCCTGAATGTCGTCGCCGTCTCCGGAAGCCTGCACGCTCCGTCGAAGACCACAGCCCTCGTGCACGAGATCGTGCGCGTGCTCGAGCGCACGCTCGACGGTGCCGTGGAGGTGCGCACGCGCTTCGTCGAGCTGAGCGTGAGCGGCCCCGCCTTCGCCGGGGCGTTGCGTCGCGATCAGCTCTCCCTCGAGGCCGAGGAGGAACTGCGAGCCATCGAGGCCGCCGACCTGCTGATCGTGGCCAGCCCCGTCTACCGGGCGTCGTTCACCGGGCTGTTCAAGCACCTCTTCGACTTCGTCGGCCAGTACTCGCTCATCGACAAGCCGGTGCTGCTCGCCGCGACCGGTGGAAGCGACCGCCACGCCCTCATCATCGAGCACCAGTTCCGCCCGCTGTTCTCCTTCTTCCAGGCACTCACCCTGCCGATCGGCGTCTATGCGAAGGACGCGGACTTCACCGACTACGTGGTGACCAACCCGGCGCTCGACGAGCGCATCGAGCAGGCCATCAACCGCGGCCTTCCGATCATCCGCACCATCGTCGCGCCCGAAGACGTCTCGGCGTACGTCGGAACCTGGTGATGACGGTGACGGTCGCCGACAGGTCGCTGCTGGGCGTCGTCGGCTCCTCCCTGCGCGTGCCGTTGGTGACGGGTGGCGAGAGCCGCTACGTCAACCTCGACCAGGCAGCGAGCGCCCCGGCCCTCACGGCCGTCGCCGAGCATGTCGCCGAACTGCTGCCGCTCTACGCCAGCGTGCACCGCGGTGCCGGCTACGCGTCGCAGGTCTCGACCAGCGTCTACGAGAGCGCACGCGGCATCGTCGGAGGGTTCGTCAACGCCCGTGAGAACGATGTCGTCGTCTTCACCCGCAACACCACGGAAGCGCTCGGCCTGCTCGCCAGCGCCGTTCCGGGCGAGACCGTGCTGCTCGACATCGAGCACCACGCCAATCTGCTGCCGTGGCAGCGCGGCTCCGGCCGCATCGTGCTCTCCGCCGACACCGTCGCCGAGACCCTCGAGCGCCTCGATGCCGAACTCGCCGCCCGGCCTGCCGCCCTTGTGACGGTCACCGGCGCGAGCAACGTCACCGGCGAGACCCTGCCGTTGCGGGCCATCGCCACGATCGCGCATCGCCGCGGTGCCCGACTCGCCGTCGACGGCGCCCAGCTGGTTCCTCACCGCCGCGTCGACCTGCTGCGCGACGGCATCGACTACCTGGCCTTCTCAGGCCACAAGATCTACGCGCCGTTCGGCGCCGGCGTGCTCGTCGGCCGCAAGGACTGGCTCGACGTCGCTCCGCCGCTGCTGCAGGGCGGGGGAGCGGTGGCCGAGGTCACCCTGCACGGTGCCACGTGGCATCCGGCCCCCGCGCGGCACGAGGCGGGCTCGCCGAACGTCGTCGGCGTCGCAGCGCTGGCCCGCGCCGTCAGCGAGATCGGACGGCTCGATGCCGACGCCTGGGCCGACCACGACCGCGCACTCCGCACCCGTCTCATCACCGGACTCGAGGCGCTGCCCGGCGTGCACCCCCACCGCATCTTCAGCGACAGCGCCGACGCCGTGGGCGTGGTGTCGTTCTCGATCGATGGTACGGATGCGCGCCTCGTGGCCGCCTACCTGTCGGCGGAGCACGGCATCGGCGTGCGCGACGGGCGCTTCTGCGCGCATCCGCTGCTCGCCAAGCTCGGCATCGACGGGCCGGCACTGCGCGCGAGCTTCGGCGTCGGATCGACGGAGGCCGACGTCGACGCCCTGCTCGGAGCGCTCACGCTGTTCCTCACCAGCGGCCCGGCCTGGCGGTACGAATTCGTCGGCGGCCAGTGGGCACCGGTGGACGACCCCCGTCCCCGGCCCGACTGGGCGCCGGTCCTCGGCGGATCCGCCGTTCGATTCGGGTGCGCCGCCTGATGACCACCCCGGCCAGGGAGCACATCATCATCGGAGCGATGGTGAGAGCCCTCGGCGCCTACCCGTCGGGCTGGCGCATCCCCGGTGCGCACGCCGACCCGCGCACCGATACGGCGGTGCTCCGCCGCACGGCGAAGCTGGCTGAAGCCGCCCACCTCGACTACCTCTTCTTCGGCGACTGGCTGGCGACGGGCAGCGACCTCGAGGTGCGGGATCCGTACCTGCTGGCGCGCATCGACCCGCTCTCGGCGATCACCTACCTCGCCGGCATCACGCGGCGCATCGGCCTGATCGCCACGGCGAACACCACCTACAGCGATCCGTACACGCTGGCTCGGGCCACGGCATCCGTCGACGCCCTGAGTTCCGGTCGTGCCGGCCTCAACCTCGTGACCGGAGCCGAGCCGCGGGCGGCAGGCAACCACGGCCGCGACGCGCACTGGGGCAACGAGCACCGCTACGACCAGGCGACGGAGTTCATCGAGGCGCTGCGCCTGCTCTGGGACAGCTGGGAGGACGACGCCTTCGTGCACGATCGCGCGACAGGCCGGCTCATCGACCCGACGCGGCTGCACAGCGCCGACTACAACGGCGAGCACGTGCGCGTGGCCGGTGCCCTGAACGTGGTGCGACCGGTGCAGGGCCACCTGCCGATCGTGCACGCCGGCACGGCGCTGCGCTCGCGCCAACTCGCTGCCGCGACGGCGGATGTCGCCCTCGTCGCCGTGCCGACCCTCGCCGAGGGCGTGCAGTTGAGCAGTGAGTTGCGCCGTCAGACCGTGGCGGCCGGCCGCGCGGCCGACGAGCTCCGCATCATCTCGCCGGTGCTCCCCGTCGTCGCCAGCACGCAGGAGGAGGCGTGGGCGATCTTCGACCAGCTGCTCGCCCTGGTTCCGCTCGACGACGGCTCGGCCCTCTCCCTCTCACCGGACTTCCCGGCGGGCCGCGGCATCCGTGCCCTGTCGCAGGCCGTCGGCGTCGCTCTCGGTCCGCAGGCTCTCGACGCCGTCGTGACCCGCCGGCTCGCCGAGAGGTTCAGCGACCTGGGTCAGCACCTCATCGAGCTGGTGGCCGTGCGCACGGGCCGCCGCATCGGCGACAGCGAGAGGCCGATCACGCTGCGCCACCTGCTGGCGACGCACCTGGTGCCGAGCGCGGCCATCGTCGGCGACGCAGGCACCGTCGCCGATCACCTGCAGGAGTGGTTCGAGGCCGGCGCCGTCGACGGCTTCAACGTGCTCACGGCCTTCCACGGCGATCAGTTCGAGGCGTTCACGACGCTCGTGATCCCGGAACTCCAGCGCCGCGGGCTGTTCCGGGAGGCGTACGCAGGTCGCACCCTGCGCGAGCACCTCGGCCTCGAGCGGCCGGCGAACCTGCACGCGGCGGCGCGCGAGGCACGCGCCGCACAGGCCGAGCTGCGTCGCGCCTGAGCTGCGTTAGCCCCTGAGCTGCGTTGCGGCTGAGCTGCGTCGCGGCGGAGCTAGGCCGCGTGCGGCAGACGGGCGAGCACGCCCCAGACGGCCGTGGAGAGCTCCGGATGCTCGAGGGCGATGGAGCGCAGCAGCTTGTACTCGAAGGCTTCGGCCGCACCGCGCGGCGACGCCGGGTGGTGGGCGCGGGCGCGCTCACTGGTGAGACGGGCGTCGGCCAGGCGCTCGGCGCGGATGGTCGCCACGACCTGCTCGTCGACCGAGGGCAGGTCGGGAAGGAAGTCCCACGGGTCCTCGCCCTGACGGCACTTGATCTCGATGACGGCCGACAGCTCGTCGCGTGCCTCGTTGCGCAACTGCTCCAGCAGCAACGGTTCCAGCGGTGCTTCCCACATCTGAATATCCCTCCCCTTGCTCACACAGTACGCACGCCGTGTGACACGCACGTTAACGGGATTTCGTCGTGTGTCGGCCGGTCGGATTGGGGCGATCGGGGTCACCCGGGTTCGGTGCAGCGGGTGGTGCTCAGGATCGTGACATGGGGAACCCCCGTGTCGGCCGTCGCGACGACGCTGACGATGATGGTCTGGGGAGTGACCAGCCGCACCTGGGCGTCGGCCTGCTGGGTGAGCTGTTCGAAGTCCGACGCCCAGCCCTCGCGCCCGCGGAAGGTCTCCTCGAGGTCGAGCATCCACTGCCGCCTGTCGAAGTCGGCCGGCACCGTGATCACGTGTCGCAGACGCACCTTCCGAGCGCCACTGCGTACGCAGTCGACGGTCTCGCTCTCGTCGAGGGTGTCGACGACGGATGCCGCAGGCACCATGTCATGGATCTCATCGACCACGGCCATGACCTCGGCCTTCACGCCGGCGAGGGTGGTGGGGGTGTCGGGGCGCGTGTTCATGACCACGATCCACACCACGAGCACCAGTGCCCCGGTGAGGACCGCGGCGACGATCGTGATGATCGTGTTCCTGGAGCGTCGCCCGCTCGCCATGGGCAGCATCGTACTCCGGCACCGGGGCCCTGCGTGCCGCGACCGTAGGATCGATCATCATGAGCTCCGATGCGCGTCCCCTCCTCGATCGCCTTCCGGAGTCGACGGATGCCGACGTGATCTTCGAGGCGTTCGAGGGATGGGTGGCCGACACCGGCCTCAGCCTCTACCCCGCCCAGGAGGAGGCGCTCATCGAGATCGTCTCGGGAGCGAACCTCATCCTCTCGACTCCGACGGGAACCGGGAAGTCGCTCGTGGCGGTCGGTGCCCACTTCGCGGCGATGGCCTCGGGCAGGCGCTCCTTCTACACGGCCCCGATCAAGGCTCTGGTGAGTGAGAAGTTCTTCGCCCTCGTCGACACCTTCGGCGCGGAGAACGTGGGCATGATGACCGGCGACTCGGCCGTGAACCCCGACGCGCCCATCATCTGCTGCACCGCCGAGATCCTCGCGAACCAGGCACTGCGGCACGGCAGCGACACCGAGGCCGACGTCGTCATCATGGACGAGTTCCACTTCTACGCCGACCAGGACCGTGGCTGGGCCTGGCAGGTGCCGCTGCTGCTGCTCTCCCGTGCCCAGTTCGTGCTGATGTCGGCCACGCTCGGCGACACGACCGAGATCGCCGACGACCTCACCCGGCGCACCGACCGCGACACGGCATCCGTCACCGGAGTGGAACGCCCGGTGCCGCTCAGCTACTACTACGAGACCACGCCGGTGCACGAGACCATCGACGACCTGCTGCAGACGAACCGCGCGCCGGTGTACATCGTGCACTTCTCGCAGGCCTCGGCGCTGGAGCGGGCGCAGGCGCTCGCGAGCGCGAAGATCGCCAGCCGGGAGCAGCGCGACGAGATCGCCGAGCTCATCGCCGAGTTCCGCTTCACCACGGCGTTCGGCAAGACCCTGTCACGGCTCATCCGCATGGGCATCGGCGTGCATCACGCCGGCATGCTGCCCAAGTACCGCCGACTCGTCGAGACCCTCGCCCAGCGCGGCATGCTGCGCGTCATCTGCGGCACGGACACCCTCGGGGTCGGCATCAACGTGCCCATCCGCACGGTGCTGCTCACGGCTCTCACGAAGTACGACGGCCAACGGATGCGGCAGCTTAGCGCCCGCGAGTTCCACCAGATCGCGGGGCGGGCCGGCCGCGCCGGCTACGACACCACCGGCACCGTGGTGGCGCAGGCACCGGAGCACGAGTCCGAGAACCTCAAGGCCATCGAGAAGGCCGGCGACGACCCGAAGAAGAAGCGCAAGATCATCCGCAAGAAGGCGCCCGACGGCTTCGTGTCGTGGGGCGAGCCGTCGTTCCGCAAGCTCATCGACGCCGAGCCCGAGGCCCTGCGCTCCCACATGCAGATCACCAGCGCGATGCTGATCAACGTGATCGCCCGCGGGGGAGACGTGTACGCGAACGTGCACACTCTGGTATTCGACAACCACGAGCCGTGGAAACGCCAGCTCGAACTGGCCCGGCGCGCGCTCGGCATCTACCGCACGCTGCGGGCATCCGGGATCGTCACGCAGGATGGCGACGTCATCCGCCTCGCCGTCGATCTCGAGCCCAACTTCGCGCTCAACCAGCCACTGTCGCCGTTCGCTCTGGAGGCGTTCGAACTCATCGAGCCCGAGTCGCCGAGCTACGCGCTCGACATCATCTCGGTGCTGGAGTCGACGCTCGACGACCCGCGCGCGATCCTCTCGCAGCAGCAGTTCGTCGCGCGCGGCGAGGCCGTCGCCGCCATGAAGTCCGAGGGCATCGAGTACGAGGAGCGCATGGAGCTGCTCGAGGGCATCACGCATCCGCAGCCCCTCGCCGAGCTCCTCGACGCCGCCTACGAGACCTACGCCGCCGTGCAGCCGTGGGTGCGCGACTTCGCGCTCAGCCCCAAGTCGGTCGTGCGCGACATGTACGAGCGGGCGATGTCGTTCGGCGAGTTCATCGCGTTCTACAAGCTGGCGCGCTCCGAGGGGGTCGTGCTGCGCTACCTCTCCGACGCCTACCGCACCGCGCGGCAGACCATTCCCCTCGACCTGCGCACCGAAGACCTGACCGACCTCATCGAGTGGCTCGGCGAGCTGGTGCGCCAGGTCGACTCGAGCCTGCTCGACGAGTGGAACGAACTGGCGCACCCGGATGCCGCTGCCCACCACGCGCTCGAGACGGCCGTCGTGCCGCCGGCGCCCAGCCGCCTCACCACGAACATCCGCGCCTTCCGCGTGCTGGTGCGCAACGAGCTGTTCCGTCGGGTGCAGCTGGCGGCCCGCGAGGACTATCCGGCGCTCGAGGAACTCGACGCCGCGCACGGCTTCGATGCCGCGGCCTGGACGCAGGCCCTCGACGGCTACTTCACCGAGTACGACGCGATCGGCATCGGTCCCGACGCCCGCAGCTCGGCGCTGCTCGTGCTCGACGAGAGCACCCGAGTGTGGACGGCCCGCCAGATCTTCTACGACCCCGACGGCGACCACGACTGGGCTATCGAGGCGACGGTCGACCTCGACGCCTCCGACGACGCCGGCGAGGCCGTCATCAGGGTCACCAGGGTCGGCCCGGCCTAGCCCGGCCCGCCGCGGCTCCGCTCGCCGAGGCCCGGACGCAGAGGCAGTGACGAACCCGTCGCCCACCCCCGCTCGCAGAGGCAGCGACGAAGTCGCCGCCGAAGCGGAGGGCTATCGCGCTGACCTACCCGCTCGCAGAGGCAGCGACGAAGTCGCCGCCGAAGTGGAGGGCTATCCCGCTGACCTTCCCGCTCGCAGAGGCAGCGACGAAGTCGCCGCCGAAGTGGAGGGCAATCGCGCTGACCTCCCGCTCGCAGAGGCAGCGACGGAGTCGCCGCCGAAGCGGAGGGACCTGCGCCGACTCGAGGGCTTCGCCGCAGCCGCTGCGCGTCTGTGGCTCTGCCGGCGGGTTTGCGAGCCGGCGCGCCCACTCCCGCTCGCAGAGGCAGCGACGGAGTCGCCGCCGAAGTGGAGGGCTATCGCGCTGACCTACCCGCTCGCAGAGGCAGCGACGAAGTCGCCGCCGAAGCGGAGGGGCCGGCGCCGACTCGAGGGCTTCAGCGGGCCAATGACACGCGTCCCCCTCAGAATGACATGTCATCCGTGACGCGTACCCCGCGGCCGGTGCTGATGAGGTAGCGCTTGCGCGCGTGGCTCCACCCGTGGATGGTCTTCTCCCGTCCGTAGGCCTCATCCATCCGCTCGTACTCCTCGAAGTACAGGAGTTTCACCGGCATCCGTCGAGACGTGTAGACCGCGCCGATACCGGCGTAGTGCTCGTTCATGCGTTTGCGCAGATTCCACGTACTTCCCGTATAGAACGTGGTGTCGGCGCACTCGAGGATGTACATGAACGGCATCGGATCAGGATCGTCGATCGAACACGGCGCATGTGCAGGCAGCGTGCATGGTGAGGACGACGGCGGGGAGTGCTGCACCGTGGAGGAGAGCAGCTCCCTTCGCTTCGGGGCGCTCGCTACGCTCCCGTCCCTCAGCGAGCGGGACTGTGGAACTCGCCCTGCGGCCGGATCTGAGGTACCCGCACGCCCGATCTAGGGCATCCGCCCGATCCTCGCGAGGGTGCTCAGCGAGCACGCTGGATCCATCGAATCCAGGAGGCACATGATGCAGTTCGCAGCTCAGTACATGGCAGAGACGCTCCACCGCCACGAGTCGACCTCGGCAACCCAGTGGCTCGAACGGCGACGCCGGGCGGAGGACGACGCGACGGAATCCGACGACGATACCGGGCCCGTTCGCCGCCACCCGGCCTGGGCGCAGTTGTTCGGCCACGGGAAGGGGCAGCCGGCGCGCCTGGCCCACAGATGACGTCCTTCTCCCGACTGACGGATGTCGGCGGTCCGTGGCACGATCGAATGGTGCCGGCGTCGATGTCGAGCCCGCAGATGGTCGGGCGTGAAGGTGATCTCGAGCGGCTTCGGGGGCTCCTCGAGGCCGTGGCCGACGGCGTGCCCCGCACCGCCGTGATCGGCGGCGAGGCCGGCATCGGCAAGACCCGCCTGCTGGCAGAGTTCACCGCATCGGTTCCGCCCGAGGTTCTCGTCCTCCGCGGCCAGTCCGTCGATCTGGGCACTGTCGCGGCGCCGTACGCGCCCGTCAAAGACGTGCTGCGCAGTCTCATCGCCGAGGTCGGCGCCGAGGCCGTCATGAATGCGGCCGGCCCCGGTCGCCCCGCACTGACAGCTCTGCTCCCCGAGCTCGCGCAGGGCGACACCGATGCCGGATCGTCGGCGCAACTGCACGAGGCCGTGGCCGTCGTCCTCGAGAGGTTCTCCCACGACCGCTCGGTCGTCGCCGTCGTGGAAGACCTGCACTGGATCGACGCGGCGAGTCTCACCCTGCTGCGCTTCCTCATCAGGGCCGTGCGGCGCGGTCGACTTCTGCTCGTGCTCACCTACCGCAGCGACGACGTGACCCGCGGCCATCCCGTGCGGGGTTTCCTCACCGAACTCGACCGCGGGCGGGCCGTCGACCGGTGGGAGCTCGCCCGTCTCACCAAGGCGCAGGTGCGTCGTCAGGTGAAGGCGATCCTCGGCGGCGTCCCCGATCCCGACCTTCTCGCCCGCACCGCTGCCCGCAGCGAGGGAGTCCCCTTCTTCGTCGAGGAGCTCCTCGGCCTCGACACCTGCCCGACCGACGACGGGCTGCCCGACACCTTGCGCGACCTGCTGTTGGCCCGCTACGAGCGCCTCGAACCGGGCACCCAGGCCGTTCTCCGTCTGCTCGCGGCGGGCGGTGTGCGCGTGCCGCACGAGCTGATCGCCGCCGTGCACAGCGGCGCGGCCGAAGACCTCGACGCCGCCATCCGCGAGGCGGTCTTCGCGAGTGTGCTCGTGGCCGGTGACGACGACTACGCCTTCCGGCACGCCCTCGTGCGCGAGGCGATCCATGCAGAACTGCTCCCGGGGGAGCGCGGGCGCTTCCACGCGGCCTATGCGGAGGCTCTCGAGCGCACCGCTGGTTCCCGCCGCGTCGCGGCCGAGATCTCCTACCACTGGATGGCGGCCCACGTTCCGGAGAAGGCGTTCCCGGCCACGCTCGCCGCCAGGGAGGAGGCGCGTGCGGCCTTCGCCTACGCCACCGCCGGGCAGATGGGCGAGCGCGCCCTCGAGCTCTGGGACCAGGTCGCGGAACCCGAGCGGGTCGCCGGCATGAATCGCCTCGAACTCCTCGGCCGCACATCCTCGCATCTACGCAACGCCGGTGAGAACGAACGCTCGCTCGCCCTCATCGATCTCGCCCTGGCCGACGGCAGCCCCGACCGGCCGCTGCAGTACGCGCGTGCCCTGCGCGACAAGGCGTACTACCTCGGCAATGCCGGTCGAACCGGCACGGTCCCGCTTCTCGAGCAGGCGGTCGCGCTCGTCCCGCCCGGCAGCCCCGGTGAGCTGCGTGCCACCATGCTCACGGCACTCGCTGGGCGCCTGATGATCGAGGGACGCGCGCAGGAGGCCATCGCGATGGCGACGGATGCCTCGACCGAGGCCGCCGCAGCGGGCTCCGACCGCTACTCCTCGGTCGCCCACAACATCGCGGGCGTGAGCATGGTGCACAACGGCGACGTCGAGGGCGGCCTCGCCGAGCTGGAGCGGGCGCGCGTCCTCGGCGACGGCGATCGCGTGGCCGGGCTCCGCTACAGGGTCAACATCTCCGACGTGCACTACCTGCTCGGCCGGTACCGGTCGGCTGTGCAGCTCGCCGAGAGCGGCCTGGCGCGGGCCCGCGAGCTCGGTGTCGAGCGCATCTCAGGTGTCATCCTCGCCTCCAACGCGGTCGACCCCTACTACGCGTTGGGGGAGTGGGATCGCGCCGACGCCCTGATCGAGCGCGGGCTCTCGCTCGATCCGCCCTTCGCCTTCAGGGTGTACCTGCAGAGGGCACGCATGTGGGGAATGCTCTGGCGCGGAGACGTGTCCGGTGCCGCCGTCATGTTCCGATCGCTGGCCCCGTCCATCGCCTCGCTCGTCGAGGCCGAGATGCAGACCCGACTGGGCATCGCCAGGCTCGCGGCCGAGATCGCGATCGCCGAGGGCGACGACGAGCGTGCGTGGGAGGAGGCGAGCGTCGTGTTCCGTGCGGAGCACCGCAGTCTTCCCGGTTACGACCTGCCGCTCCTCGCCGTCGCCGCTCGAGCACTCGCCGGCATTCGTCGCTCCAACCCGGAAGCGGCATCATCGATCGACATCGACGCTGCGGCGAGCGACGTGCGCGGTGCCTCGGCCGACCTTGCGGGGTGGCCCACGGCCCCGGTCTGGACCGCGTTCGTCGAAGCCGAGCTGGGCGGCTCGGCGGGCACGGGGCTCGATCCCGTCCTGTGGCGCCGGGCGCGCACGGCTGCGGCGGGTGGTCCGGTGCATCTCGGCCCGTACGCCTCCCTCCGATTGGCCGAGGCGCAGATCGCCGCCGGCGACAGGGTCGGTGCGCACGAGAGCCTCCAGGCGGCCGTCGCCGACGCGGACAGCATCGGCATCGGACTCGTCGGCGACCAGGCTCGTGCGGTGGCACGGCGGGCACGGGTGAACGCAGAGCCCCCGTCCCAGCCTGTCTCCGATCCGGCACCGGATGCCGCCGCCGAGCCGCTCACGCCGCGCGAGCAGCAGGTGCTGGAGCTCGTCGCCCGTGGCCTCAGCAACCGCGAGATCGGCACCGAGCTCTTCATCAGCGGCAAGACGGCGAGCGTGCACGTCTCGGCGATCCTGCGCAAGCTCGGCGCGTCGACGCGCACCGAGGCCGTGTTCCTCGCCGGCGCCGCCACCCGCTGACGGAGCGCCTCGATCTCTCGCTTAGGATCGAGGGAGACCAACGAGGGGAGGCGGGTCCATATGACCGAGCATGCACATACGGGAGACCGGGTCGAGCGACCCGTCGCATTCGGGCGCCAGCCGACCCCGAAGCGACGGCGCGGATCACTGTCCGCGCTGCCCGAACCCCTGCTCATCGGCGCCCCCGATGGCCGCACCCGGTTCGGTCGCGACGACCTCGTCCTCCGCAAGGGCCAGTACGCGCTCGCCACGGGCCACTTCACCCCCCGCGAGTCGATGATCGAAGACCTCATCGCCGTGCGTGACGCCCTCATCGCCGCCGGCATCGAGTTCCTCCTCGTGCGCGGCGACGGCGACCGCGCCGTCATCGCCGTCGATCGCCGCAGCCGCCGTGAGGTGTGCGCGGCCCTCGCCACGGCCTTCGCCAACGAACCGTTCTACTCGCAGACCGTCGACCACCATGGCCTCCGCGACGTCCTCGTCGCCGACGGAACCCTCTCGGCGAAGCGCAAGGCCTCGGTCTTCAGGCTCTACCGTCCCCGCGTCGAGCCGATCGGGCGGCTCCGCTACGGAGCCGAGACGGCGTTCCAGCTCGAGTTCTGGCGCTTCGGCGACGAGGAGATCGTCGCCCCGCGTCCCAACAGCCTGATGCGCGAGCGGATGCCGCGATCCGAGGCCGTCGAGGACTCTGTGGAGCTCTACGGGCGTCGCTGGCGCACCCTCGAGAACATGTTCGCCACCCACGCGAGCGACATCGACTTCGACATCGACATGGTGTTCTCGTGGGTCGACGGATCGAGCGCCGACTTCGTGCGCGAGCGCGCCAAGCGCATGCAGGCCTACGTGGTCGGCGACGGCGACGACAACGAGGCGCGCTACCGCCAGATCGACGAGCTCAAGTACGCACTGCGCAGCGTCTACATGTTCGCGCCCTGGGTGCGCCGCATCTTCATCGCGACGGACTCGCCCGCTCCCGAGTGGCTCGCGGAGCACCCCAAGGTCACGATCATGCGCAGCGAGGACTTCTTCGCCGACCCGAGCGTGCTCCCGACGCACAACTCGCATGCCGTCGAGAGCCAGCTGCACAACATCCCGGGGATCGCCGAGCACTTCCTCTACTCGAACGACGACATGTTCTTCGGGCGCCCGCTCTCACCCGAGCTGTTCTTCTCGCCCGGCGGCATCACGAAGTTCGTCGAAGCGTCCACCCGCATCGGCCTCGGCGAGAACGACCCGACGCGCAGTGGATTCGAGAACGCCGCCCGCGTCAACCGACGTCTCCTCCAGGACCGCTTCGGCAAGGTCACCACGCGGCACCTCGAACACTGCGCGGCGCCGCTCCGCAAGAGCGTCATGCGCACCATGGAGACCGAGGAGTTCCCCGAGGACTTCACCCGTACCGCGGCCAGCCGATTCCGTTCGGCCACGGACATCTCGGTCACGAACTCGCTGTACCACTACTACTCGCTCATGACCGGTCGAGCCGTCGTGCAGACGCAGGCGAAGGTCAAGTACATCGAGACCACCCTCGCGATGGCCCCAGACCAGATGTCGCGCCTGCTGAAGCGTCGCGACCAGGACATGTTCTGCCTCAACGACGGCTCGAAGCCGGAGATCTCCGTCGAGGAGCGCACGGCAGCCGTCACGGACTTCCTCGAGCGCTATTTCCCGTTCCCGGCTCCGTGGGAGAAGGTCAGACCAGAATCGGGATCGGAGTCGTCGGCGGAGCTGAACGATGTGCGCTCTGCTGCACCAGGGGCCTGACGGGCTCCGAGATGCGGATGCCGACGGACTCGAGCCTGCGCTCGGTCTCCTGAGCGTCGACGAAGTCGAGTGCAGGGAACTCGCCGAGCGGCACCACGGAGTGCAGCACCGTCGTCGGGTACACGTGGATGAGGTTGAAGGCCCGTGCACCATCACGGGGACGTGTGCCGCCGACGGGAACCGTGAGGTCCTGGGTGTAGCAGCTGGCTGAGGCGACGGACACGGGGATGCCCGCGAAGGTCGCCATCGACGAGTAGTGCAGATGTCCGGCGATGATGCTGCGCACGTCGCTGCCGGCGAGCACCTCGGCCAGGTCCATCTGGTCGCGGAGCTCCACGGAGACGGCCAGGTCGAGCACGGACGGAACAGGCGGGTGGTGCATCGCGAGGATCGTCCCGTCGGGCGCGATGGTCGAGAGCTCCGCGGCGAGCCAGTCGAGCTGGGCGCTGGAGACCTCACCGTGGTGATGGCCGGGAACACTCGTGTCGAGCGTGATGATGCGCAGGTCGCCGAGCCACGTCACGGCATCGACGGGAGCCGTCGATGGCGCCTCGTCGAGCAGTCCTGCCCGGAAGGCGGCCCTGTCGTCGTGGTTGCCCATGACCCAGACCACGCGGGAGCCGAGCCGCTCCGCCACGGGGTCGACGATCGCACGGATGCGGCTGTAGGCGTCCGGCTCGCCCTTGTCGGCGAGGTCGCCGGTGAAGACGATGGCCTCCGGGCGTCCGCCGGAGGCTTCGAGGGAGGCGAACAGGTCACGCAGGTGACGTTCGCTGTCGACAGTCCCGTACAACCTGCCGTTGCCGGCGAGCAGGTGGGTGTCGCTGATGTGGAGGATGAAATGGTCGGGCCGTGGGTGCTCGGCCGTTCTGGGGATCACAGGGAAACCAAAGCAGACAAGACTGAACGGGCGGTGAATATAACCCCGCATGTCGGATGCCGGAGCGAGAATTCCTCACGGGATCTCAGGACGCGCCCCCAGGCGACGAGGGGTGCGCCCCGAGCCGCATGCGGAACGCCGGGAGCACGCTGGAGGAATGCCAGCACTCAGCCAGTACACAGCCCAGGCCGTCTTCCGCACCGATGACGACGTCGCCGTCATCCGGGAGCTCGAGATCCGTCGCCGCCGCGCCATCGCCGCCCGTCGCGAGTCGCGGCACCTCTTCCGCGCCCGACTTCGGGTGTGGGTCCTCGTGCCGGCGCGCGTCGAGCGTCATCGCGCTCAGGAGCACGGCACTCACCTCGCTCACGGCTGAGGTTCAATAGGGGTGTGAACCCCGTTGAACTGCTCCGCTCCGACCTCTCCGCCGCCGGCTACACGGTGCCGGCCCTCGCCGGTCTCTGGGGCCCTGATGCCGCCGAGGCCCTGCACCGCGATCAGCGCGTTCCCGCCCGTCGAGCCCTCGATGCGCTCCGGGCAGGCCGCTCCGACCTCCCGGCGGTCGCCGTTCTCGCCGATCTCTTCGTGCTCGGCCGTGCCGTCACCCTCCCGGAGCTGGCCGTCGCGTTCCCCGCCCTCGGGGTGCAGGGTGCAGCCGATCTCGGCTTCGTGAGCATCGACGGCGGGCAGGCGCGCGCCGCCCTCGACCTGCGCCCGTACTCCTTCGAGGACACGGCAGGTGCCGGCTCCTGGTGGATCGCATCCGATCTCGGCGAACTCGCCACGGGAGGCGCACTCCCCGAGGACCACGTGCTCGGCGTCGGCGGAGCCTCCCTCACGCTCAGCGGCCTGATGTTCCAGGCTCCGGTCGACTCCGTGCTCGACCTCGGCACCGGATGCGGCATCCAGGCACTGCACGCCGCCCGCCACGCCCGGCGGGTCGTCGCCACCGACATCTCCGAGCGGGCTCTCGCGATCGCCGCGATGAACGCCACTCTCAACGGCTTCGAGAACATCGAGTTCCGTCTGGGGAGCCTGTTCGAGCCCGTGGCGGGGGAGCGCTTCGATCGCATCGTCTCGAATCCTCCGTTCGTCATCACTCCACGCGTCGACGGCGTCCCCTCCTACGAGTACCGCGACGGGGGCATGGTCGGCGACGCCCTCGTCGAGGCCGTGCTCACGGGCGTCGCCGAACATCTGGAGCCCGGCGGCACCGCCCAGCTGCTCGGCAACTGGGAGTACCACGACGGCGACGACGGGCTGCCGCGCGTGCGCGCGTGGCTCGACTCCGTCGGCCTCGACTACTGGATCGTGGAGCGCGAGGTGTTGAGTGCGGCGCTCTACGCGGAGACCTGGATCCGTGACGGCGGCACCACGCCCGCGACCCCGGACTTCGACAGGCTGTACGCGGCGTGGCTCGACGACTTCGCGGAGCGCGGGGTCTCGGGCGTCGGATTCGGCTACGTCGTGCTGCGGATGCCGCGGGCCGGGGCATCCGTTACCCTCACACGCACCGAGCAGCAGCACGGCCCGCTCGGCGACATCGAGCCTCGGGGCGTCGGCGCGCACCTCGAGGCCGGCCTGGCCGCGAGCGACTGGCTGGCCGGCACCGACGACGCCGCGCTGTCGGCTGCTCGGCTGACCGTGGCCGGCGACGTCACGGAGGAACGCCACTACTGGCCGGGCGATGAGAACCCGACGGCCATGGTGCTGCGGCAGGGCGGCGGGTTCGGGCGTGCCGTCACGCTCGACACGGCGCTCGCCGCACTCATCGGTGCGTGCGATGGCGAGCTGTCCGTCGGCGCCATCTGCGCCGCGCTGGCCCAGCTCCTCGAGGTCGATGAGACGGCATTGACCGCAGACCTGCTGCCGGCCGTGCGCGAGCTGGTGCGGGGCGGCATCCTCAGCCCGTCGTCGTCCAGTCGAGGTTGATGACGGTGCCGATGTAGATGTCCTCGCCGAAGTCGGGGATGTTCGGGTTCATGCGCAACAGCTGCTGCTGCGGCAGGTCGAAGCGCTGCGCGATGTCGAAGAAGCTGTCGCCGGCCACGACCGTGTAGCTCACCAACGCTCCGTTGCCGTCGGTCTCGGGGGCAGCCGAGGCCCCGTCGCGGGCGCCGAGGTCGGAGGCCGGTCCCTCGACGACTTCGGGAGCCGGGGCGTTCGGCACGGGCACGACGACCTCGAAGCTGGGCTGCGGCGCGGGGAGGTCCGCGACCGGGGTGGGAGTCGGCGTGGGGGTGGGAGTCGGTGTCACCGTCACGACCACGGTGACGGGAGGAGCGGGGGGCTCGGGAGTGCTGCAGGCCACGAGGGTCGCGATGACGGTCAGTGCGAGTGCCGTCGCGACGACGGTGCGGCTTGCGATCATGCGGTCCCCCCAGCGGAACTGATGCCCCACCCCGGTGCATCCTGCATGACTCTACCGGCTCCTCCCCAGATGTCGATGCCCCAAGCGGAGTTCACCGATTGCCCTCGTGACCTGCGGTTCACGGATGCCGCAGAGCAGGCTGGCCGCATGACTCTCAGCGCAGATGAAGCCACGCGACAGCCCATCACGACGGACGAACAGGTGCTCGAGAGGGTCGACGCCCTCATCGGGAAGGCCGTGCGGCGTCAGCTCTGGCTTCTGTTCATCGACGCCGACGATCGGCAGATCCCGCTCGTCATCCCGATGGCGGATCATCCGGCGGCGCCCTACGGCGGCCGCGCCGAGTTGCTGGCCTCCCGCATCGCCGACATCGTCGAGAAGACCGGTGCCGCCCAGATCATCGTGGTGTGGGAACGACGACTGCGGGCGACGTCCACCGAGGCCGATCGGGCATGGGCGCGAGAGCTCGCGACGGCGTGCACCGACGTCGACGTGCGCATCCGTGCCCAGCTCATCAGCCACCGCGACGGCACGCGCTGGTTCGCACCCGATGACTACCTGTAAGCGCGCTGGTTCGCGCCCGATGACCGCCTGTCAGTGGGTTAGCCTCGATCAATGCCCGACAGTCCGATCTCGGCGACGCCCTACGAGGTGCTCGGCGTCAGTCCCTCTGCGACCGACCGCGAACTGAAGCGAGCGTTCCGCACCCTGCTCCGACAGACGCATCCCGACGCCGGAGGAACCGCCGAGCGCTTCCACGCCGTGCAGATCGCCTGGGAGAAGATCGGAACCCCCGAGGCCCGCGCCGCCTATGACCGCGCGCGCCCCTTCGCGTCCGCAGACGCGCCTCCGGCCTGGTCGACTCCCCAGGAGCGTCCCCGCACCGACTCGCGTCCGACGGCCCGCTCCTTCGGCCACCCCGGCGGCTGGTCCCGCGAGTACTTCCTCGATCACATGCGCGAGTGGATCGGTCGCGGCGAGACCGTGCCCGACTTCTACGACCCGCAGCTCGTGCGCAGCGCGCCGCGCGAGATCCGGCACCTGTTGGCCAACGCGCTCGCCGAGGAGGCGACGGCACGCCAGCTCTCGACCCTCGGAATCGGGTTCACCATCTGGCATGACGTGGCGACGGATGCCGCAGGCTCGCACGTCCCGCCGAAGATCGACCACATCGTGCTCGGCCCGAGCGGACTGTTCGCGATCCAGAGCGAGGACTGGGGCGACCCCGTCAAGGTGAAGCGCGGCGAGCTCATCGGGCAGGCGCTCGGCGGCGAGCGGCCGATGCACGACCTCGCGACCAGGGCCAAGTCGATCGCACGCGGGGCGAAGGTGAAGTTCACCGGTCTCGTCATCGTCGTGCCCGACGGCGCACCCGCCCAGTCACTCGAGGTGCTCGGCCACGCCCGCGGTGCCGTGACGGCGCTCGTGGAGCAGTCGCGCCTGCCCGGCGTGCTGCGCGACGGCCTGCCCGGCGCCGCGCGCATCAACGGCACCGAGCTGTTCGAGGTGCGCACGCGACTGCAGGAGAACGTGCAGCACGTCTAGTCGAGCCCGGCTCGCCAGCTCTGGCCGATCGAGCAGGGGAGCCGGCCTGTGCAGCCTCCCGTCGGTCAGACCCCGGCGGGTACCCAGGCGCCGATGATGATCGCCATCACGACGACGGTGACGAGCTCGTGGGCGATGTTGAGGATGGTGAGCCCGCTCGGGCGCCGGTCGAAGGCGTCGTGGGTGATGAATCGAGCGGCGGTGAATCCGGCCCACAGGATTGCGGCCGTGAAGACCGTGTTCCAGAAGAAGCTGCCACCGTAGAAGTCGAACGCGATGTACGCGGCGCCGGCCAGCACCCAGGCCGTGATGAAGCTCACGAACAGCGTCACGACGATGGGACCGATGGCGTCGGCGGAATTTCCTGACGGCGTCACGCCCGACTGCTTCATCCAGTAGTTGCCGAACACCTTCGGGGTGTACCAGATCGATCCCACGATCATGCTCGAGAGCGTGGCGAGGATGACGGCCCAGTAGTTGATCTCGGGAACCATGACGGGGTCCTTTCGCGAACGCGGCGGTGCGGTGGCCGCAGTCTATTCCCCGGGGTGCAGTTCGGTCGTGATCGCCGCTCGCAGCACGGTCAGCCCCTTCGCCAGCGCCAGGTCGGACGGGGCCGCGTAGCCGAAGACGATCCCGTGGTGAACGGATGCCGCGGGGTTGGCGGCGTAGTCGCCGAGGTCGGCGACGGCGACGCCTGCGCGCGCCGCGCGAGCGCGTACGCGAGCGGCGGCATCCGTCGACCCCAACTCGACCACGGCGTGCAGGCCGCCCTCGAGGCCGCGCAGACGGGCGCCGGAGCCCGCGCCGCACACATCGCCGAGGGCTCGGAGGACCAGATCACGACGGTGGGCGTAGTCGCGTCGGACCGCGGCGATGTGGCGGCGCACCGCTCCGCCGGCGAGCAGCGCGGCCATGGCCTCCTGGGCGACCCCGGCGATGGGAGCCGTGACATCCGCACGGATGCTGCGGAGAGCGGTGTGCAGCGCTGGCCTGCGGGGCAGCACGATGTATCCGAGCCGCAACCACGGGGTGAGCACCTTCGAGAAGCTGCCGATGAGGGCGACGCTCTCGGAGCGGTCGAGGGTGGTGAGGGCCGGCAGCGTGGCGGCGCCGTGCCTGAACTCGCTGTCGTAGTCGTCCTCGATGATGAGGGCGTCGTGCATCTCGGCCCACGCGAGAGCCTCGAGGCGGGCGGAGACCGGCAGGCGTCCGCCGAGCGGGTACTGGTGGCTGGGGGTGAGCAGCACGGCGTGCGGAGCCGGATCGAGGGCTGCGAGCACGTCCACCCGCAGGCCATCGTCGTCGACGGGCACGGGCACGACGGTGCAGCCGAAGCGCTCCAGCGCTCGCCGTGAAGACGGGTAGCCCGGATCCTCCATGGCGACCGTGGGGCCGTTCGTGCCGTCCGGGCCCTGCGGATGCAGCTCGCCCAGCGCGAGCGCCAGCAGCATGACGGCTTCGCTCGTCCCGGCCGTCACGACGATGTCGGCGGCGTCGCATGCCACGCCCCGGGCCCGACGCACGTGATCGGCGATCTGCTCGCGCAGGCCCGCCGTTCCGAAATCGTCGGCCTGCCGTGACGGCACGGGTTGCGACGCGGCCTGACGCCAGGCCGAGCGCCAGGCGCGCTCGTCGAGGCGAGCCGTCGAGGGGAAGCCGGGACGCATGTCGACGTCGGGCGGGTCTCCGTCGCCGACGGGCGTCGCGCTCGGCGTCGCCGGCCTCCTGGGGGCCGGTGAGGCGTCGACGGCGGCCACCCGTGCGGCGGCGCCCTGCGACACATCGAGGTATCCCTCGCCGGTGAGCTGGTCGTAGGCGGTGACCACGACACCACGCGAGACCCCGAGCGATGCCGCGAGGGAGCGAGACGACGGCACGGTGTCGCCGGGAGCGAGGGTGCCGGAGAATACGGCCGCGCGCACGGCGCCGACGATCTGCGCCGCGAGCGGGGCGGCATCCGTTCGGTCGATGGTGATGGCGAGGTCGCTCACGGATCTCCCAAGCTGGTCTTTTCAAATCTGCGTGTACTGGACTACAGACCGTACCAGTCGGATGACGACACTGGCACCATGACGACGACAGACACCCAGCCGAACACCCGCATCCGCCGACTCTCGGAGCGGCAGGTGACCGAGCGCAGCGCCCTCGACGCCGTGCTCGACGAAGCCCTCATCGCTCACGTCGCCGCCGTGACGCCGGCCGGGCCGCTGGTCATCCCGATGGCCTTCGCGCGCGACGGCGACGGCCTGCTCCTGCACTGCTCGACCGGTGCCGGTCTCGCCCTGCGCTCCGGCGGCCCGGAGAGCAGGCTCGCGGTGAGTGTCGCGATCCTCGACGGGCTGGTCTACGCAGGCACGCTCTACGACAGCAGCATGAACTACCGCAGCGCCGTGGTGTACGGCGTCCCCGTCGTGCTCGGTGAGCAGGAGAAGGGGGCCGCGCTCGACGCGATCGCGGCCAAGCTCATGCCCGGACGATCCGGAGAGGTTCCGACGTCGACCCGGCGCGAGCTCGCGGCGACCCAGGTGCTGCGCATCCCGATCTCCGATTTCGCGATGAAGGCGCGCACGGGGGATCCCTCTGCCAGTGATGGGGCTGACCCGTCGGCCTGGATCGGCGTGCTTCCCATGACGAGGGCGTGGGGAGAGCCACTCATCGCGGCGAGCGTCGATCCTGCGACCGTCGTCCCCGAGTCCGTTTCAGTCCGCACGGCGCGAGCAGCGGGAGGAGGGGCGTGATCGGCCGGTGGGGTTCTCGGAATCCTTAGGGGAGGGCACCCCGGGTGCAAGGGGAGGCTCCCGATGCGCTCGGAGAGCCCGGTGGCGAGTGTGGAGGTGGGGGATCCGCAACACCTCCGAAAGGCACCACCATGAAACGCACCACCCACAGAAGTCTCATCACCATCGGCACCATGACCGCCGTGGCCGCGGCCATCGTGGCGGCAACCCCGCTCTCGGCCACCGCCGCCGTGCGCGACCCCAAGGCGCCGGTCATCGTCCTGGTCCGGATCGACGACAGTGCACAGGTCCGGCAGGTCACCACCGCGCAGCAGTCGCCTCGTCTGACTCGCATCGGCGACCAGCTGGTGCGCGGCGACAACCTCACCGGGGCACCATCCGCCGCCTACCTGAACAGGATCGCGGCCGTGCACCATTCGGCCGATGTGCACGAGCGTCTCGCCACCGGGCAGAAGACCGTGGCACCGACAGCCGAGCACCACTCGGCCGACGTGCACGAGCGACTCGCCACGAACGAGTCGCGCCTCCCGAAGCCGGACGCCCCGCGCTGACGGCGATCCATCGAAGCGGGTGCTTGGATGGAACCATGTCCGACACTCGTACCTCCGAATACATCGACGGCCTCGCCCGGTTCATCCAGGCGGGGCCGTCGTCGTACCACGCCGCCCGGGAGACGGCCGATCGGCTCGTCGCAGCCGGCGCGGTCGAGCTCGATGAGAGCGCCGCCTGGCCGACAGCGCCGGGAAGCTACGTCGTCGTGCGCGACGGTGCCGTCATCGCCTGGATCGTGCCCGAGGGTGCCGGCCCGCTGACGCCGTTCCGCATCCTGGGCGCCCACACCGACTCGCCCGGCTTCAAGCTCAAGCCGCATCCGACCACCGTCGTGAACGGGTGGCTGCAGGCCGGGGTCGAGGTCTACGGCGGCCCACTGCTGAACTCCTGGCTCGACCGCGAGCTCGAACTGGCCGGTCGCCTCGTGACGACGGACGGCACGGTGCACCTCGTGCGCACCGGGCCGTTCCTGCGCATCCCGCAGTTGGCGATCCACCTCGACCGCGGAGTCAACAACGACGGGCTCAAGCTCGACAAGCAGAGGCACACGCAGCCCGTGTGGGGCGTCGGCCTGGACGCTGCAGCGCAGCTGGGTACGCAGGATGCACTGCTCGAGCACCTCGCGGGGCTGGCCGGAGTGGCGGCATCCGACATCGCCGGCTACGACATCATGACCGCCGACACGGCGACCCCGGCTCGGTTCGGACTCGATGACTCCCTGTTCGCCGCGGGCCGCATGGACAACCTGACCAGCGTGTTCGCGGGACTGACGGCCCTGCTGGCCGCTGCGTCCTCGGACGCTCCCGCTGCCCGGCACATCAGCGTGCTCGCCGCCTTCGATCATGAGGAGCTGGGTTCGGAGTCGCGCTCGGGAGCAGCCGGACCGTTCCTCGCCGATGTGCTCGAGCGCATCGGTGCCGGTCTCGGAGCATCGTCGTCGGACCGCCTGCGGGCACTGGCCTCGTCCTGGTGCGTCTCGGCGGATGCCGGCCACGCCCTCCACCCGAACTACGCCGAGCGGCACGATCCCGTGAACAAGCCCGTGCCGGGCGGCGGACCGCTGCTGAAGATCAACGCGAACCAGCGTTATGCGACGGATGCCGCGGGCGCAGCCCTCTGGGCGCGGCTGTGCGCTGCCGCCGGGGTGCCGTTCCAGGAGTTCGTGTCGAACAACGCGATTCCGTGCGGGTCGACGATCGGGCCGATCACGGCGACGCGGCTCGGCATCCGGGTCGTCGACGTCGGAGCGCCGTTGCTCTCGATGCACTCGGCGCGCGAACTCGTGCACGTCGACGATGCGGCGGCGCTCGCCGCAGCCGTGACGGCTTTCTTCGCGGGGAAGTAGCAGGCCGCTTCCCTGCGCCGCGCCATTTCCCGGGGATGTGCGCCACATGATGTGGCGCAGACGCCCCAGAAATGGCGCGAGGTCACGTGGCTGACCGCGTGTTGCGGCGTGTGACGGGGTGACGTGACTCCGGCGCGACCCCTGCCTACCCTCGAAGAATCGCACCCGCCGAGACCGCGGGGGCCAGATCAGGGGAACGGAGGAACGTGATGTCGAATCTCAAGCCTGGAGTGCCGCAGATCATGACCTGCGTCTCCGAGACGTGCGGGGCCCACGCCCAGGGCCACGCGATCAGCCCCATCCGCGAGCGCGCGGCGAACGCGACCCCCAGCAAGTGGCGCGACGCCTTCGTGGCGCATGTCGACGCCGACGGCTGGATCGCCGTCGACCTGTTCGACACCGGCGAGCGCCTCTGGGCGTGGCACCACGACGACCTCACCGCCTCGGTGAGCATCGGGCAACCCGTCGCACTGCACGCCGTCTACGACGTGCTGTCCGTCGGCAGTGCTCGACTCAGCGTCCTGGTGACCGCCGCCTAGCAGCGGTGACCGCCGCCTAGCTGTCGGCCATCATCATCTGCATCGAGTCCATCATCTTCTCGCACGCCATCGCGGCCTGACGGCAGGCCTCTGCGCACACCCGGCAGTCCTCGTGCATGTCGGCGTGCTTCATGCACTCGTCGGCGCACAGGCGGCACTGCACCATGGTGGCGTCCAGCATCCGCATCATCGAATCCATCATCATGCCGCTCGGACGCAGCATCATCCGCATCATCGTGTTGCACATGTCGGCGGTGTTCATGCACATCTCCATGTGCATCGCCGTGCCCTCGCCCATCATGCAACTGGCGCACATGGTGCAGGCCTGTTCGCAGGCGGAACAGGCCTCGATACACTCGGCCATCAGCTTCATGTCCATCCCGGGCATCGAAGACTCGGCGACGTGCATCTCCATCATCTGCATGGTCATGTCCATCATCAGCGCTCTCCCCAGACTGTGGTCACCGAGCGCCGACGGGTGTTGACGCTTTCAGGCGGCATTCCACGTTCTCCTTCGCATCCTACGGACGCGCGCTGCTCCTGTCAGCGGATGGGAGCGCAAGTTCACCCGGCCGAAACACCGAAGTTTCGCGACTCAGCGCTCGATGCTGAAGCCCGTGGATGGTGCGGCGTCGGTCTTCGTGACATCGACGGCGGTGACGGATGCCTCAGGCGGGCCGACTCGAAACCAGGCGACCATCGCATCCACGGCGGCGTCATCACCGTCGACGACGGCCTCCACCGTGCCGTCGTCACGGTTGCGGATCCAGCCGGTGATGCAGAGCCGGGCGGCCTCCTCGCGGGCGAACCAGCGGAAGCCGACGCCCTGTACGCCGCCGTGCACCACGACGTGCTTCGCCGTCACGGGTGGACGACGCTGTAGGTGGTGACGAGCGCTCCGCTGGCGAGCCTCTGCACCTCGAGGAGGTCGAGGGCCTGCTCACGGGCGAAGAGGGGGATGCCGGCGCCGATGGCGACGGGCTGCACGACGAGGCGCACCTCGTCGATGAGGCCGTCCGCGAGGAGCGACTGCGCCAGTCGAGCGCCTCCGGCGACGAAGATGTCGAGGCCGGGTTCGGCCCTGAGCTCGGCGATCTCCTCTGCGGGCGGCCGGGTCGCCAGCCGCGTGCCCTCCCACTCCACCCTCTCGAGCGTCGTCGAGAACACGAGCTTCGTGAAGCCGTTGAGCACCGGCGCGAGCGGCTCGTCGGCCGTCGGCCAGTGAGCCGCCTGGTCGAGGTAGTTCACCCGGCCCATGATCATCGTGTCGAAGCCCTCCAGGAACTCGGCCTGGGCGTCGAGCAGTTCCTCGTCCGTGCGGCTCATCAGCCACGACAGATCGTCGTCGACTCCGGCGACGAAGCCGTCGAGCGACACCTGCATTCCGAGCACGATCCTGCGAGCGGTCATCCTGCATGAGTACAGCGCCGGTGGAGGAGCTGTCAAGGATGTGAACGGGGCAAGACTGGCGCGAAGTCGTGCATCGTCGGCAGGCGATGCGAGGCGCTGCAGGAGCGGCATCCGTCACCATGGACTCATGACAGACACCCTGGCCCAGACCGACCTGCCGACCTCGTCGACGGCCCTCGCCGTCGCGCACTTCCGCGCCAAGCTGGCCCTGGAGACCGATGCGAGCGACGTCTACGCCGACTTGCAGAATGGCGCTGACTTCGTGCTGATCGACACCCGCAGCCAGCTCGCCTGGGACCAGGGTCACGCGGCCGGCGCCGTGCACCTGCCCACGGCGCGCATCACCGAGGAGGTGCCGGCTCGCTACCCGGCCGGCACGCGCTTCGTCGTCTACTGCTGGAGCCCGGGCTGCAACGGCGGCGACAAGGCGGCACTCGCCCTCGCCCTGCTCGGCTACGAGGCGAAGCTCATGAACGGCGGCTTCGAGTACTGGGCGCGCGAGGGCTACCCCGTCGAGACGGCGATCGGCACCGTGCGCCGCGACGTCGACGAGCTCGTGGGGCCGCGGTCGACCGGGCTCACGACCTCCGTCGCCGGGATCTCCTGCGACTGCTGAGCGGCCCCTAGGCTTCCTGCGAGTCGACCGCAAGGCCTCGACGCGCCGCCTCGCGCCGTGCCTAGACTGACCCATGACAGTCACCCTGCGCGGACTCAGCACCGCCGTTCCCCAGACAGTGCTCATCCAGGAGCAGGTGCGCGACGTCTTCGCGGCCCAGCCCGGACTCTCGAGGCTGGCTCAGCGCATCGTGCCGACCTCCTTCAACGTGTCGGGGATCGAGACCCGGCACACCGTGATCGAGGAACTCACCTTCGACGACTACGACGGCGAGCGCCAGTTCTTCGATCCCGCCAGCGGCGAGCTGCTGATGCCGGGCACCAAGGCGCGCAACGAGGTCTACATCCGCGAGGCCACGAAGCTGTACGTCGAGGCGGGGCGACTGGCGCTCGATGCGCTCGACGACGTGGCGGCATCCGACGTCACCCACGTGATCACGGTGAGCTGCACGGGCTTCTACGCTCCGGGGCCCGACTACATGCTGGTGCGCGAGCTCGGACTCGACCTCTCCGTGCAGCGCTTCCACCTCGGCTTCATGGGCTGCTACGCCACCATGCCCGCGCTGCGCCTGGCCAAGCAGCTCGTGGAGGCCGACGCGGGCGCGGTGGTGCTGGTCGTCACGGCCGAGCTCTGCACCCTGCACCTGCGCTCCTCGAACGATCCGGACACGATCGTGGCATCGTCGCTGTTCGCCGACGGGGCCGGGGCGGGCATCGTCAGCAGCCGGATGCCGGCGGCCGGCGAGACCGCGCTCGGACTCGACCGCTTCGAGACCGTCATCACGCCCGTTGGCGAGGCCGACATGGCGTGGAAGATCGGCGACAACGGCTTCGAGATGATCCTCTCGACGTACGTGCCGCACATCATCGACGAGCACATCGAGAGTGCGATCGCTCCGCTGCTGGCGCCCGAGCCCGACCTCGTCTCCGACCCCGCCACCTCGGTGGCGCACTGGGCCATCCACCCCGGCGGACGCAGCATCCTCGACAAGGTCGAGGCGAAGCTGGCCCTGAGCGAGGCGCAGCTGGTTCCGGCGCGCGAGACCCTGCGCGATTTCGGCAACATGTCGAGCGCGACGATCGCCTTCGTGCTGCTCAACATCCTGGAGAGCGGTGCCGCGCACGGCGATCGGGTGCTCGGGATGGCCTTCGGCCCCGGCCTCACCGTGGAGACCGGCCTGTTCACCGTGCTCGAGGGCTAGTCGGTGTCGCTCGACCTGCGGAAGCGGGAGACCGGGCTCGCCGAGCTCATGGATGCGCCGGACTGCGATCCACGCCTGCTCCAGAACACCTACGAGCAGTTCGCGACGGTCAACGCCGTCTTCTCGGGGTGGCGCGGGATCTACCGGCGCAGCATCCGTCCTCGGCTGTCGACGACGCTCGTCACGAGCGTGCTCGACATCGGCTCGGGCGGAGGGGACCTCGCCCGGGCGATCGCTCACTGGGCGGCTCGCGACGGTCTGCGCGTGCGGGTGACGGGCATCGATCCCGATGCCCGAGCCGATGCCTTCGCCAACGCCCTGCCGCCCATCCGAGGCGTGACCTTCCGGCGGGCGTTCAGCTCGGACCTGGTAGCGGCCGGCGAGAGCTTCGACTTGGTGGTGTCGAATCACATGCTCCACCACCTCACCGGTGCGCAGCTCGGGGGGCTCCTGCACGACAGCGAACGGCTCGCTCCGCGGTCGCTGCATGCCGACATCACCCGGTCGTTCGTGGCATATGCCGGATTCGGCATGCTGACGGCGCCCTTCTTCCGCGACTCCTACATCCGCCCCGACGGCATGACGTCGGTGCGGCGATCCTTCACCCCGCGCGAGCTCGACGCCGTGGTTCCCGCCGGGTGGCGAGCGGTGCCGCGCAGCCCGTTCGGCTACGTGCTCGAGTACGGCACGAAGACGATCGCGCGAGGCGGGACGGGCGCACCGGATGCCTGACGTCGTCCTGGTCGGCGGCGGCCCCGTCGGACTCCTGCTGGCCATCCTGCTGGCGCAGCGCCACGTCGACGTCGCGGTGCTCGAGGCGCGCACGGAGGGCTCGGCGCACTCGCGGGCCATCGGCATCCACCCTCCGGCGGTGCGCGTGCTCGAGGCAGCAGGCATCGCTGCGGAGGCGATCGGGCGCGGAGTTCCGATCACCCACGGCGAGGTGCTCTGCGACGGCCGGGTGCTCGGCAGCCTCGACTTCGCCGAGGCCGGTGCCGCCTACCCGTTCGTGCTCTCGCTGCCGCAGCGCGAGACCGAGGCGCTGTTGCGCGACAGGCTGAAGGAGCTGGCTCCGGATGCCGTCAGGCGAGGTGCACGGGTGATGGGGGTGCGCCAGCACGGCGCCGGCGCCGACGTCCTCCTCGAGGACGGGAGCAGCGTCAGCGCGTCGTTCGTCGTCGGGGCCGACGGAACGCGCAGCGCCGTCCGGGCGGCATCCGGGATCGGATGGAGCCCTCGCGGCGACCGCGTGGACTACGTCATGGCCGATTTCCCCGACGACACCGGCCACCCGGAGCGCGCGCTGCTCTTCTTCGAGCGTGGGGGCGTCGTGGAGTCGTTCCCGCTGCCGCAGGGTGAGCGGCGCTGGGTGGCGATGACGGACCGCGAGTGGACGGGAGTCACGAGCGCCGAGCTCGCCGAGTTGATCGCCGAACGCACGGGCATGCGGTCTGAGCCCGGCACCGGCGTCGTCAGCACCTTCTCGGTGCGCCAGCACCTGGCCTCGCGCATGGTCTCGGGTCGAGTGGTGCTGGTCGGGGACGCGGCCCACGAGATCAGCCCGATCGGCGGGCAGGGGATGAACCTGGGCTGGCTCGACGCGCAGATGCTCGCGCCGGCCATCGAGGCCGCACTGCAGGGAGACCACTCCGGTCTCGACCACTACGACCGGTCGCGGCGTCACTCGGCCGCGATCGCCTCGCGTCAGGCGGCGTTCAACATGGGAATGGGCAAGCCCGTGGCAGGCGTGCGGCTGCGCGCCCGGAATGCGCTGGTGCGCTCGCTCGCGGTACCCCCGACGAGGGCGCTGGTGGCGCGGGCGTTCACGATGCGGTGGTTGTGAGTCCCTCCGCGCTCGTGTGGTCTCGATACGGCTGCTCGCTCCGCTCGCGGCCTACTCGACCAGCGGTGGTCACGTGGTCGCGCTCGTCGTGACCAGCGGTGCTTCGGCGTCGGCCGCCCACTCGCCGAGCGACCCGTCGTAGACCGCGACGTCGGTGCGTCCCTCGAGGGTGAGCGCGAGCGCGCCGAGGGTCGCTGCGATGCCGGCACCGCAGTACAGGATGATGGACTCCGCCGAGCCCGTCGCCGGTGCCAGGCGTTCGGCGAGGGCGTCTCCGCGCAGCAGCGTGCGGTCCTCGCGCTGCACCAGGCGGCCAGACGGAACGTTGACGCTGCCCGGAATGTGCCCGAGCCGCGACCGTGAGCCGGTCTCGCCCGCGAAGTCGCCGGGCGGAAGGGAGCAGACCAGGGTGGCGGCGCGGTCGCCGGCGATGACGGCCTCGACATCGGTCTTGTCGGCCCAGAACCCAGGCAGCGCCGTCGCCGCGAAAGCGGCATCCGGAGTCACGGAACCGGCGGGGACGTGCCCGAACTCGAGGGGGCGCTCGGCGGCGCGCCACGCGGTCAGGCCGCCGTCGAGCACCGAGACGTTCTCGAAGCCGAAGGAGCGGAACAACCACCACAGGCGGGAGGCCCACTGGCCGATCGAGGTGTCGTAGACGACCACGGTGGAATCCCTGCCGATTCCGAGCCCGGCCACGGCAGCGTCGAACTGCTCCGCACTCGGGCGGGTGAAGGCGAAGCGACCCGCGGGGTCGGAGAACTCCTCGAGCACCTCGGCGAACAGCGCCCCCGGCACGTGACCCTCGACGAGGTACTGGTCGTAACCGCTCAGCCACGTTCGACCCCCGGCCGGTGAGGCCACGTCGAGCACCGTCGCGTCGAGCACGACGAGGCCCTCGGCGCCGAGGTGGTCGGCGAGCCACTGGGCGGAGGTCAGGTGGGTGAGTGCTGGCATGCCGCCACGCTAACCCCGGCGCCCCGCGCTCCACGATCGATGGCGCAATGCTGCGTCACACGTGCCGATACGCTGGGCGCATGACCGAACCGAGCCAGCAGCCGACCACGCCTCCGGGCTGGTTCCGCCTCTGGTCGGCCGTGGGCATCGCCGGGGCCGTCGTCGCCCTCATCGGCATGATCGCGCTACTGATCCCTGCTCCCACGGCATCGTTCGGCTGGGTCGCCTACCAGCCACTGGCGGAGACGGTCTTCCTGCCGTCGCCGCTGCCCACGCCGACGGCGATCTGGGGTGCCCTCGCCATCACTGTGGGCCTCATCGTGGTGGCCTTCAGCGCCGGCTTCCTGGTCGGGCGACGCACGGGGAGCGCCGGCTCAGAGTGAGGCGGCCACCTCGCGCAGCATGTGCAGCGAGGTGCCGGCCATCTGCGGGAACGTGTCGCGGTAGTACGCGAGAGCGATCGACGCCTGCGCCACAGCCCAGCCGCGGCCTCGCCGCCAGGTGTCATCGTCGACGTCGAGGCGTGCGCGCAGACGGGCTCGGGCCCGGGGCTGCAGGATGCTCCACGCCGCCAGCAGGTCGCAGGCGGGGTCGCCCACCCCGGCGCAGGCGACATCGAGCACGCCGACGAGCCTGTCGTCCTCGACGAGGAGGTTGCCGCTGAGGAGGTCGCCGTGGGTCCAGACCGGCGCACCGGTCCACGGCGCCGCGGCGAGGGAGTCGTCCCAGAGGCCGAGCAGGCCGGGAGCATCGACGAGGTCGGCGATGGCGTCGATGCTGGTGTGCACCGAGGCGTCGAGTGCGTGGAACGTGCCGCTGCGATAGCCGGGAGGCGCGTCGGCGGTGTCGATGCGGCGCAACGCCGCGAGGAGGGAGACGAGGTCGTCAGTGAGAGCCGTGTCGGCGTCGGCTCCCGCGGCCCCGGGGACCGGAGTGGTGCCGGGCAACCAGTCGAGTACCAACCAGGGGCACGGGTACTCCGCTGCCGGCGCCCCCGTCGCCAGCACCCGGGGGATTCGCACGGGCAGCGCCGGTCCGAGGACCGGCAGCCAGCGCTGCTCGAAGAGGATGTCGCCCGCCGCGCGTTCCACGAACGGCAGGCGCACCACCATCTCGTCGCCGAGCCGGAACATGGCGTTGACGGTTCCGGTGGCCAGCGGCGACACCGGCAGCGTCGCCCAGGCCGGGAACTGCTCAGCGAGGAGGCGGCGTACGAGGCCGGCGTCGACCGGGAGTTCGTCGGAGTGCATCCGTCGGCTTATCGCACCGGGCTCAGCATCGATGCGTCAGCACTCGATGACGTTGACAGCGAGACCGCCGCGGCTCGTCTCCTTGTACTTGGTCTTCATGTCGAGGCCGGTCTGGCGCATGGTCTCGATCACGGTGTCGAGAGACACGATGTGACTGCCGTCGCCGTGCAGGGAGAGGCGGGCTGCCGAGACGGCCGTCGACGATGCGATGGCGTTGCGCTCGATGCACGGCACCTGCACGAGTCCGCCGACGGGGTCGCAGGTGAGGCCGAGGTGATGCTCGATGGCGATCTCGGCTGCGTTCTCGATCTGCTGGGGGGTTCCGCCGAGCACGGCGCAGAGGGCTCCGGATGCCATGGCGCAGGCCGAGCCGACCTCGGCCTGGCAGCCGCCCTCGGCTCCCGAGATCGAGGCGTTCGCCTTGACGAGGGACCCGATCACGGCCGCCGTCAGCAGGAAGTCGCGGATGCCCTCCTGCGAGGCATCCGGCGTGAACCGCAGGTAGTAGTGGGCGACGGCGGGGATGATGCCCGCGGCCCCGTTCGTCGGAGCTGTGACGACCCGTCCGCCCGAGGCGTTCTCCTCGTTCACGGCGAGGGCGAAGGCGTGCAGCCACTCCGTCGTCGTGTCGCGGCGAGCCGATTCACCGCTCTGCTCGTAGGCCTCGAGCCGAGCGCGCACCGCCGACGCCCGGCGCTTGACGCCGAGGCCGCCGGGCAGCATGCCGTCGGCCTCGAGGCCGGCGAGCACGCACTGCAGCATCGACGCCCAGATGAGGTCGAGGCCGGCATCGAGAGCCTCGGCGCCGTGCATGGCCTCCTCGTTGGCTCGGGCGATCTGCGCGATGCTCAGGCCCGTCTGGTCGCAGAGAGCCAGGAGCATCGCCGAGGAGGAGAACGGATACGGCTGGGGGACGGTTCCGGCGACCACGGGCGCAGCCTGCTCGCCCTCGCGGCGGATGAACCCGCCACCGACGGAGTAGTAGGTCTCCTCGGCAACCGGGAGGACGTCTCCCGTTCCCCAGGCCTGCAGGGTCATGGCGTTCGGGTGGGCGGGCAGCCTGGTGAACGGGGCGAAGGAGATGTCGTCGCGCGCGATGTCGATCTCGTGGGTCCCGTTGACGGCGATGCGGGTGTCGCGCCAGCTGCCGCGCACGGCGTCGGGATCGCAGGTCTCGGGGCGGAGGCCGGCGAGACCCGCGACGATAGCGTCGGGCGTGCCGTGGCCGATGCCCGTGGCCCCCAGCGAACCGTAGAGCGTGCAGGTGATGCGGGTGACCCGATCGAGAGCACCCGAGGCGGCGAGGGAGTCGGCGAAGTGCAGTGCGGCCCGCATCGGGCCCACAGTGTGGGAACTTGAAGGGCCGATCCCGATCGAGAAGAGGTCGAGGGCCGAGACGTACGCTGTCACGTCTCCAACCTACGCCGTGCCGCGGATGCCGCAGACCCCGTGCGCGAGTGAGCAGCTGTGAGCGGGTGTAAGCCGAGCGTGAGCGCCGTGTAAGCGGCCGGCCGCACCATCGAGACATGACATACACATCACTCACCAGTGACTGGGCCGTCGAGGCCGACGGGCTGGTCAAGACCTTCGGCTCCAACCGCGCCGTCGACGGAGTGGACCTCCGCGTCAAGACGGGCACCGTCTACGGCGTGCTCGGCCCCAACGGCGCCGGCAAGACCACCACGATCAGCATGCTCGCGACCCTGCTCCGTCCCGACGGCGGCAGCGCCCGCATCTTCGGCCACGACGTGCAGCGCGAGTCCCAGGTCGTGCGCCAGCTCATCGGCGTCACCGGGCAGTACGCCTCCGTCGACGAGACCCTCTCGGCCACCGAGAACCTCTACCTCTTCTCCCGCCTGCACGGCCTCAGTGGCGCCGACTCGCGCCGCAAGTCCGTCGAGCTGCTCGAGGAGTTCGGACTGACGGATGCCGCCAAGCGACCGCTCAAGAACTTCTCCGGAGGCATGCGCCGTCGCCTCGACCTGGCCGCCAGCCTCATCTCGCAGCCGCCGCTCATCTTCCTCGACGAGCCGACCACGGGCCTCGACCCGCGTACCCGCATGCAGATGTGGGAGACCATCCGTCGCCTGGTGTCGTCGGGCTCGACCGTGCTGCTCACCACGCAGTACCTCGACGAGGCCGACCAGCTCGCCGACCGCATCGCGGTCATCGACCGCGGCCGCGTCGTGGCCGAGGGCACCGCCAACGAGCTGAAGGCTTCCGTGGGGGAGTCCAGCCTCGAACTGCGCCTCGCCAACGCGGCAGACCTCGACGACGTGCGCGTCGCGATCGAACGCGTGCTCGGAGTGGCGGCATCCGTCTCGCCGGAGGCGGGCCGAATCACCGCCCCCATGAACAACCCCGATCTCGTCACCGAACTGCTCGTGACGCTCCGCGACGAGGGCATCCACCTCGCCGAGATGAGCGTGCAGAAGCCGACCCTCGACGAGGTCTTCCTCACCCTCACCGGGCACGGCGTCGAATCAGACGATGCCGCGACCGGCGCATCCGCCGAGCTCGAAGGGAGCCGCGCATGACCACCACGCTTTCCCCGAAGGCGACCACAGCGTCGCCGATCACCCCGGGGGTGCAGCGCACCCTCAAGAACCGCGTCTCGGTCCCCGAGACCATCTCGCACACCCTCACGATGGCCTACCGCGGGCTGCTCAAGATCAGGCGCACGCCCGAGCAGCTGTTCGACGTGACCCTGCAGCCGATCATCTTCACCGTGATGTTCGTCTACATCTTCGGCGGCGCCATCTCGGGCGACATCCCGAGCTACCTGCCCATCATCATCCCCGGCATCCTCGTGCAGACCGTGATCACGGGTTCCATCGTCACCGGCGTGCAGTTGCGGGAGGACATGGACAAGGGCGTATTCGACAGGTTCCGCTCCCTGCCGATCGCGCGCATAGCCCCGCTGTCCGGCGCACTCCTGGCCGACACCCTGCGTTACGCGATCGCCACCACGATCACCCTCGGCATGGGATTCCTCATGGGATTCCGGCCCGAGGGCGGATTCGGCGGCGTCCTCGTCGCTGCGCTGCTCGTGATCGCCTGCTCCTGGGGCCTCAGCTGGATCTTCGCCTTCTTCGGCGTGATCGCCCGCACGGCCTCGAGCGTGCAGGGCATCTCGATGCTCGTGCTGTTCCCGCTCACCTTCCTGTCCGGCGCCTTCGCTCCGACCGACACCATGCCGGACTGGCTGCAGACCGTGGTCGCCTACAACCCCGTCACCCACCTGGTGGACGCGACGCGCGAGTTGATGAACACCGGCGTCTTCGGCGCCGATGCCTGGCTCACCCTGCTCGGTGCCGCCGTCATCGTCGCGATCTTCGCACCCCTCACGGTGAAGGCCTACATGCGGAAGGCGTAGGCCGCCTCCGTCAGCTGAGTCGCCCGTCTTCGTCGCCACGTCGCCCTCCTGGGACCGTCGTGGCGACGAAGACGGGCGATTCGGCGTATCCGGGCCGGGGGCGGGAGGCTAGGTGACGGGCCGCGCGATGACCTCGTAGGCGCGCTCGGCCCGCTCGTCGAGAGTGAGGGCGGCAGCGGCATCCTGGGCCGCGTTCACCCTGTCGACACCGAACGTCTCGCGCGCGGCTGCGAGGTGCGGCGCCAGCTGCAGCGCCGGCAGGTCCTGGCGAGCGTGCATGGCCTCGGCCAGGGCGAACAGTTCGAGGCCCCTGTCGGCGAGATCGGGCCGCGTCATCGCCCAGGCCGACCATCCCAGCAGCGACGCCGCCAGAACGGGCTTGTCGATGTAATCGGGCCTGGCGCGGTGCAGAGCCAGGATGCGGGCGCGGAGCCGTGCCGCCCAGCGCGCGATGTCACCGGCGTCCTGATCACCGTCGACGACGGCCGAGGAGACCCGCGCCGAGAGCGTCATGTAGAACCACGGGGAGGCCCGGGAGGCGGGCGTCGCGAACGACGCGATCGCGCGCAGGTAGCGCTCGGCGGCATCCGCCTGCCTGCTCTCCATGCGGGCGAGCTCGGCATGGCCGAACTCGCCGACCGAGACCATCTCCAGCCCGTCGTCGATGGTGAGGTCATTGGTGACCATGTCGTCGAAGAGGGTGCGGGCCTCGTCGAGCCTGCCGAGGGTGAGCAGGCTGCCACCGAGGATCCAATTGATCTGCTGGAGGTCCTGCACCACCCCCAGCTGCTCCATCCCGGCGCGCGCTCGGTCGACCCACACCAGTACCTCTTCGGCGTGAGCGGACTGGCTGGCCAACTGCGCGAGCGACATGGCCGCCATCGAACCGATCCAGGTGTCTCCCGAGTCCAGCGACAGGTCGTAGGCGCGGCGTGCGGCCACACGGGCGGCCTCGGGGTCGCCGTCATTCTCGGCGAGCTGCGCAGAGATGATGCTTCCGATCAGGGCGGAGGGAACATCGTCGGATGCCGCCATCTCGGCGAGCAGGGCGGATGCCCGGTGCATGTCGGGGAACGCCTGAAGGAAGCGGGCGGTCGCGGCGAGCCAGGGTGCGATCTCCATCCCGCTGCGCACGAGCCCGCGCAGTCGCGACAGCGCTCGGAATCCCTGGCGATTGCCGATCACGAGGTTCGTGCCGGTGAGCATGATGAAGGCGAAGGCTGCGGCGTCGGCATGCTCGGCATCCGGAACGTATCCGGTCGTGGCATCGAGCACGGGCTTGCTGAAGGAGAACACCTCCGTGTGCGCACCACGCACGCTCCAGTAGTAGCCGAGGAGGGCGAAGACACTCACGACCAGGCGGGCGTCGCGCAGGGCGATGCCCTCTCGGAGTACCGCGACGAGGTTGTCCTGCTCGATCGACACGTCGTGGAACATGGCCACCTGCCGAGACCCCATCGCGTTGCTCATGGCGCGCATGCTGAATGCCTCGGCCCAACCGAAGACGGCATCGCGGGCGGATGCCTCGTCGTCGGCCTCGATGAGGGCGACCTGACCGAACTCCCGCACGGTCTCGAGCATGCGGAAGCGCGGTTCCCCGGAGGAAGGGTCGTCGGTGACCGCGAGCAGCGACTGGGTCACGAGCGCGTCGAGGAGGTCTACCGCATCGCCGCCCGTCACCCACTGGGCGGCCTCGAGGCCGAACCCGTCGACGAAGAGCGACAGCCGGCGGAGGGCGCGCTGCTCCTCGGGTCGCAGCAGGGTCCAGCTCCACTCGATCACGGCCTGCAGGGTGCGATGGCGCTCGGGAGCCGATCTGTCGCCGCTGGTGAGCAGGGCGAAGCGGTTCTCCAGGCGCGCCTCGATCTGCTCCACCGACATCGAACGCACCCGGGCGGCAGCGAGCTCGATCGCGAGTGGCAGGCCGTCGAGGCGGGTGCAGAGACGGGCCACAGCGTCCACGGGCAGGGCGACGGACGGTCGGGCGGCGCGGGCACGCTCGGTGAAGAGGCGCACGGCGGGACCGGGCTCGCCCGCGGCATCCGTCGCCGGCAGGGATTCGAGGGCGTAGACCTGCTCGGCGCCGATCAGCAGCGGACTGCGACTCGTGGCGAGCACCCGCAGCCGGGGCAGGGAGGCCAGGAGATCGGCCACCCAGAGCGCGGCGCCCTCGATCACCTGCTCGCAATTGTCGACGATGAGCAGGGTCGGACGCTCGCCGAGCTGGGTGACTATGCGCTCACGCAGGTCGGGTCGCGCCGTCGTGTCGACGAGTTTCTGGCCGGGGGAGACCTCGCGGATGCCGAGCGTCGAGGCGAGCGCGAGGGTGACGTCGGCATCGGTCCTGACGCTGGCGAGTTCGACGAACACGACTCCGGGCGAGGCGGAGCGGGCTCCGAGCTCCTGGGCGAGGCGGGTCTTGCCGAGCCCGCCGGCACCGAGCACGGTCACCAGACGGGAGTGCTCGAGCAGGCTCTGCACCGCCTCGATGTCGGAGCTCCGTCCGAGCAGCTCGTTGGGCGCGGCCCGCAGGCCGATGCGCACCCGGCTCTCCCGGGAACGTGTCGGGGCCGTCTCGTCCTGGAGCAGGCTGGCGTTCAGCGCCACCAGTTCGGGCGAGGGGGAGGTTCCGAATTCGTCGCGCAGCAGGCCGCGGAACGAGGCGAAGGCGGCGATGGCCTCCTGCCGTCTGCCCGCCCCGGCCAGAGCGCGGAGGTGGGTGAGTCGCAGGTTCTCGCTGAACGGATGCGCCTCGATGAGGTTCTCGAGGTCGGCGATCGCGAGCTCCGGATCGCCGCCGTCGACGAGGCAGCGGGCACGGATCTCGAGCAGGCCGCTGCGCGCGGCGGCGGCCCCGCCGATCAGTTGCTCGCGCACCGGGGAGTCCGGCAGGTCGAGCCCGGGCTCACCGCGCCACAGGGCGAGAGCGCGGTCGAGGTGTGCGATCGCCGAGCTCGGGTCGTCGTCGGCCACGAGGGTCGCCTCGCGTCCGAGCAGACGCGCCTGGCCGGCATCGGTCTGCTCGTCGTGGACGGCGAGCGCGTAGCCGCGGACGGTCGAGACCACCAGCCCCTCGGCGGCCACGGCGCGCAGTCGCGAGACGAGGGTCTGCAGCGCCGCCCTCGCGTTGCGCGGCGGCTCGTCGCCCCAGAGCTCCTCGGTGATGGTCTCGACGCTCACGGCGCTGCCGGCCGGGCGCCCGGGATCACCCACCAGGACGGCCACGAGAGCCTTCGCCAGGGCGCCGGGAGGCTCGGTCATGCCGCCGTCGCGACCCTCGATGAGCACGGGTCCGAGAACCGCGACCCGCGGTTTCTCAGCGAGGGCTTTCAGCACCCTGCCGAGCTTACTTGTCAGGGTGCGCCGCCGAGCGCAAGGGCCTGCGCGGGGCCGCAGGCTCTGCCTAGGGTGAACGGATGCGCCCCCTGACGATTCCGCTGATCGCCGCCGCCCTGCTCCTCGGCCTGACCGGCTGTGTGCCGGGCACCGGCGGCAATCCGCTGAACCCGGCCGGGGATCCTGTGTCCCCGGGCGCCCCTGCCGCCACGACGACGGACAGCCCGGACCCGTCAGACACCGACCGGCCCGACACCGACCAGCGCTGCGCCGACGGTCAGCCGCTGGAACTCGACGGGCAGGGACTCGAGTTCCGCGTGACCGGAGCCTGCGGAGCCGTGAGCGTGCGCGGTCAGGATCTCGACATCGACCTGGAGTCCGCCGCCTCGATCCTCATCGAGGGACAGCGCACCGAGATCGAGAGCCGCGGCGGCATCGGGGGCCTCGAGATCAGGGGCGACGACAACGATGTCTCCTCCGACGACAGCATCGACGCCGTGTCGATCAGCGGTCAGGCGAACGAGATCGAGGCGCCGACGATCGGGTCGGTGGCGATCCAGGGCGGCGGCAACGTCATCGAGTCCGACAACGAGCCCTCGGGTTCCGTCGGCGACGGCGGCAACGTGGTGAAGCGCCGCGACTGACGACGCAGGCGAGCCCGGCCGCTAGCGGCCGACGGCTCCGCGGCGGCTCGAGATCTGGCCCGTGTCGAAGCCGAGCAGGTGCAGGCCGCCTCCGAAGCGGGCGTGCTCCACCTTGATGCAGCGGTCCATGACCACCGTGAGGCCGCGGGCCTCGCCGTCGTAGGCGGCATCCTGGTTCCAGATGCCCAGCTGCACCCAGATCGTCTTGGCGCCGACGGCCACGACGTCGTCGATCACGCTCGGGATGTCACTGCCGCGGCGGAACACCACGACGATATCGGGCACCTCGGGCAGCGAGGCGAGGTCGGGGTAGGCCCTCTCGCCCAGGATCTCCGTGGCGTTCGGGTTGACGAAGTACAGCCTGTAGTCGCTCGACTGCTGCAGGTAGGTGCCCACGAAGAAGCTCGAGCGGGCCGGGTTGGGGGAGGCGCCCACGATGGCGACGCTCTTCGCGGCGCGAAGGATGCGCAGGCGCTCCTTGGCATCCGGCCCCACCCACGTGCGCTGCGACTTCAGCAGCTTCGCGAGGGGGGAGTCCGAGGGCAGGTCGCAGCTCAGCCCGTTGACGAGGCGAACGGTCTCCGTGTCGTGGGCGTCGGATGCTTCGATGACTGTGCTCATCACTTGCCTTCCGTAGCGGTGGTCAGTGCCTGGTCCAGATCGTAGATGATGTCCTCGACATCCTCGATGCCCACACTGATGCGCACGATGCCGGGGAGCACTCCGGCGTCGATCAGCTGCTGCTCGCTCAGCTGCGCGTGTGTGGTCGATGCAGGGTGGATGATCAGCGTCTTGGCGTCGCCGATGTTCGCCACGTGGCTGGCGAGGTCGACGCCCTCGATGAGCTTCTGGCCGACGGATCGACCGCCCTTGACCTCGAAGCTGAACACCGAGCCCGGGCCCTTGGGCAGGTACTTGAGGGCACGGTCGTGGTGCGGGTGGGCCTCGAGGCCGGCCCAGTTGACCGCCTCGATGCGCGGATCGGCATCGAGCCACTCCGCCACGATGCGGGCGTTGTCGACGTGCGCCTGCACGCGATAGGGCAGTGTCTCGACTCCCTGCGCCAACTGGAACGCCGCCTGAGCCGAGAGGGAGGGGCCGATGTCGCGCAACTGCTCTGCGCGGAGCCGCGTGAGGAAGGCGTACTCGCCGAAGTTGCCCGACCACTCGAGTCCGCCGTAGCTCGGCACCGGCTGGCCGAACAGCGGGAACTTCTCCGAGTGCCAGGAGAAGCGGCCGCTCTCGACGACGACGCCGCCGAGGGTGGTGCCGTGCCCGCCGAGGAACTTGGTGGCGGAGTGGGTGACGACATCCGCTCCCCACTCGATCGGGCGATTGAGGTAGGGCGTCGCGATGGTGGAGTCGACGATGAACGGGATTCCGTGGGCGTGGGCGACGTCGGCGAGGCCCTCGAGGTCGGCGATCTCGCCTGACGGGTTGGCGATGGTCTCAGCGAACAGCACCTTGGTCTTGTCGGTGAAGGCCGCGGCGTAGTCGGCCGGATCCGACGACTGCACGAAGGTGGTCTCGACGCCGAAGCGCCGCAGAGTGACGTCGAGCTGGGTGATCGAGCCGCCGTAGAGGTTGGCCGAGGCGACGATGTGATCGCCGGCGCCCACGAGGCTGGCGAAGGTGATGTACTGCGCGGAGAGACCGGAGGCCGTGGCCACGGCGCCGAGGCCGCCCTCCAGGCTGGCGACGCGCTCCTCGAAGCTCGCCACGGTGGGGTTCGCCAGGCGCGAGTAGATGTTGCCGTACTTCTGCAGGGCGAATCGGGCTGCGGCATCCGAGGTGTCGTCGAAGACGAAGGCCGTGGACTGGTAGATGGGCAGCGCCCGCGCCCCGGTCACTGCGTCGGGGATGTTGCCTGCGTGGATTGCACGCGTCTTGAAGCCGTACTCGCGATCTGCCATGCGGCCACGCTACCGGTGCCGTCCGGCAGACACTCCGTGCGACGTAACGCGCCGAAACGCATACGATCGAATGCAGTGACCCTGCCCGACCACGCCCCAGCCGCTCAGCGACGTCGCTTCGTCGACCTCGCACCGCTGCGGGAGTCTCCGGCCTTCGCCAGGCTCTGGATCGGTGCAGCGGTCTCGGGCATCGGGGCACAGCTCACCATCGTGGCCGTCGGCCTGCAGATCTACGACATCACGGCGTCGACGCTGGCCGTGGCGCTCGTCGGCGGCATCGCGCTGCTGCCGATGATCGTCGCCGGCCTCTGGGGCGGCATGCTCGCCGACGCGTTCGACCGCCGGCTCGTGCTCATCATCTCGGCGCTCGTCGGCTGGATCGCCACGATCGCCCTGGTCGTGCTGTCGGTGACGGATGCCGTGCTGGCGGCATCCGGAACCCGCGTCGAGGTCTGGCCGTTCTACGTCTTCACCACCCTGAACGCCATCGCCGCGACGATCACCGGTGCCACCCGGTTCTCCGTGTACCCGCGCATCCTGCCCGAGCACCTGGTGTCGCGGGCGAGCGCACTGAACGGCATCTCCTCCGGACTCCAGCTCACGGTGGGCCCAGCGCTGGCCGGCGTTCTCGTCGCCGTCGCCGGATTCCCGATCACCTTCGCCGTCGACGCCGTACTGTTCACGGCCGGGTTCCTCGGCATCCTGTCGCTGCCGAAGCTGCCCCCGCTCTCGCACACTCTGCGACCCGGCCTGCAGTCCCTCCGCGACGGATACGCGTTCCTCCGGCGCGCGCCCAACATCCGCATGAGCTTCCTCGTCGACATCGTGGCGATGTCGTTCGGGCGGCCGTTCGTGCTTCTGCCGGCCGTCGGCGCCGTCGTGATCGGCGGCGGGCCGGTGACGGTCGGCATCCTGACCGCCGCCGCGGCCGTCGGCACCTTCGCGACCGGGCTGTTCAGCGGACCCGTCGCGCACGTGCACCGCTACGGGGTCGCCATCGGACGCGCCATCACCGTCTACGGCGCGTTTATCCTGCTGTTCGGCCTGGTGATCGCCGCCATGCAGACGGGGTGGTTCGGCCCCGTCGGCCCCGACATGTCGCAGGTGAACTGGGTGGCCCTCGCCATCGCCGGCGTCGCTCTCGCCGGCACCGGCGCATCCGACGAGGTCAGCGCCATCTTCCGCTCCACGATCCTGCTGACGGCCGCGCCCGACGAGATGCGCGGGCGACTGCAGGGCGTCTTCACCGTGGTCGTCACCGGTGGCCCGCGCATCGGCGACCTCTACGCCGGCATCCTGGCCTCCCTCGTCGCCCTGTGGTTCCCGCCCGTGCTCGGCGGCTTGCTCATCATGGCGCTCATCGGGGTGCTGCTGCGGCTGACGCCGAGCTTCCGCGCCTACGACGCCCGAACCCCGACTCTGTAGGGCTCGCGCCGGCAGACGACGGCTCACGCCAGGAGACCGGCGTCTCGCGCGGGTAGATTCGAGTCATGGAATCGATCACCCCGGCAGAACTCTCCGCCCTCGACGTCGCAGGTTCGATCATCGATGTGCGCGAGGTCGACGAGGTGGCGGGCATGCGCATCGCCGGCTCCGTCAACATCCCGATGAGCGCCTTCATGGACCGCATCCAGGAGGTGCCGCTCGAGGAGACCGTCTACATCCTGTGCGCCGTCGGTGGGCGCAGCGCCCAGGTGACCACCTACCTCGACCAGCGCGGCTACGACGTCGTCAACGTCGACGGCGGGATCATCGGGTGGGAGCGCGCCGGACTCGCCGTCGAGCACGGGCCGGCTGCACCGGCGGCCGACGCGTGATCCTCGAGCACGTCGTGCTCCCGGTGATCCCGGGGCGCGAGGCCGAGTTCGAGGAGACCTTCGCCGAGGCACGATCGATCATCGAACCGATGCCCGGGTTCCAGCGCCTGTCGCTCTCGCGCGGGGTCGAGACGCCCTCCTCCTACCTGCTGCTCGTGCACTGGGATTCGGTCGAGGCGCACGAGGTCGGCTTCCGCGGCTCGGACGGGTACCGGCGGTGGGCGGAGCTGCTGCATCCGTTCTACGACCCGTTCCCCGTCGTCGAGCACTTCGCCGAGGTGCACAGGGCCTGATCAGGCGGCGTTGCTAGCCTGCGATCAGGTCGCAGAGCACGCGGCCCCGGACGAGGGATCAGTACCCGGAACGCGACAAGACTGGCCACAGGAGTGGATCAGCCATGGCATGGATCGTTCTCATCGTCTCGGGCGTTCTCGAGGCAGTCTGGGCCACGGCGCTCGGCAAGTCGGAGGGCTTCACGAAGCTCTGGCCCTCGATCGTCTTCGGCGTCTCGCTGGTGGCCAGCATGGGCGGGCTCGCCCTCGCCATGCGCAGCATCCCCATCGGGACGGCCTACGCCGTCTGGGTCGGCATCGGTGCGGCCCTCACCGTCGGCTGGTCGATGATCTCGGGCGACGCCTCGGTGTCGTGGGTGAAGCTCGCCCTGATCGTCGGGCTCGTCGGCTGCGTCGTCGGGCTGAAGCTGGTCGACCACTAGCGGGCAGCTCGCTGCCTCGTTCGCGTGCGAGAACAGGCCGGATGAACGAGAACAGGCCGGATCGGCCTGTTCCCGGGGGAATCAGCCGATCCGGCCTGTTCTCGTGCGAGCGGATGCCGTCAGTGCGTGCGGAACCGTGCCGTCATCGGGCAGTCGAACGGGTCGCGGGCCGCGAGGCCGACCCTGTTGAGGTAGTCCACGACGATGGCGTAGCTCTGCACCAGCCCGGTCTCGGTGTAGAGGATGTTGTGGTCGCGGCAGTACTCGCGCACGATCTCGCCGGCCTTGGCGAGGTGCGGGCGCGGCATGTTCGGGAACAGGTGGTGCTCGATCTGATAGTTGAGGCCGCCCATGAAGGTGAGCATGCGCCAGTCGCCTCGGATGTTGCGCGAGGTGAGCACCTGGCGACGCAGGAAATCGACCTTGCTGTCGTGCGGCAGCTGCGGCATGCCCTTGTGATTCGGGGCGAACGACGCTCCCATGTACACGCCGAACACGGCCAGCTGCACGCCGATGAAGGCGAACGCCATGCCGAGCGGCAGGAAGTAGAAGATGACGGCGACATAGGCGGCCAGGCGGGTGACGAGCATGGAGACCTCGACCCAGCGCTTGTCCACCTTGCCGCGGCCCATGACGGTGCGCAGACCGTGGATGTGGAGGTTGATTCCCTCGAGCATGAGGAGCGGGAAGAAGAACCACCCCTGCTTGCGGGTGACGACGGCCTGCAGGCGGCCCACCTTGGCGGCCTCGGCCGGCTGGAAGACGATGAAGTCGTTGTCGATGTCGGGATCCTTGCCCACGACGTTCGGGTTGGCGTGGTGACGCGAGTGCTTGGTCATCCACCACGAGTAGCTGATGCCGACGAAGGCGTTCGCCAGGATGCGGCCTGCCGTGTCGTTGGCCTTGCCCGACTCGAACACCTGCCGGTGGGAGGCCTCGTGTGCCAGGAAGGCGAACTGCGTGAGGATGATGCCGAGGGCACCGGCCATGAGCAACTGGTACCAGGTGTCGCCGAGCAGGATGAACCCGGTGACGGCGCCGCCGAGAGCAGCCAGCAGGATGCCGAAGACCATCCAGTAGAAGCCCGTACGACGACGCAGGAGTCCGAGGTTGCGCACGGTGTGCAGCAGGGCCGAGTATTCGGTCGTCGGGTTGGAACGATCTCCGCCGGGCTTCGTGCGGATGATTCGGACCCCGGAGGAGAGTGCGGTGACTACTTCTGACACATCACTGCCTTCGATCGATGTGACTTCCCAGTCGAATGGATGAGGCAGGTGCCGCGCATCGCGGGTGGATCCCCGGCGATCGGATGCTGTTCAGCGTACGGGAGAAGGCTGGGTATTGCCCGGTTATTTCGGGCTTTCGCATGCCGTGGCGAGCATATGTCACTTGATAAAAGGCCCTACGGGAATGGGTCACGCAGGCAGCATCGCGGCCCCGTACGCGAGCACCGCGATGAGGGCCCATGACGTGAGTCCGACGACGAGTGCGCGCCATCCGGTGCGGGCGAGATCGACGATGCGGATCGACGCTCCGAGCGCGAACAGCGCCATGGCCAGCAGCGCCGTCTGCACGGTGTCGGCGACGCCGAGCACGGCATCCGGAATCGGCAGGAACGAGTTCAGCAGCACGGCCGCGAGGAAGCCCACGATGAAGAGCGGAACGACGGCCGGACGCGGGCCTGACGCCTCTGCCGAGCGTCGGCGTTCGACCACGGCCGTGACGGCGACCATCGGAGCGAGCAGGAGCACGCGCGTGAGCTTCACGACCACGGCCACGGCGAGTGCTGCCGGTCCCGCGATCTGGGCCGTCGCGACGACCTGCCCGACGTCGTGCACGCCGGCACCGACCCAGTGTCCGAACTGCAGGTCGCTGAGGCCGAGCGGATGCCACAAGGCGGGCAGTACCGCGATGGCCAGGGTTCCGCAGAGCGTGACCAGGGCGACGGGGGTGGCCTGCTCGTCGTCGCGGGCCTTGACGACGCCGCCCATGGCCCCGATGGCCGAGGCGCCGCAGATGGAGAATCCGCTCGCCACCAGCAGGGGCTGGTGCCCGGGCAGGCCGAGCGCGCGGCCGAGCCAGAGGGTGCCGGCGAAGGTCAGCACGACGATGAGCACCGTCGTCGCGATGGTCAGGGCGCCGAGCCCGGCGATGTCACCGAGGCTGAGCTTGAGGCCGAGGAGCACGATGCCGATGCGGAGCAGCCGACGGGCGGCGATGCGCAGCCCGGGCGCGAGGATCCCGTCGAGCAGGGCACGCGTCGCGGGCAGCTGACCGACCACGATGCCGATGGCCACGGCCGCCGTCAGGAGCGGGATGGCCGGCGCCAGGACGTGGACGCCCCATGCCAGGAGGGCGGCCGCGGCAGCGACCGTCAGGCCGGGTACGAGGCGAGCGACCACGCTAGCGCCAGCTCGGCAGCCAGATGTGCAGCTGCCAGTACCAGAACGGGATGCGCTCGCCGGTCCACAGCGGCCAGAAGAAGATCGACACCAGCACGGCGACGGCGAGGAACACGGCCACGACGCCGATGCCGCGCTGCCGTCGCCATGTCACGTCGTCGCGCTGCCCGAGGATGAGCGCCAGCACCGCCGTCAGCGCGAGGATCAGGTAGGGCTCGAAGGCGATCGTGTAGAACTGGAACACCGTGCGGCCCGAGTAGAGCAGCCAGGGCAGGTAGCCGGCGGCGACCCCCATCAGGATCAGCCCCACGCGCCACTCGCGATAGCGCGCCAGCCTGTAGACGAGGTAGAACAGCGCGGCTGCGGCGGCCCACCAGATGATCGGGTTGCCGATCGAGGTGATGGCGTCGGAGCACGAGTCGGTGGGGCATCCGTTCTCGGCCGTGGTTCCGAGGTAGTACATGCTCGTCGGCCGGATCATGAACAACCAGGTGAACGGGTTCGCCTGGTACGGATGCGGCGTCGCCAACGAGATGTTCCACTGGTAGGCGGCGGCCTCGTAGTGCCAGAAGCTCTGAAGCGACCGGGGAACCCAGGCGAGGGCACCGGTCCAGGCGTTGCCCGGCTCATCCGCCCAATTCCGGTAGTAGCCGGTGGCGGTGACGAACCAGCCGGTCCACGCGACGAAATACGTGACGACGGCGATCGGCACCATGAGCAGGAACGAGACAGGACCCTGCTTCAGCACCGCGCTGCTCGCCCAGAAGGTCACGCCGGCACGCCTGCGCGCCAGCATGTCGACCACGATCACGTAGAGGCCGAAGCCCGCGAGGAAGTAGAGGCCCGACCACTTCACGCTGGCGGCCAGGCCGAAGGCGAGTCCGGCGGCGAGCAGCCACGGACGCCACCAGAGGGCGGGACCCCAGCTGCCGGCATCCGGGTCACCGGTCCTCTCGCGCTTCTGCTGAAGCCACAGGGCGATGCGCTTCTCGTTCCACTCCCGGTCGAGCAGGATGGCGCCGAAGCCCAGCAACGCGAAGAACATGATCGAGTTGTCGAGGATGGCCACCCGCGACATCACGATCGCGTGGCCGTCGATCGCGAACAGGAAGCCGGCGATCACGCCGAGGAGGGTGGAGCCGCGGAACAGCTTGCGCGCGATGACGGTGATGAGGAATACCGCCAGGATGCCGACGACGGCTGTGCCGATGCGCCAGCCGAAGCTGTCGCCGGCGCCGAAGACGGCCAGTCCCAGGGCGATGATCCACTTGCCGAGCGGCGGATGCACCACGTAGGAGCCGTCGGAGTTGTAGATGTCGGTGTTGCCGGCGTTGAACTGCGCGTCGGCGTCGTCGGGCCACGTGCTCTCGACGCCGTTCCGCAGCAGGGTGTAGGCGTCCTTCACGTAGAAGGTCTCGTCGAAGACGAGGCTGTGCGGGTGGCCGAGGTTCCAGAGCCGCAGGACTGCGGCCAGCAGGGTCACGGCGAGCGGACCGCCCCAGTACCAGAGGCGCAGGCGCTGCGGGGTGGAGAGCATGCGGCCCCACCAGGCGTCGAGGCGGGTGCCGCGAAGTTCGTCGTGTTCGGGCCCGGTGTCGCGCTGGTCGCGATCGTCGAGTCCGTCGGTGTTCTCCGCGCCTCGTGCACCGTCGATGAGGTCGTCGATGGCGGGTCTCGGGGCGTCGACACTCATGGCGCAATGCTAAACGAGCGCGAGGGGCCTCGGGCACGACCCCTGTGCGAGCGGCGGCCGCGCAGCCGCGGTCGCCGAGGTGCGAGAGACTGGGGGCATGATCATCCTGGCCGGCACTCCCATCGGCAACCTCGGTGACGCGTCGGCCAGGCTCATCGAGGCGCTCGGCGCCGCCCAGGTGATCGCGGCGGAGGACACCCGCGTCACCCAACGCCTGCTGGCGGCACTGCACATCGAGAACCGACCGCGCCTCATCCCGCTGCACGACCACAACGAGCGGCTGAAGGCGGCCGAGCTCGTGGAGCTCGGCCGCGACGCCGACCTGCTCGTGCTGAGCGACGCCGGCATGCCGACGGTCTCGGATCCCGGGTTCCACCTCGTGGAGACGGCGGCAGCGGCCGGAGTGCAGGTCACCGTCATCCCCGGTCCTAGTGCCGTGCTCGCCGCGCTCGCCGTCTCGGGGCTCCCGACGGACCGCTTCACCTTCGAGGGCTTCCTCCCGCGCAAGCACGGAGACCGCACCTCGACCTTCCGCGAACTCGTCGACGAGCGCCGCACCATGGTGTTCTTCGAGTCGCCGAACCGCCTCGCCGCAGCCCTCACCGACCTGGCCGCCGTCTTCGGCGACGACCGCACCGTCGTCGTCTGCCGTGAGCTCACCAAGTTCTACGAGGAGGTTCGCCGTGGATCCGCCTCCGAGCTCGTCGCGTGGGCCGCCGAGGGAGTGAAGGGCGAGATCTGCATCGTCGTGGCCGGGGCCCCCAAGCGCGTGCACAGCCTCGAGGACGGCATCCGCCAGGTGCAGGCGCTGGTCGCCGGCGGTGAGCGGATGAAGGATGCGACGGCATCCGTCGCCCTCTCCACGGGCCTCGGCAAGCGCGAGCTCTACGAGGGAGCGCTCGCAGCTCGCTAACCAGGTTAGAGACTCACCGGCCATTCCCAGCGGGGAAGCGCACTCTGGAGGAGAACCACCACCTGGATCAAGCGGAGGTGCGCGATGGTGCGAGCAGTTCGATTCTCAGAGTTCGGAGGGCCGGAGGTTCTCGAGGTCGTCGACATCGAGATGCCGGTCCCGGATGCGGGCGAGGTTCTCGTGCAGGTCGTCGCGGCCGGCACCAATCCCGTCGAGAGCGCCATCCGTTCCGGGGTGTTCCCAGACCGGTGGCCCGTGGTCTTCCCCGAGGGGCAGGGCCGTGATCTCGCCGGCATCGTCATCGGCGTCGGGCCCGGGGTCACCGACTTCCGCGTCAACGACGAGGTCATGGGCTACGTGGCCCGCGGCTCGCACGCCACCCACGTCGCCGTGCCCGCCGGCCAGCTCGCCATCAAGCCGCACGGCGTGCCCTGGGAGATCGCCGGCAGCCTCTACGTCGCCGGGACCACGGCCCTCGACGCACTGCAGGACACGGCGGTCGGCCGGGGCGACACCGTCGTCGTCACCTCGGCGGCAGGCGGGGTGGGATGCCTCGTCGTGCAGCTCGCCGTGCGCCGCGGTGCCCACGTGATCGGGACCGCCGCGCCGCGGAACGCCGACTACCTGCGCCAGATCGGGGCGACGCCGATCGACTACGGCCCCGACCTCGCAGAGCGCATCCGTGCCGTCGCCCCGGACGGGGTCGACGCCTTCGTCGACTTCCTCGGCGGTGACGGAGTCGAGACCGCGGTCGAGCTCGGCGTTCCGACCGGGCGCATCAGCACCGTGCTCGACTGGCGCGCCGTCGACGAGTACGGCGTGCAGCGCGCGACGGCCGGCAGCGTGCGCGAGCTGCTCGTGGTGGCCGAGCTCATGGAGCAGCACGCCGTGCGGATGCCGATAGCCGACGTCTTCTCGCTCGATGACGTCGCTGAGGCCTACCGCAGGCTGGACCGCCGGGAGGCCGTCGGCAAGATCGTCATCGGCATGAACATCGTGGAGTACCGGAACCAGCGCCTGAAGGGAACAGCGCTCAAGCAGCAGGATGCGACTCTGGGAGTTCCGACTCCGCATCCTCCGACGCAGTCTCACGAGGTCCTTCCTCCGGTGTTCGGTCACCGGAGAGGGTTCGTGCCCAGCCGGCCCGCGGATCCGCATCCAGCAGCAGGAGTCTGAGCAGGAGCGTCAGCGGCACGGCGAGGAGAGCGCCGAGCGCGCCGAGCACGAATCCCCAGAAGATGACGGAGACGAACGTGATGGTGAACCCGAGGTTCACCGCCACGGCGACGAAGCGCGGCTGAACCAGCACCTGGAGGGTCACGTTCACCACGCAGTAGACGGCGACCACGATGAGGGCGAGGCCCCAACCGCCGGTCACCAGCGCCATGACCGCGGGTGGGATGACGCCGATCACGAATCCGATGTTCGGGATGAAGTTCGTGATGAACGCGAGCACGGCCCAGATGAAGGCGCCGGGGACGCCGAGCGCCCAGAGGATCAGGCCGTCGAGCACGGCCACGATCAGGCCGAAGATCGCGTTGACCACCATGTACTGCCTCACGCCGTGGGCGTAGCCGGTCAGCGCTGCGATCACCGAGGCGTGCGTGGTGCGGAACCTGGCGAAGATCGGCGCGACGTAGGCGCCATCCGCGGCCATGAAGAGCGTGTAGGCGAAGACGAGCACGATGGCCGTCACCGAGCTGAGGGCCGACTCTGCGATGGTCAGGGCGACGCTGAAGATGGTCGACGGATCGACGGCGCCCGTGACGGCCTCGGTCTGCGACTGGCTGAGGCCGAGAGTCGCGATCCAGTCGGTCAGCATCGTCGCCTGCTCCTTGAAGGCGTCGGCGCTGTCGGCGATGAGTCGGGCGAACTGCGCCAGGGCAGTGGCCAGAAGCACCCCGAGCACGAGCAGGATGAGGTAGACGACCACGATGACGGCGGTGGTCGCGGCCCAGCGCTGCCAGCCCTTGCGCTCGAGCACGGCCCGCACGGGGTGGGCGATGATGACGAGCACGATCGAGAGCACGATCGGGCCGATGATCTCCTTCGCGTTCGCCATGGCGGCGATGGTGATCGCGGCCGCTGCGAGGGTGATGAGCACCCGAGTCGCGAGGCCGAGACCCACGGGACCGACGGGCGGCGGCGGGGGAGGAGGGGCATCCGTCATGCCCTCATCGTCGCCCGGTAACACGGCGGAGTGGCCTCGGCGCGCCGAATAGGATGGTCAGCATGTCCGACGGCTCCTCCTTCTACATCACCACGCCGATCTTCTACGTGAACGACGTTCCCCACATCGGGCACGCCTACACGGAGGTCGCCGCGGACGTGCTCGCACGCTGGCACCGCCAGAGCGGCGACGACACCTGGTCGCTCACGGGAACCGACGAGCACGGCCAGAAGATCCTGCGCACGGCGACGGCCAACGGCGTCACCCCGAAGGAATGGGTCGACAAGCTCGTGGCCGAGGCGTGGAAGCCGCTGCTCGAGATCGTCGACCTGTCGAACGACGACTTCATCCGCACGACGGACGAGCGCCACGAGACCAACGTGCAGAAGTTCCTGCAGCACCTCTACGACGCCGGACACATCTACACGGGCGAGTTCCAGGGGTACTACTGCGTCGGCTGCGAGGAGTACAAGCAGCCGGGCGACCTCGTCGACGGCGAGGGCGACTACGAGGGGCAGAAGGTCTGCGCCATCCACTCCAAGCCCGTCGAACTGCTCAACGAGAAGAACTACTTCTTCCGCATGAGCGCCTTCGCCGACCAGTTGCTCGCCCTCTACGAGGAGCGTCCCGACTTCGTTCAGCCCGAGAGCGCCCGCAACGAGGTCGTCTCGTTCGTGAAGTCCGGGCTCGCCGACCTCTCCATCTCGCGCACCTCGTTCGACTGGGGCGTGAAGGTGCCGTGGGACGAGTCGCACGTCGTCTACGTCTGGTTCGACGCCCTGCTCAACTACATCACGGCCGTCGGCTACGGCGCCGACGATGAGGAGTTCGCCCGCCGCTGGCCGGCCACTCACATCGTCGGAAAGGACATCCTGCGCTTCCACGCGGTCATCTGGCCCGCCATGCTGCTGGCTGCAGGGCTCGAGGTTCCGAAGCAGGTCTTCGGCCACGGCTGGCTGCTCGTCGGCGGCGAGAAGATGAGCAAGTCCAAGCTCACCGGCATCGCGCCATCGCAGATCATCGACACCTTCGGGTCGGATGCGTTCCGCTACTACTTCCTGCGCGCCATCTCCTTCGGCCAGGACGGCTCATTCTCGTGGGAGGACCTCGCCGCCCGCTACCAGGCCGAACTCGCGAACGGCTTCGGCAACCTCGCCTCGCGGGTCATCGCCATGGTGTCGCGCTACTGCGACGGCGTCATCCCGACGGCCGGCGGGCTGACGCCGGCCGAGGAGGCCATCGTCGCTCTCGAGCGGTCGGTGACGGATGCCGCCAGCGAGGCCATCTCGCGCCTCGCCATCCACGAGGCGATCGCCTCGATCTGGGAGCTCGTCGACGCCCTCAACCTCTACATCACGGAGCAGGAGCCGTGGGCTCTGGCGAAGGACCCGGCCAATCGGGCACGCCTCGAGACCGTGCTGGCCACGGTCGTGCGCGGCCTCGGCACTCTGGCCGTGCTGCTCTCGCCGGTGACGCCGAAGGCGACGGCGAAGCTCTGGACCGCCCTCGGCGGCGAGGGCTCCGTCACCGACCAGCGCATCGACCGGGCATGGGAGTGGACCGGCGGAGCATCCGTCGCCCCCCTCGAGGCCCTGTTCCCGCGCATCGAGGCGAGTGGTGAGTAACGAGGAGCCGACAGGCGACTTCGTGCGCGTCCGCGAGCAGACCGCCGGACGCGACCTGAACTACCCGCCTCTGCCCGAGCCGCTCTCCGTCGGCGTGTACGACAACCACACGCACCTCGAGATCGCCGATGGCGAGGGGCTCGACTACCGCGAGCACCTCGACCGCGCGGCATCCGTCGGCGTGCGTGGAGTGATCCAGGTCGGCGGTGACGTCGAGACCTCGCGCTGGTCAGCCGCGACGGCGGCGATCGAGCCGCGCATGCTCGCCGCCGTGGCGATCCACCCCAACGAGGCCGCCGAGTACGCCCTGCGCGGCGAACTCGACGAATCCATCGCCGAGATCGACCGGCTCGCCGGGCAGCCCAGAGTGGTCGCCGTCGGCGAGACCGGGCTCGATTACTTCCGCACCGAGAGTGCCGAGGGACACGCGGCCCAGCAACGCTCCTTCGAGGCCCACATCGACATCGCGAAGAGGCACGGCCTCGCTCTGCAGATCCATGATCGCGACGCCCACGCCGCGGTCATCGCCACGCTGCTGCGGGTCGGTGCCCCCGAGCGCACGGTGTTCCACTGCTATTCCGGCGACGCCGAGATGGCCGGGGTGTGCGCCGAGAACGGCTGGTACCTCTCCTTCGCCGGCAACGTGACGTTCAAGAACGCCGACAACCTGCGCGAGTCCCTCGCCGTCGCCCCGCGCGAGCTGGTGCTCGTCGAGACCGACGCCCCGTTCCTCACGCCCACGCCGCTGCGCGGACGACCGAACGCGCCGTACCTCATCCCGCACACCCTGCGGGCCATGGCCGGCTACCTCGACACCGACGTCTCGGTGCTCGCCGCCCAGATCAGCTCCAACACCGAGCGGGTCTATGGAACCTGGGACGCCGAGCCCGCTCGCGGCTCCGCCGTCCCGTCAGGAGGATTCGCATGAGCGGAGAGCACAGCGCAGGCGGGGCCCGCCTCCTCGGACCGGCGGAGATCCGTGATCTCGCCGACCTGCTGGGCGTCACGCCGACCAAGAAGCTCGGCCAGAACTTCGTCATCGACGCCAACACCGTGCGCCGCATCGTCAAGACCGCCGGGGTGCAGGCGGGCGAGCAGGTCGTCGAGATCGGGCCGGGGCTCGGCTCGCTCACCCTCGGGCTCACCGAGGCCGGAGCATCCGTCATCGCCGTCGAGATCGACGGACGCCTGGCCGAGCAGCTGCCGAAGACAGTGTCGCTGATGCAGCCGGATGCCGCCCTCGAGGTCGTGCACCAGGACGCCCTGCGCATCCTCGAGCTGCCCGGTGCCCCCGTGCGCCTGGTGGCGAACCTGCCGTACAACATCTCTGTGCCCGTGCTGCTGCACTTCCTCGAGCACTTCCCGTCGATCCACGCCGGCATCGTCATGGTGCAGGCCGAGGTCGGGTTCCGGATCGCGGCGCTGCCCGGATCGAAGGTCTACGGGAGCCCGAGCGTCAAGGCCGCCTGGTACGGCGACTGGCGCACTGCCGGCACCGTGAGCCGGCAGGTGTTCTGGCCGGTGCCCAACGTCGACTCCGTGCTCGTCGGCTTCGAACGACGCACCGACGCCATCGGGACGGAGGCCGAGCGGCTCGCCACCTTCGCCCTCGTCGACGGCGCCTTCCAGCAGCGTCGCAAGATGCTGCGGCAGTCGCTCTCGGGCGTGCTCGGCGACTCCGCCACGGCATCCGCCGCCATGGAGGCGGCCGGCGTGAAGCCGACGGCTCGCGGCGAGGAGCTGACGGTTCACGACTTCCTCGCCATCGCGCGGGCATCGCACCTCACCGACTGACTCGTCACCGCTATCCGGGCTAGGTTAGAAGCATGACCCTGCCCGCCGCATCGCCTGTCGCGCACGCACGGGCTCCGGGCAAGATCAACGTCTTCTTCAAGGTCGGCGCCCGCCAGGACGACGGCTACCACGATGTCGCCTCGGCCTATCAGGCGGTGTCGCTGTTCGAGGACGTGCGCGCGTACCCCGCCGACGACTTCTCGGTCTCGTTCACCGGCAGCGTCGACACCTCGGGGCTCGCCACGGACGGCAGCAACCTGGCCATCAAGGCGGCCCGCCTGCTCGCCCGCAAGACGGGATTCCGCGGGGGAGCGCGACTCGAGGTCGAGAAGCACGTGCCCATCGCCGGAGGCATGGGAGGCGGGTCTGCGGATGCCGCAGCCACCCTGCTCGCCTGCGACGCGCTGTGGGGCACCGAGCTCACCCGCGACGAGCTCATCACCCTGGGCGCGAAGCTCGGCGCCGACGTCCCGTTCGCCCTGCTCGGGGGGACGGCCATCGGCACCGGCCGAGGCGACCAGCTCAGCCCGGCGCTGGCCAAGGGCACCTTCCACTGGGTGCTCGCCATCGCGGAGTTCGGCATGTCGACGCCCGCCGTGTACGAGGAACTCGACCGGCACCGCACCCGCAACGCCCGCGACATCCAGCCCGCAGAGACCGCGCCCACGGTCGACGCCGAGGTGCTGCAGGCGCTGCGAGCCGGAGACGCCCGCATGCTCGCCAACGCCCTGTCGAACGACCTGCAGGCCGCCGCTCTGCACCTGGCTCCCGGCCTCGGCCACATCCTCGAACTCGGCGAGGAGAACGGCGCCCTCGCCGGCATCGTCTCGGGCTCCGGCCCCACCGTCGCGTTCCTCGCCCAGGACGCCGACTCGGCGCTCGAGCTGCAGGTCGCCCTCTCGGCAGCCCGCCTCACCGCCGTGCGTGCCACGGCCCCGGTGCACGGCGCGCGCTTGCTGCACGACTGAGCCGCGGCATCCGCGCTGTCCGTGACCGGGAACCGTCGACTCGGCGGAGGTTCGGTGACACGGCGGATGGTCCTGCCTCCGCCCGGTCACCGGAACTCCGCCAGGTCACCGGGACCCCTCGAGCGTCAGGGCGAGCCCGGCGGCGGAATCCGTCGCCAGCCCGCGCGGGTAGTGTTGACCGGATATGGCACACCTGCTCGGCGGCGAGAAGCTGCGACTCGAATTCCCCACGCGCGTCATCTTCGACGGCGTCACCGTCGGCCTCAATGAGGGCGATCGCGTCGGCGTCGTCGGCAAGAACGGCGACGGCAAGTCGACGTTGCTGCGCCTGCTCGCCGGCCGCATCGAACCCGACGGCGGGCGCGTCACGCGTCGACGCGGCGTCGACATCGGCATGCTCGACCAGTCGGACACCGTCGACCAGACCCTGACCGTGGCCCAGGCAGTCGTCGGCGGCATCGACGAGCACGTGTGGGCCGGAGATGCCCAGGCCCGCGACGTGATCGGCGGGCTCCTCGGCGACGTGCCGTGGGACGCCGTCGTCGGAACCCTCTCGGGCGGTCAGCGCCGTCGCGTCGGGCTCGCCGCCCTGCTGGTCGCCGACCACGACGTCATCTTCCTCGACGAGCCCACCAACCACCTCGACGTCGAGGGCATCGCTTGGCTCGCCGGGCACCTCCGCAAGCGGTGGGCGCAGAACTCCGGCGGGCTCATCGTCGTGACCCACGATCGCTGGTTCCTCGACGAGGTGTGCAACTACACCTGGGAGGTCCACGACCAGATCATCGAACCGTTCGAGGGCGGCTACGCGGCCTACATCCTGCAGCGCGTCGAGCGCGATCGCATGTCGGCGGCGAGCGAGGCGAAGCGCCAGAACCTCATGCGCAAGGAGCTCGCCTGGCTGCGCCGCGGCGCCCCAGCCCGCACCGCCAAGCCCAAGTTCCGCATCGATGCGGCCAACGAGCTGATCGAGAACGAGCCGCCGCCCCGCGACACCGTCGAGCTCAAGCAGATGGCGACCTCGCGCCTCGGCAAGGACGTCGTCGACATCCTCGATGCCAGCGTCGTCTACGACGGCCGCACCATCCTCAAGGACATCGAGTGGCGCATCGCACCGGGGGAGCGCACCGGCGTCCTCGGTGTCAACGGCGCCGGCAAGTCGACGCTGCTCGGCCTCGTGACCGGGACGGTCAGGCCCACGAGCGGCAAGGTCAAGCGCGGCACCACTGTGCGCATCGCGAGCCTCACCCAGGAGCTCGCCGAGCTGAAGGACGTGCAGCACGAGCGCGTCTCGACCATCATCGGCAGGCAGCGGTCGAGCTACGTCGCCGGCGGCAAGGAGCTCACGCCCGGGCAGCTGCTCGAGCGCCTCGGCTTCACCAGCGCCCAGCTGGCCACGCCTATCAAGGACCTCTCGGGCGGGCAGAAGCGGCGCCTGCAGCTGCTCCTCATCCTGCTCGACGAGCCGAACGTGCTCATCCTCGACGAGCCCACGAACGACCTCGACACCGACATGCTCGCCGCCATCGAGGACCTCCTCGACTCCTGGCCCGGCACGCTCCTCGTCGTGAGCCACGACCGCTACCTCATCGAGCGCGTCACCGACCAGCAGTACGCCGTCATGGACGGCCACTTCAGGCACCTGCCCCGCGGCGTCGAGCAGTACCTCGAGCTGCGTCGTGGGGTGACGGATGCGTCGGCGGATGCCGCGCGCAAGCCCGCCGCATCCGGAGCCGCGGCTGCGTCCGGAGGCTCGTCGACGCCCGGCAAGCCGGCCCTCGGCGGAGCGGACAAGCGCAACGCCGAGAAGGAGCTCTCCTCCCTCGACCGACGCCTCAAGAAGTACCAGGGGGAGATCGCCGCGGCCCACGAGAAGCTCGCCGTGCACGACCAGAGCGACTACGCCGGCCTCGGCGCCATCACCGGCGAGCTGCAGAAGCTCGAGTCGACCGTGGCCGACCTCGAGGTGCGCTGGCTCGAGGTGTCGGAGCTGCTCGAGGGCTGACCTCGGGTCGAGGGCGGCGGCGGAAGGGCGGCGCATGGCGGCGACCGCCGGGCGGTGGCGGGCCGTACCCCGTTCCCGACCCCGAGGTGACGAAGTGTGACCCGCCGATTCCGCCTGTGACGGAGACGCTGGCTAGCGTCGAAGACATGTCACGCAGCAGCAAGAAGTCCCTGTCTCTCGTCGCGGCCCTCGCCGCGATTCCCCTCGTCTTCGCCCTCTCGGGGTGCGCCAACGGATCCGCCAGCGCGTCCGGCGACGACGCTGACGACACCGTCACCATCGGTGTGGTCGGCAAGAGCGACCCGCAGTGGGCGCCCTTCGTCGAGGCCGCCAAGGAGGAGGGCATCACGGTCGACCTCGTCGACTTCGCCGACTACGCGCAGCCGAACCCCGCCCTTACCGAGGGCGAGCTCGACCTCAACCAGTTCCAGCACATCGTCTACCTCGCGGGCTACAACGTGTCGGCCGACGAGGACCTCGTTCCGATCGGCTCCACCGCCATCTACCCGCTGGGCCTGTACTCCACGAAGTACACCTCCGTCGACGACATCAAGAAGGGCGACACCGTCGCCATCCCGGATGACGACGCCAACCTCGCGCGCGGACTCCTCGTGCTGCAGTCGGCCGGCCTCGTCAGCCTCAAGGACGGGGGCAGCATCTACTCCGGCCTGAACGACATCGACACCGACAAGTCCAAGGTGAAGGTGACGACGCTCGAGGCATCGCTCACGCCGTCGTCGCTTCCCGACGTCGCCGCGGCGATCATCAACAACGACTACGTCGAGGACGCCGGGCTGAAGGCCTCCGACGCCATCGCGCAGGACGACCCCGCCGATGCCTCCGCCCTCCCGTACGTCAACATCTTCGCCGCCAAGGCCGAGGACAAGGACAACAAGACGTACAAGAAGCTGGTCGAGATCTTCCAGGACACCCAGGCTGTGCAGGACGGTCTGCTCGAGGCATCCGGTGGAACGGCCGTCGCCCTGAAGACCCCGGTCGCCGACCTCGAGGCCTCCCTCAAGACCGTCGAGGCCGACACCCGGAAGAACGGCTGAGCGCACCGCGTGAGCCTCGTCAGTCTGCGCAACGTCACCAAGACCTACCCATCACCCGACAAGGGCGGTGAGCGGATCGTCGCCATCGACGACGTCTCCCTCGACATCGAGGCCGGCGACGTCTACGGCATCATCGGGTACTCCGGGGCGGGCAAGAGCACGCTCGTGCGGCTCATCAACGCCTTGGAGCCCGTGAGCGACGGCAGCGTGATCATCGACGGCGAGGAGATCTCGGGGCGGCCGGAGCGGGAGCTCCGCTCCGTCCGCCTCGGGATCGGCATGATCTTCCAGCAGTTCAACCTGTTCAACGCGAAGAACGTGTGGAACAACGTCGCCTACCCCCTGAGGGTCGCCGGCTGGCCCAAGGAGCGGATCGCCGCCAGGGTCGACGAGCTGCTCGACTTCGTGGGGCTCCGCGAGAAGGCCCGCAGCTACCCCGACCAGCTCTCGGGCGGTCAGAAGCAACGCGTCGGCGTCGCTCGTGCACTCGCGACCGAACCGCGCATCCTGCTCGCCGACGAGGCGACCAGCGCCCTCGACCCCGAGACCACGCAGGAGGTGCTCGCGCTGCTGAAGCGCGTGAACACCGAGTTCGGCGTGACGATCGTCGTGATCACCCACGAGATGGACGTGATCCAGTCGATCGCCACCAAGGTCGCCGTCATGGACGGCGGACGGGTCATCGAGAAGGGCGACGTGTTCGACGTCTTCTCGAATCCGCAGAACGCCTCGTCGCGACGTTTCGTGTCGACGGTGATCAAGGGCATCCCGTCGCCCGCCGAGCTGGCCGTGCTGCAGGAGCGCCACATCGGACGCATCGTCACCATCTCGTTCCGGGACGGCAACGCCGACCAGGCCGCGGTCTTCCTCGAGATCGTCAACGCCGGGGTCGCCTTCGAGCTCGTCTACGGCGGCATCAACGACATCCAGGGCCGCGCGTTCGGCCACCTCACGCTTGCGCTCCGCGGCGACGACACGGCCATCGACGCCGCCATCGTGCGCATCGGCCAGAGCACGCACGTGACGGAGGTGCGCTGATGGATGCCCTGATCGATCTCCAGGACGAGTTCTGGAAGGCGGCAGGCGAGACCCTGTACATGGTCTCGATCACCCTCCTCATCGGCGGTGCCGCCGGCCTGCTGATGGGGCTCGTGCTCTACGCCACGCGCGCGGGCAGCCTGCTGCCCAACAAGGCGATCTTCGTCGTGCTGAACGTCGTGATCAACTTCTTCCGGCCCATCCCGTTCATCATCTTCATCGCCGCAGTGCAGCCGCTCTCGCGCATGATCATCGGCACCGGAATCGGCATCAACGCGGTCATCTTCGCGCTCTCGCTCGCGGCGTCGTTCGCCATAGCCCGCATCGTCGAGCAGAACCTCGTGACGGTCTCACCCGGCGTCATCGAGGCGGCCCGGTCGATGGGAGCAGGTCCCTACCGCATCCTCCGAACCATCGTGATCCCCGAAGCGCTCGGCCCCCTCATCCTCGGCTACACCTTCATCTTCGTGGCGATCGTCGACATGTCGGCCGTGGCCGGCCTCATCGGCGGCGGCGGCCTGGGCTACTTCGCGCAGCTCTACGGCTACAGGCAGTTCGAGCCGGTCGTCACCTGGGCTGCGGTGCTGCTCATCGTCGTGTTCGTGCAGATCGCCCAGTTCGTCGGCAACAGGCTGGCGCGGGTGGCGCTGAGGCGCTGACGCGGTACGGCCTCGGCGCTCAGAAGTCGTAGCGGTGCCGGATGTGGTTGCGGTCGTGACGTGCCTGCCAGAACTCGATCTCCCGGGGCCGCACGGCGTAGACCTGCCACGCGGGGTTCGTCGCGCCGTCGGCGCTGGGGCGGGCCGCCCAGTCCGCTGCCGACACCTCGTCCGAGAGCTCGACGGCATCGCCGGTCACCCGCACCTGCCGGCCGAGTTCGGCCCAGAAGAAGTTGAGCGCGACCGCGGTGTTCTGCTCGAGCTCGCGGCCCTTGCGCGACAGCCTGGAGGTGGCGAACCACCACCCGCTCGCGTCGATGTCCTTCAGGATCAGCATGCGCGACGACACCAGGCCGGCGGCATCCGTCGTCGCCAGGGAGAACGCATGGGGCTGACGGATGCCGCGGACCACAGCGACCTCGAGCCAGTCCCGGAACAGCTCGACGGGATCCGACGGCGCCGTCTCGGGATCGAACTCGGGGAGCTCGTCGGGGAAGTCGGGAAGGGCACGCAGCATCCGCCTGAAGGATTCACTCACCTGCCTCACCCTATTAGGCTCGCCCCATGGCTGATCGGACCGAGCGCGTCGCACGCCGCACCGGCGCGGAGAGTCGGTACGCACGCCTGCTGACCCGGGGGAGGAACACCGAGCGCACCGTCTTCTTCAGCGACGCCGTCATGGCCATCGCGATGACGCTGCTCGTGCTGGAGATCCACATCCCCGAGGTGCCCGAGGCCGAGATCGGGCAGGCCCTGCTCGACGACATCGGGGTGTTCGGAGCCTATGCGCTCAGCTTCACCATCATCGGGGCGAACTGGATCACCCACCACCGCAAGTTCAGCGTCATCAGTCGCTACGACACCCCACTGCAGCGCATCAACCTCGTGTTCCTGTTCCTCATCGCGTTGCTGCCGGTCGCCACCATCGCCCTGACCATGTACCAGGTGCCGATCACCGTCACCCTGTACGCCCTCGACGTCGCGGGTATCAGCCTGGTCCAGCTGTGGATCTGGGTGTACGCCTGGCGCCACGACTTCATCCAGGACGACATCGACTTCGACGTCTACGCCCTGAGCGTGCGCAACCAGTTCCCTGCACCGGCGATCTTCCTGGTGTCGATCCCGATCGCGCTGTTCATCGATCCCGTGTGGGCGATGTACTCGTGGATCCTCATCATTCCGCTGGCCGTGATCACCACGCGGCTGCCGCTGCCGAACCAGCGACGCAGCGAGAAGCTGGTGGCGATCCGGGTCGAGGCGCGCACGGCCGAGAACGAGCGGATCGAGGAGGAGGACCTCGCCATCGCGGCCGTGGAGGCCGCGGCGGCGCTCAGTCGAAGTCGAGACTGAGCTTGCGGAGGAGACCCGCCAGACGATCCTGATCCGAGGCGCTGAGGGTGTCGAGGAGATCGGCCTCGGCCTCGACCAACTGGGTGATGGCGGCATCGACCTGGGCGAGGCCGGCTGCGGTCATCACGACCAGCACGCCCCGGCCGTCGCGCGGGTCGGTCTGGCGGGTCACGAGCCCGAGGTCGACGAGCCTGTCGATGCGGTTCGTCATGGTGCCGCTGGAGACCAGGGTCTGCTGCAGCAACTGCTTGGGGGAGAGCTGGTACGGAGCTCCGGCTCGGCGGAGCGCCGAGAGCACGTCGAACTCCCACGACTCGAGTCCGGCGCGCGAGAAGGCGCTGCGACGCTCGCGGTCGAGGTGCTTCGCGAGCCTGCCGACGCGGGAGAGCACCTGCAGGGGGGAGAAATCGAGATCGGGGCGCTCGCGTCCCCACGCATCCACGATGCGGTCGACCTCGTCATTGCTCGGCATGGCTCCATTATCCCGTTCGGATGCCGCCGGGCGCGTCACGGCCACGGCATCCGTTCTGGCAGACTGGAGGGCGCGTTGGACCAGCGGTCAGGCGTGGTCCGCCGTGGTGTAATGGCAGCACGACAGCCTTTGGAGCTGTTAGGTCCAGGTTCGAGTCCTGGCGGCGGAGCCCTTCGAAACACACCAGGGGAGACACCATGACCGACCAGAACCTCGCGATCGTCGTGCTCGCCGCCGGCCAGGGCACGCGGATGAAGTCGTCGCTGCCGAAGCTGCTGCATCCGCTCGGCGGCATGCCGATCGTCTCGCACGTGCTCGCGACGGCACGCAAGCTCGACGCGGCCCACGTGATCAGCGTCGTGCGCTACGAGCGCGACCGCGTCGCCGCCGTGATCGGCGTCGACATGCCCGAGAGCGTGATCGTCGACCAGGACGAGGTGGCGGGCACCGGCCGCGCCGTGGAGCTCGCGATCGAGGCGCTTCCCGCCGGATTCTCGGGCGAGGTGCTCGTGGTGAACGGCGACGTCCCGCTGCTCGACGCCGACACCCTCGGCCGCTTCATCGAGGCGCACCGGGCCGATGCCGCCGCCGCGAGCGTCATGTCGCTGTTCCCGCCCGATGTCACGGGCTACGGCCGCATCGTGCGCACCGACGCCGGCGCCTTCGACCGCATCGTCGAGCAGAAAGACGCGACCGAGGCCGAGCGCGCCATCGGCGAGGCCAACGCCGGCATCTACGTCTTCGGTGTGAACGAGCTGCGCGACCAGCTCGCCCACGTGACGACAGACAACGCGCAGGGCGAGAAGTACCTCACCGACGTCATCGGACTGCTGCGTGCAGCGGGCAGCGAGGTCGCGGCCGTCCCCGTCGACGAGGCGTGGCTCGTGGCCGGCATCAACGATCGCGCCCAGCTGTCCGAGGCCGCACTGCAGCTGAACGCGCTCATCGTGCGCGGCTGGCAGCTGGCCGGAGTCACCATCCAGGACCCGGCGACCACGTGGATCGATGTGAAGGCGACACTCGCCCCCGATGTCACCGTGAAGCCCGGCACGCAGATCCTCGGGGCATCCGTCATCGCCACCGGAGCCGTGATCGGCCCCGACACCACTCTGGTCGACACCGAGGTGGGCGAGGGAGCGACGGTCAAGCGAACGGATGCGACCCTCAGCGTGATCGAGGCCGGCGCGACGGTCGGCCCGTTCTCGTACCTGCGCCCCGGCACCATCCTCGGCGCCGACGGCAAGATCGGCGCCTTCGTCGAGACCAAGAACGCGAACATCGGCGTCGGCAGCAAGGTGCCGCACCTCTCCTACGTCGGCGACGCGACGATCGGCGAGGGCTCGAACATCGGCGCCGGGTCCATCTTCGCCAACTACGACGGAGTCGAGAAGAACCGCTCGGAAGTGGGCTCTCACGTTCGCACGGGGTCGCACGGCGTCTTCGTCGCCCCCGTTAGGATTGGTGACGGAGCGTACACCGGCGCCGGAACGGTCGTCCGAAAGGATGTCCCGCCCGGAGCCCTCGCCATCTCGGTCGCGCAGCAGCGCAATCTCGACGGCTGGGTCAGCCGGAAGCGTCCAGGAACGGCCGCCGATGCGGCGGCCCAGGCCGCCACCCCGGCGTCAGATGACTAGCGGTCACCGTACCGTCGAGCAGAGCGGAGTCCGAGTGTCCGGAATCAATATCACCGGCCAGAAGCACCTCGTCCTCGTGTCGGGGCGAGCGCATCCGCAGCTCGCCGCCGACATCGCGGCCGAACTCGGCAGCGAGCTCATCCCGACGGATGCCCGCACCTTCGCCAACGGCGAGATCTACGCGCGCTTCGACGAGAGCGTGCGCGGGTGCGACGCCTTCGTGATCCAGTCGCACACCTCTCCCATCAACGAGTGGCTCATGGAGCAGCTCATCATGGTCGACGCCCTCAAGCGCGCCTCCGCGAAGCGCATCACCGTCGTTTCGCCGTTCTACCCCTACGCCCGCCAGGACAAGAAGGGCCGCGGCCGCGAGCCGATCAGCGCCCGACTCGTCGCCGACCTGTACAAGGCCGCCGGCGCCGACCGCATCATGAGCGTCGACCTGCACGCCGCCCAGATCCAGGGCTTCTTCGACGGCCCCGTCGACCACCTCTTCGCCATGCCCGTGCTGCTCGAGCACTTCCAGTCCAAGCTCGATCCGGCCACCCTCACCGTGGTCTCGCCCGACATGGGCCGGGTGCGCGTCGCCGACATCTGGAGCGACAAGCTAGGCGTCCCCCTCGCCATCATCCACAAGCGCCGCGACCCGCTGGTGCCGAACCAGGTCTCGGTGCACGAGATCGTCGGTGAGGTCAACGGCCGTGTCTGTCTGCTGGTCGATGACCTGATCGACACCGGACGCACGATCGTGAAGGCGGCAGAGGCCCTCAAGGCGGCAGGCGCCATCGGCGTCGTCGTCGCGGCGACGCACGCCGTCTTCAGCGATCCGGCGACGCAGATCCTGCAGAGCGACGCCGTCGATGAGGTCGTCGTCACCGACACCCTGCCGGTGCCCGAGGAGAAGCGCTTCGACAAGCTCACGATCCTGCCGATCGCGCCGCTGCTCGCCCAGGCCATCGACGCCGTCTTCAACGACGAGTCGGTCACGTCGATGTTCGACGGCGCCGCGTAGGGAGCACCCGAGCGGACCCGCTCAGCCCCAGGCGTCGTCGGGAGCCTTGACGACGTCTGCGGGTCGAGAGCTCCAGTGCGAGCCGTTCGCGTAGTGGCTCGACGCCCACGGCGACGCCCAGATGGCCGCCTCGATCTCGCCCGTCGGGGCCGAGGCTGCGAAGCCCGCGGCGATGGCGGTGTAGCCCGAGTTGCGGTGTAGGGCGTCGGCGCAGTTCTCCGCCGCCGTCACCAGCGAGTCGTAGCTGCCCAGACCGCTTCCGCCGCCGGAGCCCCAACCGTTGTTCAAGGGGTTGTTGCGGTTCCACCAGTTGTCGACGCCGTTCTCCTGGCGCATCCACCGGGTGATGACCGTGATGTTGCTCTCGGTGGTCGGCCAGCCGGCGAAGACCAGCACGAGCTTCGCCCAGTCGTAGTTGGTGCCGTTGGCCGCGAGAGTCTGGGCGCCGTCGGTGGCTGTATAGCCGTCGCGCACGACCGAGATGTCCGGAACCGTTCCGTCGACGGTGAGCGACTGCGCCGGCAGCTGGGCCGCGCTCGACTGCGCCGCCGTCCGGGCCGTATCCGCGGCGCTCGGGAGCGGCGGGGGAGCCATCATCATGGCGGCGCCCCAGGCGATGACCGCCAGGGCAGCCGGGATTGCCATCCGATTGCGCGGATGCCGACGCGCGGCCGGCGCCGACGCCGACGCCGACGCTGCCGTAGCCGCGGGCGCAGCACGTCGCGTCGCGGAGTGCCGCGACGGGGGACGAGGACGGATGCGTTCGGGGGTCATGGGCCTTCGGGCGAGGGTAGCAGGGCGGCCTGAACACGGCCCCGGCGCTACTGTAAAGGTGTGATCACGACCCCACGCCCCTGGCTCGACTCGTACGCCGAGGGCGTGCCCCACGACATCGACCTGCCCGACGGTTCGCTGTACGACATGCTCGCCGCCTCGGTGCGCCAGTATCCCGACAACGTCGCGCTCGAGTTCTTCGGCCGCACGACCACGTACGCCGAGCTCGGTGCCCAGGTCGACCGTGCAGCAGAGGGGCTGCGCCTGCTCGGCGTGCAGAAGGGCGACACCGTCGCCCTGGTGCTCCCGAACTGCCCCCAGCACGTCGCCGCGTTCTACGCCGTGCTGAGGCTCGGCGCCATCGTGATCGAGCACAACCCGCTCTACACGCCGCGCGAGCTGCGGCACCAGTTCGAGGATCACGGCGCCACCGTCGTCATCGCGTGGAACAAGGTCGTCGCCACCATCCAGGCCTTCCCGTCCGACGTCGCTGTCGAGACGATCATCTCGATCGACGTGACCCGGGCCATGCCCTTCCTCACCCGAACGGCCCTCAAGCTGCCCGTCGCCAAGGCCCGCGAGTCGCGTGACGCCCTCACCACGAAGGTGCGCGGCACGACGTCGTGGGAGGAGCTGCTGAAGGCGTCGCCCGTCGACGAGCACATCGTGGCGCCATCCGTCGACGATGTCGCCCTCATCCAGTACACCAGCGGCACCACCGGCAACCCGAAGGGCGCAACCCTCACCCACCTCAACCTGGCCGCCAACGCGGCCCAGTCGCGTGCCTGGGTGCCCACGATCGAGCGCGGAACCAGCGTGGTCTACGCGGTGCTGCCGATGTTCCACGCCTACGGCCTCACCCTCTGCCTCACCTTCGCGATGAGCATGGGATCGCGGTTGGTGCTGTTCCCCAAGTTCGACCCCGCCCTGGTGCTGGCCGTCATGAAGAAGCATCCGGCGACCTTCCTTCCCGCCGTGCCTCCCATCTACGAGCGCCTGCGGCAGGCCGCCGAGAAGGAGGGGGTGTCGCTCGCCGGCATCCAGATCGCCATCTCTGGTGCGATGCCGCTCTCGGCCGAGGTCGTCGAGCCGTGGGAGGCGCTCACGGGCGGCTACCTCGTCGAGGGCTACGGGCTCTCGGAGACGTCTCCGGTGCTGATGGCCAACCCCGTCGCCCCCAACCGGAAGGCCGGAACCGTCGGACTCCCGCTGTCGTCGACCGAGGTGCGGGTCGTCGACCCCGAGGACCCGACGCAGGACCGGGCCACCGATGAGGAGGGCGAGCTGATCGTGCGCGGTCCCCAGGTCTTCTCCGGCTACTGGAAGAAGCCCGACGAGAGTGCGGCCGTGTTCGTCTCGGCGACGGACGGCGGTGCTGACTGGTTCCGCACCGGAGACATCGTGGCGCTCGACTCCGACGGCTTCGTGCGGATCGTCGACCGCATCAAGGAGCTCATCATCACCGGCGGGTTCAACGTGGCACCGAGCGAGGTCGAGGAGGCGTTGCGCACGCACCCCGACGTCGTCGACGCCGCCGTCGTGGGCCTGCCCGATGTGCACAGCGGTGAGAAGGTCGTGGCCGCCGTCGTGCTCCGGGAGGGCGCGGAACTCGACGAGCAGTCCATCCGCGACCTCGCCCGCGACCAGCTCACCGCCTACAAGGTGCCGAAGCGCATCGTGGCCGTCGACGAGCTGCCGAAGTCGCTCATCGGCAAGGTCATCCGCCGTCAGGTGCGCGACCAGCTGCTGAACGGCTGAGGCCGCGCGCCTCGGTCGTCACCAGGGCACGGTGCCTGCGGCATCCGTGAAGGTGCCCGTCGGTCCGTCTGCTGCGATCGTCGCCATCCGCACGATGGCGGCAGCGCCCTGCTCCACGGTCTGCGTTCCGAGGCGGCCGTTGAGATCCGTGGCCGTGTAGCCCGGGTCCACCACGTTCACCCTCATGCCCGGCAGGCCCTTCGCGTACTGCGAGGTGAGCATCGAGACGGCGGTCTTCGACGCCGGGTAGCCGAGGGTGTTGAGGGTGGACTCGAGACGGTCGGGGTCCGTCGTCACGGCGAGCGAGCCCATGCCGCTGCCCACGTTCACGACCACGGGGGAGTCTGACTTCTCGAGCAGTGGGATGAAGGCGTGCATCACGCGCACGATGCCGAACACGTTGGTGGCGAACACGTCCTCGAGGTCCCCGGCTGCGGTGTCGCACAGGGGAGTGTGGCTTCCCGAGATGCCCGCGTTGTTCACGAGCACGTCGAGGTGGCCCTCCTCGGAGGCGATGAGGCCGGCCGCGGCGGCGACGGAGGCGTCATCGGTCACGTCGAGCTGTACGAATCGGGCTCCGAGGGCGGATGCCGATGCGGCACCGCGCTCCGGATCGCGGGCCCCGAGGTAGACGGTGTGGCCGAGGCCGATGAGAGTGCGGGCGGTTTCGAATCCGAGGCCCTTGTTGGCCCCGGTGATGAGTGAGATCGTCATGGTTCCAGCGTGCAGGCCTCGGAAGGGCTCAGGCAGTCGTCCGGCGAGCCTGGGTCCGACAGGGCCACCCGACGCCTGCCGGGCACCCGCTGCACGCGCGATACTCGAGAGATGACTTCCGACGATCGCGAACTGGGACGCATGCTCCGGGTCTGGCGAGACCGCGCCGACCCGGTCGACGCCGGGATCGCGACAGGTCAGCGGCGCTCGCCGGGACTCCGGCGTGAGGAGGTGGCTGCCGCATCCGGCCTGTCGGTCGACTACCTGACCAGGCTCGAGCAGGGCAGGGCCCGGCATCCGTCCGCCCAGGTGCTCGCGGCTCTGGCCAGGTCGCTGCGGCTCTCGACCCCGGAGCGCGACCATCTGTTCAGGCTCGCCGACGTCGCCCCGCCGTCGACCGGTGTCGTCGACACGCACGTCACTCCAGGCGTGCAGCGCATGGTGGAACGGATGCGGGATCTCCCCGTCGGCGTCTTCGACGCCCGCTGGACCTTCGTGATGGCCAACCCGTTGTGGGAGGCGCTCATGGGCCCCGTGCCTGTCGAACCGCTGCACCGCAACCTCCCGTGGCGGCACTTCCATGGGGAGGGCGGCCGCGTCGTGCACGTCGGTGCCGAGGTCGACGCCTTCGAGGTCGGGATGGTGGCCGACCTGCGGGCGGCGACGTCGCGGTACCCACGGGACCGGCCGCTGGCGGAGCTCGTGGCCGGTCTCCGGGCGGAGTCGCCGCGCTTCGGTGAACTCTGGGCGCGCGGCGACGTCTCCGACCACGCGGCGGCGCGCAAGACCCTGCTGCATCCGGCCGTCGGCGAGCTCACCCTCGACTGCGACGTGTTGCTCGTGCAGGGTTCCGAGTTGCGGATCGTGGCCTATTCGGCCGCAGCGGGATCGACGGATGCCGAGAAGCTCGACCTCGTGCGGGTGCTCGGCGCGGTGCCGCCTGCGAGGCCGACGCCGGTCGCCGGCGGCTGAGTCAGGCGGTCTGGCCCGGCATGTGCGGCGCCGAGGGGATGAGCCCGAGCGAACCGAGGTACTCTTTCGGTCCGCTGGTGCTCACGGCGTAGCACTGCCAGCCCGGGCCGCCGGCTGCGAACACCTCGAAGCCGACGGACGAGCCGCCGGCATCCGGCCGCAGATAGGCGGCGTAGGTCGCGCAGGCGCGTGAGGCCGTGCCCTGGGCGACGCCCCAGGTCACCAGGATGCCCGGCAGCACGAGAGCGACGATGCCGATCCAGACGACGGCGCGCAGCATGCGGCTGCGACGGGCGCCGAGCGACGGACGACCGGAATCGTCGTCGTCCTCGTCGGAGCCCAGAAGCTCCGGATGCGTCGTCATAGGGGCGACCCTAACAAACGTTCACGCCCGATCGCTAAGGTCACTCGGGTGAGTACCCTCGAACGCCGCATCGGCACAGGACAGGCCGTCGGAATCGGACTGGCGTCGATGATCGGCGCCGGTGTGTTCTTCGTCTGGGCGCCCGCGGCAGCCGCAGCAGGGGGAGCGCTGCTCATCGGCCTGGTGATCGCCGGCATCGTCGCATCGCTCAACGCGCTGAGCACGGCGCAGTTGGCCATGGCGCACCCCGTGTCGGGCGGCGCCTACGCCTTCGGGCGGGCCGCCATCGGACCGTGGACGGGCTTCGCTGCCGGCTGGCTCTTCGTCTGGGGCAAGACGGCTTCGGCCGCCGCCATCGCGCTCATCGCCGGGAGCTACCTCTGGCCCGAGCAGGCGAAGGGCGTGGCCGTCGGCGTTCTGGTCGTTCTCGCCGCCGTCAACGCGACCGGCATCCGCAGCACGGCGCGGGTGAGCCTCGCGATCGTGACCGTCGTCGGCGCCGGACTGGTCGCCGTGCTCGTTGCGACGGCGCTCTCGGGAGCTGCTGACGGCCCCATCGTCGATCTCGGGGCGACGGATGCCGGATGGTACGGCGTGCTGCAGTCGGCGGGCCTGCTGTTCTTCTGCTTCGCCGGATACGCCCGCATGGCGACGCTGGGGGAGGAGGTGCGCGATCCGCAGCGCACGCTGCCGCGCGCGATCATCACCGCCCTGGCGGTGGCGCTCGTGCTCTACGCCGTCGTCGGTGCTTTCTGCCTGAGCGTGCTCGGGGTCGATGGGCTGGCCTCGTCGACGTCGCCTCTCGCCGACCTCGCGTCGACCGCCCTCGGAGGCGTGGCCTGGCCCGTCGTCGCGAGCGTGGTGGCTGCCATCGCCAGCCTCGGCTCCCTCATCGGCATCCTCGCCGGCCTCAGCCGCACCTCGCTCGCGATGGCGCGCGAGGGTGACCTGCCCGGCGCGCTCAGCCGCATCTCGACCCGCACCCACGCCCCCGTCGTGGCCGAGGCATCCGTGGCCCTGATCGCGATCGCGGCCGTCGTGCTGCTCGATCCGCGCCAGCTGGTCGGATTCTCGGCCTGCGCCGTACTCGGCTACTACGCGATCGCGCACGCCTCGGCCCTGCGGCAACCGCGCTCGGAGCGCTGGCTGCCGCACGCCGTGCAGTGGATCGGGCTCGCCGGATGCGTGCTGCTCGCGCTCACGCTGCCGTGGCAGGCCATCGTCGGCACCGTGGTGGTGCTGGCGATCGGGCTGATCACTCGCTCGTTGAGCGTGAAGGCCCCACCGAGCGAGTGAGCCTCAGTGGCCGGACCCGGCCGACTCGATCTCGGTGCGGTCGCCCGACCACAGGGTGTGGAAGGTGCCGTCCTTGTCGACGCGCTTGTAGGTGTGGGCACCGAAGAAGTCGCGCTGGCCCTGGATGAGGGCGGCCGGCAGGCGGTCGGCACGCAGGCCGTCGTAGTACGCCAGGCTCGACGAGAACGCCGGCGACGGGATACCGGCCTGGGCCGCCACGACGACGACGCGACGCCACGCCTCCTGGGTTCCGGTGAGCGCCTCGGCGAAGTACGGCGCCGTGAGCAGCGCGACCAGACCGGGGTCTGCCGCGTACGCCTCGGTGATGCGGTTGAGGAAGCGCGCACGGATGATGCAGCCACCGCGCCAGATGGCGGCGATGTCGCCCTTCTTGATGTCCCAGCCGTACTGCTCGGCACCGGCGACGATCTCGTCGAAGCCCTGCGAGTAGGCGACGATCTTCGACGCGTAGAGGGCGCGGCGCACGTCCTCGACGAACGCGTCCTTGTCGGCATCCGCCACGGTCCAGGCCTCAGACGGGCCGGGGAGGTCGGATGCCGCAGCCCGCTGGGCCGGCTTCGACGACAGCGAGCGAGCGAACACGGCCTCGGCGATGCCCGACACCGGGATGCCCAGGTCGAGGGCGGTCTGCACAGTCCAGGCGCCGGTGCCCTTGGCCCCGGCCTGGTCGAGGATGACGTCGACGAGAGGTTCGCCGGTCTCGGCGTCGACCTGGCGCAGCACCTCGGCCGTGATCTCGATGAGGTAGCTCTCGAGCTCGCCCCGGTTCCACTCGGAGAAGATGTCGGCGATCTCGGCCGGCGACTTGCCCGTGCCGCGACGGATGAGGTCGTAGGCCTCGCCGATCAGCTGCATGTCGGCGTACTCGATGCCGTTGTGCACCATCTTGACGAAGTGTCCGGCGCCGTCGTGGCCGACGTGGGTGACGCAGGGCTCGCCCTCGGCGACGGCCGCGATCGACTTGAGGATGGGGCCGAGGGTCACCCACGACTCGTCGGATCCACCGGGCATGATCGACGGGCCGTTGAGCGCGCCCTCCTCGCCTCCGGAGATTCCGGCGCCGACGAAGTTGATCCCGGTCTCGCGCACGGCCTTCTCGCGGCGGATGGTGTCTGTGAAGAGCGCGTTGCCGCCGTCGACGATGATGTCGCCGGGCTCGAAGACCTCGGTCAGCGCGTCGATGACGGCGTCGGTGCCCTTTCCGGCCTGCACCATGATGATCGCGGTGCGCGGGGTGGTGAGGGAGGCGGCGAACTCGGCGTACGTGGAGGCCGGGACGAACTCGGCCTCGGGGTGCTCGTCGAGGAGGGTCTGGGTCTTCTCGTACGACCTGTTGAAGATCGACACGGTGTTGCCCTCACGGCTGGCGAGGTTGCGCGCCAGGTTGGAACCCATGACGGCCAAGCCGACGACGCCGATGTTTGCAGTTGCCTCTGGCACGATTTCGCTCTCCTTCGATAGTCGACTTCCAGCGTAGTGTCGGCGCTCCTCTGTGACGCCGTGCTGCGGCACGGCTCGGGCCTGATAGACTCACAGACTGGTTTCCCGTGCCGCTCGCGGTGCAAGGGGACTGAAGACTTCGGCGAGGGATGCTCCGGCATCCGTTATCGACGCGGCGGATGCGGCTTCCCCTGGCTTTTCCTCACGCTGACATGCGTTCGAGTTGAACACACAGACCACTGATCTGGGCCACGAGCCCGCAAGGAGATACATCATGAGTGATGACAACAAGGTTGTCGCCGAGGTTCGCGAGTCCTTCGGCAAGGGCGCTGCCCGCAAGATCCGCGCCGTCGGCAAGATCCCGGCCGTCATCTACGGCCACGGCTCGGACCCCCGCCACGTGACCCTGCCCGCCCACCAGATCGGACTCATCCTCCGCAAGGCCAACGCCCTGCTCGAGCTCGACATCGACGGCAAGACCGAGCTCGTGCTCGTCAAGGACGTGCAGAAGGACCCGGTCCGCCAGATCATCGAGCA